>DAHUXH010000020.1 GCA_027307235.1 Vulcanimicrobiota bacterium | reverse complement strand
CGGAGGGGGTTCGTGTACCGTAGTACACGTCACCCCCTCCGCAACGACGGCCTGGCGGAAATCAGAGCTTCCCTAGGATTTTTTCTTTTTTCGGGTGGTTGTCGTCGACGATTTTTTGCGGGTGGTGGCTTTCTTGACGGGCGACGTAGCCGGCGACTTTTTGGAGGTGTCGTCGAAGCGGACGCGGACGAGCGTGGGCGTGGCCTTCTTCTCGGGCGCCGTTTTCGCGGTGCGCGCGGTACTCGCGGTACTCGCGGTACGTTTGGGCTTGGGCTCGGCGGCGGCGGGTTTCTCCGCTTTGGCGGCCTTCGTCCGGGTGGTGGAGCGTTTGGGCGCAGCGGCGGTTGTGGCTGCAGTCTTGCGCGAGCGCGGCTCGGCCGCTGCGGCGGCTTCGGGCGGCGGCAGCGCGGCCACGCGCGTCGTTTGAAGCTCGCCCGGGGCGGCAGGCGACGGGCGGCGACGGCCGCGCGCGGGCTTGACGGCCTGCGGTTTCTCCTCAGGTGCGGTCAAGTGCGGCGGCGGTGCGTTGACGGCGGGCGGGTGCGCCCGGCGTAGCGGTTCGATGGCCCGTGACGGCTCGCGCGGAGCGACGACTCCGGTCGCCTCGGCAGCGCCGTCGGAACCGACCCGGAAGACGTGACGCTCGGGCAAAGGCGGCTTGGGCGGCAGCGAACCGGTCAGCGGCTCGACCTGCTGGCCGGCCCCCAGTCCTCCGCGTCCACGGCGGCCGCGGCGACGGCGACGACGGCGCCCGCCTTCTGCGGTGCCCCCGACGATGATCGTCGGGATGGCGCGTGGCGTTGCCTCGTGCTCTTCGGCTGACTCGATCTGCACCTCGGCGCTCTGCGGCGGGATGCCGGCGGCGATCATCGCGTCGCGCGACGCACCTCCGCGACCGCGGCGACCGCGGCGGCGACGGCGGCGGCGCTGCCCTTCACCCTCGACCTCGCCTTCGGCCGGCGGTGCGATCACGATGGCGTCGCGTGCCTTTTCGCCTTTGACCTCTGCGCGCAGCGTGCGATCTTGACGTTCTTCCTCTTCGGTGATCGTCGTGATACCGATCGGCGGACGCGCCTGATGAGACTCCGCCGCTTCTTTGGCGAGTTCGCGCAACTCGGCAGCCTGTTCGGCGGCAGTGAGCGGGCCGCGCGCACGGCGGCGCTTCTTGCGCGTCGCCGCAGCCGCGGTGACCAATTCGGCTAGGATGCGATCTTCTTTGTCGTCGACGTCGATGACGCGAATCTTCGCCACGTTGCCGGCATTGTTCGCGGCATTTTCGACTTCCACGAGGTGACCGTTGAGGACGGCTGCCGCCGATGTCGCGTTCGGCAACCGGCCGCCGAGTAATTCGACGTCGCGTTCGTCGCCGACGCGAACGAGCGTCGACGTGTCTTCCTTGAAGTGCGCGACGCGCTCGACGCGGGTATGCTCGGGATGCAGCGCGGGATCGACGCGCACGTGCATCTCGCAGCCGAGTTCTTGCGTGAGTTCACCGCACTCGTCCTCATACCAGTATTCCATCTGCGAGGCGACGCTCGGCGCGGCATGGACGACGACGGCCTGACCCTTGACGTCTTTTTCAGCGCGCACCTGACGAAATGCGTCGATGGCGACGGACTGCGGCGACATGACGCTGCCCAAGCCGGTGCAGGTCGGGCACGCGCCGCGCAACTGCGCGCCGAGGTCTTTGCCCACGCGCTTACGCGTGAATTCGAGCAGGCCGAGATTCGAGAACGATTGGATCGTCGCACGCGTTCGGTCGCGACGCAGTCCATCTTCCAGTGCTTTGATCACCTTGTCGCGCGACGCATCGGTATTCATGTCGATGAAGTCGATGACGATGATGCCGCCGATGTCGCGCAAACGCACTTGGCGCGCGATTTCTTTGGCGGCTTCCAGGTTGGTCTTGACGATCGTGTCTTCGAGATTCTTGCCGCCGGTGAACTTCCCGGAGTTCACGTCGATGACGGTAAGCGCCTCGGTCGTTTCGATGACGATCGATCCGCCCGAAGGCAGGCCGATCTTCGGTTTCATGAGCTTTTGCAGCTCTTCGGTGATCTTGTAGTCGTCGAAAAGATTGCGCCCGGCGTCATAGTAGGACACGCGGTCGAGATACTGCGGTCCGAGCAGTTGCAGAAACTCACGGACCTTCCGGTGCTCGTTCTCGTTGTCGATGTACACCTTGTCGACGTCGGCGGTGATGAAATCACGCGCCGCTTTGTAGACGAGGTTCATGTCCTTGTGCAGCAGCGACGGCGACGGCGCGCGTTTGAAGGTCTCGAGGATGCCGTGCCACATGCGAATGAGCACGCCGAGATCGGCGATCAGTTCGGCTTCGCTGACGTTCGCGGCCGCGGTGCGAACGACGGTCGCCATGCCTTCTGGACGGATCCGCTTCATCACCGCTTTGAGGCGGTTGCGCTCGTCGGCCGAGTCGATCTTGCGCGAAACGCCGCTGTATCTGCCGGTCGGCATCAGGATGAGATAGCGGCCCGGCAGCGAGATGTTCGTGCTGATGCGCGCGCCCTTGAGGCCGCGCGGTTCCTTGACGATCTGGACGAGAACGTCGTCGCCTTTCTTGACCTTCTCGCTGATCGTGAACCCGCTGTAACCGTGCGTGATTTCGACGTCGCCGATGTTCAGCGGCTGCTTGTTGATGTCGTCGACGTACAAGAACGCGTTGCGCCCCAAGCCGATGTCGACGAATGCCGCTCCCATGCCGGGCAGGACGTTCTGAACTTTTCCTTTGTAGATCGAGCCGATGACACGTTCTTCGCGCTCGATGTAGAGTTCGGCAAGCGTGCCGTCCTCAAGGATGGCGACCCGGTTCTCCCAGGGGTCGCTCGAGATGAGGATCTCGGTTGACAATGTCTATTTTCCTAAGCGAGAAGTCGCGCGCACCGGACAATCACCGCTTCCGCGACCGCGAACACGCAGGACCATCCTGCGATCGCCATCGAGCGGGCGGCGTGCGACGCCGCAACACGACTTCGAGAAATCTGATAACGGTCCGCAGTTTCCCGGCCCTTCACGCATGGACCTCCCCGGCCGCTAGCCTCCCGCACGGCGCCGCTCGTACCAGCGGCGGTAGACCTCCCGATTCTTTCGCCTCCCGCCGATGTCGACGCGAATATCGCGCAGGGTCGGGATCGCGAGCAGCGCGTCGAGCGCACCGACTTCGAACTGCCACATTCCGGCCAGCTCGATCGCGCGAAGATTCGGCAGTTCAAGCAGCGGTGAAAGATCGTCCACGCGGGTCAGGCCGAGCAGACGCACGTCCTCGATCGACTCGTCGGCGACGAGTTCGCCGAGTGACGTTGTCGCGGCATCGGTGAGCACCACACAGGACTGCGGCCGTCTCTCCAGTTCAACCAGTGCTGCATTCTTCTCGATGATGACATGTCGGCCGCCGTGCTCGTCGCGAGCGCGCCGCAGCGTCATGCGCGGCGCCGTGTCTTCCCCGGTGTCGACGAATCGGCGGAGCCGCCGCTCGAACGCACGGCTCGGAATGACGGACTGCCGCGCGCCAGCGGTCACCGGCCCCGCTTCGGCCCGCTCGCGCGCGATGAACCAGCGGCCGTGATGGAGCGCACGCGCATCACAGCGTGCGGCAAGCATGCGTTCGCCCGAGACGCAGGCAAGGTCGAGGAGTTTGGGCGATGCGTGAACGAGCGCAGCATGAACCAGCCGCCCATCGCCAAGCGGTATCACCACCGCGCCTGCCGCGCCGCGCACGCTAGGCGTTTCCGAGAAACTCGCGATCGCGCTGTCCGTAGATGTTGAGCAGCACGCCGACCGCCGCGAAATCCGTGATCAGCGCGGAGCCGCCATACGACATGAACGGCAACGGTATGCCGGTGATCGGCATGATGCCGATGGTCATGCCGACGTTGACGGCGATGTGAAACGCCAGCATCGCCACCAAACCCGAGGCCAGCAAGAAGCCGAAGCGATCGCGCGCCGCCAGCATCGCACGCACGCCGCCGTACAGCGCGATGCCGTAGAGCACGACGAGCAGTCCGGCACCGATGAAGCCGAACTCTTCGGCGAGCACGGTGAAGATGAAATCGCGCGAATGTTCGGGCACAAAGTTCAACTGCGTCTGCGTGCCGTGGTGCAGTCCGCGCCCGATCCATTCACCGTTCCCCACGGCGATCTTTGCTTGGTTCAAATTGTAGCCGGCGCCCTGCGGATCGGCTTTCGGATTCACGAATACCAGCAACCGGGCTTTTTGAAACGGCTTGAGGATCACGTTGGTCGACACGGTGATCGCCGCCGCGGTGAAGATGCCGAACGCGTAGACTGCAAAATCTTGAACGCGCGCCATCGCGAAGTAGAGCTGCGTCGAGAGGATTGCCAAGATGACCAGGGTCGTCCCGAGGTCGGGCTGCTTCAAGATGAGCAACGCGGGAACTGCCACGACGAGCAGCGGTTTCCACATGTCTTGCAAGCGCGTGTAGTCACCTTTGCAGAGGACTGCGGCGATGGAGATGGCGAGAAAGAGCTTCGCCGGTTCCGACGGCTGAAAGGTGCCGAGCGGACCGAGCGATATCCAGCGCTGCGCTCCGAGCGCACGATGTCCGGCAACGAGGATGATCAGCAGCAACACGAGGTTGAAGCCGTAGATGAACGGCGCGAGTCGCTGCCACTGCCGGTAATCGACGAGCGAGCAACCGATCATCGCACCGATGCCGAGGATCGCGTAGAAAATCTGTTTGCGGAACTCCGCGCCGGCGCCGGCGTCGTGAAAATCCGCCGATTGAATGGAAACGATGCCGATGGCCGTGACGATCAGGATCGGAACAGCGAGCGACCAATTGAAGTTCTTGAAATAGCGGCGCGTGCCGCTCCCCATCGTTAGGACGGACATGGCTCAAGAGTTCTCCGCGGAAGCGAGCCTTGCTTCAAAGAACGCGAAACGTGAGATTGATGCGTTCACCTGACACGTGCCGCTCCTTGAGCACCGCATGCTGCCAGGCCGCCTGCGACTCGCCGCGCATCAGCAAGAGGCTCCCGTGTTCGAGCCGCAAGCTGACGCGCCGTGCGCGATCGCGCTTGGAGCGCAGGCAAAACGTTCGCGCGACACCCAGACTCACGCTCGCGATCACCGGCCGCGCACCCAGTTCCGGCTCGTCGTCGCTATGCCAGGAGACGCTGTCGCGCCCGTCACGATACCGATTGAGCAACACGCTGGTGAAGCGCACCCCGAGAAATGCTTCCAAATCCGCGCGCAGCGCCAGCAGCTCTTTGGTCCAAGGATGGGGTTGGTGCGTGATCCCCGAGTAGCGATAGACCGCACCCGCATCGCCGTACCACGCCACGAGTCGCGGCGACTCGTAGTGTCTTCCGAACAGCGTTATGCGCTCGGTGTGCCACGCGATCAACTGCGCGAGTTGCGCGAACGTGCGGTCGGCTTGCTCGTCTGCGATGAAGCCGCGATAGTAAAGAAAGTCGTTGGAGTCGGGCAAGAGCCGTTCGCCGTGAACGCGTGCGCTCGACGCGTCGGTTCCTTCGACGAACGACGTGCGCACGATCGATTAGGTCGCGTGGGCGGGGGTGACGGCAGGTGCCGGCGCGCCCGGCGCCGCTCCCTTGCGGCGGCGCTTGCGGCGTTGCGCCTGCGTGCCGGCCGCCCGATCGAGTCCCGGCGAGGAGACGTTCGGCGCCGCGGCGACGCTGGCACTGGCCGTGCTCGGCGCCGGCGGCGAAGCGATCGGCGGTGAAGCGGTGTCAGTCGGCGTGCCGCCGGACGGGCGATGCACCGAGACGATCGGAATGTTCGCCATCAGCGCGACCGACGCGTCCTGACGCTCGACGCCGACTTCGATCTTCGATTTGTCGACCTGCACGTACCGCGAGATCACCTCGACGAGATCGTGCTTCATCTGGTCGATCAATTCCGGCGCGAGCGAGAGATGATCGGAGAGCAGCACGAGGCGCAGCCGTTCCTTCGCGGTTGCGCTCGACCCGGATTGTCCGAAGAGCCGCTTGACGAAATCAATCATGAGCGCCGCCCCCCGAAGAATGCGCTCAGCCGGTCGGCAAAGCTCTCTCTGATCTCGACGGTCGGAGCGGGCACGTCTTCGCCCGCGATCCGCGCGGCGATCGCCTGGTATGCCGCGCCGGTCTTGTTGGTGCCGTCCAGCGCGAGCGGCGTTCCCCTGTTGGTGGTGACGACGATCTCGGGTTCGTCCGCGATCACGCCGAGCAGCGGCAAGCGCAGAATCGCGTTGACGTCCTCGACTGAGAGCATCTTGCCTTTACGCACGAGTTGCGGGCGCAAGCGATTGATGATCAGTTGCGGGTGAAACTGGTTGCCGAGCAAGCCGACGACGCGGTCAACGTCGCGCACGGCGCTCACCTCGGGCGTGCAGACGACGATCGCTTCCTGCGCGCCGACGACTGCGTTTTGAAAGCCGCGTTCGATTCCGGCCGGTGAATCGATCAAGACATAGTCGAACTGCTCGCGCAACCGCGCGACGAGGGCGCGCATCTTTTCGGTGTCGACGTCGTCCTTTTCGCGTTCTTGCGCCGCGGCCAGCAGAAACAGCGTTGCGCTGTTCTTGTCGGGAACGAGCGCCTCGTCGAGCGAGACTTTCTCTTCGAGCACGTCGAGCACGTGATGGCGCACGCGGCTCTCCAAGCCCATCACGATGTCCAGATTGCGCAAACCGACGTCGGCGTCGATCACGGCGACGCGCGCGCCGCGCTGCGCGAGCGCGGTGCCGAGATTCGCCGTCGTCGTCGTCTTGCCGACGCCGCCCTTACCCGAGGTCACGACGATCGCGCGCCCGAGTTTCACCGCGGCCGGTTCGGCGACGTCGTCGATATGCTCCAATGGTTGCATCGTTCTAGCCTGCTTTCAATGACGAGAATAGGCGTCCGAAGAATCCGCCGGCGTCGAGATTGGTGAACGGTACGAGTTCGCCGTCCAGCCGGCGCGCGATCTTGTCGTAAATCGGTCGCAGACGTGCCGCCTCGTTGAGCACGATCGGCTCGCCGCGATTGGTGGTGTCGATGACTTCCTCATCATCGGGAACGATACCCAACAATTCGACCGACAAAATCTCGCACACGTCTTCAACCGAAAGCATGTCGCCGCTGCGAACCATCTCGGGACGGATGCGGTTGAGAATCAGCCGAATCGGCAGATTGCGTTCGTTGAGTTTTCCGACGACGCGGTCGGCGTCGCGAATCGCGCTGACCTCGGGCGTGGTCACGACGATCGCTTCCTTGGCGCCGGCGATGGCATTGCGAAACCCGCCTTCGATGCCTGCCGGACAATCGATCAGCACCACGTCGGCGTATTCGTCGAGACCGTCGATCAGCGCAGCGAACTGTTCCGGCGTGATTGCGTCTTTGTCGCGTGTTTGCGCGGCAGGCAACAGAAAGAGCGACTCAAAGCGCTTGTCTTTGATCAGCGCTTGGCGTAATTGACAGCGTCCCTCGACGACCTCGACCAGATCGAAGACGATCCGCTTCTCGAGTCCGAGCACGAGATCGAGGTTGCGCAACCCGATATCGGCATCGACGAGCACGACGCGCCGGCCGCGTTTGGCAAGCGCCGCACCGAGATTGACGGTGGTGGTAGTCTTTCCGACGCCGCCTTTGCCGGAGGTGACGACGATCTTGCGAGCGCTCAGCGGACTCCCTCCCTCGGTTGACGATCGAGTTCTTCATAAGGAACGACCGCGATGCGGCCATCGCGAACCAGCGCGCACTCCGGTGCCTCCGACGTTGCGGCCGCGGCTGCGTCGGCGGCGATGAAGGTCGCGATGCGCAGTTGCGTCGGGGCCATGACGAGCGCGTAGACGCGCGCATTCGCATCGCCCTGGGCGCCCGCGTGCGCCACGCCCGCGAGTCTGCCGAAAACCAGCACGTCGCCGCTCGCGACCAGTTCGGCGCCGGGGTTGACGTCGCCGACGACCACGATGTTGCCGACCTGATGCAGCGACTGACCGCCGCGTAGCGTGCCGACGTGATACAGCGTTCCCGGCAGCGCTTCCACCGGCGCGAGCGCCGCCGGCGGATCGGCCCGTCCGGTGACGCGCAGATCCTGCCGCCGCACGCTGGTGTCACCTTGCTTGCGCCGCTGGGCGATGTCGGCCCGGGCACCCGCGAAATCCGCTACGAGCGAACGCGCGGCCGCCGAGAGCGCCACCTCACGCTTGCGCTTCTCGCGCGTGCGCTGCTCGAAGGGCTCCGCCGCCGGGGCGGCGGGAACGAACTCCAGGCCTCGGGCACGTGCGAAGGTCTCGATCACGCCGCTTCCGGCAATCGAGCGCAAGGCGATGCCGCCCGCCTCCAGCACGCGCAGGAGCGCGTCGAACTGCTCGTCGGTGGGCAGCCGCTCGCCGAAGGCCGCGGTCGCGGTGCTGCCGCGGTAGAAGCCGGGCTGCTCCTCGATGCGAGAAGCAAGCTCGGCGATCGCAGCATCGACGTCGGCCCGGTCGAGCACGACTTCGAGCCCGAATCCCTTTCCGCGCAGCACGCTCATCCGGTACCGATCTCCATGATTCAGGGCGGGTTCAGAAATCCGCCGTACCCTCACCTTCCGGCATCCACATGAGTTCACAGGTTCTTTTGCTTATCCACATCCAATACACACCGGTACCCGGAAACGCATCGGCCCACTGCAGGCGTTACAATAGGTGGGCGGCGCGCGAAACTCCGTGGCCGCTTGCCTGGTAGAGGACAACACACCGCCATGCTTCGACGCATCATCACCGCTTTCGTCACCGTCGCATTCGTGAGTGCCACCTGGTCGGCACCCGTGCGAGCCATGTCGACCGCGCAAGAAGTCTCGCTCGGGAAGCTCGAGGATGAGGACATCGTCCGCGGGAGCGTGCTCGAGAGCGACCCGCTGATGGTCGCCTATGTGAGCGGCATCGCGCAGAAACTGTGGGCGCAGCGCGCGCGCACCGACGTCGACTACCAGTTGCGTGTCGTCAAAGACGACCAGATCAACTCGTTTGCCACGATGGGCGGCTACGTGTACATCGACGAGGGTATCGTCGACTTCTCGCAGTCCGACGACGAACTGGCCTTCGTCATCGCTCATGAAACCGGTCACAACGAGCGCCGTCACGTCGTCACGCAGCAGACCAAGAGCAACGTGCTCGACATCCTCTTTGGGCTCGCGTCACTGTTCTCGCCGTTGATCTACAACTTCGGTGGCCTCGCCGAGCAGGGCATTCTCTCGAAGCTCAGCCGCGCGGACGAACTGCAGGCCGACCGCTACGGCATTCAGATGATGGCGCGTGCCGGATACAACCCGCAAGCCGCCGTCACGTCGCTCGGCCACCTCGGCGTCGAGTTCGCCGATCACAACGATCTGGTCACCAAGTATTTTCAAGACCATCCGCCCTCGAACGACCGCATCGCGCACGCGCTCGGATATCCCGAACTCGATCCGAAGGTTGTGACCGAGCAGCAGGAACTGGTGCGCGCCGCCGCTGACGAGGAACACGCCCGGTTTAATGTCGCGTCGATCGAGTTCAACAAGATTCTGAAGCAAGACCCGAACAATACCGAGGCGCTGGTCGATCTCGCGCAAGCGCAACTCGCGCTCGGCCAAACGAGCAAGAGCGCGCAGACGCTGGCGGAAGTCGCGCAAAACGGCGACACCAAGAGCAAGGCGCTCGCGACCGAACGGCTGGCCGCGCTGCGCGACATCGACGCACGCCGCGTGAATCTCACGCAGCCCAATCTGGGCACGCTGCACGCCTCCGTGCAACAGGCCCAGAACGATCTGCAGGCCGCCGCCACGCAGATCGAGGCGCGGCGCCAGGAGGGCTTCGATCAACTCAAGGCCTCCGACAATCGCATTCAAGAGATCGAATACGAAGTCCCCAATCTCTCCAACGTGCAAGCTCGCAACGGCACGCGCATCGACTCGGTGATCAAGAACTTGGAATTGATGAGCCGCTCGATCAACAGCGGCCTGCAAGATGCTGGAGATACGATCACCAACACCGGTTCGCTCGAGAAGAGCAAGAACGACGGACCGTACAACGTGCTGCGGGATTCGAAAGACCTTCTGCACCAGATGCAGAGCACGCTCGAGAGCAAGACGCTGCCGGCCGACGCCATCGCCGTCCTTCCGGCATATCCGATCATCCTCGACGAAGTCGCGCGCGCGAGCGCCGATTCGCTGCGCGCGGTCGATGCCGCCCGCGCCGCGACGTTGATGATGGATCAGGGCTTGGGGAACCTCGATGCGTTCTTGCGCGAACTCGATCGCACGCAGATCAACTTCTCCGGCGACATGGATCCCGGTGACTACCAGCGCGTCTTGCCGCTGATGCAGAATACGCTGACAGCACTCGACAAAGCGGCCGTCGCGGCGTCGCAAGCGGCGCAGCTGTCGAATATGGCCCGCTCGCGGCAAAACGAGGCGCGCCTGACGCTCCTCGGCCTCGGAACGTCACCGGAACGCTATGCGACCTTGCGCTATGCCCTCAAGCAGCGCTTCGGGAACGACGGCATCTCGTATGAAGACATGCTCAAGGACAACCTGACGCCGGGCGACGTGACCGTCGCCTCGATTCTCGCCGCCGACGTGAAGTCGACACCCGATGCGATCATCGCGGAAGCGCGCGCCAACCATCGCAGTATGGTTGACGAAGCCGACGCTCGCGGCATGCACGCCTGGCCGCTCGAGATCTTCACCGGACTCGTCTACCTCGACTACGCGGACGATCCCGCACTCGAGATTCGCGCTCCGGCGGCGCAGACATAGACGCGGTGTAGACAGCACGATGTCGGCGGTCCTCGGCGCACGCGATCTCCTGCGCATGGTGCGCAAAGGCGTGGACGTGAACAGCGTCCACGCGCATAGCCGCAAGCCGTTTCGTTTCTTGCTGTGCGGTGATCCGGCGTACGTCGCCGACCTGCGCGCGCTACTGCTCGCGGGTCACGCCGGCGGCGTCCCGTTCGATGCGGCAGCGTGCTTGGAGACGCTCACCAACGACCGCGTCGACACCGTCGACATGCAAGACGTACGCGCGGTGATCTTCCTCGGCCGCCAAGGCGACGCCACCGCCGACGCGCTCGCGGTGCTGTGCGCCAAACGCGTGCCGGTCTTCGCGCTGACGATCGATCCGGAGGCCGAACCGAGCGGCCCCGACGGCCCGCCCGCACCCGGAAGCTATGCGGAGTATGTGGTCACCGATCTCTCGCGCGAGACGCTGCGCGGGCGCTTCTTCGTCCATCTCGTCGAGTGCGCGAAAGGCGTGGAGGTCGCGGTCGGCCGGCGTCTGCCCGCGCTGCGTTCCGCTGTCGCCGCGAAGCTCACGCGCGAAGCGGCGAACACCTCGCTGAAAGTGGCGCTCGCGAGCGCCGTCGTCGATCACGTGCCGCTGGTCGGTGTCGTGCTCGGCGTCTTCGCCTCGGCCGGCGACACCGTCGCGATCACCGGGATTCAACTGATGCTTCTACTGCAAATCGAAGCGGCGTACGGCAAAGACCCCGATCTGCAGCGGATGTGGGAACTTTTGCCGGTAATCGGCGGCGGCATCGGCTGGCGCGCGCTCGCGCGCGAACTTTCCGGATTCATTCCGGTTGCGGGGATCGGCATCAAAGGCGCGATCGCGTACGCGGGCACGGTCGTCGTCGGTGAGGGCGTCGCGTTCTTTCTCGAAAACGGCACGCAGATGTCCGGCGGTCAGGCCGCGCAGATCTACGAGAATACCAAGCGCGACGCCATGCGCTTCGCGCGCGACCTCATCGCGAAACTCCGCACCTGATCACAGCCGTTCCAGCATCTGTTCGTCGTCGAGCGCTTGCACCTCGGCCGGCGCCTTCGGGCGCACGTGCGCCGCGATCTGCGATGCCAACGAACGCCGAACCGAGGGGCTAAGCGTCGCACGGCGCGCGAGAAACCCGCTGACGAGCGCGCGATCGTCCTCGCCGAGCGCGTGTGCTGCCGGGCGCTGTTCGGCGAAACTCTGGATGAATTGCGCGGCCGGGAGCGCGCGCGCATCGCGCACGACGATGGTGCCGGCCGCATAGTCGCCCAGGCGTTTGTTCTCGGGCGAGACGATCGCGCAGATGGCACCGAGCGCGTAGAACCCGAGAAACAGTTCGCCGACGCGAATGATGTTGCGCACGAGCGAACTGCCGAAGTCGAGCGGGTATCCGCCGTCACGCACGACACGGATGCCGAACATCTTCTTCCCCGGCGTCTGCCCGCCCCAGACGGCTTCGAGCACAATGAAGTATCCGAAGCTCACGGCGAAGACGATCGCAATCACGATGCCGATGCCGATGGAGCGGGCGAGTTGAAGCTCCGCAGCCGAAAGGACCGCGACCCGCGGCAGTCGCGGGGCGAGGAGTCCGAGACCGAGGAAAAGCGCCGAGAGGATCGCGATCTGTACGATCAGATCGACGACGACCGCGAGGCCGCGACTGCCGACACCCGCCAGCTCGTAGGAAAACGCGATGCTTTCCGGCGTGCGAACATCGAGCGTACGATCCATCAGGCCGCGACCTTCGACGCCGGTTGCATGACCCTTTGCGCTCGGGCGCCAAGGTAGCGCGCGTGCAGCAAGCCGATCCTACCGGCACCTCTGTCCTTGGGAGCCTCGAAAAGATGAAGATTGTGCTTGCAATTTGGGCGGCGAGTCGCCTTGTAATACTCGGCGCATTCCTTTTCGCGGCGCCCCACGCCACAGTCGCCGCTTTTGCGAACTGGGACGGCGGATGGTACGCCTCAATTGTGCAGCATGGCTATGAGTTTGCGCGAGACGGCAGGCAGCACAACATTGCTTTTTTTCCGATGTTTCCGGTCGTGTCGGCGGCGCTGGTACACATCGGGCTGCCCTGGCCGGTTGCCGGTCTCGTAGTGAACAACGTTGGCTTCTTGCTGGCGATTCTTTTGTTATATACCTACGCGCGCGAACGCCTAGGCGAACGTAGTGCTCTATGGGTCGCGGTCATTGCGTGCGTGACGCCGCTCTCATTATTTGCTAGCGTTGCGTACTCCGAGGGACTCTTCATGTTCTTTAGCACTGCGGCCCTTTTGAGCTATAACCATCGGCGATATGCACTTGCTGGACTTGCCGCCGCAGCCGCTGCAGCAACACGACCGCTCGGAATTGCGCTCTCCCTGGGCATGCTCATCGCGGCGATCGTCGAGCGTCGTTCCATGCGCGACATTCTCAGTTGTTCGCTGGGCATCGTCGGAGCGCTAGCGTTTCCGGTATTCTGCCTGGTACGATTCGGCGATGTCTTCGCATTTGTACACGCGCAAACCGGCTGGCGTCACGCTGCCGGATTCGATTTTGGGGGCTGGTTGGGGATTTTACGCGGCGCGAGATTGGGTCGCATCCACGATTGGATCTCAATCGCGTTCGTGGCCATGTCTCTTCCATGTGTTGTCGTATTTCGTAGATTCCTCGGGAAATCGGATCTCTACTACGTGGCGATTTGCGGAATCATCATAGCGTTTTCAGGTACGCCGTTTTCTGTTGATCGGTTGCTGTACTCGGTCGTCCCCATTCTCATGGCGACATCCGAACTGTTTCGGCGATTGCCACTCATTGGCTATGCTATTGCCATTGTATCGCTCATTATTCTAGGAATGGATGCCATCTCGTTCGCACGGTTTACATGGGTGGCTTGAGCTTGAATATATTCAGAGCTTTCCGTTCGCGAACTATGATGCCCGCTTCATCGAGAACAGCGGGCGCAAGTCTAGATCGTGCGCACGAACGATGTCGGCTAGGGCTGCAATCTGGTTTGGTCCCAAACTGAGCATCTCTATCCCGATCAGTTCGTGATGGTGATCGAGATCTACATTTACCTCACCGCTAGAGTAGGACTCGGTGCGTTCAACGGTTTGATTTGAAAACCGCAGGTAGATCGGTCCGCGCAGCGTCTCATTGCTTTCGATCTCCACTAATAATCTGCTCATTACCTTTGCACCTCGTCGGCAGTCACCGTCACCACATAATGCGTTTCGGAGCCATGCATTTCAAAAGTGACGCGGATTCGCCGCCCTTGGATCGTCTTATTTCAAGGGCTTGCTGCGAGCAATTCATCGAGCTGCGCGAACTGTTCGGGCAGGCCTTCCGCCGAACCGGCGAGGGCTTCTTCGAGAGCGGCTTCCGTTGGATAAAGTTCGTGTAGGGTGACAAGCGTCTTGCCCGCACGTTCTTCGAACGTCACCGTGGTTATGGCGCCTTGATCGCTTTCTTCGTTCGTCCAAACGAGGCGCCTGCTCGGCGTCACTTCTCCATACGTGCCGAAGAACACCATCGGTTGATCGAAGCTTGGGTGGCGAAATACAAGGCGATAGGTGCCACCGGTGCGCACATCCATGTCGCACGAGACCAGCGACATTCCGACCGACTTTGGAACCCACCACTGCTTGAACAATTCGGGCTTGCTCCACGCCTCGAAGACGATATGCGCCGGCGCATTGAACATTCGCGTCACGACGAGTTCGCGATCGGACTTGCGCGCCACCGAGGTGGCGTTGATACCGGTGGGACTAGCGTCTTTTGCTTCGGGCATGTGCCTTCTCCTTACGTTGCAAATGTTCGACAATGTGGTCGAGCGCGTCAAAACGCGCGCTCCAGAGTCGGCGGTGCCGCTCTATCCAGGCCGCCTCTTCTTCCAACGCGTGCATGCTCACCCTAACCGTCCGCACGCGCCCGGCCTTTTCAGTGGTAACAAGTCCCGCGCGCTCCAACACACCAACGTGTTTCTTCATGCCGGTGAGCGTCATGTTGAATCTTCCGGCAAGCTCTGTGATCGAAGCGTCGGCGCGCCCGAGCTGCTTCAGCACTCCTCGCCGCGTCGCGTCCGATAACGCAGCAAACGAAGCGTCGAGCCGGGATTCGCTATACTGAACCACAAGGTTCAGTATACATCGGATCGCCTTGCGGCGCAAGAGCGCGTCTCCTGAGTCGCGCCGGCCTAGGAAAGGCGCAGAGTATGCGCGAGCGCTGTGGGACGGCCGGCAGCCCAGCGGGGCTTGCATGACCCTTTGCGCTCGGGCGCCAAGGTAGCGCGCGTGCAGCAAGCTGATTTCGTCACTCGGAACGCAAGCGCGTGGGAGCGTCTTGACGCGCTCGTGTCGCGTGCCGGACGGCGCGGAGTACGCGGACTCGCACCCGAGGACGTCGTCGAACTGGGGCGGCTCTACCGGCGCGCCACAAGCGACCTCGCGTACGCTCGAGGCAAGCAGTTCGATCGCGCACTCGCTGCATATCTCAACCGCCTGGTGGCGCGCGCGCACGCGCATGTCTACGGGGGCGGGATGGAGACCGGCGCGACGCGCATCGGTCGCTTCTACACTCAGACCTTCCCGCGAGAGTTTCGGCGATCGTTCACCTACGTCGCGCTCTGCACCGCCATCACCGTGGTGAGCGCCATCCTGGCGTATGCGCTGGTGGCGGCACGCCCGCAGGATGCCGCGCTGTTCATGCCCGGCGGTGTCGTGCCTTCTGACATTCACAAGAGCCTGCACGACTCGAACTTCGGTTTCGGCTCGACGAACTCGCCGATGATGGCTTCGTTCATCATCACCAACAACGTGAAGGTCGCGATCCTCGCGCTGGCCGGTGCGGTCACGCTCGGGATGTTCACGGTGTGGATCATCCTGACCAACGGCCTGATGGTCGGGGTGGAATCTGAACTCTTCACGCGCGCGGGTTTCGGCCCGGATTTTTGGGCAACGATCGCACCGCACGGCGTCATCGAACTCACCGCCATTCAAATCGCCGGCGCAGCGGGCTTGCTGATCGCAGCGGCGGTCGTCTACCCGGGCCGCTTGCGCCGCCGCGACGCGATCGTTGAACATGCGCGGCGCGCGGGCGTGCTCTTCTTGGGCGTCGGTTCGATGTTGCTCGTCGCCGGAACGATCGAAGGCTTCTTCTCGCCGTTGCGTTTGCCGATGTCGATTCGTTCGGGCTTCGGCATCTGCACCGGCATCCTGGTGCTGCTCTACTTTGCCTTCATGGGACGCGACGTTCGAAGGGAGACGAAACTACAGTGACGTCCGCACTCCTGGTGCTCGACATGCAGCGCGATTTTCTCGAACCCAACGGCAAACTGCCGCTTCCGGTCGCGGAGGTGGAGCCTCTGATTGCCGCGACCAACCGCGCCATCGCAACGGCCGCGCAGCACGGATGGCCGGTGATCTACATCGTCAACGAGTTCAAGAAGAACGACTGGCAGAACATCTTTCGCAACGGCGCCGCCGTGGCCGGCACGCCGGGAACCGCGCTCGACGAACGTATCGCGGTAGTTGGAGACGAACGCTTCGCCAAGCACACCGGCAACGCGTTCAGCAACGCTGCACTCGGCGAGCGGCTCGCGGCATTGGCGGTCGATCACGTCCTCATCGGCGGCGTCTACGCCGACGCTTGCGTCTTGGCGACCGCGAAAGGCGCGCGCGCTCGCGGTCTCACCGTCACGGTCGTGACCGATGCCATCGCAACCGCAAGCCGGCGACGCCTGGCCCGCGCGATCACCCAATACACGCGCGCCGGCATCGGCCTCACTACCAGCGTCGTGCTGGAGTCGCCGACTACACCGGCAGCCCCTTCGACAGCACGAGGACGCTGAAAAGAACGAGCGCCACGTAGAGCCCGAGAGCCCCGAACTCAAAGCGCAGCGGCGCGTCTGTTCGGCGCTTTTCCGGTGGCTCGCCGCCCGCGTAGAGCGCGGCGACGACAACGTCGATGTTTCCGATGTCGCCGAGCAGCCCAACCCCAACCAGCCAGAGCGGCGTTCCGATTCCCGCCGGTGCGCACAGTGCGACGCCGGCGAACAATGGCATGTAGAAGCCCCAGATGACCAAACGCCTCCGGTCGCGCGGCGTGTCCAGCGCAAAGTCGGACGGAGCCACCGCGAACATGGCCGCGGCGATGGGGCGCCCAAGCGCGATGACCGCGGCGACGCCCAGCAACGCCATCGCATAGCGCGCAGCCAGCGGCCAACCAAGCGTGTTAGCGAATTGTGCGGAATCGCCGACGGCGAGAAACGGCGTGACGACGAGGTAGTTGACGAAGTTCATGACACCGAGCAGTCCCATCCAGAACAGCAACAGTCGTCCGAACCCGTAGCGTGCCGGCCCTCTGCGGGACCATGCCAGAAAGATCGAGCCGAGCACAAGACTCGTCAGCGGCCCGCCGGCGAGGATCGCAAGTGTTTGAAAGGCCGTTCCCGCGGGGTTGTCCTCGTAGACAGCATAGATCTTCGGGGCAAAACCGAGAGCTTGCGCCACGAGCCCATGCCCGGTCTCGTGCAACGGCACCATCATCAGAGCCGCACACGCGAACGCGAGGGCAGAGTTGATCCCGAACGTCAGCCGCGGGCTCATACGCGGCTGCGTTCGACGCCCGGCGGGCCCTTCCGCCATGCCTTACGACGGCGTCATCGCGTGCGGGCTCATAACGCGGCCATCGACGATCAGCATCGTCCGTTCCAATGCGCCTTGCCGCATACCGAGCGCGCGCGCATACTCCGGAGATGCATACCATTCGCGCGCGCGCTCCATGGTCGGGAATTCAACGATGACGATGAATCGCGGCGCGATCCCTTCGAGAGCTTCGATCTGATTGGTTCGCGCGAGGTAACGCCCCCCATACTGCGAGATGCTGGCGGCCGCGATCGCGGAATACAGCGCAACCTTCGCGCGATCGAGCGATTCCACGATGGAAACGACGTAGGCTGACATGTGTAGTGCCTCCTAGTGCAGCGGTGATTCCAAAGCGCGCTCATCCGGCGCTTGAAAAGCGACACGCAGCGCACCCCAATAGTGGTTGCGGACGTACAGCGCCAAAGACATGTTGGCAAGCACGTCGCCTACGTCTCGCGCGTACATCTGCAAGAGCGTCTTGCGTGGACCCGCAGGACGGCGCAAATCAACACCCCGGCTCGTGAACTCGCTGCGCTTTGCGCGTAACGGAACGCTTGTCCCGTTGCGCAACCCCGTGCGAGCCGCGCGCATGCTCGCCGGATCTTCAAAGATGCGCTTCACGCGATTCGTGAGAATATCGACGGCATCGTTTCCGGTAATGTCCTTACGGAAATCCTTATGGTGCATGATGGTGAAACTATTCAAATCGACCAGGACGAACGTCAGGCTTGGATGCTGCGCGGCTAGCCGGTCGAAGAGCACGCGAAGCGGCTCCTCGATCTTTTCATCGTATGTCGTCGTGTACTTGGGCGGTCGAAATGCGCCGCCCGACACTTTATCCACTCGGAACAAACGGGCCAGCCGCAGAACGGCCGTACCCTTTAGTTCCACGTAGTCTGTGTCGAAGAGTTCCGCTTCCGTCACCGTTCCGCCGGTCAGGGAAGCTTCCAGCACTTCTTCAATTTCCGCCGCGACGCCGGTCGCAACGTCACGGATCGCTTCAATATCCGTCCCGAGCCGGTAGCGGCTGAGAATCGCATAGCTTTCGGTACTCAAATCTGCCAGTTTCAGTTCGGTCGCGCTCTTGGCGTCCTGTGCCCCTTCGGCAGCGTGCCGGTTCAGTAGTTCAACGTTGCGCGAGACCTCGCGCAAGGTTGTCGACTGCTCTTCGACCGCCGCCGCTATCGCCACAACCTGAGCAGCCGACTTATCCAGAATGCCCATCATCGTGTGCAAGACCTCACGCACATGCAGCGAAGCGGTTCGCACTTCATCAGAAAGCGTCAGACAGTGGCCGGTGCCTTCGCGCGCCGATTCAACCGACTCGCGAACGGTCTTGACCAGTTCTGCGATTTCCTTGGTCGACGTGCGAGTGGAGCCGGCGAGTTTCTTTATCTCAGAGGCGACGACCGCGAAGCCGCGCCCGGCGGTGCCGGCGTGAGCGGCTTCGATTGCGGCATTGATCGCCAGCATGTTGGCTTGAGCGGAAATGTCGTCGATGACATCCACCACGGAATCGATCTTGCTTGACAATTGGACGACATGCGAAGCGCTTGTCGCAGCCTCTTTCACACCTTCGTACAGGCGTCTGAGCGCGTCGAGCGAGTGTTCCAATGCGTCGATTGATCGCGTAGAAGCGCTCACCAACTCCTCGGTGAGGCCGCGGGTTGCATCGGCCGACGTCGCCACGACGTCGACCGCCTGCGCGGTCTGATGGATGCAGGTCGCGATCGTCGCTGTCTCGTCGGATTGATCGACCGCGGCATTGGCAACCCGGGTCAGCAAGAGCGAATTGCGAGCGACGGCCGCCGCATTGACGCTTGAAGAATCCGCAAGGTCGCGCATGTCGGCGGTCAGACGATCGAGAAAGGCATTGAGACTGCGTGCACAGCGCTGCTGCAGCGCGGAACTATCAGACGGCAGCTCGCAGCGAACGGTGAGGTCGATCGTCGCGTTGGACGACAACCGCTCGAGGAATTCCTCGATGCACCGATCCCCGTTCTGCACCTCCGTGGCGAGTATCGACATCGCTCCTTCTGCTCTCGACTACGGTATCTGTTCGGGAAGCTGCACGACGACATTTCCGCCGGATGCAAGGCCGGCCTCAACGGCATCGTGCGCTTCTGCGATCCCGGCGATGGGAAAGCGCGCAGCGATGGCATGCGAGAGCGCGCGTTGCTTGAGCATCTTTGAGATGTCGCTGATGGCGGCTCGCCGCGCTGCAAGCGGAAGCTGGTACACCAAGAAGAAGCGTAGTGTGACATCGCTCTGGCGAAACATGCGAACCGGCAGTGCAACGTCGTCCACTCCGGAGCCGTAGCACACGATCGTTCCGCCCTTGGCGATGATCGACGGATAGAGGCCGGCATTGGCGGCCATATCGACTTCAATCACACGATCGACGTGCGATCGGCCGGTAGCCGCTCGAATACTCGCCGCAACGTCCTCCGTTGTGTAGTCGATGATCACGTCGGCGCCGGCGTGCCGCGCGGCATCCGCCTTGGCGGCGGAACTGACCGTTGTGAGCACGCTCGCGCCGGCGGCTTTTGCGAATTGAATCGCATAGCGCCCGACGGCGCCGGCGCCGCCCGTCACGAGCACCGTTTTCCCCGCCACGGAACCGTCGATATGCACTGCGCGATGAGCGGTCTGCGCCGGGATTCCGAGACACGCGCCGGTTTCAAAATCGACGTCGTCCGGCAAACGTACAGCCTGCGATGCCGGCAGCACGACGTATTGAGCCGCAGTGCCGTGCGGACGCTGCCACTGCGCGTTGTAGACCCACACACGATCGCCGACACGATGGGCGTCGACTCCGGCACCGACGGCGGCAATCACGCCGGCGCCGTCGCTGTGCGGTATCACGTATGGAAACGGCATCTCCATCGAGATGCGGCCGTTTCTGCTCTTGACGTCGGACGGGTTGACGCCCGACACCGCCAAGCGCACCACGACGTCATGAGGACGCGGTCGCGGAACGGGGAGTGTCGCAACGACGAACACGTCGCGGGCGCGCCCTTTTCGCTCGTAGAATGCGGCGAGCATCTCGCGCGGCTCAAACAAGCAGAACTTTGCCTCGCCGGCTCTGCGCCTCCGCGGCGAGCGCGTCACCGATCGCGTCGAGCGGATGCGTCGAAGCGACCGGCAAACTGAGGGTTCCTTGCCGCAGCATCGACCACAGTTCGGCGCGCATCGCAGCGGTCGCGTCAGGTGAAAGCCGGCTGAGCCAGTGATCGATACCGAACCCATACCACGTCAGGTTGGAATAGATCAGCATGGCGTTGGTGACGGATGCCGCTTCCGAACTCTGCACCCCGTACGCGACGAGGCGCGCTCCGGGCGCGAGCGCCCCAAAAAGCTTCGCGACAATCGGGCCGCCGACGCTGTCGATCAACGCCGCCGCGCCCTTGCCGTCCGTCGCCGAGAGAATCGACGCGACGAGTTCGGCGTCGCTATCCGACAGCAAGTGATCGGCCGTGCAACGCGTCGCGGCCGCGCTCGGATCCCCTCGCACGATACCGATGACGCGAATGCCGCGTCTGCGAGCGAGGGCACCGGCGAGATTGGACACCGACGACGTTGCCGCAGTCAGCACGATCGTATCGCCTTGGACAACCTTCGCTCGATCGAGCAACCCCCAAGCGGTCAGCGGATTCAGCGACATTTGGCAGGCGTCTTGATCCGAGATATCCGGCGGAACTTCGATGAGGCGTTCGGCCGGCACCACCGCGAATTCCGCCCAGCTTCCGGGCCAACGAAAGGCGACACGCGATCCACGTGCCGCATCGACGCCCGCACCTGTCTCGACGACTGTTCCAACGCCTTCCAAACCTGCGACCTGAGGAAACTGCGGACGCAGACGATATTTTCCACGAATGAACGCGGCGTCTGCCGGATGAATCGGACGGGCACGCACCGCGATCAGCGCGTGGCCGGCGCGGACGTGAGGCGGCGGGATGTCGGCAACGTTCAGCACCTCGCCCGGCTCGCCGACATGATCGAAGATGATGGCTTGCATCACACGTGTACCGAAAAGCCGTCAGACGTGGTTCCGATGCGCCATCCGTTGAGACCCTTCGCGTGAGCTGGGAAGAGCGTTGCCCCGCTCTGCGCGGCTCGCTTGAGCAGCGCAATGCGACTTGCGCGCGCGAGATCAGGCGCTTCACACCACCGGCAGTTGATCTCCGGATGCAAGACCTGCATCGGCGAGTGCAGCACATCGCCGCAAAAGATCACGTCGTCACCACCATCCGCAAACGTGTACAACAGGTGACCGGGCGTATGCCCGGAGGAGTCCGACGCGATCAGACAATCCGCCACCACCTCGCCGGGCGTAACATATGCCGCGAGTCCCGCTTCAACGATAGGAAGCACGCTGTCGGCAATCGGCGCCATGTGGAGATCGCGCACACCGGCGTCGTAGCGTTCCTTGAATGCTTCCCAATCGTGCTTTGGGAGATAATACGTCGCATTCGGGAAGGTCGGCAGCCACGCGCCGTCCACCAGGCTGGTATTCCATCCTACGTGATCGCCGTGCAAGTGCGTGTGGACGACGTGGGTGATCTCTTCGCGCGGAGCACCGATCGCTGCAAGCCAATCGAGCACCGGCGTGTTGATCATGTTCTGCGCATGCGCTTGGCGCTGCTTGTGGTTTCCGATACCGGTATCGATCACGATGGTGCTTCGTCCCGTCTTGAGGACCCATAACTGGAAGGTAAAGACCAACCGGTTCGTGCGCGGGATCCAAAAGTCGGGATACAACCAGGCGGCGTTGGCTTGAAGATCCGCTGGTGGCATCCCCGGCAGCATCCAATCGGCATCGTGCGTCGGTCCGTGAAGCTCGATGATCTGGAACAGGTCCGCCGATCCGAGCTTTCGTGACTGCATCATCGTCAGTGAGGCCCCATGACCATGCGTTCCACGCAGCCTTGATCGACGTCGTGCGGCCATTGGGAACCGACACTCTGCACGCCGTCATTTCTTTCGGAAGCGCGCAGCAATGCAACGGCGGTGTCGGTCACACCCGGATCGCCGATCAATCCCGGGCTATGCGATTCCAGAAGGACGCACGGTTTGGTCCCCTGTACCCACGACCAGTGGATGGCGTTGCGCGGGACGCGAAACACATCGCCTTCTTTCGCCAGAAACCCACCGACGTCGACGAAGACGTAGAGTTCGCCTTGCAACACGTAATTGAGTTGCTCGGCATCATGACGATGCGGCTTTGAATGATAGCCGGGTTGGCGCGTCGCCACCATCACACTCGATTCCCGGCCGTACACGATCTGCGCGCCGATCGACCCGCCCGAAAGGTACTTGGCCGGAACGAGATTCGTCTCAGGCACATCGGCGAGACACACCCGTAGCGCGTCGAGCTCGATGCCGATCCGTTCGGCGTGAACGGGATGGACGTCCGTCAGCCACTGCGAGCCGACGCTGCGCACCTGACACAGCGCTTCGGCGCCCCGGAGCAGCGCGACCGCCGTATCGAACACGCAGGGATCGCCGATCAAGGCGGGGGTATGTATTTCCAGGAGCACGCACGGATCCGCCCCGTGCACACGTAACCAGTGGACGGCGTTGTGCGGGATACGAAACACATCGCCCTCTTTCGCAACAAACCCCCCGTCGTCCACGAAGACGTGGAGTTCACCTTGCACGACGTAACTGAGCTGCTCCGCGTCATGACGATGCGGCTTCGACCGATAGTCGGGTTGAAGGCTGGCCGCCCTCATGCTCGAGTCGCAGCCGTAGGCGATACGCGCCGAACCTCCGGACGGAAAGCGGGCTGGCGTAAGGCTGGTTTCGGGAACGTCCGCGAAAGCGACAACGAGGCTGGAGCGCTGCGAGACCGCTTTTGACGGCTCTATTCTCATGGCATTGCGAGTCTAACGCCGGTGAAGTAAAATGTACAGTACGCAGAAATTTACGTAGTAGTACTGAAAAACGTACTATTAGAAAAGGCCGAAATGACCGCAGAAACCGATGCTGCTCCTCGGTACAAATGCAGTGTGGAAGTGACGCTCGACGTCATCGGCGGCAAATGGAAAGGCGTCATTCTTTTCCACGTGCTCAAGAGCACCAAGCGCTTCGGGGAACTGCGCCGGCTCATGCCCGGTGTCACACAAGGCATGCTGACGACGCAACTCCGCGAACTCGAACGCGACGGTGTCATCCATCGCGAAATCTTCCGCGAGATACCGCCGCGCGTGGAATACTCCCCAACCGAGTTTGGCGAAAGCTTGCGTCCCATCGTGATGCTGATGCGTGACTGGGGAAGGAACTACGTCGATCACGTGCTGACCAAACGAGGCCCGTCAGCAAAGAAATCCCCCGGCATTCGGCCGGTGGCTAAATCAGGCCGCGCTGTTTGATGCGGAGGTATTCGTCGATCGTGGCGGTTGAGAGCGACGTAGCTGGTGTGTCGATCACGATGACGCCGCGTGAGGTCAGAACGGCGGCGGCGGTCTTGCGTTCGTGTTCCAGGCCGAGCGCGACGGCGGTGGCGTAGGCGTCAACCGCCGATGCGGGCGGGCGCGTCAGTGCGTGTGCGACCGCCGCGTCGTTCATGAAGGCGCACACGACGACGTGCCGGTGCGCGAGCGCCCCGATTTCCGCAAGAACGGCGCTTTGCGCGAGCGGGTCGACCACGTCGGTGAAAAAGACGATCATACTCCGGCGGCGCAGATGCGTGCGTAGATACGTGAAGGCGCGCGAATAATTGGCTTCCTCGAAGCGCGGTTCGATGTCATAGGCGAGATCGGCGAGATAGGAGAGCGATGATCGCGTAGTCGAGCTTGCGCTGCTCGCCGATGCGCGCCGTCATCAACCGTCCGCAGTCGAGTACCAGCGGTATGGCGCGGTTGGCACCACTCTAGAAATAAGACCGGCGTCCTGCCTCATCTTACGTTGACACGAGGGAGGAAGACCTGGGGCGTGAAATACGACAACGGCCAAGGGCGGGTTTACGTGGCATGGTGTGCTTTTTTCGACCGGCATTCATAACCGATTGGAAACATCGTAAACAAGAGAGTGCACCGCAAGCGTGACGAGTACGCAAAGCGTGCGTTACGAAGGCGATTTACGGAACCCCCCATTGCGCGAATTCTACGCTTCAACGGAGGGCATCTTGATTTTTCTCAAGCGAGCGGTTCCGGCGTTTGGAATGGCCGTAACAGTTCTTCTCGTCGGCTGCGCCGGGAGCGGCAATGGTGACGTCGCTTCTCCTTCCTTGCCTCCTAGCGCACCAAGCGGATCCTCACCTGCTTCAACTCTTCGCCTCACTTTGTTTCCCGCAGTGGTCGCTGCTAATCAGGGTCGAATTGGGATGGCCCTGGCAGCGCCGGTCGGTACAGTCGTTATTGGTCCGAATTCGAGCGGTGGTGAAACCGGCGTTTCGTACGGCAGTGACGGAACACTGATGGCAAGAGTGCAGAACCAACCCACCTTCGGAGTCACCGCGCATTATCTCGCGCAGGTTGGCTCACAAAGCATCCGGTAGACGCGCTCAGCCCCAATGCGATTCACGAAGGAAGCAACGCGTTGCCTTCCGGAGGGTCTATGATCGTTAATTCTGCAGCGGGCTTAGTAACAGCCGACTTTTCTTCTATGAATGGTACGACCTTCCGCATTATCGGCAAGCTGAATGGCGACGGCACCTTTACGGCGATGATTTCCGGATCCGATGGTTCGCAGTGGTCCCAGCGGTTTGCTATTCCGGCGGGAGCGACAGCATCCACAAGCACGAGACGGGTTCAAACTAGGGCGTGCCGTATCGCCGCTGGAATCGCCGCGGTTGCCGGGGGAATCGCAGGACTAGCGGGGTTGTTGGCCTGGGGATCAACTATGACGGTAGTGCTCGCGCCGGCCGGTGCTATCGCTGGGGGTGTTGCCGCCGTCAGCGGTGCGATCGCCGGGGTCGCCGGTGTGGTAGCCTTTGTAGTATGCACCAGCTAATTGCGTCCCTGGCTACCAAAGCGCGTCAATGGTCGTGGCCCCAGCTCATTGCGATAACGGTCGCGATGCTCGTAAGTGTAACTGCGAACACGGTAGTTAGACCTATCGCATGGTACAATGCCGTGGCCGCTAGTCTGGCATTTACTGCATTTTCCCTTGTCTTCATTTCTCTCGTCGTCCCTCGGTTCTGTGACGACGTGATGAAGCGTCGTAGCAAGGACTGATTAGCGAGAGAAGGTCCCTTGGGAAGCGACTTCGGTGTGACCGACTGCGGACCCTGACAGGTCACACCGAAGTCGCTCCTAGCAGAACCTTGATACGTGGCTCACCTCTTCGTCTAAATCAGGCCGCGCTGTTTGATGCGGAGGTATTCGTCGATCGTGGCGGTTGAGAGCGACGTAGCTGGTGTGTCGATCACGATGACGCCGCGTGAGGTCAGAACGGCGGCGGCGGTCTTGCGCTCGTGTTCCAGGCCGAGCGCGATGGCGGTGGCGTAGGCGTCAACCGCCGATGCGGGCGGACGCATCAGTGCGTGTGCGACCGCCGCGTCGTTCATGAAGGCGCACACGACGACGTGCCGGTGCGCGAGCGCGCCGATCTCCGCGAGAACGGCGCTTTGCGCGAGCGGGTCGACCACGTCGGTGAAAAAGACGATCATGCTGCGGCGGCGCAGATGCGTGCGCAAATACGTGAAGGCGCGCGAATAATTGGCTTCCTCGAAGCGCGGTTCGATGTCATAGGCGAGATCGGCGAGATAGGAGAGCGATGATCGCGTCGCGCGCGGCGCGCTCGCGGCGATCATCTCGCTTGCAAAAGCGACCAGCCCGACGCGGTCGCTCGCCAGCCCCGCGATCGCAGCGACGGAGAGGGCGGCAGTGATCGCGTAGTCGAGCTTGCGCTGCTCGCCGATGCGCGCCGTCATCAACCGTCCGCAGTCGAGTACCAGCATGACGTCCTGGCTGCGTTCGACTTCATATTGTGCAACCATCAGTTTGCCGCGCCGGGCGCTCGCCTTCCAGTCGATCGAGCGAAACGCATCGCCGGCGCTCCAGTCGCGCAAGCTCTCGAACTCGGTGCCGATGCCGCGCAAACGCATCTTACGCAAACCGGCTTCGAGTAGACGGTTGCGCACGTGCAACGCGCCGTAGCGTTCGACCGCCGAGAGGTCGGGGAAGACGCGAAAGTCGTGCGGTTGCGCGATGGTCACGCGCCGTTCGACGAGCCCGATGGCGTTCGTGAAGCGCAGATATATCGCTTGGAATCGGTCGCTCCCGCGTGCGATGGCGTCGGCCGGGCGGATAAGGCGCACGGCACTGCGCGCCGGGACGGATGCGCTCACCTCGTCGCGCTGGTAGCGCAGCGTGCGCACCGGCGATTCCACCAGCCTGACCGCAGCGCCCACGGTTGATCGGTTCTCGATCTCGTAGACGAGCTCGAAGGGCTTTCGCAACGCGATATGAGCGGGAACGACACGATGCACGGCGAGCAGCGCGCGCGGCGGACCGATGACCAGATCGACGATCACGGCGATGCCGAGCGCGAACGCCGCGGCAACCGTCAACGCGAGCAGCGCGTGCAGCACCGGAGCGAGCGCAAGCAGTCCGGCAAGCACCGTGACGGCGAAGTAGAACCGTCGCGAGAACCAGCGCGGCAAGCGCAGCTTACGCACGCGGAACGGGAACGCTCGCCAGCACGTCGGCGACGATGTCACGTGCGCGCACGCCGTCGATCTCCGCCTCGGGATGGACGATCAAGCGATGCGGCAGCACGAATGCGGCGACGTCTTTCACGTCGTCGGGCGTCGCGAACGCGCGGCCGTCGATGGCGGCCGCCGCTTGCGCGGCGACCAGCAGCGCCACACCGGCGCGCGGCGATGCGCCCAGCGCCAAGCGCGGATGCGTGCGCGTCTGCGCGATGATCTGCTGAATGTAGCGCTGCACGCCGTCGGACAGATGCACTTCACGTACGGCGCGCTGCGCCCGCATAACTTCATCAGCGCTGGTCACGGCAGCGACTCCCGAGCCTTGCAGGTCACGCCAATCGAA
The DNA here is from genome assembly GCA_027307235.1 of Vulcanimicrobiota bacterium. Classification (GTDB taxonomy): domain Bacteria; phylum Vulcanimicrobiota; class Vulcanimicrobiia; order Vulcanimicrobiales; family Vulcanimicrobiaceae; genus DAHUXH01. The sequence continues at coordinate 219,243 of DAHUXH010000020.1, read as the reverse complement.
TCCGGCGCTCACACGAGCGAGCAGCGTCAGTTCGTGCGCTTCGCTCGGATATGTCGCATCGATCTTTACCAAGAAGCGATCGAGCTGCGCTTCAGGAAGCGGATAGGTTCCCTCGTATTCGATCGGGTTTTGCGTCGCGCACACGATGAACGGCGCGGGCAGCGCGATCGCGGTGCCGTCGATCGTGATGCGGCCTTCTTCCATCGCTTCGAGCAGCGCCGCTTGCGTCTTGGGCGGCGTGCGATTGATCTCGTCGGCAAGCACTATACTTGCGACGAGCGGGCCGGTGCGAGTCGAGAACTCGGCCGTTTGCGGGTTGAACACGGTCGTGCCGATGATGTCGGACGGCATCAAGTCGGGCGTGAACTGAATGCGTCGAAACGGCAGACCGAGCGCGAGTGCAAGCGTGCGAACCGCGAGCGTCTTGCCCGTTCCGGGCACGCCTTCGATCAATGCGTGACCGCGTGCGAACAACGCGATCTCGAGCGCGAAGATCGTGCGCTCGCTGCCGACGAGCGCACCGCTCATCGCCTCCGTGATACGCTCCGCGAGCACCTTGCAATCGACGGTCATCCAAGCTCCTTCCGAAGAAACTGATAGGTTGCGGCCGCGCGCGCGAGCGCCGCGTCGTCAATCGAAGCTCGCGTGCACAGCCGATCGAGGTCGGCAAGTCCCTGACGCACGTCGTTCCGTGCGATACGCAACGCGATCGCCGAGATGTCGGCGTCATCGCGCAAGGAAAAGCGGCGGCGTGCGCGGCGCAGCGCGTCGTTGGCGAAGATCGCGGCTGCGCTGCGCGCGGCGCGAGCGCGGCGCAGCAGCACCGCCATCGCCGCGATGTACGCCGATGAATCACGTTCGTCCGGCGGATCGAGCGCGACCGGCGGTTCAGGCCGCAGGTTCGCACCGATCGCCGCCAATACGACGATGGAAAGCAGCAGCACGAGCGCGACGTGAATCGGCGCGGGAAGCGCTTGCCACACCGTGCGATCTTGCCCGTAGCCGTGGAGATATTCATCGAAGGCAACCGTGCCGTGACCGGCCAGCACGCCATAGGCGAAGGCGGCGTTGTCATCTTTGGCAAGACGCGCATTCGAAAAAACCGTCGGGTCGGTGATCGCGACGACGCTGCCGCTACCGAGCGCATACGTCAACGCGACCACGCCGCGTTCGGTCGCCAGCAGCGGGCGCGCACCGCGCTTCGTCGCAAAACCGAACGCTTCAAAGAAATCGCCGCTCACCGCGGGCGCATGCGGCTGAGTCCGCCGCGGCACGGCAAACGCGCGCGTCCGCTCCTTGACGAAAACCGACGACGGCACACCCAGCGCCGCCTTCGCGATCGCGTCGAAATCCGTGTCGAGCATGACGAGATGGCCGCCGCCGCGCACCCAGCGCGCCAACGCCGCGACGTCGTGCGGCGCGAGTGCGCGCGCCGACGCGATGCGTCCTGACTCGGGCGCGTTCGACGACACGACGAGCGTGCCGACGTCGTGCCGCAACTCGTCGGCCGGACGTCCGAACTCCCGCACCGGAACACCGGAACGCGCGAGCACGTCAGCGAGCGCACGATAGCCGTTGGCGCCGTAATCGTACGAGGAAAACGCTGAGACCGGTGTATCCGCCTGCTCGCCGCGCAACAGCGCGTAGGCACACAGCGCGACGATCGCGACGATGCCGAGGAGAACGTCGAAGCGGCGGCCGTTCATCCCGATCGCGCCGTCAGCGCAAGGTACGCGCCGCGCGCCCGTTCCCACGTGGCTGCATCCGCGTCCGCATCGCCGTAGGCAATGACCGTGAACAGCCGCGCGAGGTCGTCGAAGTCGGTCGCGGCGCCCGCATCTTTCGCGCGCAGCGCGCGCCGAAACTCTCCGACGGTCGTCCCCGCGTCGTCGGCCAGCAGTCCGTGCAGATCGAGCGCGATGATCGCGGCGGCGAAGAGCAATCGAACTGCGGTCGGAAACTCCCCGCGCTGCGCCGCGCGCGACGCTGCGGCGTACACGTCGCCGACCGTCTCGCCGCGATCGAGCGCACGCACCGCCGCGAGCGACGCGCTGTCGCGTTGCACCGAGCGCAGCGCACGCCAGAGCACGAGCGCCATCGCGAGCAGCGCGATCCCAAGGAGCGCCGCACCCAACACGCCTCGCTGCGTGCCGGAGACGTGCACATGGGCGGTCAATGCATGCCAGATCCCGGCTAAGAACGCACCGAAGCGGCCGAGCAGTCGTTGCCACCACGTTTGCGGTGCCGGTGCGGCCTCGATCAGGTGGTAACGCCGATCGCGCAGCACGTCGAGTGCGAGCGCGCGCAGATTGCTTGATGCGTGCCATGCGGCGGCGAGAGGGACGCGCACGGCTCGAACGTTAGGCCGAGGCCGGCGCTTCGGACAGTTGTTGCAAGCGCGCTTCCAGATCCAATCCCTCGCGCCGTACCCGCACGTCGTAATAGTACACGGCGAGCAGCACCGTCGAGAAGCCGCCGACCGCGATGTCGATCGCGATGCCAAGGGCGACGTAGAGCACCATGGAATGCAGGACGAGCAGCACGAGCGTGGCGGCAGCAAACGACGCCACGTCGGCGCCGATTTGAAACAAGAGCCACGAGAGCAGCATGAGCAGAGCGCGCCCGAATTCGCGACGATTGAAGATGCGAGCGACCGCGCTGCTCAGCGCCTTGACCGGCTCCGTGCGTTCGATTGCGATCGCGTACGATCCGAACGCTCCGATCAAGACCGCGATCAATATGCCGGAAAGGATCAAGAACACGGAAAAGATCCCGATCACCACTTCGACCACGATAGTCAGGCCGATTGCGGCACCGCCGGCCACAGCCCCAAGGATGGTGATAAGCACGTTCACCACCACGATTAAGAGAAAGAGCACAGCGAGGAGTGCGGCCGCAACGATCCCCATCAACAGCATGAAGCCGATGACGCGCAACCATCCGCGTAGCGCCGTCGCATAGCACGAGCGGACATCGGGGCGTTTGCCGACGTAGAGTGCGGCGACACCGCTTGCCACCGCCATGTTTCCAAGCGGAAGCAGCGCGAACCCCCACACCGCATAGGCGGCGAAAAGGCCGACTTGTGCCGCGGTCATGGATGGTGCCAAAATCTTCGCCATGTCGGTGATCTGGGCAGCATTTCCGAAGAAGAAGTACTCGGCGCACCCCAGGGGCAGGAAGACGGCGAGCAGGATTGCCGCGAAAACGAGGAAGTTTTGGACGTAGATCGTCACCGCGCGGTCGAAGATTTCGCCAATGCCTAACGGGCGCAGGTCGAATGGACGATCGTTCCCAGCCATCGCCGGTGCGCTTTCTTGAGGAGTTCGAGGCGCTCCTCGCAAAGTGTGCGTCATGGTTGAGATCGGCCGTATCGCCGCCATCTGGCGCTTCCCGACCAAGAGCTTACGCGGGCAATCCTTGCAGTCCGCCGACGTGGACATCGACGGCGTTCGCGGAGACCGCGTCGGCGCGCTCATCGTCGGCGGCGGGCACGCTCGCGCGAACAAGCCGTATCGCGGCAAGGAGGAGCATCTGCTGCACACATTCGAGCGCACCGACGCTGCGATCGCATGCGCGCGCGAGCACGGCATCGAGGTCGCGCTCGAACGGGAGCGCGGGCGTTACTTCGACGACGCGCCCATCTCCATCGTTCTCGACACCTGGGTGGATGCGATCGAACGCGGCACGGGCCGCACGATCGATCCATTGCGCTTTCGACCGAATTTCCTGATCGCGGCCGCACCCGGTTCGGCCGTGCGCGAGCGCGATCTCACCGGATGCGAACTCGAACTGGGATCGGTGCGCCTGCGCGTGCGCCACCCGATCGAGCGCTGCGTCGTACCGAGTCTCGATCTCGAAACCGGCGAAGGGCAATCCGACGTCCTGCGCTACATCGTCAACACCTGCAACAACGAAGTCGGCATCTACTGCGACGTCCTCACCCCCGGCCAAACCAAAATCGGCACCCCCCTAACCAAACCCTGAGCCGCCGAACACCGAACCGCAGGCAATGTCAGATTAGCGTGCCTCTCCGCACGCTAACGAAAGCGTCAGCCAGCACATCGTAGGAAGGTCTGATTTTTCGTCACCCGAGCATAGGGAAGGGCAGATTTTCGTCAGGCCGTCGGCGCGGAGAGGCGACGTGTACTGTGGTACACGAGCCTCTCCGCAACGACGGCCTGGCGATAATCTGCCCTTCCCTACAAGTGGCGGCGGCCTTCGAGGGCCTTTGCTAACGTAATCTCGTCGGCGTAGTCCAAGTCGCCGCCGATGGGCAGGCCGTACGCCAGGCGCGTCACCGCAACGCCCAGCGGTTGGAGCAGGCGCGACAAGTAGATGGCGGTGGCTTCGCCTTCGGCGTTGGGGTTGGTGGCGACGATGATCTCGTTCGGCTTCTCGCTGCCGATGCGTTCGACGAGTTCCTTGACGTGCAGTTGCGCCGGACCGATGCCGTCCATCGGCGAGATCAAACCGCCGAGCACATGATAGCGCCCGTGATAGACGCCGGTGCGTTCGATCGCGTAGATGTCTTTGGCTTCCGCGATCACGCAGATCGTCGAGGCATCGCGCCGCTCGTCGGTGCAGAAGGCGCATGGATCGTCTTCGGTGAGCGAAAAACAGACCGAACACAAGCGCACGTGATCTTTGACGGCGATGATCGCTTCGGCCAGCGCCTGAGCTTCGTGACGCGGACGATTGAGCAGATGAAAGACCAATCGGGCCGCGGTCTTCGGCCCGATCGTCGGAAGCTTCGAGAACTCGTTGATGAGGGCCGCGATCGGCCCAGCGAGTGAACGCGGAGCAGACACTTACATCATGCCGGGAATGCGCATGCCCCCGGTGAGCGACGACATTCGCTTCGACGAAATCTCTTCGATCTTCTTGAGCGCATCGTTGACGGCGACGGTAACCAGATCTTCGAGCGTTTCGACGTCATCGGGATCGACCGCGTCCTTGGCGATCGAAATGCTCTTGACGCGATGATCGCACGACATCTCGACCGTGACGGTCTCTCCCGCGGCGACGCCGGTGACGAACGTGCTCGCCAGCTCCTCTTGGGCTTTGGCCATCTCGGTTTGCATCTTGCGTACTTGGGCGAGCAGTTGAGCTTGATTCATGATTCGCGTATCCGTTCTTCGGCATATTTGAATAGCAGATCGGGGTCTTCAGCTTCATTCGCCGCGACCGGCGCGGTTGCACTGCGCGGACGCGCGCCGGAGGTGTCGACCTCGAGCACGACCTTGAACGGGTGCTCGAGCACGTCGCCCACCGCGCGTTCGAGCACGGCCAGATGCGGACGCAACACCTCGGCGTTGGGTTGATCGGGAACGCGCAGGTGAATGGCGTTGCCCTCCAGCCCGTGCACCACCGCGCGGGAGAGCGGACCGCGCAACGAGGCGCGTTCGCCCTCGACGCGGCTGCGCACGTGCGCCCACGCGGCGCGCACCTTCTGCACCGTCACCGGTCCGCTCGTCGCCGGCTCTCGCGCCACGGGTGGCGCGGCCGGCACGGGTGGCGCAGGCGGCGCGGCCGCAACCGGCCGAGGCGGCTCCGGCGGTGCGACCGGGGCCGGGGCCGGGGCCGGGGCGCCGGATTCAAGCGCCGCGACACGGGTGGCGAGCGCGTCGAGCGACGGATCCTCGCGCACCAGCACGTAGCGCAACAGCGCCGTTTCGAGTTCCAAGCGCGCGTTGCCGGATAATCGCGCGGTCGCGAGCGCATCGGAGAGCAGGCGCAGCGCACGCACGATTGCAGGCTGCGCGACATCGCGTGCGCGCGCGGCGACGCGCGCGGCATCTTCGGGTGCGAGATCGCGCGCGAGCAGTGTTTCATCTACACGGCCGACGAGCAGATTGCGAAACTCGGCAGTGAGTGCACGCATGAGCACCTGCATGTCATTGCCGGCGTCGCTTGCCTCGCCGACGATAGCGAGCGCACCCGCGGCCTCGCCGGCAAGTGCCGCGTCGAGCAGACGCGACGCGTACTCGCGTCCCGTCGTGCCGAAGGCCAAGTCAAGCGTAGCCAGCGTGATGTTCGCCGCTCCGCCGCCTTCGGGCGCAGCAAACGCCGCCGCCTGTTCCAGCATCGTCAGCGCGTCGCGCAAGCCGCCGTCGGCGCGATACGCGATCGCCGAGAGCGCTTCATCGTCGATGCCGATGCCTTCGGCACGCGCGATCTCGCGCATGCGTTCGATCATCACCGGGATCGCGATGCGGCGAAACGCGTAGCGCTGACACCGCGAGAGAATCGTCACCGGCAGCCGCTCGGGCTCGGTCGTCGCCAAGATGAAGACGGCGTGCTCGGGCGGCTCCTCGAGCGTCTTGAGGAAGGCATTCGCGCCTTCTTTGGTGAGCATGTGAGCTTCATCGATGACGTACACTTTCATGCGCATCGTCGAAGGCGAGAACTTCACCGACTCGCGCAAGGCGCGAATCTCGTCGATGCCGCGGTTGCTGGCCGCATCGATCTCCAGGACGTCGAGGGCCGTGCCTTCAAGCATGGCCAGGCAGTTCGGGCAGCTGTTGTCCGGCGCGGCGGTCGGCCCGTTCACGCAGTTGATGCAGCGGGCCAGAATCTTGGCAGCCGAGGTCTTGCCTGAGCCTCTTGGACCAGAGAACAAGTAGGCATGGGCGAGCTTCCCGCTCTCCAGAGCGCTAGAGAGCGTTCGAACGACGGCATCCTGCCCGACAAGATCGCGAAAAGTCTTGGGGCGCCAGGTACGATAGAGCGACACGGTCTCATGGACTACGCGCCCACTGCAACAATTCCCGGTCCCAGACCGTTTTCAAGATTGTCGAGTTATACTCGATGGTGGGTACTGCGTCGTGCAGCCCCTGCGAAAGGACAGTTATCGTGGACCTGCGAGCCGCACTCCGCCAGAAGTTCGGCTTCGAATCGTTCTTCCCGGCCCAAGAAGAGGTCGTGGAGCGCGTCATTGCCGGGGAAGATACGCTCGCCATTCTCGCGACGGGCGCGGGCAAGAGCTTGACCTATCAGCTCCCGGCTCTGCTCCTCGAAGGGACGACCATCGTCGTCAGCCCGCTGATCGCGCTGATGAAAGATCAGCTCGACATGCTGCGCGAACGCGGCATCCGCAACGTGATCGCAATCAATTCCACGCTCTCCGACGAGCAGGAAGAGGCCGCGCTCGCCCGCATCGCGTCGGGTGCGATCAAGATCGTTTATACTACGCCGGAAAAACTCGAAGACGAAGCTTTCATTTCCTTACTGCAGTCGATCCACGTTCCGTTCTTCGTCGTCGACGAGGCGCATTGCATCAGCCAATGGGGACACGATTTCCGCCCCGCCTACCTGGGCCTCGGCAACGTCATTCAAAAACTCGGTCTTCCACCGGTGCTCGCGCTCACCGCAACCGCCACGCCTGCCGTCCGCGAAGATATCCTCAAGCAACTGGGAATCGAGCACGTCAAACCGATCGTGCGCGGATTCGACCGCCCAAATCTGATCTATGAAGCACGCCGCGCCGACAAGGAGGCCGACAAACTCAAGATCATCTCGTCGCTGTTTACCGGCGAGGACGCGCTGCAAGGCACCGGCATCATCTATGCGGCCACGATCAAGAACGCATTGCACGTGCGCGACTTCCTCACCGATCAACTCGGCGTTCCCGCTGCGGTCTATCACTCGAAGCTGCACAAGCATGAGCGCACCGCCGTGCACGAACTCTTCATGAACGAGAACATTCGTGCGGTGGTGGCGACCAACGCCTTTGGGCTGGGCATCGACAAAGCCAACATCCGCTTCGTCCTGCACTACGATCTGCCGGGCTCGCTCGAAGCCTACACACAGGAGGCCGGCCGCTCCGGCCGTGACGGTCTTCCGTCACGCTGCGTCCTCATTTATCGCATGAGCGACACGCGGGTGCAGAATTACTTCCTCACCGGAAAGTATCCCGACGTTGAAGAGGTGCAGCGCGTTTTCGGAACCATCGAGGTGTTCGGCGATCAAAGCACCGGTGTTTCGATGATCGACCTGCGCAAGATTCTGCAACTGCCGCTCACCAAACTCAAAGTCATCCTGGCCCTCTTGAAGAAAGCCGGGTTCATCGAATCCCTCGGCCGCTCCGCATACGGTCTCACCGATGCAGCGCGCAAGAATCGCGAATTGTTCCTGAACCTCACCAACTACGACACCAAGAAGGCCTACGATCAGAGCAAACTCGCGATGATGCTCCAATATGCCGAGACACGCTCCTGCCGGCGCAAGTTCATTCTCAACTATTTCGGCCAGGACTACGACCGTATCAATTGCGGCGCGTGCGACAACTGCCTGCGCTCGCACACCATCGGCAACACGCAGTCGCGCGCATCCGACGGACCCTTCCGCATCGCTGACGTCGTGATGCATCCGACCTTCGGACAAGGCACGGTCGAACGATCCGAGAAAGACTTGGTCACCGTGTTGTTTCCAAGCGTCGGTTACAAGACACTGCTCGCCTCCGCGGTGACGCGCGAGGAAGCCATCGCGTAACCGTTCTGATTCGTACGATGCGCCATGCTTTCGTGGTCGCCGCCGCCTTTGCGGCGGCTCTTGCACTTGCGCAATCCGCGGCGGGTGCGCATCCACAGGTGACGCCGACCCCGAGCGCAAGCCCGACACCGGCGGCAAGTTCACCGGCATCACCGTCGCCAACGCCGTCACCATTGGCGAGCCCAACGCCGTCACCATCGGCTAGCCCGACGCCGACGGCAACACCGACGCAGCCGCCGATCACGGTGCAGCCGGCGGCGGCGCAAGTGCCGGTCGGCGCGACACAGGTGCTTCGCCTGGGGAGCGTCTTCGGCACGATCGCGTTGACGATCGCCGATCCGTCGATCGTCGAGGGCGTGGTCGATCAAGATGCGCGCACCGTGACACTGCTCGGAAAAGCGCCCGGCTCGACGACCGCAACCGTGCGCGACGATCGCGGAATGACGGTGAACATCCCGGTCCGCGCAGCGTATAACGCCGGGACGATCGCCCCCTCGGCCACGATTCGCATCACCGGCGACCCGGCATCACCCGCATTCGTCAAGCGCCAAGCCGTCGCATTGGCACGAGCGTTAGCGCAGGCCCGGCCGGGCGCGCAGATCGTCGCCTCCGAAGACGAGATCGACGTCACGCATGCGCTCGCGCAAGACGACATCGCGACGGTCGCCGTTCCCGTGCTCATTCAAGGCGATCAGTACTTCAGCGTGACCGGCACCACCAGCGTCTCCGTCGAGAACGTCGCGGCGCCGCGCATCTCGCCCGACTCGTTGATGGTCAGCGACTTTCCCGAGACACTCACCGAAAACGGCGTGCTGTTCGCCGCCGACGTGAACCGGGAACGCCCGTCGCGTTTCCTCTACTATCACTACGATCCGCCGGGCCAGCCCGACCGCCGTATCGTCTTGCGCGCCGAGAATCCCGGCGATGAGCCGGCCCTCGTACAGTTCATCAACGGACGCGGCGGCCCGGTGAAAAATGAGATGGAAGCCGGTCACGACGCGACCGCACACTTTCTCGTCAACCTTGCGCAAAATCAAGGCCGTCTCATCGAAATCCCGGCGCATGCCGCGCTGAATCTCTCGGTGCAAGACCTTCCGGCACAAACCACCGTCAGCAGCATCTTTCAGTTGCGCGTCCTCGACGGCGCCTCGGTGCATCTCACGCTGTTCGCGCAGAATGCGAGCGACGACGCCGACGCACCCATCTCCAATGAGGAGTTGCTCACCAGCACGGTGCGCCACGCGCGCGGCATCTATGCGATCGCGGAGTTTCACTACGCGCGGCAATGGAGCGTCACCGATGAGTACCTTGAACTCAACGTCGGCCAGATTCCGCTGCCCAACCGCTTGAAAGGTGAAGCGCTGGCGGGCGACTACGGCGTCTTGCAATCGTTCGTCGTCACGATGACCAATCCGACGTCCTCACCGCAGCAGATCGCCATCTACGAAAACCCGCACGGCGGGCGCGCGACCGGCACCTACCTGATCGACGGCACGGTGATTCAGTCGCACCAAGTTCCGGCCTTCTCGCGCTATAAAGTGCGCCAGTACGTCGTTCCCGCGCACGGCTTCGAACGCGTGACGATCGTCACCATGCCCGAAGGCGGTTCGAGCTATCCGCTCAAACTGGTCTTCGCTCCCGACGACGGCAGCGTCGCGCCCAACACGCCCGGCTCACCCATCTATTAACACCCGCTCGTAGAGATCACGCAGCGCGTGCGCGCTGCAGCTCCACGCAAAACGCGCGATCGCGCTCGCCCTTGCGTTCGCCGGCGCGCCGTCGATGTTGCCGTCGCAGGCCGCGCGCAACGCATGCACCCACGCATCCACGTCATCGGGCGGCAGCGCCGGCGCATCACCACCCACGACTTCGGGCAGCGAGGCACATGCGGCAACGATCGTCGGAACGCCCGCGCACAGCGCTTGCGCGGCGGCATATCCGAACCCCTCATAGCGTGACGGCATCGCGACGACCGCGCAGCGCCGATAGAGGTCGAGCAACGTGCTTCGATCGACGTACCCGCGAAACTCGACGCGGTCACTGACGCCGAGATCGGCGGCCAAGCGCGCGCACTCGTCGCGATACGGCGTCGCCGGTCCGACGGAGACGACCCGCGCGCGCGGCATCTGCGCGAGCGCGCGCACGACGATCTCCATATTCTTGCGGCGCTCGACGGTGCCGACCACAAGAATCGTGCGTCCGTCGCTCGCGCGATCGGCCAAACCGATGAAATCGCCGGCAACACCCGGATACACGACGTGAACGCGCCGCGCATCCAGGTGCGGCGCAACCGCCAGCAACTCGGCGCGAGAGAATGCGGAATCGACGACGATCGCGCGCGCATGGCGATATCGTTCCAGCGAAAACGCGCCGAAGTAGTAACGTGCATAGAAGCGCGCGTGACGCTGCACGCGCAGCCAGGCGACGTCGTGTACCGTCACGACCGCCGGCAGCATGGACACCAGCGGCATCGTCCCCGACGTGCAGTGCAAGACGTCCGCTCCGGACATGCGCGCGCGCAGCGGCAGCAGAACCTGGTCCCACAGCACGCGCCGGTCGAAGCGCCATGGATCCAAACCCGGCTCACGCAATGCGCGCACGTCATGCCCATCGTCGCGCAGCGATGCGGTGAGACCATTGACGTATTCGCCAATGCCGGTCGCCGTGCCGACCGTCAATTGAGCGTCGAGCGCGACGATCATCGCAGCACGCGTTCGAGTTGCGACAGGAGCGACGCTTCGGCATGACGTTCGCGTGCGCGTCGCAGGTACTCGAGAGCAGCTGCGCGATCGCCGCGCTGCATCGCGATCAAGCCCAGCCCTGCAAGCGCATCGCCGGCGGTCGGATCAGCCTGGAGACAGCGCAGATAATAGCCTTGCGCGACGTCCAACCGCCCCATCGCTGCCGCTTGATTCGCAGCCGACAGCAGATACTTCGCCTCGAACGGCGCTAGCGCGATCGCCCGCTCGTAGTGTTCGAGCGACACCGGCATCCAATGCGAACGCTGCGCCGGATGCGTGTACGCGCGCGCTGTCGCGAGCACGCCGAGCGTAAACCATGCCTCGGCCAGCGCGTCGGGATGCGTGCGCTCAACAGCCAGCCGTTGGGCGAAATGCTGTTCGAGCACATAGGCGCGCTGCGGATCGCGAACGGCTAGCGCCGCGATCCCGCGCTGCACGTTGTCGGTGTCGTCGGCAGCGTCGTTCTCGGCAAACGATCGCGCGGCGTCGCCGCGCGCGGCGTCGATGCGCGCCAGATACTCCTCGCGCATCTGGCGATCGGGAATCCGCATCGCAGCAGCGCGCGCTGCGGTGAGATCGCCGGCATCCAGCGCGGCGGCCGTCAGCATGTCCAGCACGTACGGCGCGGGTGCGATGCGATCGAGCGCGCCGTAGATGCTGCGCCCGACGGCCAGCGGAAGATGTGCGGGCAACGCATACGGCGCCGCCGCGCCGGCAAAGATCGAATCGGATCCGGCCTGAACGCTAGCGAGCAGCAGCGTCGACGCGACGATCACCGCGACGATGCCGGCACGCAGCATCTCAAAACGCCGTTCCACGGTGCGGCTGCCTAGAATTTTATGGTCAGGTTGACATCCGCTCGCCGCTGCGTGAAGGTGTACGCGGGCGTGAGGTTGTCCTGATATTGGAACTGCCGAACGGCGAACGTCAGCGCGCTCCCCAGACGCGGAATCGCATACGACACGCCTCCGAGGAAGGTTGTCTTCTCGCTATTCACATTCGCGGCCGTCGAACCGAATACGCCGGTGAGATATTGCTGGTTGTATCCAAGGTTCACGGAGAGACGCCGGTTGACGGGAACATTCATCGCCGCATTCATCGTGCTGCGCAGCACGTCGGCCGATGGGAGAAGCGAGGTCGCATCGACGGACGGAAGATACGGCACACCGGTCGCGGTGGTGCCGGTGATGTGCTCGTACGCGCCCGACAGGTCGATGCCGACGCTGCGCCGGCCCGCGCGCACGAGAAACGATGTGCCTGCGCCAAGCCGTGCATCCTGCAGTTGCGCAAGGCCGCCACCGTACATGATCGATGGCTGCGGCAGTTCGCGTACTTGCGCGGCTTCAACATGGCCGATCACACTGGATGATCGGACGCGCACCGGAAGCGCGATCTGCACCGACATTCCTTGTTGGTTGGGTTCATACAAACCGAGCGGCGCCGATGGACCGCCAAACGCGGCGAAGCCGGGATCGGCAACGAGCGGTTCGGCGATTCCCAAACCCGACGGGTTATACGACTGGACCGCCGGCGAAGCAAACGTGCTGCCGATCCGACGATAGCGCATCTGCACGTCGAGTCCCCGCGCTTGCATGTCCACGCCGCCGGCGAATGCCGGCGAACCGGCGATGCCGTTGTCCGCCGTCGGGACGATCGACGATGCGATGCGTTGCGCTTGAGCGAACGTGACCATCGAACGGTCGAAGGCGAAGACGCGATCGTACACCAACCCGACCGGGTGCGGCGTCGCCATCACGCGCGTCACCGCGCCCTCTAGCACGCGATCGTTCGATGCGGAATCCAGTGCGGGAATCAGTTCGGCGTGAAGCTGCGCGCGCAGCGGCGTCACGCGCAACGCAAACGGGATGGTCGCCGCAACGGGCACGGCAATCTCGGGTGGGTCGGCGACAACGGCGCTCGTGTGAAATGCCAAGCCCGCAAGTGTGGACGGCACCGCCGCATGCGCGTCGGCGCTCGCAAAGAACAGTGTTCCGACGGTCGGGGTGGTCGCAGCCGAGGCTCGCGCGCCCATGCACAGCAACGCTGCCAGCAGCGCAGCCGTGACCTCGCGACAACCTCGGCGAGACATCCGAATCCTCATCCTCACTCGATGCGACACCCGGCTGTGCCGGAGTACCTTCTACTATCGGTCCGGGCGCGGCGGGGTTTCACCTGCTCCCGTCGATGAGGCGCCGGGCGATCAGCGCGGCGGCAAAGTCGTCGATCGGCTCGGGCGGCAGTTGCAGCCCGAGCGGGATCAGGCGGCGCCAGCCGCGCGGCGGGTGGTGTTCGAAGTACAGCCGGCGTGCTCGATACGTGGTGTCGTGTTCGTCGACCAGCTCCATGTGCCGCCCCAAGGGTTCGAGCAGCCGGCGAACCGGCGCGGCATGCGTCCCGGTGCCGATGGCGATCGCAGCGACGTCGTGCCGCGTCAGCACCGGTGTGATCCGAGCGAGCAAGTCCTCGGTCGGCGCGATGCCGTGCTCGACGATCGTGCCATCTGCGCTCACAACGGCGAACCCGGTCTTGCGCGTGCCGGGGTCGATACCGAGAATTGCCTTTGCCATGCTATTTCGGCGCGGGCTGCAGGGTGACCACGATCGGGATGTCGCCCGTGTGCGTGTAGATGTCGGCCGCCGCGAACGCGGTCATCACGTAGGTGCCGGGTTGGTCGATCATCTGCTGCATCTGCGTTTGATCGGGGAACGATGCGACGGGAACGACGGTTTGGAAGTACTCGGGCAAGTTCACGCGCGACGCGAACGCCGACACTTGAAAGCCCAACTGACGTAGCGCCAGGCTCACGTTGGCGTGACGATGACCGGGAATGACGATCTGCGCGATCAATTCTCTCGCCGAGAACTTTAGCGTATCGGCGTTGAAGTCCAATTCGAAGTGAATCGGGTCGTTGATGAACAGGTTTTGATCCGCGACCACCGTCACGAGCACGTCGCTCGACGCGACCATCAGCTGCAAGCGCTCTTCATCGCTGGATGCGCGCAACTGTTTGTCGACGTCTTTCGGAACGACGAATTTCTTGAGGCCGTAGGCGCGCGGATAGGTTTGGTTCACGAACTGAACCGCTGAATCGTAGAGATCCTTGAGCGCCTGGTAGCGCGCTTGGCTCGATGCGTTCTTTCGAATGATGACGTAGGAGGGCGTCATCACGGTGCCCACCGGAACGACCAAACGCCCGCTCGTCACCTTCGCTTCAAGGTCGTTCTCTTTTCGCTGCAGGTCCGCGATCTGCGCGTTGATTTCGCCCAAGCGGAAGAACGCCGTCTCCACACGCTGCGACGCGAAGATCGCGATCAACGTGACGGCCAGCGCGATCAGCATGCCGGTGCCCACCGCGATCATCGTCGACGTGTATTTGGGCCGCATCCCGAACATCGTCAGCCGCTTGCGCCCGACCTGATGACCGACGCGATCACCGACGTAGGCAATCGCCCCGGCCAGCACGGCAATGAACACGATGTTGCCGATGCCGCGAATCGCTTCGAGCATCAGACTGTCGCCGCGCGCCGCAAGCGAATCGCTCCGAACACCGTGAAGAGGGCATTGGGCATCCAGGCGGCGATCGCCGCCAGCGGAAGCAGCGCCTCACCGATGTATGTGAAGAACGTCAGCACCACATAGTAGACGAAGATGATCGCAACGGCGAGCCCGAAGCCGAGCGACGTGCTGCCGCCGCCGCGCAAGTTACGAATGCCGAACGGAAGCGCGAGCAGCACGAACACGAAGCACGCGAACGGCTGCGCAAGCTTTTCTTGATAGGTGGTCACGTATTTGCGCAACTCGCCCTTGTTGAGTTGTCCTGAATGCACGATGTCCGCGATCTCCGAGCGGCTCATCTGTTCGGGATTGTCGTTTTTCACACGCTTGACCAGATCGGTCGGACTTTCGCCGAGATCGACCTGAAGCTTCGGCGTCTGCGGCTGCGCGGTCACCGTGCCATCAGGATTGAAGCGATACGTGCTGACATTGTCGAGCGTCCATTGATCGGCGAGAAACTCGGCGCGATCGGCGAATGCTACCAGCGTCGTCGTTCCACGCGCGTCATACTGAATCAGCGTCACGTGCAGCAACGCCAAGGTGTGCGGCTCGTAGGCTGTCGCAAACGTGACTTGCCGGCCGCCTCCGGGTAACGGAGCGCTGACGTTGAGATCACGATTGAATAGGCTCGTCCGGTTGACGACGGTGCTCTGAATCTCGATGATCCGATCGTTGGCGAACGGCACGACGGCTTCTTGCAAGACTAGATTCACCAACGAAACGACGAAGCCCGCGACCAGCAGCGGCGCCGCGATGCGATACAGCGTGATGCCGCCGGCTTTCATCGCGGTCATCTCACTGTCGCCGGACAGGCGCGACACGGCAAGCAGCGTGCCCAGCAACAAGGCCATCGGGATCACCAGGGTCTCGATGTACGGCAACTGCCAGAGAAAGAGTTCGATGGCGGCCCACGCCGGCGCGTGCGCATCGCTGATCAGCCGTCCGATGCTGATGATCTGCGCGGCCGAGATCATCATGGTGAACGCCGCCAGCCCAAAGACGAACGGCCCGGCAAGCTCGGCGAGCAGATAGCGGTCGAGAATGGTGAAGCGAAGCGACGACAGCCGCACTACAGCCTGAAACTTTCGCCCAGGTAGAACTGGCGCGCGACCGGACTGTCGAGCACTTCTTGCGCCGTGCCCGAAACCTCGATGCGCCCATTATTCATGATGTACGCGCGATCCACGATGGCGAGCGTCTCGCGCACCTGATGGTCGGTGATCAAGACGCCCAAGCCGCGCTCCCGCAGTTGACGGATCATCGCTTGAATGTCGGAGACCGCGATCGGGTCGATGCCGGTGAACGGCTCGTCGAGCAGCAAAAAGGCCGGATCGGTGGCGATCGCCCGCGCGATCTCCACACGCCGGCGTTCACCGCCCGACAGACTTTCGCCGCGCGCATGCTCGAAATCGCGCAACCCGAACTCCTCGAGCAGTTCGGGCAGACGCCGATCTTGTTCGGCTCGCGTCACGCCGTTCTGTTCCCAGATCAGGCGAATGTTGTCGCCGACCGACAGTTTGCGAAAGATCGAGTTCTCCTGCGCAAGATAGCCCAGGCCGCTGCGGGCGCGCCGGTACATCGGCGCCGAGGTCAGGTCGACGTGCTCGGCGCCGTCGAAAAGTTCCACCGTGCCGCGATCGGGTTTGATGAGTCCGACCACCATGTAGAACGTTGTCGTCTTGCCTGCCCCGTTGGGGCCGAGCAAACCCACGACTTCGCCCGTGTGCACGTCCGCGCTCACGCCGTTGACCACGGCGCGTTCGCCGTAGCGCTTGACGAGGTCTCGAAGTTGAATCGTGCGCGGCTGAATCATCGTACCTGCATATGGGCGAGCGAGATGTCGGAATCGAAGTGCGTGCCGGAGAGCCTCATTCCGTTGACGTCCTTCACGCGAACGTCCCCGTCGCCGTGCACCGTGTCATCGGCATGACGGAAGACGAGGAGTCGGCAATGCAAGCTCAAGCCGGTGCTGCTGGAGGCGTCCACGCCGCCTTGCAACGTGACTTCGTTGCGTTCCTCGTCGAGCATGCCGCTCGGAGCCTCGGCGGTCAGGCGCGCACCGCTGCGCGCATAGAAGACCACCCGCACGTCGCGCAAGGTCGCGTGGGTCGAACCGAGCCCTCGGCGGCTTTGATAGGACGCCGTCAGCAAATCGAAGATGCGACGGGTTTTCGCGGACTGCACGATGCGGATCGGCCGCCGCGGCGTGCCGCTTCCGGTGATCCGCAACGCCAGCGTCGAGAGACCCGGCGCGGACGGCGACGGAGATGGCGTGGTGCGCGGCGGCTGCGGGTTGCAGGCCGCAAGCGACACCGTCAGCCCCAGAGCGAAGAGCATACGCTTGGTCATATGGCAGGCTCGCAGAGACCGTCGCGCGCGAACGCAAGCGCCAGCGCCATCGTGGGAAACCACATGCCGAAGATCACGACCGTCACGGTGTCGATCGTGCCTTGCACAAGCGTGCCGAACAATCCCGCGGCGGCAGCGATCGCAAGCGTTGCGTTGGCAGGCGGCGCCGCGCGCAGCGCGGCACGCAGACAGCGCGCGAAGCGCCACCACGTCCACGCGACCGCGAGCGCGCCGACGACACCGCTCTCGGCGAGCACGGTCAGGTAAAACGAATGCGCGTGAAATGCCGTCGCATCGCCGTCAGGACGCCGCACCAGCGCGTAGACGTGGGCGAATTCAAACGGCCCGGCGCCGGTCAGCGGAAAGCGCTCGATGGCGGCGATCGCGGCTCGCCAAATCGAGAGCCGCGTGAAGTTTTCGCTCGGGTTGTGATGCGCGTTGAAGAGCACCAGCACCGCCGCCAAGCCGACCGCAAGCGCGAAGAACGCGAAGCGCCGCATGCGCGGACCGAGCGCGAAGCATCCGAATGCGAGCGCCGCCGCGCAACCCATCCATCCGGCCCGCGAGAACGTCAGGCCGAGCGCGACGGCCCCGCAGGCGGCCGCGCAGATTGCGAGCGCGCGCAAAGATCTGCGCTGCGTGCGCCACGCTACCGCGAGCGCAATCGGGATGAAGATGATCAGATACCCCGCGAGTTCACCGGGAAGGATGAACGTTCCGACGGCCCGCCCATGTTCCATTGCAAACTGTTGCGCGGGCCAACGCAGCATCACCATCGCGATAGCCGCGACCGAGGCGAGCGCGCCCGAACTCAAATACGACCACAGCACCGCTGCGGCGATTCCCGGAACACAGAAGAAGCGCCAGAGCGCGACGTGCCACACGATCCCCAACGCAAGAATGCCCAAGAAGATCGCGCCGGCCCGCGGATCGAGTCCAAGTGCGGCTGAGAGCGCACCGGCGCCGAGCCATGCCAGCAATGGAAGCAACAGTGGCGGCAGCTCGCGCGGCGGCGACGCCAGCACGATCGCTCCGTAGAGCGCCAACAACGCGAGCACGCCGAGCACGACGAGCACGAACGGCTCGGGCACGATCGAGATGCCGGGGACGCTCACCGCCGTCAACGTGATCAAGCTCGGAAAGAGCGGCGTGAGTGCGAACACGGTTGCGAGCGCTACGGCCATGATGCGCTGGTTCAGGTTCACGAGGCGGCCTGCGCAAGCTGCGCGATCCGCGCGGCGATGGCGCGCGCGCCGCCCGGCGGCCCCATGCGTTCGCGTCCGGCCGCGCCCATCATTGCGCGCCGCTGCGCATCGTCGAGCAACGCACCGACGATGCTTGCCGCCTGCGTCGATTCACCGCGAGCGACGATCATGGCCTCGCCCAGCAGGCCGCGTTGACGCCGGCGATACCAATCGTCACCGCGGCCGGTGAGTTCGAGCGCGACGACCGGAGCGCCGCACGCGGCAGCCCCTTCATTAGCCGTGCCGGCCTGACCGAGCACGAGCGTCGCGCGCGCGAAGAGCGGTCCGAGCCGATCGCGCCAGGCGAACAGTACGTCACGATCGTGCATGCGCACGGTGAACGGCGATCGTGCGTCGTCTCGTTCGCGCACGTCGCAGCCGCCGTCGCGCAGCTGCGCGACAAACGCATGCGTTGCAAGGGTGGGCGCGATCGAGATCGCCGCTCGCAGGCGCTGCCGCGTGCGCGCGACGTCGCGCAGAACGCGGCATTGGTGCAACGCTTGTGCGTACGCGTCGTTCCGGCTTCCGGGCAGCAGCACCAGAAACGGATCGGCGTCGCCCACGAGCGCATCGAGCATCGCGTCATCGCGCTCGGAGAAGAGATCCACGATCACATTGCCCGGAGCCGACGCGGCCACGCCGCGCTTGCGCAGATCGTCGGCCGTCGCTTCGTCGCGAACAAACGCGGCGTCGGCACCCGCGATCGCGCGCCGCTCGAACGGCCCGTAGGGCGCCACGCGCACACTCTTCGCGGTGCCGACAAAGACGAGCGGACGGTGCGCTGCTTTGCTCATCAGCAACGCGAAGACGTCGCCGACGGCAACGACAGCCGCGTAGCGATCGTGCGATGCGCGCAGGAATGCGCGCTGCGCCAGCGTCAAACCGAGCAACCCGCTGCCGAGATCGCGCACGATGTTGCGCAGATGCAGCATCGCGATCAGCCCGCCGCTTGGCATCGCGCGGCGCGGTCCGACCTCGTTCCACTCCGGCGACGCGGCCGGGTTGCCCACCAGCGCGAGATGATCGCACGCGATGCGCGGATCGAGCGAACCGAGTTCGCGAGCGATGCGTGCGCCGATTGCGATCTCGCCGTGACCGTTGGTGACGAAGAGCACGCGCGTCATGGTGCGCCTCGTAACGGCACCAGCGCAAAATCATCGATGCGCAGGCGCGCGCGTGCTCGATCGTACGACAACTCGGTGCGCGACACGAACTGACCGTACGGGCCGGCGTGGACGATCGGAACGTCGCCGGCGAACTCCGGTTCGAAGAGCGTGTCGTGGCTGTGTCCGCCCAGGATCAGGTCGATGCGCGGCACGGCAGCCGCGAGCTTGCGGTCCAAGCGCAAGCCGATATGCGAAAGCACGATCAGCGCATCGCCCTCAGGAATCGTGCGCGCGTAGTCGCCGACGGCATCTTCGGGCAGCAAGAACCGCCAGCCGAAGACGCGTTCCCACGGGCTGCCGACGGGATACTGCATGATCAGCAGCCCGAGCAGATGGATGCGTAGTCCGGCCTCCTCCAGCACCAGCGAGCGCGAGAACGGCAAGTCGCGGTGCTTCGTGTCGAGCAGGTTGCTGCACACGAGCGGATGACGCATGCGTCCCGCCCGCGCGCGCAGCAGCGAGAAGAGGTAGTGAAACTCGCGGTTTCCAATCGCCTGCGCGCGATATCCGGCTTGGTCGATCTCGTCGATGATCGGCTCGCGGCGATGATAGACGGTCTGACTGCCGCGCAGCGAATCACCGCAGTCGAAGAGCAGACCCGGCCGTTCGGCGCGCAGTTGCGCCAAGCGCGAAACGATGCCGCGATGATCGTGCAGGTCGCTGGTGTGATAGATGCGCAGCGGAGTCATCGCGCGCCGATCGCCGCGAGCGCGGTCGCGAAACGCGCGCACCGCTCGAGCGCGTCGGGTGAACCGAGCGCGGTCCGAACGTCGCCGAACTGCGCGACTTGATGCGATGGGTCGTTCAGCACGGTCTCCATCGCCCGCGCCAGACGTTGCGGCGTCGCATCGTCTTGGAGCAGTTCGGGCACGATCTCACGATTGACGAGCAAGTTCGGCAGCGTGATGAAACGCCCGCTGTAGACGCGACGCGCATGACGCACGAGGATCGGCGCGATGACGTAGAACGCCACCGACGGCACGCCGAGCAGCGCGCATTCGAGCACGGCAGTACCCGATGCGACGAACGCAGCATCGGCTTGTGCGAGCGCCGCGTGCGCACCCGCGACGATGTCGACGCCGCCCTCACCCGCAAAGGCATGACGCACATATCGCTCGTTGCGCGCATCCGACGCCGCCACCAGTGCGCGGATGTTCGGTCGCTGCTCGCGTAGCAAGCCAAGCGCGCTGCGCAGGCGCGCCACGTGATGCCGCAGCTCATCGGGCCGGCTGCCGGGCAAGATCGCAATCGTTCCGCCGTCGTGCGGCGGTGCGGGCCGCGGCGCGCGCTGCGTGTAGCGCGAGACAAGCGGGTTGCCGAAGAACACGACGGGGAGATCGAGGCGCTTGTACAGATCGTATTGGCGGCGGAATCCGACCAGCGGAACCGCCAAGCGCGCGATCTCGCGCGCTCGTCGCTCGTTGTCGAGCCACGCACCCGGCGGATAGAGGTAGAGCACAGGCCGGTCGTAGCCGTGGACGTCGCGCAGCGTTTTTGCCAAGCGCACGTTGAACGCGCCGAAATCCACCAAGATGACCAGATCGTACTGCGCCTGCGCGATATGCGCCGCGCTCGCGCGCATCTTCATGTAGAGGCGCGGGATGCGCGGGATCGCCGCGAGCGGACCCATACTCGCCCAACCGGCATGATCGGCGAAGAGCGTGACGCCGGCGGCGCGCATGCGTTCGGAGCCGATTCCGTTGAACGTTGCGGACGGGTCGTTTGCCCGAATCGCTTCAAGCAACAGCGTCGCGCTCAGTTCGCCTGACGCTTCTCCGGTCGAGAGAAAGTAGCGCACAACGTCACAACGCTCGCGTGTCGCTTACTTGAGGATGCCGCGCTGCGATGGCGCTTCCAGGAAGGCGATGATCTCGCGTCCGGGGCCGGTGGCCGCGTCGGCCTTCATCTCTTCAACCGCCTGCGAGACGTTGAGTTTGGGCGTATAGAGCATCTTGTAGAATTTCTTGATCTCGTTGCGCTCCTCGACCGAGAAGCCGGCGCGGCGCAGACCAACGCTGTTCAGGCCGTACGGCTCGGCCGGATTGCCTTCGATGAGGAAGAACGGCGGGACGTCCTTTGTCAATTTGCTGGCGCCGCCGACCATGGCGTATCGGCCGATGCGCGTGAACTGATGGATGCCGGCCATGCCGCCGATGGTCGCATAGTCGCCGACTTCGACGTGACCGGCGAGCTGCGCGAGATTGCTCATCGTCACATGATTTCCGACGATGCAGTTGTGCGCGATGTGAACGTATGCCAACAGCAAGCAGTCGTCGCCGACTGCCGTCACTTCGTCCTCGCCGGTGGCGCGCTGAATGCTGACATATTCGCGCAGCGTGGTGCGGTTGCCGATCTTCGTGAAGGCGCGCTCTCCGAAGTACTTCCTGTCCTGCGATGCGGCGCCGATCGTGGCGAACGGGAATATCTGGCACTCTTCGCCGATCTCCGTCCAGCCGTTGACGACGACGTGCGCCTGCAGTACCGTGCCCGTGCCGATCGACACGTTCTCGCCGACGATGCAGTACGGACCGATCTCGACGCCGCGTGCGATCTTTGCGTTTGGATGAACGACGGCCGATGGGTGAATCATTACGCGCGCAAGACCGTCCATTCGGAAGCCGGACTGTTCGGATCGGCCGCCAGAGAAAACATGAGTTCGGCCGAGCAAACGAACTCGCCGTCGACCGTGGCCTGCGCGCTGACCCACCCGATGTTTCGCTTGTACCGCAACATGTGGACTTCCATCATCAGACAATCGCCGGGTACGACCGGCCGGCGAAACTTGGCTTTGTCGATCCCGGCGAGATACGGCGTCTTGCGCGAAAATTCGCCGGGTTCCAACACGACGCAACCGCCGAGTTGCGCCATCGCCTCGATCATGTACACGCCCGGGAACAGCGGGTTGTTGGGAAAATGCCCGGTGAAGACCGGTTCGTTGTACGTGATGTTCTTATAGCCTCGGCTACGCACGCCGGGCTCGAGTTCGAGGATGCGATCGATCAGCAAGATCGGGTAACGATGCGGCAGGATCTCCATGATCTGCCGGATGTCGAGAACGCCCACGCTATGCAGCTCCTGCCGAAAGATGTGCGGCCGCGGCGCGCAATGCGTGTACCGCGCGAGCGTGCAGCGCATGCCCGCTCTTGATCGCGACGATCTCCACCAGCGGCCACGCGCCGAGCAAGGCGAAGTCACCGAGAAGATCGAGGACCTTATGCCGCACGACTTCGTTGGGCCAACGCAACGGCTGCATCGGCCCGTCGGCGGTGAAGACGACGGCATTGTCGAGCGATCCGCCCTGCGCCAGTCCGCGCGCACGCAACGCTTCGACTTCGTGCAGCCACCCGAACGTCCGCGCGCCGCAAATGTCGTCACGATAGGTGCCCGGCGTCACGGTAACGTCGGTGTACTGCGTCCCGATCGGTGCTTCGAAATCGGCGATGAAACGCACGCGAAACGTTTCGGACGGCAGCAAGACCACCAGCCGATCCGCATCGCCGACATGCAGCGGAGCGGCGATGCGCACACACGGGCGCTCGCGTCCTTGTTCGACGACGCCGGCTCGATCGATCGCTTCGACGAACGAGCGTGCGCTGCCGTCAGCAACCGGAATCTCTGGACCATCGGCGACGATGCGCGCGTTGCTCAAGCCCATCCCGAAGAGTGCCGAGAGCAGATGCTCGACGGTCGAGACGGTCGCCTCGCCGCTGCCGAGCACGGTCGCGCGCGACGTGTCGACGACGGCGTCGGCAGTCGCGGAAAAGCTGACGGTTCCGGTTTGGATCACAAAGCCGCTGTCGATCGGAGCAGGTTCCACGCGCACGCGTGCCGGCGCACCGGTGTGCAAACCCGTGCCTTCGAACGCAAAGGGACGCGCAAGCGTCGTTTGCCGCATCACGCGCTACGAACGCGGCGCGCGCGAGCCGCCGTCCAAAGCATCCACACGCGCAACGAGTTTTGGCAGGTTTCGAATGAGGACCTCTAGCTTGAGATGCTCGCGGTGATCGCGCGCAGGACCGCCTGAGACGAACGCGCCGTCGGGAATGTCATTCCACACCTGCGATCCGCCGGCGACCGTCACGCGCGATCCGACCGTGACGTGCCCCTTGAAGCCCGTCTGTCCGCCAACCTTCACTCCGTCGCCGACGATCGTGGTGCCGGCCAGACCGCAGAGCGCGGCGAATACCGAGTTGCTTCCGATGCGGCAGTTGTGACCAATCTGGCACAGGTTGTCGATCTTGGTTCCGCGCCCGATCTGCGTGCTGCCGGTCTGCGCCCGATCGACGCAGGTGTTGGCGCCGATCTCGACGTCGTCGTCGAGCACGACGTTTCCGATCTGCGCAATGCGTTCGAGGCGATCGCCGACGAACGCCCAGCCGAAGCCCTCGCTGCCGATAACGCTCCCGCTGTGCAAGACGACACGGTCGCCGAGAATACAGCCTTCCATGACGCTGGCTCGCGGCTTGAGCCAGCAATGAGCTCCGATCGCGGCATTCGCGCCGACGTACGAACCGGTGTCGACCACGGAGGCGCGGCCGATGCGCGCGTCTGCGCCGACATAGGCGTGCGCGCCGATGTACACGTCGGATTCGAGCGCGGCGCCGTCCTCGACGACGGCCGTCGCATGAACGAACGGACCGCGCGGGGGAAGCGGGCGCAGTGCTTGCAACAGCGTTGCTAAGGCGGCTCGCGCGTTCTCGACGACGATCAGCGGCTTCTCCGCCCTCTCGGGCGCGATCGACGCATCGACCAGCACGGCGGCAGCGCGGCTGCGCAGCGCATGCGCCAAGTACTTCGCATCGGTAGCAAACGTCAGCGCGTCGCCGGTTGCTTCCTCAACCCCCGCGATGCGGGCAACGGCAAGACCAGCGTCGCCGATGACGCGACCGCCGACGCGCTGCGCGAGGTCGCCGAGCGTACCGAGCATCACTCCGGCGTTACGGCGTCGGCGTCGCTTTTTCGGTGATGCCGAGTTCCTTTTCGACATCCGGCGTCACGTCGACGCCGCCGTACCCGGTGCCCTGGCGCGTGACCACTAAGTCCAGATGCTTGGCCGCCGCGACCTTCGCGACTGCGTCGCGCACTTCGCCGGCCAATTCGTCGCTGAGCTGCACGTACTTGCGCTGGATCTGCAATGCCTGTGCGTTCTTCTGCTGATTGCTGGCTTTGCTCGTCTGCAGCGCTTGTTCGTCGGATGCCAGTTGCGACTGCCCGCTCTGGTACTTGTCCCAGTTCGCCGTCAATCGCGCAACGTCGACCAGACCGATCGGGCTTGAGCTCGCGCAACCCGCGAATGACGTCGCGGCGATGGCGGCAAGAAGGAAGAGAGAGATTCTTTTCATTCGTGTAGGCTTTCAACGTCCTTGGTGACTTCATCGGTGAGATCGTATCCGCCGCGCTCGACGGACGAACTGGTAACGCTGACCACCAGTCGCAGGTGGTGGGTTTGCGCGATGCGCGATGCCTCGCTGGCGACCTGCGCGCTGATCTTGTCATACAACGCCGCTCGCCGGCCTTGCAGGCCGGTGACTTCTTCGTTCTTGGCCGCATTGGCGGCTTGGACGTCTCCCGTCAACGTCGCATACCGCAGGTCAAGATCGGCTTTGGTCTGGTTGTACGCATCGACCGTTTTTTGCACGTCTTGTTGAAACTGCGCGGAGAAATCCTGATGGATGGCCTGCAACTTCGCCTGCATTCCCGGCGGGATGCTCGGCAGCGCCTGCTGCGTTCCGATCGTGCGCAACTGCGCGTTCACGTCGCTGCGGCGCGCGGCCAGCTTGGCTTGCGTGGCCGTGTTGATTTTCGCCACCTCGGCAGCGATCGCGGCTCGGCGGTCGCGTTCGACCTGCGCTTTGTAGGCATCGAGCTCGCGGTTGTCGGCCGCGCGGCGAGCCGCGAGGGCCGTCGTTTCTTTCTTGTCGAGATCATTCAACTGTTGCTGAAGCGACGCGCGCGTGGCATCGTCGAGCGCTAAGTTCGACAGACGCGTCTTGATCGGTACGCGCGCCGACGCATTCTGCTGCGACAGCGACAATGCGAGTTGCGACTCGCCTTGCTGCAACTGCTCGACGCGCGCCTCGACCTTGCGCTGTGCCTGCTGGTTGAGCGACTGCACGATGGATTGTATCTGGGCGTTCCCGGAATCCATCAAGGATTTCTGAAACGCCGCATAGTCTTTCCCGGCCTGCTGTACCGCCGCTTGTTCTTGCGCGACCTGCGTCCCCTGATCGGCCAGCTTCGGACCGGAGATGCCGGCAGCGGCTAGGGCCGCGCGATCGGCCTGCGCTTCGCGCTGCTGATAGTCCGAACGCTTGCGGGCGATCTCGGCGTCGGCACGCGCTTGCGCCTGTTTGACTTCACGATCGAGTTCGGCGATCTGCGCTTTCGCATCGGCACCGCTCGGCACGGGACCGCCGAGCGACGTCAAATCAAACGCCGCGATCGCGTCGTCCATCTGCGACAGCTGCGCGTACAAGGGATGATGTTTGATCACCTCGTCGAGCTGCACGTAACCGATCCCGCTCGGGTTGGGCGCGTTCATGCCGGCGTGGTTGCCGCATCCCGCCAAGAGCAGCGCCGACGCCACGATCGCGCTACTTGCCGAGCGCAGTCGTGACATCGTTGGTAAGATCCGTCCCCCCATAGAGCACTTCGGAACGATCGACCACAAGCAGCAGATTGTGCTTGCCCGCGGCGTCCGCGGTCGCGGATTTCGTCGAGTCGACCAGCGGTTTGAGCATATCGGTTTGTTTCGCGGTGATCGCGTTGCGGTAGTCTTTGGCGACCTGCTGCTTGTCGGCGTCAGTCTTGGCTTGGTTGAACTTCGCCACGAACGCCTTGCGCGTGTCGTCGGTGAACTTCGCGAAATCGTCGTTGGCTTGTTTGACCTTCGGCAACGCGTCTAGTGCGGTTTGATCGACGAAGCCGATCTCCGAAGGCGGCGGGGTTGCCGACGGCGTCGCGATCGCTTTCGAACTCGTGATCAAGTTTTGCACGTCGCTCGTGATGTCTTGACCTCCGTAGATCACGATCTGCTTGTCGAGGACGACGCTCAGGTGCTTGGTCGCGGCAACCGCGCTGATCGCAAGCTGCGCTCGCGTGAACATCGGGCCGACGATCTCGCGCTGCTTGTCCGCGAGCTTCTGCTGGAACTCGATCGAGACGCTCTGTTTCTCGGCATCACTGCGCGCCGATTTCATCGCCGCCGCGAACTGCGCGTCGAGTTGCGACTTGAATTGCGCCAGTTGCGCATTCGCGCGTTGAAAGACCGGCAGCGAGCCGATCTGCGCTTGATCGAGATAGCCAACGTCGCTGAGGTCCGCCGCCAACGCCGCCGGCGCAAACAGCGCGACCGCGGCGAAGAGTGTGATGAAACGTTTGGCAAGCATGGTTCTCTGCATCATGTTCCTAGCTGTGAGCTGCGATTGAGATTAGAAGCTTTCGCCGATGCCGAAGCTCGTGTGGCCGCCGAACGGGCTCTTTGCGAAGTCGATGCGCAGCGTCTGGTTGCCCAGCTGCGAGATCGTGATGCGCAAACCGACGCCGTAGTCGTAGCGGAGGGTCCACTTGCTCGGGTAGCCGATGGTGCGATTGGTGAAAGGATCGAGAGTCGGCGCGGCTCCGCGAATCCTGAATGCGCCCTGATCGAAGAACGCCACGCCCATGAACTTGCGGTCGGCCGAGATCGGTTGGCGCAGTTCGGCTTGCGCGAGTCCCACGTCGGTGCCGTAGAAGATCGAATTGTACCCGCGCAGTTGTTGGTCGGAGAACGAATACAGTTCGCTCGGCGGGATCACGCCGGTCGTCGCGAAGCCCAGCCCGTGCAGGGCGAGCGACGCGTTCTTGAGGACGGGATAGAACTTCGACGCGTCGAGCGTCGTCGTCGTGTAGTTGAAGCTTGAACCGAACGCCGTATTCGACACACCCTCGGTCAGCGTCACCGACGAACCGTGGCTCGGGTCGAAGACGTCGTCGAGCGTGTTGCGCGCAATCCCAAACGCCAACTTGTAGAGTGTGTAGGGAGCGCCGGTGTTGACGTTGGCGATCGACGACGCCGCGATGCCGATGTTGCCGTTGACCGGAATGGTCGCACCGCCCAAGGGACTCGGCGTCGGACCGGCCAGGACGTTGGGCAGCGCACCGGTCAACGTGAACGGAGCCGGAACCGTGGATGAAAACGCGAGCTTCTCGCCGGTGAGCCCGGCGAAGATCCGCGTGTAATCGGTTTGGCGGCGGCCGACTTGGAAGGTGGCGCCGGCCGACTTGGCGGTCGTCGTCGCGAAGACGCCAAGCGGCACGGAGTTCACGGTCGGCGTCAGCGTCACCGGCGTCAGCACGTTGGTACTCGTTCCCGTCACTGACGCGATCGCGGAGTTCGCCGCGTACACCGGCGGAAAATAGATCTGTCCGGTGTCGAACAACTGGAACGACGTGCTGTACCGCTGCGTGCGCGGCGTGTTGCCGACATAGGGAATGGTGACCTGCGCCGAGTCCGAGTAGCCGCGCGCACCGTTCTGGAATTGAATCGAGAGACCGTTTCCGGTTCCGCCCAAGTTGCTGTTGCTGAACCCGATCGTTCCGTACACACCCTGCCCGGTCAATCCGCCGGAGTAGCCGAAACCGACGTTGGCCGTCGCCGTGCTCTGCTCGGTTACGACCCAGTCGAGCGTGATGTACTCGGGGTGCTTCTTGTCGGGGCCGTCCTTGGGCTCCAAATCGACCTTCTTGAAGTACTGCGTGTTGTTGAGGCGATCGTAGTCGCGCTTGAGCGCGGACTGCGAGACGACCATCCCGGGGCGCAGGCGCAACTCGCGGCGGATAACCGGATCCTTCGTTTTCGTGTTCCCGGTGATCTCGACCGCGCCGACGCGCGCCACCCAGATGTCGTACTTCACATCGGCGGTCGCGTTCTTCAGGTCGATCGACGACGGATCGATACCGCCTTCGAAATTGCCGAGGACCAAGTCGTACTTGTCGTACAGCTTGCGAATGGCGTCGGCGTCCTTGTCGCGCAGATCGTCGGAGTACTCCGTGCCCGGCTTGACGCTCAGGACGGGCGTGATGAAGCTCGTCTTGATCAGCGGATCGCCGCTGATGATGACGTGGCGAATCGTAAGGCCTTCTTGAATCTGCAGCGCGAGCACACCGGTCGCCGAATCGAGATGAAGATCTTTGACGTGCGAGGGCAGCTCGCCGCGAAAACCGATGTTTTCGTAATAGCTGTTGATCTTGAGAACGTCTTGGCGGAACGTGTTCGTGTCGAAGACTTGTCCGACCGACGAGTCCATCAGCGCCAGGAGCGTGTCGCTCGAGACCTGCTTGTTGCCGGTGAACGTGATCTTGGTGAGCACCGGGTTTTCGACGACGCGATAGGTGATCGCGATGCCGCTCGGCCGTTGACGAATGAGCGGCGGCGGCACGTCGGCAAAGTAACCGAGTTGATTGATGCGCTGCAGATCGTCTTGCACGATCTTCGGATCAAACAGTTGACCGGCTTTCGCTTGGACGACGGCTGTGATCGTCGCGGTCGGGACGTGCTGGTTTCCTGAAATGTCGACGGAGACGATCGGCGGCGCGCCGGCAGCTCGCGCCGAGAGCGGCACGATTTCTCCGAGCATGCACAACACCGCGAGTGCGATGCCGATGCATCGGACGAGCGCCCGTTGCGTGCGCCGGTGGGAGACGGTCATCAAGAAAGCGTTGTCCTCGTAAGCGAAGGCTGGGTGGCGACCAGCCGATGAACGCGCGACGAACCCGCGGCGTTTCGAACCCGGCACGCCCTGTTCTCAAGGGGTCGGGCGCGGTCCTTGTCGGCAGCGGGCCGCCGCCGCCTCATCGGAACACCCGCTGCAGCGTGAAGCTGAAGCCATTGGTACCGAACGGGGTGATCGTTCCCGGGATGAAGAGCAGCGGGCCGGTGATGGTGTAGAACGAGAACTGCGCGGCGGTTGCCTCGCTCGGCGCGAAGGCCAGCCCGACCGACTGCCGCCGCGGAAGGCCGAAGGTCGTGCCGTACGTCGCGTAGAGCTTGCGCGCGATCTGGCGTCGCAGATTCACTCCCACCGCCCCGTAATAGTCGAAGGTGAAGTTCAAGCTGACCTCGCCCAGCGACTGCCCGAGGGCTTCTTCGATCGGCGCCAGCAGCGCCGAGGTGAACTGTGCGTTGAGAATATTGAAGGCTTCTTGGCCGACGCTGAGGGCTCCGTTGTCGCGCTGGACGATCACGCCCGCAGGGACATACGGCGTGGCCGCGCCGTTGGCCGCGATGGCGGCGACGCCCGGCGTCTGCGACCCCGGACGGCCGATCAGCCCGCTGAACGGCGCCAGCATCGCAATCACTTGATCGTCGCTATAGCCGGGCGGGCTGGTCGTGAAGTGAAAGCGCAGGCCGGAAATCGGCCCGTCAATCGCGATCGAAACATCGGTCGAGCCGAGCGGATTGCGCGCGCGATCCGGATCGGGGTTGAGAACGTGCGTCGTTCCCACGGCATGCAGAATCGGCAGAATGCCGTCCGCACGATGGAAGATCACCGTCGCGTCTTGCACGCGAAAGAGCCGGTCAAAGTAGGTCAACGTCCCGCCGGTGGAGTCGAACTCGCCGTCCAGAGTCGGTTTGTCGAGCGAGCCGGCGATCAGCGCCCGGCCGCTGGCTCCGATGTCGAGCCCCGCGCCGAGCTGGCCGCCGCGCACGCGCACGTTCCGGCCGGCCTGCACGTGCACGTCCAGCCCAAGCTGGAAGGGCACCGGCAGAGACGCTCCGCCGCTCGATCCGAGAAACGCCGCGAACGGCAGCACCGCATCGCTCAACGTCACGTCTCCCGCCAGCGTCGCCTGACCGGGCGCGCGCCGGGCCAGCGTGAGATCGGCATCCACATTGCCCCGTCCAAAGCCCGGAAAATCCAGTGCGGCTTGAACGGCGCGCGCCCGCACGGAGAATGACGATCCGCCCGGTCCGCCCAACCGGGCATCGCCCGAACCGCTCAGCGTCCCGAAGCCGAGGCGGGCGAAGACGCTGCTCAGCGTGGCCGAGTCGTTGTTGAAGGTCAGCCGGGCCGTGACGCCGGTGATCGGCGCATGCTCCACGTCGCTGTGATAGCTGCCGTCCGCCAGATCAAAACGCCCGAGCGCGCGCGGGTCGGCCAGCGTTCCGCTGACCCCGATGTGCCCGTCGATGCGCCCGCCGAGCACGGTGTTGTGGCCAAGCAACGGAGCGAACGCCGCCGGGTCGATCCCCGCAAGCTGGACGTCGAACGACACCGGCGCAGTTTCAGGGCCGAGCGCCGGGGGTGAGAGCGTCAACGGGATGCCGCCCGCGAGCGTCACCTGCCCTTTGGGCAGGCTGAATCCGGCGTTGCGCAGTTCGAGCCGCCGTCCTTGCAGCCGGACGGTGCCGAACACATTCGAGATCGGGATGCCGGAGACGGCGAGCTTCTCCGAATCGACACCCGCCTCGTAGAGCGGATCGCTGGGCGTGCCGGTCACGTGCAGGGTCGATTCCGCCGGGCCTGCGACGTCGATGTGCTTGCGGGTCAGGCCGAGCACCAGCGCCGACACGTCGGTCGTGGCCGCGTGGACGTTCAGGTCGAGCGGCTGTGCCTTGCCGAAGCCGAAGGAGCCGCTTCCACTGGCAGTGAGGTACGGCACCGCCAGGTCGGCTTGGGTGATGCGGACGCGCGAGCCGGCATTGGCGATCGAGGCGTCGAGGCGATCGATCGGGAGCCGCCCGATGCTGCCGTCGTGAACGCGCAACGCCCCGTGCAGCGCGATCCCCGGAAAGACCCCGGCCACCGTCCCCTGCCCGTCCAGCCGCCCCTCGAACGGTCCGCCGTACCCGAGCGCGGGCAGCCACGTTCCCAGATCGAGATTCGTCAGGGAAAGCGTCAGTCCGAACCTCGACCGTTTCACGATGCGCTGCCAGAAATCGGGGCCGGGCTTGAGCGAGATGCCGCTGCGCGCGCGATCGACTCGCCCGTTCGCGACCAGCGTTCCGGCCCGGCCGGCGATGCGCAGCGTTCCGGTCACCGACCCGTGCCGGCTCGACCATGACGCCGTCGTGTCGCCGATCGGATAATTCAGATACCGAAGGCCGAGCAGGTTGATGTCGGCGCCGGTGCTGACGTCGTTCGGAGTGATCGTGACGCGCGCGTTCAAGGCACCCGTCCCGGCCAGCGTGTCGCCGGTATCGAAGAGTCCATCGAAGTCCGAAAGGTCGGCACGCGGCGAGCGCACGCGCACGCCGGTGAGGCCGTCGATGTTCTGGGCCGAGAATGCGAGCGCGGTCGAGCCGATCTGCACCCGTCCCTGCCGCAGATCGAAGCCCCCGTTGTAGACGAGCGCGGCGGAGCCGTCGAGAATCGGCAAGCCGTTGACCGAAGCAACCGGAATGCGCAAGACGCCGACCGCGTTTGGGGCGTGTCCCTCCCCGGTCACGTGAAGGTCGGCGCCGTAAAAGCCGTCGCTGCCGGGATGCGGCCGGCGCGCGAGGTCGAGCGCCGCCGCCGCATCGCCGGCCGCGACGTGCGCGAATAGGTTGTAGGCGGGTGCGCCCTGTGAGAGGCCGGAGATCGAGCCCGAGACCTCGCCGTGGGCACCGGCGGCGCCGATCACCGCGTCCGCGATCCCGACCGAGCTGCCTGCGTAGTCGACCGCCGCCGAGCCGGCGACCGGCACGCGGCCCACTCGGCCGTCGCGCAGCACGACGTTCCCGCGAAACGCGGCGGATTGCCCACCGCGAAAGGCGCCGGCGGCATCGATGGTTCCGCGCGCGGGCGGGAGTCCGAGCGCGCCGAGTTGCGACGCGTCGATGCCGCGCGCGACGAAGGCGATGCCGGCGTCCTCCGGACCGGCGGCCACCACACGCCCGCCCGCCAACCCAAGCTGGGCCTCTCCCACGTCCAAGCGCCCCCCCGCGACGCTCAGCTCCCCGGACGCCCGCGATATCGGCAATCCATTGACGCTCCCGCCCGCGATGGCGAGGCCCGCCGACGCAAGACGCAGGCCCGACGGCCCCACATCGATCGAAAAGGGCCCGCTCGCATGTCCGCGAGCGTGGAGCGAGCCGAGCTCTCCGTCCAGGCCTTGGAGGGTCCCGTCGATCGTGCCGCGCAGCGCGATCCGGTGCGGCGAGACCGAGCCCTCGCCGGAGAAGCGCCCCCACGGCCCGGCGCCGTCCAGGCGGCTCACCAGCGCGCCCGCGAGCGGACCCGCGAACGAGGCGTCCAGCCGGTCGATCCCGAGTCCGGCGATGCGCGTGCGCTCAAAGGCGACCCGGCCAGCCACGATCGGAGCGATCGAGGAGCCGCCGCCGGCGAGGCCGGCGTGGACGACCCGGCCCTCGAGGGGGATGGCCGGTGCCGGCAAGCCGGGGAAGGCCGGAGCGGGATGCAGGCTGATTCCATCGGCGTCGAGCCAAAATGCGGTGTCGCCGTCGCTGCGATCGATCGTCCATCCGGCCGCGACCGTTCCCGTTCCTACGGCGGCGCGCATCGGTCCGATCGAGGTGTGACCGTCGCCGGTCAGCGTGAACGGAACCGACGCACTGCCCTCGCCCGACGCTGTCAGCAAACCGCGCGCGCTGACGTGCGCGATCGGTCCGCGCAGGGTGGCGTCGGTCACGACGTGTTCGCGCGCGAGCAACGCCGAGAGGTAGGGTACCGCGCGCGCGGGACCGCGGGCGTGGACGTCGAGCGCAACCGTGTTCGCATCATCGAAAGAGAGCGCACCGTGCAGCGTCAGGTTCACACCACCGTAGCGCGCAGTCGATCGCGTGAATATCAGGCCTTGTCCATCGATGGCGACGTGCGCGCGCACGTCGTCGAGAGGCACGTGGCCGTAGTGCAGATGCGCGGAGCTTCCGTCGATGAGCACCAGCGGCGCATCGGCGCTTGCGGTCAAACGAATGCCAAGCGACGTGCGTCCGGCGAGCGGGCGCGACGCGATCGAATGGTGCAGACGGCGCAGATCCGCGAGATCGCCGCTGCCCACGATGCCGATGTTCAGCTGCGGATGCGCAAAGTCGAAGATGCCGCCTGCGAGCCGCACGGTCGTGTTCGCGGTGCGCGCACGGGCGGCGACGGCGAACACTTCGTCGTCGAGCAGTTCGATCGTTCCGTGCAGCGCGACCGCCGGCTGTGCGAGCGACGAGAGATGCAGCGATGCATCGCCGATGTCGAAGCGTCCGGCCAGATGATACTGCGGCGACTGTTGCGGCGCGACGTCAAACGCATAGAGTTTCACGTCGATGCTGCGCGCACGCCCGCCGGTCGCGCGCAGCGCGCCGCTGTCGATCGCGGCATTGGCGATCGCGCCGAGCGGCACGTCGGTTGCAATGATGCGGTGCATTGCATAGCCTCGTGCGAGATCGATGGTTCCCTGCGCGCGCACCGCGCCGCCGCCGGCCAGCGACGCCGTCGCGTCAAGGTGCGTGCGCCCGGCATCGTCAACATGGGCGTCCACGGCAAGATGTTCGACCCGCTGCACTTCGCGCGGCGCGCCGTCAACCGGGTCGTCGACGACGACGATGGTGCCGTTACGCACGCGCGCGTCCAAGCGCAGGGGCACGGAATTGAGGCGCAGGGGTCTCTGAGCCGGCAGCGCCGCGCCGGTGGGAAGGTTCAGCGATTGATCGCTGTGGCGCACGATCGTGAGAACCGGCGATTCAATGTCGATCGCGCGCACGCCGAAACGATGCGTGCTTCCCGGCAAGAGATCGCGCGCCGCGTACGCGATCGTCACGCGCTTCGCATCGAAGAGCGGATCGCCCCCGTGCCCGATGCGCAGTCCGCGCACGAACATCGCCGACGGTCCGACCTGCAACGCATCGTAGGCGACGGAATAGCCGGTGACCGCGCCGGTAAGGGGCCAGAGCACCGACCGCATGACCGCGTGCCGGTTCGCGACGAGAAGGACGAACGCGATGGCGATGAGTGCCGCGATCCAATACCGCTTGCGCATCACCGGATGGCGCAACCTTACACGTCGAGATTCTTCACGGACTTCGCGTAGTCGAAGATGTACTGCTTGCGCGGCTCGACTTTGTCGCCCATCAGATCGGTAAAGATCTGCTCGGCCTCGACCGCGTCCTCAACGGTGATCTGCTTGAGACGGCGGCTGCCCAGTTCCATCGTCGTCTCAGCCAGCTGCTCGGCATCCATCTCACCCAAACCCTTGTACTGCTGGATTTGGAATTCGCTCGGATCGGCATCGCCGATGATGGTTTTGAGGTCCCCGTCGGAAAAGGCGTACTGCATCGCTTTGTTCTTCGCCTTACGCACACCGTACAGCGGCGGTTGCGCGATGTAGACGTAGCCGTTGACGACCAGCGGCTTCATCTGCCGGTAGAAGAACGTGAGCAGCAACGTGCGGATGTGCGAACCGTCGACGTCGGCGTCGGTCATGATGATGATCTTGTGATAGCGCAGCTTGGCCTCGTCGAACTCGTCGCCGAAACCGGTGCCAAACGCCGTGATCATCGTGCGAATTTCTTCATTCGAGAGCACCTTGTCCAGACGCGCCTTCTCGACGTTGATGATCTTGCCGCGCAGCGGAAGAATCGCTTGCGTGTTGGGATTGCGTCCCCCTTTGGCCGTGCCTCCGGCAGAGTCGCCTTCGACCAGGAAGATCTCCGAGACGGTCGGATCCTGGTTCTTGCAATCGACCAGCTTCCCGGGCAGTCCTGAGCCTTCGAGCGCATTCTTGCGACGCGAGAGGTCGCGCGCTTTCTTGGCGGCTTCGCGCGCACGCTGCGCCTGCATGGTTTTATCAATAATCGCGCGTGCGAATTTCGGATTTTCTTCAAAGAAGAATTCCAGGCGCTCGTTGACCAGACCGTGCACGATGCTGCGCACCTTGGCGTTGCCGAGCTTGGTCTTGGTCTGCCCTTCGAACTGCGGTTCTTGCAGTTTCACCGACACGACGGCGGTCAACCCTTCGACGCAGTCGTCGGTCGAGAGCGAGCCCTCGGACTCCTTGAGCATGCCGCGCTTGCGCGCATAGCCGTTGACGGCGTTGGTAATCGCGGTGCGAAAACCCGCGAGGTGCATGCCGCCTTCGATCGTGTTGATATTGTTGGCGTACGACGAGATCAGCTCGGTGTACGTGTCGGTCCACTGCATTGCGACCTCGACGTCCACGCCGTCACGCTCGCTGTGCGTCGAGATGATCGGGTGCAGCGGGTCTTTTTTCTCGTTGAGCCACTCGACAAACGAGATGATGCCGCCGTCGTACTTGTAGTGGCGCTCGCGCAGTTCTTCGCCGCGCTCGTCGCGCAGCGTGATCGCGAGTCCCCGGTTGAGAAAGGCTAGTTCGCGCAGGCGCTTCTGCAGCACGTCCCAGTGGAAATCGCCGGTGTCGAACATCTCCGTGTCCGGCTTGAACCACTGCATGGTACCGGTGCCTTCGGCCGGCCCGACCTTCTTGAGCTTGCTCGTCGTGATCCCGCGCACGAAGCGCATCTCGTAGAGCTTGCCGTCGCGCTTGACGCGCGTAATCATCCACTCCGAGAGCGCGTTGACGACCGAGATGCCGACGCCGTGCAGGCCGCCGGAGACCTTGTACCCGCCCTTCCCAAACTTTCCGCCCGCGTGGAGAATCGTCATCACGACCTCGACGGCCGGCATCTTCTCCTCGGCGTGAATATCGATTGGAATACCGCGGCCGTCGTCTTCGACCGAGCACGATCCGTCTTTGTAGAGCGTGACGGTGACGTACTTCGCGTAACCGGCCAGCGCTTCGTCGACGGCGTTGTCGACCGCCTCGTAGACGAGTTGATGCAAGCCGCGTTCCGACGTGTTTCCGATGTACATGCCGGGGCGCTTGCGCACGGCTTCCAGCCCGCGCAGGACCTCGATCTGTTCACCCGTGTAGTTTGTCGACATTCGTTTCTTCGTTCATCCCATAGAGCAACGCATAAATCGCGTCGCCGAGTTCGTTGCGGATCGTCGCGGGCGCGATATGTCCGGGCGCGATCCCGGTCTTGAGCAAGACGTAGGAATCGGCGATCCGCCGTTCGCGTCCGTCGCTCGAACATCTCCCGTCACGCGCCGCGCGCTCCAAGTCGAGCCGCCAGCGGGCGAGCAGCCGCCGCCGTTCGGCCTGGTAGGCTTCGCGTGAGAGGCCTTCGACGTGCGCCTGCACGCCTTCGAAACCAAGCCCGGGGGCCTCAAAGAGGACCCGTGCGACCGCCTGCGATCTCGCCTGAAACCGTGCGTTCCGACACGGAATGCACTCGGTTGCGCGTCCGGGAGCGATCTGCGCCCCGCATCCTTGACATTCTTTCCACCCGGCGGCGCGCTTGGCCCGCTGATCCGCGACGACGTCTTCGCGAAAGCGTGCCAGCGCCTCTCCGGCATCGGCCGTGGGCGGTCGCTGCGCCACGCGCACGATCCGGCGTTTGCGCGGCGCCGCGTCGTCGACGCCGCCGGACGTAGCAACCGTTCCCATGCCGACACGAAAGCGAACGCCGCTCACGGCCAGCCGCGGGACTTTCGCGCGCAGCGCTTCCACGATGCGTTCGGTCTCAAAGCCGAGTTGCGCCGCCCAGGCGTTCGAGCGCACGGCGACGATCAGCGTGTCGCGCTCGAGCACGAGCGGCCGCGTGTGCTGGGCGACATGCGCGCCGACGATCTCCGGCCACAGCGCGCGCACGGCATCGAGCGGCTCGCGCGGCCCCCCCGCCCGCGGCGCCCAGGAGCGCAGCGATTCCCGCAGCGGACGCAGCACTACGCGGCCTCGACGGCGCCGGCAACGATCCGGAAGCGGCGGGCGGCTTGCAGCTCGGGCGGCAGATGGGTAGCGGTAACGAACGCTTGCTCGGCACCGGCGAGCACGGCGACCAGCGCCCGAGCACGCGCGTCATCCAGTTCGGAGAGGACGTCGTCGAGCAGCAAGAGGGGCGCCTCGTCGTTCCGGTCGCGCATGACCGTGTATTCGGCAATCTTGAGAGCCAGTACCGCCGTGCGCTTTTGCCCTTGCGAACCGAATACGTCGAGCGCGCGCGCGTCGAGTTCGAGGACGAGGTCGTCGCGATGCGGGCCGACCAGACACGTCGCGCGCTGCGCTTCGGCGGCGGCCCGCTCGCGCAGACGGGCGCGAAACGCGGTGATAACGGCGTCGCGCGTTGCGCCTTCGAACGGCACGTTCGGGTGATAGCGCACGGTCAGGCGCTCGTGCGGCGCGAGGTGCGCGTGCGCGCGCTCGGCTTCGCGCGCGAGCTCTCGCACGAAGTGATCGCGCGCCAGCATCAGCTCCGTGCCGATCTCGACGATCGCCTCGTCGTAGATCTGCAGCAATGCGGCATCGGGGTGTTCGCCGCTGCGCAGCAGCGCGGCTTTTTGCTGCACGGCGCGCTGATAGCGCGCGAGATGCCGGAAATACCGGACGTCATCTTGTGCAAGCGCGCTGTTGAGCAGCCCGCGGCGGCCGCTGGGCGCTCCGTCGATCAAGTGGAGGTCGGCGGGAACGAACGTCACGACTTTGGCGCGGCCGAGAAACGCCGCGTATCGCACGGCTTGTCCGTTGACGGTGTAGACTTTGCGCGTGCCGCGCGCGCCGCGAGTGACCGTGCAACTGAGATGGACGCTTCCCGCTCGCATCGTGGCCGTGCCGGCGATGCTCGCTAGCTCGAGTCCCTCGCGAATCACCTCGGCATCGCGCGTCGTGCGAAACGACTTTCCCGTACCGAGCATGGCGATCGCTTCCAGCAGATTGCTCTTGCCTTGCGCGTTCTCACCGAGAAAGACGTTGACGCCCGAACTCAAGGCGAGTTCGAGCGTCGAATAGTTGCGAAAATTCGACAGCGCGACGCGGTCGAGGCGCACGGCCGCTCGCTACTGACGCAGCGGCATCAACACATAGAGTTGCTGCTCGCCATCGACCGGTTGCAGCGGACGAATCGCCGCCGGCGAGAGCGGTCCGAGAAACTCCATGACTGCCCGCTCGCCGTCCACGTGATTGAGCACATCGAGCAAGTAGCGCGCATTAAAGGCGATCGTCAAGTCTTCGCCGGTCTGCTCGACTTCGAGTTCTTCGTACGCGTTGCCCGAGATGTCGCTGCTCGCGGTCACGATCAAGGTTTGATTCGAGATCGCAATCTTAACCATGCTCGCGCGATCGCCCGCCACCAACTCCGCACGCTTGAGGCTCGCGATCAGCGCTTGCGTGTTCACGACGATCTGGCGATCGAACTTGGCGGGGATGACCTGTCCGTAGTTGGGGTACTGACCGTCCACCAGCCGCACCGTGATCGCGACGTCACCGCTGCTGAAGGCGAGTTGGTTGTTCTGCGCGCCGAGCGCGGAGACGGCGATCGCTTCACCGCCGCCGAGATTACGCGCCACTTCGGCGAGCGCCCGCGACGGGACGATGAACCGCTCGCTGCCGGAGATGCCTTCGTCCATCGTCGTCTGCCATTTCGCCAGACGATAGCCGTCGGTCGCGACCATGGTGAGGTTGCGCCCTTCGATCTCGATGAGCGTTCCCATCAGCACGGCACCACGCGCTTCTTCGTTCGAGGCGGCGAAGATGGTGGAGTTGATGCCGTCACGAAGGCGTTTTCCGGTCACCGTAAACTGCGCGCTTTTCGATGCGCTCGGCAGCGGCGGATACTCATCGGGCGGCAGGGCGTTGAAATCGTAGTTGCTGCGCTCGCATTTAACGCTAGCCCGCGTCGGCGTGCCGGTCAACTCCAACATTCCCGGCGCCAAATTCGCAAGGTAGCTGGAGAACAGTTTCGCCGGCACGGTGACCGCGCCGCCTTCACCCACCTCGGCCGGGAAGGCGTGTTCGAGCGTTAGCTCGAGATCGGTGGCGCGCACGGCGATCTTCCCGTCGGCCGCGGTTAACAACACGTTGGAGAGAATCGGCACCGTCGTGTGAACGTTGACCACTTTGCTGGCCGCGCCGACGGCTGAGGCGATGTCTTTGGTGTTACAGGTGAACTTCATACTCCACCGATCGTGTGCGGTTTTTGGTTCTCTTTTAAGAAAGAAAGATCGTCGTAATAGTAGTAAGGCGGTGCATCCTGCGAAGAACTGGCTTTTTCCTCGCGAGAATGCGGCTTTGCCGGTTGCATGAGTTGTGTATGCCGACACGCGGAAGGTGTGGAAGCCGAGCGTGTTATCGACAGACGGCTGTTATCCACGGTGCGGACGCGAACCTGTGCGCCGTAACCGTGGACAGTGGGGATAGCGGGCGGAAAAGAAAGCGGCCCGGACGACTGTCCGGGCCGCGTCTGTGAGGTGTCGCTCACGGGTTCTGGCACATCGCGATCAACTGCCGGATCCGATTGCGGTAGGCTTCATCGCGCTGCATCTGGTCTTTGATCTTGTCGCGGGCGTACATCACGGTCGTGTGATCTTTCTTGCCGAACTCGCGGGCGATCTGCGGCAGCGAGTAGTCCGTCAACTCGGTCGCGATATACATCGCGATCTGGCGGGGCGCCGCCAGGCGCTGATCGCGGCGCTGGTTGTCCATCTCCTTGACGGTCAGGCCGTGTGCGCCGGAGACGGTCTCCTTGATCTTGCCGATGGTGATGCGCTGCAGCGGCGCCTGCGCCACCGCGCTCTTGAGCACCTCGGCCGCGAGGTCGACGGTGATCGGCGACTTGGTGAGCGACGCGTAGGCGACCACGCGAATGAGCGCGCCTTCAAGCTCGCGGATGTTGGATGGGATCACTTTGGCGATGAACGACGTCACCTCGTTGGGAACCGGAATCTGCTCGCTCTCGGCTTTCTTGCGCAAGATCGCTTCACGGGTTTCGAGGTCGGGGGTCTGGATGTCGGTGAGCAACCCCCACTCGAAGCGCGACCGCAGACGCGACTCAAGGGTTTGAATTTCCTTGGGCGGCCGGTCGCTGGAGATCACCAGTTGACGCCCCGACTCATGCAGCGCGTTGAAGGTATGGAAGAACTCTTCTTGCGTCTGTTCCTTGCCTTCGAGGAACTGGATGTCGTCGATCAAGAGCACGTCGACATGCCGGTATTTGTTGCGGAATTCGAGCGTCTGGTTGTTTTTGATCGCGATGATGAACTCGTTGGTGAACTTCTCGCAGGTAACGTAGACGACGTTGGCCTGCGCATTGTCCGCAAGCACGCGATGCCCGATGGCGTGCATCAGGTGGGTCTTGCCCAAACCGACCCCGCCGTACAAGAACAGCGGATTGTAGGCGCGAGCAGGCGCTCCGGCAACCGCCTGCGCGGCCGCGTGCGCAAACCGGTTCGAGTTGCCGATCACGAATTCGTCGAAGATGTAGCGCGGATTCAGGTTGCCGGTTCGCAGCTCTTCGGCCGGACGTGCGGCGGCGGCCGGGGGCGCCGAGACCGGATCGGCGGCGTCCTCAGCCACGGTGAAGCGCAGCTCGATGTCCGCGCCGAAGAGTTCGGTCAGCACGCCGACGATCTGTGTCTTCAAACGATTCTCAACCCAGTCGCGCGCAAAGTTGCTTTGAACGGCGAGCAACAAGACGTTGTCGTCGAGTGAGACCAAACGAATCGGCTTGATCCACATCTCGAAGACCGCTTTGGAAAATTTCTGTTCCAGCGCGTCCAAAGATGAGCGCCAGAGATCGTTCGAGACGTCAGAACTGCCGAAAGCAAGCGCCATTCCCAAATCCGTCCTTGTTTTCGCACGAGTTTCGCGCGGCATTTTCAGCGACAAAAGTCGATTGGACGCCGAGCGTGAGGCGCGATGATTGGCTTAATGGAGACGCTCTCCTGCGGAAAATTTCCACAGACTTATGCACCTATACACAGGCCGAAAAATGGCGTTTTGCGCGCGTTTTGCGTGCCGCGATCGGCGTCTTCTCCAACCCTTGACAGTGTGTGAAAATGCGGCAATGACGCGATTTGCGTGTCAGCGACGCCGCGCCTGCGCGACACGTTCTCCACAAAACGCCCCACAGGTGTGGACAACGCAACGACGCCCCAAAAGAAGGTTAAGAACCGTCGTGCGGAGCGCACCTGCGCCCCGCCGCCGTCGCCGCCGTCGTTTCGCCTTGACGGTGTGCGGGCGCACCGACTATACTGAGGCGCTGTGTGCCGCCCCCATCGTGAGGCGGTGCTTCATTCCTAGG
Source organism: Vulcanimicrobiota bacterium (assembly GCA_027307235.1). Taxonomy (GTDB): domain Bacteria; phylum Vulcanimicrobiota; class Vulcanimicrobiia; order Vulcanimicrobiales; family Vulcanimicrobiaceae; genus DAHUXH01. Next base: position 177,632 of record DAHUXH010000020.1, on the reverse strand, counting down.
AGAGACCAGTTACCATGAAGCGGACCTTTCAGCCGCACAATCGGCGTCGCAAGCGCGTCCACGGCTTTCTCGAACGTATGAGTACGAAGAATGGCCGTGCGGTGATCGCGCGCCGCCGCAAGAAGGGGCGTCACCGCCTCACCGTCTGATGCGCCGGTTCACGAGCCTGCGTCGCGCCGGGGCCTTTCGCGCCGTGCGCCGCGGGCGCCGCAGCGCGCAACCGACGCTCGTGCTGTATCGCTCTCCCGGCGCCGCCCCTGATGGCCGCGCCGAGGTCGGTATTGTCGTCAGCAAGGCCGTCGGCAAGGCCGTCGTCCGCAATCGCGTGCGGCGCCGCCTAGCCGCGCTGCTGCACGACGGGCTCGCCGGCCGTCCGCCCGAGCGGCTGCTCGTGGTCGCCAATCCTCCGGCTGCCGCCGCCGGCTTCGCGGCATTGCGCGCCGACCTCCATCGGGCGCTGGCATGAATCCCGTCCGCCGCTTGGCGCTCGGCCTCATCACACTGTACCGGCGCTTGGTGTCGCCGCTGCTCTCCCCGGCCTGCCGTTTCTATCCGTCGTGCTCGCAGTACGCGTTCGAGGCGATCGAGAAACACGGGGTCGTCCGCGGGACGGTGCTTTCGCTCGCGCGGATCGGTCGCTGCCACCCGTGGAACCCAGGCGGCGTCGACCCGGTACCCTAAGCGCTCTTCCCGCTCGAAAGGTTTTCCTTGGACCTCGTTTTTGCCGCCTCGTTTCTCCAGCCGATCGTCGACGGCCTCACCTGGGCGATCGTCGCGATCAACCATGTAGTGCACGACCTCGGGCTCAGCCTCGTCCTGCTGGCGCTTCTGATTCGCCTCGCGTTCTGGAGCTTGAACGCCGCACAGTTCAAGTCGATGATCAAAATGCAGGGCGTCGCGCCGAAACTCAAGGCGCTCCAAGCCAAATTCAAGAGCGATCCGCAAAAGCTCCAGCAAGAGACGATGGCGCTCTACAAATCCGAGGGCGTCAATCCGCTTGCCGGCTGTCTGCCGATGCTCGTGCAGTTGCCGATTCTCTTCAGCGTCTACTGGGCGGTCACCGCGCACAAAGACCTCTACGAGCACGCCAACTTCCTATGGGTCGGCTCGCCGCTCGCCCAGGCGTGGCCGAAGATCATCGCCGACAGTCTTGCGCACCCCGACGTGATTCTGCTCGTGCTCTACATGGTCTCGCAGTACGTGAACATGCGGTACACGACGATGCCGCCGAGTGATCCCGCGCAAGCACAACAGATGAAGATCATGCAGTTCTTCTCACCGCTGATGCTCGGCTTCGTCGGTTTCCAATACAAATGGCCGTCGGCAATGGTGCTGTACTGGCTTGCGTTCAATCTCTTTGCGATGGCGCAGCAACTCTATCTCTTGCGGCGTTATCATGTCCCGCTCTCGGCCATCGATAGCGAACATGCGATCGTCGAAAACGTTCCCGCGGTTCCCGAGAAGCCGGCGACGTCCAAGAACGGCGCGGCAAAAACGCGCAAGAAAGGCGCTCCGAAAAAATAATGCTATACGAAGACGATTTCGAATTCGAAGAACAGCCCGCCAATATTCGCGACCGCAACGTGCCCGGCCGGGGCGGCGATCGCGGCGGACCGCGCCGCGGCGGCGGCCGCGGTGAAGGCCGCCGCTCGTACGGTGAAGGCCGACGCCACGTCGCCTTCGACGCCGGAAAGCCGCAGCCGCTGCCCGAGGACGCGAAGCCCGCGCACGATTTACTGAAGGAGCTGCTCGAACGCATGGGCGTGCAAGCGGTGGAGATCGCGTACGTGCCGCGCAGCGAAGGCGAGTACTTCGAGATTTCCGGACCGGACTTGGCTGCGCTGATCGGCCGCCACGGCTCGACACTTGAAGCCGTCAATCTGATCTTCAACAACATCATCAACGCGGGCTCGCGCACCAACCGCCGCTATTACACGATCGACGCGGAAGGCTATCGCGCCAAGCGGGCCGACGATCTCAAGGAACTCGCGCTCGAGACGCTCGAGCGGGTGGTGAGCGGAAAGAAACCGGTGAAGCTCGAGCCGATGCTGCCGTCCGAACGCAAGATCGTGCATCTTGCCATCGCCGACGACGCACGCGTGCGCACCGAATCCGAAGGGGTCGAACCCGAGCGCCGCGTCGTCATCTTCCCGGTGTGATCGGTCGCGAAACTTCGCCCGCACCATACCGGTATGAGCGGGCGTGATCTACCAGCGGACAGAGCCCGGTACGTGGATGCTCCTCATCCTCGGAGTCGCGGCGGTGATCGCGTATGTCGCGCTCGCGCCGCTCTCATCGTGGGGAGCAGCCGGCACCTCTGTGCTGCTGGCGCTGATCGGCTATGCGTTCTCCGCGTTCACGATCGAGGTCGACGCGCGTGAGATCCGCTGGTACTTCCGCTTAGGCGTGCCGGCTGGACGGCTGCCGCTGACGCAGCTTGCTCGCGTGGAACCGACGGCCACGACGTTCTTGGATGGCATCGGCATTCACCGTACCCTGCGCGGTTGGGTGTGGAACGATCGCCTCGGTGACGCCGTATGCCTGCATCGCACCGAGGGTGCTCCGATTGTGCTCGGAACCTCCGATCCGAGCGGCCTGTGCGCGGCGATCGCGCAGGCGACGCACGCGCGCACCTGAAGTCCACCCTGTGACCGACGAGACGATCGCGGCGATCGCGACGCCGCCCGGGCGTGGCGGGATCGCGGTCGTGCGCGTCAGCGGAACGCAGGCGCATGCGCTCGCGACACGCATGACCGGCGTGGTCTTGCGCCCGCGCGTGGCGACCAGTGCAACCATCGCCGATGAACGTGGTGCGGCGATCGATCGCGGCCTCGTGCTCTTCTTTCGCGCGCCCCGGAGTTACACCGGAGAGGACGTCGTCGAATTTCACGTGCATGGCGCGCCGGTGGTGGCCCGCGACGTCGTGCGCGCGTTGGTGGCGCTCGGCGCGCGTGTGGCGCAGCCGGGCGAGTTCACGCGCCGTGCGTTTCTGAATGGCAAACTCGACCTGCACGCGGCGGCGGCGGTCGCCGATTTGATCGACGCGGAGTCGCGTTCGCAGGCTCGCGCGGCGCTTGCCAACCTCGGCGGCGGCCTGGCGGTCGCCGTGCGCGCGGTGCGCGCGCGTCTGGCGAGCCTGCTCGAAGAACTCGCCGGCTCGATCGATTTTCCCGAAGAAGTGCCCGAACCCGATCGCACGCGCGTGCGCGCCGGCCTCGCAACGCTGCGTGCGGACCTCGACACGCTGCTGCACGACGGCGAGGTCGGGCGCTTGGTGCGCGACGGCATCGGCGTCGCCATCGTCGGTCCGCCCAACGCCGGGAAGTCGTCGCTGCTCAACGCGTTGCTCGGCGAGGAGCGCGCGATCGTCTCGGAGATCGCTGGTACGACGCGCGACACCATCGAGGAATCGATCGCGATCGACGGTGTGCTGGTGCGGTTGATCGATACCGCGGGGATTCGCGCGCACGCCGATCGGCTCGAACGCGCCGGAATCGAGCGCAGCCGCAGTGCGCTGGAAGCCGCGCGTCTGGCGCTGGTCGTGATCGACGGTTCCCGGCCGCTCGACGACGAAGCACGCGCGCTGCTGACGCTCACCGCGTCGCGCGACCGCGTCGTGATCTGCAACAAGGCCGATCTCGGCGACGCCGGCGCACGAGAGGTCGATGTGTCTGACAAGATCGTCGGCAGCGTGCGCGATGCGGACACGCTCGATGCGATACGGCGCGCGATCGCGCGCATCGGATGGGGCGGCGTGCGCCCGGACCTCGAACGCCCGCACCTTGCGTCATTGCGCGAGTTCGACGCCGTGGCCGCGGCGCGCGACGCGCTGTCGCGTGCGGATGAGACCATCGCACGCGGTGATGCGCTCGACTTCATCGCGGGCGAGCTGCAGCACGCCTTCGCAGCGTTGGGGCACGTCACCGGCGACGTTGCCGAGGAAGAGTATCTCGACGGTGTCTTCGCGCGCTTCTGCATCGGAAAATGATGCACGGACCGCGACCTGGTACACTACCGGCATATGAGCGAGCCGATGCGGTCCGATGATGCGGCGGTGATCGTCGTCGGCGGCGGGCACGCCGGCGTGGAAGCCGCATTGGCGGCCGCGCGCATCGGTGTGCCGACGCTCCTCGTCACCGGCGACCCGGAGAAAATCTGCACGCTGCCGTGCAATCCCTCGATCGGCGGCAGTGCCAAAGGGCAGCTCGTGCGCGAGATCGACGCGCTCGGGGGAGCGATGGCGCGGATCGCCGATCGCGCGAGCCTCCACGCGCGCTTCCTGAACGAGAGCAAAGGCCCGGCGGTGCGCGCGTTGCGCCAACAGATGGACAAGCCCACGTACGCGCGCCTGGCGATCGAGATGCTCCGGGCGCAGCCTAATCTTACGATCGTGCGCGGTCTCGTCGACGACCTGATCGTCGCGGACGGCGCAGTGCGCGGCGTCATCTGCGCCGACGGGACGCGCTATTCCGCTCGGCGCGTCGTACTCGCGACCGGAACGTTTCTGGGCGGCAAGACCTTTCGCGGTGACGTCGTGCAGCTCGAAGGCCGTTTCGGCGAAGCACCGGCGACCGGATTGTCACACGCGCTGCAACGTTTGGGATTCCCGACCAAACGCTTGAAAACCGGCACTCCGCCGCGCATCCATCGCGACAGCGTCGCGTACGGCGCGATGCAACGGCAAGATCCAAGCGATGTGCCGCTGGTGTTTTCGTATGACGGTGAAGCGGCGTTCTCGGGCGAGCAACTGCCGTGTTATCTCACGCACACCAACGACCGGACGCATGCGCTCGTGCGCGACAACCTCGCCAAATCGCCGCTCTACGGGCTCGATTTGATTCGCGGCATCGGACCGCGCTATTGTCCGTCGATCGAAGACAAGGTCGTGAAGTTCGCGCACAATCCGACGCACCAACTGTTCATCGAGCCCGAGGGCTGGCATGAGCCGACGCTCTACGTCGGCGGTTTTTCAACGTCGCTTCCCGCCGACGTTCAACTCGAGATGCTGCATACGCTGCCGGGTTTGGAAGCGTGCGTCATGGTGCGCCCCGGATACGCGGTCGAGTACGACATGGTGCCGCCGACGGAGCTGCACGACACGCTGGAAACGCGCCGCATCGCCGGGCTCTATCATTGCGGCCAACTCAACGGTACCTCCGGATACGAAGAAGCCGCGGCGCAAGGATTGATCGCGGGCGTGAACGCCGCGTGCGCCGCGCAGGGACGCGCGCCGCTGCGTCTGCAGCGCAGCGAGGCGTACATCGGCGTGATGATCGACGATTTGGTCACGAAAGGCGTGGACGAACCATATCGCATGCTGACGTCGCGCGCCGAGCATCGCGTGGTCTTGCGTCACGACAACGCCGACACGCGGCTGACGCCGCGCGGACGGGAGATCGGACTCGTAACGCCGTCTGCGTGGGAGGCGTTCGAGCGGCGCCAAGCCGCGCTGCGCGACGGACTGCGCCGGGCTGAGCGCACGCGCGTCGGCGCACAGGTCGGCGGGGAACAGTTCGATGCGGGAGCGACCGTTGCCGATGCGCTGCGGCGCCCGGCGTTAATGTTTGGTGATATAGAGGGTTATTTCGACCCGCCGCTGACGCCGGCGATCGGCGAGCGGGTGACCATAGAGATCAAGTGCGCAGGGTACGTTCGGCGTCAGCAATTGGCGATCGAGCAGGCGGCCAAGGCGGAATCGGTCGTCATCCCGGAGACGCTCGATTACGCGAGCATCGTCGCCCTCTCGCGGGAAGCGCGCGAGAAGCTGCGTGCGCAGCGCCCGCGGACGCTCGGCGCCGCCGCTCGTATCCCTGGCGTGACCCCCGCCGATGTAGCGATTCTCGGCGTCTACGTCCGCCGCGACGTTCCCGCGTGACCGAGCGCGACGATCTCGCCCATCTGCTCGCCGCCAGCGGTGTCGATCCCGCGCTGGTCGAGCCGCTGGCGCTGTACGGGCAGCGTGTCCTGGCGGAAAATCGCCGCTTCAACCTGACCGGCGCCAAGACGGCCGCCGAATTCGCCGTGCACGTGACCGATAGTCTGACGGTCGCTCCCTATGTGGCCGATCCCTTGGTCGATGTGGGCTCGGGGGCCGGTCTGCCGGCCATCCCGGTCGCTTTGGCAACCGGTGTGTCGGTCACGCTCATCGAGACCACCCTCAAGAAGGCTCGCTTCTTGGAGGAGCTGATGGGCGAACTCGGACTACAAGGGCGGGTGATCGCGCAACGCGCCGAGGTCGCGGGTCATGAGCCGGCCCTGCGCGAGCACTTTGCGAGCGCGACCGCGCGGGCGGTCTCCTCGGCGCCGACGGTCGTAGAGTTGCTCCTGCCGCTCTTGGCGGTGGGCGGCGTCGCCGTGCTCCAGCGCGGACACCTCGACCGCGCCGAGCGCGACGCGCTGGGCGACGCGGCCATGATGCTCGGCGGTGTGGTCGAACGCGAGATTCGGCTCACCGGCGAGCGGCGCATTATCGTGGTTCGCAAGGAGCGGCCGACGCCGCCGCGCTTCCCGCGCCGAACCGGCGTTCCCGAAAAGCGTCCGCTCTGCGTGACCGGCTCAGCCGGACGCCCGGACGGCGGCGCCGCTCCTCACCGCGGCTAGAAACGCCTCGTACAGCGGACCGGCCAGCGGCTCGTCGAGGCTCATGCGCTCGGGATGCCACTGCACGGCCACCAGCCACGGCTTCCCGCTTGGATCGGCCCATTCGACCGCTTCAACAACGCCATCGGAGGCGGTCGCGACGATGCGCAGCCCGTCGCCGGGCCGATCGACGGCTTGATGATGGATCGAGGTGACGCCGGCGGTCGCCGAACCGCAGAGTCGGGCGAGTTGCGAATCGGGTTCAATGCGGACGGGGTGACGCTCGGCATCGGGCAACTGATGGTCGACTGCGCGCGGAAGGTTGGGAATCAGCGTACCGCCCCGCCAGACGTTGACGAGCTGCATGCCGCGACAGATGGCGAAGATCGGGATGGACCGGGCGAAGGCGGCTTCGATAATCTCGAGTTCGACGGCGTCGCGGCCGGGGAACGTGCGACAGAGACCGCCGTTGTCGACCAAGCCGTAGCGGGCCGGTTCGACGTCGGCACCGCCCGTCAGGAGGAGGCCGTCGATGCGGCGCAACTGGTCCCAGTCGACCTGGCGCGCCGGTTCCGCTAGCCACTCCACGTCGATGGACAAGCCGGCGGCGTCCGCTGCTGCATGAAGCGCCTCCCGGTAAAGCGGGTACTTCGCAGTGCCCTGCGAGTAGCTTAGGCCGATAAGCAGCCGGCCGCCCCTAGCCGGTTCCCATGTTCCACGTGAAACGCTGGTCGTCACGTCCTTGTACACCTCCGGGCCCAAATCTACCCAAACCAACCTCAAAGAAGATTCAATCTCGCCCAATCTTTACATTTCCCATCCCGTTCCACGTGAAACGTAAGCCCCTTGAGAGTTGAAACTTCTGAGGAAGCGTTGATTTTCGTCAGGCCGAGGCGCGGAGAGCCGAAGTGTACTACGGTACACGAGGCTCTCCGCAACGAAGGCATGGCGGAAATCGGCGCTTCCCCGAACAAAAACGGAACGGTCATGTATGTTCTGCTGCCCACCGACGAGCGACTCGCCTCCGTGCTTCCGCCGGGCTCGCTCTTCGCCGTCGGCGGCCGCGTGCGTGACGAGGTCCGGGGCGAGGTTGAAGGAACGGCGATCCCGGTCAAGGACCTCGACTACGTCGTGACCGGCGTTCCGCTCGACGAGCTTCAGCGGCGCTTGGCGCAGATCGGGCGCGTCGATCTGGTCGGCGCGGCGTTCGCCGTCCTCAAGGTCACGTTCGACGGGCAGACCGTGGACGTGGCGCTTCCGCGTCGCGAGCACTCTCACGGAACCGGCCATCGTGACTTCGACGTGCAGAGCGGACCCGGTGTCCCGCTGGCCGACGATCTGGCGCGGCGCGACTTCCGCATGAACATGATGGCGCGGGCGCTCCCGGGTGGCCTGCTCGTCGATCCGTACGGCGGTGCGGCCGACATCGCCGAGCGCCGGATCGACATTCTCACCCCGCAAACGTTCCGTGAGGATCCGCTGCGGATGCTGCGCGCCGTACAGTTCGCGGCGCGTTTCGCCTATCGCTTGAGTCCGGCCACCGGTGCCGCGATGAAGGCCGCCGCCGCGCTGGTCACGACCGTCTCGGCCGAACGGGTCTCCGACGAGCTGACGAAACTGCTCGAGCGCGCACCGCGTCCGTCCGCCGGCCTTGAGCTGTTGCGCGAATCCGGGCTGCTCGCGCACCTGTGGCCGGAACTGCTCGAAGGCGTCGGGGTCGAGCAGAACGAGTTCCATGCCTACGACGTGTGGCGTCACAATCTGGCGACCCTCGACGCCACCGCGCCCGGCGACCTGGTGCTGCGGCTGGCAGCGTTGCTCCATGACGTCGGGAAGCCGCGAACGAAGGAAGGCCCGCATTTCTACAAACACGAGCAGGTCGGAGCCGACATGACCCGCGCGATGCTGGCGCGCTTCCGCTTCTCGACCGAGGTGGTGGAGACCACCGAGCACCTCGTGCGTCAGCACATGTACGCGGCCGATCCGCTGATCAAGGATGCGACGCTGCGGCGCTTCATCCGCCGGATCGGACCGCGGCAGCTGGAGCGGCAGTTCGCGCTGCGCCATGCCGACATCGCGGGTTCGGGCTTGCCCAAGCGCGACGACTCCAACGAACGTTTTGAAGCGCGCGTCTGGGAAGAAGTGGCGCGCCGCCCGCCGCTGACGGTCGCGAGCCTATCCATCGGCGGAGCCGAGGTGATCGCGGCGATGATCGAGCGCGGTCTCGCTCCGGCCGGCTTTCGCGGCGATGTTCGCGTTGGCGCGATCTTGAACCAACTGCTCGAGCAGGTCGTCGATGACCCGCAGCGTAACGAGCGCCAGACGCTGCTGGCCCTGGTCGAGCAGGCTCTCGATCGACTCGCCGCGCCTTCAAACCCGGCCGGAATGTTTCACGTGAAACATTCATAATCGGAGAACCACCCTGTCGCGGATCATCGCCATCGTCAACCAAAAAGGCGGCGTCGGAAAGAGCACGACCGCCGTCAACCTCGGCGCATCTCTTGCGGTGCTGGGCAAGCGCGTCCTCGTAGTCGACTTCGATCCGCAAGGAAATACGACCACCGGTTTCGGCATCGACAAGAGCGCGATCGCAACCGACGTGTACGACGTTTTGATGCGCGGCGACGGCGCGCAGGGCGCGATTCATCGCACCGAGATAGCCGGGTTGGACGTGCTGCCCACCACGATCGATCTCGCCGGTGCCGAACTCGAACTCGTCTCGGCGATCTCGCGTGAAACGCGCTTGCGCAGCGGCCTCGCGCCGGTAGCCGGTGCGTACGACTACGTGCTGATCGATTGCCCGCCGTCGCTCGGACTGCTGACCATCAACGCCTTGACGGCGGCGCATGAATTGATCATCCCGGTTCAGGCTGAGTTCTACGCGCTCGAAGGTCTTTCACAATTGACGAAGATCGTCAGTCACGTGCGCGAGGCGCTCAATCCCACGCTGCACGTCAGCGGCGTGCTGGTCACGATGTTCGACGGTCGAACGAAGCTCGCGATGGACGTGCTCGCCGAACTTGCGGGGTATTTTCCGCAGCAGATCTTCGCGACACAGATTCCGCGCAACATCCGGCTGAGCGAAGCGCCGTCGTACGGCAAGCCGGCGGTCACGTTCGACGTGAAATCGCGCGGCGCGCAGGCCTATCTCGCGCTCGCGCGCGAGATGCTCGGCGTCGAGGGAGCGCGCGTATGAGCCAACCCAAACGCGGGCTCGGCAAGGGTCTGGGCGCGTTGCTCGGAGATGCGCCGGTGCACACCTCGCCAACGGCAACCGAGAAGATGCGCGACATCGCGGTCGCGCAGATCGTGCCCAACCCGCACCAACCGCGCAAACATTTCGATGCGCAAGCGCTGCACGACTTGCAGGCCTCGGTCGCCGAGTACGGAGTGCTCGTTCCGATCATCGTGCGCAAGCGCGGCGAACGTTACGAACTGATCGCGGGCGAGCGCCGGTGGCGTGCGGCCGCCGCGCTGCACCGCGTGACGATTCCGGCAATCGTGCGCGAGAGCGACGACAAGGACTCACTCGAGGTCGCCATCGTCGAGAATCTGCAACGCGAAAATCTCAACCCGCTCGAAGAAGCCGCCGGCTTCGCGCATCTCATCGACGAGTATGCGTTCACGCAAGACGAGCTTGCCAAACGCTTGGGGAAGAGCCGTCCCGCGATCGCCAACACGCTGCGTCTGCTGCAATTGCCCGATGCGGTCAAAGGAATGCTCGTCGACGGGCGTTTGAGCGCGGGGCATGCGCGTGCGTTGCTCGCCGCGGCGCCCGAGAAGCAAGTGCACCTCGCCGAGCGCACCGTGGTCGAAGGTCTCTCGGTGCGCGCGCTCGAGCGTTTAGCCGGTGCGGTCACGACGCCGGCAGCGAAAACCGCCGGGCCGCATCTGCGGGATCTCTCCGCCGATGAACTCGCCTTTGAATCGCGTCTACGCCGCCGTTTCGGCACGCACGTGTCGCTGCGGCGATCCGGAAAGGGCGGGACCATCGAGTTCCGCTTCTCGAGCGACGCGGACTTGCTGCGCCTGGGCGATCTGCTGCTCGACGAACGGGAGTAAGCGCGCATGTTCGTCGGGTTCACGCGCGTGATGGCGGTCGTCATGGCCGGCGTCATCTGTTTTGGGCTGCTGGTGCCGCTGGCAGTGCGCAAGCACGACGTCGCGCTCGCGCTCGTAATCGCGGGCGTGTATGCCGTCTATCTCGTCGTCAACGTCGTGGTTTGGCGGCGATTACGGCGCACGTGAACCGCGCGCAGCGTGCGGCGCGCCTGCACGGCATCTACTGCATCGTCAATGAAAACGAACGCGTGGTTGCGCTCGCGCGTGCCGCTCTCGACGCCGGCGTGCGAATCGTGCAATACCGTGCCAAGCGCGCCATGGTCCCCGAACATCTGCGCGCGCTGCGCGATCTCACCCGTGCGTGCGGGGCGCTCCTGATCGTCAACGACGACTGGCGCGCGGCGCGCGACTGCGATGCCGACGGGGTGCATCTAGGACCCGATGACGACGGCTTTTCGCGCGTGGCAGCGGTGCGCAGCGAGCTGGGCGATCGGCTCATCGGACTGTCGTGCGGCACCGTTGAGGAAGCGCGCGTGGCCGACGCAAGCGACGTGGATTACATCGGCGTCGGCGCGGTCTACGCGACCGCGTCCAAAGCCGACGCGGGCGCGCCGATCGGCGTGAATGGGCTGCGTCGCGTCGCCTCGGCCACGGCACTGCCGGTCGCGGCGATCGGCGGGATCACGGCCGAGCATCTGCCCGACGTGCGCGCCACCGGTGTCGCGATGGCCGCGGTGATCTCGGCGATCGCCCAAGCCCCGGATGCGCGTGCGGCCGCGCAAGACCTGGTGCGCGCGTGGGACGAGGCCGGGCCGTAACGTGCGCGAGCCCCTGGTCATCTCGATCGGTACGACGCATCCGTGGAACGTCGCCGGGATCGGTCTCGATCTGGCGTTGGCTCACGAGCTGGGCGTTCGCGTCGAGACGGTCGTCGTGGGCGTGAGCGCACAAGACGAAGGCGGCGTGCGCGCGCTGCACGCCGTCCCGAACGACGTCGTCCGCGCGCAGTTCGCGGCCGTGCATGCCGCCCAGGCGCGCGCCCTGCGGATCGGCGCTTTGACCGGTGCCGCGAACGTTCGCGCCGTGGCGGCCTTCGTGCGCGGCCACGCCGGCATCCCGGCGGTGGTCGATCCGGTGCTGGGCGCGACGCGAGGCGGGTCGTTTCTCGACGAGAACGCGTTTGCCGTCCTGCGTGACGAACTCGCAACCGCTCCGTCGGTGGTGGTGACGCCCAATCTCCCGGAGGCCGCACGGCTGCTGGGCGTCGAGGAAATCGCTGCGGATGGAAGCGCCGGGGCCGCGCAACGGCTGCGCGCTCGCGGCGCGCGCGCCGTGCTGGTGAAAGGCGGACATGCGCCAGGCGAGCCGGTCGACGTGCTCGCCGATGACGAGGGCGTGATCGCATGGCGAGGTGAGCGTATCGACGCGACGATGCCGGGAACGGGGTGTGCGCTCGCGATGGCGCTGGCTGCGGCGCTCGCGCGCGGTGAAGACCTGCGTGCGGCCGCCGAGTATGCGCGCGGCATCGTTCGGGCGCGACTGCTGCGCGAGCGTTCGGCGAGCCGCTGAAGGGCTCGGCGACGATCAACCCAAAACGGCGTAGCTTCATATGAGCAAGCCGCGCGTGATGTCGGGGATGCGCCCGACCGGTGATTTACACCTAGGCCATCTCGTCGGTGTGCTCACCCAATGGGCCGAGTACTGCGATAGCGCGGATGCGTATTTCGAGATCGCCGATCTGCATGCGTACACGACCAGCTTCTCCGATCCGCAGAAGATTCGCGACGCTCGCAACGAGATGGTCGCGGTGTGGCTTGCAGCCGGCGTCGATCCAAAGAAGTCGACGATCTACCTGCAATCGGCGGTGCCGGAGATCGCGCAACTGTACGCCATGCTTTCGATGATCGTTCCGGTGTCATGGCTCGAACGCGTTCCCACGTACAAGGGGCAGATCGAACAACTCGGCGGCGACGTCGCAACCTTCGGTTTTCTCGGCTATCCGTTGTTGCAATTGTGTGATATCGCGATCGTGCGCGGCGAACGCATTCCGATCGGTCGAGATCAGCTCGCGCATCTGGAGTTCGGACGCGAAGTGGTGCGCCGCTTCAATTTTCTGTACGGTAATGGAACCGACGTCTTGGTCGAACCGCAGCCGACCCTCTCGGAGTTCCCCGAGGTGCCTGGCGTCGACGGCCGCAAGATGAGCAAATCCTACGACAACGCCATCCTGATCGCCGACGACGAAGCGACCACCACCAAGAAAGTCCGCGCGATGCTCACCGATCCGCAGAAGCTGCGCCGTGGCGATCCCGGCCGTCCGGAGATCTGCCCGGTCTTCTCGCTGTGGGGCCTCGTGAAGACGCCGCGTCTGGAGCAGATCGCGACCGATTGCCGTTCGGGCGCGCTTGGGTGCGTCCAAGACAAGGGCGACTTCGCGCAAGCGCTCAACGCATATCTGCGGCCGGTGCGCGAACGCCTGGAGGCGTATCGCGCGGATCGCGGATATATCGAGCACGTCATCGCCGAAGGCACGCAGCGCACGCGCGAGGTCGCGGCCGCGGTCGTGGCCGATGTCAAAGCCGCGATGAAGCTATCGTGACGTTCGACCGCATCGGCGCACAGCTCTATCTCGGCGAAGAGCCGCAGACGCGCGACGACTATCATCAACTGATCGAACGTTTCGGATTGGTGTTAGCGTTCAACCACGCTCGCGATCGCAGCGCCACGCGCATCATGCAAATCACCGGCGATGCCGCAGCGACCAAGCTCCTAGAGCGTGACCTCAAGCAGGCCACGACGACGTTTCGGCATTTTTACATCGACGATGATACCGGAGCCGGCGCGCTCGACGAGTATCGCAAGGCCCTGCGTACCTTTCGGCGCTTTCGTTTGCGTTCGCCGAAACAGAGCGTCTACGTGCACTGCAAGAACGGCATGCACCGCTCCGCGCACTTCGTGATCTTCTTGTTTATGGTGGCAGGCCTGTCGTACGACGAGGCCTTCGCATTCGTCCGAGCGCACCGCCCGGTCATCGAAGTCCGCCCCGTACTCAAAACCGCATTGGAACACTTCTTTTCCCCGCTAGCCTAGGAAGCGCTGATTTCCGTCAGGCCGAGGCGCGGAGAGGCGAAGTGTACTACGGTACACGAGCCTCCCCGCAACGACGGCATGGCGGAAATCAGCACTTCCCTACTTGAAGTCGGGGAGGTGCTTGGCAATTTGCGCAAGCGCGAACTGGATGTCTTCGATCGAGGCGGCGTAGGAGAAGCGCAGATACCCTTTGCCCGCGGCGCCGAACGACGATCCGCCGGTGCAGGCGACACCGGCTTCTTCGAGGAGGAAGCGCGCCAACGCGCGGTCGTCACTGGTGATCTTCGACACGTTTGGAAACGCGTAGAACGCGCCTTCCGGCAGCGTGCATGTCATCCCCGGCAGCGCGTTCAATCCGCTGACCAGCGCATCGCGCCGCTCGCGGAAGATGGCGTTCATCTTCTGCACCGGCGCATCGGGGCCGGTCAGCGCGGCGATGCCGGCCTTCTGCACGAACGTCGTCACGCAGCTGAACGTGTTGTTGTTGAAGAGCGTCACGACTTTTTGCAGCTCTTCGGGCATGATCGCGTAACCGAGGCGCCAGCCGGTCATCGCATAGGCCTTTGAAAAACCGTCGACGATGATCGTGCGCTCGCGCATCCCCGGAAGCGAGGCGATCGAAACGAAGGGCGAGTCGAGGTAGAAGTTGCGGCTGTAGATCTCGTCGGCGATGACCAAGGCGTCGTTGCGCTGCGCGATCTCGGCGATGCGTTCCAGATCGCCGGGCGTGAGCACGCCGCCGGTCGGATTGTGCGGCGAGTTGATCACGATCGCCTTGGTCCGCGGCGTCACCGCGCGATCGAGTTCGTCGAGATCCATGCGCCAGTTGTGCGACTCGCGCAGCGGAATCGCGGTGACCTTCGCTTGCAGGTAGCTCGCCGCTGATGCATACGCCGGATACGCCGGATCGAAGTACACGAAGTCGTCACCCGGATTGAGAATCGCCGAGAGGATGTTCCAGATGATGGGTTTGGCGCCCGGGGAGACGGTGACGTTGTCCAGCGTGTACGGTTTGTCGAGCTTGCGGAAAGCGCTGGCATACTCGGCGATCGTCGCGCGCAGCTCGGGGATGCCGGCCGAGGGCGAGTAGTGCGTGAAGTTGGCGTGCATCGCGGCAATGCCCGCTTCCTTGATATGGCCGGGTGTGTCGAAATCCGGTTCACCGATCTCCATGTGCACGACGCGCTTTCCCGCGGCTTCGAGCACGCGTGCGCGCGCCAGTACCTCAAAGGCGTTCTCGCTTCCCAAGCGTGAAACGGCGGCGGCGATCCGATCGTCGGTGGCAGCAAGCATCGTGACGAGCATCCCTTTCAAACGAGTTTGTTAATACGACCTTAGTCAAGGGGGCCGATTTCCGGCGGCGAATCGGTGTCGCCCATGCGCACGCTCACCGAAGTTTTTGCGCCGGGAGCACCGACGCTTCCGGAAGGCCTCCGAACGCTCGTCGTTTCGCCCGACCGCGAACTCGAACCTGGGATCACGGTCCGGGCAATGTTCACGTTTCGTAATCAAGGCGGTGCCACCGCAACCGGCGTGCGCGTGCGCTTCAATCTCCCCGACGGCCTAGTCTATCTCGTCGGGACGGGCCTGCTCGACGGCGAGTGTCTGGACGACGACTTGGGCAACTCGCCGCTGCTCGCGCGTTCCGGCGCGCAGATCGGGGATGTCGAGCCCGGTGAGGAGCGGCGGCTGGAGATCGCCTACAGCGTTGCGGGTGCGATCGAGAACGGCTCGACCATCGAGCTTCAGGCAGCGGTTGCTTCCTTTGAATTGTCACCGGTCGGCACCAACGTCGTCCGTTTGGTCGCTCGCAGCAAGCCGCAGCTCGGCAATGCCATCACGGCGGTGGCGATCGAGCCGCGCCGCGATCCGGCGCCGGGCAGCGAAGCGCAAGTGATCGTGCGCGTGCACAACGCCGGAGAGTCGAGCGCGCACGACGTCGTCGTTGTCGCACCGATCCCGGAGTTCACGAGCTACGTGCCCAATTCGGCGCGCGTCAACGGCCGCGAGATCGAGCGCGACTTGGGCGCGAGTTTCGACCGCGTCCATGCGCCGGTCGTCATCGCGAATCTGCCCGCATCGGCGACGGCAACGCTGATCTACCGCGTGCGCATCGACGATCCGCTGGCCGACGGAACGCGCATTGTCGCGACCGCGCACGTCGCTTCCCAGGAAACGCCGGCGTTCGATCTCGAACCGGCGGCGTTTTCGGTGCGATCGGCGCCGGACTTTTCGAGCGAACTCACGTCGTTCACCCTTGAGCCCGCGTTCGACGTGCAGCCCGGCGATCGCGTGACGCTGATGCTGAACGCGCACAACGCCGGCACCTGCGCGGCCGATGGCGTGAGCGCGATCCTGACGTTGCCCGAGGGCTTGGTGCTCGCCCGCGGATCGGCGCGCGTGGACGGACGTCCGGTGCGCGACCGCAAGAAGGACGCGCCGGTCTTCGATCTGGGGCGGATCGACGCGCGCGCCGGCGTGGAACTGCGCGCCGAGGCCTGCGTCATCTCGCCGATGCCCAACGGCACGCAGCTCGACGTCGGCTTGCGCCTTGCATGGCAGCATGGCAGCGAGGCGCGCGAGGTCGAGCGGACCTTCGAGCGTGCCGTCGCCGTGCGCTCCGAGCCATATCTTCCGGCGCGCAAGAACGCGCTCGAAAACGTCTCGGGCACCATCGTGCATCCGAGCGAAGAAGTCGAGGTCGCGATCGTGCTCGCCAACGACGGCAGCGCGCCGGCTACCGATTGCACGCTGCGATTGCGCGTCGATGCCGGATTCGATGACGTTCGGGTGGTGGAGAAGAACGCACGTCTGCCGATCGACGGCGACGCGGTGGAACTCGGCGCGATCGAGCCGTATACCCAGCGCCGTATTACGCTGCGCGCCCGCCTGCGGACGCCGTATGCGGATCGTAGTGAAGTGCGCATCGGTGCGAGCCTGCACACGCACGAACTCGGTGAAACACCGCTTGGCGAACTCCGATGGCAGGTCGACTCGCATCCGTCGTTCACGCTCGAGGGTTCGCATCTTGAACTTGCGAGCGACGCGGTTTTGCGCCCCAATCAAATCGCCGACGCGATCGTTCGTTTGACCAATCGCGGCACCGACGTCGCGCACAACGTGCGCGTGCGTGTTTACGTCTCTCCCGAGGCGCGATTGGAAACCGTTGACGGAGCGGCGCGCGAGAAGTCGTCGCTGCTCTTCGGTGACGTCGCGCCGGGGGCGGTGCTCGAGGCGCGTTTGGGACTACGCTTGCTGCGCAGTCTGGCCAAGGACTACCCCGTCACCATCGACGCCGTGCTGACGTCGGACGCGATGCTCCCCGTGCCGCTCGAGCGGCTCACGATCGAAACGACCGCGGAGCCTGACTTCTCAGTCGGCACGTTCCGCAGCGAGCCGGCCGACGTGGTCGACGTCGGCGACACCGTCGAGTTCGTCCTGCACGTTCGCAACGGCGGCGACGGCCCCTCACGGCGAGTGCACATCTCGGTTGCGCCGAGCGATGCGCTGATCTACGTTCCCAACAGCACGACGGTCAACGGCGTTCCGGTTCGCGACGTCGGGGCGGTCTCGCCGATTTCGAGCGAGCGCGGCGTCGTGCTCAACGACGTCGATCCCGGCATCGAAGCGACGATCCGGTGGCGCGACGTCGTGCACAACGGCTTGGCCGCCGGCGACGCGATCGAGCGCGTTGCAACAATCCGCTACGACGGCGAGCGCACCGACGAACTGATCGCCGGAGAATTGCGCGTGCGCGCAACGCCGGCGTTTGCCAACATGATTCCCGGGTTGCCGTTCGGGTTGGACGGAATGGTCGGGCCGTCGCTGGGCGGCACGCGTGCGCTCACCGAGGAGCGTTTCGTCGAATTGCCCCCGGCCACGCCGGTAGACGCGGGCTACGTCGACGCGGCGGTCGCGATGCCGAACGCCCCGCGCTACCTCTCGCTCGAAGGCGGGCGCGCGACCAACGGCGAGTCGCACAACGGCGTGACGTCCGGCGGCCCCGGCGTGGTGGTCGCATTTGAAAGCGACCGTGCGCGCCGCATGTTGCGCTTTCTCGAAGAGTCCCGCTTTCCGGGATTTTCGACGCATCTCTTTGCGATGCGCGCGCTCTTCCCCGACACGATCGGCAGCGCGCACCTCAGTTCAATTGGCGGGCAGCGCGAGACCTTGCGCGAAACGCTTGACCGCCTGTTCATCAAGCTGCGCCTGCCGACGTACATTCCGGTGCCGCGGGATATAGAAACGAGCGCGTCGCGCGCGACGCTCGAACGTTTCATCGCGGAGACGGCGGTGGCGCGCGGCGTTCCGGGCGATCCGCCGACGGCGGCGGTCGTGCTGCGCGGAGACGTCGATCTCGACCGCCTGGTCGCGCTCATCGATCGCGTTCATGAAGCGCCGCTCGCAACCGCCGTGCCGTGGCTTGCGATCGCGTGCGTCATCCCGAACGGGTCCGAGCAGCTCGCTCACTATCGCACCGCGCTGATCACCGTGCTCGAAGAGCTCACCCAAGCTGAAAGCCCGGAGTTTCTCGACGTGCTCGTGCGCCGTGAGTATCCGGTCCTCGACGCGTCGCTCGACATCGTGCGTGCATCGCTTGCGGCGGCGCACATCTGATGGCCGTGCTCACCATCGTCCTCGCCGCGGTCTTCATCGTGGGTGCCGCGATCGGCGCGTACGCGTTGTTCGCTCCTCGCCGGGAACCGGCGCACCGTGAGCCGACGCTCGTCGAAGAACTGGCACGCGACGAGGCGTGGCCGTCGGAGGTGGTCGAGGAGTTCGAGCGGCTGAACGAGGCGGCTCGCTGCGAGATGATCTTCGCGGCGGCCTCCATCGACGACGAGCGTTCGCGGCGGCTGCTCGAGTTCGCGCTGGACGATCCGGCCGAAGCGGTGGCGCTGGCGGCGGCGCATGCGCTCGCGACGCGGGGCCGGGGCGACCTGGTCGCGCAGTACGCGCAGCGCGAGCCGAGCGAGCGTGCTCGGCGCCTGGTGGAAACGCTCGCATTTCTCGAGTAAGCGCCGCAGTCGCTAGGGCGTCACCGGGGCAAGACGGAAAGGAAGCAAGGTGGCCGCAGGTTCACTGACCGGAGTTTTTGCAGCGGGCGCACCCGCACTCCCCGAGCGTCTTCGCACGCTCGTGCTCGTTCCGTCGCGCTTCGTCGCGCCGGGCGAGACGATTCGCGCGGAGTTCACCTTTTCCAACCTGGGCGGAGCCGCCGCGACCGGCGCGCGCGTGCGCTTCTCCCTGCCGCCGGGCGCGTCGCACGTCGCCGAGAGCGATGCGATTGACGATCGGCCGCTCGGGATCGATGAAACGTTCGTTGATCTGAACGGAGCGGCGGTCGGTGACCTCGAGCCGGGGTCGCAGCACCGCGTGGTCAGTACGTTCCGCATCGGAGACACGATCGAAGACGGAACCGAGTTATTTGTTCAGGCGGCGCTCGCGACCGATCAAACGCAACCGATCGGGTCCAATGTCGAACGCATCGTCGTGCGCAGTAAACCCGATCTGCGCGGCAGCGACACGGTGCTGACCATCATCTCGCCGGTGCAACCCAAACCCGGGGATGTGATCTCGGTGCGCGCGACCATCGCCAACAGCGGGCAGTCGAGCGCGCACGACGTGGTCGCGATGCTTCCGGTGCCGCAGCATACCGCGTACGTCGCGCGCAGCGCGCGTGTCGGCGGGCGCGCGTTGCCTGAAGGGGACGGCGAACCGTTCGACTACGATCGCGCGCAGGTGGTTGCCGAGCGCGTCGCTCCCGGGCAGAGCGTCATTGTCGAATATCAAGCCGCGATCGATTCACCGTTGCCCGACGGCACGCGCATCAACGCCACCGGCGTGATCGCCGCGCGCGAGTGCGGCGAGTTCGCGGTGTCTTCCGCGGAGATCGTCGTCGCATCGCCGGTCGATTTCGACAACGGCGAGACGGCGCTCGTGATTCTCACCGACGACGTCGTGATTCCGGGGCAGCGCGTTCCGATCGTGGTGCGCGCGGCCAACACCGGAACCGGCATCGCGCAGAACGTGACGGTGGCGTTCACACTCCCGCCGGGCTTGGCGTTCACCAACGGTTCCGCGCACGTCGACGGACAACCGGTCGCCGACGACGTGGTCGGTGCGGGCATCTTCGCGATCGGAAACCTCGGCGCGGGACGCATTGTTGAAGTCGGATGCGATGCGACCGTCGCGGTGCCCACCGGCGGCGATCCCGCGCTCGCGGTCGATGCGCTCTTGCGCTGGCGCGGCGGCGAACGGCGGTTCGGACGCCGCCTCTCGGTGCGCACGATGTCGCGCTTCGTGCGTGCGCGCAACTTCGTCGAAGCAGAGTCGGGAGTCGCACAATCGCGCGAGGACGTGCGTTTCCTCGTTCACGTCTACAACGACGGCACGGCGCCCGAGCGCCCGATTCGCTTGCGCTTATTGCCCGGTCCGTATCTCGAACACGTGCGCATCGCCGAAGGCGACGGCGAGATGGCCCTGCACGACCTCACCGTTGATTTGGGCGTCGTGCTGCCGCACGTCGCGCGCACGTTCGTCGTCACGGCGCGAATCGCGTCGCCGGTTCCCGATCGCACGGCGGTGACGCTCGGCGCGATGCTCGAACACGGCACCGGCAAGGTCGATCTCGGATCGGCCACCGTGATCGCACGCTCGCGTTCGCACGTCGATGCGACGCGGCTGGCGTGGGAGTTCGTCGGCGGCGAGCCGATGCGTCCCAATCGCACCGCCGAAGTAGTGGTGCGCTTCACCAACTCGGGTTCCGACGTGTTGCGCGACGCCAAACTGACGCTCGCGCTTCCAAGCGAACTTGCCATCGATCGCGCCATCGACGCGCGCCGTGAACGTGACGGCTTGATGCTCGGCGACGTGCCGGCCGAGACCTCGCGCGAAGCGCGCATCATCGTCCGTTTGTTGCGTGCGGTTCCGCACAACGCGCCGCTGGAAATCGAAGGATGGCTGCACGGTCGCGGTATCGGCGCGCTGCAGCTTCCGCCGCTCGCGATTCCGACCTTCGCCAAACCGCTGTTCTCCGCAAGCGCGACGCTGCGCTCGACGCCCGGCGAAACGATCGAACCCAACGAGCGCGTGAGTTACGAACTCTTGGTGCGGAATGACGGCGACGGGCCCGCGGAACGGCTGCTCGCGCGTGTCGTGCCGACGAACCTTGCCGTGTATGTTCCGGGAACCACGACGATCAACGGCGTCAGCGTGCCTGATGACGCGGGCATGTCGCAGTTGTGGTCGCAACGCGGCTTGATGCTCGCCGACGTGCTTCCGGGGATTGCGCTGCGCATGACGTGGGAGATGATGGCGATGTCGCCGCTGCCGGCGACCGCCTTGCTGGAGACGCGTGCCGTGCTCGAATGGGACGGCGGCGAAACGCTGGCGCTCGCGGCGCCGGCGCTGCGCGTGCTGGCGCATCCGTCGCTCTCGGAGACGAGCGCGGGCATGCCGCTCTCTGTGGCGACGCTGTTCGCACCGCCGCCAGCAGCGGCTGCGCTGACGCAGGAGCCTGAAGCTCACGCCGCGCCGCCGCTCGAAGCGCCCACGCCGGCAGCGCTGCCGGCACCTGAAGTATCGGTGCCGCCGCCCGCCGTCGCGCCGGTTGCGCAGATCGTGACCGTGGTCGAGCCGGAACCGGCCGCGCCGCCTGTCGTCGTCGAGCCGACGCTGTACGCCGATTTTTCGGCCGACGCGCTGACCAAGACGTTGCGCACGCTCGAACGTACCGATGCGGGCGGCGTCGTGCAGCACCTCTTCGCGTTACGCTTCTTGATGCCGACCGCGCTCGCCGGTGCGTCGCCCGATCAGGCAGCGCGCTTTTCCGAGAGCGTGCGCGCCGCTCGCGCTCCGATCGAGCGGTTTTTCGTTCGGTTGCGCCTGCCGCGTTTGGCTGTGACGGCGAAGGACTTGGAAGATCGTGACGCGCGCGTCGCGATGCTCGACCTGGCGCAACTGGCCGTCGACGCCGTGCCGGGGATGCTGGCACCACCTGCGTCCGGCACCGTGCGTTTGATCGGCCCGGTCGCATCCGGTGAGCTGCGTGCCTTGATCGCGCAGATGGATGCGGCGGCGCCGCTCGGTTCGGTGACGCCATGGTTGCTCAACGCGCACCTGCTCGGCACACGCGTGGTGCGTGACGGCGTCGGCAGCGACGCACTCGACACCTATCGTCGCACCGCGCTCGAGGTGTTCGGTGTGCTAGCGGATCTGCCGATCGACGAATTTCACCGTGTTCTCTCGACGAGCGGAAATCGTTCGCTCGACGAAGCCCTCGCCGCCGTCTTCGAGGAATTGCGCGCGGCGGCACAGGTCGTTGCCGAGTAATCTCGAGCTTGCGTTCTTTGCCGTCTTTCTGATCGGCATCGCGCTCTTCATCGCCGGAACGATCGTCGTTCGCAGCGCGGCACCGCACGCGCTCGTGGAAGAAACGCCGGTCCAACCGCCGGCGATCACGTGGGCGCTGGACTTCAGCGAAGGAGAGACACCGCTCGACCAAACGCAGCGGCGCGACCTCATCGAACGCCTCGCGCTGATCGCACAACCCTGGTGCATCGACTACTTGGAGCGCGCGCTCGGCGAGGAACACGGCGAGATGCTCGCCCTCACACGCGAAGCGCTCAACGGAGCGCGCCGCAGCGCATAACTCCGGGCACCGGACATTGATTTGCTAAAGGAGTTGTCAAAGCCGTGAAGGCGCCAAGAAATCTATTTGGGTTGCTCGGGGTTCTAGCTGCATGGGGCATCGGAGGCGCGTGTTTCGGAGCGATGTATTCGCTGACCACGACGACAATCGGATGCGCGCCGCGATGGGGAATAAAGATCGACTTGTTGCGCATATGGGCTGTTCTTTACAGTATTGAGTTTGCAGCGATCGGTTTGGTGATTGGCGCTATAGTCGTGTTCGTAACGAAGGAGACCGTTCCAGCAGTCTCTAGCTTTCATTCAAGCATGATCATTGCCTTAGCAGCCGCTGCGATTCTCAGTTCAGGTCTTGCATGTCTAATGATGGTTGTTCCACATTTGTTGGATGCACCGTGCCATAAGTGAGAGAAGCCCATGGGAACCGCCCGGAATTGGGTGGCATCGTCTTACGGTTCGATTGCATCCATTAACGGTATCGGATGTTGATTTTCAATCGTTCTTTCGGACGTGTTTCATAACTCCATCGCATACGATAATCTCGTCCTGGGGGTAGCGGCTTCGAGAGGAGGATTCCTGAGCCTCGGCTTGACGAACCGAGAGGGCGTTATTTCTTATTGAAGTATTTGACGAGAATTTCGCGTGCGACCGGAGCGGCGACTTCCGAGCCGTAGCCGCCGCTCTTCTCGACGAAGACCGCCATCGCGAGTTGTGGATGATCGACCGGAGCGAAAGCGACGAACCAGGTCGTGTTCGGCCCGCGACCGCCTTCGGTTTCGGCGGTTCCCGTCTTGCCGCCGAAAGGAAGTCCGTCGATGGCAAGTCCGTATGCGGTTCCACCCGGCGACGTGACGCGCGCCATGCCGTCGCGCACTGCGGCAAATGCTTGCGGATCACCCGGCACGTCGCGAATCACTTGCGGCGTGAAGGTCTTGATGGTGACCCCGTGCGGATTGCGGATCGCATGCACGATCTGCGGGCGGTACAGCGTTCCGCCGTTGACGACGACGCTCACGACGTTGGCCATCTGCACGGGAGTCGCTTGCATGGCGCCTTGCCCGATGCCCAGACTGCACACGTCGCTCGGTTCGAGCGGAACGCCCGCGACCTTCATCATCCATTCGTTGGTCGGCCAATTGCCTTCGTATTCACCGGGAACGTCGATACCGGTGCGTTTCGCAAGACCGAACAGCAGCGCCCATTTGCGCAATCGCTCGTTGCCAAGACGCCACGACAACTGGTAGAAGTATCCGTCGGACGACGCGGCGAGCGCCGGCACGAACGTCGTTCTTCCCAGACCGCGCGCCGCGATGTCGCGAAAGATCGCGCCGCCGCAGTTCCACGCGCCGCTGTCGTAGACGGGTTCGTCGACGCCTACCGCATGTTCGGTGATCGCAGCGGTGCCGGTGACAAGCTTGAACGTCGAGCCGGTCGGCGTCGCCGCACCGACAGCGCGATTGAAGAGCGGCATCGCCGGATCGTTCAAGTAGCGTGAAAACGTGCGTGCGTCGATGCCGTTGGCGAAATCGTTCGGATTGAAGTTGGGATAACTCGCGAGCGCGAGTATCGCGCCAGTCCAGGGATCCTCGATGACGACGGCGCCGGAGAGTTTTCGTCCGGTCGCGTGACCCCAGGCCACGAGCTTATCTTCGAGCGCATGCTCGGCGATGCTCTGCAGCCGCCAATCCACGTTGAGCGCCAGCGTGTCGCCGGGAATCGCGGCTTTAGCCGGCAGTTTCGCATCGGCGACGACGGCGCCCGCGGCATCCACCGCGATTTGCTGGCCGCCTGGGACACCGCGCAACTCCTCGTCGTACGTGTACTCGAGCCCATCTTTTCCGATAACGTCATTGGGCGAATAGCCTTTGCTCTTGAGCGTGCGATACTCGTCTTCGGTAATCGCTCCGACGTAGCCGAACAGATGCGCGCCGTACGGTCCGGTCGGATAGTCACGCACCGGCTGCACTTCGAGATCGACGCCGGGAAGATCGGCGACCAGCTCGGCGATGCGCGCGACCAACGGACCCTTCAGGTCGCTCGCGAGAATCACCGGACCGTACGGTTCGTACGTGACGACCTCGTCGAAATTCTTGTAGTTGATGCCGCGGTGATGCAACAGCCGCTGCATCAACGTTGCACGCGGCACCGCGATGGCATTCGCGAGCGAATCGAGTTCGCGGTCGATGTCGCGAACTTCAGAGGGAATCAGCGCGACGACGAACGACGGCCGGCTGCGCACCAGCACCACGCCGTTGCGATCGGTGATGATGCCGCGCGGCGCCGCCACCGGGATCAAGCGAATTTGATTGGCTTGCGCTTGGCTGCGATAGCGCTCGCCGTGGACGAGTTGCACGTCGATCAAGCGCACGAGCAGTGCCAATAGTAATGCCGCCAGAGCCGCGATGAAGCCGGCGATGCGCCAAGGCGAGCGCTGCCAGTCGCTGCGCCGTGACGGGCGTCCCGCGAACGTGCTCAAGCCAGATGCGCCCGATCGCGTCGTGTGAACGCGACGAGTGCGATCATCACGGCGGCGTTGAGAATCGCTTGCACGATCGCCTCGCGCAGGTGCATGCGGCCGAGTCCCGGCGGATAGCCTTCAAACCGCATCATTACCCAAAACATCGTGTTGCGCGCGATGGTGGTGGCGAACGCGACGAATGCCGCAAGCGGAATCGAGTCGGCGAAGAAACCGCTCGAGATGCGGTTGGCGAACAGCGCGGCGAGTGTCGTCGACACCGTCCACGCCCCGCCGGTCGTTCCCGCAATGACATCTTCGCAGAGTCCGGCGATCAGTCCGAACGATGCGGAACGCCGCGCGTCGGCGCGCAGCGCGTACCACGCGACGACGACCGCGATCGTGCTCGGGATCGTCCCGCGCACGTTGATCATGCGCGCGAGCGAGAGCTGCACGATGATCGCACCGAAGAGCCACAGCGCCGCGACCCACCAGCGTGGGCCGACGTACGGCGCTTCGTGCGGCTTACTTCGGGACGACGAGGACGCGGTCGACGGCACCGAGTTCAACCGCGGTCTTCACCACGGCCGTTTGGAAGAGACTGGCGGCGCTGCGCTCGGTCGACACGATGGTACCGATTAACTCGCCGGCATGAAACGACCGTCCTTCACCGGTGACCACCATGTCGCCGGCACGCACCGGCGCATCTTGTGAAATATATTCCATGCGCACACTGCCGAGGTTGCCGCGGGCGATGCCCCACCAGCGTCCGCGACGCACCACCGCGGGAATGCGGCTGGTGTAATCGGTGATGAGGACGACCGTGCTCGTGAACGGACCGACCTGGGCGACGCGCCCCACGACGCCGCCGTTCGATATCACGCCATCGTCCTTGTGAATGCCGGCGTTGGCGCCTCGATCGATCGTGATCGTGCGCGATTCGTTCTCCGGCGGAAAACCGATGGCGCGTGCTTCGATCGCGCGCGGATAGCGTTCGATCAACGGTTGCAGCGCCGCATCGGCACGATAGGCGTGAACGACTTCATTCAAGCGCGCATTCTCTTGAGCAAGCGCGCCGTTGCGCGCGCGCAACGTCGCGTTGTCGCGTGCGAGATTGGGCAGATCGAGCACGGTGCCGGTCGTCGTGCGAACCCACGACGTCGTGATCCCGATGACGTTTTCGATTCCGGCGAAGATGGTTGAGCCGGCGACGGCGATCGGGCTGGTCGTGCCGTTGCGCGCGGCGGTGATCTGCATCAACGCGACGGCCGCGGACAGAATGATAATCGCAAGCAACGCGATGAGACGGCGTTCGTCGCGATAGGTCAACACAATGCGCCTTGAGCGGTGATCACGGCTGGAGGCGAGGGTTCGCCGTCGGCAGCGCGATTCCCAAGCCGCGCAATGCGCGTGCCAAGCGTGCCACCGGCAGTCCCATGACCGTGTAGAAGTCGCCCTCGATCCGCTCGACCAGCGTCGCGCCGTAGCCTTGAATGCCGTACGCGCCGGCTTTGTCCATCGGCTCGCCGCCGGCCACGTAGCCGGCGATCTCATCGTCGTCGAGAGCGAAAAAGCGCACGCTTGCTGTCTCACACGCTTCGACCAGCGCACCACCATCGGGAAGAGCGAGCGCGAACGCGGTGTGCACCAGGTGCGTCCGTCCGGAGAGCGCGCGCAGCATCGCCGCCGCGTGCGCTGCGTCCTTCGGCTTGCCCAGGGGCGTCCCGTCAACGTCCACTACGGTGTCCGCCGCGACCAGGACGTTGTGCGGAACGCGGTTGCGCACGTCCATGGCTTTTTCGCGCGCATGCGCGATCGCCAACTCCCGCGGCGTTAGGTTCGGAACGTCAGGTTCGTGGTAGTCGCTTGGGACGACCAGCACCTCGAGACCGAGCGCGCGCAACAACTCGAGCCGCCGCGGCGATGCGCTCGCCAAGACGATGCGTTCGAGCGTGCGCATCAGTTGTAGCGGTGTCCGCCCACGTCGATGAAGCCGTCGGGATGGTGCCCGCGCGGATCGCGGTGAGTCCAATGGATGACGCCGCCGGTCGCATCGGTCTCGTACTCGCCCTTGACGACCACGCGTTGGCCGCGTTGCACCGGAATCGTCCCGGTGAATGCCACGTTGGTCTCGACGCGCAAGATTGCGTCGCACGGGGTGGTGACGCGCAACAGAAATCCTTCGTGCGGACTAGCGGATTCGCCGCGTGTCCCCAGGAGCCGCAACACCGTTCCGCCGGCAACCACTTCGACGTGCGACGCACGGTTGAGGTAGGCATGGCACAATGTGTCGTTGTCCACCCGGTCCGGCGCGCATGAAACGAGCGCGAGAGCGCAGATGACGGCCGCCGATGCGCTACGCATGCGCGGCGACGTTGTACAATCCGTGCGAGCGAATGTGCTCCCATACCGCGTCGGGCACGAGATACCGCACGCTGCGGCCCTGCGCGAGCAGGGTGCGCACCAGCGTCGCGGATTCCGCAATCTCCGGCATGTTCAACGTTCCGATCTTTTCGCGCAAACGATGCGGCACGGCGCCGATCGCCCGTTGCAGCGCTTCGGGGCGAACTCCGGGCCGCGGAGCGATCACAAAACGCTCGAGGTGTTCGAGCACTTCGTCAAAGCGCATCCAGGTCGAATTGACCAATGAATCCGCGCCGATGATGAAGGTGAACCGTGCGTGCGGGTGGCGTTCCTGCAATTTCGGTAGCAAGTCGGCGGTAAGACCGGTCGCGTCGTCGCGCAGATCGGTCTCGTCGAGGACGAAGGCGTCGTTGGGCGCGATGGCGCGCGAGAGCATCGCGCAGCGATCTTGTGCCGATGCCAAGGCCTGATTGCGGTGCTGCTGATTCTTGGTCGGAACGAAGAGCACGCGGTCGAGTTCTTCGAGCAAACGCGCCTGCTCCGCGACAAAGAGATGCGCGTTGTGAACCGGGTCGAACGTGCCGCCGAAGATGCCGAGCTTCATGAGTAGGTGAACTCGTACTCGCCGATCCGCACGGTGTCGCCCTCCTGCGCGCCCATCTCGCGCAGCTTCTTTTCCACGCCCATCTTTGCCAGAATTCGCTCGAAGCGTCCCAGCCCTTCGTCCGAGTCGAAGTTCGTCATGCTGGCGAGGCGCTCGATGCGCTCGCCGGAGATCGCGAACGCTCCATCGGAGGCACGTTCGATGTGGAACGCTTCATGGGGCTTGAGGCGAATGAGCGCGGGCTCGGGCGCCTCGATCTGCGGAACCGGCGCCGACTCGATGGCGCGCGCGATCGCGTAGACGAGATCGTCGACGCCGCGCTGCGTCGCGGCGCTGATCGCGAGCAGTTCCGGAAACCTCGCGTGCAACTCGTCGTAGCGCGCTTGGGCGTCGGGAAGGTCGAGCTTGTTGAGCACGAGGAGCGTCGGCTTCTCGACGAGCTTTGGATTCCAGGACGCGAGCTCGTGCTCGATGATCGTCTTGTTGTGGACGATCTCGTCGAGCGGCAGCGCGCCGTCGAGCAGGTGGACGAGCACGCGCGTGCGCTCGATGTGCCGCAGAAAACGGTCGCCCAGCCCGGCGCCGTCGTGCGCCCCTTCAATCAGCCCGGGGATGTCGACCAGGACGAACGATTCTTCGTCGGAGACGCGCACGACGCCGAGCTGCGGCTCAAGCGTTGTAAACGGATAGTCGGCGATCTTCGGTCGCGCCGCCGAGACCACCGAGAGCAGGGTGGATTTGCCGGCGTTGGGCAAGCCGACTAGACCGGCGTCGGCCAGAAGGCGCAGCTCGAAGCGGAGGCTGCACTGCTCGCCGGGCTCGCCCTTCTCGGCGAATCGCGGCGCTTGGCGTGTGCTGGTCGCGAAGTGCTGATTGCCCAGGCCCCCGCGCCCGCCTTTGGCGACGAGCACACGCTCGCCCGGATCGGTGAGATCGGAGAAGAGCGTCTCGCTTTGGCCTTCGAGGGTTCGATAGACGATCGTCCCGACCGGAACGAAGATCGTCAGGTCGGCCGCGCTGCGCCCCGACTTGTTCGACGTGCCGCCGTGCTTGCCGGATTCTGCCGCGAACTGACGCTTGAAGCGGAACTCGACGAGCGTCGAGAGTTCCGGCGTGGCCTCGACGTACACGCTGCCGCCGCCGCCGCCGTCACCACCGGACGGCCCGCCCTTGGGAACGTATTTCTCTCGTCGCCACGCAACGATACCGTCGCCGCCGTTTCCGGCAGCGACCGTCACGGTAGCTTCGTCGATGAATTGCACGGGAGAGCGCGATTCGTCAAAAATGAACGAGGGCCTTATCGGCCCTCGTGAAGATCGTACGCAGGCGGGCGCGGCTTAGGCGACAGCCCGGACGTTGACGTGCTTGCGGTTGCGGCGCGTCGTAAATTCCACGGTGCCGTCGACCAGCGCGAACAGGGTGTGGTCGCGACCGATGCCGACGTTCTCGCCGGGGTAGAACTTGGTGCCGCGCTGACGCAGCAGGATGTTGCCCGCGATCACGGCTTCGCCGCCGAAACGCTTGACGCCCAGACGCTGCGCGTTGGAGTCGCGGCCGTTGCGGGTCGAGCCGGCGCCCTTCTTGGACGCGAAAAGCTGAAGATCAAAGCGGAACATAGCCGGGCGATGATAGCAAAAGGCGCCGCCCCTTGGCAAGCGCCGTCTGCCGGTCCTCCCCCTTCCTGCTAGAGAGGGATGCGAATGACGATACCGCCGTGCTGGTGACGGCGATCGTCGCGGTCATGGCGATAGCGGTCGTCCCGATCGCGGCGGTAGTCGTCCCGATCGAAGCGATGGTCGTCACCGTCGTGGCGATGGAAGGCGTCGTGGCGGGCGTCGCGGTACCGCTGTTCGCCGTGGTTGCGGCCGTAGCCGTGGCCGTGATCGTCGCGATCAGCCAGCGCCGGAAGCGCTGTTGAAACCAGGAGTGTTGCCGTGACCGCTGCTACCAAAAAACGCATGTGCTGCTCTCCTTTTGGTGTCAAACGAAGCGGAAGCCGCTGCGGTTCCACCCCCGGTACCGAGAGGGTCCGTCCGCGAGTCGGCGTAACTTGGCGGGGTTTTGAGCAAACGACGTGTCGTCGTCACCGGCCTTGGGGCCGTGACGCCGCTGGGAAATACCCGCGATGAATTCTGGCGCCGGCTGGTTGCCGGCGAGTCCGGCGTGGGCCCGATCACGGCCTTCGACGCGAGTGATTTCTCGACGCGCATCGCCGCCGAAGTCAAGGACTTCGATCCCGAGGCCCTGATCGGGCGGAAGGAAGCGCGGCGCATGGATCGGTTCGCGCAGCTTTCGTTCGTTGCGGCGCGCGAGGCGATTGAGGATGCGCAGCTTCCCGAGGACGCGGCGTTCAAGGAATCGGTGGGCGGGGTCATCGGCGCGGGGATCGGCGGGATCCTTACCTTCTGGCACCAGTCCGAGCGTGCGAATTCGCTGGGCACCTGGTCGAAGACGTCGCCGTTCTTCATTCCCATGCTGATGTCAAACGCGGCGCCCGCGCACATCTCGATGACCTACGGCTTCCGCGGCCCGTTCTTTTCGGCTTCGAGTGCCTGCGCAAGTGCCAATGACGCCATCGTGACCGCCTTCAATGCGGTGGCGCACGGCGATGCGTTGGCGATGATCACCGGCGGCACCGAAGCGGCGATCTCACCGCTCGGCGTCGGTGGTTTTTGCTCCATGCGCGCGATGTCGACGCGCAACGACGATCCGCATCGTGCCAGCCGTCCGTTCGATAAAGAGCGCGACGGTTTCGTGCTTGGCGAAGGCGCCGGCATTCTTGTGATCGAGGAGTACGAACACGCCAAGGCTCGCGGCGCGAAGATCTATTGCGAGCTGTTCGGGTACGGCCAGTCGGCCGACGCTCACGATCTGGTCGCGCCCGATCCCGAGGGAACCGGCGTCGCGATCGCGCTGCGGCGCGCCTTTGCGAGTGCCGCCATTGTGCCGGCGGACGTGCAGTACATCAATGCGCACGGAACCTCGACGCCGGCCGGTGATGTCGCTGAATCCAAGGCGATCGAGCGTGCGTTCGGTGATCATGCGTTCAAGATCGGCGTGAGTTCGACTAAGTCGATGCATGGCCACGCGCTCGGCGGCGCGGGCGGCATCGAAGGCGTCGCGACCGTGCTCGCCGTGCACAACGATGTCATGCCGCCGACCATCAACTACGAATTTCCCGATCCCGAATGCCGTCTTGACTACGTTCCGAACATCGCGCGCAAAGCGAGCGTGAACGTCGCCTTCTCCAATTCGTTCGGATTCGGCGGGCACAATAGCGTGCTCGTGTTCGGCAAAGTTCGCTAAGACGCCGTCATGAGTGGCGAAGCGCGGCGACGCCGCTTGCGCGCGCTCGTGCGGCTCGCGGGCGTAAAGGTCGTGGGCGACCTCGACACCGTTGAGCGCGCGTTCACGCACGAAAGCTTCGTCAAGGAACACGGCGGGGAATCGAACGAGCGCCTGGAGTTTTTGGGTGACTCGGTGCTCGGCTTCATCACCGCGAGTTGGCTGTTCGAGAGGTTCCCCGGCGACGACGAAGGAGCGCTCACCGTGCGCAAGGCGCGCATCGTCAACGACCCGCAACTCGCGCAGACCGGGCGGCGGCTGGATTTCGCGGCGGTGCTCGCGATAGGCGCCGGCATGCGCAACGCGGGCGGCACCGACAACACCTCGATCCTGGCCGACGCCTTCGAGGCCTTCGTCGCGGCGCTATTTCTGCGGTATGGGATCGAACCGGCCCGCCGGTTCGTCGAGGGCGAGCACATCGCGCAACTCGACCACGCGGCCGAGTCACTCCTCGACGCCAAGTCGCGCCTCCAGCACTGGGCGCAGGAGCATCTGGGCGCGACCCCCGTCTACAAAGACGAGAGCCGTGGGACGCCGCAGAAACCCTCCTTTTCCTCGGTCGTGAGCGCGGGCAAGAAGAAGTTGGGCTCCGGCGAGGGTCTGTCGAAGAAGGCAGCGCAGCAGGCGGCAGCGACCGCCGCACTCCAGAACCTAGAAACGCGGAAAGTACGTGAAACTCAAAAGCATTAAAGCCTTTGGCTTCAAGACGTTCGCCGAGCCGACGCGACTCGATTTCGCGGGCGGCGTCACGGCTATCGTCGGTCCGAACGGGTCGGGCAAGTCGAACATGGTCGACGCGTTCCGCTGGGTTCTGGGCGAAACGTCGAGCAAGTCGCTGCGCTCGGGTAAGACCGACGACGTCATCTTCCTCGGCAACGACAAGCGCAAGCCGTTGGGTCTGGCCGAGGTCTCGCTGACGTTCGACAACACCGAAGGCAAGCTGCACACCGAGTACAGCGAGGTCGAGATCACGCGCCGCGCCTATCGCGCGGGCGACATCGAGTATTACATTAACCGTAACCAGGTGCGCTTGCGCGACATTCACGATCTGCTGATGGGCACCGGGCTCGGGCCGGGATCGTATTCGATCGTCTCGCAGGGGCAGATCGACGCCATTCTCACCAGCAAGCCGACCGACAGGCGCGCGCTGTTTGAAGAGACGGCCGGCATCAACAAGTTTCTTGCACGTAAGAACGAGTCAATGCGGCGTCTGGAACAGACCGAGCAAAACGCGATTCGCATCAACGATTTGCTGAGCGAGATCGAGAAACGCATCCCCGAGCTCGAAACGCAGGTGCGCCGAGCCAAGCGCTTCCGCAAGGTGAGCGCGCGTTCGCGCGATCTGGAGATTCTCTCGTACATGCGCGCGAGCGCGTCGCGCCGCGCCGAGCGTGAGAGCCTGCGCGTCGAACTCGAAAAGAACGATGAGTTGCGCGGAGCAGCCGCCGCGAAGGCGGCGTCGCTCGGCGCGCTGCTGGCCGATCTGCGCACGCAAGCGTACCGTCAGGAACTCGAACTCGAAGAACTGCGCGGACACGCGCAGGCGGTGCGCGCGCAACTCGCCCGCACCGAAGCGGACTACGCTGCCGTGCTCGCGCGGCGCGAGACACTCGAAGCGCAGTCGACGCAGACCTCGCAAGACGCGGCGCGCGTTCAGGCCGAACGCGATCAGCTCGCCGAAACGATCGCGACGCTCGCGGCGCGCATTACGCCGCTCGCGCTCGACGTCGAACATGCCCGCGAGGCGGAACTCGCGGCGCAGAGCGCGCTCTCGCAGGCGCGCGCCTTGCTCGATTCGATCTTCACGCGGTTGCGGCAAGTCGAAGCGGCGGCCGCCGAGTTTGCCGCCAAACGTGCCGAGGCGCGGGCGCACGGCGAGAATCTGCGCGCCGAAATCGAACGGCTGGAACACGAAGCGCATGCGGCGCGCGTTCGTGCCGAAGAAGCCGAGATCGCGGCCGGCGCCGCCGCGCACCGCTACAGCGAACGCGAACGCGATCTCGCGACCGTCGAGGCCAAGTTCACCGGCGCACGCACGCACGTCGACGAAACCGAACGCACGGTCGTTCAGACCCAGTCGGCTCTGACGCATGCCACCGGAGCCGTCCGCGAATCCACCGCCGAAGTGCGCGGGGCCGAGTCGCGTCTGCACACCATCGAGGAGTTGGAGAACGCGCTCGAAGGCCACGTGCCGGGTACGCGCGCCGTCGTCGAGGCGTGGCGGCGCAACGAACTCCACGGCATCGAAGGCATCGTTTCGAATTTGATCACCACCGACGAGCGCTATGCCCGTGCCATGGACATCGCGTTCGGCGCGCGCTTGTCGAACATCGTGGTGAAGACGTCCGAGGACGCCGAGCGCGCCATCGAATTCTTGAATGCTCGTGAGTTAGGCCGCGCAACCTTCATGCCGCTCGATACGCTCGGCAATCGGGAGGCCAAACAGCTCTCGCACGACCTCGCAAGCGTCCATGGCGTCGTCGGCTACGCGCATACGCTCGTGCGCACGCAGCCGCAGTACGAAGGCGTCGTGCGGTTTCTGGTCGGCAACGTACTGATCGTCGACACACTGCAAACCGGGATCAAGCTCGCGCGCGAGCGCGGACTGCGCGACACGATTGTGACGCTCTCGGGCGAGCAGATCACGGGCGGCGGCGCGATCACCGGCGGGCGCTTCACGCGCGAGAAGTCGATTCTCTCGCGGCGCGTTCAAGCCGAGACGTTGCGCGGCCAACTCGTCGAGCTGCGCGCCAAGCTTGCGCAAGCCGAGCGCACCGCCGAGCGCGCCGCCGTCGATGCGCAAGCAGCCGTCGCGGCGCGCGACGATGCGCGCGAAACCTTGGCGCGTCTGGACGTGCAGCTCGCGGAGCTGCGCGCGGAGATGGCCGGCCTTCAGAATGAGGCCGAGCGCAGCACTGCCGATTCGAGCGGCGCGCGCGCGCGCGCAGAGCAGTTGCACGCCCAAGCGCGCGAGGCGCGCGAACGCGAGCAGACGTTGGCATCGGCCGGAGGCGACGGGCATGCCGGTGACGCCGAGCGCCACCGCTTGGAGTCCGAGTTGGCGCGCGCGCGAGAGGAGATCGCGGCCGCCGAGCGCGCGCAGATCAACGCGAGCGAACACGCGGCCGGACTGCGCGAGAGACAGGCTGCGCTAACGGCCGAACGCGACGGCGCACAAGCGCGCCTGGGCATTCTCGATCAAGACGAAGAGCGCGCCCGCAATGCGCGCGAGCAGATGCTCGCGGAGATCGCGGCGCTGGCGGAACAGACGCGCACTTCGCACGCGCATCTCGAAGGGCTCAAAGGCGGCGTCGCCGATGCCGACGTGAAGCTCGAAGCGGCGCGCCGGCAGCGCGAAGAACTCGGCAACCGCGTGATGCAGGCCGAGTCGGATCTGCGTATCGCCGAGAACGAGGAGCGCGACGCGCAAGCCGGCGGCGAGCAGCATCGCACGCGCATGGCCGAGATCGAAGCCGAACTCGGCATGCTGGTGTCGCAGTTTGCGCAGAATCCGGCGGGCGACGACGAGATGCGCGACGTCGAGGAACGCTATAAGGAAGAGCCCGACGAGGTCATCGAGGAGTTGCCGCGTCTGCGCGAAGAGTTGGCGCGTCTGCAAGCCAACGTCAACCTCAACGCAGAAGCGGAACGAGAAGAACTGGGAACGCGCGATGCATTCTTGCGCGAGCAGCTCGACGATCTGACGCGGGCGCGCGAAACGCTGCTGGCGTCGATTCGCGAGATCGAAGCGCAAACGCAAGTGCAGTTCAACGAGACGTTCGAGAAAGTCTCGACGGCATTCACGGAGATCTACACGAAACTGTTCCCGGGCGGCCAGGCCAAGATGTGGCAGACCAATCCCGAGAATCTCTCCGAGACCGGCGTGGAGATCTCGATCCAGCCTCCCGGAAAGAAACTGATGCCGTTGGCGACGCTCTCCGGCGGCGAGCGCGCGATGACCGCGGCGGCACTGATCTTCGCTCTGATTCGCGTCAAGCCGGCGCCGTTCTACCTGCTCGACGAAGTCGACGCGGCGCTCGACGACGCGAACGTGGAACGCTTCTCGGGGATGGTGCGCGACCTCGCGTCCGACTCGCAGATGATCATCGTCACGCACAATAAGCAAACGATGGAGTTGGCCGACCGCCTCTACGGCGTGACGATGGCCGAAGCGGGCGTCAGCACGATCATCTCGGCGGAACTGGTGCGCGACGGGGAAAGAGAAGCGGCACTTGCCTGACGCTGCGCTCTTTTCTCTCTCCGACAAAACCGGCGCGGAACACATTGCGCGCGTGCTGCACGAGCGCGGCACGCTGATCTACGCGACCGGCGGCACGCGCACGTATCTCGAGGAGCACGGCATCCCGGCGCGCGACGTTGAGGACATCACCGGCTTTCCGGCGCTGTTCAGCGGCCGGGTGAAGACGCTGCATCCCAAGATTTTCGGGGCGATCCTCTACGATCGCGCGAGCGCCGAGCACGTCGCCCAGATCGAGCAGTACGCGATCGCGAACATCTGGACGGTGTGCGTCAACTTGTATCCGTTCGAAGCGACGGTGGCCCGGCCGGAGACGACGCTCGACGAGGCGATCGAGCAGATCGACATCGGAGGCGTCTCGCTGCTGCGGGCCGCGGCGAAAAACTTCGCGCACGTTGCGGTCTTGACGCATCCGTCGCAATACGCAGACTTCCTCACCGAGCTCGGCAGCGGCGCGTTGAGCGCGGCGTCGCGGCGCAAATGGGCGGTAGCCGCATTCGAACGCACGGCCGAATACGACATCGCGATCTCACACTATCTCGCGGCCGAAGGTCAAGTGTTGCCGAGCGATCTTCCCGGTGCGCTTGCGCTCACGCTGCCGCTTGCGCAGCGCCTGCGCTACGGAACCAATCCGCAAGAGCGTGCGGCATTCTACCTGGATCGCAGCGACCGCCTTCCCGAGCAATTGCACGGAAAAGCGCTTTCCTACAACAACTTGCTCGATCTCGATGCGACGCTGCGCCTGCTCTCGCGCGCGCCGCTCGGCGCGCAGTTCGGCAGTCAGCGCGAACGCTTCGTGCGCGCGGCCGTGGTCAAACATACCGTGCCGTGCGGCGTTGCGCAGCGTTCATCGGTGGCCAAGGCGGTCTTTGCGGCGCTCGAAGCCGATGCCGTGTCGGCGTTCGGCGGGATCGTCGCGGTCGACGCGCGCATCGATTGCGAGGCAGCGCAGTCGTTGAGCAAGTATTTTCTGGAGATCGTCGCCGCGCCGGCCTTCGACGACGATGCGCTCGACATTTTGCGAAAAAAGAAAAACCTGCGTATCATGCGCTTCCAGCCGTCGCTTCCGGACGAGCTTGCGCGTGAGCTGCGCGTGCGCAGTGCGCTCGGCGGCGTGCTCGCCGAGAACGACGATCCGCAAGCGCCGGCGGAGACGTGGACCGTTGTCAGCAAACGCCAGCCGACGCCGCAAGAATGGCACGACGTGGCGTTTGCATGGGATGTCGTGCGTCACGTGAAGAGTAACGGTATCGTGATCGCCAAAGGCGGAACGACGCGCGGCATCTGCGCCGGACAGACCAACCGGGTGAGCGCGGTCCAAATCGCGGCGCATCGCGCCGGCGACCAAGCGCATGGCGCGGCCTGCGCAAGCGACGGCTTCTTTCCTTTCGCCGACGGATTGGAAGCGGCGGC
Organism: Vulcanimicrobiota bacterium; assembly: GCA_027307235.1. GTDB lineage: Bacteria > Vulcanimicrobiota > Vulcanimicrobiia > Vulcanimicrobiales > Vulcanimicrobiaceae > DAHUXH01. The sequence continues at coordinate 140,813 of DAHUXH010000020.1, read as the reverse complement.
TGCGGCCGGTTGCAGTGCGATCATCGCACCTGGTGGAAGCGTGCGCGACGACGAAGTGATCGCGGCTGCCAACCGGGTGGGCGTCAGCCTCATCTTCTCGTCGTATCGCTACTTTTTGCACTAGCCTCCTGAACACGACGTCAACACGGAGGGCGAACCCCGGTTGAATTCCAGCGGCCTTGCCATCCCCTACGGGGGACGCGCCATCTTCGTCGCGACCACGGTCATCGTCGCGATCATGATCGTCGCGGGCTGGATCATCTTTCAGAATGCCGTCTCGCTTGGGCTCGTGCAGCGCCAAGTGCGTGACGCCGAAGTGGTGCGCGCGCGCGTGCTCAGCGATCAGCTCGACGAAGAGAGCGGCATTCGCGGGTATGCCGCCACGCAGAACCCATTGTTCTTGGAACCGTACAATGAAGCGGCGGCGGTGATCGACGGCGATTTCGGCGCGCTCGACCGGATCCTCGCGGCGCTGTCGATTCCCGATGCGCGCGCACAAGTCGACCACGAACGAACGCTGCATGCGCAGTGGGTGCAGGGCGTGGTCGCGCCGCTGACGCTCGGCAGCCCGCTGAAGAACACGATCAACGTGGAACTGCGCGGCAAGCAACTCACCGACATCTTTCACCTCGACGACGCCCGCATCGCCGATGCGCTCTCGGCGCGCGGTGACGCGGCCGATCGCGATTTCCGGCGAACGTCGATCGCGATCTTGGTCTTCGCCGCAAGCGGCATCATCGGGATCGTGCTGGTCGGCACGGCGATGATGCGGCGCCAAATGGTGATGGAGCGCGCGCTCGACGAGCAGCGTATGCTCTACGAAAACGAGCGGCGCGTCGCCGACGCCTTGCAAGAAGCGTTTCTGGCCGAGAATCTCCCGGCGGTGCCGCGCCTTCTGCTCAGCCGCACGTATCATCCCGCGTCGGCCGAAGCGCGGGTCGGCGGCGATTGGTATGACGCCTTCGACATCTCGGAGCGCCGGTTGCTGATCTCGATCGGCGACGTCGCGGGGCACGGACTCGAAGCGGCGATATTGATGAACCGCGCGCGCCAGTCAATATTGATCTCGTCACTGCACGAAGAGCGGCCCGGAAAGGTACTGGAACAGACCAACCGTGCGATTCTCGTCCAAGACACGCGCATGGTCACGGCGATCTGCGGCTTTATCGACCCCGAGAAGTTTGAGATCAACTATGCGACCGCCGGTCACCCGCCGCCGATCCTCGTCCGCAGCGACGGCAGCAGCGTGTTCTTGCCGCACGACGGGCTGGTGATGGGAACCGACGAATCGACCACCTATCGCGATTTCACCGCGCAGGCGCAGCCCGGAGAACTGCTGGTGCTCTACACCGATGGTTTGATCGAGTACGATCGCGACATCGTCGCCGGAGAGCAGCGCTTGTTGGCGGCGGCGTCGAAGGCGAGGACGTCGCTCGATCCGGCAAATTCCATTCTGAACACGATCTTCGCCGACACCGCTCCGGTCGACGACGTCGCCATTCTCACCGTTTCGTTTCGTTCCGCATGAGGAAAGTGTGATGCCGCGTTTTCTGCACACGTCGATTTTTGTCAACGACATGGCCGAGTCCATCGCGTTCTACACCGAGAAACTCGGACTGAAGCTGCTCGACGGTCCATTTCACTACCCGGGCAACGCCGACATGGCGTTCGTCGGACACGACTGGAACGCGTATATCGAACTGGTCTACGATCTCGAAGCACATCCGCCGTATCAGCTCGGCAACCGCTACGAGCACCTCGCGCTCGAAGTCGAGGGCGATCTCCCCGCTTACATTTCCGCCATCAAAGGCAAGGGCGTGAAGATTCTCAAGGACGCCTACCGCTCGCCGGGCGGAACGCGCGCGATCGCGTTCATCGAAGACCCCAACGGCATCCCGGTGGAACTCCTGGAACCCCGAACCCGACCAACCCTGAGCTAGGAAGACTGCTTCACGGTTCGACCTCAGCGATAGACGAACGGATCGCCGGGCGCGGAGATCGCATCCAGGCTGCCTGAGGCCAGACGCAGGTCGCCGGCCCGGTCGACGAGCGACCCGCGCGCGTGCAGCCAGGTGCCGGGCGCGAAGGCTGCCCGGCGATCGAGCCGGACGATTACCGGTGCTGCGTCCGCGCGGCAGCACGTGATCGCGTAGCGGACCAACGCGTCGCCGTCCGGACGATGTGTCAGCCGTCCGGTGAAGTCGACGCGCTCGCCCGCGTAGGCGCCGGAGAGCGTGGTAGCGGTGGCGATTGGCTCTGGTGGCAGCGGGGTCCCGGCGAGTGCGGCCACCAGCATCGCGGCCGGGGCCGTCAGGGCCGCCGGTGCACCGGCCGCGCGCATTCGCACCGCACGCCACGCGCACGCGGCGCAACAGACCCAGAGCGCCGCGCACCAGCGCGGGTTCACGAGCGCATCGCCGCCGTGAGCGGCGACCAGCGCGCAGGCGGCCGCCGCGATCGCATACCCGAACCGGTGTTCGCCGCACTGCCGATCGCGGTGCAGCAGCAACCGCGCATCGGCGATCCCGGCGGTGCAGAGCACGCCGAAGCCGGCCGGCGGCATCGTGGCATGGAGGGCGGCGGCCACGGCGATCGCACCCAGACCGCATGGCGCAGCCGTCGCGCCGAGCGCGGCCCCGAGCGCGAATTGCTCCCAAGGGGCCGCGCGCGCCAGGCCGCCGAGCGAGGGCAGCACGTTGGCGGCCAGACCGCCGAGCACCGCACATGGAAGCAGCGCATTCAGGCTCGTCAAGAGGCTGTCGCCGTGGCCTGCCGGATGGGCGCTGCGCCTGAGAAGCAACCACGCGCTGATGCCGCCGCCCAAGCGCAGCACCGCGGTCAGCGGACCGAACGTCCACCAGGCGGCGACGAGCCCCGCGAACGAGAGCGCGGCGGGCGCACCGCCGCATCCGCAACCGGCAAGGGCGACCAGCATGGCTGCACGCGTGCGAAAGGCGCGCTCGGCCAGCCGCGAAGCAAGAATCAGCGGCATCCCTTCGAACAGGGTGGCCGCAGCCGTCGACAGCGCCGCATGCGCGGTCGCTATCGGCACGAGGGCGAGCAGCGCCACCACAGCAACAACGATCAGCAACGGATTCATGTCAACGAACATCACCGCCCCGCGTGGGACGCAAGACCTCCTTCCCCCCGAATCGACGCGCCGGCAAGCGCTCGAGGCGCGCATTCACGTGCTCGCGGCGCGGTTCGGGTACGGCGAGATTCGCACGCCGATCTTCGAAGCGACCGAACTCTTCGAGCGCGGCGTCGGCGGCACGACCGACATCGTCGAGAAAGAGATGTACACGTTCACCGACAAGGGCGAGCGCAGCCTGACGCTGCGCCCGGAGTTCACGGCGCCGGTGGTGCGCGCCGCGCTCGAACACAAACTCTTCGCCCAAGGTCCGCAGCGCCTGTACTATGTCGGGCCGTTTTTCCGGCAAGAGCGCCCGCAAAAGGGGCGCTTTCGTCAGGCCCATCAATTCGGGGTCGAGTGCTTCGGCTACACGGGACCCGAGGCCGAGGCCGAGGTCATCTCGATCGCATGGGAACTGGTGCGCATCCATGGCATCAGCGATGCGGTGCTCAACGTCAACTCGGTGGGCGATGCGCAGTGCCGCCCGCGCTATCGTGAGGCATTGCTCGCGCATTTTCGTCCGCACGCAGGCGCTCTCTCGGAAGATTCGCAACGGCGATTGGAACGCAATCCGCTGCGCATCCTCGATAGCAAGGACGAGCGCGATGTGCCGCTCATCGCCACCGCGCCGACCTTTGAAGACGTGCTCTGCGAGGGATGCCGCGAGCATTTCGCGGCCGTGCGATCGCTGCTCGACACGCTCGGCATCCCCTACGCGGTCAACCCGCGCATCGTGCGCGGGCTCGATTACTACACACGCACCGTTTTCGAAATCACGTCGAGCGCGCTTGGCGCGCAATCGACGGTCTGCGGCGGCGGCCGCTACGACGATCTGGTCGCATCGCTCGGCGGCCCGGCCGTTCCCGGCGTCGGGTTCGGATTGGGAATCGAACGCTTCGAGATGATGCTCGAAGCACGCGGCGCCTTTGAAACCCCGCCGCGGCGCGGCGTGCAGGCCATTGCGCTGGGCGCGCAGGCGCGCTTGACGCTGCTGCCGATCGTCGCCGAACTGCGCCGGCTGGAACGTCCTGCGTTCATCGACTTCAACGATCGCAAAGTGCTGGCCCATCTGAAGATCGCCGATCGCAACAACGCGCGCCACGCCATCATCGTGGGAAGCGATGAACTCGCTGCCGGCGAGTTCGTCTTGCGCGACCTCGCCACGCGCGACGAGGAGCGCCTGCCGCTCGGCCGCGCGCAAGACGTTGCCGCCCGACTCGTCGAAAGGATGCGCTGATGGACGAATTGACGACGCTCCGCGAGCTGCTCGACATTATGCACGAGCACGATCTCGATGCAATCAAGGTGACGGTGGAGGGCGCCGTCTACGAGATGGTTCGCCGTGAGGCCGCACCCGCGGCGATGCCCGTCTACGCGGCCGCGCCCGCCGCCACCGCCGCACCGGCAGCGGCGCCGACCGGGCAGGCTCCGGCAAACGTCAAGAAAATCGTCGCTCCGCTGACCGGCGTGTTCTACCGTGCGTCGTCTCCCGATGCCGAGTCGTTCGTGAACGACGGCGATCGCGTGAATGCGGGCGACGTGGTCTGCATTCTCGAAGCGATGAAACTGTTCAACGAAATTCAAAGCGACTACGCCGGCACGGTCGTGCGCATCATTCCGCAGAACGGCGAACTCGTATCGCAAGGAGACGATCTGTTTTGGATCGCGCCGTGACGGCGAGCGACGTCAAAGGCAAACGCGGGTTCGACGCTCTCATGGCCGACCGGCGCGGGCTGCTCGATGCGCCGCACTACCGCGCGCAAGTCGAAGCGATCGCCCAAGCGATCGTCGCGGCGTTGCGCGCGAACAAGAAGGTGCTGTGGTGCGGCAATGGTGGAAGCGCCGCCGAAGCGCAGCATATGGCGGCCGAACTGTCCGGTCGTTTCTTGCGCGAACGGCCCGGACTGCACAGCGAAGCGCTCTCGGTCAACACCTCGACGCTCACCTGCATCGGCAACGACTACGGATACGACGTCATCTTCTCGCGCCAAGTTGAAGCGTTCGCGCAGCCCGGCGACGTCGTCATCGGCATGACGACCAGCGGCACGTCGCGCAACGTCGTGCTGGCCCTGGAAGCCGCAAAGAACAAGGGCGCGACGGCCGTGGCCTTCACCGGAAACGGTGGCGGCGCGGTCGCGCAGATCGCCGATCTCGTGCTGCTCGGACCCGACGGGTACGCCGCAATCGTTCAAGAAGTGCATCAAGTGATGGCGCACATCGTCTGCGATCTCGTCGAACAGCGCCTCATCTTCGGAGACGGCGCGTGAGTTTCGGCGCGACGCTCGCCCCACCCGATGCGCGCGCGCTCTTCGAACGGATGCGTGGCCGCACCATTCTCGTCGTGGGTGACGTGATGATCGACGAATGGATTTGGGGCTCGGTGACGCGCATCTCGCCCGAAGCGCCGGTGCCGGTGGTCGCGGTGAACGATCACTCGTTCACGCTCGGCGGCGCGGGGAACGTCGCCAACAATCTGCGCGCGCTCGACGCGCAGGTGAGTATCGTCGCGGTCGTCGGCCGCGACGAGTTCGCCGCGCACGGACGGTCACTGCTGCGCAGCGAGCACGTAGACGCGACGGGATTGATCGAACTCACCGACCGCCCGACGACGCGTAAGACGCGCATCGTGGCGCACAACCAGCAGGTGGTGCGCGCCGATTGGGAATCCACCGCCCCGTTGCTTGCGTCCGATCGCGAACGCATCGCCGCGGTCGTGCGTGAACGCGCGGCCGCCGCCGATGCCGTCATCTTGAGTGACTACGCCAAGGGGCTGCTCTCGCGCGAGATCGTCGAGGCGGCGCGGGCGTGTCCGCTCGTGCTCGCCGATCCCAAGCCGCGGAATCTCGCGCTGTTCAGCGGCGTCGCCTGTGTCGCTCCCAACGTTCACGAAGCCGGCGCGGCGACCGGCATCGCGATCGTCGATGACGTCTCGCTCGAAGCCGCGGGCGCGCGGCTGCTGGAACGCCTGGCGTGCCGCTACGTCGTGATCACGCGGGGCGAAGCCGGCATGTCGCTGTTCGGCCGCGACGGCGAACGCCTGCACGTGCCCTCGGTCGCGCGCACCGTGTTCGACGTGAGCGGCGCCGGTGACACCGTGATCGCGGTGCTGTCGCTCGCGCTCGCGGCGGCGGCGCCGATCGAGCTTGCCATGCAGCTTGCCAATTTCGCAGCCGGTGCGGTGGTCGAGAAACTCGGCACCGCCACCGCGTCAGCCGATGAAATCGTCGCGCTCGTGGAGCACGGGTTGACGTCATGAGCGCGTTCTTCGGTGAGCTGATGGAAATTGAAGCGGCGGCGGCCTGGCGCGAGGCGATGCGCGCGCGCGGCAAGCGCGTGGTGTTCACCAACGGCGTCTTCGACGTGCTGCACGCGGGGCACGTCGAATATCTGGCGTGGGCGCGCGAGCAAGGCGACGCGCTGATTCTCGGACTCAATCTCGACGAGTCGGTGCGCGCGCTCAAGGGTGAAGCGCGCCCGATCGTTCCGTTCGCCGAACGCGCGCGCATCCTGTGCGCGCTGCGCAGCGTCGACGCGGTCGTCGGTTTCGCGCAACGCACGCCGGAAGTTTTGCTCGATCGCATTCGTCCCGACATACACGTCAAGAGCGCGCAGTACCGCGAAGAAGATCTGCCAGAGCGCACCGTCGTGCTGCAGCACGGCGGCGAGATTCGCTTGGCGCCGCACCTCGCGGGGATGAGCACAACGGACACCATCGCGCGCATCCTCGCGCGCTATCAGTAGCAGGCGGGATCGTGCGCATCGCGATCACCGCCAACGGTCCGGGAGAGATCGCCGGTTGGGTGCGTCCGTTCGTTCGTGCGCTCTACGACCGCGATCCCGGCGCCGACGTTCATCTCTTTCTGGTTCCCGACGATTTCGCGACCGGCCGCGAAAACAGCGTGGCGCGCTCGTGGTTTCCGCGCTTGACGGTTCACGAGCCGCGCGATTTTCCGGCGCTCGCGTACGGTATGCGCGGCGCCGAGTTGCCCAAGGGCATCGACGTGGTGCACTACATGGGCGGTGATCTCATGCACGCGGTCGCGCTGCACAAGCGTTTGGGCGGCGTGGCGACGACCTACAAGTTCTCGCGTCCCAAGTACCGCGACGTCTTTGCGTGCGCATTCGCGGTCGATGAATCCAACGTGAGCCAGTTGCGCGGTTGGGGGACGCCGGCGGCCCGCATCGAGCGCGTCGGAAACCTCGCGGTCGACGGCGCGTTGCTCGACGCGCAGGCGGCGCGCGAGGACGGTGTGCCCGAAGACGGCATCTTGATCATGCCGGGCTCGCGCGGTCATGAGGTCGAGCAGTTGATTCCGTTTTTCTTCACGGCGGCGATGCGGCTCGCGCGCGAACGGCCGGAGGTTCCGATCGCATTCGGTATCTCGCCGTTCACGTCGCTGCAGGCCGTTCGCGCGGCAATTGAAGCCGGCGGCGATCCGCGCATGTACGCGCGGAGCGGAACACTTCTCGAAGAGAACGGCCGGGCGTGGCTCCTCGCGCACGACGGACGGACGCGCATCGCGATCGTTCGCCATGCGCTGGCCGCGGCCGCGCATGCTCGATTGGTGCTGACGATTCCCGGAACGAAGACCATCGAGGTCGCAGCGCTCGGCAAACCGATCGTCGCCGTGACCCCGCTCAACGCGCCGGAGAAGATTGCGATCAACGGACCGCTCACCTATCTCGACCGCATTCCGCTCGCCGGCGTGCCGCTCAAGCGCGCCGTCGTGCTGGGTGTTTCCAAGCGGTTCGTGTATCACACGCAACCGAATATCGATGCGGGCGAGGCGGTGGTCTGCGAAGTGCACGGCACGCTGACGCCCGGGCGGGTCGCGCGCATCGCGCTGGAACGCTTCGACGACCTGTCGTGGATCGAACGCACCGGCGAGCGGTTGGGCGCTCTCTATGCTCCGCATGCCGGTGCGGCGCAGCGCATGGCAGCGCGCATCGCGGAGCTGGCGGCATGACGCGCATCTCGGTCGTGATCGCCTCCAAGGATCGAGCCCGCTACATCGAGCGCGCGATCGAATCGTTTGAGCGGCAAGCCGGTGCGCCGTCTTTTGAGGTCGTGGTCGTCGACAACGCGTCCACCGATGACACCAAGGCCGTCGTCGAACGGATGGCGGCGCGCGTGCCGTTCGCGCTGCGCTACACGTTCGAGCCCGAACCCAATCGCGGCAAGGCACGCAACCGCGGAATCGCGCTCGCGCAAGGTTCGCTCATCGTCTTTTGTGACGACGATGTCTTTGCGCCGCCGGGATTTCTCGCGGCGCACGACGCTGCGCATCACGCCTCCGGCAACTTGGTGGTGAACGGACCGATTCTTAACGTCCCCTCGTATGAGGAGCGGCCGCGTCCGACGGCCGCCAACTTCTCGCGCGCGTTCCTGTGCACGTGCAACGTGTCGATTCCAAAGCACGCGCTCGATGCGGTCGGCGGTTTCGACGAGCAGTTCACTCTGTACGGGTGGGAAGACACCGAACTCGGGGTTCGTTTGCGCGAAGCCGGGCTGCGCTGGCGTTTCGCGTGGGATCCATACATCTGGCACATCAAAACCGAACAGAGCGCCTCGCTCGACATCGAAGTGCAAAAGGCGCTTGAAAAGGCGAAGATGGCACGCCGCTTCATTGCCAAGAGCGATACGCCGCGCGCGCGTCTGGCGACCGGCGCGCATCCGCTCAACGTGCTGCGCGGCCGCTACTTGCTGCCGGAATGGCTGCTCGCCGTCTACGCGGGCGCGGCGAGCGACGCGCGGATGCCGGCACCGTTGCGCGCCTTCGCACGCGGGCAACTGCTCGACGGCGTGTACACGCGCGAACTCGTACGCGAACTCGATGGTGAGCGCCGCTAACGGCCGCGCGCTGCTCTACTGCGCGGGCGGCGGCCTCGGCGACTCCCTCGTCGCTTCGGTCGTCGCGCGGGCGCTGCGTTCGCGTTTCGCGCGCGTCGACGCGCTCACGCTGGCGGGACATCGCGACCTTCTCGTTCGCGTTCCCGACCTCGACGAGGTGTTCGTCGACGACGGCGGCGATGAACGAACCTTGGCGCGATCGGTGAATGAGCGCGGGTACGCGGCATGCGTGGTCACCTGGGCGACGGCACGCACCGCGCGCGTCGCGCGGGAAGCGAAGATTCCGGTACGCGTTGGTCAGGCACGCCGTTTGTACTCGGGACTCTTTACGCATCGCGTGACGGTGCGCAGCGAGACCGGCGACGTCGTGACGCCGTGGTCGCACGTGCTGCTCGACTACGCGCGCGCGATCGGCTGTGATACCGGCGATGCGACGCCGCGCGTCGTGGTGACGGAAGACGATGTTGCGCAAGCGCACGCGCTGCTCGCCGCGCATGGCGTGAACGGCGCGTACGCGATCGTTCACGCCACCAACTCGATCGCCGCCAAGCGCCCCGGGTGGCCGCTTGCCGGATGGAAGCGCTTGGTGTCGGAGGCGCGCGAGCGCTACGGCGTCGCGGTGCTGGTCGGCGGTTCGGCCGCCGACACCCCGCTCGTCGCCGCGATCGCCGCCGGCGCATCTGCCGTCGGGATCGCGGGGGCGACGTCGATCGGGACGTTCGCCGCGCTTGCGCAGCGCGCGATGTTCTGCGCAGCGCTCAGTTCAGGTCCGATGCACGTCGCCGCCGCGGTCGGCGCTCCAACGGTCGGGCTCTTTCCGATGCAGAACGACGTTCCCGACCGATGGGCGCCGTCCGGCCCGCGGGTGCGCGTCGTGCGCGCCTCCTACCCGTGTCCGCCCGGCGAGCGCAAAGAGACCTGCCCGACCTACGCATGTATCGAGCACTTGCCCGTCGGCCGGATCCTCGCCGCCATCGACAGCCTCATCGCTTAACGACAGCACTGCGGTCGAGGCGGGAAGCCGAAGGCGTCGAAAGGGGGGCGACGCGATGCGCGCCACGATTCAATTGTGTACCTACAACCGAGCCCGGCTGCTCGAACGCGTGCTCGACGCCTGCTTCGAGCAGACCGTTCCAAGCGACGCATACGAGGTCGTCTTGGTCAACGACGGATCGGTCGATGACACGCCGAGCGTCATCGAGCGCGCCCGCGCGCGCGCTCCCGTGTCATTCACGGTCGTCAATCAGGCTAACGGCGGGCTTGCCAAGGGAAGAAACGCCGGCATCGCGCGTGCCGCCGGCGAGCGCATCATCTTCATCGACGATGACGTGCTCGTCACTCCCAATTTCGTCGAAGAGCATCTGCGCACGCACGACGCTCACCCGAAAGCGATCGTTCGCGGCGCCGCGATCAACGTCGAGTCGTTCGACGATCTGCCGCTGCCGCTCTACACGCTGAAGAACTATAGCGGCAACTTCTTCTGGACGACCAACGTCTCGGTTCCGCTCGCGAGCATTCGCGCGATCGGCGGTTTCAACGAAACCTTCGCCGAGTACGGTTGGGAAGACATCGACGTGGGTTTGCGCTTGCGCTTCGGAGGCGTTCGCGCCGCGTTCAACAAGCGTGCGATCGCCTACCATTACAAACCGCGCCCGCGCAGCGCCGACGTGGAGAAGATGCGGCGCCAGGCGCGCGCGCAGGCGCGCACCGCCGTGCAACTGATGAAGCTGCATCCGCACTGGCGGACCGCGCTCGCGACCGGCGACATGACGCCGTCGCGGCTGCTGCAACGGTGGCTGCGCGGCATCGGTGCGGCGCGAAGGTACACGAAGATGCTCGGCGATCTATCGACCGATCGTCCACTGAGCGCGCGCGAAGAGCGGGCGGCGCGCGGCCTTGCGCGTGTCGATTACTTCGACGAACTCGAACGCGCGCGCGGTTGACGTGCGCATCCTCCTCTCGCGCACCGATCGCATCGGCGATTTGATTCTCTCCACGCCGGCGATTGCGACCGTTCGCGCATCGTTTCCCGGCGCGCACGTGACGCTCGCTGTTAGTCCGTACAATCGCGTGGCGGTCGAACGCAACGACGGCATCGACGAGCTCGTCGAGTTTCCGGAGGGCGTCACGCCCACCGCGTTCGGCGCGCGCTTTCGCAACTGCGACATCGCGATCGCGCTCGCACCGCGTAACACCGATCTGCAGATCGTCTATGCCAGCCGCGCCGCCGTGCGCGTCGGCTACACCTACGTGCGGCGCTACCTCGCGCGCGCGGCATTGCGCTGGTATGTGAACCGCGTGATGATTTCGGAAGCCGATCCCGACTTGGCCGACCGCAAGCCGGAGGTGCCGGTGCGTCATGAGGTCGAGCAGTTGCTCGATCTCGTCGCGCTGGCCGGCGCGCACACCCGCGTTCCCGACCTGCGGCTCGACCTGATCGACGCTGATCGCGCGGTGGCCGAGCGCCTTCCCGAGCGTCCCATCGTGCTGCATCTCGCGCAGCGCTGGTTCAAAGACGGCAGCACGCTGGCAAGCACGCTCGAGTTGCTGCGCCGGTTGCGGGGGTTCGGTGTGCCGCTCGTGCTGACGGTCGCGCCGGAGAGCGACGAGCTTGCCGGCGAGTTCGAACGGCTCGGCGCAGCCGACGCCGTGCTGCGCGGGCTGTCGTTTCACGCATGGGCAGCGGTGTTCGAGCGCGCGCGTTGCGTCGTGACGGTCGATACCGGTGCTACGCATGTCGCAAGTGCCGTGCGCAGGCCAACGGTCGTGATTTTCGAACATCGCTATTTCCGGCTGAACTCGCAGGAATGGGCGCCGTACGGAGTTCCGAATGTGCTCATCCGCAAGCCTGCCGGTATCGACGCCGCGTCCCTCGCGCAATTACGTGACGAGGTTGTGCGCGGAGTGGCCACGCTGATCGATGCCTGAATTATCTGTCGTCATACCGACGTACAACCGTCTGGAAACCTTGCAGCACGTCATCCCGACACTGCTCGCGCAAGACCTTGCGCACGATGCGTACGAAGTGCTCGTGTGCGATTCGAATTCGAGCGACGGGACGGCCGAATTTCTCGCGCGCGTCGCTGCCGAGCACCCCAACGTCCGCCACCTCCCCGGCCCATACACCGGTCGCGCGATGGCGCGCAATGCCGGCATCACAGCGGCGCGCGGCGAGGTCGTGCTCTTCAACGACGCCGACATCCTCGCTTCACCGGATCTGCTCTCGCGCCACCTTGCGCGCCACCGCGCGCAGCTCGGCATCGCGGTAGTCGGATGGGAAGTGCAAGTCAAAGATCTCGCCGAGTTCGCCTACAAGCGCGATCATATCGAGGCGCGCGGGAGCCTGCATCCGCCCGGACGCAAGACGCTCTCGTGGCTCTATTTCTTGACGGGCAACGCATCGGTGCGTCGCGACGACCTGTTACGGGTAGGATGCTTCGACGAAGACTTCACCGGATACGGTCATGAGGATTTGGAACTCGGCTATCGTTTGCAGAAGGCCGGTATCACCATTCTCTATGAACCGCGTGCGGTGAACTATCACTGCCAAGACGTGCCGCATGACGATCAGAAGGAGAAGATGAAGCTCGCCGGCCGCTCGACCGCGCGCTTCTTCCGCAAGCATCCTGATTTTGCCGTGCGCTTGAATTTGGGCATGACGCCGGTCTCGCTCGGCTTGCACGGCGCGCTCTCGCGCGTGCCGGGTGTGATCGGCTGGCTGGACCGCCGCGCGGATCGTTCGAAGTTTGCCCGCGATCTCGTGCAACAGTATCATTATGTTTCCGGAATCAAAGAAGCTCTGAAGGGACACGTGTGACTAGCTCCTCCATGCTCAAACGCTCGTGCGGTGCGCTGCGCGCCACCGATGCGGGTCAAAACGTCGAACTGTGCGGCTGGGTTCACCGCCGCCGCGACCACGGCGGCCTGATCTTCATCGACCTGCGCGATCGCGACGGCCTCACGCAGATCGTCGTCGATCCCGAGCAGAGCGTGTTCACGGACGCCGAGCATCTGCGCCATGAGGACGTGCTGCGCGTGCGCGGTCTGGTACGTAAGCGACCGGCGGGCACGGAAAATCTGCGCCTGGCAACCGGCGAGATCGAGGTCGGGATTGCGGAACTGGACATTCTCAACCGCTCGGAAGTCCCGCCGTTTCAGGTCAACACCGACGACGACGTCGACGAGAACCTCCGCCTGGAATACCGGTATCTCGATCTGCGCCGTCCGCGCATGCAGGCGAACATCGCGATGCGCCACCGCATCGTGAAGGCGCTGCGCGACTTCTTTGACGAGCGTGACTTTCTGGAAATCGAGACGCCGATGCTCATCAAGAGCACGCCGGAGGGTGCGCGCGACTACCTCGTGCCGTCGCGTTTGCATCACGGCGCGTTCTACGCGTTGCCGCAGTCGCCGCAGTTGCTCAAACAGATTCTCATGATCTCCGGCTTCGGCCGCTACATGCAGATCGCGCGCTGTTTCCGTGACGAAGACCAGCGTTCCGACCGCCAGCCGGAGTTCACGCAGCTCGACGTTGAGCTGTCGTTCTGCACGCAAGACGATGTGCTCGAAACGATGGAGTCTGCGATGCGCCATACCTGGAAGAAAGCGCTCGGCATCGAGCTTGCGCCGTTTCCGCGTTTGGAGCACGCCGAGGCGATGGAACGCTACGGCATCGACAAGCCCGACTTGCGTTTCGGTCTGGAACTGCGTGATGTGACGCAGGCGTTCGCGGCGTCGGAGTTCTCGTTGTTCCGCACGCTGGCGCAGAGCGGTACCGGCAGCGTGATCGCGTTGCGCTACCCGGGCGGCGCCGCGCTCTCGCGCCGGGATTTCGATGCGTTGACCGAGACGGCTAAGCAGTTGGGGGCAAAAGGTCTGGTGTGGATCGCGCTCGCCGCCGACGGTCACAAGAGTTCGATCGCGAAATTTCTCACCGATGACGTTGTCGCGCGCTTGCGCGAGGCGACGGAAGCTGAAACGGGCGACGCCATCCTGCTCGTCGGCGATGCCCGCGACGCCGCGCGGATCGTCGCGGGAAAACTTCGCAACGAGATCGGCGACCGCTGCCATCTGCGCAATCCCAGGGAATTCGCGTTCTGTTGGGTCACCGATTTCCCGTTGTGCGAAGTCGACGAGGAGACCGGTCAGCCGGTGCCCGCGCACCATCCGTTCACCGCGCCGCTTCCCGACCAATGGGATCTCATCGACTCCAACCCGCTCGCGATGCGGGCGCAGCACTACGACATGGTGCTCAACGGATACGAATTGGGCTCAGGGTCGATTCGCATTCACAAGCCGGAATTTCAGCGGCGCATCTTCACGATGCTTGGGATGGACCAGCAGACCATCGACGACCGCTTCGGGTTCTTCGTGCGCGCGCTCGATTACGGAGCGCCGCCGCACGGCGGGATGGCCCTCGGGATCGACCGCATGGTGATGCTCGCCTGCGGCGAGAACAACATTCGCGAGGTCATCGCCTTTCCGAAGAATCAGATCGCGCGCGACGTCATGATGGACGCTCCGACGCCGGTGCCGGCGCGTATGCTGCGGGATCTTTCCCTTCAGGTCACCGGGGAAGCGGCTCCTTGATCGAAAATTTACCCGTGACACCGGCCGGGAGCGGTGCGATCGGGCCGGTTCTGCCGAATCGTGAAGAGGGAGCATGCTGGCAATGACCTTCAGGCGAGCGATCTGTGCCGTGGCCGCGACGGCGGCCGTGGCGGCGGCTATGCTGTGCCTCCCGCCGGCGGCGCGCGCGGGCGGCCCATCGTGCGGCACGACGACCGTCGTGGAAGACAGCGTCGTCTTCAAAATTCTCTTCGCCAAGAACGGCGCGGTGCAGCAATACGTCATCATGCACAGCGAGAACACCGAACAGGATCATGACGCGCGCTTGAAACTCGAGGCGCGCTATGGCAAAGAAGGCATCGACGCGCCGCCGCTGTCGATCAAGAGCTTCAAGCCGGCGCCGGGCGGCGGCATGATGCTCCCGGACAAGGCGATCGATTCGTGCGGTCGCGAGATCAGCTTCACTCCGCAATAAGTTCACGAGCACGCGCAAAGACGGCATCGAACATCGGCTGCGTGAGCTTGCCGGTGTTCGTGTTTTGGCGGCTCGGATGGTATGACGCGATCGCGGTGATGCGGCGCGAACCGATGCGAGCCTGCACCTCCACGCCGTGTCCGAATGCCGGTTTGGCGGGATTGAGCACGGCGTCGCGCTCGCGCAGCACCTTCACGATCGCGTCGAAACCGATCGCACCCAGGCCAATCAGCACGCGCAGCGACGCGAATGCGTCGAATTCTTCGAGCAAGAACGGAAAACAGTTGCGCAGTTGCTGCGGCGTCGGTTTATTGTCCGGTGGCGCGCAGCGCCCGGCAGCGGTGATGACGCAGTCGATCAGACGCATCCCGTCGTCACGGCCGGTCGCGGCCGCTTGTGACGCGAATCCAGCGCGATGGAGCGCCGGATACAGAAAATCGCCTGATGCATCGCCGGTGAAGGCACGGCCGGTGCGGTTGCTGCCGTGAGCGCCGGGTGCGAGCCCGACCAACATCACGCGCGCGTGCGGATCGCCGAAGGCCGGAACCGGCTTGCCCCAGTACTCGCGATCGCGATAGGCGCGGCGCTTCTCCCGCGCGACCTGGGCGCAATACGCTCGCAGTTCGGGGCATCGTTCGCAGGCGACGATACGCCGTTCGATCCCGGCTATGACCCAACTCGTAGCTTCGCCGCCGGGATCGTGAGAACGTACTGTCATGTCGGTAGCCGTTTCTCGCCCTCCGTCGGCCGCACCTGATGCGGCCCGATCGGATCGCCGCGGCATCACGCTGCTGGCTGTCGCGCACATCGTCAACGACTCGCAACAGAGCGCGATTCCGGTGATTCTGCCGTTCCTCATCGCGGAGCGCGGGATGTCGCTCGCGTCGGCGGCGACGCTGGTGCTCGCGATGAACCTCTCGTCGTCGGTCGTGCAGCCGCTCTTCGGCTACCTTTCCGACCGGAGGTCGCTTGCGTGGGTGCTTCCGGCGGCGCTCGTGCTCGGCGGTATCGGAACGGCCTGCATCGGCTTCGCGCCGTCGTTGCCGCTCATGTTTCTCGGGGCGCTGGTGGCGGGCGTCGGCGTCGCCGCGTTCCACCCGGAAGGCTCGCGCTTCGCCAATTACTTCGGCGGTTCCAGACGGGCAACGAGCATGGGCTGGTTCACGCTTGGCGGATACTTGGGATTCGCCGCCGGTCCGATTTTCGTGACGCCGCTGCTGTTGATCTTCGGCTTGCACGGCACCGCGTTCTTGTTGGTTCCGGCCGTTGTGCTGGCGTTGCTCATGCTGCTCGACCTGCCACGCTTTGAATCGGTGCGCACACGCGCGCACGGCAGCCGTCTCGCGCGCGGCGGCGCCGACGATTGGCGCGGATTCGCGGCTCTCTCCGTCGTCGTTGCACTGCGCTCGGCGACATTTCTTGCGGCGGTGACGTTCATGCCGCTCTTCGCAATCGCGCAAGCGCACCTCTCGAAAACCAGTGTCGGCGGAAGCATCGCACTCAGCGCATTGCTGATCGCGGGCGCATTCGGAACGATCGTCGGCGGACGAGTCGCCGACCGGTTCGGTCGCCGCAGCGCGATCACCGTGTCGCTCGGGCTCACCGCGTGCGCCGCCGCTGCGTTTGTCGCGGTCGGCACGTTCGCTCCGTTCTTCTCCCTGATCGTAACGGTCGGCATCGTGTTCGGCTTCGCGCTCGGACTTTCGTCGAGCGTCGTGGTCGTACTCGGCCAAGAGTATCTTCCGCAGCGCATCGGCACCGCATCGGGCGTCACGCTCGGTCTCGCGGTGACGATCGGCGGTCTGCTCGCGCCCGTGTTCGGCGCGATCGGCGACCGCTACGGTTTGGTCGCCGTCTTCGGCAGTATCTGCATCTTCGCAATCGCCGGTTTCATCAGCTGCGCCCTCCTGCGCCCAGCGCAAGCCATCGAACTCTCCACCGTGGAATCCTCGATTTAGGATCTCCTTATCCGCCGCAGGTGCCTGCATAGTACTGTGTGATGAAGTGAGGTTGTACTTGATGAGATATTTTAAACTCGCCATCGTCATCGTCGTCAGCGCCGTAATGTTGTCCGTTCTTCTCTTTTTGCGCGGCTCGGCCAGTACTGGCAGCGACTTACAACGTGCGCTTCATGCTTACACTTCAAGTCACGGCTACACAATGAACTTGGGCATCACGCGCTTCGCGGTCGTCCAAAAGTACGCACTCGCCGATTGGATCGCTGGAGATACCGGTGGTCAAGCTTTGTTCGTGAATACTGGCTCCTGGAGCGTCATACGCACAGGAGGGGGCGGAGTATTCGATGCACAGGAATTGGAGGTACTTGGTGTACCTGCTGCTAGCGCAACACAATTAGTTCAAAACATGCAGACCATTGAATCAGCAAGTCCCGATCCAGCTTGTCTCTAAAATAGAAGTGGTTCTTCTTGGATCACCCAGCCCTCTGTTTCAGTATTTGTAACGGGACGCATCCCCAAAGCTGACATCGACTTCCGGTTTGTCCAGGAGAGTATCCTGGAGCCACAACTAGATTCCGTCGTGTGGGCTGCGTTCAAGCACGGAAAGCAGCGCATCGATTCCTCGATACCGCAGTTCGCGATGTTCCAGGCTCTCGACCAGCGCGGCTTCGTTGTCTGGACCTACGATCTGTTCGAAGCACAGCTCGAGATGGCCGAAGAGTTGCCCCGGATCATTCCTGACGACGGCGGCATCCCATGACTCAAAGAACATCTTCGAAATATCCGAGAAAAGAAAAAGGCATGAAACCGGGAACTCTTGGATTCAAAGGTGAGTTGTTAATCGAGGCGCGCGAGGCACGCGGCATAACTGGAATTGCCCTAGCCGACCTCGTCGGCGTGACACGCGGAGCCATAACCCAGTACGAAAAGAACATCAAACGCCGTGCCCTGAGGTGATGCAGCGGATCGCTGAAAGCCTGAATCTTCCTATTAACTTTTTTCTTTGGAATCTTCTGAGTTGCTTCTCAATGAGCGCTTTGTTTCGGGCGAGCAAATTCGAGCCGCCTTGCCGTATGTGGCTTGAATGACGGATTTTTATCCGATGATTACGGTTCGAATATGGTACGGCTACCATCTCGACTTCTTTCCGAAGGCCGTAGAGCCGGCCAGAAGGCTGAGGTCATACCCTTCAGCCGAGGCTAGTCGAGCAGGATGATGCTTAGGGCAATAGAGGCCGAGTAACAGGTTTTCGGTTCGTGCGCCGCTAAATTTTTCTTCGAGCCGAACCTTCGATTGTAAACGAGGCTATTCTGATGGCAAACCGTTGCGCGTTACTATTCCATACAACGAAGAGAAAAAGCCCCAGGCTCAGCGCGTGTATCGCGACAGCAGCGACCGCCGCGCCGGACGTGATATCCCTCAAAGTGAGCGCCGCTCCGGCACCAATGGCTATCGTCAATGTCAGGATTGCTAGTCCTAGTCAGTGAGAGAACGCTTAAGGGGCCCCACTCACGCGGCGGGCCTTTTCATTTTTATTATAAGTAACGCTTCATGTTATTGCTAGGATCGAGCCAAAATAAGTAGGAGAAATGCCGATGAGCTTGACCCGAGATATCGCGCGATATGATCGCGCACAAGTAACGCAGAGCCATAGCGATCTCGACAACGCGCTGGACGAGCAGCTTCGGTATACCCGCGATCAGTACAAATGGCTTGATTCGCGATTCGCGTGGTCAACAGCAGCGTCGCTTTTCCTCGTGTACTTCATGTCGGTCAACGCGGTTTCTCCCGTGCGCTTCGGCTCACATAACGGCCCCTTTTGGGAGTACATCATCGCCGTACTCTTTGGGTCGGGATTCTTTCTGCTTTCCCTGATGCAGGCGGCAGTTGGAATGTCAGTATCGTTCAGTCCCTGGAGCCGCAAGAGTAGGAAGGCCGTCAACTGCACATCATTCATGTGGACGCGCAACGCTGCAGATCATCAGACAGCTGCAACCTTCGTTTCCGAAATAACGTCCCTTGACGAAACCGCCGTTCGGGAAGCCAAAGCACAGGAGATATGGCGTCTTTCAGTCCTCAACGAACAGAAGCAGGGGATGTTGATGTGGGCTCGGCTCAGTGTGGTTGGGCTGGGTCTCTGCGCGTTCATGTTTGCGATTGCAGTGCTTCCAATTTCGGGCTCCTTAAAACTTGATTTGTTTCGATGAGCGAGAACGCCCGTTACTGCGAGCAAGCATTTGACGAGTTAGAGGCATAAAGGTGCGAATTTTTATTTCTTGGTCAAAAACGCGTGGTCTTGCTCTTGCACAAGCACTTAATGAGTTCATACCAAACGTGCTGCAGGACGTTGCTCCATTTTTCTCTCCTGATATCGAAAAGGGTACCCAATGGGCGCATGAAATCGCCAAAGCCCTAGAAGAATCCGTTTTTGGGATCATTTGCGTCACGCCCGAAAGCTTTAACGAACCTTGGTTAAATTTCGAGGCAGGCGCTGTGGCGAGTATTCTTAGCAGACGCATGAGCCCCATTATTTTGGGTCTTAGCAAGGGTGATATTCCGCCCCCGCTTTCGAACTACACGTTGACTGACACAACCGAGCAAGACGTGCGGCGCCTCATGTCTGATCTAAATAGTAAACTCGAAAGACCCCTTTCAGATGATCGCTTTAATAAGGCATTTTCAGTTCATTGGGCATCGCTCTCAGATGATCTATCGAAAATAGAAGCGATATCAACGTATGACGTTTCAAAACCCTCGCAGCGTTCCCTAGAAGATAAAGTCGACGAGCTTCTTGCGCTTGCGCGGCAGAGCTCAGCAAACCAGCTCGAACGCCTATTGCAAACGCAACCTCTCGATTCATTGAGCCTGTCACTATACCGGCCGGAGGAACTTAGTAGTCTAGTAGAGCGCGAGATTTATATCGCGCGTGAGTTAGCGCGCGGAAAGTCAATTTCAGTTATTGCCCAGAGTTATGGTGTGACACCGCAGCGAGTAAGGACTATTGCGGAGAAGACCGCCCGAAAGCTATCCGTAAAAGGCATCCAAGGCCTCCGCAACTACATGCGTGAGCTCGTGGAACGTCATCCCGATTGCATTTCGTACGCAGATGATGTCGAGGACGCACTCGCGGATCTCATCGACGATACGACGCCGCAACCTTAGAAACGGAGGCGCGGTTCTGCCGTTCACGTGCCTGCTGACGACCTCTGTTTGAAAGCTTATACCTATCCCTAATCCCAGAAGGTGACGGTCTTGCGTTTTACGTTCACCTATTTCTAGCGCGCTTCGCGATCGTTTGCACCGATGAATCCGCATCCTTCCCGCGACTGGAAGCAATGAAAGTCAAACCCGTTGATTCGTGGTCAATGGGTGTCTGGCGTGCAGGGCCGTATTCGTGTGGGGCCGCTTGATCAAAGTGTCGCGGCCACGCACCGTTTGCGATGGCTAGCGCGGCTAGCGCTACTCCAAGTTTGGAAATCCTAGTTGTGCTAAGGCGCTGTAGGCGGCGATGCCGGCGCAGGTTGAGAGGTTGATGCTGCGCACGGTGCCTTCGCGCATCGGGATGCGGACGGTGTGTGAGGCGAAGCGCGCGATCAGCTCGGCGGGCAGACCTTTGGTCTCCTTGCCGAAGACGAGCATGTCGCCGTAGGCGATCTCGATGTCGGTGTAGCGGCGCGCGGCGCGCGTCGAGAAGAACCAGCGGCGCATCGTAGCGGTGGTTTCGAGGAATGCGGCAAGCGATGGATGCACGGCCAGACGCACGTGTTCCCAGTAGTCCAACCCGGCTCGCTTCAGCTCGCGGTCTTCGATGGAAAAGCCGAGCGGCTCGACGAGGTGTAGCGCGCATCCGGTCGCTGCGCACAAGCGCGCGACGTTGCCCGTGTTGGGCGGAATTTCGGGTTCGACGAGGACGATGTGCAGCGGCGCATCATGCAGCGCGTCGAGTGCGGCGATACGCTCGTGCGGTTGTTCGATGCGGCGCGTCATCGCAACACGTCGAAGATCGGCACACCGGCGGGTGCGCTCACGTAGGCAACGCCGCCGGCGCGCTGCCACAATCCTTCGAGCGCGCTGCGCGCGTACACCACGCGCACGTTCGGATGCGCAGGGTCGTTCATGGCGCAGTCGCCCGCGCGGTTGAAGCCGGTGAGCACGGCCAGATGACCGTCTGACCGATCGATCGGCGCGCCCGGCAGCTCGCCGGGTTCCCATGCGTACGATAGCACGAGCGGAACGCCGATTTCGATGAAGCGCTGCGCATGATCGAGGTTTTCGAGATAGGCGACGACGCTGCGTAACCCCGCGTTCCCGGCGAATGCCGTGTTGAATGCCCAGTTTCCGGTTCCGCCATACGCTGCGTCGAAGACGCCGCGTGCGACGTCGGCGACCGGGATGTCAATGCCGAAGAACGCGCATACCATCGACGTGCTGGCCGCGCTGCACCATCCGCGTTCAGCGGCGTCGACGTATTGCGAGCGCGCCGGAACGTCGAGGATCATGGCGTCGCGAGCGTAGGGCATCGACGGTCGCATCGTCACCGGTGTTGCAAGCGCGACGAGCGTGCAGTCAACGCCGTCGGCGCGCACGTCGATGCCATCGAACGGCACGTCGGCAAGGATGCGGTCGGTCTCGATGCGGACGTTGAGCGCGCGTGCCGCGAAGGACGTGCGTCCGTTCGTATCCCACCGCGCGTAGTCGAGCCACGGCGTGCACGGCGCGCCATCGGCGATCAGGCGGATTGCAAGCGCTCCGCTTGGAGAAAAGCTGTTCCAGCTCACCACGCCGGCGGTGGCCGGCGCGACATGCAGCCGTGCCGGCATCGGCGGGCTTAGGGCGTAGGCGAAGCCGATGGCCCTATCTCCCATTCCCACGAGTTCCACGTGTCCGCGATGAACGCGGCCGGCTTGAAGTTGCGCAGGTCGCGATTGGTCGCGAAGTAGCCGTTCTCCCAGTAGAAGAACACCGCGGGAACAAGATCGTGCAAGCGTTCTTCCTCGCGTTGGTAGAGCGCCGCGCGCGCGGCGATGTCGAATGTGCGCAGCGCCGCGTTCGAGGTGCGATCGACGATCGCATCACGCAGCCACGACGTATTGCCGCCATGCGGCGGAATGTACGCGCTGCTCCACAGACCGGTGTTGTCGGGATCGGGGGCGTTGGTGTCCACCGACCACTCCAGATCGTAGGAACCGCTGTAGATCGGGCCGTCCTGCGCGAACAATAAGCTCACCGGATAATTGCGAATCGAGAGCTTGATCCCGACGTTGTGCAACATCGCCTGCATCGCGATCTCGGCGTCCGCATTCTCTTGCTTGTTGTTTCCGCTGATGATCGTGAGGTCCAGATGCGAAACGCCGGCGTCGCGCAGCAAGCGTCGAGCGCCGGCGGGATCGTAGCGGTAGGGCGCGATCTTCGGTGCTGCCCAGGACTCGGGGAAGACGTCGCTGGTCGCAAGGGTGTTGTAGCCATGATAGATCGTGTCGTTGAGGCGCTTCCAATCGATCGCTTCGGCGATGGCGCGGCGCACGCGCACGTCGCGCAGCGCGGGTCTCGCGCAGTTGATGCCGAGGTGGCGCCAGTTCGCGGTCAGCTTCTTCGTGACCGCGATGCCGTCGATCGACGCAAGCCGCGCGATCGAGGTTTCGTCGACGTAGGGATAGACGTCGATCTCGTGTGTACGTAGCTGTGCGAGCATCGTGTTGGAGTCGGGGATCACCTTCCAGAGCACCTCGACCTTGGGTGCTCCGCGGAAATAGCGCGGATTCGGCGCGAAGCGCAGCGACGAGCCGTGATCCCACTCGCGCAGCACGTACGGACCGCTCGAAATCGGATGTTGGTTGAAATCAGCGTGGTTGATGTCGGGGAGCGCGGCGAGCAGATGCGCCGGGAGCGGCGGATAGCCGGTGCCGCCCATCGCAAAGATGCCGAGAACGGAGGCGTTGACGTTCTTCAGATGGACGACGAGGGTGTATGGGTCGGGCGCGGATGCCGATGCGATGTCGTCCCAACCGAAGGTGTTCTTCACGTTGTTGGCTGTGTTGAGAATCGCATGATAGGTGAAGAGCCAATCGCGTGCGTCGAGCGGCGCCCCGTCCGACCATGTCGCGCCGCGGCGCAGGTGAAAGACGAGTGTCTTTCCGTCGCGTGAAATGCCGCCGTTGGCCGCCGATGGCACGGTGAGCGCCAGGTCGGGAATGTAGTTCCCGCGGTCGTCGTAGCGCAACAAAAAGGCGAAGAGCAGTCCGCTGATTTGATCGGTCGCCGAAGTGTGTCCGAAGAGCGGGTTGAGATTATCGGGTTCGTCCGGCTCGCCTAGTCGAACCACGCCGGGAACCGTCCACGCGTTGCCTGCCCCGCCGGACGCGCCCGGATGAACCGGCGCGCAGGAAGCGCACACGAACGCGAGCAGCAGTGTCCCGACGATCGCGCGCACTACGACAGCAGCTTTTCGAGCGCCATGACGTCGCGGAACGTGCCGTCCAGGATGGCTTCGCGCTCGTATGTTCCGACGATGCGATAGCCGAATTTCTTGAGCAGTTTTTGGCTTGGAATATTGGTTGGAAACGTCCGAACGACGAGCTTATGAAAACCGTTGTTCCGGGCGATTGCTTCAAGCTCGGCCATGAGCCGCGTTCCGATGCCGCGGCCTTGCGCGTTGGGCGCCAGATAGTACGACACGTCGGCAACGCCCCGGTACGATGCTCGTTCCGCGTAGTACGGATTGAGCGATGCATATCCCAGGATGCCGGCTGGGTTGCACGCGACCACCACGGCGTAGCGTTCGTCGTGACTGTCGAGCCAGCGGTGCATGTCGGCGAGCACCTTTGGATTGGCTTCGGTATTTGCGATGCGGGATGCGATCGCGGCATTGAGGATGTCGAGCATCGCCGGCGCGTCATCACGACCGGCGCGCCGCAGTTCGACGGCATCGCTCGCGGCGGTGGACGGTGAGGAATCTCGATTCTGCACGTCGCCGGGTTACGCCGCCGTGGTTCTCAAACACTTCCGCCGCCGGGAACGCGCCGGACGACGGTCTTTGCCAACCTGGGTGCGATGGCGTGGTAGAAGGCGTGTGGCCCGAAGCGCACGACGTCGTCGGCGGGCAGAGCGGTCTGCGTGCGTGCGCGCTCGATCTCGCGCCGCGCCGCCGCGTCGTCCAACGACGAGGTGTTGAGTGCGATGCCGACGACCGTGGCCGGCTTCACCGTCGCGCATAGCCCCTCATACGTGCGAATCAGCTCGTCGTACCCGAGCGTCGGAACGTCGAAGCCGCTGACGTGCTGCTTGGCCGGATTGCAGACCAGCACGAGCGCGTCGGGCGCGCAGCCGAACAGCAGTGCCAGCGTCACCGGCGCGTACGCCGGATGATTGATGCCGCCCTGACCTTCGACGACGATCAGATCGGGATCGTCGTGCGCCGCCCGCAGCACCAGTTGCTCGGCGGCGCCGGTGGCGAAGTCGGCGATGACGCGATCGATCGCGATGCCCCATCCCGCGATCGCGATGCCGGTCTGACCGGTCGGAACGAAGACCGCGCGCCGACCGAGTCCCGACGCGGCGCGCACGAGTTCGAGCGAAACCGTCATCTTGCCGACCGCGCAATCGTTGCCGACGGTGAGCACGATCGGCGGGCGCGTCGCGTACACGGCGCCCGAAAATAACGGAACGTCCGGCGGTTTGCGGAGATCGACGATCGCGACACCGCTCGCGCGCGCCGCGGATGCCAACTGCGGATCGTCGCCGAGTATCGTGTGCAATCCGCTCACGATGTCGAGTCCGCCGCGCATCGCGGCGAGGACGTCGTCACGCCAAGACTGCGGCAGCGCGCCGCCCATCGGTGCGGTACCGATCAGCAGCGCGGTCGGCTCGAATCTCAACGCTTGCGCGATCGTGGAGACAATCGGTGCGTCGCATTCCAAACTCGAAACAACGTCGCGCACGCGCTTTCCCGCGCATGAGGGATCGACGACGGCTACCGTCGGGTCGGTTGCATACCGAATGACGCCGTGCGCGGTTTTGGCGTCCTGCGCGAAGTGCTGGGGGGCGTAGGCGAGATAGCGCCGCATCACGCGGCCTCGCGCACGCCCAGTCCCGGGGCGTCGGGCAAGACGATCTTTCCGCGTTCGTACGTCAACCCGGAGAACGGATCGCGTGCGATCAAGAACGGGCCGTCGAGATCGGCCCAGTCGACCAGCGGTGAGAGGTGCGCGGCCGCGGTCGACAGCACCGCGCTCTCGACCATGCACCCGAGCATGATCTTCATGCCGAGCGCGCGCGCCGTGTGAATCATCTCGAGACCGCCGCGGATGCCGCCGCACTTCACGAGTTTGACGTTGATGCCGTCGACGCAGCCGATGAGCTTCGGAAGATCGCGGGCATCGCAGGCGTCTTCATCGGCGACGATCGGAATCGACGTGCGCTCGCGAATGTACCGCAGTTGTTCGGGATGACCGGCCGCGACGGGCTGTTCGCAAAATTCGATGTCGAAGCGTTCGAGTTCATGCAGGATGCGCACGGCATCGTCGGGTGACCACGCTTCGTTGGCATCGATGCGCAACGTGCCGCCGTAGAGTGAGCGAATCAGTGCGACGGTGTCGATGTGATGCGTCGCATCCAGTTTCACTTTGACGACGGGATGATCGCCGATCTCGCGCACTTTGCGCACGGTCGTCGCTTCGTCGTCGAGGCCGATGGTGAACGACGTGACCGGCGTGCGGGCGGGATCGAGTCCAAGAACACGATAGAGCGGCGCATCGAGCATTTTGCCGAGATAGTCATGCAGCGCGATGTCGATCCCACACCGCACCGCAGGCGGCATCACGGTGTCGAGGATCGTCTGCAAGAGCGTCGGATCGACGATGCGCGGCGGACGTTCGGTGAGAAAGGCGATCACGCTCTCCACCGATTCCCCGTACCGAGCGATCGGCGCGGATTCGCCGAGCGCCTCGATCTCACCGGCGCGCAGACGAATGAGTGCGGTGTGCGAAACGCTCTGCACGCCGCGCGCGATTCGAAATGGATGAACCAGCGGCAACTCAAGCGGCACGACCGACAACGAAACATCGACCACCCAGCCGCGATTCCACCCATCCACGCAACACGCCTTGACCGGGGGTGGTATTCTGGTGGGGCATCGACTGCGCATGGCGCGCACCGTGCTATGGTGTCGAGCCAATGATATTACCTAGGGAGCATCAGCTCCGGATACGACGGCGTGGTGGACTTCGCGTCGACCGCTCCTGCGCCCGGGCCGCACCCACCTGCAGATCGCAGGTTCGCAAACCTTGCACGGCAGACGCCACGTGCGGTTGATGTGAAGAAGCGCTGATTTGCGCCAGGCCTTCGTTGCGAAGAGGCTCGTGTACCTTAGTACACTTCGCCTCTTCGCGCCTCGGCCTGACGGAAATCAGCGCTTCTTCACGTCTTGAGTCCGATAGTGCGGTGGGCTAGGGCATTGCGGTGCGCTTGGATGTTGGCTTTGGCGGTTGGCGTGGTGAGGGTGCCGGGGGCGTCGAGGGTGAGATGGGCGCGGAAGGTGGGGAAGAGGTCGCAGACGTCTGCGATCGGCAATTCGGCGGCTTGCCACAGGAGCACCACGTTGGGCGCGAGGCTCGCGGGGTCGCTCGTGGCGTCGAATGCGTGCGGTTCCAGACCCAAACGCATCCATGCTGAATCGCTTTCTTTGAGCACGCGTTTGCAGTCGGCGGTGGTCGCGGCGAAGGTGTGCGGCGCGTTTCTCAGCGCGAGCGTCACGTTCTCGGCTTTGGCGAGTCCCGTCGCGGCGGAGATGCGCGCAAGCTGGTCGGACCACGGCAGCGCCGTTTCCCGCGCGAGCTGCGATGTCACTAGGGGGGCGCCGGTCAGGCGCGCGAGGCGCACGGTCGCGGCCATCGCATCGTCGGGTGCGAAGAAGAACTCATCGTCGCGGATCGCCGCCACGTCGAGCCCGAGGTCCGCGGCCATCTTCTTGATTTGGGCGAGGTAGTCGTCGTCGGTTCGCGGAAAGTGCCGCACGTCAAGAACGACGCCGTCACAAGCTAGCTCGCGCGCGCAGCTCTCGATGAATTCGAGCTGCGTGAGATCGCCGGCCACCAGCATCCGATCGAACGCGCTACTCGCGCACGAGAGCTTCATCGGCGCCGATCATTCGTCCGCACGAGGGAGAGCCCTTTGCCGTGAAGATCGCGCTCGGTGCCGATCACGCCGGATTCGAGTACAAGAACCGCATCGCGGACCTCTTGCGCAAGCAGGGTCACGAGATCATCGACTACGGTACGAACGACGCGACCCCGGTCGACTACCCGATCTACGGCTACGCCGTCGGTGAGGCGGTCGCCAGCGGCCGCGCGCAGCGCGGCATCGTCGTCTGCGGTTCGAGCCTTGGGATCGCGATGGCGGCCAACAAGGTTCCGGGCGTGCGCTGCGCGCCCGTCTTCGAGCCGCTCATGACCGAACTCGCTCGCCGCCACAACGATGCAAACGTGCTGGCGCTCTCCGAGCGGTTGACTGGTTGGGAGATGACGGAGCGCTTGGTCGACGTCTTCTTCTCGACGCCGTTCGAAGGCGGCCGGCACGCGCACCGCGTCGAGATGCTCTTCGAATTCGGCGACGCGGCGCGCGAGCGCACGCTCAAGAGCATCGAAACCGGTCAGGTGACCGGCGCGCAGACACCCAAAGAGTTTCTTTAGCCACCCGACAGAGAAAGTATACCGATC
Source organism: Vulcanimicrobiota bacterium (assembly GCA_027307235.1). Taxonomy (GTDB): domain Bacteria; phylum Vulcanimicrobiota; class Vulcanimicrobiia; order Vulcanimicrobiales; family Vulcanimicrobiaceae; genus DAHUXH01. The sequence goes on along the minus strand of DAHUXH010000020.1, from coordinate 113,116 downwards.
ATGGATGTGTTGGACCGCAGCGCCATCGCCGCACAAGACAAAGAAATCTTCGACGCGATCGCGGGTGAGGAAAAACGTCAGCGCGAGAATCTCGAACTGATCGCGTCGGAAAACTACGCGAGTCGCGCGGTACGCGAAGCAATGGCGTGCGCGATGACCAACAAGTACGCCGAAGGATATCCGGGAAAGCGCTACTACGGCGGGTGCGAATGGGTTGACGTCGCGGAGAACCTCGCGATCGAACGCCTCAAGAAACTCTTCGGGGCCGATCACGCCAACGTGCAGCCGCACGCGGGCGCGCCCGCGAACATGGCGGTGTTTATGGCGCACCTGCAGCCCGGCGACACCGTGCTCGGCATGTCGCTCGCGCACGGCGGTCACCTCACCCACGGCACCAAGGTCAGCTTCAGCGGAAAACTCTACAATGCCATCGCGTACACTGTTCGCAAAGACACCGAGTTGATCGACTTCGACGAGGTGCGTGCGCTCGCGCGCGAGCACAAGCCGAAGATGATCATCGCTGGTGCGAGCGCGTACCCGCGCACGATGGAGTACGCGCCGTTTCGCGAGATCGCCGATGAGATCGGCGCGACGTTCTTGGTCGACATGGCGCACATCGCGGGGCTGGTCGCTGTCGGCCTGCATCCCTCGCCGGTGCCCTTTGCCGACTTCGTGACCTCGACCACGCACAAGACGCTGCGCGGACCGCGCGGCGGTCTCGTGCTGTGCAAGGAGCAGTGGGCGCAGGCGATCGACAAGAGCGTGTTTCCAGGCATTCAAGGCGGGCCGTTCATGCACGTGATCGCCGCCAAGGCGGTTGCGTTCGGGGAGGCGCTGCGTCCCGAATTCAAGACGTATCAACAGCGCGTGATCGACAACGCGCGGGCGATGGCGCAGGAGTTCGCGCAAGCCGGGCTTCGTTTGGTGGCGGGCGGGACCGACACGCACCTGATGCTCGTCGACGTGTCGGTCAAGGGGCTCACCGGCAAAGCCGTCGAGACCTATCTGGACGAGATCGGGATCACGGTGAACAAGAACGCGATTCCGTTCGACCAGCAGAAGCCGATGGTGACCAGCGGCATCCGCATTGGAACCCCGGCCATCACGTCGCGCGGCTTCGGTGTGGACGACTGCCGTGAGGTTGCGCGCATCATCAACGATGCGCTCGACGATGTCGCTGCACGCGCGAAGATCGAACTCCTGCGCGGCCGAGTGCACGAACTGACCTCACGCTTCGACGTGCCGTAGCCGGTCGACGTAGAGCGGAGTCATGACGGAGGCGAAGAGCACTCGAGCGATCGAGTGCTCTTCGCCTCCTCTTCGGCCTAGGGTTTCAGCGCCGAATCCGCCTTGTGCACCATGTCCATCAGGTGCGCTTGCGTTTCGGCGTCCACGCCGGACACGTGGATCTTTGCTGCTGCGGCGTCGCGGATGCGCGAGAGTTCCAGCCGTGCCATCGCTTGAGCGTCCGCCGGCGTGCCTCTCTGCGGCGCCGTGGCAAGCCCGATCAGCGTTTGTTCGTACGCCAGTTGGAGATTGCGCCGGAGCAGCGAGATGCTGTGCGCGTTGCGATCGGTCAGCTCGTGATAGATGCTGGTGTGCATCCAGCTGAACAAATCGTCCATCGTCATCGTGCGCGTCGTCGCCTCGACCGGATTTTCGTCGATGCGCTGCAGCACGAGCGGTTGGAAGATCTGTGCCAACACGCGCCGCTGCGTGCTCCCGATGTATTCGACGACCGGGAAGTCATGGCGTTCGGGCGGATTGTACGCCCAAACCGGAAGATTGCCGTACCCCGGCCAGCCCACGTACCCATATCCGGCCCACTCCGAATAGGTGAGCTTGTCGAGAATGCTCGCCGGAAAGTTGAAGTTGCGATCGGAGAACAGGTACTGATCGAGGATACCGAACGCGCGCCGTTGCACGTCGAGCGGCACCGGGACGACCGGCGGTTGCGCGCCTGGATCGCCGCGGTGGGCGCGCGAGATGTACTGGCCGCCGATGTAATGCGCGGGCGCCGCCGCGCTGCCAAGGTAACGGAAGAACGCGTTGCCGAAGACTTTGGTCGCGTCTTCATACGCAGCGCCCGCCCGCGGCCAGCGTTTCGTCGCCGAGTTCATCAGGTTGCGGTTCATGTTCATCTGAACTTGGTACCAGCCGAGCGGATCGTTCGTGAGATCGCCTTGCTCGCTGCGCGGATCGGCAGCGTGCCCGTTCCCCCACGACACGTCCTCATCGGAATCGTAGCTGTACCACGGGTTCGACCATGCGGACGCCCACGAGCGCAGCGTCGGCAGTTCGTCTTCCGGCGTCTTGGCTCCGGGGATGTACGCATACGCGTATTTCATCGCGTAGTAGTCGTACGGACCGAGAACGGTTTGGTAGTAGGTGCCCTGGCCGTACGGTTTCGGCCAAACGTTCACCGGCGCGTACTCCATCACGGTTGACGCGATGCCGTACTTCGCGGTGAAGGACGGGTCTTGGAGTTGTTTAGGCGTGTAAGCTTCGGAACCGATGAAGTTGTGCTGCATGCCGAGATTGTGTCCGGTCTCGTGCATGATCTCCGAAAGAAACCCGTCGTTGATGAGCTGCTGCGGGACGGGATCGGTGTCGCGACCGTAGCGCACCGGATCGATCACCGTGCGCCATTCGGTGGCGGTGAAGAGCGCGCTGTCGGCCGAGATCAGGATGCCGGTGCGGAACTCTTCGCCGGTGCGAGGGTCGAAGAGCGTCTGCGAGTCGGCGCCGAAGCTCGGCTGCTGCTCGGTCACCCAGCGCAGCACGTTGTAGCGAATGTCGTCGGGATCCCAATTCGGGTCATCGGGTTGATCGAGCACTTGGATGGCATTGAGAATACCGATCTTCGTGAATGCGTCATTCCATTTCAGGACCGCGTCGCGAATGGGTTTGCGAAATTCCGTCGGAATCGTCTTGCTGAGATAGAAGACCATGGGATGCGTCGCTTCCGACGGTTTCGTCGGATCGGCCGGCGCGAAATTCCAGCGGACGATGTAGCGCAGGTAGCGGTCGGGACCCAGATCGTGCTTCGACGAGAAATCCATGTAGATGTCGTCATAGATGCCGACCCGGTCGTCAGCGTAACGCGGCTGATACGTGTCGTTCGGGAGCTGCGCGAAATTGTAGACGACCTGCATCTGCAAGCTGCGCGGATCGGGCGCGGTGTCGGGCGCGACGTGCGCTGCGCCGGTGGACCATAGTTGATTGACGTCGATCACGACGTTTTCGGGAAACGCCTTGGACTCACCGAAATATGTGCGTTGACCGTCGAGACGATAGGCTGTGCCGGGATTGGTGCCGAGCGAGCCGTTGATGATGTGATCGAGATCGAGCGCATCGCTGAACAGCGGCGACGCGTCGAAGACAACGTGCTGGGCGTTCTCGGCGACGATCTTCCCGATGCCGACGACCGACTGCGGGAAGTTCTTGCGCACCGCCAACTGACCCGAGCCGCTGTTGGGTGCGATGAACGATGAGTTCGGCCAGACGATCGCGACGCCGTCGCCGGCGCGCTCAAAGCGCGTGAGCATCGCAGGCAGGTGGTCGGTGTTCCCCCACACGATGAAGTTCCCGCCGATGCCGTTTCCGGGCACGATGGTTTCGAGGAAGTCCTTGTTGAGTTGGTCCGGCGTGACGTCGATGTAGACTTCGCCGTCTTTTCGCCACAGGGTGAAGAGTCCGTGTTGGGCTTGCGCGCCGGATGTCCACTTGGCATAGGCGTCCGGTTCGGGCGCGGTCGAGGGCCCGGCCGCGACGGCCGCTCGTGGAGCGAACCATACGGACAGAAGCGCGACTGCGAGTAGTGCGAGACGATGGCGCATAGAGGCAACCTCGTAATGTATAAGCAGTATGAGAGCGCTAGTCGGTAGTTAGGGAAAAGGCTTCGATGGTTTGAAGCCCAAACTCTCTTCCCTCGCCGCATGCCGCCTTCAAACGAGCTTCTCATCGTCGCGCACCCCGCCGTCGCGGACCGCCTCGCGCGTTTGCGCGACCGCGACACGCCGACGCCGCTCTTCCGCGTGCTCCTCGAAGAGATCGGGGAGTTCTTGGCTTACGAAGCGACGCGCGAGCTTCCGCTGCGCACCGAGCGGGTGACGACGCCGCTGGTCGAGACCGCCGTCGAACGCATTGCCGCGCCCCCGGTGGCCGTCCCGATTCTGCGCGCCGGGCTCGGGCTGCTCTCCGGCTTCCAGCGCGTGGTAGGCGACGCGGTCGTCGCGCACCTGGGTTTCTACCGCGATCCGCGCACGCTCGCGGCCGTTCCCTATTATGCGAACGTGCCCGAGGATCTGGCCGGGCGCCACGTGTTCGTGCTCGATCCGATGCTCGCCACCGGGAACTCCGGCTTGGCGGCGCTCGAAGAACTCGCACGTCACGGCGCCGCGATCGTCACCCTCGTCTGCGTCATCGCCGCACCGCACGGCGTGGCGGCGATTCACGGCGCGTATCCGCACGTGCGCATCGTCACCGCCGCGCTCGATGAGCGCCTCAACGATCACGGGTACATCGTTCCGGGCCTCGGCGATGCCGGCGATCGCATGTACGGCAGCGCCAGTTCGGTTCCGACGCGACCGGTGTTCAAGCCATGACCCGTCCGAACTGGGATGCGTACTTCATGCAGATCGCGCGCACGGTCGCGACGCGCGCAACTTGCCCACGCGCCGCCGTCGGCTGCGTCATCGTGCGCGAACATCGCATCTTGACCACCGGGTACAACGGTGCGCCGCGCGGCGTCGATCATTGTACCGAGGTCGGATGCACCGTCGTCAACGACCATTGCGCGCGCGCGGTTCACGCTGAAGCAAACGCTGTCGTGCAAGGAGCGCTGCACGGTGTGAGTTTGGAACACGGCGTCGCCTACTGCACGCATCAGCCGTGCATCAATTGTTCCAAACTGCTCATCAGCGCCGGGGTCGAGCGCATCGTCTACGCCGATCAGTACATCGACGATGTCGCGGTGCAGTTGCTGCGCGAGGCCGGCGTTGCGCTCGAATGGTTCGCGGAGGAGCGCGAGTGAGCGCCGGAATGCTGTATCTTGCCGCGTTCGTGCTGGCGTGCGCGACCACGGCGCTGACGACGCCGCTGGTGTCGCGCCTGGCAACCCACCTCGGCGTGATCGACGGCACCGAGGATGAACGGCGCGTGCACGACGTGCCGACGCCGCGCATCGGCGGCATCGCCGTGTTTTTCGGCTTTGCGTTCGCACTGTTCGCCGTGCTCGGCATCGCCCTCACGCATCCGCACATGCTGTTTTCAGCGCCGCTCAACGTTCCGCTCGCGCGCGACATCGCGGCCTTGCGCGATCAGCTCGAAGCCAGTCACAACCTGGTCGGTCTCCTGTTCGGCAGCATGCTGATTTTGGTCGTGGGCATCTGGGACGACGTGATGCAGATGCGCCCGCGCAACAAGTTCATCGCGCAAGTGCTGGTTGCGCTCATCTCCATGCTGTACGGGTTCGTCATCCCTGGAACGAGCGTGCCGTTCGCGCACCAAGCCGCGACGCACTGGCTGGAATTTCCGTCATGGGTCGGCATTCCGCTCACGCTGCTCTGGTATCTGGGGATGATGAACGCGATCAATTTCATCGACGGACTCGATGGTCTGCTTTCGGGATTGACGGTGATCTCCGGCATCTTTCTCTTCGCGATCGCGCTCCTGCACAACAACCCCGAGGTAGCGCTGGTCGTGATCGCGCTCGCGGGCGCGGCGCTCGGGTTCTTGCCGTACAATTTCAATCCGGCGCGCATCTTTTTAGGCGATGCGGGATCGCTGTTCATCGGATACGTGTTCGCGACGATCTCGATCATCGGTGAGAGCAAGACGGCGATCGCGGTGAGTCTCTTCGTGCCGTTGGTCGTGCTGGCGCTGCCGATTATCGACACCGCAGCCGCGATCATCCGTCGCGCCAAGGCCGGGCGGCGCATCACGGAAGCCGATCGTGGGCATTTCCACCATCAATTGATTTTCCGCTTCGGACTCAACGTGCGCCAAGCGGTCCTCCTGATTTATGCCGTGTGTTTTGTGCTTGGCGCGGTCGCGCTCGTCGTCTCCGGCGAGGCGGCGCATCTGGCCGCGAAACTCGGATGACGCAGCCGCTGCGCGTGATGACCGTGTTCGGCACGCGACCGGACACGATCAAGATGGCGCCGGTCGTGGCGGCGCTCGGATCGGATGCGCGCATCGAGTCGGTCGTCTGCGTCTCCGCGCAGCACCGGCAGATGCTCGACGACTTGCTCGCGCTTTTCGGGATCGAGCCGCATTACGATCTCAACGTCATGACGATGGATCAAACGCTGACGCAGATCACCACGCGCGTGCTCACCGGCATGGAACGCGCTATCATCCATGCGCGGCCCGACGTCGTGCTCGTGCACGGAGACACGACGACCTCGACGTCGGCGGCACTGGCGGCATTCTACCAGCACGTCGCCGTCGGGCACGTCGAAGCCGGCTTGCGAACCAACGACCGTTGGCTGCCCTTCCCCGAAGAGATGAACCGCCGTTTGACCGGCACCATCGCGTCGTACCATTTCGCTCCCACCGAGCGCGCCAAAGCCAACCTTCTGCACGAAGGCGTGCGCGAAGCCGACGTCATCGTCACCGGCAACACGGTGATCGACGCCTTCCTCGCGACGGCGCGGCGCGACGACCTGCCGGTGCCGCCGCGCTGGAACGACCTCGATTCGAGCCGGCCGGTCATCGTCATCACCGCGCACCGCCGCGAAAACCATCCATATATGGAAGAGATGTGCGCCGCCATGCGCGAGATCGTCGCGCTGCCGCAGCGGCCGCAGATCTATTGGCCGGTCCACCCCTCACCGCACGTCTCCCCGGTCGCGCACCGCATGCTCGACGGCGTCGAGGGTGTCGTCCTGGTCGAGCCGATCGACTACGCGCAGATGGTGAGCGCGATTCGCGGCGCCTACCTGGTGCTGACCGACAGCGGAGGCCTGCAAGAGGAAGCGCCCTGCCTGGGTAAGCCGGTCCTGGTCATGCGCGATGAAACCGAGCGCCCCGAAGGGCTCGACGCCGGCACGCTCGAGCTGGTCGGCCACCGCCGTGAACGCATTGTCGAAGCTGCCGGACGGCTGCTCGCGGACCCGGCCGCCTACGCGCGCATGGCCCGCGCGGTCAACCCCTACGGCGACGGCCACGCCTCGCAGCGCATCGTCGAATGGCTCCTCTCCCGCCTGCGCGGCGCCCCCACCCCCAAACCGTTCGACTCCTCGACGTTCGAGGGGCAGCGGGCGTGAAGGAACTGCTTCCGGCGGTTGCGGCGGGTGGAACCTTTGCCGGCGGGGTGCTGCTGGGGTTGGCTGCCGGGATCCTCGCGGGGCGGCAGACCGGCAATCAACTCTGGGTGCTGGCGGGTCTGTTCGGCGGCATGGTCTTCGGCGGGTATGGCGCCCTCCGGTTGCTGCTGCGGTCAGGCAAGTGAGCGACCTGCAGCCGAGCGCGGCGGACGTCGATCGGTACCGCGCGCTCAACCGTGAGGCGCTTGCCGGCGCGGCCGTTATCGCCTGCGCGTTGGCGTTGCTCAGCCTGCCGTTCGACCGCCTTGCTGCCTTGGCGGCGCTCACCGGCGGCGTCTGCGGGGAACTCAACGCGCTGGTCCTGATGCGGGCAGGAGAGCGATTTATCGGCAGTCAACGCAAGGGTGCCTTCGTCATTAGTAGTTTCAGCCGCGTGGTGCTTTTCGGTATAGTTCCCGTGGCCTTCGGGGTTCGTGGACCCTGGTGGACGATGGTGCTGTACTACGCGGCGTTTTTTACACCGACGGTCATCTACGCGCTCCGCGCCCAGAGAACATAAACGGACGACAACACGTGCACGAACAGATCGGTGAACATCTCACGTGGAACCTGCCGGTACTCGGCAGCGTTCACGCCGACACGATCATGACGACTTGGCTCGTCATGCTGGTGTCGGTCGTGTTTTTCGCTTGGATCGGCGCGTCGTATCGTTCGGCGTTCGCGACGCGGCGCCAGACTGCCGTCGAGGCGGTCATCAATTACATCGCGGACCTGGCGTCGAGCACGCTCGGCGAGAAGGGCGAACCGTTCATCCCGCTCTTCATCGCGCTGTTCATCTTCATCTTCCTGCTCAACCAGTTCGGGATGCTCCCGTTCAAGGCACTCGGACTGCCCTTCGGCGGCTCGCCCACGGCCGACATCAACACGACGCTGCCGCTCGCAATCCTCGTGTTCTTCCTCATCCAGATTGTCGCCGTTCGCATGAAGGGCATCGGCTATTTTGCCCACGTGACCAAGCCGATGGCCTTGCTGACGCCGATCAATATTCTCGAAGAACTCACGCGTCCGGCAACGCTCGCGGCACGCCTGTTCTTCAACATCTTCGTCGGCGAACTGCTATTCATCATCGTTGCGTCGATCGTGACCGCGAAGGTCTCAATCGGCGCGTTCAACCTGTCTCTCGCCGTGACCGTTGCGCCGTTCCTCATCCAGTTCTTCAACTTTTTCGTCGGCACGGTCCAAGCATTCGTTTTTACCTTGCTCGCGATCGTCTATCTCTCGCTGGCGATCGCTGAAGACCACTAACTCGTTACGAAAGGTGCTCACTTGAGTTCTGAAGCGTTGATTGCAGCCGCGACCCTGATCGCCTTCGGCCTGATCGTGGCCGGTGTTGCGTTCGGCTCGGCCGTCGGCGACGGTATCGTTGCCAGCAAGGCCGTCGAAGCCATCGCCCGCCAGCCGGAAGCGCGTCCGAACATCTTCACGTTCTTGTTTCTCGGCGTCGGCGTCTTGGAAGCATTCCCGATCATCGCGCTAGGGTTGGCGTTCTATTTGCTGCTCGTCGTGGCAAACGTTCCGTCGCTCCTCGCGCATCTGCACTAGGCCGAACGCCCGCCCATGTTTCTGCAGCCTGACGGTACGTTCTTCATCCAGCTCATCAACTTCGCGATCTTCTTCGCGCTGTTGAACTGGCTGTTTTTGCGCCCCGTCAGCCGGGCGATCCGCGAACGGCGCGCCTTCATCAACGGGCTCGTCACGGAGTACGACTCCTACCAGGCGCAGGGGCAATCGTTACGCGAGCAGGCCGATGGCATCCGGGCCGAGGCGCGCCGCGATGCAGAACAAACCGTTACGCGAGCGCGCGCCGACGCATCGAACGCGGCGGCCGAGATCGCGGCGGTGTGCGGACAGCAGGGACAGCGGATCGCCGAGGAAGCACAACGGACCGTTGCGGCGGAACTCGCATCGGTGCGCACGACCGAAGCGACGCGCGTGCGCGAACTCGCCGACGTGATGCTCGATCGTACGCTTGCCGAGGTGAAACGGTGAACTACGAAGCGATCGCGACCTGGAGTCAGGTTCTCTCGTCAGTCCTCTTCCTGGCCGTCCTGGTCTGGATGTGGGTGAAGTTCATTCAACCAGCCGTCGTGACGGCGCAGGAAGCGCACAACGCTCGCGTTCGCGAGGCGCAGCGTCACCGTGACGAAGCCAAAGCAGCGGTCGAAACATTGCACAAGGAGATCGAGGGCGCTCGACGCGACGCCGAGGCGATCCGGCAGCGTGCCGGCGAGCAAGCGGCGCGCGAGCGCGACGAGATCGTTGCCGAAGCCCGCTCGGAAGGCGAACGTCTGTTGCAGAGCGCACGCGGCGAACTCGATCGCGCACGTGCGGCGGCTCGCGATCAGGTGCGCGGAGAACTGCTCGAAAAAGCGCTGGCGCTTGCAACCAGCGATGCACGCGCGCGCATCGACGAAGCGGTCAACGCCGCCTTGGTCGACCGCTTCGTTCGCACCGTCGATCATGACAGAGGGACCAACTAGATGGCGAATGAGACGCTGGCGCGCCGCTATGCATCGGCGGTGTTCATGCTCGCGCAGGAGCAAGATGTAATCGACCGCGTCGGCGCGGACTTGGCGATGCTGCGCGACTCGATCGAGCTCGACGAAACGACGCGCGAGTTCTTCCTCTCGCCGGTCGTCGACCGCAGCGCCAAGGAGCGCACGTTCGTCACCGCCTTTGAAGGAAAGATGCACGACGTCGCGCTGCACGCCGTGTTGCTGCTCGTCCGCAAGCGCCGCGAGGCGCTGCTGCGTGAAATCGTCTTGCAGTACCGCCATCTTCAGCTTGCTTCGCGTGGCACCGAGCCGCTGGTGGTGACCTCAGCGATGCAGCTGTCGGACGCGCAGGTCGCGTCGATGGTGGGTCGCCTGGAGGATGTGTTCAAAAAAAAATTTGAGGTGACGCAGCACATAGACCCGTCGCTGATCGGCGGCGTGCGCGTCACGATCGGCGACCGCCGCATCGATGCCTCGATCGCAGGACGTCTCGAAGAACTCTCGCGTACCCTTTTCGCTCGGAACTAGCTCAGGAACGAAACCATGATCAATGCTGATGAAATAGCCGGAATACTCAAGCAACAGATTCAGAGCTTCACGGCCGACGTGCGGCAGGACGAAGTCGGCACGGTCATCGAGGTCGGCGCCAATCTCGCGCGCATCTACGGACTGCGCGGTGTGCGTGCCTCGGAACTCGTCGAATTTCCGGACGGCATGCAAGGTGTCGCCCTCAACTTGGAAGAGGACAACGTCGGCGTCGTCATTCTGGGTTCCGACAAAAACATCCGGGAAGGCGACAAGGTGCGCCGCACCGGGCGCATTGCGTCGGTGCCGGTCGGTGAGGCGCTGCTCGGGCGTGTCGTCAACCCGCTCGGCCAGCCGGTCGACGGCAAGGGCGACATTCACACACAGAAGTATCGCACGATCGAGAACACCGCACCGACGGTGGTTGAGCGCCAACCGGTCAAGCAGCCGCTGCAAACCGGCATTCGCGCCATCGACGCGCTGATTCCGATCGGCAAGGGACAACGCGAACTGATCATCGGTGACCGCTCGACCGGCAAGACCGCGATCGCCATCGACACGATCATCAATCAGAAGGGTCGCAACGTCTTCTGCATCTACGTCGCCATCGGGCAGAAGAATTCGACGGTCGCCGCGCTCTCGCAAGTGCTCGAACAAAAAGGTGCGATGGAGTACACCACCATCGTCACCACCGGCCCCTCTGAGGCGGCCGCGTTGCGCTGGCTGGCGCCGTTCGCCGGGTGCGCGATGGGCGAAGAGCTGATGTACGAGGGCAAAGACGTCCTCATCATCTACGACGATCTCACCAAGCACGCGCAGTCCTATCGCGAGATGGCGCTCTTGCTGCGCCGTCCGCCCGGCCGCGAGGCGTATCCGGGCGATGTCTTCTTCTTGCACTCACGCCTGCTCGAACGCGCCGCGAAGCTCTCCGACGAAAAAGGCGCCGGGTCGATGACCGCGCTGCCGATCATCGAGACGCAGGCCGGTGACTTCTCCGCGTACATTCCGACCAACGTGATCTCGATCACGGACGGTCAGATCTACTTGACGCCGAGCTTGTTCTTCCAAGGCATTCGTCCGGCCGTCGATGTCGGTCTTTCGGTGTCGCGCGTCGGCGGTTCGGCGCAGACCAAGGCGATGAAGAGCGTGGCCGGTCAACTGAAGCTCGAACTTGCGCAATACCGCGACCTTGCGGCGTTCGCCAAGCTCGCGAGCGATCTCGACAAGTCCACGCAGATGCAACTGCTGCGCGGTGAGAAGCTGACGGAGCTGCTCAAGCAAGCGCAATATCAACCGCAGCCGGTCGAGGATCAAGTTGCGCTCATCTACGCCGCGACCAACGGGTATGTGAACGACTTCGCGACCTCGCGCCTGCAGAACTGGGCGCGCGGATTCATCGAGTTCTTACACGGAAAACATCCGGCGATTCCCAAGGCAATCGCCGATTCGGGGCAGCTCGCCGACGAAACGAAACAGAAGCTGAACGACGCGATCGTGGAGTTCAATAAAACCTTCTAGATGCCGAGCGTCAAAGATCTGCGCGACCGGATTCGGTCGTTGAAGAACACGCAGCAAATCACCAAGGCGATGAAGCAGGTCGCCGCGGCGAAGATTCGTCGTGCCGAGATTGCGCAGAAGCAGTCGCGGCCGTATGCGGACGCGCTCGGTGAGATGCTGCTCGATTTGATGCGCGCCGTCACCAGCGTCGACCATCCGTTCATGAAGGAAGGCGCATCCGGCGCGCCTTCGGGCGTGATTCTGATGACCGCCGACAAGGGGCTCGCGGGCGCGTTCAACTCCAACGTGATCCGCGCGGGTGAACTGTACCGGGCTGACCACAAGAACGCGCAATTCTATACGGTGGGCATCAAGGCGCGCAACGCCGTCCGCCGCTTGGGGATGCCCGACCATCCGACATGGGTGCTCAATGCGCCCTCGAAGCTCGAGGTCGCGCGCGAAGTCGCACGGTGCGTGACCGAGGACTTCGTCACCGGCAAGATCGGCAACATCACACTGATCTCATCGAAGTTCGTCTCGATGCTCTCGCAACGCCCCGAAGTCCGCAAGCTCGTTCCGATCATCCGCTCGGAGATCGTGGGGACCGACGCGAGCGAGACGCCCAAAGGCGCCGTCGAATTCGCCCCCTCGCCGGAGTTCGTGCTCTCGCAGCTGTTGCCGAAGTACCTGGAATTCACGATCTACTCCGCGATGCTGGAGACCGACGCCGCCTTCTTCGCGGCACAGTTGCTTGCGATGAACAATGCCACCGACAACGCGACGAAGCTGATCGACGAATTGACGATCAAGATGAACAACGCGCGCCAAGCCGCGATCACCAAAGAACTGCTCGAAATCGTCGGCGCGGCCGAAGCGCTTTCTTGAGAACTGGAAGATAGAGGAACCTGATCAACATGGCTGCCACCGGTAAAGTCGTTCAAGTGCTCGGAAACGTCGTCGACGTGGAATTCACGCTCGAGACGCTGCCGAAGATCAACGACGCACTGCACGTCATTGTCAACGAAGACTCGCACGCCAAGCAGAACGGCGCGGCATCGTCGGCCGGTGTCGAACTCGGCGGCACGGCGATGCAGACGCGCGACCTCACGCTCGAAGTGCAAGACGAACTTGGGAACAACCAAGTGCGTTGCCTCGCGATGGGTTCGACCGACGGGCTCGTGCGCGGTGCGAACGTGACGCACACCGGCGGGCCGATCACGGTTCCCGTCGGCGAAGGCACGCTCGGGCGCATCTTCAACGTGCTCGGCAAGGCGATCGACTCGAACGAGCCGGTGAAAGCGACGGCAACCTGGCCGATTCACCGCCCCGCGCCGGAGTTCAAGTACCAGGATCCGACGCCGAAGATTTTCGAGACTGGAATCAAGGTCGTCGATCTGATGGCACCCTACACGCGCGGCGGTAAGGTGGGCCTCTTCGGCGGCGCCGGCGTCGGCAAGACGGTGCTCATTCAAGAACTGATTCGCAATATCGCGAACGTCCACAAAGGCTTCTCGGTATTCACCGGCGTCGGCGAACGCACGCGTGAAGGGAACGATCTCTGGCTTGAGATGAAAGAGTCGGGCGTGCTCGCGCAGACCGCGCTGGTTTTCGGTCAAATGGACGAGCCGCCGGGCGTGCGCTTCCGCATCGCGCAGACCGGCGTCACGATGGCCGAGTACTTCCGCGACGAACTCGGCGCCGACGTGCTGCTGTTCATGGACAACATCTTCCGCTATCTGCAAGCCGGTTCGGAGGTCTCCGCGCTGATGGGCCGCATGCCGTCGGCCGTCGGTTATCAGCCGACGTTGTCGACTGACATGGGCGCACTCGAAGAGCGCATTACCTCGACGCGCAAGGGTTCGATCACCTCGGTGCAAGCGGTGTACGTGCCGGCCGACGACTACACCGACCCGGCTGTCGCGGCGACGTTCGCGCATCTCGATGCCACGACCGCGCTCTCGCGCCCGATCTCGGAACTCGGTATCTATCCGGCCGTCGATCCGCTGGCTTCCTCATCGCGCATCCTCGATCCGCAGATTATCGGTGACGAGCACTATCAGGTCGCGCGCGGCGTGCAAGAGACGCTGCAGCGCTATCGCGACCTGCAAGACATCATCGCGATTCTCGGCGTCGAGGAACTGTCTGAAGAGGACAAGATCGTCGTCGGCCGCGCACGCCGCATCCAGCGTTTCTTCTCGCAGCCGTTCTTCGTCGCCGAGCAGTTCACCGGACGCAGCGGCAAGTACGTCAAACTCACCGACACGGTCGCTTCGTTCAAAGAAGTCCTCGACGGCAAAGTCGATCACTTGCCCGAAGGTGCGTTCTTCTACGCGGGCGGCATCGACGAGGTCAAAGAGAACGCCGAGAAGATGGGCGCCAAGGTCTAACGACGATGGCGACGACGATGCCGTTCAAACTCATCACACCGACGAAGGTGGTCTTCGACGGTGTGGCCGAGTTGGTGATCGCGGTGACGACCGAGGGCGAGGAGGGCATTCTTCCCAGCCACGCCCCATTTCTGGCCGCGCTCAAACCCGGCGTGCTGCGCGCCAACGTCGTGACCGAAGGGAAGACCGAGCGCCTGGAGTTGGCGACGGCGGCCGGGTTCTTGCAAGCGCTCCCCGATCGTGTGACTGCGTTGGTCGATTCGGCCTTCACCTTCGAGGAGATCGACGTGACGAAGACGCGCGAGGAACTCGACGCCGCGACGGAACGCCAGAAAACGGCGGCCGATTCCGCTGCGGCGGCGCGCGAGCAAGTCGTCATCGACCTCGCGAACGCGAAGCTGCGTCTGACCGGACACTGATCCGCAACGCGCCCTAGCGGGGCGCGTGCGCATGATGCGAGAAGTGCTTGCGCCGATGCTCGATCGTTTGGATACCACGCTTCGCGTTCGCGGCGGAGTTCGGCTCGAGGGCAGCACGTCCACGCACGGCGCCAAGAATGCCGCATTGCCGATCATGGCTGCGGCGCTGCTGGCCAAAGGCCCGGTAACGCTGCACCGTGTTCCACGCATCACCGACGTCTCGGTGATGTGGTCGCTGCTCGAATCGCTCGGTGCGCGCCTGCGTTACGAGGGCGAGAACACGGTGACGATCGACTCCAGCAACGTTGCGTCGTTTCGCGCTCCGTATGCGCTCGTGCGCAAACTCGCCGCGTCCTTCGACGTCGTCGGTCCATTGCTCGGCCGGTTCGGTCGCGCCGAAGTCGCGTTGCCCGGAGGCTGCGTGCTCGGGACGCGCGCCACCGACCTGCACGAACAGGCATTCATCGCGCTCGGCTGCGACGTGCGCAATCAGCACGGCTATCTCATCGCCGAGAGCAAACATGCGCGCTTGCACGGTGCCGACATCGAATTCCGCATGCCCAGCGTCGGCGCCACGAAGAACGCCATGCTCGCGGCTGTGACTGCGAACGGTACGACGACGCTGCGCAACGTCGCGATGGAACCCGAGGTCATCGATCTGGCGAACTTTCTCACCGCGATGGGCGCGAAGATCGCGGGGCTTGGAACCGACACGATCGTCATCGATGGTGTCGCTGAATTGCACGGCGTCGAATACGAAATCATCCCCGATCGCATCGTCACCGGAACGTTGTTGTTCTGCGGCGTCGTCACGCGCGGCGACGTCACTATCCGCCGCTGCGTTCCGGCGCACGTGCGTTCCGTGCTCGAAAAGTTGACGGAATGCGGCATCGAGGTAACCACCGGCACCGACTGGATTCGCGTCAATGCGGGCGCGATCACCGGTGGAACCGAGATTCTCACCGCACCCTATCCGGGTTTCCCGACCGACCTTCAACCGCAGGCGGTCGCGTTCTTGTGCACGGCGCCCGGAACCAGCGTCGTCGAAGAGTCGATCTTCAACGCTCGCTTCTCGTACGTAAACGAACTCGCGCGCATGGGTGCCGATGTGCGCGTGTCGATGGAGAGCAACACCGCCGTCGTCAAGGGCGTCGCGCAGCTCTCGGGCGCGCCCGTCGAGGCACCGGACATCCGTGCGGGCGCCGCGCTGGTGGTCGCGGGTCTGGCCGCGCATGGCGAAACCGAGATTATCGGCTTGGAATACATCGACCGGGGCTACGAGCGCCTGGAAGAGATGCTTTCCGACCTCGGCGGCCAAGTCCAGCGATCGGTCGGCGTCACACAGCTCGTCGAAGCGAGCGGACTTTTCGAAACCACCGCGTACCCACGCGTCAGCCCGGCTTCGGGTTGAAGAACGTCTAGGAGTCACCCAGCTTGGAAATCGGTATCGATCTCGGCACCGCCAACGTGCTCGTGCATGTCAAAGGCAAAGGCATCGTGTTGCGCGAGCCATCCGTCGTCGCGAAGGACATGAACACCGGCCGCATTCTCGCGGTGGGCGAAGAAGCGCGACAGATGCTTGGAAAAACGCCGGCGCACATCCAGGCGATCCGTCCGTTGCGCGACGGCGTGATCGCCGACTTCGAAGTGACGGAAGCGATGCTCGCCTATTTCATCAAGAAAGTGATGAAAGACCGCTCGTTTTGGTCAACGATCTTCAAACCCAAACCGCATGTCGCGATCTGCGTCCCGGCGGAGATCACGAGCGTCGAGGAACGCGCGGTCAAAGACGCGGCGAAACTTGCCGGCGCGCGCACCGTCGACATCGTCGAAGAACCGATGGCTGCGGCGATCGGTGCCGGATTGCCGATCGCGGGACCGTCGGGCAGCATGGTGGTCGACATCGGCGGCGGCACCACCGATGTCGCGGTCATCTCTCTCGGCGGGATCGTGGTGTCGCAGTCGTTGCGGGTTGCCGGAAACAAATTCGACGACGCGATCGTGCGCTACATTCGGCGCGTCTACAATCTGATGATCGGCGAGCGAACGGCTGAAGAGATCAAGATCAAGATCGGTTCGGCGTACAAGCTCGAACAAGAACTTGCGATGGAAATACGCGGCCGCGATCTGATCAACGGCTTGCCCAAGACGGTCAAGATCACCAGCGAGGAGATTCGCGAAGCGCTGGCCGAACCGGTCGGCGCGATCGTCGAAGCCGTGAAATCCGTGCTCGAGAAGACACCGCCTGAACTCGCGGCCGACATCATCGATCGCGGCGTGATCATCACAGGCGGCGGCGCGCTGCTGCGCGGACTCGACAAACTGCTCTCGGAAGTGACGGGCGTGCCGGCTATCGTTGCGGACGATCCGCTCTCGTGCGTGGCGATCGGCACCGGCATGCACATGCGCGTGTGAATTCGCGGACGGTTCTCGACGCTCGGATCGCCGAGCGCGAGGAGGTCGTCGAAGCCGTCGCCCGGGTGATCCAGCGCGGCGGCCTCGTCGTCTATCCGACTGACACCGTGTACCGAATCGGATGTGATCCCTACGATGCCGCCGCCGTCGATCGCATCGACCGCGCAAAGAACCGTTCGGAAGCGCATCCGCTGACGCTTCAACTCGCGACCGTGACTGAATTTCTGGAGTACGCGCGCGACAACCCGCACGCGGTGGCGGCGGCGAAGCGCCTCTTGCCCGGACCCGTGACCCTGATCGTCCGCAAGCCGGCCTTCATTCCGCTCGATGTGACTGCAGGGCTGCTCACCATCGGCATGCGCGTGCCCGACGACGACCTGGCACGTGCCATCCTCGAACGGTGCGGCCCGATCGCGACGAGCGGTGCGCATCGCAGCGACGAGAATGCCTCTGCCGGAGACGGCTCATTCCAAGACGTTTGCGACGCCGATCTCGTTGTGGAGAATGGACCGACCCGTTATCGCGGCGAATCCACCGTGGTCGACATCTCGGGCCCGCAGGCATACCTCCTACGCGAAGGCGTTCTCTCGCTGGAAACGATCCGCAACGCGATCGGGCCGGTCGAACGCCGCACGATAAGGTTTCGCAACACACCATGAATCGATCGATCGCCATGCTCGCCGGGGCCGCTGCCCTGTGGGTCGTTGCCGTTGCAGCGACGCCGTCCCCCGCGCCGCATGCGCCAGCGTCGCCTTCTCCCGCTCCTGCCGCGTCTCCGGCAGGCGGCGGCACCGTGCTCTTGTTTGCCGGCATGCAGCTCCACACGAAGATGGTCGACGCTACCCTGAAAACCGGCGATTTCAGCGCGCCAGGGCACGTGACGATCGCGCGGCCGACCGGCGACATCAACGCCGATCGCGCGAGCGGCAACTACGACAAGCAGGTGTTGACACTGTACGGACACGTCGTCGCAAACGATAACGGTGGAGGACTCGGAAAACTCGCTTCCGCCGGCAGCACGACGTCGAGAGGGCCGGCCACGCTGACGGCCGACCAGCTCTTCATCGATCTGCAACGCAAGACGTACACCGCTACCGGCAACGTTCATTACGTGCAGGCGGACAGCGTCATGGACTCCGACATCGCGACGCTGAGCGACGTGACGCACATTCTGGACTTGCGCGGAAACGTACGCATCAAGCAAGGCAATCGCAACATGCGTGCCGGCCACGTCATCTACAATACCGTCACCGGACTCGTCCATGCCGAAGACAACGTCACGATCGTTCTTCCCGCCGCCGCGGCGCCGCATCTCGCGACACCCAAACCCATCGTGATCAAGAACCCGCCGATCGGTCACTGACATGCCGGAAGGAGACTGACGATGGAACCGTCGCTGTTTGAGTCGAGCAGCGGCGACGCGCCCTCCGCGCCGCTGGCGGCGCGCATGCGTCCACGCTCGCTCGACGATTTCGTCGGGCAGACGCATCTCGTCGGCGAAGGACGCGCGCTGCGGCGCGCGATTGAGAGCGACAGCGTTCCGTCGATCATCCTGTGGGGGCCGCCGGGGAGCGGGAAGACCACACTTGCGGACGTGGTCGCGCATGCGACCGGCGCCCGCTTCGTGCAACTCTCGGCGGTGAATGCCGGTGTCGCCGATCTGCGCAAGGTCGTGGCCGAAGCACAGGCGAGCCGGCGCATCGGCAAGCGCACCGTGCTCTTCATTGATGAAATTCATCGCTTCAACAAAGCGCAGCAAGACGCGGTGCTGCCGTTCGTCGAGGACGGCACGATCACGCTGATCGGCGCCACCACCGAGAACCCGTCGTTCGAAGTCAACGCCGCGCTGCTCTCGCGTGCGCGCGTCTTCACCCTGCACGCGCTCGATGACACGGACATCGAACGGCTGGTGGATCGCGCGCTGAGCGATAGCGAACGCGGCCTGGGGAAGCTCCAGGTGCGTTTGGAAGCGCCGGCACGAACGGCGCTCGTGAATCTCGCCAATGGCGACGCGCGCTCTGCGTTGGGCGCGCTTGAATTCGCAGCCTCGATCGCCACGCCCGAGAATGGCGAGCGCGTCGTCACCACCGCGATGATCGAAGATGCGATGCAGCGTCGCGCGACCGGCTACGACAAGAGTGGAGAGAGCCACTACGACACGATCAGCGCGCTCATCAAGAGCGTACGCGGCAGCGATCCCGATGCCGCCGTCTATTGGCTCGCACGCATGCTTGACGCCGGCGAAGACCCGCTCTTCATTGCGCGGCGATTGGTGATCCTCGCCTCGGAAGACGTCGGCCTTGCCGATTCGCGCGGCCTCGCCGTCGCGATCGCTGCGCAGCAGGCGGTGCATTTCATCGGCATGCCGGAAGGCTTCTACCCGCTCGCGCATGCGACGCTCTACCTCGCGACGGCGCCCAAGAGCAATAGCATCGGTCGCGCCTACTCGGCCGCGCTGCGCGATGTGCGCGAGACGCGCAACGATCCGGTGCCCCTCCACTTGCGCAACGCGCCGACCGGCCTCATGCGTGAACTCGGATACGGTCGCGACTACAAGTACGCGCACGAGGACTATGCGACGATGGCGCATGAGGCCGGACGTCCGCCGTCGGAGCGGCTTCAACAGTATTTGCCCGAAAATCTGTGCGATCGCAGGTACTTCGAGCCCGGTGGGCAGGGCGAAGAGCCGGCATTGCAGCGCTGGATCGCGCAGCGCCGCAACGTTCGGCCCGGCGACGAACGTTCGTAGAAAAGCCATGCGCATCTATCTCGATCATGCCGCGACCACGCCGGTTCGACCCGAGGTCGTCAAGGCGATGGCGGCGGTATATGAGGGCGGACCCTACAATCCAAGTTCGCTCCACGCCGAAGGCCGTCGTGCGAAGGCGTTGCTCGACGACGCGCGCGATGCGGTCGCGCGTGAACTCGGCGCCGCGCGCAAGGAGATCGTCTTCACCGGTAGCGGGACTGAGGCCGACAACGTGGCGATCGTCGGCGTGGCGCACGCGCTGCGCGCGCGCGGACGGCATATCCTTTCCACGTCAGTCGAACACCACGCCGTCTTGCACACGCTCGACGCATTGGTCGCTGAGGACTTCGAAGTCACGCGCTTGGCCGTCGACGAAGACGGCGTGGTCGACCCGCGGGCATTCGCCGCGGCGCTTCGGCCGGACACGATTCTTGCCAGCGTCATGTACGCGAACAACGAGATCGGCACGATCCAGCCGATCGCGGAACTGGCGCGCATCGCGCACGAACGGGGCGTGCTCATCCACACCGACGCCGTCCAGGCCCCGTCGTACCTGCCGTTGTCCGTCGACGAGCTGGGTGTCGACTTGCTCGCGATCGCAGCGCACAAGTTCTATGGGCCGAAAGGTGTGGGGATGTTGTACGTTCGCACCGGTACACCGATCGAACCGATACTCCACGGCGGGAGCCAAGAGTTCGGCCTGCGCCCCGGGACGGAGGATGTGGCCGGTATCGTGGGTCTGGCAACCGCGTTGCACCTGTCCTCACGCGAGCGCGAAGCATCGGGCGCCCGCCTGCGGTCGCTGCGCGACGCACTCGAAGACGGACTGCGCTTGCGCGTGCCGGGGACAATCGGGATCGCGCGGCGCGGCCCGCGACTTCCGCATATCGCGAGCGTCGCATTCAGCGGCATCGACGCCGATGCGTTGCTGATGCGGCTCGATCTTGACGGCCTCGCCGTTTCGGCCGGGAGCGCCTGTACTTCGGGCATCCTCGAACCCAGCCACGTGATCGCCGCGCTCGGCGTGGCGCCGCCGCTCGCACGCGGCGTGATTCGCTTTTCGCTCGGGCGCTCGACGACGCCGGACGAGATCGAGCGCACGCTGGACATCGTGTCCCGCGCTGCCGCGAGCTTGCGCGCGCCCGCTTCGGTGTAAAAACCGGATACAAAGGGAACAACCCTGCCTGCCCCTGAAAGCGCGCAGCGGAGGTAATGCGTGAGCTCGACTTTTGATTGGACGATCGTTCTCGACATCGGCGTGGGAGTCGGTGTCTTCATTCTGGGTCTCGGCGTCTTGATCGCCACCAGCGCGCTGGCGCGCACGCTCGCTCGCGTCAATCGAACGCTCGACGAAGTCGATCGGCAGATCGCCGAGATCGGCCAGCCCGTCGGGCAGGCGCTCGTACACGTCAACGGCATGGCCGATTCAGCAGACAAGGCCGTGGCACGCCTGACGGTCGCGGCAAAGCAGATCGAGGATGCGGCGTCCTCGGTGTCGTCGACGGCGAAACTCGCGCAAGAAGCGATCGCACCGTCGATCGTCAACGTCGGCGCAACGCTTTCGGGCATCAGCGCGGGATTGCGACACTTCTTCACTGGGCGCAACTCGGGCGACGGTTCTGTGGGAGACGTCTGATGAACAATGACAATCGCGGTGGCTTCTTTTCCGGCTTCATCGCCGGAGCGATCGCCGGTGCGGCGCTCGCGGCGGCCTTCACTCGCGAAGAAACGCGCGACGTGTTCGTCGGAAAAGCACGCGAAGCGGGGAATCGGGCGATGGACGCGACCGGCGATCTGCGCGGTCGCGCCGCGGAAATCTACGAGCGCGGCAAGACGCTGATTGACCAAGCCCGTTCGAACATCAACGCGGCGGTCGACGAAGGCCGTGCCAATGCCGAACACACACGCGAGCATCTCTCGCGCCATACGTCAGCCTGAGGAGAGAGAGTGGACATCACGATCAACGTGCGCGAGGAGCGCAAAGGATTGTCGGTCGTCGAACTCGCCGGTGAGATCGACGTCTACACGTCACCGAAGGTCAAAGACGCCGTCGGCGCTCTGATCGATAAGGGCGTCTATAACCTGGTCATCGATCTCGAACGTGTCAAGTACATCGACTCGACCGGCTTAGGCGTCTTGATCGGAGGTCTCAAGCGCGTGCGCGAACACGGCGGCGCGGTGAGCTTGGTCTGCACCAATCCGCAGATCAAAAAAATCTTCGACATTACCGGGTTGGTGAAGATTTTCGGCATGTACGACTCCATACCGGCGGCGGTCAAGGCGCTGGCATGACCGCGAGCAACGGCGAGTCGCGCGACAGCGTCGTCGTTCGCATTCCGCGTAAAGCCGAATGGGTGGCGGTGGCGCGGCTGGCGGTCGCCGCCGTGGCGATCCGCCTGCACTTTTCCTACGAAGAAATCGAAGACCTCAAGCTGGCGGTTGCAGAAGCGTGCACGCATGCGATTCGCACCGAGACGGGCGAAACGATCACCGTCGAGTGCGAACCGTTCGAAGATTCGCTGCGCGTTCGCATCGGCACCGATGACGCCGAACACGAGCACGACCACGCTGACGACATCGGACTCTTTCTCATTCGTTCGCTCATGGACGACGTTACCTACGGGCGTAGTGGCGAAATTCTCATGACGAAACGGATCACGACGTAGCGTTATCGTGGGTCTGCGGCAGGATACGGCCGGCGAAGAACGCGACCAGACGCGCGCAACGCTGGCGCAGTTGTCCGAAACGCGCAAGCAGCGCGCGACCGATGCGCGCGATCATGAGTACGAACGCCTGCGCGACGAGTTGGTCGTCGGTCACCTGCGGCTGGTGCGATTCCTCGCGGCAAAATTCGTCAATCGCGGAGAACCGCTCGACGACTTGATCCAAGTCGGTACGGTCGGCCTCATCAAGGCGATCGATCGGTACGACCTCGATCGCGGCGTCGAGTTCACGACGTACGCGACGCCGACGATCGTGGGTGAGATCAAACGGTATTTCCGCGACAAAGGCTGGGCGCTCAAGGTGCCGCGCCGCCTGCAAGAACTCAACGCCGCGGTCGTTCGGGCCGTCGAGCGGCTCTCGATCGAGCGCGGCCGCAGCCCGCTGGTCGGCGAGCTGGCCGAGCATCTGGGCGCATCGGTCGAAGAGATCGTCGAGGCACAGGAGCTCAGCCACGCCTACAATCTCGCATCGCTCGACGCCGACATCGGTTCCGACGACGACCCCCGCTCCGCCACGATCAGCGATCGCATCGGAGCCAACGACAGCGAACTCGAACTGCTGGAGGATCGGGCCAATCTCGAACGTGCCATGCTGGCCCTCAACGGCCGCGAGCGAGCCGTGGTGTATTGGCGCTTCTTCGAGTCGCTGTCGCAGACCGAGATCGCCAAGCGCCTGCACTGCTCCCAGATGCACGTCTCGCGCCTGCAGGCAAAGGCCCTGGAGAAGCTGCGCACCGTACTCAAGGAGTAGGAAATCGCGGGCTCGCTCTGCTATCATTTCGCGCTAGAGCCTATGAGAAGCCAAGACCTCCGCCAAGCCTTCATCGACTTTTTCGTATCGAAGGGTCACAAGCATCTGCCTTCGGCGAGCTTGATCCCCGATGCCATGTCGACCACGCTCTTCACGATCGCCGGAATGGAGCAGTTCGTCCCGGTCTTCTTAGGCGACGAACCGGCCCCGGCTCCGCGCGCGGTCACCGTGCAGCGCTGTCTGCGCGTCGCCGGCGCCAAGAGCGACATTGAGAACGTCGGTCGCACCGGACGGCACGGTACGTTCTTGGAGATGCTCGGCAACTTCTCGTTCGGCGACTATTACAAGCGCGAAGCGATCGCCTACGCATGGGAGTTCGTCACCGGGGTTCTCAAGCTCGATCGCAACCGTCTGTACGTCACCGTGCACACCGGCGATGACGAAGCCGAAACGATCTGGATCAATGACATCGGCCTTGAGAAGACGCGCATCTCGCGCTTTGACGAAGACAACTTCTGGACGATGGGACCAACCGGACCGTGCGGACCGTGTTCGGAGATCTTCTACGACACCGGCGTCGAGAACGCGCTCGGGCCCGACGACGACGGCCCGAACAAAGGCAACCGCTTCGTCGAGATTTGGAACGTCGTCTTCCAGCAATACAATCGGACGTCGGAAGGCCATCTGACGGAATTGCCGCGCAAGGCGATCGATACCGGCGCCGGTATGGAGCGCATGCTGGCGGTCGCCAACGGCAAGGTCTCGATGTACGAGACCGACCTGTTCACCGATCTGATCGCCGCACAGCCGCCCGTCGGGCAGACCTCACTCAATCCGAAGGAACAGCTGGAACGGCGCAACATCATCGCGGATCACGCGCGCGCCGTGACGTTCCTGATCAACGACGGCGTCTTTCCATCGAACACCGATCGCGGCTACGTGCTGCGCTTCTTGATTCGGCGCGCGGTTCGTAACGGAAAGCTGCTCGGGTACCCGGGCGGGTTTCTCACGCACCTCGTCCCCGCGGTCGTCGCGTCGCTTGAATCGGAGTACCCCGAACTGCGCGCCAACGCATCGCGCATCGCGCAGGCAGTCGCGCAAGAAGAGCAGACATTCAATCGCACACTCGAGCGCGGCATGGCGATGCTCGAGCGATTGATCGAGCAAGCCGATGAAGACGGCACGCGCCGCCTGTCGGGCGGGGACGTCTTCATGCTGCACGATACCTACGGTTTCCCGGTCGAGTTGACGCGCGAGATCGCAAGCGAACGCGGCATCGCCGTCGACACGGCCGCGTTTGAAGAAGAGATGAACGCGCAGCGCGACCGCGCGCGCAAGGACGCTGCATCGAAGCGTTCGGTCGTTGCGCTCGCCGAACTTCCAGCGATCAAGTCGATCTTTACCGGGTATGAGGGATTGCAGACCGACGGCGAGGTCGTCGCGCTGCTCAAAGACGAACAATCCGTGGCGGCGCTGCACGAAGGCGAACGCGGCGCGATCGTACTCGACCGCACGTCGTTCTATGCCGAGCGCGGCGGCCAGATCGGCGATCGCGGAACGATCACCGCCGACGGGTTCCTGTTCGAGGTTGACGACACGCAGTACATGGGCGAAGCGATCGTGCATCACGGCGTGGTGAAGGCAGGCGCCGTGCGGGCGAGCGACCGCGCGACGACGGCGGTCTTCGATTGGTGGCGGCGTGAGATACGCCGGCATCATACTTCGGCGCACCTGCTGCAGCGCGCGTTGCGCGACGTGCTCGGCGATGACGTGGCGCAGGCCGGCTCGTGGGTCGGTGTCGATCGCATGCGGTTTGATTTCCGCTGGGCGGCCGGAGCGCTCTCGCCCGAACAGAAGCGCGCTGTCGCTCATCGCGTGAACGACATGATTCGCGACGACGCGCCGCTGGTGACGCGCGAACTTCCGCTCGACGAGGCCAAGACGACTGGCGCGATCTGGATGTTTGGTGAGAAGTACGGCGAGCGCGTGCGGGTCGTGCAAGCCGGACCGTCCGTGGAGTTCTGCGGCGGCACGCACGCGCACTCGACCGGTGAACTCGGCATGTTCGTGATCTTGAATGAGTCGTCGATCGGCAGCGGCATACGCCGAATTGAATCGTCGGTCTCGCGCGCCGCGGAAGACTTCGTTCAGAAACAGCAAGAACTGGTGGCCGGCATCGCGAGTTCGCTCGCGACCTCACCCGACGAAGTTACCGATCGCATCGACAAATTGCAACGCGAGTTGCGCGACCTGCAAACTGCGGTGGGGCAACTCAAAGCGCGCTTGGCGGCGGCCGACGCCGACGCCTATCTCGCACGCGCCGAGCGCCACGGTGAGCGCACGTTCGTGGGCGCGGTGGTGCATGAAGCCAACGCTGAAGCGCTTCGCCATCTCACCATTGCCATTCGCAACCGGCTGCCGAGCGGCGTCATTGCGTTCGCCGGCATCGACAATGGTACGGTGAGTCTGCTCGTTTCGGCGAGCGACGATCACGTCAAGAGCGGCGTTCATGCCGGAAACTTAGTGAAACTCGCCGCGCCGCTCGTCGACGGAAAGGGCGGCGGCGCGCCCACGCAGGCGCAAGGCGGAGGCAAGAACGCCGGGGGAGCGGATGCCGCCGTGCGCGCGATTCGCGACGCCGTGCTCGCATGAGACGCCACGTCGCGATGCTCTGCGTCGCGGCGATCGCATGGCTCGGCGCGGCCGAACCGCCGGAGGCCATCGACCCGCAAACCGTCCTCGCGCGCTACGGCGCGGCGCTCGACGCGCTCGCCACACCGAAGGCGCAGATATTCACGTTCGTGGTCTCACAGGCGGGGCCGGTGCAGATCGAGCAGCGCCATCTCATCTATCGCAGCGGATCGAAGGTACGTGACGAGACGCTGGCCGTCAACAACGTCGGACTCAAACAGAAGATCGTGCGCATCGAGCAGCGTACCGATCGCTACGCGGTCGAACGCATCGCGCCGCGCGAGCCGCGCTACGATGTGCGGTTCGAACGTGCGGCGAAGGCCGAAGGAACCTACGTCTACGTGTTTTCGACGACGCCGCTGGCGAGCGTCGGCAGATTCGTCGTCGACGAGATCACGATCGACGGGCGGACTTTTCTTCCGCGCTCAATACGGTTTCATTCCATCGGTTCGTCGGCGCACGGCACCGGAACGATCACCTATTCCGGTTTCGGCCCCTACTGGATGCCGGTGCTGGCGACCGTGAGCGCGAGCGTTGAAGGAAAACCGGCGCGCGAGCGCCTCGCGTGGAGCGACTACCGCTTCCCGCCGAACTTGCCGCCATCCACGTTCCAGAGCCCGCGTCCGCTCCCGGCGGCAACGCTTCCGCCGATCTAGTGCGTCCGTTCAACCGCACGTTCGTCGTTGCGATCGTCGTCTTGATCGCCACGTGGATCTTCACGCACGGACGTTCGACGCCGTACAACAACTACGTGCTCTTTGCCGACGCGCTGCTGCACGGTCACCTCTGGATCAACTGGCCGGGTTCGTACATCGACGCGGTGTTGTGGAACAGCCATCGCTACATCGTCAACGACCCGCTTCCCGGCGTGCTGTTGATGCCGTTCGTCGCGATCTTTGGCACGGCGGCCAATCAAACGCTGCTCGCGGTCGTGCTCTGCGCGATCGCCGTCGCGGCGGCGTGGGTGTTGTGCCGGCGGTTGAACTGTTCGCCCGAGACCAGCGCGTGGCTGTGCCTGTTCTTCTGGGCTGGAACGCCGCTCTTGTGGTGTTCGATGCTCGGCGATGTGTGGTTCATCGCGCAGACCTCGTGCGTGTGTTTTCTGACGCTCGCGCTCGCCGAACTGTACGGGAAGAACCGCTCGTGGCTGGTCTTGCTGTTGTATGTGGCCGCGATCGCGTCGCGCTTCACGGTGGTCATGGCACTCCCGGTCATCGTGGCGCTTTCGCTCATGCGCGCATCAGAGAATCGAAAGTCATCCCCGCGGGATGTCCTGCGTTCGCACCTGATCTCGGCAGCGGCGGTACTTGTTCCGGCAGCGGCGCTGTGGATTGCGTATAACCTGGCGCGGTGGGGTGTTCCCTGGGATAGCGGGCACACGATCTTCTACCACCAGGATTCGCTCGGCACGCCGGGCGGTTCGCCGTTCGCGCTTGCCAACGTGCCCAATCAACTGTACTCGTTCTTCGTGCAATATCCGGCGTTCTCGTCGCAAGCGCCGTTCGTCATCCCGTCTTTCTCCGGCGTCGCACTGACGTGGACGAGTCCGGCACTTGCGCTCGTGCTCTTCGCGCGCCGCCCTCGAGCCGACGTGATCGCGATGTGGCTTGCGACCGCGCTTGCCATCGGTCCGTCGTTGCTCTATTACGTCAATGGGTACGCGCAATACGGGATGCGCCATATCCTGGACGTCCTGCCGTTCTTGTTGGTGCTGATGGCGCTGGCGGCGCGTGAAAAGTTCTCGACGGTCATGCGCGTGTTCATCGTCTACTCGTTCATGGCGTGCATGTACGGCGTGTGGTACTGGAACGCGATCGTGCGTCCCTCGACGTGAGCGCGCGTTTAGTGCCTTGTCATCAGCACCAGCGAGTCGTAGCGGTCGCGGATGAGCGCCGGATCGCGAGCCGGTGGGGCGCAGGTCATGCCGACGCAGACCTGTGCGGCCGGCGAATCGGTTGACGGTTCGGTGCGAACGCAGACGAGCGGTGAGGGCAGGCGCGACGCCGCTTCGCGAAACTCGCCGGTGTCCGGCGGAGCACCGCTGATCTTGACCGAGACGCTCGGCGCAAGGAAGCGCCGCAACGCGCGCGCGTAGGTTGCGGCAAACGAGCCGGCGTTGGCGTGCGTGCGCGCATACAACAGCAATGTGCGCTGCGCGTGTTCGCGGTAGATTGCCCGATCGGTGAGCGTCGCCAGCCGCAGCAGCGCGTCGGCAAAAACGCCGTTGTCGATGATCGGACGATCCTGCACGGTCAACCGGCCGATCTGTTCTTCGACGGGCGCATGGTCGAAGAAACCGCCGTCCGGCGCACCGAGGTGCGCGATCGTTGCATCCGCGTGCGCGCAGGCGCGCTCCAAGAAGCGGGCTTCACCCGTGAGTTCGTGTGCGTCGATGAGCGCGCGACTGTAGGAAACCTGATCGGTGAGCAAACCGCGCACCGCGGGCGCCTCGCCCGGAGCAAGCACGTGAAACAGCAGCCCGTCGGGGTCGCGCAGCCGCTCGTGCATGGCATCGAGCGTGGCGACGGTTTCCGCGGCGATCGTGTCGTCGTCGAGCGCGCGTGCGGCATGTGCCCATGCACTGGCTAGTCCCGCCGTCCAATTCGAGTACGCACGACGGTCGACGTACGGTGCAGTGGTCTTGCGGCGCTCGTCGAGCGGACGTTCATAGTAGGCTTCGTCGGCGTCTTGACTGCCCGCGAAGAAGCCGGTTTTCGGATCGCGCAACACCGTGCGCGCGTAGTGCAGCGTCGAGATCAGCGCGTCGCGGAAGGCGTGATTGCGCGTCGACGTCACGAGCGATGACAAGAGGCGAATCAGTCCGGCGTGATCTTCGCTCATCTTCTCGAAGTGCGGCACCGACCAGTCGCGTGTCGTCGAGTAGCGGAAGAAACCGCCTTCGACGTGATCGTACATGCCGCCGCGCGACATGCCGAGCATCGTCTTGGCGACCATCTCGAATAAACGCTGCTCTCCGCTGATGCGCCATTCTGAGAGAAGAAATTCGAGGGCTTCCGTTTGCGGGAACTTCGGTGCGTCGCCGAAGCCGCCGTAGAGGTCATCGTATCCCTGGGCGATCTCTTCGACGATATGTGCGATCGCGTGTGCAGTGAGCTCGGCGGGCGCCGCCGGGTCGTACACCCGTGGCGCGGCGGCTCCGGTCGAACGTGCTGCGATCTCCGCCTTGTTTTCCGCGTAGAAGCGCGCGATGTCGTCGAGGACGCGCCGCATCGTATCGGGCGGCAAGTACGTGGCTCCGGTGACGATCGTGCCGTCGGGCGTCAGGAACGCGGTGGTGGGCCAGCCGCCCATGTTGTAGCGGGCGTTGACGTCCGGGCGCAGATCGTTGTCGACACGCACCGGGACGAACTGCTCGTTGATGCGCGCGATGACGTCGCCGTCGGAGTACGACGTTTCGTCCATGACGTGGCACCAGTGGCACCATACCGCCGAGATCGAGAGCAAGATCGGCTTGTCTTCACGCCGGGCGCGTTCGAAGGCGGCGCCGGACCACGGCTGCCAGGCGATCTCATGCGCGCGATTGGTGCGCGGGGAGAAGTGAAATTCGCTCATCGGTACCGAACTCCGAGAAGAATGCAATCACCGTCGTCGCGCGGCCGCAGGCTCGCCGCATTTCTCGGCATGACGATCATCGTGCTCATCGCCGCGCTCCTCACGCTCGTCTTCCGCCGCGGTTAGGGCTGCCCTCACGCTTCGAGGGCATGTTCTTCAACCACCACCGCAGGCTGGTGCAAGGTGTCGTTGTGCTTGCGTGCGGCCGCGAAGCCGAGCACCGATGCGACGCCCGCGAAGAAGAACGAGGCAACGGTTGCGGTCGGCGAGCCGAAGCGCGTGAGCATGCCGGTCGAGATCAGCGGAGAGACGACGCCGGAGAACGAGTCGAGCGAGGAGCCGACGCTAAGGACCGTTCCCTGCTCGTGTTCGCCCGCGGCCGTGCTGATCAAT
Organism: Vulcanimicrobiota bacterium; assembly: GCA_027307235.1. Classification (GTDB taxonomy): domain Bacteria; phylum Vulcanimicrobiota; class Vulcanimicrobiia; order Vulcanimicrobiales; family Vulcanimicrobiaceae; genus DAHUXH01. The sequence continues at coordinate 83,167 of DAHUXH010000020.1, read as the reverse complement.
GCGGTGACTCCGGTCTGCGCGAACGCGCCGCCGAGGGCGAAGCCGACCATGCTCACCGCCAGCAGCGTGAAGTTGTGCACGAACGGCGCGAGCGCAAAAGCGCCCATCAGGGTCACAAATCCGGCGTTGGACATAGCGCGATTGCCGAAGCGTGACGAGACGCGGCCGACGATGCCGATATTGATCAAGACGTTGAGGATCGCGAAACCGGAGAAAATATAGGTGCTCGTCGCCAACTGATAGCCGAGTTGGTAGTTGAGGTACAGCGCGATCACGCCGTACCACGCGTATTGCCCGAGCGAGAGCGCGAGCCGCTGTGCGAGCAGCGGGCGCAGATGCGGTTTGGAGAAGGTCGCGACAATGTCGCGCATGCCGACCGACGGTTCGTCCGCGCTCCTCTTCGAACGCGATTCCGGCAGCAGCACGATCGTCAGCACCAAGGTGAGCATCTGCAACGCCGCTGCCGCCAGGAACGGCGCCGCAAATCCGAACTTCGTGTAGAGCAATCCGCCGCCCGACGGACCGAAGACCATCGCGGCGCTGAATGTTGCCATGATCAACCCGAACGCGCGGGCGCGCTGTTTCGGCTCGACCAGATCGGCGACGTAGGCTTGCGTGATGCCGATGTTCCCGCCGGAGACGCCTTCGATGACGCGGGCGATGAACACGATGAAGATGTTCGGAGCGAACGCGAGCAGCGCCCAGCCGATGGTCGCGCCAACCTGGCTGATGATGAGGATGGATTTGCGGCCGACGCGGTCGGAGAGATTTCCCCAGATCGGCCCGGCGATCAGCCCGCAGAGTGAAAACGTCGACGTGAGCAAGCCCACCACGAATGCCGAGGCGCCGAAGTGGGTCACGAAATACGGCAGCACCGGGAGCAACATACTGAACCCGATGATGTCGACGAACGTGATGCCGAGAATGGGAAGAAGTTTGCGAATCACGCAGGCGCCTCGACTGGGAAAATGATGGGCTCCAGATGTTCGGCCTTGCGAAGAATTTTCAGCTTGTATGGTCGCCGCAAGTCAACGGTCGTCAGCAAACGATGGAGGTCATCGACGCTGCGAACGGGCTCTCGCTCGAAGGAGGTCAGCACGTCGCCGGCGCGCAGCCCGGCGATATCGGCCGGGCTTCCCGGTTCGACCGCTTGCACGACGACCGCTCGCCGCTCGTGCAGGCCGTGCCTGCGCATGACCTGCGCCGGGAGGTCGATGTCCGCGCCGGCGATGCCGAAGTACCCGCGCCGGACCTTCCCGTCGCGTATCAGCAGGCCCGCCACGTACTTTGCGGTGTTGACCGCGATCGCGAAGCACAGACCTTGACCCGGGAAAACCGCCGTGTTGACCCCGACGACGCGCCCGTCGGCGGTGACCAGCGGACCGCCGGAGTTCCCGGGATTGAGCGCGGCATCGGTTTGGATCACGTTGTCGATCAAACGGCCGGTCTGCGAGCGCAATGTCCGCCCGACCGCGCTCACGACACCGGCCGTCACCGTGTACTGCAAGCCGAACGGATTGCCGACGGCCACGACGAGCTGCCCCGGGCGAAGGCGCGCGGAGTCCCCAAGCTCGGCCGCCTTTAGGCCGTCGGCACGAATCCGCAGGACGGCCAGGTCGGTGTGCGGGTCGTTGCCGATCACGGTTGCGCTGCGTTCGCGCCCATCAAGGAGCGAGACCGAGATCTCCTGTGCGCCATGAACGACGTGGCTGTTGGTCAGGACGAAACCGTCCGGCGTGAAGACGAACCCCGAGCCGTTCCCTCCGCCGCGTCCGTTGCGCACCTCGATCGCGACCACAGCCGGGCTTACCCGCTCGGCGGCATGGGTTACGGCTGCGGAGTAGGGGTCAAGGGCAAGATCTTCGGCACGATCATCGATCGGCAGGGGACGAGGACTCATGGGGTGCTGCCATCAACCGCCCCGCCCCCAAAACAAGTTTCACACGGCCAGCAACATCAGTACTTGCAGGGTCACCGTAGCGGTGCGAGAATCGGGTTCGGCCGCGCCCAGATGGCGGAATTGGTAGACGCGCTGGTTTCAGGTACCAGTGGTGGCAACATCGTGGGGGTTCGAGTCCCTTTCTGGGCAGATTTTTGTTTCGCGATTTTTTCGCGTTGATGTCCGAGAACGTTTTCGAATGTTCCGACGAGCAGGTTTCACTGTTCCGCTGCGGTTCATGCGAACCGCTGAATCTCTGAATCTAGACAGTGGAACAAAGCGAGTGAAGATCAATGGACGGACAACCATTGATGGACCACCGCCAAGCTTACGGCCGCTTTGCTAAAGGCCGGCATTTCAGCGTCGCCGAACTTTGGGCACAGTTCCAGGGTTTCTTCTGGGGTTTGCCCCGTGGACAAACGCTGGTTGCGCCCTATCAAAACGAAGGGAAGGAGGAGCTCGTGCACTCAACGGACGTCGCCGAGCATATCCTGCGCAGGCGTGGTTCCCTGCCCGCGATGAAGCTTCAGAAGCTCGTGTACTACGCTCAGGCGTGGTCGCTCGTTTGGGATGATCGCCCATTGTTCTCAGACCGCATCGAAGCATGGGCGAACGGGCCGGTGTGCCCCGAACTCTACGAACGCCACCGCGGCCAGTTCAACGTTGAAACCGTTGGTGGCAATCCCGAAGCCATTGATGAGAAGGGCGCGGAGACAATTGAGGCGGTTTTGAAGTTCTACGGTGACAAGGCGTCACAGTGGCTCTCCGACTTGACGCATTCGGAGAACCCGTGGAAGGACGCGCGTGGCGCGCTTCCTGCGGGCGCCCGTTGCAGCAGCGAAATCACACTGGACGCACTGGCGGAGTACTACGGCGGACTTTAGGGAGCACTGAACCTCGGGTGGGCAAAGACAAAAAGAAGGCTCGTGCGATGCGCGAGCCTTCGCCAACGAAGAGCCCTCGCATGGCGATCGATGTCAAACTGGAAAAGAAACCGCGTGCAAACACGGCTGACGCGGATTCGTTTTATCGTTTGAAGCCGACGTGGCGGCTCAGCAATTTGCGCTTGTCTAAACCGTTCGGCTGGAGCGACATCGACCGCCAAGACATGGTGCAAGTGATCGAACGTTTGAAAAATCTGGAGTCGATGACTTGGGGCGACATTCTCGACACAGGCAGGAAGCACAATCATCCCTGCGACACGTCCGACATTTGCAAAGACGCACAAGAGTGTCTCGATGACGATTGGCAAGGCGGTTTGGACGAAGTGGTAACCTTGCGCGTCACGGGCAAGAAGCGCGTATGGGGCATTATTGAAAACGGTGTCTGTTTCTTGTTGTGGTGGGACCCGAACCACCGGGTGTACCCCTCAACCTACATGGACCGTCGTTCCTAGCCTTTCACGCCGCTCTTGCGCCAGACCCGACGGCGCAATCCCTCCATTCTCAAAAAGGTTCGCGTAGTGATGACAAACAGAAATCGGATTTGGCTTTTGGCTTGCATGCTCGCCGTTGGTTGCGCGCAGCAGGCTGCTGCGACGGATCCACTGCCGTTGAAGAGCGTTGCCGACATTCCGCTTCCAGGGAATCCAACGAGGTTGGATTATCAAAGTCTGGACGCTGCCCGGCGGCTCCTCTTTATCGCTCACCTCGGTGACAGCACGATGATCGCGGTCGACGTGAACTCGCGTCGTGTTGTGGGAACGATCCCCGATGTTGCTGCCGTTCATGGCGTCCTTGCGGTGCCGCAACTCCATACGGTGTTCGCCAGTGCCACCGGAACGAATGAACTGCTGGCGATCGACGAATCGACCTTCAAAGTCAAATGGCGAACGGGCGCCGGCGTCTATCCCGACGGCATCGCGTACGATCCGGGCACGAATCGTGTATTCGTGTCGGATGAACGTGGCGGTACTGACACCGTCATCGACGCATCACAAGGACGACTCGTTACGACGATCCCGCTCGGCGGCCAGGTCGGAAACACGCAATATGATCCCGCGTCGCAGCACATGTACGTGAATGCCGAAGGCGCCAATCAATTGGTCGAAATCGACCCACGCAGCGCTCGCATTCTGAGCCGCACGGCCTTGCCGGGTTGCGCGGGCAACCATGGTCTGCAAATCGATTCCGTACGCCGCAGAGTGTTCATCGCGTGCGAAGACAACGCGACGTTCATGTGGCTTGACCTGCGCACTATGCGCATCGGCGGGAGCTGGACGATTGGGCAGAATCCGGACGTTCTCGCTTTGGATGCGCGAAACCACATTGTTTACGTGTCTGCCGAGAGCGGGGTCGTTTCGCTCTTCACCGATGCCGCATCGGTGAGCCGGATCGCTCAGGCATTTCTGGCTCCCGCTGCGCATACCGTTTCGGTTGATCCCATGAACGGTCTCACGTATTGGCCGCTGCAAGACGTCGCCGGACGCCCCGTGCTTCGTATCATGAGTCTCGCGAAACGTTAGGCTAGAACGCGGTGTCGGTGAAGGCTCCGCGCCAGATGGTGATGGCGTCGCCGCCGATGGTGACGGCGGTGGGGGCCTCGGCATCGCCGAGAACGCTCGCGTAGACGGTGCCGGGGCGGCCGACGTGACTGCCTTGCGAGATCGTGAACGTCGAGTCGCCGATCATGTCGTAGTGCCAGGCGAATGCGGCGAGGCAGCCGCTGGCCGATCCGGTGACGGGGTCCTCGAGAATATCGCCGACTGGGCCGAAATGCCGTGCGATGAATGCGTGCGTGCCGCCCTCATTGGGCGCGAAGACGTGAACGCCGAAGTAGTCGCGATCCGTAAGATCGTAGAGCGCGTGATGATCGGGTTTGAGGGAATCGAGCGTCGCGGCGCTGCGCAACGGAACGACGAGCATCGGCGTTCCGGTGGAGACCGTTTGCGGCATCGGCGCGCTGGAGATCGCCGCCGGCTCGATGCCCAGGGCTGACGCGATCGCGTCGCGATCGTACTTCCGCAGAAACTCCGGTTTGAACTGTGTCATCGTATAGCGCTGACGGTGCGGGTCGATCGCGACGCTTAGCACGCCTGCGCGCACCTCATAGGAAGTCTGCGTTGCATCGGCGGCGATGCGACCGGCTTCGCGCAGCGCGTGCGTGGCCGCGATGGTCGGATGACCCGCCATCGGCAATTCGTTGATCAGTGTGAAGAACCGCAGACGAAACTGCGCCTGGTGCGAGGGAAAAACAAAGACAGTCTCGGGGAGGTTCATCTCGCGCGCGATGTGGCGCATCAGCGTGTCATTGAGGCCGTTTGCGTCGAGCACGACGGCGCACGGATTCCCCGCGAACGGCTCGCGCGTGAACGCATCGACCACCACGACTTCGTGTGCCATGGGAGAAGCCTTCGGTGCAACCGGGCGCAGCCCTGGAGCGTTACGCGAAGCGTATGCAATACAGAACGCTTGGTCATTCCGGACTCAAACTCTCAGTCGTCGGGCTCGGCTCGTGGTTGACGTACGGCGCATCGGTCGAACGCGACGTGGCCCGAGCCTGTGTGCTGCGCGCATGGGAGCGCGGCATCACGTTCATCGACACCGCCAACATCTACGCGCGCGGCGCCGCCGAAGAAGTGCTCGCTCCGGTTCTCAAGGAACTCCATCGCGATTCGCTCGTGCTCGCCACGAAAGTGTACTTTCCGATGGGTGAGACACCCAATGAGCGCGGTCTCTCGCGCAAGCACATTCGCGATCAAGTGCATCATTCGCTGCGCCGGTTGCAAGTCGACTACATCGATCTCTACCAGTGCCATCGCTACGATGTGACGACGCCGCTGGAAGAGACCTGCGAAACGATGAACGACTTGGTGCGCCGCGGGACAATTCTCTACTGGGGAGTCTCCGAATGGAACGCCGATCAAATTGCCGCGGCGGTGACGCTCTGCCGCGCCAACAGTTGGTCGGTTCCGGTTTCGAATCAGCCGCAGTACAGCGCGCTGTGGCGTCGCATCGAAGAGCGCGTCTTGCCGGCGTGCGAGCAGTACGGCCTGGGCAACGTGGTGTGGTCGCCGCTGGCGATGGGGATTCTCACCGGTAAGTACACCGATGCGAATCGTCCGCCGTCGGATACGCGTGCCGCGAGCGCGAGCAAAGACATGATGGAAGACTATTTCAATCAAGCCGTGCTGGATGCGGTCCAGCAACTCAAGCCGCTCGCTCACCAGGCGAATTGCACACTTGCACAGCTCGCGTTGGCGTGGTGTTTGCGTCAGCCGGCAGTCACGAGCGTCATCGTCGGAGCAACGAAGGTCGCGCACGTCGACGATAATGCGGGCGCCGGCGAGCTGTCCGTCGATCCGTCGATCTTCGCGGAAGTCGATCGTATCTTGGCGCCGGTTGCGCCGTTCGAACCATATCTCGCGTAGTTCGCAAATATGGGGTCTCCGAGGGCGCGCCGGTGGAGGTCGGCCCGCCCTCGGTGTTTCATCGCACGTCGACCGCGGATGAAATTTTCGGCTAGTTCAAGATGCGAATGATCGCCGACGGCGCCGCAACTTTTGGGCCCCACCCGCTGAACGATTGATTGCTGCCGACCATATCGATGACGCGTGAGAACGTCAAGCTCGTATGTTCGTCATCTTGTTCTGCGACCGCGGGTTCCACGGCGGTTTTCACGATGTTCACTTTCTTTCTTGATTTGGAACGCATGATGTTTTCTGCTTTCCATGTATCACTGTACACACGCTAGTACGCGCGATATATGATTTTTGTTTCATGCGCGAAACGTCGGTCGCATGCATGAAGTGTCGCGATCTCCACGCGATTGCATAACACAAAGTTCGCAACATGACGCAATTGTGTCACGCCGCATGCGACGCTTTACGTCGCCTACCCGAAGAGTGTCTGGAAGGGCCTTCGAGGCGCCCGGCGGAGGCGGAGCGGGCACCTCTTGCGAAGGTTCCTGGTCCGCATTCGATCGCGGATTTTATTGCGCGGAGTCTGCCATGAGCTTGTACGAATTCGGACCTTATCGCCTAGACGCAGAGCGTCTGCTGCTCCTCCACGCGGGAGAACCGCTGCCGCTTGGTCCAAAAGTCGTGGCGACGCTGCTTGCCTTGGTTGAGCATCCGGGTGACGTGGTCGGCAAGAGCGAGCTGCTCGACCGGATCTGGCCTGAGGGCTACGTCGAAGAGGCCAATCTCACGCAGAATGTCTACGTGTTGCGCAAGACCCTGCGCGCGCAGTGGGCCGCCGATCCGATCGTGACCGTGCCGCGCCGCGGCTACCGCTTCGATGCCCAGGTCGTTCGGCTCGCGAATCCGCTGCCCGCCGAACCCGCTGTTGTGCGGGTCGCGCCGGCAGCCGAGGTCTCTCCCGCGCGCACCTCCCCGTTCCGCATGGGCTTTGCCGTGTTCGCGACGCTCGCCGCAACCATCGCTCTCGCGGTCCTTCCCGGTGCCGCTCTCGTGCCGGTGACCCATGTCTCGCCGCCGCTCTCGATGCAAGGCCAGCGCAACTTTGCGATCGGTCGCTATTATTGGAATCAGCGCACGCAGGCGGGCGTCGAAAAGAGCATGGCGTACTTCGAGCGAGTCACCGCCAGCGATCCGCATGACGCGCGCGGCTATGCCGCGCTTGCGCAAGCCGACGCGATCATGGGGCAGTACCGCTTCGGCAAGATCCCCGCAGGCACGTACACCAAGCGAGCGTCTACTTACGCGAATCAAGCGCTTTCCATCGACCCACGCTCGGCCGACGCCTATGCCGCGCTCGGTTTAATTGACATCGGCAGCGACGACTACCCGCGCGCGGAGCGGGAACTGCACACCGCGACGACGCTCGATCCGCACAACGCAAGCGCGCATCAATGGTATGGCACGATCTTGCTCTCGCACGGCGACGTCGAAGGTGGTCTGACGGAAATTCAGATGGCCGCCAATCTCGATCCGCTTTCGGTGCCGGCGACGTTTTGGCTGAGTAACGCAGCCTACTTTGCCAGACGATACGACGATGCCATTGCGTATGCGCGTCAGACGCTCGATCTTTCACCGCGATTCAGGAAGGTGTGGGTCACGCTCGGCGAGTCGATGGAAGGCCGCGGCGACTATCGCCAAGCGGTCGCGGCGTTCACCGCGTACGCGCAGCACTGTCAACAATGTCGCGGCGAAGCGGCAGCGCTCCTCGCCTACGCCTACGCGAAGATGGGGCAGCAGGCGTTAGCGCGCGATCAATTACGCGTCGCCGAAAAATCCGGGAAGGTGATGCCGTCCGACATTGCGCTTGCCTATGCGGCGGTGGGCGACCATACCAGCGCCGTGCGCTGGCTGCATCGCTTGCGTGACCCCGACGAGCGTGCCTTCATCGCTATCGACCCGCGCTTGGACGGCTTCCGCCACGATCGCGAGTTCCGCGATCTCGTGCGTCACCCCGCATAGCCGCGCACCGATGCCGCGTTTGCCTGAGCGCACCCTCGACGAGCTTGCGCCGGAGATCGTGCGCACGCTCGAAGAGCATCGCGTATCGCTTATGAACGGCGGCGTGCTCACGCCCCGTGTCAAGGAACTGGTCGCGCTGATGGTCTCCTGGCTGAACGGCTGCAGCGGATGCGTTGACGTTCACGCAGCCGCCGCGCGGCGCCTTGGTGTCGAAAAAGAAACGTTGGACGAACTCGTCGATTATGCGCACAGCCCGAAGTTCGATGCACGTGAGCGTGCGGCGCTCGCGGCAGCGGTCGCGCTGACCCGCGAAGCGCGTGCGCTTCCCGACACCGTATGGCGCGAGATCCGCGCGCAGTTCTCCGAGTCCGAAGCCCTGGAGATCGTGGCGACGATCGGTTTTTACAACTACCAGAACCGCTTGCTCAACGCCCTGCAACTTTAAGCGGGGGCGGCGGAGGCGTTTGCGCTCGACGCGCGCGCGAGCGCGCGTTCGACGGTGATGACACGCGTGCGCGTGAATTTGTCGTGCAGCAGCACACGACCACGGAGCAGGCTCCAACCCATGACCAGCCACCAAAAGAGCAGGATCAATACGCCGCGTCCGATCGATTGCAGCATCGATGGTCTGCGGAAGTCGAGCGTTACGACACGCACGCCGACGATCATCATCCCGAACGTCTGACCGACAACGGCGACGAGCAGGGCGATGTAGACGGGAAACCAGATTGGGAACTCCAGCGCCGTGACAAGCTGCAAGAAGTTCTGCCAGCTCAAGTCCCGTCGAGCGCCGTTTCTCTTGATCGAAACGCCGCTATCGGAGAATGTGAGTATGCCGACCGTGGTTGAGTCTGAGGTGTCGGTACTCGTTCTGTTCGACTTTCTGCCCGCGTTCGTCGTTGAGCGATCGACGGCGGTCGTTCCCGTTTGATTGAGGAGATCGGCGGAATTCGGAATAGTTGAAACGTGATCGTTCCCGCCGACCAGCGCGCCGATGATCGCGAGAACGACGACGCTGTCAATCGACGCCGCCGCGAGCCGGCGCCAGAAACCGGCACAGTCACCACGCGTCACGCGGGCCAACGTTCCCAGCGGCAACGCGGGCGGTTCTTGCGCTTGCTCGCGTAGGAACCACGCTTCGTTTACTTCGTACAAACCCGATGCAAGGAAGGTGCGCAACTCCGCTATGCGTTTGGTGGCATACGGCTCGGAGCCGAGCCATTCGCCGAGCCGCAGTACTTGGTCGGATGCGATCTCGCGGCCCTGCTCGGCGAATTCGTCGTAATTGATCGAGCGCCCGAAGGTGTGAAACGCCGACATCGCGATCGCGCGCACCGCCGCGTCGATCGAACCGCACGCGAGCAGGCCGACGCGATCGCAGGTGAGATCGCAGCGTCGCAGCCATGCACCGAAGATCAGGGCGACGATCGGGTTTTCATTGCCGTTCACGCTGAGCAGCGAGAGAAAACGCGTGTGCCCGGCGGCGATGTGACCGAGTTCTCGACCGATCACGAATGCGAGTTCGTCTTCGCGAAAGACTTCCAGCCAGCGGCTCGAGATGATGAGCGAGTACGGTTCGCCGAAGCCGAGTGCGACGATTGGCACCTTCTCGTCATCGCGAACGAAGACCATCGGCATGCTGACTTCGAGCGCCGCCGCGCAGCGTTTCACGATGGCGAACAGCTCGGGATACTGCGAGTCGTGGATGCGAATCGAAGAGCCGATCAACCGGCCGCGGGCGATCGTCACGTAGATCATCGCGCCGACAACAAAGAGCGCGACCTGCGAGATGCCCACGCTCTCGTGGAGGAAGTAGCCCACGATGGCGGCGGCCGGGAACGACCACAGGAGGGTGAACCAGAAGGCCGTCCGTTCCGACTTCCATCGAACGGAGGTGGGGCCGCTGTAGAGGCGATGCACGACTTTGGGAATCGGGGGTTGACAAGGCGAAATCCTTGTCCTATTGTACTAGTGTACTAGTACGACAGAATGTTGGTACGAGTACGGAGCACCAGAGAGGCACACGACTATGACCACCCCACGTTTTCACCCCGAACCCACGGTAGGCCGCGAGCTGCGCAACCCGGCGTTTCCGGGCCTGCCGAGCGATGCGACCTTCGGAGGCTGGGGTCCCCGCCTCTAGCCCTCGGAGATTCGAAAGCATGCCCATGACCTTCACGGTCGACCCGCGCAGCGGTGTCCCGATCTACCTGCAACTCATCGAGCAAGTCAAGCGTGCGGTTGCGCTGGGCGCGCTCATCTCGGGCGAGCAGCTTCCCACCGTCAAGCAACTGGCGCTCGACCTGACGATCAACCCGAACACCGTTGCGCGAGCCTACCGCGAACTCGAACGCGAAGCGGTCATCGACACGGCCCCCGGGCGCGGATCGTTCATACGCACCGACGGTGCGGGCAATCAGACTGGACACGCGGCCGCGGATGTCGTCCGCGACGTCGTCGACAAAACGGTGCGCGAGGCGAAGTCACTCGGCGCGCAGCGCGCCCTTCTCACCGAGATTTTTCAAGGAGCCTTGGATCGCTGGTTCCCGGAGGCACAATGAGCACAGTTTCCATCGCGCATCTACGCAAGACCTATGGTCAATTCGTCGCGGTCGACGATCTCTCGCTCGACATTCCGAGCGGATGTGTTTTCGGTTTGCTTGGGCCCAACGGTTCGGGGAAGACGACGACGTTCAAGTGTGCGCTTGGTCTGGCCCGCCGAGATGCCGGCGACATTCGCTACGACAACGTGTCGCTCGTTCCGCAGACGTTCGAGCGCATCGCCTATGTGCCCGAGAAAAGTGTACTGTTCGAAGGGATTACCGTTGCCGAGCACATGGAGCTGACGCGGCGTTCGTTTGCGCGTTTCGACGTCAAGCGTTGTGCCGAGTTGCTCGCCGGTTTCGGCATCGATCCGCGCAAACGCGTGCGCGTGCTTTCCAAAGGTATGAAGACGGCCACCGCCGTGGCGCTTGCGTTTGCGCGCACGCCCGACATCATGATTCTCGACGAGCCGACGAGCGGACTCGACCCGATCAACCAGCGCGTCGTGCTCAACCTTATCGTCGAAGCATCCGCGAACGGAACCACGGTCGTGTTCTCATCGCACCAGATCGGCCAGGTCGAGCGCGCCGCCGAGCGCATCGCGATCATCGATCGCGGCACTCTCATCCTCGAAGGCGCGGTCGATGATCTCAAAGCGCGCCGCAAGATCGTCGAAGGCGTCGTTGACGAGCATTTCTCGGTGGATGGGTTCGCGGGAGATGCGCGCGTCGCATACGTGGAGCACAACGGACGGATCATCCGTCTTCACGCGATCTCAAATGCCGACGATCTGGCCGCCGAGCTCTCGGCTCGCGGTGCGATCGGCGTTCGTGTCCTCGACCTCGGTCTCGAAGACATTTTCTTCCAAAGCGTCTCAACCGCCGCATCGCGGCCGGAGGCATAATGTATTACTTTGAATGGCTGCGTGTTCGCAGAGTATTCATCGTCGTCGGCATCGTCCTCGCCGTTCTGCTCGCGCTCAACGTGTGGGCTCGCATTCGCGTGAATGAGACCGGCATGAACACGAACTGGTCGACCAATATCCCGTTGAGCGAGCGCGCCACTCAAACGGAACACAAGCTGGCCAACGGCATCAACGAAACGATCATCGACGACCCGAGCAACGGTCTGCACGCGGTGATCGACACCAACCCGAGCGACTGGTCGCGCTCGATTGATGTCACCGGACCGAAGAACGTGATCGCTCAAAGCGAGGTGCTGCATCCGCAGGAAAGCATCATCGCCATTCATGTCGTCTCGCAGTCGACGAACGGAGCGACCCAGCATGTGGTGGTGACGCAGCGGATCGAGACCCCGATCGAGTACCTGTTCGTTGCCACGATGCTCTTCGCGCTCATCACCGCAACGATTTTTGGTACGGCATTTGGAATTCAGAATAGCGGTCACCTAGAAATCGCGTTTACCGTGCCGGCGCGACGCGAAGAAACGGCGTTACGTCTGATCGGCATGGACCTGCTCGGCATTCTTGGAACCGACGCGCTCGTCATCATCGCCGCCGTTCTCGCCGTGGCGACCTGGACGTTCCCGCACCTGGCGTGGACGTCGCAATCGTTGCTGATGATCGGCGTCGCGCTGCTCGGGCCGATCGCCTGGTACGCCATGCTGCTGGTCGCGACTGCTTCGCTGCGTCGCGGGTTCGGCGTGGCCGTGGGTTTGGCATGGCCGGTGGCGATCTTCGTGCTGGTCATGGCGCACGTCAATCTCGGCACTTCAAATCTGGCGCAGTCGATCCAAACGATTTTCGGTGCGATCAACGTACTCAACCCGCTCGAACACATGAACCTGGGCAGGACCGACAACGGCATCGTCGACACGACCGGTTACGGAGCATCGATCGTGTGGCTATGCGGTCTTGCGATCGCATACCTCGCACTCGCCATCGCGCAATGGCGGCGCGTGGAGGCGTAAAGCTCATGGAATTTCTTGGAACGAAGTTCAGTTTCACCATCGGCGGCGTCCGGCTGCGCTTCGCGCTGGCTCTCGAAGAGGTCACGGACGACGAGCCGGCACGCCGCGTGCCGCACCACGTCTATGTCTCTCCCGAAGGCGAGCCGGCGCGCCGCGCGGCAGGCTCCTAGAAGATCGCAGCCGTCGCGTGCGCCGCTCCGTCGTAGGTGAAATGATCGCCGTCGACGCGGTAGAGGTAGATGTTCGGATCGATCGGATCGCCAGCGAAATCGAAGGAGAACGGTCCGACCAGCGTCTGAAACGTCGCGTGACGCGACAGGCTTTGCAATGTGGAAAGCCGCGGTGAGACGCCGGGCGTGATCTGCGCCGCTGCGATGATGATCTGCGTCGCCGCGTAGGCGAACGCCGACAGCGACGTCACCGGACCGAAATGCGAACCGAAGTCGGCGAGCGCGACCGTGTTTCCGGCAACGCGCTCAAGCGGCGGCATCGGCGTTGCGACCAACGCATTTCGCAACGGCGACGCGTAGGTCGTGAGCGTGGTTTGATTGTAGAATCCATCGCCGGCGCCGAAGGCGCCCGTATACCCCGCTTGCGCGAGCGCGGTGACGAGTGACCCGAGAGCCGCGCTCGTCCCGGCCAAGAAGACATAGTCGACGCCGGAGCCGGCGATGCGGCGCGCGAGACCCGCGAAGTCCGGACCGTCTGCGGGCGCGAGCAGCAGATCGGCGTGTCCGCCGTCGGCCTTGCGCGCTCGTGTGAAGCCGCTCGCGAGATCGTAGCCGTAGGCTCCGTCGAGCGCGACCGCCACCGCGTTCGCGGATACGATCTTTCGATTTCGGATCGAGCGCGCGAACAGTTGTCCCTGCACGCTGTCCTTGGTCGGCAAGCGGTAGATGTTGCGATACCCGCGCGCCGTGAGCGAGTCTGCGGTGATGCCGGGCACGATCAACGGCATCCCGAGGTTCGCATAGAACGGCAATGCCGCAAGCGTGATCTCCGGGGTGAGATTGCCGACCATTGCGACGATATTTGGGTCGGAGGCGGCGACTTGGGCGTTGGAAACGGCGAGCGCATCACCGTTCTGATCGTCGAACTGACGAACGGCGTAGACGAGCGTCAGCGACGGCGACGTGCGGTTGCGTTCGTCGACGGCGGCCTGCACGCCACGCACAATCTGTTCGCCGAACACGGCACGATCGCCGGTCAGCGTCACGTTGACGCCGATCGTGAGTTGCTGCGCGAACGCGCTGCCCGGAACTTGCGCGAGCGCGCGACCGCTCATGGCAGCGGCGGCGCCCGCACCGATGAGAAAGTCGCGGCGGCGCGTCGTCACGGCGCGAGCGCGACGCCCGCGATGGTCGTGGCGAGAAACACCACCGAGAATCCCATGTTGGCGATGAAGACACGTTCGTTGAGCACGAACATGTTGGCGGCCGAGCGGTAGAGCCGAGCTTCGTACGCGGTCAACGCGCCTGCCGTCAGCACGCCGGCGTAATAGACGGGCGCCATATGCGCAAGCGCGCCGATCCACGCCAGCGCAGCCATCATCAGCACGTGCAACAGAATCGGCAGCGCGTGCGCGGCGCGCATGCCGAAACGAGCGGGCAGGGATTGAATGCCTTGCTCGACGTCGACCTGATAGTCCATCAGCGCGTAGATGATGTCGAAACCGGCGACCCAGATTGTGACGGCGACGAAAAGCAGTACCGCAGTCGCGCTGACCGAGCCTGTGATGCCGATGTACGCACCGAGCGGGGCGAGTGCGTCGACCGCGCCGAGAACGAAGTGCGTGAGCCAGGTGAAGCGTTTGCACAGCGGATAGGCAAGCACGCCGAGGGCCGCGATCGGCATGAGCTTGACGCAGAGCGGATTGAGCTGCCACGCCGCGATGAGCAGAACCACGAATCCGCAGGCGATGGCGAGCAGCATCGTGCGCGGCGCGAGCGCTCCGCTGGCGAGCGCGCGGCGCGCCGTGCGCGGATTGCGCGCGTCGATGTCGCGATCGAAGTAGCGATTGGCCGCCATCGCCGCCGTGCGCGCGCCGAGGACGGCGAGCGTGATCCACAGCAGCGCCGGCCACGACGGCAGTCCGTGCGCGGCGATCACCGCGCCGACGTAGGCGAACGGTAATGCAAAGAGCGTGTGCTCGATGCGAATTTCCTTGAGGAAGAGCGCGATCTTGTTCATCGTTCTACGAGCGGTGGGTGCGGTAGAGGCGTGCAAGCGCGCTTGGTCCCTGGCCGCTCCAGTCGTCGGGATGGAGCGATTTTGCGATGCGGTCCAGTCCGTATTCGCGCCAGCGTTTGTCGACGAGCGCGCGCGTCTTGGCGTCCATCTCCATGTCGGGAGGCCATTCGCGCTGATAGCCTTCGCTCGCCGACTTGCGCGTCGCATCGATTCCGACCTTGGTTCCGTATGCGACACTGTACGATCCGTGATCGAGATCGTCGACCGGACCCGGCATCATGACCACGTCGCGCTCGGGTGCGAGATTGTTCAACACGAACCACGCCACGCTGCGCGTGTCGGCAACGTCGATGTCGGCGTCGACGATGACGAGCATACGCGTCAGCATCATCATGTGGCCCAGTCCCCACAATGCGTTCATGACTTTTTTCGCATGGCCGGGATAGCTCTTGCGAATCGAGACGATCGCGAGATTGTGAAAGCCGCCTTCGACCGGGAGATTCATGTCGACGACTTCGGGCAAGACCAGTTGCAGCAGCGGCAAGAAGATGCGTTCGGTAGCTTTGCCGATCCAAGCGTCTTCCATCGGCGGCTTGCCGACGACCGTCGCCGCGTAGATCGGATTGCGGCGGTGCGTGATACAGGTGAGTGTGAACGTCGGGTAGAGGTCGGCCAAACTGTACACGCCGGTATGATCGCCGAAGGGGCCTTCCGTGCGCAGATCGTCGTTGTCGACGTACCCTTCCAAGATGAACTCGGCATCAGCCGGAACGTTCACGTCGATCGTCTTGGCGCGCACTAGCTTCACCGGCTTTCCGCGCAGCAGTCCGGCAAAAGCGAATTCGTCGAGCACGGGCGGAAGCGGCGCGGTGGCAGCATACGTGATCGCGGGGTCGGCGCCGATCGCGACCGCCACGGGAATCTTCTGGCCCCAGGCCTGCGCGTGCGCGCGCCCGTGCTTGTGGCGCTGCCAGTGCATGCCGGTTTCACGCTTGCCGTAGACCTGCATGCGATACATGCCGACGTTGGGCCGCCCGGTCTTGGGATCGTTGGTGATGACCAGCGGCAGCGTGATGAACGGCCCGGCGTCCATCGGCCACGTCGTCAAGACGGGAAGTTGCGTGAGGTCGGGATCGCGGATCACGACGTCCTGGCAACTGCCTGCGCTGACGACCTTTGGAATTGCGTTGGCGAGCGGCCCGAGTGCCCGCAATGCGCCGATCTTGTCGAACAGCCCGCCGCCCGGCGGCGTGATGGTGGTGAGCGCGCGAATCCGGGCCGCGACATCGTCCAGATGCTCGGCGTCCAGTGCCGCTGCCATGCGCCGCTGCGATCCGAACTGATTGGTCAGAACCGGGAAGCGTGACTGTTTGACGCGCGAAAACAACAGTGCGGGGCCGCCCGCCTTGACGACGCGATCGGTGATCTCGGCGATCTCGAGGTGCGGATCGACTGGCGTGTCGATGACGTGGAGCTCACCCATCGTGCGCAAGGCGTCGACGAATGCACGAAGGGAGTCAAACGGCATGAAACGTCTGCTACGAAATGAAGTCGGTGGAGACGGCCGCGCTGTCGTAGCGGAATCGCTCCGGCTGCACGGCGTACAGATAGAGATTGGGATCGCGCACTTCGCCGTTGTCGTCGAACGAGATCGGACCCAGGATGGTGTTGTACGTCGCCGGCGAGCGCAACGAGCGCATTTCATCGGCCTTCGAGAAGGCACCGGCGTTCTGTTGTGCCTGAATGGCGACTTGCGCGGCCGCATAGGTGAACGCCACCGTCGGCGTCACGGTGCCGACGGCAGCCTGCAGATCGAAGACCTGACGGGCGATCGAGGCCGCTCGAATGAGCGGCGGCATCGGTGTTCCGACGTATGCTTTCACACCCAACGCGGCGAGCCGGGCGCGGTGCGCGTCGTCGAAGAAATCGTGGCCGGCGACGATCGTCCCGCGAAACTGCCGGAAAGCCGGGGCGTGGAAATGCGACTCGATCTCATCCGGCAAACAGAAGAGCATCAACGTGTCGGCTTGCGCGAGCGCGGATGCGAGCTGTTGTTCGTCGAGGTGGCCGTTCGCAATCGAAACCAGTGTGCCGGATGTGCCGGCTGCCTTCAGTGCTTGGCCGAAGTAGAGCGCGAGCGCCTGTCCGCGTATGTGACGGCTGTCGAGGTACACCACGTTCTTCGCAGCGAGCTTCGGTAAGAAGTTCGCGAACAGCGTTCCTTGTTTGGTGTCGGTTGGAAGCATCCGCCATGCGGTCTTCTGATTGTCCTGCAGCGCCGCGTCTTCGGTCACCGTCGGTACGATCAGTGGAACTTGATAGCGGATGTTTTCGGCGATGGTCGCGGTGACCAGATCTTCATCGGGATAGCCGATCATGACGATGGTCGGATCGTCGAATTCCACGACGGTTTCGTCCTGGATCGACGTTCCGATCTTGTCCTCGTCGTCGTAGACCTTGACGTCGAACTCGGTGCCGATGCCGCCGCTTGCCATATTGGCGTTGGCGACTGCCGCTTTCACGCCGCTGACATACGCACGCGCGACCGCGGCATCGGCTTGCGTCACCGAGACTGCTATCGTCAGGTGGCGCGCCTCTCCGGTAAATTGCGCGCGCGCCGGTGCGGCGAGACTCAATGCGAGCCCGCCGGTGGCGGTAAGGAAGCCGCGGCGGCTGATTCGTGACCTCATGCGTGCACCAGCCTTCTACGGAATGCCGAGTGCGGCCTTGATCGCGCGGTCGCGCACGTTCGCCGGAAAATGCGCGAGCAGCGCCTGTATGTGCGCGGGCGTGCCCAGCACGTACTTTGCGCGCGGCGCTCGGGCGACGAGCGCGTGCTCGATCGCGCGAGCGACGACGTCCGGAGGCAGACCGGTGCGCTCTTCGTGTTCGCTGCGGGCCGAGAGCGCACCGATCGCCGGGCCGTAGTGCTCGCGCGCCGCCGCCGGCATGCGGGCTTCCAAACCGGCGCGTGCATCGCGTCCTTTCTGCCAAATCGGTGTTTTGACGTTCCCCGGTTCGATAAGCGAGACACCGACGCCGAACGGCGCGAGTTCCACGCGCAGCGCATCGGCCATCGCCGCGAGTGCTGCCTTGGACGAACTGTAGGCACCGACGAACGGCACCGCAAAACGTCCGGCGATCGACCCGACCAGCACGATGCGTCCCTTGGTCGCGCGCAGTGCCGCAAGCGCGGCCTGCACCAGTGCGAGCGCGCCGAAGACGTTGATCTCGTACTGGCGGCGTATGTCGTCGAGGGGAAGATACTCCAGCGGTCCCGCGACCGCGATGCCCGCGTTACAGACGACGCCGCGCAAGGCGATGCCGTCGCGTCCGATGCGTGCGAGCGCATCGGCGATCTGCTCGGGCACGGTGACGTCGAGTTGAAGCGGCCGAATATGTGGATGCGCCGCCGCCAGGCGCTGCGCGTCGGCATCGTTGCGAATGCCGGCGTACACGATGAAACCGTCGCGCGCCAGCGCGAGCGCAGTCGCTTCGCCGATGCCGGTCGATGCGCCGGAGATCAGCACGGCGCCGCGTTCGCTCCTTGTTTGGTTCATGTCTGGCTCCCCGAGAGACAAAGAACGTTCCCCTGGGCTCTGGCCCGGGGGAACGTTCTTTTGAGTATGCGTCGTGACTTGCGTCAGTCGTCGCGCCCGCCGGGACGACGGCGACGCGGGCGGCGCGGAAGACCGCCGCCGGAGGCAGGTTCAGGGTGGTCGTCATGGATGACGCCGTTGCCCGCCGGAGCGCCGCCGAGCACCGCCTTGCGCGATAGATTGATGCGGCCTTGGCCGTCGATCTCCATCACCTTGACGGTGATCTCGTCGCCGACGTTGACGACGTCTTCGACTTTCTCGGTGCGCGTCGGAGCGAGTTGGCTGATGTGCACCAGGCCTTCCTTGCCCGGTGCGATCTGCACGAATGCGCCAATCGCGATGACGCGCGTGACCTTGCCGGTATACGTTTCGCCGACCAGAATCGGCTTGGTGAGCGCGACGATGGTGGCTTTTGCCTTTTCGCCGGACTCGCCGTCGAGTGACGTAATGTAGACCTTGCCGTCATCGTCGATGTCGATCTTCTCGACGCCGGACTCGTCGATGATCTTGTTGATCATCTTGCCGCCGGGGCCGATGACGTCTTTGATCTTGTCGACCGGGATCTGAATGACGATCATGCGT
Organism: Vulcanimicrobiota bacterium; assembly: GCA_027307235.1. GTDB lineage: Bacteria > Vulcanimicrobiota > Vulcanimicrobiia > Vulcanimicrobiales > Vulcanimicrobiaceae > DAHUXH01. The sequence goes on along the minus strand of DAHUXH010000020.1, from coordinate 64,005 downwards.
GGCGCGTACTTCGAAAGTTCCGTGCGCGGCTGCGCGATCGTCTCTTTGAGCTTGCCGATGATGAACAGACGCGACTTGCGCGCCTCTTCCATCGCTTCCCGCATGATGTCGATGGTGATGCCGGTCACCTTGATGTCCATCTGCACGGCGGTGATGCCCTTGGTCGTTCCGGCGACCTTGAAGTCCATCTCGCCGAGCGCATCTTCAAGGCCTTGAATGTCGGTGAGGATCGCGTAGCTGCGGTCTTTGATAACCAAACCCATCGCGACGCCGGCGACGTGTTCCTTGATCGGAACGCCCGCGTCCATGAGCGCAAGTGAGCTGCCGCACACCGACGCCATCGACGACGAACCGTTCGATTCCAGCACTTCGCTGATCACGCGAATCGTATACGGGAAATCTTCCTTCTTCGGAAGCACCGGCACGAGAGCGCGCTCGGCCAAGTGACCGTGACCGATCTCGCGCCGTCCGGGTGCGCGCATCGGGCGCGTCTCGCCGGTCGAGTACGGCGGGAAGTTGTAGTAGTGCATGTAGCGTTTGTCTTCGAGCGCGACGATGCCGTCGAGGCGTTGCGCGTCGCTGGTCGAGCCGAGCGTCGCGGCGGTGAACGCCTGCGTTTGACCGCGCGTGAAGACGCCGGAACCGTGGACGCGCGGCACGTAATGCACCTTGCTCCAGATCGGGCGAATCTCGTCGGGACGGCGTCCGTCGGGGCGCATGCCCTCTTCGACGACCATCGTGCGCAGTTCGTCTTCTTCCATTGCCTTGATGATCTTCTCGAAATCTTTGTTCGAGGGATCTTCCAGCAGCGCGCGGATGGCGTCGTCTTTTTTGCCGCAGCGCTCGATCGCGGCATCCCGCTTGAGTTCGGCGAAAGCCTCTTCGCGGGCTTGCTTCTCGACGATGCGCATCGCTTTGGCGACGTCCTTGGCGAACGTCTTGCGCACCCACTTCTCAAGGTCGGCGTGGACTTTCTGAACGGGGAAGTCGCGTTTGTCCTTGCCGGCTTTCTTCGCCAGCTTGTCGATCGCGGCAACGATCTTCTTGATCTCGCCGTGCGCGAACTCGACGGCGCCGAGGAAGTCTTCCTCGCTGCACTCGTGCGCGCCGCCCTCGACCATCATCACGCCGTCGGCTGTGCCGGCGACGACGATGTCCATGCCGCCGGCCTCATACTGAGGAAGCGTGGGATTGCAGATGTACTTGCCCTTCTCGTCGCGGCCGACGCGGACGGCGGCGACGCTCTTCTCGAATGGAATGTCGGAGACGGCCAGCGCCGCTCCGGCGGCGCAGACGCCGATGACGTCGGCGTCGAGCTCGGGGTCGATCGAGAGGACCGTCGCGATGATCTGCACGTCGTTGCGGAAACCATCGGGAAAGAGCGGGCGGATCGGGCGATCGATCTGGCGCGACGAGAGCGTTCCGTGTTCGGACGGACGTCCTTCACGCTTCAGGTAGCCGCCCGGAATCTTTCCGGCGGCGTACATCTTCTCTTCGAAGTCGCAGGTCAGGGGGAAGAAGTCGATGCCTTCGCGCGGTTTGGCGGAGGCGGTGACGGCGCAGAGCACGACATTTTGGTCGCCGTAGCGAATGAGCGCGGAACCGTTGGCTTGCTTGGCAAGCTCACCGGTCTCGATGACCATCGTGCGCCCGCCGACCTCTAAGGTCACGGATTCGGGCACGTTTTCTCCTAGTTCTATTGTGTATTGCTTTTTTGTGAACCGTGCCCGGTTCGGGTCCGGCGGCACCAGAACCTGGTCTGCCCGCGCGCCCCAGTGACGTTTCTCCGAGGTCCAAAGCCCCAAAGGCTGGTATAACCGGCCATATGGCTTCTCTCTCCCCGCAGCGCCTGCGCGAACTCCGTGAGCAGGCGAATTTGGTGCGCCAAGGCATCATCCGTTCGCTCTTGTCGGCCGGCTCCGGTCATTCGGCCGGTTCGCTCGACATGGCGGACATCTTCACCGCGCTCTACGGGCACATTCTGCATCACGATCCCAAGCATCCCGAGATGCCCGATCGCGATCGGTTGCTGCTCTCGTGCGGACACATCGCGCCGGTGCGCTACTCCGCGATGGCGTATGCTGGGTACTTCCCAGTCGACGAACTGCTGACGCTGCGCAAATTCGGAACGCGTCTGCAAGGGCACCCCGAGCGCACGCGTATGGCCGCGCTGGAGACGACCTCCGGACCGCTCGGCGAAGGGCTCGCGCAAGGCACAGGCATGGCGCTGGCGGCGAAGGCGGACCAGCAGTCGTGGCGCGTCTACGTGGTGACGTCCGACGCCGAACACCAGTGCGGGTTGCATTGGGAAGCGGTGATGACGGCCGCGAAATTCAAGCTCGACAATCTCATGTGCATCATCGATCGGAACTTCATTCAGATCGACGGCAGCACCGAAGACGTCATGCCGCTCGAACCGCTCGCCGGCAAGTACCGCTCGTTCAACTGGAACGTCGCCGAGTGCGACGGCAACGACATCGGCGCGTTCATCGAGACGGTGGAGCGCGCGAAGACGGTAACCGGCAAACCGACGGTGATTATCGCGAACACCGTGCCGGGCAAGGGCATCTCCTACATGGAAGGCGACTACACGTGGCACGGCAAGCCGCCGAATAAAGAGCAAGCCGACGCCGCACTGCGCGAACTCGAAGCCGAACGGGAGAAGATCCTCGCCCATGTCTGACACGTCTGTTTTGGAAGGGGAAGCCCACTCGATGCACCTCGTCGATTACCGCGATGCGGCGTCGCTCAAGCAGGTGCCGACACGCAACGGCTTCGGCGAAGGGCTGATCGAGGCCGGCACGCGCAACGCCAACGTTATCGCGATCTGCGCCGACCTCGCGGAGTCGACGCGCATGGAAGGCTTCAAGAAAGCGCATCCGAGCCAGTATTTCGAGATCGGCGTCGCCGAGCAGATGCTCGTCGCGATGGCCGGCGGCCTCGCCGCAGCCGGAAAAATTCCGTGGATCGCGAGTTACGCGATGTTCAACCCGGGACGCTCGTGGGAACAAGTGCGCACGATCATGGCGCTCAACGAGACCAACGTGAAGATCGCGGGCGCGCACGCCGGCGTTTCGGTGGGTCCCGACGGCGCAACCCATCAGGCGATCGAAGACATCGCGATCATGCGCGTGATTCCGCACATGATGGTCGTGGTGCCGTGCGACTCGGTGCAGACGAAAAAAGCCACGCTCGCGCTCTCTGAAAAATTCGGCCCGGCGTACTTGCGCTTCGCGCGCGACAAGTCAGCGATCGTCACCACCGATCAAACGCCGTTCGAGATCGGCAAGGCGCAGACGTTTCGCGACGGCGGCGACGTTGCAATCGTCGCATGCGGCATCCTCGTCTATAACGCGCTGATCGCCGCCGACGAACTCGCCCGCGAAGACGGCATCGAGTGCCGAGTGATCAACAATCACACGATCAAACCGATGGATGCGCCGGCCATCCTCACCGCCGCGCGCGAGTGCGGCGCGGTCGTGACCGTCGAAGAGCACCAGAAGCACGCCGGCATGGGCTCGCGCGTCGCCGAGATCCTCGTGCAAGAACATCCGGTGCCGATGGAGTTCATCGGCGTCGACGACACGTTCGGCCAATCCGGCGACCCGGTAGAACTCATCGAGTTCTACGGCATGGGCACCAAATCAATCAAAGAAGCCGCACGCCGCGCCTACGCAAGAAAACCCCGCTAAGAAAGCGCAGCGCTAAAGAAGCTTATCGCATAACTAAGGAAGCTGTGATTCTCGTCAGGCCGAGGCGCGGAGAGGCGAAGTGTACTACGGTACACTAGCCTCTCCGCAACGAAGGCCTGGCGGAAATCACAGCTTCCTTGCCTTAGCGGCGGAGGCCGAGGTCGCTAATTAATGTACGGTAGCGTTCGATGTCGCACTTCTGGAGATAGTTCAGCAGGCGGCGGCGCTGGCCGACTTGCAGCAGCAAGCCGCGGCGGCTGTGATGATCCTTCTTGTGAATCTTGAGGTGCTCGGTAAGCTGGTTGATCGAGGTCGTCAGAACCGCGACCTGCACTTCAGCCGAACCGGTATCGTTGGCCGAACGGCCATACTTGGCGGCAAGCTCCGCCTTTTGTTCCTTGGTGAGCGGCATCGAAGAGGGCTCCTTACAACAGGATAGGCTCGCTCGGGGTACAGGCTCGTGGAGTCCGTCCCGGCGACCGACGCAGCATACCAAATGGCACACCGCCCGCGCAAGCGCTTTGCGGAGCTAGGCGCCTAGACCTCGGCCTCGTCGCGCACGGGCGTCGGGCGTCCGTCCGGGCCGATCGCGACCATCACCAGCTTGCCCACGGTCGAGAGCCGGCGCTCGCGCGTGAGGGGATGCTCGGCCCAGAGTTCGACTTCAACCGCGATCGACGTGCGACCGACGTTCACGACCGTCGCCACGACTTCGACGAATTCACCGACGTGAATCGGCTGTTTGAAGTCGATGCGGTCGATGGAGGCGGTCACGACCGGTTTGCGGCATGCGCGCATCGCCGCGATCGACGCTACGACGTCCATCAAGGCGAGGGCCTTGCCGCCGAAGAGCGTGCCGTAATGGTTGGTCTCGTGCGGAAAGACGATCTCCGTGCGACGCTCGACGATGTGCTCTTCCATACGCGCCGCACATTCGAGCGCCGAGGCGGCGCGCCTTGTTCCCGATCGCGTGACGCCGTAGGTTTTTGCCGCCGCAGCGACAATCGAGATCGTTATGGCACAGCCGTTCGTACCGGTGATCTTCGGCTCGGTGCGCGCCGAGCGCCAGGGCATCAAAGCGGCGCGCTACGTCGTCAAAGCGATCGAGCGGCGCGGCTGGGAAGCCATGTTGATCGATCCGCTCGAGTATCGTTTACCGCTGCTCGATCGCATGTACAAAGAATTTCCGCGCGGGCAGGCGCCGGCGGTGATGGAACAACTCGCCGAAATCTATCGGCGCGCGGACGGCTTCGCGATCGTGAGCGGCGAGTACAACCACGGCATTCCGCCGGCCCTCAAGAATCTGCTCGACCACTTTCTGGAAGAATACTTTTGGCGGCCGGCCGGAATCATCTGTTACTCAGGCGGATATTTCGGCGGCGTGCGGGCGGCAATGCAACTGCGCATGTCGCTGGCCGAGATGGGCATGGTGACGATTCCGTCGCTGCTGCCGGTTCCGTATGTCGGAAAAGCCTTCGACGATGCCGGCAATCCGACCGATGATGGGTTCGAGGCGCGGCACGAGGAGTTCTTCGAGGAGTTCGCGTGGTACATCGAAGCGTTGCGCGGGCAACGTGAAAAGGGAGTTCCGTACTAGATGGATGTAGGCATCGCCGGTCGCATTGCGCTCGTCACCGGCGCGAGCAGCGGGCTTGGCCGCGCGGTTGCGCTCGCGCTTGCAGCCGAGGGCGCGACGCTCGCGGTGGCGGCACGGCGGCAGGCTGAACTCGAAACGCTCGTGCGCGAAGCTCACGCGGCGGGCGCGCCGAAGGCACGTGCCTTCGCGCTCGACTTATCGGACGCGGCATCGGTGGCGGCGATGCTCGACGGCGTTCGCGACGCATTTGGCGGCGTCGACATCGCGATCCTCAACGGCGGCGGCCCGAAACCGGGCACGTGCACGTCGCTGTCGCTTGATGATTGGGACAACGGCTATCGCGTCACCCTGCGCTGCATGCTGCAGATCGTTGAAGGCGTATTGCCGCGGATGCGCGCGGCGCAGTGGGGGCGCATCGTCGCGCTGACGTCATCCACGGTGAAACAACCGATCGCCAATCTCGCACTCTCAAATAGTTTTCGCGTGGCGTTGGTCGCGGCGCTCAAGACGCTCTCGAACGAGGTCGCGCGCGACGGCATCACCGTCAACAGCATCGCCACCGGACGCGTCATCACCGATCGCTTGCGCGAACTCTATCCCGACGAAGCTGCGCTGCATCGTGCGGCGGAGAGCGAGATTCCGATTGGGCGCGTCGCGACCCCGCAAGAGTTCGCGCCGCTGGTCGCATTTTTGTGCGGCGAGCCGGCGCGCTACGTGACCGGCCAGACGATCGGCATCGACGGCGGCTTGATCCGCGGATTGTTCGGTTAGCGTGAACGCACCGCACCATGAATTCGTCGTCGTCGGGCGCGTATCGGATGTTCCGCGCGGCGGGGCGCGTGCATTCGCCGTCGGAAACTACGACGTCGCGGTCTTCAATGTCAACGGCGAACTGTATGCGCTCGAAAACTGCTGCCCGCATCAGGGCAGTCCGATCGCCGATGGGCAGCTCGAAGCCAACATGGTGACGTGCCCGTGGCATGCGTGGCGCTTCGACGTGCGAACCGGTAAGATGACGCTCGGCGACTTCGCATTTATCCCTCGATTCGCCGTGCACATCGACGGCGATCTGCTCGCTCTCAGCAAGGAACCGCTCGTATGAATGCACCGGCGTGGAACGGACGTGACGGGACCGCAGGCGGGGCCGCGTTCGGCTCGGCATTGCGGGAATTCGCGTCCGAACGTGGTGTCGAGGTGCAAAAACTCGCTGCGAGCACCGGCCTCTCGAACGACGAATGTGAAGCCGTGCTCCGCGGGGAGCGGCGTGTAGGCATCGCCGCGCTGGCTCGCTTCGCGCACGCGCTGCGCGTTCGGCCCGTCGAGTTCATGCAGCGCACCGGCATCCTGTCGCTCTCGACGTACGCATTCGGCTTGGACCCATTGTACTTCTTGCCCGAGGGGCCGATCCGCTATGACGCGCGCATCTATATGCGCGAGATCAACCCGCGCCATCAGGTTCCCGAACACGACATGACGCGGCGAAATCTCACGCTCAAGGCGATTGCAGAGGACGACCTTCTTGACGCCCTCGGCAAGCTCGAACTCGAGTTTGCCTATCTCTTGCGCGCGGCGGTGCAGCAGGTGGGCGACGAACTCGCGTAAAGGCCCGCCGCCGGGGGCGCGCGAAATCGCGCCGGATGCAAGGTGTCGATGGAAAACGTATAGCCGCCCTCATCGGGGACGGCTTCGAGGAGATGGATGTAGCCGAGCCGCAGCGCGCGCTCGAAGAGGCGGGTGCGGTCGTGACCATTGTCGGTCTCGATCAGCGCAGCCTAACGCGAATTCGCGGAAAGCGTGGCTTGGACGATGGTATGACGACCAAAGCCGAGGAGTTGGTCGCCGACTGCACGGCCGAGGATTTTGATGCGCTGCTGATTCCGGGCGGAACGTCACCGGATCGTCTGCGCACCAACGCCGACGTGCTGCGCTTCGTCAAGGAGTTTGACGACGCGAAGAAACCGGTGTTTTCAATTGGTCACGGCGCGCAGGTCTTGATCTCGGCGCGGTTGGCCCGCGGACGGCAAGTGACCGGCGCGCACGCGATCGCCGACGATATTCGCAACGCCGGCGGTCTGTACCGCGATCAGCCGACCGTCCAAGACTCGAACTTGATCTCGACGCGCGGCGGCGAAGACATCGTTCAATTCAACCGTGCGATGCTGGAAAAACTCGCGGCATCCGGAACCGCTCCCGTCGCCTAACCGACGTCGTCGTGGCGAGCCAATAACTCACCGTATTGCCGAAGGGCAACATACCCCGCGATCGCACACATGAAGAGCGCGATCGCAGGCGCGAAACGTACGTGCGCCGCAGCCGTCGCAAAGACGACTGCGGCGCATGTCATTGCAAGGCCGACATACGCGGCGAGCGCGATACCCTCGCGCAGCGTCGCCGACAGTGCAATCAGCGCCGATACTACCGCCGCCGCCGATGCGATCAGCCAGTCGGTGCCGCTCGCGGGTCGATGCGCGAGCGCGCTCCCCAGCCACGCCGCCAGCGTCGCCACGATGCCGACGGCGGCCGGTACCAATGCGCGTGCGCGCGCCAGCTCGCGCCCGAAGAGCGGAGCGGCGCGTTCGATTGCGTCGAGCGCGCGCATACGGCCGGGGCGTTGGGCGAGAGCGGCTGTTATCGCGATCAGCGCGGCAAACCCGAGCATGCCGAAGCGAGCAGCACCATCGTCGGCGCTGATATATCCGATCAATCCCGCACCGGCGACGGTGAAGAGCAGGATGGCACGTTCGCGGCGTAACCGCTCGCGCACGATCGCCATGGTGGCCGCAACGCGGATCATCGTGACACCTCTTCGACGCGTGCGCTCGGCGTGAACGCCTGTGCATCATCGTGGGTCAAATGTGTCGAAAGCAGCGTTACGTTCTCCGTCACGGTGCGAATCGCACCAAAGAACGCGCGTTGCGGGCGATCGATCACGAGCAGCCTTGGTTGCATGGCTAGCACGGCCGCAAGTGGATAGGCAAACGCTTCATGGACGCCGCTCAAGCGTTCGAGCACGGCATGCGCGCGCAGACGAGCGGACATCGCGTCAATGCCGCACAACGTTGCGCGGAAATCAACGTATGCGTCAAACGATGTAAAATCAAACGGCTGCACGTCATGTGCGACGTGCGCAACCAATCGCTTGCAATGCACCGGTTGCACGCGCGGGTCAAATGCGCCGATGGAGACGTGTCCGGTCGTCGGTTTCACTTGCGCGCACGCCATGAGCGCCAGAACGCGGGCTTCGTTCGCGCGCGCGCACACGACGGCGCGGTGTTCGCCGCACAGAAGATCGAGCGACGTCGCGCGGACGATGAACTCGCCGCCGCGCGCGAACGTCGCGTCGCGCATGCGAAGCATCGTCATCGACCGGGGGAGCGCCGGATTGGGCGGGTGCGGGGTGATTCGTCCACGACGATGAATCAACTCGTGGCGGGATGCTCGGACTCCTGTAAGGATTCTGAAATGATCATCGGCACCATGAGGGCCGTCGCCAGCGACGGCGTGGAGACCGGGGCAAGGTTTGCCGGTGAGGACGGCGACCCGGTGCTGTTTATTCATGGTGTAGGCTCGACGGCAGCCGTCTGGGACGATCAGCTTCGTGCGTTCTCCGAGCGGCGGCGCTGCTATGCGGTTGAATTGCGCGGGAACGGAACGATGACCGATCCGGCCGATCTCCGCGCCATTTCTCGGGAAGGCTATGCACGCGACGTCCTAGCGGTCGCCGATGCCGCCGGGATCGCTCGTTTCGACATCGTCGGCTGCAGCTTGGGCGGAGTGGTCGCGTTCGAACTCTGGCAGCGGGTGCGTTCACGCATTGCATCGATGACCTTCGTCGGCAGTTTTGCCCACTATCCCAATGCGCGGGCGTACATCGAGCGCGTTGTCGACGCCGTACGCGTAGCCGGTTCGATGCGCACGTTCGCCGAAGAACGTGTCATGCAGCTCGGATTGCCCGCGCACCGCGTTGCCGAGACGCTCACGCAGATGGCATGCAAGTCCGTCGATGCGTACGTGGCGGCGACGCATGCCACGTGGGCGGGCGACTACCGCGACCTGCTGCCTTCGATCGACGTGCCGGTGTTGGTGCTTTGCGGTGAGCATGACACGATCGCGCCGTTGATCCTCTCGCAGGAAATCGCAACCGGCATTCCCGATGCTCGACTCGACGTCGTCGCGGACGCGGGCCACGTCTGCAATGCAGACGCGCCGCAAACCTTCAACTCCATTCTCGACTCATTTCTAAGAGAGCGTTCGCGTGGCGGCTCAAAAGCGAACGCATAGCGATACGGTGCGTCCCGGATTGGACCTCGAGCGCGACCTAATGATGCGAGCGATCAACGTCGCGGGCGACGTGATCCTCGTCTATCGGGTCGATCCATCGGACGGCGATTTACGTGTTGCGTACATGAACGACGCGTACACGCGACAAACCGGCTACTCGCGGGACGAAGCCATCGGGCGCCCGGTGAAGTTTTTCCGCCAAAACATGCCCGACGACCAGGGCATGCGCGAAGTGCGTGCCGCGCTTGCCGCCGGACGGCCGCTGCACGTTCAGATCGTCTCGTACCGAAAAGACGGCACGAGCTTTTGGAACGACGTGACGCTCTATCCGGTCGCCGACGACGATCAGCACATCACTCATTGGATCTCGGTCGAGCGCGACGTGACGACCCTCGTCGAGTACGAAGCGGCGATGGAAGACGAGCATCGCCGGCTCTTTTCGCTCACGCAAACCGCGCGCAGCCTCTTTGCTTCGCTGGACTCGCGCAGTCTCATCGATACCTTTCGTAAGAGCGCCGAGGAGATTCTGCATGCGCGTATCGAGGTGTATGGCATTAGCAGCGACGGCCGGGGCCGCGCGATCGACGACTTCGACGCTCTCGATGACGCGAAGACGATCGTCGATCCATTGATCGAGCATGCACTGCGCACGCGTGGGCACGTTGTCGACGACCGGCACGTTCGAGCGGCGGTGGCCGCCGGAAAGCACGGCTCGACATCCTATGCCGTCGTGGTCCAGGCGCGCAACGGCCGTCAATTGCGCGAGACCGATCTGTTCGCCCTCGATTTGCTTGCCGAGTATTTTTCCGTCGCCGCTCATAACGTGTCGCTCTACCGGGAACTCGAAGTGCGCCGCTCGGTGGTGCTGGAACTGAACCAGACCAAGACCGATCTGATTGCGATGCTCGCGCACGATTTTCGCACGCCGCTGACCTCTATCGTCGGATTTGCGGACTTGGTAGGAGAGGTCGGCGACGTCAATGACGATCAGCGGGAATTCATCGCCACCATCAAACGCACCGCGCTGCAGCTCAATGAATTGGCGGTGGACACGCTGACGCTCTCGCGCCTGGAACGCAATGAAGTTTCGCTACAAAGAGAGACGGTCGATCTGGCGGTGCTCGTACGCGATCTTGCGTACGACTTCGCGGATCGCAGCGTTCTCGACATCAGCGTGAACGGAGATGCGACGGTGATCGGCGACGTGCCGCGCTTGCGTCAGGTGTTCTACAATCTCGTCGAAAACGGCATCAAGTATTCACCTGGATCGACCGCGGTGAGTGTCGAGATCGACGGTCAGACCGATCACGTCGTCGTGCGTGTGCAAGATCGCGGCATCGGCATCCCAGCCGGCGACCTGCAGCGCATTTTCGAGCGCTTTCAGCGGGGTTCGAATGCGCGTAAACTCGGTATCGGCGGAACCGGCTTCGGACTGTTCTTAAGCAAACAACTGGTGGCCCTGCACGGCGGCACGATTGAGGTCGAGAGCCGCGAAGGCAAGGGCAGCACGTTCACCGTCACGCTTCCCCGTCGCGTCACCGGTCGCGGCGACGTCGCGTTGATCGCACTTCTGGATCCGGTGTCCGACGCGAATTCGGTACTCGCCCATTCGCTGCGCGATGCGGGGTATCGCGTCTCGGTCGCGGTCGACGCCGCCGAATTGCTGGCGATGATCGAGGATCTTGCGCACGACGCGATCGTGATCAACGTCGATCCTTCGGCGCTGAGCACGCAGAACGTCGGACGATTACGCGCACTTCGCGCGGAACACAACGTCCCGCTGATCGTTCTCACCAACGAAGACTCGCGCCGCCTGGTCCCCTCCGCCGTGATCGAACGCCCGGTGCTCATCGGCGATCTCGTCGCCGCACTGGCATCGCTCGTGGTTCCGCATACCGCGACAGGTTCTTAGGCGCGGATGCGGTCTTCGCGGCTGTAGACGTTGCAGCGGTGATCGCGGACGAAGCCGGCGAGGGTAATACCGAACTCTCGCGCGACGTCGACGGCGAGGTTGCTCGGCGCGGAGACAGCTGCGACGATCGCAATGCGGGCGACGGCGCACTTCTGCACGATCTCGTAACTGGACCGGCCGCTCACGAACGCGATCGTGCCCGCGAGCGGAAGGCGGTTGTTGAGGAACGCCCATCCGATGGCCTTGTCGAGCGCATTGTGACGCCCGACGTCTTCCCGGAGCGTCATCAGTTCGCCGCCGGACGTGAAAAGCGCGGTTGCGTGCAAGCCGCCGGTCGCGCTGAAGATCCGCTGCGCATCGCGCATCTTCGCCGGGAGTTCGTAGAGCAGATCGACCGGAATCGTGACATCGTCCTCGATCGGAGAAACGCCGCGATCGCGCAGGGCGTCGAGGTTCGCGCGGCCGCAGATGCCGCACGAACTGTTCATCGTGAAATGACGTTCGAATCGATCGAGGTTCGGCAGGTGCGCGGTGCGTAGTTCGATGTTGACGATGTTGTAGCGCTGCTCGGCATCGATGGCCGGGTCCACGCAGTACGAGATGCCCGCGATGTCGTCACGCGCACCGACGATTCCCTCCGTGCATACGAATCCGGCGGCGAGTTCAAAATCGTGACCGGGCGTTCGCATCGTGATGGCGAGCGTCTGCGTGGTCGCGCCGGCGACGAGCCGAATCTCGAGCGGCTCCTCGGTGACGATGTCGTCATACGTGCGCGTGATCGCGCGCTCGGTGAACGCGGCGATGGGGACGTTGCTGGTGCGTCCCGGCCGCGCGCCGGAGCCGCGGTCGAGATTCATTGTGGTTGGCGATGCGCTGCTTTGGGATCGTTCGCCGAAAGTTTCCCGGCTTCGATCAACGATTCGCGAAACACGTATGCGCCGGCCAGTGTCAGTGTCGAGGCCAGGATGGTGCGCACGGCATCGACCGGTTTGGGAAGGTTGACGACCTGGCCGATCAGATTCAAGATCGTTGGTGCGATGATGCCGGCGACGACGGTATAGTTCTCGAAGCGCTCGCCGCGTTCACCCTCGAAGAGTGGCGCGCCCACGGGACCTGCGTGCGTGCGGAAGTGGCGCAGGATCGCAAGTTCGCCGAGGGCGGCAACCATTTCCAGGCGCTCGAGCTTTCGCGTGACGGTGTGATTGCCGCCGAGCGTCGAAAGCAGCGACGAGAGCGCGCATGCGCCTGATGCCGACGAGCAGACCGACGCCGCCGGGATATGCGTCTTCCCTTTACCCCAGAGCGGAATCGCGGTCGCGCTGATCAGCACGCCGGTGTACCCGGCGATAAACGCACCGAGCAGCGCCTGCACGGGATTGAGCACCTTCGGTGCGAGATGGCGCATCCATCGCGGCAGCGTGCCCTCGTCGGCGAGTTCACGCATCACGTTCGCACCCGCGGCTCCGGTGTAGGCGACGAGTCCCCATACGCCGAGCGACATCGGCGAACGCCACTTGAGGATGCGCAGCATGTTCAAGAATCGCTCGGGACGCCCCAGATGCGAGATCAAGATCGGCGGGCAGACGACGGCCAGGGCGAACGACGCGTAGCGCGCATCGCGACGCAAGCGAATCGCTTCCGGTGTCTTCTCCGAGCCCGCGATCGTTTGAATTAGACCGAGCCCGCCCATGATGCCGCCGAGGAACAAATACGTGACGACGTTGCTGCCCCAATGCGGTCCTTTGAGCAGCGGCCGGTCGTAGTACGTGTCGTTCATGGCGTTAGCGTCCCCGGAAGATCGTGAAGCCGACCGCTGCCAACGCGAGCGCTGCGAGCGCGCCGGCCGCATATCCGTGCGCCTGTCGCGTCGACGGCAAGACCGGCTGCGACGGCAGATTATACGACTCGGGCTCGCCGGTCAACAGGAAGAAGGCGTTGAGTGGACCGATGCCGCCGCCGACGTCGTCGGCGCCGTAGAGCGACGCATCGACACCGCGCGCTTGCAGTGTTTCGACACGCACGCGTGCGCGTTCGCGCAATTCGTCAACGTCGCCGAATTGAATCGATTCGGTCGGGCACGCCTTCGCGCAGGCCGGTACGAAACCCGAGCGCTGCCGGTCATAGCACAGCGTGCACTTGCCCGCCACGCCGCCGCTGCCTTGCAGCGCAGTCTGCTCTGCTTCACGCCGGTCGTCATGCAGCGTCGCGAGATTGTACAGCACGCCGTCCGGATCGACGTGCCCGATCAGATCCACCACGCCGAACGGGCAAGCGACGACGCAGTAGCCGCACCCATTGCAGACATCCGGCTGGATGAAGATGTTGCCGAACTCGTTGCGGATGATCGCGCCGGTGGGACACGCCTCATGACAGGCTGCGTTGGTGCAATGCTTGCACACATCGCTGACCATCGACCACGCGCTGACGACCGTGTCCTCGGCAACCGCGCGCTCTTCGACAAAAGCGACGTGACGCCACGTCGTTCCCGACAGTTCGCTCGTGTTGTCGTAGGAGTTGCCGGAGAATACGAAGCCGTCCGAGGGCAGTTCGTTCCATTGCTTGCACGCGACCTCACAGGCTTTGCAGCCGATGCACAGCGTCGCGTCGGTGAAGAACCCGGTTGCCATCAGTCCCACTCCCCATGGCCCGTTCGCATCGACACGGGAACGTCTGCGTCGACGACTCCCGCGCGATACGCCGTCCTGCGTCCCTTGCGGATGTTGCACGTCATGGTTTTCGCTTCGTGAATCGAAGAATTTGGGTCCATCGAGAGCGGAATCAATGCACCCGGTGAATCACCGGTTGCGAAACCGACCTTACCATAGTTGTAGGGAATGCCGATTTGATGCACGCGCTGCCCTGAAGCGACGCGCAGCGGGCGCAAGCGGCCGCTGACGAGCGCGCGCGCTTCCATCTCGCCGAGGGCCGTCGAGACGACGACCCAATCGCCGCTGCGAATCTCGTGCCGCACGGCCAAATCGGGATCGATTTCGCAGAACGCACTGGGCTGCAGTTCGGCCAGCCACGGAATGTAGCGTGTCATGATGCCCGACATCTCGGTGACGCGGTAGGTCGTCATCACGTGCGGAAACGCTTCATCGACCGGATCGTTGTAGCGGTTGTCGGGGCGATGCCATTCGCGCATCACGGGATTGCTTTGCTGTGAATAGAGCTGATTTTCGACGACCGATTGCAGAGGCTCGTAGTGCGCGGGCAGCGGACCGTCCTTGAGCGCACCGCCGGGAACGAAGAGCTGGCCGCGTCCTTCCGCCATCATGATGAACGGATCGGAGCCGCTATGCGCGTCGAGTCCGCCCGCTCCGGGCTTCGCCGGCGTGTTGGGAGCCTTGGTGAGCGGAAAGTCGGGAACGTCGTACCCCGTCCATCGGCCGTCCGCTTGATCCCACCACACATATTTCTTTCGCTCGCTCCACGGGTTGCCGTCGGGATCGGCCGACGCGCGATTGTAGAGCGTGCGCCGGTTGGCCGGCCACGCCCATCCCCAACCGAGCGACGTCGTATCGTTCGGTTCGCGATTGCGGGCGTTGTTGGTGCGTTTGTCGGGACAGACGCCGGTGTAGATCCAACCGCCGGATGCGGTCGAACCGTCATCTTTCAAATCGCCGAACGTCTTGACTTGGCGGGCGCCCTCTTCGGGGTGCGTGTAGTAGCCGTTGATCTCTTGCAGCACTTTGAGCGCGGATGGTTCGCCGCGCCGGCGCTCGTGTTCGTCCTCGTGCTCGTAGTCCCAGGTCATGTCGAGAATCGGCCGGTCTTTGGGGTCGGTCGAATGCTCGTAGAGCGCCTGCAACTGTTTCCCGAGCTGCCAGAAATACCACAGGTCGCTCTTTGCGTCGCCGGCTGGCTCAATCGCCTTGTCGTGCCATTGCAGCATGCGGCTGGTCTGCACCATCGTGCCTTCTTTTTCGAGAATCGTTGCCGCCGGCAAGCAGAAGCATTCGGTCGCGATCGTGCGCGGATCGACGCCCTCGCGTTTCCAAAACGCGCACGTGTCGGTCTCGAAGGAGTCGATGTTGACGAACCATTCCAATCGGTCGAGCCCGGCCATTGCTAGTTCTTTGTTCTGCGCCGACGCGCCCGGGTTTTGGCCCAGCACGAAGTAGCCTTTGACGACGCCGTCCTTCATCGCGATCTGCGTCGGCAGGGTCGAGTGGTCTCCAATGAGCTGCGGCAAGTAGTCATAGCAATAATCGTTCTGCGCTGTTGCCGCCTGGCCATAAAATGCTTTGAGCAAGCTGACCATGTACTTCGGCGTATTGGCCCACCAGCCGGTCGGCTTCGTGTTCGTCTTGAGATAGGCCGCGAGCGTTTGTTCGTCGCGCAGAGCCGAGGGCATCGGCAGATAGCCGGGCAGCAAGTCGAAGAGCGTCGCGATGTCGGTCGCGCCCTGGATGTTCGCGTGGCCGCGCAGTGCCATGATGCCGCCGCCCGGGCGACCCATGTTGCCGAGCAGCAGTTGCAGCACCGCGGCGGTGCGGATGAACTGCACGCCGGCGGAGTGCTGCGTCCAGCCGAGCGCATACGCAAAAGCGGTCGTGCGTTCACGTCCGCTGTTGCGCGCGATCAGTTCGGCGATCTGTAGAAATTGCGCGCGCGGCGTGCCGCAAATGCGCTCCACCATCTCCGGCGTGTACCGCGCGTAGTGGCGGCGCAGGATGTTGAGGACGCACCGCTCGTGCTGCAGCGACGGATCGGATTTCACCGTTCCGTCGTCGTTGCGCTCAAACGTCCAACTCGACGCATCGTAGGCGCGCGTCTCCTCGTCGTATCCCGAGAAGAGACCATTGAGGTCCTCGGTGTCTTTGAAGTCCGCGTTCACGATGAAGGACGCGTTGGTGTAGGCAACGGCGTATTCTTTGAAGTAGCGCTCGTTCGAGAGTACGTCATTGATAATGCCGCCGAGAAACGCGATATCCGTGCCGCTGCGCAGCGGCGCGTACAGGTCGGCCAGCGCCGACGTTCGCGTGAAGCGCGGATCGACGTGAATGATGGTAGCGCCACGTTCCTTCGCTTTCATCACGAAGCGAAACGCGACCGGATGGTTCTCCGCGAAGTTCGAGCCTTGAATCAATATGCAGTCTGAGTTCTGGAGATCCGGAACCCACATCGTCGCGCCGCCGCGTCCCATCGAGGTGCCCAGACCGGGCACCGTCGAGGAGTGTCATATTCGAGCTTGGTTTTCGATCGAGACCACGCCGAGCGAGTGCATCAACTTGCCGAGCAAGTAATTTTCTTCGACGCCGAAGGTCGCGCCGCCAAGCGACGCGATTCCGAGCGTATGGTTCACCCGTTTGGTCTTGCCGGAGCCCTGCGGAACCTCGCGCTCGCGCACGAAGGTGGCATCACGGGTCGCTTTTACCAAATGTGCAATGCGATCCATCGCCCATTCAAGCGGACGTTCTTCCCAGCGATCGCTGTAGGGCGCGCGGTATTTCACGGTCGTCCACCGCTGCGTGTTGACCGTCATGCCGAAGATCGCCGCGCCCTTCGGACAGAGATGTCCGCCGGAGATCGGGCTGTCCGGGTTTCCCTCGACGTCGAGCAGCTTTCCGTCGTCGCTGACGTAGGCATGCAGGCTGCAGCCGACGGCACAGTAGGCGCAGATGCTGACGACCGGCTTCGCGCCGGCGATGCGTCCCTTGAGTTCGCGTGTACGCTGTGAACGAACGTCGGGAACCGCGCCGGCCCGCTCGCTCATGCCGAGCGAGCCGGTCGCGGTGCCGAGGATGCGAGTGAGGTCGATGGTGGTCTTGGCCATGAGAGGCTCCTCGTTGATTCGTCCTATGCGGCCGTTGCTGCCGCTGGCGTTGGTTTGCGAGCCAGGAACGGAATAATCGCTGCGATCAGCAGCATGATCGCCACCGGAAGCAACGCTCCGGCGAACGTTCCGGTACGATCTTTCGTGAATGTCGCGATCGACGGGCCGACGATACCGGCCACGCCCCACGCCGTGAGAATGAAGCCGTAGTTCGCGCCCATGTACTTGGTGCCGAAGAAATCAGCGTTGAATGACGGCATCACGCCGAATCCTCCGCCGTAGCACAAGAGCACGATCGCAAACGCGACGCCGACCAGCGTGAAATCATGCAAGCCGGCCATGACGAAGAAGATGACGGCTTGAATGAGATACATGACGGTGTACGTCATGTTGCGGCCCAGGCGATCCGAGACGGCACCCCAGAAGAAGCGGCCTAACCCGTTGCAGATCGAGAGAAATCCGTAGATGAATCCCGCTGCCGCGGCCGTCGCGCCGGTTAATTCGCTGTAGATCGGCACGGCATTCGAGATGACGAGAATACCGGCGGTCACGTTCAAGAATAGGATCAGCCACAGCAGATACAGCTGCGGCATCCGGAACGTCTGTGCCGGTGAGAACGAGTAGCCGGATTGGGCCACAGCGGCGACGGCGCCCGGAACCGTGTATCCCTCGGGCGGATTGCGCAGAACCATCGCACAGAGCGTGCCGATGACAATGAACACGACGCCTGACCAAATGAACGCGGCCATCACCGCGCCGACGGCTTCGGGCGTCAATGCGTATTGCGTCGGATCAAACGTGGTGCCGGCCTTGATGGCCGCGTCGCGCGCCCCCGAGTACGCGGTCGCGGCTTTCGCGGCGGCGGCGAACGACGGAATGCGGTTGATGACTTGCGTGTAGAAGAATGCGCCCAATCCGAATCCCATCACGACCATGCCGCTTGCGAGCCCGCGGCGATCCGGAAACCATTTCGTGACCATGGCGACCGGCGTGATGTACCCGAATCCCAGGCCAAGCCCGCCGAGCACGCCGTAGGTCACGTCCATCCACCACATGCCGAGTTGTTGCGTGAAGAGGCCGGCGAGCAAGTTGCCCACGCCCCACATGAGCACGCCCGCGATCGTGACCGTGCGCGGGCTCGTACGATCTTGCCAGCGACCGCCGATCCAGGCGCCGATGCCGAGAAAGAAAATTGCGAGTTCGAACGGGAGCGTCGCCTGGGTGCTCGATGCATGCAAGCCGGCGATCAATGATTTTGAAAACAACGACCACGCATACACCGTGCCCAGGGTGATCATGACGATCACGCCCGCGAACGCGATGCCCCAGCGGTTACCGGTCGATGATGGGGTAGCTACCATGTACGTGTCTCCTTCCACAGATACCGCGCAACGCGGTTCAAACACGAACCAGGGATCGGCCTCGATGCCGAATGGACCACCATCGAAGGAGATTCCGATTCACGCCGGGCTGCGCCTGCGCGGTTGCTGTGCGGAAGCCAAACGAGCCCCCGGAGGGGGCTCGTCGCGACCGGAAGCGGCGTTCGCTTATCGAGCGGGCTGGGGCAGGTGCTCCAGGATATTGGTCAGGACGCGCGGATCGGCCGCGTCGGCGTGGGAGAAGTCGAGTTTCGCGCTCATGGCTGCGCCGTAGGAGTCCGCCGTGTTCTTCGCGTTCGTGTCGATGTTCGGAGGAAGTGCGCGAAAGGGCGACAGATCCGGGGTATTCGAGAACGCGGCGTACATCGGCTCGGCGGTCGCGTCATAGATCGAGAGCGGTTTGAGGCCAAGCAACAGTTCGATCGTATGTAGGACGCCCGCTTGCGTGTAGTGGACGCTGGTCACGCCGCCGCGCGCATAGGGGCTTGCGACGTAGAACGTCGTCCGCTGCGCGTCGACGTGATCGGGCCCGTTTTGCGCATCGTCTTCGACCGAAAAGATGACCGTGTCTTTCCAGAACGGCGAATGCGAGACGGCATCGACGAGCTGGCCGAAGACGTAGTCGTTTTCCGCCACATACGCAAACGGGGTGCGCGCCCCCGGACGCGTTCCCGCGGTATGGTCGCTCGGCAGGTATACGATTTCGAGCGCCGGCAGGTCGCCGTTGTGTACGAAATCGGCAAAGTCAGCGGCCCAATGGGTGAAGCGCGCTTGGTCGGGGATGGTGAGATTAAAGGTCACGTAGCGAGGATTGAAATGACCCGCGAGAGTGGGATCGTGCGCCGTTCCGGTCGTCGGGTTGACGTCGGGGAACTCGATGTCCTCGCCGTAATCGCGGAACGAGATGCCCGCTCGCGCGGCGGCATCCCAGAGGAAGCCGTTGTGGGGAACCGGCGCACCTTGCGTATCCTGAAAATCGTAGAGCGCACGCCGGCCTCCGTAGTTGGGCGGCCAGTTGCGCTCGACGTAGTCGTTGGCGAACGCTTCATCGGTCCAGTTGTGTCCGTCCGCGCTCACCTGCGAGTTTGCATAGGCGTTGTCGAAGATGCCGAAACGCCGCGCGATCGCGTGTTGATTCGGCGTGATACGCTCGCCGAAGGCGGTGAGTTTCGGGTCGCCGTTCGCGCCGGGAATATCGCCGAGCACTTGATCGTACGAGCGATTTTCCTTGATGACGTAGATGACGTGCTTGATCGGACCGTTCGGCCTGATGATGGTCTGCCCGGCGTTCGGCGCGCTCCACTGCGGCGCGGCATTCGCGATGACCGCCTGCGTGCTCGCCTGATCGTCACGGCGAACGGCGGCGAGATCGACGGCGCGCACCGAGCCGTACCGCGTCGCGCCCACGTAGCCGGGAGAACGCCGGCCGAACGGATTGAACTCGGGATTGGGCTGACTGTGCTCGCCCTTGCCGTCGGAGACGAAGAGCGTTCCATGCGACGACAGTGCGAGGCCGTCGGGATACCAGCCGACGGGAATGCGCGCGAGCACCGATGTGGTGTTCATCACCGCGACGGCGTTCTCGGCGCCGAGCGATGCGTACAGCGTCGCGCCGTCTTCTGAGAATGCCAGCGCGTTGGGTGAAGCGCCGCTCCCGGACGTGCGTCCGGCGTCCAGGCCGACGTCGATTCCGGAGCGTACGCTCAACGAGCGCGTGTCGACCAGCGTGACGCGATCGTCGTCGGCTGCCGCGACGGCGAGCGTCGCACCGTCGGGCGACAGCGCGAGCGCGCTTGGATGCAAGCCGACGTCGAGCGTTCGCCGGTTGTGCGTCGCGACGTCGATTGCCACCAGCGTGCGATCGGGGTGCAGGGTCACGTACACCGTCGATCCATCGGCAGAGAACGCCAGCGGCCCCGGGTGCGCGCCCACCGCAATGTTCTGACGTTGCGCGAGCGCCGGAAAATCCGCAAGCGTGATCGTGCCGTCACCGTCGTTGGCGATCGCGATATGCGCGCGGTCGCGTGAGAGAGCGACCGCCACCGGCCACTTCGCGCCGGTGCTCGTCACTGAGACCGACCCGGTGGCGGCATCGGCGACAAGCACGCCGTCAAGACCCGCTCCGGCTACGACGACGTGCGTTGCGTCGCTCCACACGGGTGCGCCGAAGGCGTCCTTCACGTCCAGACGTTTCACGGTCTGCAACGTCGACGCGTCGAGAATGCGTATATCCGGTGCGTTCACACCGGCATCGACGACGGCAAGCTGCGTGCCGTCGGGCGAGAGCGCGATGCCCTGCGGCATCGTTCCGACGATGGCGGCCGGACCATCGGGCGCATCGATGCGCCAGCTGGTCGGAAGAGTGATCGTTCGTTGCGCAACTGCAGCGGCGCCGAGTGCGACGATGAGTGAAAGGGCGGCAAGCGCGTGGCGGTGCTTCATGGAGCACCTGTATTTTCACCGGCCGCTCAACCCCTGCGTTGTATTAACGAATGATAAAGCCCGCAAGTGCGCCGCCCGCGACGACCGCCCACGGCGGCACGCGCCCGACGTGCAACGCGACGAATGCAGCGACCGCGAGCGCGAGATCGACCGGTGTGCGCAGCGCGCTGCTCGCGATCGGCGTGATGAACGTCGCGGCAAGGAGTCCGACCACGCCGGCATTCGCGCCCGCAATCGCGCTGCGAAAACGCACGTCGGAGGCCATGCGTGAATAGAGCGGCAGCGTCGCCAGCAAGAGCAGAAATGACGGGGCGTAGATCGCGCAGATTCCGGCGAGCGCTCCGATCGCGCCGAAGCGTCCGCCGTGTGCGACCGCGCCGACATACGCGGCGATCGAAAAGAGCGGACCGGGCATCGCCTGGACGGCTGCGTACCCAGTGAGCACTTGCGACGAGGTGGCGGCTCCGCTGCTGACCACGCTGCTCTGCAGCAACGGTAAGACGACGTGTCCACCACCAAAAACCAAACTCCCAATGACGTACAATTGTCCGGTGAGTCCGAGCAGCGACGCGCGCGCGTGCGCGGCGATCAGCGGCGCGATCACGAGCGAGACGAGGAAGAGCATCGCTGCGATGCGTGCCACGACCGGCGGCACTACGATGCCGATGCGCGCCGTCGCGCCGCTTGTGGTTCGGACGAACGCCGTGCCGAGCAGTGCAGCTAGGACGATGCAGAGCGGCGGCGTCCAAGGACTTGGGAAGAACAGACTTGCGAGCAAGACGCCGAACGCGAGCAGCGCGCGCGGCACGTCGGTGACGAGCGAACGCCGCATCGAGACGATCGCGCTTGCGACCACCGCGGCCGCGACCGCGAGCAGTCCATGCGTCCAACGGATGGAGAACGGTGATATCGCGGAAAGTTCCGCGATGGCGGTCATCAGCACGGCGGCCGGCAGCGTGAACCCCACCCACGCCGCGACGGCGCCGCGAAATCCGGCGCGCGCCCAGCCGATCAGCATCCCGACTTGGGAACTGCCGGGCCCCGGGAGCATCTGCGTCAGCGCGATGCATGCGGCGAAGGTCGGCTCGTCGAGCCAGCGCCGCCGTTGAACGCATTCACGCCGGAAATAGCTCAGATGCGCGACCGGACCGCCGAATGCGTAGCATCCCAGACGAAGGAAGACCGTGAACACCGTGAGCGCGTCGCGCATGGCGGTAGTATGGTCCACAGGAGCGAATTGCGCCTTCCTGAATCTCGCACGGCTAACTTCGAAGGAGCGGTAGAGTGGATTTGTCGTCGACGATTGTGTATGCGCAGGGCGGTTTTCGCCGGTACGACGAGGCGAAAGTCGGGTTGATGACGCACGGCCTGCAGTACGGCACCGGTTGTTTCGAGGGCATTCGCGGATATTGGGTGCCTGAAGACCGCGAGTTGTACCTGGTGCTGTTGCGCGAACATTTTGCGCGGTTGCACACGTCGGCCAAGATTCTGCTGATGAAGCTGCCGCACTCGGTTGACGAGTTGATCGAGCTGACGGTGGAACTGTGCCGGCGCAACGCCATCGCAGGCGACGTGTACATTCGCCCGTTCATCTACAAGGCGGCCGAAGACGTCGGCGTGCGTTTGCATAACGTGCCCGATGAGTTCGCGATCGTGCCGGTAGCCTATGCGGGGTATCACGGCGACGCGAGCCGAGGACTGAACGTGTGTTTGAGTTCGTGGCGGCGTGCCGACGATTCGATGGCGCCGCCGCGCTCCAAGATCACCGGGTTGTACGTGAACTCGGCGCTCGCCAAGAGCGAGGCGGTTCTCAACGGATACGACGAAGCGATTCTCTTGTCACAGGACGGCCATGTGGCCGAAGGCTCGGCGATGAATGTCTTTCTCTTGCGCCGCGGCGTACTGTACACGCCCGATGCCTCGCAGAACATTCTCGAAGGCTGCACGCGCCGCGCGGTGATGGAGATTGCCAAGCGCGAATTAGGTGTCGAGATCGTCGAACGCTCGATCGATCGCAGCGAACTCTACGCGGCCGACGAAATTTTCTTCACCGGGACGGCCGCCGGCGTCGTCCACGTGCGTTCCGTCGATCAGCGCATCGTCGGCAATGGTGAGGCCGGTCCGCTCGCCGCGCGTCTGGCCGCCTTCTACGAACGCGCCGTCCGCGGTCAAGAACCAAACTATCTCGAATGGCTTACCCGCGCTTACGTAGGTCGCGACTAATTGTCCCCGCGACTGAGCCAGGTCGTAACGTCGGGGGAGGCGACGGGGACGTCGGCGGATGAGGCGCCGACGGTGGCGTCGATGCCGGCAGCTTCACGCCAGCGAGCGAGCGCAATGGCGCGGTTGAATGCGCTGCGCGAGATCATACGGATGAAGTGACGGCCCGCGTCGAGATCGCCGAGTTGCGTCGTCATCACCGCGATGGCATAGCTCGCATCGGGCGCGAAGACGACGCCGACGTCGTTGAGCGTATCGTCGAGCGAACCGGTCTTGTGCGCGACTTGCACATACGGCGGCAGCAACGCCGGCAGCAGCGTGTTGTACTCTTGCTCGGAGAGAATCGCGAGCATCTGTTCGGATGCCCAGCCGTCGATGAGACGGCGTTGCGCGATCTGCGAGAGCAAAGCGACCATGTCGCCTGGTGACGAGCGCAGATCGGTGCGCACCGCCCAATGATCGGTCCGGATGTCGTTCGCGAGATAGGTGCGGCGCAGCCCGAGCGACCACATCTCGCGATTGACGTTCTGCCGCCCGATGAGGCGGATGAGCATGTTCGTGGCGGTGTTGTCGCTGATGTCGATCATCTTGTGCAGCAGTGCGGAGACCGTGAACGTCGTGCCGGCGGCGGCGTCGCAGAGTTCGCCCGAGCCCCAATCCTTGTCGCGAGCCAGCAGCGTGACCGGGCGGTTGAGCGTGAAGCGCCCATCCTCGACTTGTTGAAAGACCTCGACCATCACCGGAACCTTGATCGTCGATGCGGCCGGCATCGCCGCGCCCGCGTCGTATCCGACGGTGAAGCCGGTCGCGAGATCCTCGATCGCGAGCGCGACACGTCCGGGTGCTTGCCGTGCAAGCGAGCGAATGTCGTGTTGCAAGCTTTGAAACGGAGCCGGCTCAAACGCCGATCCGCGCGCGCACGCGAGCGTCACGGCGATGATCGCACACAGACACGAGACGATGATGCGGCGCATGATTGCGTTCATTGTCGGCAGAACCCGTCGCTTCCCTTAGATTCTAGGCCAAGTGTTCTTTCGGAACCCTGAACAGTCCCTTAATGCACGCATGGTCGCGAACGGCGATCTGGACGTGGGTTTTGGCGCGAAAGGCGGACGTCGGATAGATCGGGGCGCCTTCGGTGAAGACGCCGCGCACGGTTTGGATTTCGGGCTTGCCCTCGCTTTTTCGAATATCGTGAAGCATCTCGACGACGGCGCAATCCAAATTGTTTTGAAGATTCTTCGTGTTCTTGGGGAGCGGCATGCTGGCTATGCGGAATGTATCGACAAGCGACACGTGCGCTGTCTCGATCCATTTGATCGCATCCGAAGTCGTCAGGTCGAGGCACAAGCCCAAATCGATGACGGCGCCGACGACGTACGGCCTTTTGATTGTCGAGCCAGTGTCGCGTGAGCGTTCTTCCGCCCATTGCAGCCCGCGAAGGGGATTACCCTCCCAAAAATAGATGCCAGAGCCGAGCCAATCGTACTTGTTGGTGCTCGGGTTCATCGTAGTATGGTCTTTGAGGAATTTGTCGGCTTTGTCTTCGTCACACCCGTGATAGCCGAGTACGAACGACGAGGCTAGGCGGTTCAAGCCTATTTGTATTTGGAGGTGAGGTTTCCGGACTTCGTCGCGATACCAAGACGAACCAACGTCTCGCGCGCGGATTCGCGGGACGCCGTTGCCTTCTTTATGTAGTCCTCGGCGGCTTTCCTGAAGCGCGCCAAAGCGATTTTATCGCTGAATTCGGGCACGATCTCCGTCTCTTTCTTAGTCTTGCTCGCCATAGCGCACCTTGCGGGCGACCTCCTCTTGGAAGTCATTTGCCCAAGCCGTGCTCCTTGTCGTTTCCCCTTTACCGTCAAGACCTCCCTTGGCAACCCCAGGGCCGACAAATCGGCAGTTGGTGTGAGGCTACTAGAAAGGAACGCCGTCGGATTCGGGTGCGCGTACGCGGCCGGTCGCGCCGGCGAGCGCGATCACGGCGGCGACGTATGGCAGCGCTTGCATGGCATCTGACGGGAGCCACGCGACGCGGCCTTGCAAGATGAATTGCAGCGCTTCGAAGAAGCCGAAGCAGAGCGCCGCGAGCGTCGCCCCGAGCGGCGTCCAGCGCCCGAAGATGACCGCGGCGAGCGCGATGAAGCCACGGCCCGCGGTCATGCCGTCCGAGTAGATGTTCAACTCGCCGACCGAGAGAAACGCACCGCCCAATCCCGCGAGCGCACCGCTGATCGTGACCGCCAGCATCCGCACGCGCAACGGATCGATGCCCGCAGCCAGAACTGCGCGCGGGTTTTCGCCGATCGCGCGCAGGCGCAGCCCCCACGGCGTTAACCACAAGAATGCGTGCAACGCGATCGCGAGGGCGAACGCCAGCACGATCAGCCACACGTCGGCGGTTCCGAGTGAGGCGACCTGCGGGCTTGAGCCCTGCTGATGAAAGAGCACGACGAGCGCGTAGGCGGCGCCGCCGATGCACAGCAAGTTGATGCCGGTGCCCGCGACGATCTGATCGACCTTCAGGCGCGTCGCGGCCACTCCCAACACGAATCCGAAGAATGCTCCGGCCAGGATGCCGGCGATCACGCCGACGACCGGATTGCCGGTCGCCGAGGTCGCGTAGACGGCACCGAACGCGCCGGCCGCCATCATGCCCTCCAAGCCGATGTTCACGACGCCGGAGCGCTCCGAGATCGTGCCGCCGAGCGCCGCGAAGATGATCGGGGTCGCTTTGAGCACGGTCAACGTGAGGAGCGTGACGAGCAGCGCGAGCGTCATGATGCGATCGCCGCCCGGGCCGCCACATAGCGCCGCGCCGCCAAGAGTACGACGATCACTCCTTCGATCACATGAATGGCGTCTTTAGGAATGTTCGCGACAGCTTGCATGGCGAGTCCTCCGGTCTCCAAGATGCCGAACGCGAATGCTGCCACGCAGATCCAGCGCGCATCGAGATCGCCGACGAGCGCGACCGCGATCGCGGTGTACCCATATCCGGGCGATAGCTGCGTGTTGAAGCGGTGCAGTTCCCCGGCCACAATGGATGCGCCGCCCAACCCGGCGATCGCGCCCGAAGAGGCCAGTGCGAGCAAGGCCATGCGTTGCAGTGATATCCCAGCGCGCCGCGCCGCTTCGGGTGCTTCACCGATCGCGCGCAACTCGTAGCCGAACACCGTGCGCGTCAACACGACGTGCAGCAGCGCTGCGATCGCGAGCGCGATGAGCAGTGCGATCGAAAGCCGCGTGTACGGCAGCAAAACCGGCAACCAGTACGCATGCGCAAGCGGCGCCGTTTCCGGGCCGCCGGCCGGGCTGCTCTTGAGCGGTCCGGCGACGAGATACCCGGTGAGACTCGCGGCGATGAAATTCAGCATCAGCGTCGCGATGATCTCGTTGGCGCCGAACCGCGCTTTCAGCCAGCCCGCGATCCCGCCCCACACGCCGCCCGCGAGCGCACCGCCGCCGAGCATGATGACGGCGGCGAGCGCCGGCGCGAGATGCACGTTCGCACCGAGTGCGCCCGCGGCCAGACCTCCCACGAGCAGTTGCCCCTCGGCACCGATATTGAACAGACCGGCGCGAAATGCAAGCGCGATGCCGAGCGCCGGGAAGAGCAATGCCGTCGCTTGCACCAGCGTTTCACCGAGTTGATGCGTCCCGCCGAGCGCGCCCGCGAAGAGCGCCGCGAAGCCGTCGATCGGACTCGCGCCGGCCACTAGCATCGCCGCGGTGATCAACACGAGTGCGATCGCGAGCGCGCCGAGTGCGCCGCGCGCGCCGCGCGCGCGATCCATCAGGCTCTTCATGCGCCGCCCGCCATGAGCCGTCCAAGTTCTCCGCGATCGGCACTCGCGCCGTCGAACGCGCCCGCGATGCTGCCGTTGAACAGAACGAGCACGCGATCGGCGAGCGCCAGAATCTCGTCGAGTTCAAACGAGATCAGCAGGATCGCCGCGCCGTCGTTGCGCGCTTGCACCAAGCGCGATTGCACGAGCGCCGCGGCACCGACGTCGATGCCGCGGGTCGGATTGTAGGCGAGAAGAAATTCGGGATGGTCAACGAGCGCGCGGCCTACCACGATCTTCTGTTGATTGCCGCCGGATAGCGTTGCGACCGGCACGTCGAGTGTCGCCGCACGCACGTCGAAGCGCTGCGCGATCGTCTGCGCGTCAGTCCGCGCGTTGGCGAAGTTCACGAATGGACCCGCGTGCATGCGTGCGTTTTGGAATCGGCTAAACGCGACGTTCTCGACCAGCGACCATCCGAGCACCAGCGCCTCGCGCGCACGATCTTGCGGAACAATGCCGACGGTCGTGTGCGGTGATGCGAATGCGACGGTGCCCGCATGGGTGATCATCCCCGCGATCGCGTCGGCGAGCGCGGATTGTCCGTTGCCCTCCACGCCGGCGATACCGACGATCTCGCCGCGCCGCACGTCCAGATCGACGCCGCGCAGCCCAGCGGCCCCCGCCGTGCGCAGATCGCGTATCGAAAGGCACGGCGCGAGCACCGTTGCGGCACGCTGTGCGATTGCCGGAAGTTCGCCGCCGACCATCGCCTGTGCAATCTCGCGTGCGCTGGTGCGAGCGATCTGTGTTTGTTCGACGATCTTTCCGTGGCGCATGACGGTCACGCGCTGCGCATGTTCCATCACCTCGTTCAGTTTGTGCGTCACGACGAGAACCGCAGTGCCGTTGTGCGCCAATTGCTCGATGGTCGCGAAGAATGCATCGATCTCGCCCGGTGCAAGTGCGGCAGTCGGTTCGTCGAGCAGCAGCACCGCGGGATCACGTTCCAACTCGCGAAGCAGTTCGACACGTTGACGCATGCCGACCGGTAGGTCTTCGACCAGTGCGTCGGGGTCGATCGATAGACCGTTGCGTTGCGCGAGGTGAGTGACCCGCGCGCGGGCAGCGCGCGTGTCGATCCGCCAGCCCGTCCGCGGCTCGCGGCCAAGCAGCACGTTTTGCCACACGCGCAAGCGGCCGACGAGTTCGAAATGCTGATGGACCAAGCCGACGGTGCCGTGGGCCTCGACGCTCCCGGCATCGGCATGCAGTTCGCCGAAGGCGATGCGGGCCAGCGTCGATTTTCCGGCGCCGTTCTCGCCGACCAGCGCATGAATTTCACCGCGACGCACGTCGAGATCGACGCCATCGACCGCAACGACGCCCGGAAATGTCTTGCGAATGCCGCGCAACGCGAGTGCGACGCTCATAGCGCGACCGGTTTCCATGCGGCCAGCGCCTCTCGCGTATCGGGCGGAACGATCTTGCCTGCGATGATGGCGCGGCGGATCGCGCTCAAGCGGCGCAGCCGCGCTGCGCCGATCGCCGTGCGTGTGAAGGTGAAATTCGTCAAACCGATCGCGTCGTCGCTTAGTCCAAGCGTCAGGTGACCGGCGATCGGCCGATGCTGCTGCATCCCCCGCGCCACGTCGAAGACGGCGACGTCGACGTGCTTGACCATCGAGGTCAGAATCTTGCCGGGCGCGAGCGCGTCCTGATCGGAGTCCACGCCGATGACGTACGCGCCGCTTCGGCTCTTGGCCGCGTTGATCGCACCCAGTCCGGCGGTGCCGGCCGCCGCGAAGATGATGTCGGCGCCGCCGTTGTAGAGCACGTTACCGAGTTCTTGTCCGGCGGCAACGTCGTCGAAGCTCCCCACGTATTTCACGTCCACCGTGACGGACGGGTCGACTTCGTGCGCGCCGGCCGTGTACCCGGCTTCAAATTTTCGCAAGAGCGGAACATCTTCACCACCGAGAAACGCGATGTGTTTGGTCGTGCTCATCATCGCGGCGAGAGCGCCCGCGAGAAACGAGCCGTCCTGCTCGCGAAAGGTCACCGACACCACGTTGGGATCGTCGACGACCGCATCGATGATGGCATAGTGGCGGTCGGGATGATTGCGTGCGATCTGATCGAGATCGGTGCTCATCAAGAACCCGATCGCGAAGGTCATGTCGACGCGCTGATTGGTGAGCGCCTCGATGTTCGGCTGATAGTCCGCAGCCGAGCGTGATTGCAGCACTTCGACGTAGGCGCCGAGCTGATCGCGTGCGCGAAGCAATCCGCGATAGGCCGAGTCGTTGAACGATCGATCGCCCAAGCCGCCGACGTCGGTCACCATCCCGAGCGACAGTTGACCGGGGCGCGGACCAACGTGATGACCGCAAGCGGCCATCAGAAACGACAGCATGGCCGTCGCCGCGAACGTGCGCGCTCTGAGCATGTTCGCCGAATCTACGCACAACCGGAGGAAGAAGCCTGTGCCGCGAATGGCCGAGTATGCCGATACGCGATCTTCGTACTGAGCTGCCCCGCCACTGGACCGAGGAACTCGGCGGCATCCGCTGGTTGCCGCGCCTGATCGACAAGACGCGCGCTGCGCTCCATGGAACCCTCGGCGACTATCTCTTCGGCCAAAGTCCGATGGATGCGTGGCTGCTTCAGGCGCTGGGCTTGGGATACCGCTCGTTCATCGAGATCGTCCGGCAAGCGCCCGATGATGCGGCGGTGCTCGCCGCGTTAGAAGCGCGCGATCCGCAGGGCGTCGCTCGCGCGCGCGAATGGAGCAGCACGCTGCCGCAGCGCCAGGGTTACTATCTCTTCTTCCTCGACTTGGACGAGGGATACATAGCACCGTTTCTCAAGCCGGCGATGAACGCCGTGAGCTGGGCGATGGCCAACTCGATCAAGCGGCTCTGGCCCTCACGCACATGAATCCTGATTATCCGCTCGTCGCCGTGGATCGCGTCGACATCATCGGCGTGCCCATGGACTTGGGCGCGAGCCGCCGCGGCGTCGACATGGGGCCCTCCGCCGTCCGCTATGCGAAGCTGCACGAGCGACTCGCGGCGCTCGGCATCTCGACGATCAACGACTTCGGCAATCTCGCGGTGCCGATTCGCGAGTCGCTGCCCGCGCCCGATCGCCACGCCCGGTATCTCGACGTCATCGAGGCGGTGTGCGGAGAGCTCGCGGAGATGGTTGCCGGTATCGTGCGCGGCGGCGGCTTTCCGATCGTTCTCGGCGGCGATCATTCGATCGTCATGGGAACGCTCGCGGGCTTGGCGCGCGCGCGCGGTCAAGCACCCGGCGTGATTTGGGTCGACGCGCACTGCGACATCAACTCGCCGCAGTCGTCGCCGTCGGGGAACGTGCACGGCATGCCGCTCTACTTCGCGCTGACACACGGCAACGCGTTGCGCGAACATACCGTCCAGATCGGGTTACGTGACGTCGATCCGAGCGAGAAACGCATCTTGCGGGAGATGGGTGTGCGCGCATTCACCATGAGCGACGTGGACAAACTCGGCATGCCGCGCGTCATGGAAGAAGCGATTCGCATCGCGGGCGCCGGCGGTCGCCGGATACACGTTTCGTTCGACATGGACGGCATCGACCCGAGCGAAGCACCGGGGACCGGCACGCCGGTCAAAGGCGGATTGAGCTATCGCGAGGCGCATCTCATCATGGAGATGCTGGCGGAGAGCAAACAGCTCGGCTCGATCGAGGCAGTTGAAATCAATCCGATCCTCGATCACCGCAATCAAACCGCGGCGCTGGCCGTCGGGCTGATCTGCTCGGCGCTCGGGCAGTCGATTCTTTAAAGCCGGATGATCGCTGTGCCGGCGCACGGGATGCCGCCGCCGCACACGGCCGGATCCCAATTCGCGTCGGCCAGCAGTTGTCTGATCTGGCTCTCGATCGCGGGGTCGACGTCGGGTTGAAAGACGACGTCCTTGGTGACGCCGTCGTCGCCGATGGTGACGGTGAGTGTGACGTGAACGCCGAGCGCCGCGAGCTGCTTCTGGACGGCGGGATCGAGGACCGCGTCATGCTCCTGTGCGCCGAACGGCAACGTGCCTCCGATGTCGCGGCGGCGCATCCCGACGTTCGCGGCGACGGTGGTCGCGGCCGGGGCGGGCGTGGTCGTGTCGACGGGAGCGGTCGTCGGGGCGCTCTGCGGCGCGGCCGTCGGCGCATCCACCGCGACCAGCGTCGCCGGTTTGGCTCGCGACCGTGACGCGTCGGCGCTCGGTGGGATCTTGGCTCGCTCGTCTTGCTTGCCGGTCATTGTGGGTTGCGCGAGCCGGTGCGGCTGCGGCGCACGTTTGGGCTGCGGCTTCGCGACGACGGCCTGCTGCGGGGCAACCATCACAACGCGCGTGATGCGCACGATCGAGACAAGCGACGCGTCGGCGCC
This sequence comes from Vulcanimicrobiota bacterium, assembly GCA_027307235.1. Lineage (GTDB taxonomy): Bacteria > Vulcanimicrobiota > Vulcanimicrobiia > Vulcanimicrobiales > Vulcanimicrobiaceae > DAHUXH01. Next base: position 32,486 of record DAHUXH010000020.1, on the reverse strand, counting down.
TTGATTGGCGACTTGGACGACGGCCAGCGGGATCGCGAGTGCCCCGAGTATGTGCAGTGCAATCGAGGCGGCGAACCCGCGCCGCAGATTCGGGTCTCGTTTCCACCAGCCGATGGCGGTCATCACATCAGCATAGCCCACGACCGCAGGATCGCGCAATGTTTGGCACAAGAGCCGCTTTCCATGATCGAAACTGACATCGTCCTCTACCAAGCCGAGTGGTGCCCGTATTGCGCTCGTGTCCGTGCGAAGATGACCGAAATGCTCTTGAACTACAAGATCGTCAACGTCCCTCGCGACCATGCCGACCGAACGGTGGTGAAGGAACTGTTTGGTGCGACCGGCATTCCGTCCCTGATCGACGGCGGCGTCAAAATTGCCGACGACGATGACGCGATCATCGCCTATCTCGAGGAGAAATTCGCGGAGTTCGTTCGCTCGCGCCGCTCCTAGCGCATCAGCACGAGCGCGACGAGCGCGCCGCACAGCGTCGCGCAGGCGTTGACGGTGTCGTTGTTCATCCAGGCGTATCCGCGTGCGCGGCGGGTCGCCTGTCCGCAATGATGCGGATTCGTTTCACATTCGCGCGCGCAGCGCTCGCACCAGCGCCGTTCTTGTAGCGTGTCGCCGAGCAGCGAATCGATCACGGCGCCGGCGAATCCGGCTGCGGCAACCGGCGCAAACGGCGCGATCCGCACCAACCACGCGATTCCCGCCACCGATAGCGCGCCGGCTATTTCAGCAAGCGTGCCGAGCGGCGTGATGCCGCCCGACAATCCCGTCGCAAGCGGCTTGAGCGTGACGATAGAACGTGGCAGCGCGCGAACCAGCGTGCCGATCTCCGTGCCCCATGTATCGGCGCACGCGGCCGCGAACGCGCCCGAGAACGCGACCATCCACAGGTCGCGGTGCGCGATGCCTGCCGCGAATACGCAGAGCGCGGCGACGCCGCCGTTGGCGAACACTTGCAGGGCGTTGCGCGGACCATGTTTGCCGATGTCGAGCAGATCGCGCTTGCGTGCGCGCCCCAGCCGCGAGAGCGCGAGCGATGGAAGAAAGAACGAGAAGAGCACGGCGGCCGCAGGCCACCCACCGGCGGTGTAGGTGATCGCGCCGACAGTGAATGCGGCCCAACCGCCTCCGCGCGTCAGTGCCCGCGCGCGACATGCGAGGACCGCGACCGCCGCCGCGGCCACGATGCCGGCGCAGGCGCGCGTCAGGAATGCGGCGTCGATGCGTAGTGTCCCGCGAGCGCTGCGAGCAGACCGTCGGCAGTGAATACGTCGGCCAGCACGTCAACATGCAGGCCGATCGCCTGCGCCGCATCGCGCGTGATCGGACCGATGCAGGCGATGCACTTACCGCGTGCCGCGTTCACCGCCGCGTCGTTGCCGCCGAGCAAGGCGGCAAAACCGTGGACGGTCGATGCGCTGGTGAACGTCAGCACGTCGGCGCGCGCAACCTTCTCTGAAAAGTCCGGGTCGCGCGCGAACGCCGTCTTGTAGGCGGCGACGACAGTGGGCGCGCGTTGCGCGCGTTCGAGCATCGCCGGGAGCACGTCGCGCGCTTCTTGTGCGCGGTAGATCAGCACGCGATCACCCGACGCGGTTGCCGCGATCAGTGCGTCGCCGACCGCTTCACTGACGAACGTCGCCGGAACGAGGTCGGCGCGCAGGCCGTAGTGCTGCAGCCGGCTTGCCGTGCTGCTTCCGATGGCGGCGATCTTGACGCCGGCGAGCGCGCGCGCATCGCGATCGCTCTCGTGCAGACGCGCGAAAAACGCATCGACGCCGTTTTGCGACGTGAACACGACCCAGGCGAACGAGCCTATGTCGTCGACTGCTCGACGAGCGGCTCGTGGATCGTCGGGCGGCCCGATGACGATAGCCGGCGCGAGTATCGGTTCCACGCCGCGTTCGATCAGCGCGTTGGCGAAGTCGTGCGCCTGCCGCTCGGGGCGTGTGATCAACACGCGCTTGCCGAAGAGCGGCGTGCGGTCGAACCAGGCGATCTCGTTGCGAAGACGCACGACGCTGCCGACGACGACGATCGCAGGCGCGCCGATGCCGCTGTGCTCGACGTCGTCGGCGATGGTCGTGAGCGTGCCGGTTACGGTGCGCTGCGTCGGTCGCGTTCCGTCTTGAATGACCGCGACCGGCGTCGCGGCAGCCAGGCCCTCGACGACGAGCGTCCGTGCGATCTCGCGCAGATTCCCCATCGCCATCAAAAAGACGAGCGTGCGATGCGGGTCGGCGAGGCGGCGAAACTCGAGCGTCGAGGACGGCTTGGTCGGGTCTTCGTGTCCGGTCGCGACCGTGAAGGCCGGATTGTGATCGCGGTGCGTCAGCGGAATCCCGGCGTACGCCGGTGCTGCAATAACCGACGTGATGCCGGGAACGATCTCGAATGGGATACCGTGCGCCGCAAGCGTCTGTGCCTCTTCGCCGCCGCGGCCGAAGACGAACGGATCGCCGCCCTTCAAGCGAACGACGATGGCGTGCTCGCGTGCTTTGCGCACCATCAACGCTTCGATCGCGTCTTGCGTCATCGCATGGTTGCCGCCGCGCTTGCCGACGAAGATCTTCTCGCACGACGGCGGCGCGAGCGCGACCACCCAATCCGATGCCAGCGCGTCGTACAACACTACGCCGGCGCTGCGCAGCAGATTGGCCGCGCGGACGGTCAGCAAGCCGGGATCGCCCGGTCCGGCACCGACGAGAAAAACTTTTCCGGTGCTCACTCGTCGCCGTCCGCGACGACGTTGAGTTCGAAGAGATCGTCGAGCACGCGCGCGTGCTCGATCGCTTCGGACTGGTTGCGCTCGGCTTTGTCGCGCATGCGTGTGATCGCCGAATGCAGTAATTTTGACACGATCGTCATCGACGAACCGACAATCAGTTGCTTTTCGCGCTCGCTCAGATCGGGGAGCCGCGCCAGCAGCTTCTCGATTTCGCCTTCGCGAATCGCCTCCGCCTTCTGCGTGAGCGATGCGATCACGGGAACGGCCGCGCGCGAGCGGTACCAGCGCGCGAAGTTCTCCACATAGTCGGCGATGATCGCTTCGACGTGCGGAATCGCCTCGCGCCGTACTTCAAGTTTTTCATCGACGACCGTTTTGAGACCGTCGACGTCGATCAACGTGACGTTGTCGATCTGTCCGACATCCGGATCGACGTCGCGCGGCACCGCGATGTCGACGATGAAGAGCGGCCGCTCCGGGCGGCGGCTCATCGCTGCGCGCACGGTGTCGGGCTCGACCACGAATTCCGATGACCCGGTCGAAGTGACGACGACGTCGGCGGCAGCGAGCGCATCCGGCAGATGCGGCATCTCGATCGCATCGCCGAAGCCGATCTCCGCGATCAATTCCTGTGCGCGCTGCATCGTGCGATTCGTGAGGATCAAGCGCTTCGCACCCGCGCTGCGCAACCGCCGCGCGGCGGTGCGACCCATCTTGCCGGTGCCGATCACGAGGACCGATGCATCGTGCAGGGAGCCCAGACGCGTGGTCGCAAGGTCGATCGCCGCAGTGGCGATGCTGGTGGATTCATCGCCGATGCGTGTGCGCGTACGCGCGGTCTTTCCGGCGTTGAGCGCATCGCGGAAGAGCCGGTGCAGCGTTGAGCCGATGGCGTTCGCGTGGTGCGCCTGCACGTAAGCGTCCTTGACTTGGCCGAGAATCTCGGCTTCACCGATCAGCATCGAGTCCAAGCCGGTGCAGACGCGCATAAGATGATGCACGGCATCCCGCCCGAGCAGCGTGTAGAGGTAGGATTCCAGATCGTACCCGGTGGCGCCATGACGGAAGTTCGCGAGGAAGGCTTTGAGTTGCTCGATGCCGGCCTCGTACTCTTCGAGTTCGGCGTAAATTTCGAGGCGGCCGCAGGTTTGCAGCATCGCCGCTTCCACGACCGACGGGTAGTCGCGCAGCGCCGTGAGCGCTTCGGCCATGCGCGACGCCGGGAACGCATGGCGTTCGCGCACGTCGACCGGTGCGGTGTGATGCGAAAGTCCGAGGCAGACGACCGGCACTTATTCCCCCACGTTCGGCTCGGCGCTCAGCCGATGGGTGAGTATGGAGAGTTCGCCCGCGAGATCGATATTCCGCACGAAGACCGGAGCGCGCAGATGCAGCGGCGTCGGCGCGAAGTTCAGCAGCGCGCGGATGCCCAAAGCCGCCAAGCGATCGGCGATGCTCTGCGCCGCGCTCGCTGGAACCGCGATGACGCCGATGTTGCAGTTCACGTGCGAGAGCACGCGTTCCATCTGCGTGACGTCGGCAACCGTCACGTCCTGCCAGCGTTGACCGACGATCGCCGGTGACGCATCGAAGATGGCCGCGACGTGGAAGCGGCGCTCGCGCCCCGCGATGAACGTGGTGAAGGCGTGTCCGAGGTAACCGAATCCGACGACCGCAACGTGCCAGTCGTGTTCGAGCCCGAGGACGTGCGCGAGACGTTCGACGAGCGGTTCGATCGTGTACCCGCGCCCGCGATGCCCAAGCGTGCCGAGCGCCGAAAGATCCTTACGAATCTGCGGGCTTGCGATCGTGTGGCCGAGCAGGGCGGCCAGGCCGTGCGAGGTGATCGTCGTCTTGCCGGCGGCGTGGGCTTGCACCAGCACGCGATGATAGGCGTACAGACGCGGAATCGAGACCTCGTTGAGGCCGATGCCGTCCAGGCGCAGCGGTTGATGGATCGGGTCGATCATGATGATGAAACGATCTCCGCGAGCGCGGCGTCGGCGGCGTCGAGCGTCGTGCGGATGTCGCGCACCGTATGCGCGGTCGAGATGAAGCCGGCTTCGAATTGCGAGGGCGCGAGGTAGACGCCCCGGTCGAGCATGGCGTGGAAGAACCTGCCGTAGAATGCCGTATCCGCCTTCATCGCGGTGGTCAGATCGACGACCGGGTCGGGTGTGAAAAAAGCTGTGAACATCGATCCGGCGTGTGTGCCGACATGCGCGACGCCGTGCTTTTCGAAGACTTCGTGCAGGCCGTCGATCAACAACGCGGTGAGCACGCTCAGGCGTTCGTAGAGCGTCGCGTCGTCGCGAATCGCCTTGAGTGTCGCAATGCCCGCGGCCATCGCGAGCGGGTTGCCGGAGAGCGTGCCCGCATGAAAGATCGTGCCGTCGGGTGTGAGCCGGTCCATGATCTCGCCGCGCCCGCCGAACGCACCGACCGGCAATCCGCCGCCGATGACTTTTCCAAGCGTGGTGAGATCGGGCAGCACGCCGTCACGTTCTTGCACGCCGCCGCGCGCCACGCGAAAGCCGGTCATCACTTCGTCGAAGATGAGCACCGCGCCGTATTCGTTGCACAGGTCGCGCAGCGTGTGCAAGAATCGGGGTGCGGGCAAGACCAATCCCATGTTGCCCGCATACGGCTCGACGATGACGGCGGCAATCTCCTCGGGATGCCGTTCGAAGGCGTGCGCGACGGCAGCGGCGTCGTTGAACGGGACCACCAGCGTGTCGCGGGCCGTTCCCTGCGTGACGCCGGGCGAATTCGGGATGCCGAGCGTCAGCGCGCTCGAACCTGCCGAGATGAGAAACGTGTCGGACGAACCGTGGTAACATCCGGCGAATTTGACGATCTTCTCGCGGTGCGTGTAACCGCGCGCGAGACGTATCGCGCTCATCGTCGCTTCGGTGCCGCTCGACGTAAAACGCACGCGCTCGACGCTTGGCACCATGCTGACGATAAGTTCGGCGAGTTCACTCTCGGCTTCGGTCGGTGCGCCGAAGGAACTGCCGCGCGCGGCCGCGTGCTGCACGGCTTTGACGACCGCGGGATGCGCGTGCCCGAGCAAGAGCGGCCCCCAGGAGAGCACGTAATCGATGTACTCGTTGTCGTCGAGGTCGCGAATTATCGCGCCCGCACCGCTCTTCATGAAGACCGGGTTGCCGCCGACGGCTTTGAACGCGCGCACCGAAGAGTTGACGCCGCCCGCGATCACGCTGCGCGCGCGCGTGTAGGCGGAGATCGAACGCTCGACGCTCATGGGAGATCGGCCTGTGTATTCACGTTGACCAGTGCTCGATCCGAAAGCCGAACGGTCGTCGTGCGCAAGCGTGCAACCGCATCGCGCACCGCACCGCTGCCGGTTGCGAGCACGTCCCGTCCCGCTTCGAGCATCGCGACGCGATCATAGAGCGCGACCAGTGGCTCGATGTCGGAGGCGTTGCGCGCGAGCACGGCATCGACATCCGCGCTCCATGCCGCATCGAGCGCGTCGAGTTCGTCCAGCGTCACGTTGGGCGCATCGCCTGCGACGACGAACGAGCGCCGCGATTCGAGTACTTCGAACGCGCGCACGATGCCGGCGAGCGGGCCGCGCCGCGCGACGCGGTCGACGACGAGCGCGGCGTCGATCTGCGCAGCCAACACCGGCGCGAGCGGCTCTTTCACGGAGAGGGCGACCGGCCAGCGTCCGCGCACGTTGCGATAGGTGCGCACCAGCATCGGCACGCCATCGATCTCATGCCCGAGCTTCCCAGGAAAACGCGTCGCCTCGCCGCCGGCGAGAATCAGCACCACGGTATCGGCTTGCGTCATGCGCCCATCGCTTTGCGCTGCGCGTAGTCCTTGGCGAAGTACGTGATGATGATGTCGGCGCCCGCGCGCCCAAACGCGATCAGCGTTTCGTCGACCGCGCGATGTTCGTCGATCCAACCGTTGGCGGCGGCGGCTTTGAGCATGGCGTATTCGCCGCTCACGTTGTAGACGGCGATCGGCACGTCGAAAGCGTCGCGCGCCGCGCGTACGATGTCGAGATACGGCAGGCCGGGCTTGACCATGACGATGTCCGCGCCTTCTTCGAGGTCGAGCGCGATCTCGCGCAATGCTTCATTTGCGTTGGCAGGGTCCATCTGATACGAGCGGCGGTCGCCGAACTGCGGCACCGAACCGGCCGCATCGCGAAACGGACCGTAGAATGCCGACGCATATTTGGCGCTGTACGCCATGATCGCGGTGTCCGTGTGGCCGTGTGCATCCAGCGCGCTGCGGATCGCGCCGACCCGTCCGTCCATCATGTCCGACGGCGCGATGACGTCGACGCCGGCCTTCGCATAGGTCAGCGCGGTGCGTACCAAGAGCGCGACCGTCGCGTCGTTGTCGACGTTTCCGCGATCGTCGAGGATGCCGCAGTGCCCGTGATCGGTGTATTCGCAGTTGCACAGGTCGGCGATGACGGCGACCTGCGGCGCGGCCGTCTTGATCGCGCGGATCGCGCGCTGCACGACCCCGTTATCGTCGTAGTTGCTGGACGCGACTGCGTCCTTGTGCGCCGGAATGCCGAAGAGCAGCACGCTCTTGATGCCGAGCGCGTCCAGTGCGCGGACTTCGTCGACGACACCCTCAACCGAGAAGCGCTCGATTCCCGGCATCGACACGATTGCGCCGGCATCGGCTTGCCGTTCGACGACGAACAGCGGCTGCACCAAATGCTCGATGCTCGTGCGGTGTTCGCGCACGAGAGAACGCAGCGTTTCGGTGCGCCGCAAACGGCGCGGGCGGTAGATCATGCTTGTGCGCTCAGAAATTCTTCGACGGCGGCGACGAATGCGTCGATGGTCGCTTCGGCCGGGACGATGTCAGGCACCCATCCCGCGGCCTCGGCAGCCGATCGGCTCTGTGGACCCATGGCGGCGACCGATGGACGCCGTGGGGACGTCTTCCATCGTTCGAGCCACGCGGCCGCAACTCCGACCGACCCGCTCGAAGGTAACAGGACCATATCCGGAACCCGTCGCGCAAGCGCTTCGGTCGGCTCGCCGTCGCGAATCTCCGCGACCTCCGCTCCCCGCTCGCGCAGCGCCCCGGCGATGCGGCTGGGCCGGTCCTGCGTGCGCGGCAGGACGAGAAACCGCCCGGCCAGCGGTGCCGGCCGCTCGAGCAGCTCGCCCGCCCCCTGTGTCAGCAAGACCTCCGCCAGGGCAACGCCGAGTGCGTCGGCCTCTTCGAGGGTGCTCACCGGCCGGTCCAGCCGCGCGCTCACGACGCGGCTGCCGTCGAGCGCCGCGACGGTGCCGCGCACGGTCAGGCGCGCGCCGTCGCCGCCGGCATGAATGCCGATCGGCGCCTTGCAGCCGCCGCGCAGGGTTCGCAGCGCGGCACGCTCGCAAGTCACGCAACGTTCGGCTTGCGCGTCGTTTACCGCCGCGCGCACGGCGTGCAGGAATGCCGGCGCGGCGTCGCTGCGCGTTTCGATCGCGAGCGCGCCTTGCGCGACCGCCGGAACGAGCGTGTCCAGTTCGAACGGGACGGTGTGCGTGGCCGCGATTCCCAGCCGGCGCAGTCCGGCCATCGCGAGCACGATCGCGTCGTACGTTCCTTCGCGAAGTTTGCGCAAACGCGTGTCGATGTTTCCGCGTATGTCTTCATAGCGCAGATCGTCGCGCAGCGCCTGCAGTTGCGCGCGGCGCCGCGGGCTCGACGTTCCGACCAATGCGCCGGCGGGAAGGCTTGCAAACGACGGGTAGCGCTCGCTGCAAAACGCGTCACGCGCATCCTCGCGCGCGGAGATCGCGGCCAGACACATGTCGGCCGGCAGCGTGCTCGGCAAATCTTTGGCCGAGTGCACCGCGTAGTGTGCGCGCCCGTCGCGCAGCGCGACCTCTATCTCAGTGACGAAGACGTTGTCGGTGCCGATGTCGTGCAGCGGCCGGTCCTGCACCGCATCGCCGGTCGTCGTCACCGGCAGGAGGCGCGTCGCAACGCCGTGTTCGGCCAGCCGCGCCGCGATCCAGCGCGACTGCGCGATCGCAAGCGCGCTCGCGCGCGTGGCGCAGGTTGCGCCGCTGGGCGACAGGTTAGTGGTGTTGCGCAGCGAGCGTACGCAGGCGTCGACCGCGTGCTCCGCGTCGCCCGGATTCATGCGCGCCAGCTCTGCAAGCGGATACTCCGCGAGCGTGCGCAGTGCCGCCGCGCGTTCATCGGAAGAAAGCGTTGCGAGAGCGTACGTGCGCATGCGTGCGAGCGTTTTGCTCGCCGGTCCATAGTCCGGACCGAGGTGCTCGGCGATCTCGCGGATGATGCGCTTGGAAAATGCCGGCGTGCCGCCGCCGCTGTCGACGGCGATCGTCACGTCGCCGATGCGGTGCGTTGCAAGCATTGTCGCGTCGCCGCGCGACGGTTGACTCGCGTCGTTGACGAGGATGTTGGCAGCGCGGGCGTCAGCGACGACGCGTTCGTTGAGGGCATCGTCATCGGTGGCGGCGATCGCCAGAGCGGCACCGTCGAGATCACCGGCCGCGTAAGCCCGCTCGAAAAACTCGCCGTGCGTCTGCGCGAGCGCTCGCAACTCGTCGACAATCGTCGGCGCGACCACGCGCAGACGCGCGTTCGACTCCGTCAGCGAACGGGCTTTTCGCAGCGCGACCGGGCCGCCGCCGACGATTGCCACGAGGCGGCCGTCGAGACGCATGAGGAGAGGAACGGACATGGCGTTGCGCATGACTTCCGCGCGGCGGCGCAAATACCGTCCGCGATGGAAAAGCCAGTTCGAGCCGCGCTTATCGGCGCTCTTGCTGCCGCGCTTGCGACGCTGCCCGGTCTGCCGGTCGGAACGCTGTGGGATAACAGCGAGACGGCGTACGGCGAAGTCGCTCGCGAGATATTGCTCTCACACGATTGGGTCGTGATGCACCTCAACGGGGCGCCTTGGTTCATTCAGCCGCCGCTGTATTTCTGGATCGCCGCGCTGTTCGCCAAAGCGTTCGGTGTCGGGACCCTCGCGTTGCGACTTCCGTCGGCGCTTGCGACCATCGCGATGGGCGCGATGACCGGCTACGCGGTCACGCGGCAGGCCGGCACGCGCGCCGGCGTGATCGCGAGCCTGGTGCTCTCGACCTGTTTGATGCAAGCGATCGTCGGGCGGCTTGCCATCATGGACGCGCTGCTCGATCTCGCGGTGGCGCTCACGATCTTCTGGTGGTTCCGCGCGCTGCAGACCGGGCGTTCCTCGTATTTTGCCTTCGGGTGCATCGCCGCGGCGTTCGGTTTTCTCGCGAAGGGGCCGGTCGCGCCGGTCATTTGCGCGCTCGTGATCGTGCCGTATTGGCTGTGGAACCTGCGTCATGAGCCGACGCCGATGCCGTCGTTGCGCGGCTGGCTGATCGGGGGCGCCGCATTCGTGCTGGTCGTGGCACCGTGGTTGCTCGCGCTGTCCGCTCACGGCGGTCCGCACGGCGTCATGGAATTGATCGGTCATTACACGATCGGCCGCTACACCGGCGTCATCGAAAATCAGTCGGGGCCACTGTGGTACTACGTCCCGGTTGTGCTCTTGGGGTTCTTCCCCTGGTCGGCATTCTTGCCGATGTCGATCGTGTATGCGTTCACGGCGCTGCGCGGCACCGGCGATCCCACGACGTTTCGTCTGCTGCGTTTGGGCGTCGTGTGGGCGGTCGTCCCGTTCGTCTTCTTCACCTTCGCGCGCACCAAGCTGCCGAATTACATTGCGCTCGAATTCCCGGCCTTCGCATTGCTCGTCGGGTTGTATTTCGATGCGCTGGCGAAGAGCGCGCGACGCCGCGGCGCGATCCTGAGTGCGCTCGCCGTTCCGGTCACGATCGTCTTCGTCGCGATCGCCGTGCAGTTGTTCTCGCGTGACAATCACGTAGCGGCGGCGCTCCCGACGTTCTTGCCCGCGTTGATCGCGGCGGGGCTGGTGCTCGCGATCGGTTCGGTCGTCTGCGCCGTCTTGCTCGCACGCCGCGACACGCTGGACTATGCCCCGTATCCGCTGGCCATTGCGGCATTTCTCGCGCTCGACGCGCTGATCGTCTTGGGTTTGCCGCAGGCCGATAATTTCAAACCGGTGCCGCCTCTGGCCGCGACCATTCAAAGCGAGCGGCATGCGAGTGACACGGTGGCGATCGAAGGGATGCCGGGCGGCAACGCGTTGCTGTTTTACACGATGCCTCCGGTCGACGTCATCGCGCAACCTGACGATCGCGAGCGCAGCGCGCGCGATGCGCGCAGCATCATCTGCGGTGCACAGCGCGTGTGGCTGGTCGCCTCACGCGACCGCGAACACACCGACCCGACCTTCGGCCGAAACCGCCGCATCGTTCAAACGTCAGGGAAAGCCGCGCTCTATCTCTACGACGGTCCCGCCTGCCGGTAAGACTCTTCTCGATCAGTGAACGGCGGCGACGTCTTTCACGGTGACGGCCGATGCGCTGTTCTTGCCGAGGCCAGTGCGGATGTAGGTGATCACGTCAGCGATGTCTTTGTTGGAGAGCGTGCCTTTCCACGCGGGCATCATGCCGTTGTAGCTGGCGCCGTTGACGCTGATCTGACCGTGCAAGCCGCCGACGACGATGCCGATGACCTTCTTCGCGTCGCCGGTGACAACCGGATTGTCCGCGAGCGGCGGGAACGCGCCGGGTGTGCCCTGGCCTTGCGCACCGTGACACGAGGAGCAGTTGGTCTGAAAGACTTTCGCGCCATTGGCGTTTCCGGTCGACGCGCTTGTCGTGCTCGGAGCGGCAGCCTGGGGCGGTGGCGCCGGCGGTCCCGCGGCGGCCTGTTTGTCCATAATCGACAACTGGCTCCACAGCGTCAGCGACCACATAATCGCCAGTGACACGAAGGTCAACCCGAGGACGAACTTGCGCGACCCGAGCGCGCGCGTCGTCGAGCGGTCGATCCACGGCAATAGGAAGAGGATGGCGGTCGCGATGCCGGGGATGATGATCGCGCCCACGACCTCGAGATCGCCCGGCACCAGATTCAACAGGCCGAACAGATCGAGGAAATACCAGGCCGGATACGGGACGAATAAGCTATTGGTCGGGTCGGCTTTCGCGTCGAGGAACGGCGGAAAGAACCACGCGAGAAACACGATGAGCAGGAAGCAGCCGAACGAGAAGACCGTGTCCATGAACATCTGATCCGGCCAGAAGCGTCCGGGCTTGAGCGGGCGCGGGTCCTCGACCGGCGGACCGGCCGGTCCGTTCCAGCGGAAGATCGCGAGGTGCGCGCCGACCAGACCGACGAGCGCGGCCGGCATCAGCCAGACGTGGAGGCCGAAGAAGCGATTGATCGTGAGCGTGCCCATGGTCGCGCCGTCCTGCGCGAAATTCAACAGGAAGCCGCCGAGGAGCGGCGCTTGCTGCGTCAGGTTGATCGCGACTTGCGACGCAAAGTACGCATTCATGTCCCACGGCAACAGGTAGCCGGAGAGGCCGAGCACCATCGTTACCAGCAGCAGCAGGACGCCGACGATCCATTGCAGTTCGCGCGGCGACTTATACGCGCCCCAGATCACGACTTGCAAGAGATGCAGGAACACGAGCCCGATCATCACCGACGCGCCCCAGTAGTGAACCGAGAGCACGAAGTGCTGGAAGCCGTTGTCGTAGATGGCCTTCGTCGATTCCCACGCCGTGTCGGCGGATGGAGCGTAGAAGAACGTCAAGAAGATGCCGGTGACGATCTGAATGACCATCGCGAAGATGGTCGCGCTGCCGAAGACGTACCAATAACTCGCGCCGCCGGGAATGTCTTCCGTGAGGAAGTCTTTCGCCATCGAAATGAAGCCGGTGCGCGACTCGATCCAATTGAGCATGACGGTAATCCTTATTCCTCGGCGTTAGCTCGTGTACGAGATGACGATGCGGTCGGGCGTCGTGGACTGATACCGAATCCACGTGACTTCCGCTTGCCCGTTCTGTTCGCGCAGCGGCAGCGGATCGAGTCCACGCGGCGCCGGTCCCGCGAGGTGCGCGCCTTGGCCGTCAAACTGCGAGCCGTGACACGGGCACATGAACTTGCCGGCCGAGTCGTCGTAGTTGAACCGGCAGCCGAGATGGGGGCAGATCGGACTGAAGACGACGAAGCCCATCGTCACGATGTCGGGCCCGAACGCCTTGACGGTTCCGTTCGGCAAGTAGATGTCGGGGCGCGCCTTCTTGAAGGCCTCGAGATCCTTGACCTTGATGCCCCAGACGGATTCCGCGGTTTGGCCCTTGGGCAGATACGCGTCCTTGTACGTGAGCGTGAATTCGATCTTGACCGGCTTGTCGGTCGAGCTTTGCAGCTGCTTCCACTCGTTGGCATCGAGCGGCGACCACGTCCCGGCGCCCGCGCCGGCCTGGGGAAGCAGCGAGCCGACAATCGGAATCGCCAGCGTGACGCCGATGATGCCGCTCAACGTCAGCGTTGCGTTCGCCATGAACTGACGGCGCGAGATTTCTTCCGGCGTCCCGGGGTCGTCGTAGGCGCTCGGCCCGTGATGTTCTTTCGACAAGGCTTCTCTCCGGCAAACAGAATAGCGCGCCGGCCTGCGTATGGCCGGGACGAGCTTCACCCTAATTGTAGGCGGATTATTGGCCCCCCGCCCCGACTAATCCGCCAAGGAAGCCCTGATTTACGCCATACCTTCGTTGCGAAGGGCCTCGTTTACCGTAGTACACTTCGGCTCTTCGCGCCTCGGTCTGGCGCAAATCAGGGCTTCCCTGGCGCAATGCCGGTCTTTTAGAATTTTCCGAAAAAGCTTGAGATGTCGAAGAAGAAGTCGCGTTTGGTGGCGCCGTTGGTGCAGACGGCGTGGATGAGATCGTAGGGCTTGCCATCGTTCATCAACAGGTCTTGCTCGCCGGGAAGGTAGTGGCCGCCGTTGCCGCAGGGCTGATGGACGACGTAGTCATTCTCCCACGTGATGCCGGCCATCTCGTTGGGCTGGTTCACGACGATGGCGGTCGCAAAGCTGCTTCCGGGCGCGGCCGACGGGGATGGCGACGGGGATGGCGAGGGGGATGGCGAGGGCGACGCAGCGATTGTCTGCGCGCGTGCCGCCGGGGCGAGAGCGCACGCGAGCACGAGCGCCAGGGCAAAAGCGGAACGCATCAGACTTTGTAGCTGTGCAGCCCGTGGATGAAAATGTTGACGCCGAGATAGCAGAAGATGATCGAGAGAAACCCGATCACGCTGACCCAGCTCGTGCGCATGCCGCGCCATTGGTTGCGCGTATGCAGATGCATGTACGCGGCGTAGACGATCCACGAAAACAGCGCCGCGGTCTCCTTGGGATCGAACTGCCAGTAAGCGCCCCACGCCTCCTTCGCCCACCATGCGCCGGTGATGATGCCGAGCGTCAATAGCGGCAATCCGATTGCGACCACGCGATACACGAGAATGTCGAGTTGCGCGAGCGAGGGGAGCGAGGTGTACCAAGCGGCGACGGCGTCGCCCGAAGCGGCGGCTGCGTCGAGCGCCGGCGTGTCGTTTCCGATCGAGACCTTCATCGCGCCGGGCATCACCGCGGCGCCCGCCGGCGCAACCGCCGCGGCCAAGCGCATTTGGTAGCTGCGCTCGCCGTAATACTTCACCAGATAGATGCACGAGAGGACGAACGACACCAAAAACGCGCCGTATGACGACACGACCAGCGGCACGTGAATCTTCGCCCAGTAGGATTGCAGCGACGGGACCGCCGGGAGCGTGCCTTCGTTCCAGGTGACGCCGTACGCGAGAAAGATCGCCGCCAGCGCGACGACGAAGCCGCCGGCGAACCAAATTTTATAGCGAAACGCGAAGACCACGAAAATCGCTACCGACATCGCGGCGAAGAGCGAGAGCGATCCGTAGAGGTTGAGCAGCGGCCAGATGTGGGTGATCTCGTAGCGCGCGACGAGCTGCCCGAACTGCGCGAAGCAGCCGGCGATTGTCAGCGGAATGCCCAGGTGCTTGAGCCACTCCTCGCGTGTGAAGAAGTAGAGGATCAGCGCGATCGCCGCGATCGCGTACGAGAAGACCGCGATGATGAGCAGGACTTCGTCGAGTTGCATGAGCTGCTACCCTCCCCGTGTGACGTGTTTTTCGAATTCGGCGACGAGTTCACCGAATTGCGTTTCGAAGATGCTATAGCCTTTGATGGTGGTCGCGGCCACACCGACCGTGCTGCCGGCACCGGCGGGATCGACCCGGACGTGCAGCCGCGCGGGAAGGAAATAGAAGGTGATCACGAGCCCAGCGAGCAGCGTGAACGCCCCGGCGGCGACCAGCGGAATCCCCGGATCGTACCGGTACTGGATACCGCTGAAGAGGACGTAGCGCGACGGCACCACGCGCCAGCCGCCGCCCAAATCGATCCAGGTGTGCAGCGGAACCAGCACCGAGCCGAGCGGCGCGCCCGAGTTGAAGGCGCTGAGCACGACCGCCGGATCGTTCACGCGCGGATCGGGTGCGGGTTGGCCGCTCGCCTTGTCGACCGTCGGGACGAATCGCTCGTAGCGCACGCTGAGATTCGTGTTTGGAATGGAGAGCGTGTCGCCTTCACCGAGGACCTGATTCAAGAACCCTGCGACACGCTTGCCGTTGTGCAGCACGTCGAAGCGCATGCCGAAGCCGTAGCTGGATTGATAGTACAGCGTGCCGTCGACGTCGATCGGATGATTCACGCGCAGCGTCATCGCGCGCGCAACGCCGTCGTTGCCGGTGACGGTGAGCTTCGAGACGTAATCGATCGGCTGATAGACCATCCCGCTCTTGGTGATGATCGGCGCAATCTTGTAGCGGAAGTCGTCGAGGTGCAAGATCGCATGCGTCTGCGGAATCTCGGTGGAACCGCCGGTGAGCACCACAGCGTCGCCTGAGAAGCCTTTCCACCAGTAGAGCGTCGTGCCGGCCGCGATGATGACGATCGCCAGATGGTTGACCAGCACGCCCGCGCGCGCCCAATCGAACCTGTCCGCGAACGTCCATTCGGTTCCGTCAAACGCGCGCTTGCGAATTTTCCAACCGCGCTTGGCAAAGAATTGCTCGACGAACGTGCGCGCCGCATCGGGCGCCATCGTCACCGCGATGCGCGCGTTGAGCGGAATCGCCTCGATCGCCACCGGCCGCAGCGGCGGCAGCCGGCGTGGAATCACGCGCGTGAAGGTGGCGGTCGTCATGGAGATGAGCACCAATGCGATCGCTCCGACATACCACCAGCTGTGATAGACGTTGTCAAAACTCAAACGAAGAATGGCGCGCGCGAGCGGTGCGGGGAACATGGCGAAATACGCCGCGCTCTCCTTGCCTTGATCGACGATGACGCCGATCAGCGTGAGGACGGCCCACACTGCGAGCAACGAGACGCCGAACGGAATGCTGCCGAACGTCCGCACGAACGAATCGCGCAACGATCGCACGCTCACTCGGTCTTCCACGTCTTCTCCAACACCCGCACGACCCAAATCGACGCCTCATACAAGATGTACATGGGACCGGCGAGCAGCGCCATCGTGAGCGGATTGCCGTCGGGAGCCGCGATTCCGCCCGCGACGAAGAAGCCGAAGAGCGCTTGACGGCGCAACGTCGCAAGCTTGTTCGCATCGACGATCCCCAAACGCGCGAGGGCGACCAGCACGATCGGGGTCTGAAAAATCAACGCGAAGAGCCCAAGCAGAATCAAGACGAACGTCATCGTCTCGCCGACGCCGAACGTCGGCTGCGCGACCGCGTTCGTGATGCCAAGCAGTGCGTTGATGACGCGCGGGATGACGATGAAGTGCGCGAAGGCCAATCCCGTTAGCGCCAGCAAGAATGACGGAACGATAAAACCGTAGACGGCACGGCGCGTCTTCGGGTGAATGGCCGGAACGACGAACATCCACAGTTGATACAGCAGCACCGGCAGGCCGACGACGATGCCGGCCAGCACGCTGAATTTGAGTTCGGCGAAAATCACGTCGGCCGGACCGAACGCGTGCAGTTGAATGCCGTGAAAATAGGCGTCGATCAGCCAGCGAATGACGAACTGCGAGGGCAGGAACATCACGACCGCGATCCCGCCGACGGTGCAGATCGAGATCAGCAGGCGCGAACGCAACTCGCGGAGATGCTCGGTGAACGGCATCTCCTTTTGATCCCACGCGGCCTCTTCGTTGCGGACCGTCGCGGGTTGCTCGGTGAGCATCAGTGAGACGCGGGGTGCTCTCCGCCGTTCGTGGGCTCGACCGGCGCCGCGGACGGCGGCGCCGGTGCGTTCGCCTGCGCCTGCATGGCTTCGCGCGCCTTGGCGGCGGCGGCATCCGCCTCGAGTTGTCCCACCATGAACTCTTTCTTAGCCTGGCCCGCGCTGCGCGCGAGCTTCGGCAGCTTGTCGGCGCCGAAGAGCAGTGCTCCAAGCACGACCAGACCGATGATGATCGGTGCGTCGATGATCGCAAAAACCGGCACGATTGCCATTGTCTTCTCCTAACTCACTACTCGACGAGTAACGCGTCGGCGAGCGACTGTAGTTCGTTTTTCGCGTGCGATTCCGCCATCGGTGCGAGCGCTGCCTTTGCGCGCTGCACGTAGGTCGCGATCGACGCCCGCGTCGCGTCGAATCCGCCGAGGTCCCCGATGGAGGCGAGAATCTCCGCTGCGGGGCCGTCGGAGCGGCCGTCGTAGAAGCGCCCGATGCGGCCGCGGAAGGCGGCCTCCCCCCGGTTGAGCGCGTGAATGAGCGGAATCGTCATCTTGCGTTCGCGCAGATCGTTGCCGACCGGCTTACCGAGCGTGCGCTCGTCGGCGGTCATGTCGAGCAAGTCGTCGCGCATTTGGAACGCGATACCGTATTCGCGGCCGAAGCCGCGCAACGCTGCGACCTCGGCGGACGTGCCGCCGCCCATGATCGCGCCGCACTCCGCCGAGGCGCCGAAGAGCGACGCCGTCTTCTTCTCGACGATCTCGACGTACTGTTCGATCGGGAGATCGAGGTCGCCGAGCGCGCGCAGTTGCAGCACCTCGCCGTCGCAGATGTCGGCCAGCGTCGCGGAGAGGATGTGCGGCACCGGTGCGGGGTAGCTGGCGGTGACATTCTTGAATATCCACGCGAAGAGATAGTCGCCGGCCAGCACGCTCACGCGGTTGCCGAAGTCGACCGCGGTGGCGTTGACGCCGCGCCGCGTCTGCGCGTTGTCGACGACGTCGTCGTGAATCAGCGTCGCGACGTGGATCAGTTCCATGTAGGCCGCGAGGTAGAGATGCGCGGTCGCGTCGCCGCCGCACGCCTGTGTTGCAAGCAGCGTCACGCGCGGGCGCAAGCGCTTGCCGCCGGCGGCGAGCATGCGCCGCACCGCTTCGGTGATCAGCGGATTGTCCGTTGAGAAGGTCGAGGCGAAGAACTCTTCGACCAGCGCGTACAGATCGGCGTCGTCGCGCACGGCGTCGATCATGCGGGCACGCGTCCGTAGTGAATGGCGATCGCGCCGCCCATACGGCGCTCGAACCCGCTATCCGTGAAGCCGGCGCGCGTGAAGCGGTCGCGCAGTGCGTTCGCGTCGGGATGGTTGGTCAACGAGTTCGGCAGGTACGTGTAGGCTTGGCGCGAGCCGCCGACGATTCCGCCGATGATCGGAACGACCTGGTAGAAATAGAGATTGAACAGCGTACGCCACACTGCGTTTGGTGCTTTCGACATGTCGAGATTCACGAAGCGAGCACCCGGGCGCAGCACGCGCCGCACTTCACGCAACGTCGCGTCGATGTCGACGTTTCGCATCGAAAACCCCATGATCGCGCCGTCGAACGACGCATCGTCGAAGGCCAGCCGCGTGACGTCGCCTTGGGTGAAGGTGACGTCGCCGCCGCGCGCGTCGCGCGGTGCGCGCGCTCGCGCTCCTTCGAGCATCGGCTCGCAGAAGTCGACGCCGGCGACATGCAATGACGGGTCGGTGCGCAGCAGGTGAAATGCGACGTCGCCGGTGCCGCAGCAGAGGTCCACAATGCGGCCGCCGGCGGGGGCTGCCAGCAGCGCGATCGCGCGTTTACGCCAGGCTTCGTCCATGCCCGCGCTGATAACACGATTGGCCCGATCGTACCGAGGAGCGATCGTGGCGAACATGTCGCGGACAAAGGCGCCTTTGTCGGGCGGGCGCTGCGCGGTCGGCATAGGCATCATCGAGTGGGCGGCACTTTCCGGGGGTGTCCCGACCTTCCTGTAGTGATGCGTCACGAGGGAACTTGGCGCCGACGACCTTTGTCGGTATCGGGTCCTGATGATCGCTCTTGCTTCAACCGGTCACATGCTCGACGCGATGCGCCGCGCCCGGCGGGTGACGGTGAGCGCCTACGTCCTGGCTCCGGGCCGCATGCTCAACGAACTCCTCACTGCGGCCCGCTCCGGCGCGCTCGTCGAAGTTCGCGTCGAAGCGCGTCCGTTCGCCGATCGCGGCGGCACGCTCGCGCGGTTGAACGCCGATGCCGTGGCACGGCTGCGCGCGTTCGGGGCCGATGCGAGGCTGGTCGACGCCGATGACGCCGCCGGCGAGCCGCCGTTGCACATGAAAGCCGTTATCGCTGACGGCGAGCTCTTTCTTGACGATCGTAACTTCACCGATGATGACCGGCAGACCATCGTGCGCGACGACCGCCCACGCGATCTGTCCGCGGTGCGCGCTGCCCTCGTGGGTCGATCCGGTGAGCCGAGCGCGACCTTCGCAACGGACAAGAGCGATGCGCTCGCGCAGGAAGCACGCCGGCTGCGTGCGGCGCGCGGCCGCGATCGCGTCATGGTCGAGAGCGAATCCTTCGGTGCGGCCACAACGGTGTTCGCCGCGCTCGACGAACTCGGCAAGCGCGGCATGCACCCGCAACTCCTCGTCGCCGCGCGTGAACTCGCATCCAACCCGCGCGAGGCGCGGGCGCTCGGCGACCTCGCGAAGGACGGCGTCGAGATTCGTGTGACGAACGCGGCCGAGAAGTTCGCCGTCGCGGCACACCATGCGTGGCTGGGCTCAGCCAACGCGACGTCGTGGCCGGCACGAGAACGCGACTGGGGTTTGTCCACCGGCGCGAGGGCGGTCGTCGCGCATCTGCGTGCCGCGTTCGCGTCGCGCTGGGCGGATGCGACGCCGTTAGGGCAATCCGAATAATGCGCGCGCGTTGCGTGTCGTCGCGGCGGTGACCTCGTCCACGGAGAGGGCGAGCAGGCCGGCGAGCGTCTGCGCGGTGCGCGTGACGAATGCCGGTTCATTGCGCTGTCCGCGCATCGGCACCGGCGCCAAGTAGGGGCAATCCGTTTCGAGGATCAGATGATCGATGCCGACTGCACGCACCGCGTCGCGCAAGGCCTCGGCGCTCTTGAACGTCAGCACCCCGCCGATTCCCAGAAACAACCCGAAGCCGTCGACGTACATGCGTGCCTGCGCGGTATCACCGGTGAAGCAGTGGATCACGCCCCGCATCGGAGGCACAAACTCCTCGCGCAGTATTGCCACAACGTCGTCGAATGCGTCGCGCACGTGAAAGATGACCGGCTTTGCGCCTGCGCGCGCCACGCGCAGTTGCGCGATGAACACCGTGCGCTGGGCATCGCGCGGGCTGTGATCGTAGTAGTAGTCGAGTCCCGTCTCGCCTATCGCGACGATGCGCTGGTCGTGGAGAAACGGCGCGAACGCGCGTGCGACGTCTTGCGGTGCATCTTTGGCTTCATGCGGGTGAATGCCGACCGAGGCCAGCGTGTCGTAGGCGCGCGCCGCAGCCAACGCGCGCTCGCTGTCGGCAAGATCGCACCCGACGGTCACGATATGCGTCACTCCCGCATCGCGAGCGCGCGCGATGACCGCCGCGCGATCATCGTCAAACGCCTTGTCGTGAATGTGCGCGTGCGTGTCGATCATGCGGAAATTTCAACGACGCGATTGCGGCCGCGCTCTTTGGCGCTGTACATCGCGCGATCGGCGCGCTCGAGCACGCCTTCGACGCTGTCACCGGCAAGCGCCGACGATACGCCGATACTGGTCGTCAGCGGCAGACCGGTCGCGTACCGGAATCCGCTGGCCTCGACGTTCTGCCGCAACCGTTCGGCGAGCACCGTCGCCTGATCGCTTCCGGTATCGGGCATGACGACGAGAAATTCCTCGCCGCCGATGCGTCCGGCGCGATCGCGTGCGCGTATCGTCGAGGTGATGGTGGACGCGACCGTGCGCAGGCAATCGTCGCCGGCTTGGTGTCCGAGTTCGTCGTTGACGGATTTGAAATGATCCAGATCGAGCAGCAGCACGGATGCGGTGCGCCCGGGGCCGAGACCGTCGATCGACGCGTGCAGAAAGTCGAGAATGGTGCGCCGGTTGGCAAGGCCGGTCAGTGCGTCGGTCGAGGCGGCGCTTTGCGTAGCGGTGATCGTGCGCATGTCGCGCAGCAGCGGTTGCAGTTCGTGCGCGGCTTGAAGAAAGTGTTGTTGCTGGCTGGCCGGAATCGATTCACGCCGGTGGACGACGAGCGCGCCGAGCAACTCACCCGTATCGGGCTGTCGTGCGGCGAACCCGTGCACGACGTAGACGTCGTCGCGCAGCGAAATGTGATCGCGTCCGCTAAACTTCATGCGTGCTAGCACGCGGATGCGCAAGTCGTCTCCGGTCGGGCCCAGTTCCGCTCCGAGCGTGGCGACCGTGCGCCAGTGCTCGACGCGTGCGTTGTTTGCCGAAAGCACCGAAACCGTTTCGTCGACGAGCGGCCGATGCAGCGTGTTGATGATGGCTTTGATCTGCGGAACCGGATCGCGTGCGCCGAGCATGGCTTGCACGGCGTCGCGCACAAGGCGGAGACGGTGAATCTCGATCCGCGCGCGTTCGAGGGCGCGGATGAACGTGGCGACGATCACGACCGGAAACCACAGTGCGATGGCGGTCCCACTGTCTCCGCGCAACAGGACGTGGCGCACGACGATCGACCACGCGACGCCGCCCAGCATGATTCCCCAGAAGCGATGGTCGGTGGCCGTACGGT
This sequence comes from Vulcanimicrobiota bacterium, assembly GCA_027307235.1. GTDB lineage: Bacteria > Vulcanimicrobiota > Vulcanimicrobiia > Vulcanimicrobiales > Vulcanimicrobiaceae > DAHUXH01. The sequence goes on along the minus strand of DAHUXH010000020.1, from coordinate 10,771 downwards.
GCCAGATGCGGCGAAGCGGCATCCGATTGCGCAGGGCCGCGACCGGCGCCGAGATGAGGAACGTATACGCGACCACGACGAGCAGCAAGACGACGGCGAAGGGTCCGAGGTCACGATCGCTGCCCGGCATCGCGCCGCTCAACGGCGCGGCGAAGAGAACGAACCCGATCGAGATCAGCGTGCGCGCGATGCCGTGGCGCAGGAGTTCGGCGCCGATCGCGCCGCGCCGAATCAAGGCGGCGCATAAGAACCCGAGAGCAAAGGCGATCGCCGCCATCGTGCTGCCGACCGCACCGTCAAAGCTGAGCAGCGGCGCAGCGATCGGTACGTCCAGGAAGACCGCTTCGGCCGCGATGCCGCTGCGCCGCGTGCGCAGGCCGCGAATCGAGATAGCGTTGAGCGCGACCAGCGTGATCGCCGTCGTCGCGCCGAGCGTGAGCACCACATCGGCTGCGGTGAACAGCGTGCGTTCGGAATACAGCGCGCTCGCAACGCCGATGGCGGCGACCGTTCCGAGCGCGGCCGTCGCCGCGTGATAGAGGCGTCCCGAACCTATCCGCATCGCATGTTTAACTCGAGACAAACTCTATTCGCGGAAAGAGCGCGTCGCCCGGAAGCGTGCGCGTGCCCTGCGCAAGCTCTCCCCAACGTAACACTGACCAGTCGCGGTCGATGCCGTCGACGAGACCAAGTTGTCGCCACATCTCCTGCGTGCGCTCGGGCATGACCGGATGCAGCAGCACCGCCAACCAGCGCAGGCCTTCACAGAGATCGTAAAGCAGCCCATCGAGTTGCCGCGCGCTCGCGTCGTCCGCGCTTTTTGCGAGTACCCACGGCTTCTCGTCGTCGATGCGGCGATTGAGCGCGGTGACGAGTTCCCACACGTCTTCGAGAGCTTCACGGAAGCGCAGATCGAGGATCTGCTCGCGCACCCGGAGCGGCAGATCGGCGAAGCGCTGCGCGAACGCAGACTCGCCGGGTGCGGGAGGAACGATGCCCTCGCGATATTTTTCGAGCATCGCGAGCGAGCGGCGCAGCAAGTTGCCCAGATCGTTGCCCAGATCGCTGTTATGCCGTTGCGCGATCTTCTCTTCCGAATAGGAGAAGTCGCTGCCGAACGGCGCTTCACGCAACAGGAAATACCGCATCGAGTCGGCGCCGAATCGTTCGGCCAGCGCGAACGGATCCACCGCGTTACCCCAGCTCTTGCCGATCTTTTGCCCGTCAACGGTGATCCAGCCGTGCGCGAACACCAACTGCGGCGCCTCTTCGCCCAGAGCAAACAAGATCGAGGGCCAAATGATCGTGTGGAAGCGCGCGATCTCCTTGCCGATCAACTGCACCGACGCCGGCCAGTACGTGCGAAAGCGCGCGTCGTCGGTCGACCATCCGATCGCCGTGATGTAGTTGAGCAACGCGTCGAACCACACGTAGATGACGCCGCCGCCGCCCGGAATCGGTATTCCCCAATCGAAGTTGGTGCGGGAGATCGAGAAGTCCTCAAGCCCTTCTTCGAGCAGCGCCATCATCTCGTTGTAGACGCTGCGCGGCCGCACCCATTCCGGATTGCTGCGGAAGTGTTCGAGCAAGCGATCGCGATACTTTGAGAGCCGGAAGAACCAATCGTCCTCCGACAACCACTGCACCTCGCGCCCGCAGGTCGGACATTTGCCGTCGACCAGCTTGGATTCAAGCCAAAAGGTCTCGTCCGCGACGCAATACCAGCCTTCGTACTTGCCGAGGTAGACGTCGCCATTGTCGCGCAAGCGTTCGAAGACGGCTTGCACGGCGCGCTCGTGGCGCGGTTGCGTCGTGCGAATGAAGTCGTCGTACCGCACGTGATACGCGGCGAACAACCCTTGCCAGCGCGGAATCAGATCGTCGCACCATTGCTGCGGCGATTTTCCGGCGGCCGACGCGGCATTGGCGACTTTCTGCCCGTGTTCGTCGGTTCCGGTGAGGAAAAAGGCGGGGCCGGAAGTGCGAGCGGTGCGCGCCAAAACGTCGGCAACCACAGTCGTGTAGGCGTGACCGATATGCGGATTGCCGCTGATGTAATAGATCGGCGTCGTGACGTAAAAGGCGCGATTCATGTTCCGGCCTTATTGCCGCCCGTCGCCGCCGACCCTTCGCAATCGCTTGCGTTCTCCGGCTCGGGCGTAGAGCGCATGCCGTTCGCCCAGGCCCGTAGCCGCCAGCGTCCGGGCGATGTGCGCCGCAGGGTGTCCCTGTGCCAGCAGCTCGTCGATACGCGTGTCGACGTCATGCTCGTCGCGCGGCACTGCCGGCGCGATTGCCTGCGTGCCGGTTCCTTCCAAGGCGAAAGCGATCTCGCCGCGGATGGGTGTTTCCAGGGCGGCATCTACCTCGCGCGCGGTGCCGAGAACCTGTTGCTCGTGCAGTTTGGTGTACTCACGCAAAAGGAACACGCGCGCATCCGGTGCGACGGCGGCGATGTCGGCGAGGGTCGCGCCGATGCGCTGCGGTGACTCAAACCAGATGCTGGTCGAACCTGCGGCGAGCGCGCGCGCGAACGCGGCCCGGCGCGCGCCGCTCGTGCGCGGTGCAAACCCTTCGAAGGCGATCCGCCGCAGGTCAAAGCCGGAGAGGAGGGCGACACTGAGCGCCGCGCTCGGGCCGGGCAGGACCTCGACTGCGACGCCGGCGGCGCGGGCGGCCGCGATCAGCGCGCTTCCTGGGTCCGAGATGCCCGGCATGCCCGCATCGGTCACGACCGCGACGAGGTGCGTGCGTGCGCGATCGAGGATCGACGCGGTCGCATGCTGCGCGTTCTGCTCGCGGTAGCTGACCAATTCGCGGCCGGGGATGTCGAGGGCCGAGAGCAGCCTGCGGGCAACGCGCGTGTCTTCGGCGACGAGCACGTCGCAGGCGCGCAGGACGTCGAGCGCGCGCAGCGTGATGTCGCGGAGGTTTCCCAGCGGCGTCGGCACAAAGACGAGGGGCATGGGCGCACGATTCGACGTCGAGCACATCGCTCCGGGCACTATACTTGAACTGTACATAAGCCCGTCGTGCCCGTACTGCCGTAAGGCGATGGCTCACTACGACGCCGCCGGCACCCCGTACACCGCGCACAACGCCCAGGCCGATCGCGGCGCCCGCGAGCGGATGCTCGCGTACACGAAAGGCGACCCGACCGTCCCCGCCATCGTCGCCGACGGCGTGTACATCCAGTCAGGCTGGGGCGATCCCCCGCGAGGTTGAACCGTTCATTAGGCCGCCGGTCGGCGACCCCAGATCACGAACACAGCTTTCTCGACTGGAGGTCCTCAGTGCAAAATACGAGCGATGCCTCAGCCGCAGCGGCGGGCCTCTTTCTGGGGGCGATCCTCGTCTACGCGATCGTCGTTCTGTGCATCGTCGCGGTCGGGATTTGGATCTATTGGCGCATCTTCACCAAAGCCGGGTTCAATGGGGCGTTGGCCTTTATCAACCTCGTCCCCGGCTTCGGGTCGCTCATATGTCTACTGATCCTCGCCTTCGGAACCTGGCCGATCGAGGAAGAACTGGCGATGCTGCGCGCCGGTCGCGCGCCCATCCCCGGCCCCATACCGGGCCCGAACATCGGCGGCCCCCCCATGCCTACATAGGGGGAAGGGCTGATTTTCGCCATGCCTTCGTTGCGGAGTGGCTCGTGTACGGTAGTACACTTCGCCGCTCCGCGCCTCGGCCTGGCGAAAATCAGCCCTTCCCCGCCCAGGTTTCGGCGATCCAGTGTTCTACGTCGGTCGCGCGCGAGGGGAGGATGGCGGAGAGGTTGTCGCAGCCGTCATTGGTGACCACGACGTCGTCCTCGATGCGCACGCCGATGCCGCGCAGGTGCTCGGGGACGGTCGCGTCATCGGGCTGGAAGTACAATCCCGGCTCGACGGTGAGCGCCATGCGTTCGCGCAACTGCCCGAAACGATAGTGCTCGTTGCGCGCTTTAGCGCAATCGTGAACGTCGAGTCCGAGCATGTGGCTGACGTTGTGCAGCGTGTAGCGGCGGTAGTATTGCTTGCTCGGATCGAGCGCCTCGTCGAGCGAGCAGGTGAGCACGCCCAGGTCGATCAGACCTTCAGTGAGGACGCGCATCGCCGCGCGGTTGGGTTCGAGAAAATCGTTGCCGGGTTTGACGGCGGCGAAACCGGCGCGTTGCGCTTCCCACACGATCTCGTGAACGGCGCGCGCGTGCGTGGAGAACGTGCCGCCGATCGGCAGCGTGCGTGTGACGTCGGCGGTGTAGAGCGAGTCGCATTCGACACCCGCGTCGAGCAAGAGCATCGCATCGCGCGACAACGAGCCGTTGTTGCGGTTCCAGTGCAGCGTACAGGCATGGTGTCCGGCGGCCGCGATCGTCAGATAGCCGACGTCGTTGGCTTCGATACGGGCGCGCGCCCAAAACGCGGCTTCGATATGCCGCTCGCTCGTTCCGAAGCGCATCACGCGAATCGCGTCTTCGAATCCGCGCTTGGTGATCTCGACGGCTTTGCGCAATTCCGCGATCTCGGAATCGTCCTTGTAGAGGCGCATCTCGGCCAGATGCGTCGCGAGCGCGGCGTCGTCGTCGTTGGGCAAGACCCAGGCATCGACGTTGGCGTCATGTCCGCGCACCACACAGGTCCGCGATTTCGAGCGCGACAGGTCGGTGAGATAGGATTCGATATCGTCGAGTCCGCGACAGCGATCGACACCGAAATAGAGCTGGCTCTCGTCGACGCCGCGATGGCGACCGACCCATAGCTCGCCGTAGTTGCGATCGGTGAAGAAGGCCTGCGTTCCGCGATTGTGCGCCGCGACGAAGAGCAGCGTCCGGTGCCCGTCGCCGGTCGGCTCCAGGACGAGCAGCGATCCCGGCTCGCCCGGCCCCATGAGATACGCGAAATCACTCGACGGGCGAAAGCGGAAGAACGTGTCGTTGGCGCGGACGTGCTCAACGCCGGCCGGCACGATGACGTGCGCGTCGGGGAATGCGCGCGAGAGCGCGGCGCGGCGCTCGATGCAACGGTCGAGATGGGGCGTTGCCGAGACCGCGATCGGTCGATCGATCCAGCCGCCTTGCATGAACTCGACGAGCGCGCGCGGCGTTTCACTGTCGTGACTGGCGGCTTTCGGTCTGGTCTCTTCCGATTTGCGCGTATCCATACGCGGCCGTTCGACGGCGGCGGGGCGGTCCCCGGCTCCTACCTCACGCGCGTTCGGTCAGCGTGCGCGCGAAGGTATCGGCATCGACGTTGCCGCCCGAAACGACGATCCCCACGCGCGTGAAGTCGCGAACGTGCGCGTCGCGCATCGCGCCGGCGAGCGAGGCGGCACCCGCGCCTTCGGCAAGATTGTGCGTGTCGGCGAATAGTGTGCGCATCGCGCCGGCGATCTCCGACTCGCTCACGAGCACCGTGCGAACCCGGCGCGCATGGAGGATCGCGAATGCATCGGCGTTCGGGATGCGGCACGCCATGCCATCAGCGATGGTGTGTGCCGGGGCTTCGACGATGCGTCCTTGCGCGAGCGACTGGGCCATGGCGGGCGCGTTCTCGGCGACGACGCCGACGATCTCGGTCGGCAACTGCAACGCATCGCGTGCGGCGATCATGCCGCAGATGCCGGAGCCCAGTCCTATCGGAACGTAGACGGCATCCAGCGGCGGAGCACCACGAAGAAACTCGAGCGCGTAGGTCGCGACCCCGCGCACGAGCGCCGGATGAAACGATTCGATAAAATGCAGATGCTCATCGCGCGCCAACGAACGCGCATATTCGAACGCTTCCTGAAAATCATCGCCGTGTTCGATCACGCGAGCGCCGAGCGCTGTCATCGCGGCGTTCTTGCCCGGCGAATTTCCGTGCGGAACGACGATGGTCGATGCGACGCGGCTGCGTGCCGCGGCGAACGCGATCGACTGTCCGTGATTGCCGCGCGTCGCGGCGATCACTCCATCCGGCAGTTTGTCGGCACGCGCCAGTTCGTCGAAGTACACGATGCCGCCGCGCACTTTGAACGCGCCGACGGGTCCGTGATTTTCATGCTTGGTCCAGACCTCGCGGCCGAGCCGTTGCTCCAGGAGCGGCCAGCGATAGTGAGGAGTCGGCGGCATCATGCGGTGGACGACATGCGCCGCCGCTTCGATCTGTGCGAGTGTCGGCAGCATGGTGTTAGACATCGCCGTCCAGACCAATGTCAAGCGTGGGTGCGCTGTGCGTGATCCAGCCGCTCGAGATGAGATCGACACCGCTGTGCGCTACTGCGGCTACGCGCTGCGCATCGATCGTACCGCTCGCCTCGGTGATGCAGCGGCCGGCCACGATGGCAACGGCTTCGCGCAGCATCTCGGGCTGCATGTTGTCGAGCAGCACGGCGTCGACCGACTCCGCCAATGCGTCGCGCACTTGCTCGAGCGTGTCGACCTCGACTTCGATCTTCACGAGATGGCCGACGTTGGCGCGCACGGCCGCAACGGCGCGTGCGATCGAACCCGCGACCGCGAGGTGATTGTCTTTGATCAGCACCGCGTCGTCGAGACCGAAGCGATGATTGCTTCCGCCGCCGCACCGCACCGCGTATTTTTCGAGAACGCGCAAACCCGGCGTGGTCTTGCGCGTGCAGACGATCTTCGCGTGCGTGCCCGTGATCAGGTCGACCAGTTGGCGCGTCGCCGTGGCGATGCCGCTCAGCCGGCAAAGCACGTTGAGCGCGGTGCGCTCGCCGGTGAGAATCGCGCGCGCGTTGCCGGAGATGGCGGCGATGACGGTGCCCGTGCCGACCTGCTCACCGTCATGGACTGCCGCATCGACGCTGACGCCGTCGTGCAGCAGTGAAAAGGCAAGGAGCGCGGCGTCCAGACCGGCGAGTGTGCCGGGCTTGCGCGCGACCAGGCGCGCTCGCATCACGGCCTGCTCGGAAAGTATGGAATCGGTGGTGATGTCGGCGCCGTGACCGATGTCTTCGAGCAGGGCGCGCCGGATGATCGGCTCGACGAGCAGACGCTGGGGCTTAAGCAACAGACTCCAGTTTCGTGAATGTGCGTTTGGCGAATGCTTCGTCGCTCGCCGGAAAATCGCTGCGGGAATGACTGCCGCGGCTTTCGCGGCGCGCGCGTGCCGCTGTCGCGATCAGGCGTGCGACGACCAGCAGGTTGCGCAGTTCGCTGCCGCGATGCGGAATGGCGGTCTCCAGTTCGTCGATGCGCACCAGAGCCGCATGCAATCCGGCTTCGTCGCGCACGAGTCCGACGTTGGCATACATGAGATGGCGAAGATCGCGCACGGCCTGTTCGTCGGCCGCGGTGGCGGTGGCAACGCGCGCACCTGCGCGCGCGACGACGGAGACTGCGCCGAGCGCGCCGTGGTCCTCACGAATGCTCTCGCCGACGCGCGACGCGTACACGAGCGCTTCGAGCAGCGAGTTGCTGGCGAGGCGGTTGGCGCCGTGAATGCCGGTTGCGCTGACCTCTCCGCAGGCCCATAAACCAGGCAACGACGCGCGCCCCCACTCGTCGACCGCGATGCCGCCCATGTGATAGTGTGCGGCGGCCGAAACCGGAATCGTCTGCACACATGGATCGATTCTCGCCTCGACGCAGAAGCGAAAGACGGTCGGAAACTTATGCGGGAAGCGTTCACCGATGCACGCGCGCGCATCGAGACCGACGCTGCGCCCGCGCCGTTGTTCTTCGAAGATGGCTCGCGCGACCACGTCGCGCGGCGCCAGTTCAGCGTCGGGGTGGACACGCGGCATGAATCGTTCCCCGAGATCGTTGACCAGAATGGCGCCCTCTCCGCGAATCGCTTCGGTCACGAGCGGCATCGGATCGCGCGCGATCGCGAGTGCCGTCGGATGAAACTGCACGAATTCAAGATCGGCCAGCGTCGCGCCGGCACGCGCCGCCATGGCAAGACCGTCGCCGGTCGCTTCAACCGGATTGGTGGTGTAGCGGTACACGCGACCGATGCCGCCGGTCGCGAGCACGGTTGCCCCAGCCGGAAACGTCAACGGCCTGCCGTCGGCCGATGCATGCGCGGCCACGCCGCAGACGCGGCCGTCGTCGAGGATGAGATCGTCGGCGACGACGTTCTCCCAAACGTCGATGTGGTGTGCAGTGCGCACGGCGCTGATCAGCGTCTTGAGAATCTCGTGCCCGGTCGCGTCGCCGCCGGCTTTGACGATGCGCCGCCGTCCGTGCGCCGCTTCGCGGCCGAGGGCGAGCGCGCCGCTTGGATCGCGGTCGAACGCCGCGCCGAGTTCGAGCAATTCTTCGATGCGTGCCGGTGCGTCGTCGGTGAGAATCGCGACGACGTGCTGGTCGCTCAAGCCGGCGCCCGCGCGTTGCGTGTCGCGCGCGTGCAGTTGCGGTGAATCATCGATTCCGAGCGCGGCGGCGATGCCGCCCTGCGCCCAATCCGTTGCCGAACCTTCACCGAGCGGTGTCTTGCACAGCAATGCAACGCGCATCGGTGCGAGTTTGAGGGCGGCCATGAGCCCGGCGATCCCGGCTCCCACCACCACGGCATCGTATCTGCGTGCGGTCATCGTCAGGCCTGCGGCGTCCGGCCGTACGCGATCATGCGGTCGACGGCAACGCGCGCGCGTTGCGCGATCTCCGGCGGAACGGTGACCTCATAGCGCATCGTTTCGAGCGAATGCAGCACTTTCGCAAGCGTGTTGCGCTTCATGTGCGGACAGAGGTTGCACGGCCGCACGAACTCGATGTCGTGGAATGTTCCGGCAACGTTGTCGGCCATCGAACATTCAGTGATCAGCACGACGCGCGGTGTGGTTTCCCGGCGGTCGAGCGACGAGACGAAATCGATCATGCCGTGCGTCGATCCCACGTAATCGGCTTCGGCGAGCACGTCGGGCGGGCACTCGGGATGCGCGATGATGCGCAGCGTCGGATCGCCGACGCGCAACCGGCGAAGATCGGCGCCGGTGAAGCGCTCGTGAACCTCGCAATGGCCTTTCCACGCGATGATCTCGACGCTTGTCTTCGAAGCGACGTATTTCGCGAGATACTCGTCGGGAAGGAAGATGACGCGCTCGGCACCGAGCGCCTCGACGATCCGCACCGCGTTGCCGCTGGTCACGCAAACATCGGATTCGGCTTTTACCTCGGCCGAGGTATTCACGTAGGTCACGACCGGCACGCCCGGATAGCGTTCGCGCAGCAGCCGAACGTCGGCGGCGGTGATCGACTCCGCAAGCGAACACCCCGCTCGCAGATCCGGGACGAGCACCGTTTTCTCCGGGTTGACGAGCTTCGCGGTCTCGGCCATGAAGTGAACGCCGCACAGCACGATGACCCCGGCATCGGTTTTCGCCGCTTCGATTGCCAGCGCTAGCGAATCGCCGACGATGTCGGCGACGGTGTGGTAGATCTCGGGAACCTGGTAGTTGTGCGCGAGGATGACCGCGTTGCGCTCGCGCTTGAGCCGGTTGATCGCGGCGACGTACGGTGCGTGCAGCGGCCATTCGACGCGCGGAATGACGTTGGCGACACGCTCGAAAATGGGAGCCGTGGCCTCTTCGATTTCGCGCGTGTAGGTAAGCTCAGAAACGGTCATGATTGCTTGCTGACGAGGTTGGCGGCAAGAGGTCATGGGGCCTTGCCTGCCGCAGAATCCGCCGATGCCGGCGCTTCGCCTTCTTCTTATACCCGCGTTCGCGGTGAGTGTTTGCGGCTTGGCCCTTGCCCAGACGGTAACGCGCAGCGTGCTGGTCATCAATGCCGCCGATCGGCCGATTTTCGCACTGCGCATCGGCCACGCCGACACCGGCACCTGGAGCGACGATCTCTTCGGTTTGACCGATGTTCTCGGGGTACACGCAGGGCGCACGGTTGCGCTGCCTATCGACGAATCGACCTGCGCCTACGACCTGGAGGCCACCTATCCCGACGGCCACGCCAGTCTGCTGCGTAACGTCGACGTCTGCAGCACCCCCCGCATCGTGTTCGATGGTTCATGACGCGCGACGGGAGCAGCGCGGTTTTTCACAGAGAGCGTCGCCGAACGACGATTCCCGCCATCACGACGCGACCCTGAAAGTTCATCACGCCGAAGGCCCATGGGCCGCCCAAGGCACGCTGGCCGCGCCCACTAAAAGTGGCTGGCAAGCACGATCCCAGGAGTCCATCGAGGACCCCGTCCTGGACAGGCAAACTCCTGACGAGTATACTGACCCTGGATCCCCGCAGCGCGGGGCTCCCCCCTGGCACCTGAAAGGTGAGCCGGGACCGCGATAGCTTAGCTGTCAGCGTTAGATGGGCGGAACGGGGAACCGTGACCGCCCATTAAATTTTCAGAGCCCAAGCGAGTAGCAACGGTTTCTCTTTGCGGTAGTTCTCGATGCGTCTCGCACGATCCACCACATAGGCAGTATCACATATATGGCTGTCGGCTTCGACAACGACGTTCATGAAGAATTGCTTGCCGGCCGCATCGAGGCACCCGAGGATGTTGTAGTAGTCACGTCCAGCGTGACTTGCCCAAATCTCAATGGGCGAGAGGATGACATTCTGAATATAGGCGGCAAACCTCACATGATCAACATCGTGCTTTGCCGTGAATTTTTCCGTTAGACCGGGATGCAGAATGATTGGATGGCCGATCGCGGAACAATCTACCGCTTTTGGCCAGCGGGATGTGTCAATAGGTTTGAGGCCACGGGCATTTGGAAAATGTTACGCTGCGGCCTCTGGCTGGTTGATGTAGACGATCGGCGTAAGCTTTGGCGGTTGTGGCCGACCGTGGACGAAGCGCTCGGGATGCGCCTTCCA
>DAHUXH010000016.1 GCA_027307235.1 Vulcanimicrobiota bacterium | reverse complement strand
ATCGATCGCGCCGCGCAGCCCGTCGGATGCCGCCCGCAGCGCCGCCGGACGCAATCCGGCGTAGAACGCATATCCCGCCGCGGCCAGCACCACGAAGATCGCGATCCCGACCATGAGTTCGACCAGCGAGAACCCGGCTTGCGCCCGCGGACGTTGTTGCAGCACCATCGCAACACGGTAATGCCCACAAATCCCCGGTACGCGGACATGCGTTACGCGAAGGCGGCGCGGTCGTCGTGATCGAGCATGTCCAGCAGCGGTGTCTCTTCCGCAAGCGTGCGTGCGATCGGATAGCGGTCGAAGAATCCGGGCATCTGCGCGCGGTCGGCGATGCGCGCGCTTTCAAGCCCTTCCTTGACCCGCTCGAGCCGCTGCGGCGTCGTGTGTTCGGCGATCCAGCCGGCGACCTCCCGATCGTCCTTCGCCGACGCGATCGCGGCGCACAGATCGGACTGCGCGATGCCGAGGCCGTCCAGCAGCATCGCGGTCGTGCCCGCGATCTTGTATGCGCCGATATTCCCTCCCGGAAGCGTCGCGCGCAGCTTGTCGATCGATCGAGCGATCATCGGGCAATCGATGCCCGGAATCTGTGTGCGCGTGCTGCGCGGGGGCGCCTGGGTGAGGTCGAGCGGTTCCACGAGGGGTCCTCCGGTGCTGGTGCGTGGTTAGTGTCTGGGGCGGGATGTTCGCCCGAACACCCGAACTCATCCCACCCGCGCGGTTGCCCGCTTTTCACCCGTCTTTCGGAGGATCTCTTGTCTACCACCGGTTTGGTTGTCGATCGCGGCCTGGAAGGTGTTGTGGTCGGCTCTACGATGCTGAGCAACGTCGAAGGAAAAATCGGACGTCTGACTTACCGCGGCTTCGACATCGACGACCTCGCTCCCAACGCATCGTTTGAAGAGATCGTGTATCTGCTGTTGTTCGGGCACCTGCCGGGCGCAAGCGAACTCGAGGGGCTCAAACGCGAACTCGGCGCGCGCCGGACACTCCCCGAGCCGCTCGTCAATGCCATGCAGCGCTTTCCCAAGACCTCATGGCCGATGGACGTGATGCGCACCGTGACCAGCGGCCTTGCGCTCTTCTCGCCGGTGAACGAGCGCGGTGAACACGTTTCCGATGTGCACGTCGCCATCGAACTGATCGCGAAGATGACGACGATTCTCGCGGCATGGGATCGCATTCGGCGCGGACTCGAACCGATCGAGCCGCGCGCCGACCTCTCGCAAGCCGCGAACTTCCTCTACATGCGTAGCGGCAAAGTTCCGAGCGAGATCGAGGCTGACGCCCTCGACACGTACTTCGTGCTGCTGGCCGATCATTCGTTCAACGCATCGACGTTCTCAGCGCGCGTCACCGCTTCGACGCGCGCCGACATCTACGCCGCAATCACGGCGGCGCTCGCGACCTTGCAAGGCGATCTGCACGGCGGCGCGGCGAGCGCGGCCTATAACACGCTGCTCGCCGTCGAGACACCCGATCGCGCCGAGACGTACGCGCGCGGCGTGCTCTCGCGCGGAGAACGCATCATGGGTATGGGTCATCGCGAGTACAAAGTGCGCGATCCGCGTGCCAAGCATCTCGAAGCGATGGCGAAGAAGCTCAGCGATTATCGCGGCGACTCGCGCTGGTACGACATCGCGCGCTCGCTGGAAGACGCCAGCAACAAAGTGCTGCAAGAGAACAAGCCCGACAAGAAGATCTACGCGAACGTCGATTTCTACACCGCGCCGGTACTCGCCGATCTCGGCATCGCGGGCGACGAGTTCACGTGTTTGTTCGCGTGCGGTCGCATCGTGGGCTGGAGCGGCCACGTCCTGGAACAACTCGCCGACAACCGGCTGATTCGTCCGCAGGCGACGTACGTGGGCCCGACGGCCGGACCGTTCATCCCGATCAGCGAGCGAACGCAGAATGGAGTTGCGAAAAAATGATCGTCATTCCAGCGATCGATCTGCGCGGGGGCAGGACCGTACGCATGGAACAGGGCGATCCATCTCGCGAGAAAATATTCGACGGCGATCCGGTCGATCGCGCCAAGGCGTTTGTCGCCGCCGGAGCGCAGCGTTTGCACGTGATCGATCTCGACAACGCCTTCGGTCGCGGCGAGAATCACACCGCGATCGGCAACATTTGCCGGGCGGTCGACGTGCCCGTACAAGTCGGCGGCGGCATTCGTTCGCTCGAACACGCGCAAGCGCGATTGGAAGCGGGCGCATCGTACGTCATCTTGGGAACGCTGCTCATCAACGAAGAGCGCATCGCGCGCAACATTATCGGCAAGCTCGGGGAGAAGGTCATCGCGGCGGTTGACGCGCGCGGACGCGAGGTGATGTCGCACGGATGGCAAGAGCGCACGCCTGTCGATCGTAATGCGCTGATCAAACGCGTCGTGAGCTGGGGAATCACGCGCGTCATCTTCACCGAGATTGCGCACGACGGCATGGGCAGAGGCTTCGATATCGATGCGTTGCGCGACATAGCCACACTCGCCGACGTGAAGATCACCGCCAGCGGCGGAGCGCGCGGCGTCGACGATTTGAAAGCGCTAAAAGCCAAAGCGCCGGCGAGCGTGGATTCATGCGTGGTCGGCAGTGCGCTCTACGAGGGAACTATCGACCTCACGCAGGCTATCTCGGCGCTCACGTAACGGCGTTACGCCGGTGGATGCGGGTGCGCTACCGGGACGGGTGGTGCGGCCGGATGGTGCACGGCGGGTGGCGCGGGATGCACGACCGGCGGCGCAGGCGGTGGGACGTGCGGCGCGGCAGGCAGCGGTGCCGGCGGACGTGGCGGTGGGGGGAGCGGCGCGCGCACGATCGGCGGGGCCAGCGGAACGCGCGGCAGCGGGGTCGGCATAGGTTCAATCGGCAGACGCACGTGAATCGGGCCGCCGTGGATGAAGTGCGGAGTCGGAGCAGCGGAAGGCACCGGCTGCGGCCGCAAAGGCGGTGGCGGTGTTTCCTCGTCGTGGTGCCGATGCGAGACGTACAGCGTGATCGGATAGCCGAGCGGGATGATCTCTTGCGTGCCGTTGGGATACGTGTAGACGGCGTAGACCGAGCAATACGGAACGTCGTACGAAAAGTCAACCGGGAATTGCGTGCGATAGAACGGTGATGCCGGCACCGCGTAGAGCGGAATGCTGTACCCGTTGCACACATTGAGAAACGCGAAGCCGCCCGGCGGTGCAACCAGCATCGCATCGATCGACTGCCCGGGATAGACGATGCGGCCGCTGTCGAGAGTCAACTGAGGCGAAACCGGATTGAACGACGATGCCGGATACTCGTCGGGCGCAGGTATCGCTGCGTATTGCGCGACCGCAGGGGCGCTCTGCGTGCGGATAGCGACGAGTTGCCGGCCTGGGTCGTACGACACCGTCGCGCCGAGCGATTCGGCGATGAAACGAATCGGCACGTACGTGCGCCCGTCATACAGACGCGGCGGAACATCCAGATGCACGACCGCGCCGTCCACCGATGCGTCGCGCGAGCCGATGTCGAGCGATATGAGGTGGCCGCTGGTCTGTGCGATGATATGCCGGTCGACCGCATCGTAGACGATGGCAGCGCCGAGCGCCTCGAAGATCGGGCGCATCGCGACCAGCACTCGCGCGCCCTCGATGCGAGCGGGCGCAGCAAGCGGATGATCGTTGACCACGACGGTGACGTCAGCGCGTGCGGCGGCACACAGCGCGCCGAGCATCAGCACGAGCGCTGCGGTGACGCTGGAGATGATGCGCGCTCCTCTCACATAGCGTTCAACGTCGGCAGCGCGACCGGCGTTTCGTCGGGCGGCGCGGTGTAGACACGCGGCAGGCCGGCGGGAAGGCGCGTGACGATCTCATGGCTGATCGTCTGCGCCCAGGCCGCCCAGTCGTCGGCGCTGACTCCCGGCCCGATCAGCGTGACCTCGGTGCCCGGGTGTGCGTGCGGAGCGTGCGTGACGTCGATGATGGTCATGTTCATCGCGATGCGTCCGATGATCGGCACGCGCACCCCGTCGATGGCGAACGCGCCGGTGTTCGATAGCAGACGCGGGATGCCGTCGGAGTATCCGAGCGGCACGACGCCGATGCGCATCTCGCGCGGTGCATGAAACGTGCAGCCGTAGCCGATCGCCGCTCCGGCGGCAACCGTGCGCACCACCGCGAGCGATGACGTATAGGTCAATGCAGGTTCAAGCGTCAGCGACGAACCCTCCATCGCTTCGCGCGTCTGCGACGACGGCCATAATCCGTAGAGCGCGATACCCGCGCGCACCATGTCCAAACGCATCTGCGGCCACAGCATCGCGGCGGCGGATGCCGCGAGGTGGCGCGCCGGCCGCAGCCCGTGTCGCGAGAACATCGGCTCGGTTTGGCGCATCGCGTCATGGAATTGTTCGAGTTGGTACTGCGTGTAGGGAGAATCGATCTCTTCGGCCGATGCCAGATGCGAGAAGACGCCGCTGATCTGCAATTCGGGCAGACGAACGTAGTCGTCGATGGCGTCGGCGAGGTTCTGCGCGGCCAAGCCCAGCCGATTCAGCCCGGTATTGATCTTGACGTGCGCGCGAAACGGCGCGAGCCGTGCGCGTGCGACGCGCACCGCATCGCGTGTGAACGCGCCCATGTCCCACAGTGCGATCTCTGCGCCGGCGGCGGACACATCGTCGAGTGCGTCGTGCGGGATCGGCCCCAGAATGAGGATGGGTGCGGTGATGCCGCCGTCGCGCAACGCGATGGCTTCGTCGGCGTTGTAGACACACAGCGCCGACGCGATACTCTCGACCGCAAGCGCGGTTTCCACCAAACCGTGGCCGTAGGCATTGGCTTTGACGACCAGCGCCAGTCGCGACGGGGCGACGTGCGCCGCGAGCGCTCGCGCATTGCGCCGTAGCGCTTCAATCGAGATCGAGAGTTTCCCGGTGACGTAGCTAGTCATCGTTGCGCGAGGTTCGCGACACCGTGAAGGCGACCGGCAGACCGAAGAAGATGCAATGTCCGATCACGCCAAGCACGACCTCACTCAAGCCGAACTGTCCGCGCAGTCCGGACGCCAACAGCACAATCTGCATCGTGAAATAGACGATCGCACCGAAGACCAAGCCGGAGACCAGCGGCCGTGCCGTCAATTGCGTGAGCGATTGCGCTGCGTATGCGTAGGCGATGCCCCACACGATGCTCGCGAGCAGGTAGCCGGCCATGCCCGCCCACGAATAGCCGGTATTCACAAAGTACAAGAAGAACTCGATCAGGATGCCGCCCGCGACACCGGCCATCACGCCGCTGCGCACGATGCGGCGCCAGTTCCGTTGAGGTGCGATCGTATTCATGCCGGTCGAGTTCGGCTCGAATGACTCTTCCTCCGCCGCCGGGTCTGCGCTGCGCGATGCGCTTGCCGCCGAGCGCGAGTCACGCTACCTCGACAGTTTTTCACTGTGCGACCGGGCGCTCAAGGCCGAGCCCGGCAATCCCGACGCGCTCAATCTCATGGGCCGCCTGTGCAAGCTCGGCGGCGATCTCGCCGGAGCCATTGCACTGCAGCGCATGGCGTTGCGCATCGATGCCGGGCACGCGCGTGCGCGCAACGATCTCGCCATCGCGCAGGACGCCGTGCCGTCGCGCAGCGAGGGCGCCGCGCTCTTCGCACAGGCGGTCGAGCGCGCGCCCGACGTCGCGTGTCATCATCGCGCCCCGGCTGCGATCAAAGCCTTCGACGGAATGGACGAGGTGAAGGCACTGCTCGAACGCGCGGTGACCGCCGATCCGTCTCATGCGCAGGCGCATGCGGCGCTCGGCAACGTGCTGGTGCGCGAGAACCGTCCGGTCGGAGCGCCGATGGAGTACCAGCGCGCGATCATGCTCGATCCTGAGCTTGCCGATGCGCAACTCGCGCTCGCGGAGTTGCTGCACCTGCTGCACGACGACGAGCAAGCGACGCAACAACGCGACGCGGCGCTCGCGCGCCGCCGCATCTTCAGCGCGTGCCCGTCCTCAGCACATGCGGCGCATCGCGTCCTGATGCTGATGCGCCCCGCGCCCTACAGCGCGAATGCGCCGCTCGACCTGGTCGTCAACCACGCGCGCATCGCCATGCACCGGCTCTATCTCGGCGGCCCGCAGCCGCCCCATCTCGCCGGTCTTCCCGCGTACGACGTCGTCTTCAACGCCATGGGGTACTACGAGTCGGCGCACGAGATCATCGACGAAGCGGCGGCGTTCATCGCCGCGCAACGCCGCCCCGCGATCAACGATCCGCGGCGGCTGGCTGCGACGGCGCGCGAGCGCCTCGCGCAGACGCTGCACGGTATCGACGGCTGCATCGTGCCGGTCAGTCTGCGTCTGCTCCGCGAGGAGATCGCGGCCCGGATCGTCTTCCCCGCGCTCGTTCGCCCAATCGACACCCATGCCGGAAAGGGGCTGGAACTGATCGCCGACGCCGCCCAGCTCGCCGGCTATCTCGCGCGCGAGCCGGCGCCGGTGCTGCACGTGACGCCGTTTGTCGACTATAAGCTCGACGACGGGTACTACCGCAAGTACCGCGTGATCGTGGTCGATGGGGTGGCCTACCCCTACCACCTGGCGATCTCGCCGAACTGGATGGTCCACTACAATAACAGCCCGATGAAGGACCACGCCTGGATGCGCGACGAGGAACTGCGCTTCCTCACCGAACCGCGTGACGTCTTCCCGCAGTGGGATACCCTCTTCTCGCGGATCGCCCGCGCCGTCGGCTTGGACTACTTCGGGCTCGATCTGACCCGCACACCGGAGGGGGCGGCGCTGATCTTCGAGGCCGACGCCGCCATGCTGGTCCACGACCTCGACCCGCCGGAGCCGTTTGCGTACAAGCAGGGCCCGGTGCATGCCGTCTTCGCGGCGGTGGAAGCGATGATCGCCGGGTGGGCCGTTCGATCCGACCGGCCCGGCTTGCAGTCTTAACACTCGTCTGCTAAGATTCACGGGCTGGCACTCCCTATGGTTGAGTGCCAAACCCTTCGAAGCGGCTCGGGGCAAGGAGCCGTCATCACAACCTGGAGGCTTATTTCAGTGAACCTCAAGCCATTGGGCGATCGCGTGGTCATCGAGCACGTCGAGCAAGACGAGAAGACCGCCGCGGGCATCTTTCTGCCCGATACCGCCAAGGAAAAACCGCAAGAGGGTATCGTCCGTGCGGTCGGCACCGGCCGCGTGACCGACGACGGCAAGACGCTGCCGATGTGCGTCAAGGTCGGCGACCGCGTGATCTACTCAAAGTATTCGGGCAGCGAAGTCAAGATCGACGGCACCGAGTACCTCATCGTCTCTGAAAAAGACGTCCTCGCCATCGTCGACAAAGTTCCGGCCGGCGTTTAAGGAGTTTTAGAAAACAATCATGGCTGCAAAGCAACTCGTATTTGACGAAAGCGCTCGCCGTGCGCTCGAGCGCGGAGCGAACATTCTCGCCGATGCCGTCAAGGTGACGCTCGGTCCCAAAGGGCGCAACGTCGTCCTCGACAAGAAATTCGGCTCGCCGACGATCACCAACGACGGCGTGACCATTGCCAAGGAGATCGAGCTTCCCGACGCGTTCGAAAACATGGGCGCGCAACTCGTCAAGGAAGTCGCTTCCAAGACCAACGACATCGCCGGTGACGGCACGACCACCGCGACGGTGCTCGCGCAAGCGATCATCCGCGAAGGTCTGCGCAACGTCACGGCCGGCACCAACCCGCTGCTGATCAAGCGCGGCATCGAAGACGCGGTCACGATCGCCGTCGCCGAGATGGAATCGTTCAAGCAAGTCGTCGACACCAAAGAGAAGATCGCGCAGGTCGCGTCGATCTCGGCCAACGACAAGGGCATCGGCGATCTGATCTCCCAGGCGATGGAGAAGGTCGGTAAAGACGGCGTCATCACGGTCGAAGAGTCGAAGTCGATGAAGACCGAAGTCGAGACCAAAGACGGCATGCAGTTCGACAAGGGCTACATCTCGCCGTACATGGTCACCGACAGCGAGCGCATGGAAGCCGTGCTCGACGATCCGTACATTCTCGTGACCGAACGCAAGATTTCGGCGATCGCCGACATCCTGCCGATGCTCGAGAAGGTCGTGCAGATGCAGCGTGCGCTGCTCATCATCGCGGAAGACGTCGAGGGTGAAGCCCTTGCGACGCTCGTGGTGAACAAGCTGCGCGGCACGTTCACGAGCGTTGCGGTCAAGGCGCCGGGCTTCGGCGATCGCCGCAAAGAGATGCTCAAGGACATCGCGACCCTTACCGGCGCGACCGTGATCAGCGAAGAACTCGGTCTGAAGCTCGACAAGGTGACGATCGAGCAGCTCGGCCGCGCGAAGCGCGTCAAGATCACCAAGGAAGAGACGACGATCGTCGATGGCGCGGGCAAACCGGCCGACATCAAAGGCCGCATCGAGATGATCAAGAAGCAGATCGAAGAGACCGATAGCGACTTCGACCGCGAGAAGCTGCAAGAGCGTCTTGCCAAGCTCTCGGGCGGCGTTGCCGTGATTCAGGTCGGTGCCGCGACCGAGACCGAACTCAAAGAGAAGAAGCATCGCATCGAAGACGCGCTCTCCGCGACGCGCGCGGCCGTCCAAGAAGGCATGATCCCGGGCGGCGGTTCGTCGCTGGTGCATGCGATCAAAGCGATCGACAAGAAGCTCAAGGAAGCACCGGCGGCCAACGGGCACGCCGCGACGCTCGCCGACGAGCGCATCGGTGTCGACATCATCCGCAAGGCGCTCGAAGAGCCGCTTCGTCAGATCGCCGAGAACGCGGGCTACGAAGGTTCGGTCGAAGTGATGAACGTGAAGAGCAAGAACGCTCCGCACGGCTTCGATGCCATGACCGGCGAGATCGTCGACATGTTCAAAGCCGGCATCGTCGAGCCGTTCAAAGTCACGCGCTCCGCGCTGCAAAACGCGGCTTCGATCGGCGCCCTGATCCTCACCACCGAAACGCTGATCGCCGACAAACCCGAACCCAAGAAAGAAGCCCCGGCCCCCGGCGGCATGGGCGGCTACGACATGATGTAGCCTCCGCTCGCGCGGAAACAACAAAGAGCCTCGGCGCACGCGCCGGGGCTCTTTGTTTTCCGGTGATGGACCTTCGCTTAGTGGGACACCGCCGCATGCGTTTCGTCGGTGAGGTTCGCGCGGGCGATCGTGGTCAGCGTGTGCTTGGCGCTCTCGAACGCGGCCACGATCAAGGGGTCAAAGTGCAGGCCGCTCTCGCGCTTGATCTGATCGCCGGCCTGACCGAAGGTCATCGCTTTGCGGTACGGTCGATTGTGGATCAATGCGGCGAGCGTGTCCGCGACGGCCACGATGCGCGCGTGCAACGGGATGTCATCCCCTTTCAATCCGTCCGGATACCCTTCACCGTTGAAATACTCGTGGTGATGGTGCGCGATTCGCGCGGCGTTCTGCAACAGCGGCGATGCGCTGCCGCTTAGGATGTCGGCACCGGCCTTCGCGTGCGTGCGAATGAGTTCGCGTGATGGTTGATTGAGCTTCAATTCGGAACCGAGCAGTGACTCGGGCAAGGAGAGTTTTCCGATGTCGTAGACGAGCGCTGACCAGCGCAAGGTGTCGAGGTCTTCGCGTGAAGGATTCAGTTCGGTCGCGATCGCGACCGCAAAATCGCGCGCCAAGCGCATGTGGCGAGCCGTCGCCGGATCGCGCGCTTCCACCGCTTTGAAGAGCCGTTCGATCGTTTCGCGTTCGCGCTCGGTCACCGTCCGCAACGCAGCGTCGATGTGCTCGCGCAGTGCCTTGTTGGCGCGAATCGACGCTTGGTGATCGACATACGCCTTCACCAGATTGCCGATATGCAGCACGAACTCGCCGGTGTCCACCGGTTTGCTCAGGAAGCGATTGACGCCTGAGGCGGCTGCCTCTTTGCGCACGCTCTTGTCGGTGACGCCGGTGAGCATGATGATCCGGGTGTTTTCGCGTCCCGGCAGAGCGCGCAACGCGCGAACGAAGTCCAGTCCGTTCATGTCGGCCATGTTGTAGTCGGCGATCGCCAGCGCCACGTCGGTGCGGGCCGCCCAGAACAAGGCGTCGTCAGGTTTGTTGAACGTGAACGGCTCGCAGTCGGGCACCTGTTTCACGACGGTAGCGTACAACTGCAGATTCGGTTGATAGTCGTCGAGCACGAGAACGCGATACATACTCACCCTCTAGTCGCGGCGCGGAACCAAGAAGCCCTCCAACGGGGGATCCTTTGATAGAAGTATCGGCAAGGCGTCGGCAAGACCTGGCAGGACGCGGAAGGCAAGGGTTCCGCCGCCGTCCGCGCCTTCGAACGTGACCACCCACCACATCTCGAACTGGTCGATCTCGTCGGCGCTCAGTTCCTGGACGATCCCGTACCGCGACCCCTCCACGGCACCGATCGGCTTGGTGATCGCGGGATGCTCGATCGTGGTCACCTCGTCGCGATAGCGGCGACCGTGCGTGACGCGCACGTTGTCGATCCGCGCCGGCCCCGGATTGACGAGCACGAGCCGCCAACTGGGATCGAACGCCGGCGTAAAGCTCGCCGTCGGCGTTCGGTGCAAAAACAAGAACGGTTCCCGGGTCATTGGGTGGGCTTTCCCTTATGCGAGGCGTTCCTTACGGCGAGCCGATGCCGCAAACAAGAAGTAGATCGGAATGCCGATCAGCAGTAGGCCGATGCCGATGAGCGACTCCACCGGTGATTTCAGCAGCACGGCGGTGACGATGCTCCAGGCGACGATCAGAAAGATGATCGGCGTCAACGGGTAGAGCGGCATCGAGATCGCCGGCTTCGGAGCGCCGATCGCGTCGTCACGCCGGCGCAAGATGATGAGCGCGATAGCGGCGAAGCCGAAGAACAGGAAGTCGATGTTCGTCACGTAGTTGAGCACTTGACTATATGAACCGCTGGCGGCGACGATCATCGCGATGACGCCTTGCAGCGCGATCGAAATAATCGGCACGCGGGTGCGCGGATGCACCCGCGCAAGCCACGGGAAGAACGTGCCGTCGGCCGCCATCTGGAAGTAGATTCGCGGCGACACCAGCATCTGATTGCTCAAGAATCCAAGCGTCGAGACCGCGACGATCGCCGCCATGATGCCGCCGCCGATGGGTCCGAACGCCAAGCGCGCGATGTCGGCGGCGGGGGTGTTCGTCGCCGCGAGCCCATGGATGCCGAGCACTTGCAAACAGACCGCGTTCACCGCGAGATACAGAAGGACGATAGCGGCGACGCCGATCACCATGCCGCGCGCGAGCGCAGGCCCTGGGTTTTTCATCTCAGCGGTGACGAAGCTCGCCGTCTGCCAACCGCTGTAGGCGAACATGACCGGGACCATCGCGATCGCGAACGCACCGAAGATCGATCCCGCCGGCGCGGCGGCGTCAGGTGCCGCCGACGCGGCGACGTGCGGAGCGAAGAGGCCGACCACCGCGAACCCGCCGATGGCGACGATCTTGAGCGCCATGAAGAAGTTTTGCGTCGTGGCACCTTCGCGAACGCCGAAGCAGTTGATGAGGGTGAAGAGCGCGATGACCGCATCGCCGAGCAGCCATGACGGCAGATGCGCGAGGCCGATCACCGGCGCGAAGTATTTCGCGAACGTCACGGCGGCTGCCGCCATCCCGCCGCTTTGCGAGACGAGCAGCAGCGTGAACCCGTACGAGAACGCAAGCGACGGGTGAAACGCATCACGCAAATAGGCGTAGAATCCGCCGTCGCTCGGGCGCCGTGCCGCAAGTTCCGCGAACAGAAAGGCGCCGAGCAGCGCGACGACGCCGCCCGCGGCCCAAGCCAGCATGACCAGCGTGCCCGAATGCAGGTAGCCGGCGACAACCGAGGGGTTGATGAAGATACCCGAGCCGATGACCCCGCCCATGACGATGAGCGCGGCATCGAGCGTCCCGAGCCTACGAAGCAGCGTCGACATGTCACCCTCTCTCGCTTGGATGGGCAAGAAGTCCTTCGTGCTTCTCGTCGGCCGCAGGCGGGTGTATAGTAGCGGCGTACACGGCGTCGATTCGCGCTCGAGCAGAGCAAGCTGCGGCGCCATGGCTAGTCGGTTCGGATGTGTCGTTTAACCGCATACGAGCCGATCCGCTCAAACGGGACCATCGGCGTCGTGTACTCACCTCACCTCATCGGCTTCGATCGGCAAGCCATTGCGTGAGCGCTTCGAGCATGCGCGGGTCCAGCGCGTTCGGTGTCCAGTACTCACGAAAATCGAGCGGTTGTCCATCGGCTAAGCTGATGAACAGGTGATCGTCGTTCGGGAACGTGTGAACGGTGACGTCGCGACCGGCGTCGCGCGCGGCAGCGACCAAGCGCGGCAAATCCTTGGGAAGTATCTGCAAGTCTTTCTCGCCTTGCAGAATCAACATCGGGCACGGGACGCGTGCGATCGTCGTCGCCGGATCAACCGCGAGTGAACTTTGCAGCCACAACGACCAGCGGTCGTGCAGGCGACCCGCTTTGATCGCGTCGAGATCTGATTTCTCCGCTGCATACGCGCTTGCGTACTCTTGGCCGCTCATGCCGCGCGTGTACTGCTGCAGCAATATGCGATCGAGCGGCAATGCCGGCGGCGCCATCAAGACGATCGCCGTCAACGCATTGTCGAGAACCGCGAGCGAGGGGACCAACTCACCGCCTTCACTGTGACCGATCGCGAACGTGCGCTTGGGATCGACGGTCTTTTGCGCGCGCAGAAATTGCAGTGCGGCGGTTGCATCCATGATGAGTTGATCACGCGTGCCGAAGGTGCCGCCGCTCTTTGCGCAGCCGCGCTTGTCCCAACGCAGGACGGCGAAGCCGGCATTCGATAGCGCGTTTGCGAGTTGCGCGAAGATTTTATTCGGGCCGATGGTCTCGTCGCGGTCGCTGCAGCCGCTGCCGTGGACGAGGATGACACCCGGATACGGTGCGGTTCCGCGATCCGGCACCGTAATCGTTCCCGCGAGCGTGGTTCCGTCGCTCGACGTGAACGTGATGTCCGTGGCGGTATAGTGCGCGGGAGGCAACGGTACCGGCGTGGCGAGCGGCGCCGCCGACGCGATCGGGTGTCCGTTCTCGGCAATCAGCACAATCGACGCACCTTGCGCCGGCACTTCCACGTCGTCAACGACGTCGTTGACGCGATACCACACGAACGCGGTCACGCCGGCCGTCGTCTCCGCGAGCGCGACGTCGTCGCTCGGGACGCCCTTCGGCCGCGTTTGCGCCGGATGCCGATCGATCGCCATGTCGAGCGCGATCACCGATCCGCTGACCTGCGCGAGGGCGACGCTGTTCGCATGCGTGACGTCGAGCAGCTCCGGCAGGATGGCGAACTCCGTGGCAAGATTATCGCCCACCAGCACCGGAGCGTCGCCGCTCATCGTCAACGCGTAGTGCTCCGTTCCGCCGCTTACGTCGACGTGCCGGCCGGAGAGCGTAATGTCCGCCGTTGCCTGCTGGCCGCCGAGGGCAGTCGTCGTGGCGTGATAGCGCCGCATGACGAACGTCAGGGGATCGAATGTGCGCGTGACCGCGATCGTCGCGCTTTTGGCGACGACGGCTTCGCTGATGACGATCGCGTCGTCGCGACGCGATACGGTGATCGTCGACGTTGCGACCTCGCCGCCTCCCTGCCGAATGGAATACGCGTAGGCGCCGTCGGGCAGCAGCGTTGCCCGCGCGGCCGGCGGCGGGGTTGCGGTGAAAGGCATCGGTTCGATTCTCTCCTCGGCGGGCGTGGATGATGTTCGGGCATCGGCGCGAAGCACCGCTCCATGACGATGATGCTGCTCTCCGTTCTACTTACGGTTGCAAATCTTGTTACGCCGCAGCAGGTGCCGCAGGCGACGCCGTTGCCGATGCAGCCGGCACCTGCAACGGCGGACGTACTGAATACGGGGCCGTGTCTGGATTCGCCGCGTTCGGTTCCTGCCGTTCTTCAACTGCCCGCCGTTCGCGCGACGCAGATCGTGCGCATCGACAAAATCGTCGCCACGTCGACGTTGCTGCAAGGCGAGGTGATCGGCTTTCTCTACACCTTGCAGGACGGCACCACGTGGCTGGGCGAGCGCACACCGGACTACATGTCGGCTGCCGGAGCCCGCGCGATCAATCTCGTTCTTGCCTCGACGCATATGCCCAGTCAGGCTATCTCGGCATTTCCGCCGACCATGCGCTTCGGCGTCGCGACGCACTACCAGGAGTTCTTCCGCGTCGAGATTCCGCCCACCGCCGATCAGGGTCTGCGCATCGAGATCGACCCGTGCGTCGCTTGGCCGGCCGCGCGTCAACTGCCCGATCCCGCGATGTAGGTTCGTCTTAGCAGTCGGCGAATCCGATTGCTAATGCGTTGGGTTCTGGTGCAGTGATGGACTTTGTAGTGCGGGCGCGAGCCGGCCACTTTGAGCCGAGCGCCGACGTCTTTCTCGACGAGGAGCTGGGCCGTCTGGTGGTCCACGTGGACTTGGCCGGGGTGGACCCGGCAAGCGTGCGCGTCGCCGCCGACGAACGGACGCTCGTCATCAGCGGCACCCGGCGCAACGAGACACGGCTGCGGCGCGGCTCGTTTCTCCTCAAGGAGATCGCCTACGGCGATTTCCGAAAGGAGATTCACCTGCCGGTCGGCGTCGACTACGAGGCTGCATCCGCCCGGTATGCCGACGGGCTGCTGACGATCGCGATTGCGATCTCGCCTACCGGCTACATACCAACCACGCGCACCGACATCCGAATGATCGTCAAGAGGACCCTCGCCTAGCATGCCCGACCGCAGATCATCTATCGTCCCCGCCGGCTCGATCGGCGTGTTGCCGCTGCAAGAAGCGGTCTTGTTCCCGAATACCGTCATCCCGCTGGCAGTGGTGAAGAAGCCGGGGATCGCGCTCGTCGAGGAGGCGTTGCGCGAAGGCAAGCCGATCGGCTTAGTCGTTCTCAAAGACAAAGAGATCGAAAATCCGGGCCCGGACGACCTGCAGCGCGTCGGAACGATCGGCGTCATTCAGAAGATGCTCAAGGTCCCCGACGGCACCTTGCGCTGCATCGTCGCGGGGCAGCAGGTCTTCAAGATCGAGCGGTTCACGCAAACCGATCCTTACATGATCGCGGCGTACACCGAACTTCCCGATGTCACCGTCGAGAACGAAGCGCTCGTCGCCATGCACCGCAATCTCGCGGGGCTCTTTCAGAAATTGCTCTCCTACTTGCCGCAAGCGCCGCGCGAGATGGAGATGGAAGTTCAGAACATCACCGATCCCAACGTGCTGACGTATTTCGTCGCATCCACGATGCGGATGGAAACGGCTGAACGCCAGGCATTGCTCGAAGAGCGCAACACCGCTAAGCGGCTGCGCAAGCTCACGATGCTGCTCACCAAGGAATTGGAAGTCGTTGAGCTGGGTCACAAGATTCAAAGCGACATCCAGCGCGAGATGGAGAAGAACCAGCGCGAGTTCTATCTTCGTCAACAGTTACGCGCTATTCAAGAAGAACTCGGCGAAGTTGATCCGCAGCAAGCCGAGGCCAACGAACTGCGCAAGAAGATCGACGAAGCCAACATGCCCGAAGAGGTGAAGAAAGCCGCCGATCGCGAGCTGGATCGCCTCTCGAAAGTGCCGCAAGCTTCGCCCGAGTACAGCGTCATTCGCACCTATCTCGACTGGCTGGTCACGCTCCCGTGGGGCATCGAGACGACCGACGCCATCGACATCAAGCAAGCGCGCGTCGTGCTCGACGAGGATCACTACGACCTCGAGAAGATCAAAGATCGCATCGTCGAGTATCTCGCGGTCGGCAAACTCAAGCACAAGCTGACCGGACCGATTCTGTGTTTCGTCGGGCCGCCGGGCGTCGGTAAGACCTCGCTCGGGCAATCGATCGCCAAGGCGATGGGGCGCAAATTCGTGCGTCTCTCGGTCGGCGGCGTGCGCGACGAAGCCGAGATTCGCGGACACCGCCGCACCTACATCGGCGCGATGCCGGGCACGATCGTGCGCGCCTTGCGTGATGCGGGCACGCGCAATCCGGTGATGATGATCGACGAGATCGACAAGGTCGGCGCGGATTTCCGCGGCGATCCGCAGTCAGCGCTGCTCGAAGTGCTCGATCCCGAACAGAACAAGAATTTCCGCGACCACTACCTCGACTTGCCGTTCGATCTTTCGCAAGTGCTCTTCATCTGCACCGCCAACAGTTTAGACACCATCTCGCCGCCGCTGCGCGATCGCATGGAGATCATTCCGCTCTCGGGATACACCGAGATGGAGAAGTTGCAGATCGCCAAGCGCTATCTGCTCAAAAAACAGCGCGACGCCAATGGCTTGAAAGAGTCGCAGGCGCAGGTGAACGACACGGCGCTCCGCTCGATCATCAACGACTACACGCGCGAAGCCGGCGTGCGCAATCTCGAACGCGAGATCGGCACGGTGTTCCGCAAGATCGCGCGCAAGATCGCGGAGAACCCGCGCTACAAAGCGCGCGTGAAACCGGAGACGCTGGTCGAGTACTTGAAGAAGCCGCGCTACTTCATCGAAGTGAAGAAGCGCGTCGCATCGGTCGGCGTGGCGACCGGACTCGCCTGGACGCCCGTCGGCGGAGACATCCTTTTCATTGAAACCACCAGCATGCCGGGCACCGGAAAGCTGATTCTCACCGGTCAGCTCGGCGACGTGATGAAAGAGAGCGCGCAGGCGGCCGTATCGTTCTTGCGTTCACGCAGCGCGGAACTCGGCATCAGCGAGGAGTACTTCGGTAAGCACGACCTGCACGTTCACGTGCCGGCCGGCGCGACGCCGAAGGATGGCCCGTCGGCGGGGATCGCGCTTGCGACCTCGATCGCCTCGCTGCTCACCGGCATCAAGGTCGATCACAACTTGGCGATGACCGGCGAGATTACGCTGACCGGCCAAGTCCTACCGATCGGCGGACTGAAAGAAAAAGTGCTCGGCGCGCGTCGCGCCGGCATCACCAAGGTGCTCTTTCCGAAACGCAACGAGATGGATCTCGACGACATCCCCAAAGAAGTGCGCGATCAGATGCAGTTCGTGCCGGTCGAAGAGTTGTCGGAAGTGCTGTATCACGCGCTAGGAAAGCGTGTGATACAACCCGTCTACCTCGGCGCCGAACCGGTCCGCCGCGCAAACAACGTCGTCCCCATCCGCCGCAACGGCGCCACCAAACGCGCCACCCGCCGCACCATAGCCACCCGCAAACGCTAAAAGCGCGCGAGCTAAAGAAAGTCCCAGCAACGCACTAGGAAGCGTTGATTTTCGCCAGGCCGAGGCGCGAAGAGCCGACGTGTACTCTGGTACACGAGGCTCTTCGCAACGAAGGCATGGCAAAAATCAACGCTTCCTGGCTAGCCGCGGGATGGGTAGATGCCGTTCAAAGCGATGATAAAGTTGATGCACAGCGTGGGCTGAAGGACGCTGAACGGGAGGTTGTTGCCTTGCGGTTGCACCATCGCCGGGCTCATCGTCGCGTTCGCGGGGTTTGACGAATAGATTTTCGTCGAACTCTGGGAACGTTCGGCTCCGGGTATGTTTCCTTTCGGATCCGCTTGGTTCGCGGTCGCGCTGTCGGCACCGATCAAGTGGCTATGCGACGGCATGTTACCGACCGTGAGCGCGATGTTCTCCGCGCCGGCGGTTTGGCCTGGAACGTAGGGGGAGAGACCGGGCCCTTGGCCCGCATGGACGCTGACTCGGCCGCGCAGATCCGGGAGTGCGAACGTCCGAACGCCGTCGCCGCCGTAGGTCGTGCCGAGGATCGAGAAGAGTGCGGTATATTGCGAAATCGACAACAACTGCCCATTGCAGAATGCCCACCCGTTGGGCTCGAAACTGCCCGCGAACATGATGATCATACCGATGAACGGACTATCCATGACACCTCACACGTAAGTTGCATAGTGATAACGGCAACGGTGTGAAGTCTATACCGCGACACACCCTGCCACCGCACCAGTTCTGTTCGTGTCGTCGAAAGCCCGCTGAAGCTTTAGAAGTTGCGTCGCCTCCACCACGGCGAAACGGGCCGCGAGAGCGCGCGGCGGTTGAACGATGGGCGCCGATGCACGCTCGCAGTTCCCGCGCCCTGTCCCATGCCGTTGCCCGTGATATTGCTCCCGGAAACGCCGGGAAGGGTCGGCGCGTTGCATGCGATCTGCGTTCCGGAGAGGTTGAATACGAAGATTTGGTTTATGTTGTAACCGCCGAAGACGACGAGCGAATCGTCGGGCAAGAACGCCATGTTGAAGACGGCAAAGCCAGTCGGCACGTTGGTCACCGCTTCTCCGCAACTCGACCCTGCGCTCGACATGACTGGGAGCGTTTTTGGATTCCAGCCAGCCACCTTGTTACGATTACTGTCGAACATCTCAATGAACGTGTTGCCGCTAGAGTCGCCGTATGCGATGGCTAAATGCCCGTCGAGTGAGACAGCTCTCTCGATGCTGGCACCTAAACTCGTGTCGTTGCCGATAACGTCGTTTGCGAATGTCGTGAACCCGCCGAATGCACCTCCGCTGAACTTATATTGCCAGATGACACCGGTTTCCCGATCGATTCCGACAAGCTCTTGATCGGCTTGGTCCCAAGCGGTTTCGAGAACGAATGGACACAGGCCCGCGCCCGAACCGCAGGTGACGTCTTGATAGCTGCCGCTCGGACCAGCGGGGAGGTCCGTCTCTTCGCAGGCTCCTCCCGTCGTGCATGTTGTGTTTGAGCCGCCCGTGATCGCGCCCGAAGCGCTGAGGACGGAGATGCGTCCTGGACCGAAGTTGGTCCCTCCCGCGGTCAGCGTTCCGTCGTCTGACACCATGGCGACCGCATATCCGAAGGGTACGCCGGCTGTGCTCGTGAGCACTGCCGAATCATAGCCGCGGAAGGCCTGGCCGCCCGTCGGATCGGAAAACGTCATCCCAAGGGTGGGAGAGGTTGCACCAGCCGGGTACACATTGAGTTGGTTTGCCGTTCCCGCCGGGTTGGCTACCGTCATGTCGCCGTTCGCGTCGAGGCTGAAGGTCGCATCCAAAAAGGCGTTCTGACAGTTTGTCGGGCAGCCAATGTTGGTGACCGCGGTTGCTGACCCGAATGTTTGCGTAGCTTTGTTGAACGGGAACTCGAGAATCTGATCGTTCGTGGCTTCGCGCACGTAGAGCTTGTCGTTGCCGTCGATTCCGAGCATCAACGGAAGGTCCGAACCGGCGAGCGAGATCGTAGGAGTCCCGGCGAGAGTGGAAAGCGCACCCGCACCGAGCGTGTAGAGATTGATCTGCCCTTGGATGGGATTTCCACTGTTATCCGTCCCGGCGCTGCCGACCGCGATCAGTTCCGGTAGCGCTGACACGGTAAATGACAGCGTCGAATTCGAGAGTCCGTCGGTGCCGCTAGCCGGGGCGGCGGTGAACGTGATCGTGCTCGATCCGGTTGATCCGGTCGGTGTGATCGTTACCGAATACGGATTCTGTGAAACGGACGTGATCGCGGCGACACCCGTGTTGGTTGACGACGCGCTCAGCACCGGGCTGCCGGCGAGCGTATTGTTGGAGAGCGCTGTGCCATGCGTGTCGCTCACGGTCACGGTGAACGTCAGCGCGCTGGTGCCGCTGATCGTGAAGCCTGCGCCGACACTGCCGGCGGTGCCGCCCGGCGGGGTGACCGCGATCGTCGACGGATTCGCGTCGAGCGTAATCGAAAAATTGTTCACGATGCCGGCCGTGGGCGCGAACGTTTTGATCTGTTGCGAGAGCAAGTTGCCGCCCGCGTTCGCCGCGTCAAACGTTTGGATCTTGAGTTGATCGGAGCCGACGGGAATTTGGAAGTCGGCGACGCAGGTCGTGACGCCCGCTGTGGTGGTGCAGCCGTTCGTGGTCGACGTGACGTTGACGGTCAGCGGATTGATGCCGGCGGGCGGAGCGCTGCCGTTCACGGTGACGAGGGTGAATTTGACCGACAGCGTGCTCGCTGCGACGTACTGCGGTTTCCGGGAAGCGCTCGCGACTGCGGCGGTCTTCGGAATGGTGAAGGTGAAGCGCGCGTGCGTCAGCGCGCCCGGCGCACCCACGGGCGGCAGAGCGGTGCCCGCGTGGTGCGAGCATCCGGACAACCCGACACCCAACGACACGGCAAGCGCGACGAGACCCCGACCAAGCTTCATAACCCTTCCCTTCCACACCATGGCGACCGAGCAGTTGGCTCAACGACGCGCATGCGCCTCTAGAGCGAGCAGCCGTGAGTACGTTTCCGCCTAAAACGGCCGGATTCCCAGGAGTTCTTCCGTCGCGAAACAATCAAGCAACCACATCGCTTTGAAGTCTGCGAGGGCGGGTTCTTGAGATTGTTGGTAGTGGCACAGCGGGGCGCGGCCGTGTGCGCGGCTTCGCTGATCTGTGCGTGTTCGGGCGGCGCCGGGTCGGGCGCGCCGGGGACGCCTTCGTTGCCGAAACCGGCTCAGGCGTACACCGGGCCGCTCGCCTCGACGACGTTCGCTCTCGCCGTGCCCGCAAAGTCCGGGTCCAGCGCCACGCGCCGCCCGAGCTTCATCTCGTCGGGCACGCAGTCGGTCACGATCACCCTGAACACCGTCAACGGCGGCGCGCCTCCCGCTGGCTTGACCTTGAGCGCGACGACCAATATCTCGATCGCGACCTGCGCCTCGGGCTGCACGGTCTCCGGACCGAGCGTGCCCCCGGGAACGGATAATTTCACCGTGACCCTGTTCTCGGGCACCGGCGGTGCGGGCAACGCGCTCTCCACCGACACCCAAGACGTGACGATCACCGCGGGGACGAGCAACACAGCTACCCTCAGCCTCAAAGGCATCCCGAGCAGCTTCACCATCAGCGGCGTCCCAGCGGGAACGGCCGGCACCGCGTTCGGCGCGCCGGCGACGCTCACCGTCGTCGCGAAGGATGCCAGCGGTGCTGCGATCACCGGCTCCTACCAGAACTCGGTCACCTTCACGGATAGCGACACGAGCAGTCTGACGCAGGGCTCGGCGCTCTCGGTCAACAGCGGCTCCGCGGCATCGTCGGTGACGATCGGCGCCTCGACCGACGTGGTGAAGTTGAATTACGGCGGGCTCGCCATCACGCCCGCGACGCTCACTGCCGCGGCGACGGGTGCGACCAGCTCAACGGCGACCTTCACGCCGGCGCTCAACCCCATCGTGTATAGCGGGCCGACCGTCGCCGGAGCGCCGGAGATCGATCTGTTCGCGACGAGCGGCACCGGATCGACCGGAACGTTCACCGCTTCGGAAACGGGCTGGACGAACGCGCCGTACAACCAAATGCTCACGCTGACGGCCCCGGGCGGCTGCGGCTCCTTCGTTGGTGTCTCGCCCGCGAGCGGCACGTCATTCACTGCGACGGCGATCGCATCGCCGAGCGTCGGCTCGTGCACGGCGACGCTCCACGACGGCGTCGGTCAAAGCGCGACGGTCTCGCTCACCTACACCCAGTTCAGCTTCACCATCCAGTCCAAGCACCGCACGCCTTAGGCAGCTTCACGGCGCGCGAACGAAATCGCGGCGACGACGATCATCACCGCTCCCACCACTGCGAAGTACGCGGTGGCGGGAGCGAACGTTTTGCCGAGTGGGCCGAGCATCGCGGCCCGGCTGAAGTAGACCGCACCCGCAGTCGCCACACCGAGGAGTTGCCCGGTCGTGCGTGCCGTCGCCAGTGTTGCGGCAGCGACACCGCGCCGGTTGGCCGGTGCTGCGCCCATGATCGCGCTATTGTTCGGCTGGGTGAAGATGGTCGTCCCGAATCCGGCGACGACAATCGCGCCCATGATCTGCACGGTGGTCGGGACCGCCGGCAAGCGCGAGAGCAGAAAGCCGCCGGCGGCGACCAGGAGCGCGCCCAGCGTCGAGAGGTAGCGCGGCGCGATGCGATCGGAGAGCGAGCCCGCCAGCGGTGCAATCCCAATGTTGAGCAGCGTCATCGGGATGAGCAGAATCCCGGCTTGCAGCGGCGTCGCGCCGAGCGCGAGCTGCGCGGTGAGCGGAACGAGAAAAATGACGCCCGACTGCGCGGTGAAGTAGATGAACGCCGCGATCGTCGAGAGCGAGAACATGCGATTCTGAAACAAATCGAGATCGAGCATCGGATGGCGCACCCGCCGCTCGACGGCGACGAAGACGACGAGTACGATGAGCGACGCGCCGACCAGCCAAAGAAAGCGCGACGACGTCCATCCCCACACGTGCGCGCGCGAGAGCGCGAGCGAGAGCGAGAAGAGTCCGACGATCGAGAGCCCGGCCCCCGCGAGATCGAAGCCCTCGTCTTTCGGTTCGGTGGGACGCAGCACGATCGCCGCAAGCGTCATCGCGACCAGCGTGATCGGAATGTTGATGAGAAATATCCAGCGCCAATCCGAGTAGGTGACGATCGCACCGCCCAAGATCGGGCCGGTCGAGAGTCCGATCGCCACGGCTGCGCCGTTGAATCCGATGGCGCGGCCGCGTTCGTGCGGCGCAAACGCATCGACGATGATCGCCTGCGTGCACGAGACGAGCATTGCGGCGCCGACGGCTTGCACGACGCGAAACGCGATCAGCGCTTCCAAGTTCGGCGCGAAGGCGCACGCGAGCGAACCGGCGCCGAAGACCGCAAAACCGCCGAGATAGATGCGCTTCTGTCCGAAGAGATCGCCAAGACGGCCGAAGAGCACGAGCATCGATGCGGTCACCAGGATGTAGGCGAGCAGCACCCATTCGGCTTCGTCGACGCCGCGGCCGAGCGCGTGCGCGATCGCGGGCATCGCCACGTTGGCGATCGAGCCGTCGAGCGGGCCCATCACGGTGCCGATCATCACGGTCGCGAGCACCAGCCACTTGTTCTGACGCACGCGCGGCGGCGCAGCACTCCGTTCTCTCATCGTCGAACACTCCTGTGATGGAAAAACCGCTGCTCTTCCTGCCCGGCCCGGTTGCGCTTGCCGATGACGTGTCGGCGGCGTCGGCGCGACCGATGATCGATCATCGCGGTCCGCTCTTTGCGCACGTGTTCGCGAACATCGTCGACGGTCTTCGGCCGATCTTCGGTACGACGTCGGACGTGCTGCCGTTCGGATCGTCGGGAACCGGCGCGATGGAAGCTGCCGTCGCGAACTGCTTTTCCCCCGGAGAGACGGTGCTCGCATGTCCGGTCGGTATCTTCGGGCAGCGTTTGATCGCGATCGCGAAGGCGCACGGACTGCGCGTTGACGTCCTCGACACGCCGCTCGGTTCGGCGGTCGATCCAAACGCGCTCGCGAGCAGACTGCACGCCGACCGCGATCGCGTCATCAGCGGCGTGCTGCTCACGCACAACGAAACCTCGACCGGCGTGCAAAACGACCTGGCGCGGCTGGCACCGATGCTGCGCGAACACGGCGCGCTCACCGTGGTCGACTCGGTGAGCGGCTTGGGTGCCGGCGAGTTTCGCATGGACGACTGGGGCTACGACGTGGTCGTCTCCGCGTCGCAGAAAGCGCTTGCCGCGCCGCCGGGCGTGGCGATGGCGGCGGTCAGCGAACGTGCTTGGCAGCGGATCGAACACGCACGCGCGCCGCGCTTCTATTTCGATCTGCGCATGGCGCGAGAGTACGCGCGCAAGGGACAGACGGCGTGGACGCCCCCGATCGCGACGTTTCGTGCGCTCGAATGCGCGCTCGCGCGCTATCACGAGGAGGGAATGCGGAACGTGTGGCGGCGTCACGAGCGCAACGCGGTCGTCATCCGCGCGCGCTTCGTGACGCTCGGCTTTACCATTCTCTCCCAACCCGATGCGCATTCGGTCACGGTAGTCGCGGCCGTTCCGCCCACCGGTGTCGACGCGACGACGCTCGTGCAGCGGTTACGCGACGAGTGCGGCGTGATTCTCTCCGGCGGCCAAGGCGAACTCGCCGGCAAGATCGTTCGCATGGGAACGATGGGCGCCATCGACGACGGGGACATTGCGACCGCGTTCGATGCGATCAAGAGCATCACACATGGTGGTGCTTGAAATACGCTTTCACGAATGGTTGCGCGAACCACGGGAAGGTGGCTTCGGCGGTGTGATCGAGGCGTTCGTTGGGCTGTGTGAGCACCTGCGCGATCGTCGAGCGGTGCAGATCGGCGCGAATGTCGGGTGAGAGCGGAAAGAACAGCGCGATGTAGAGCACGAGCCACAGCATGACGACGCCTTTGGCCAGCCCGACCAGCGCTCCGCCGGTGCCGTTGACCAATCCAAGGCCGGGAAGACGCGCAAACTTGTCGAGCATCCAGGCCGCGATCAGCACGATGGCATAGGTGATCACACCGACCAGGAACATGCCGATGACGTGCGCCGACCCCGAACCCAGGTGCGTCACCGCGCCGATTGCGCCGTCGGCGGCACCATTGTAGAACCACGGCGTCGCCAATGCCGCGAACAGCGCAACCGCACCCGAAAGTTCGTTAACGAATCCGCGCAGATAGCCGCGCACGACCGCGATTGCAATGATCGCGGCCATCAACAGATCCGGCCAGTCGATCATGCGCGAATGCGGGCTCCGAGATCGTTGTGCAGTGCCGCGATCGCCCGTGCGATCAAATCATCGGTCTCGTCATCGGTGATGGTGGCGTCGTAGCGCTGCAGCGTCGCGCGCACGGCGATGCTCTTACTGTCCGCGTCGATACCCGGACCGCGGTATTCGTCGAAGACGCGAACCCCGACGCAGAACTCGCCGATCGCGGTCGCCACCGTTTGCTCGACCTGTGCCGCCGTGATGTCGAGATCCACCAGCAACGCGAGGTCGCGGTAGGTCGAAGGAAACTTCGACGGCGGATTGTAGCGCGGTGCAATGTAGGGCGGAATGCGGTTGAACAGCATGCGCCCAACATACACGCGCAGACGCAGATCGTAGGCGTGCTCGATACGCGGATCGACGCGGCCGAACACCGCGATCTCTTGATTGTCGAGCATCATAGCCGCCATCTTACCGGGGTGGAGAACGGGCCGCGAATCCTGCACGGTTTCCGGCGTGCGGCCGGTGAGTTCGCGTATCAGCACTTCACAGTCGCCCTTCAACCGCAAGAAGTGCGGATCGTGCCATGCATGCTCTTCACCGGGCTCGACCGCAAGTGCGAACGTGACCTGTTGGGTTTCGTCGATATAGTCGTTGGCGTGCGTGAACACGTGCGCGATTTCGAAGATGCGCAGCGGCCGGTCGACGCGCGCGATGTGCGCGAGGAACGACGGCAAGAGCATGATGCGCAGGTAGCGCTGATCTTCGCTGAGCGGGTTGCGAATCTCGATCGCTTCGGTTTGCCGGTCGACGTTCCCCAGGCGCAGTTTCGCGAACGAGTCGGCACCGACCATGGAGTAGGTGATGATCTCGTTGTAGCCGAGTGAGGCAAGCGAAGCGGCCACGCGTTGTTCCAAATGGTACTCGCCGCCGTCGATTTCGTGAGGAGCGATCGTTGGAATGACGGTTGGAACGTTCTCGTATCCGGCCATCCGCGCGACTTCTTCCACGACGTCTGCGCGGTGCTTGACGTCGCGGCGCCACGGCGGCGGGACGACCGAGAAGGCGTCCCCGTCGAGCGGCGTCACGCCGAACCCGAGCGATTCAAGATGACGGCGCGTGCGGTCGGCGCTCTGATCGAACCCGAGCAGACGCCGAATGTCGCGCAGCGGAAAGTGAATGGGCGCGGCCGGCTCAAGCGGTTCACCGAAGTCATGCGGTGCGTACGCGTGCGCGCCGATCGCCGTCAACAAGGTCGCGGCGCGTGCGGCGCCGATGCTGGTGAGCGACGCCGCCGGTGACTTTTCGTGGCGGGAGGACGCATCGGTGCGAAAACCGAGCTTCGCGCTCATGCGTCGGATGCGTGCGCCGTTGAAATTCGCGCTTTCAAGCAGTATCGACGTGGTCGAGGGGCTGACCTCGCTGGTCTTTCCGCCCTTCAAGCCGGCTAGGCCGAGCGCGCCGTCTTCGTCGGCGATCACGAGTGCAAGCGGCGTCAGCGTATGCGTCACGTCGTCGAGCGTGGTGAGTTTCTCGCCGTCGCGCGCGTCGCGCACGATCAGATGACGGTCGCGCACGCCCGCATCGTCGTAGAAGTGCAGCGGCTGGCCGGTTTCGAGCATGACGTAATTCGAGATGTCGACGACGTTGTTGATCGGTCGCTGGCCGGCAAGCGCGAGCCGAATGCGCATCCACGCGGGCGCCGGTCCGACCCGTAGCCCGTCGAAGCGCTGCGTGACGAAGCGCGTACAGTCCGCCGACGCGATCGTCACGCGCGGTGCAACGCCGGGCGCATCGAGCGCCGTGCCGGGGTTGTCGAACGACGGCAAGCGCAGCGGCGCGCCGCCGGCAGCCGCCAGCTCGCGCGCAAGGCCGATCATCGACATCGCGTCGACGCGATTGCTCGTGATCTCCACGTCGAGCACGTCGTCGCTCAAGCGGAAATGCTCGACGACATCGGTTCCCAGCGGCAGATCGGCGTCGAGCTGCATGATGCCGTCCTCGAACCATTCGGGGGGCAATGCCAACTCCTCGGCCGAGACCATCATGCCTTCCGATTCGAGACCGCGCATCTTGCGGCGCTCGATCGTGATGTGCGGCAGTTTGGCTCCGATCAGCGCAACCGGAATGGTTTGACCGGCGGCGACGTTAGTCGCGGCCGTCGCGATCGTTAGGAGCGAGCCTGTGCCCACGTCAATCTTCCCGACCTGCAGACGATCCGCGTTGGGATGCTTGTCGAGTTCGACGATGCGTCCGACGACCACGCCCGTGATCTGCGGACGCTCCTCGATGTGTTCGACCGGGAACCCGAGCATCGCCAGGCGGTCGGCGATGGTCTGTGAATCGTCGAGGAGCTCCACATACTCCCGTAACCACGCAATGGGAACGCGCATATCTTCCTACTGAACCGTCTAAGCGAACTGAGCGAGAAAGTCGGGGTCGTTTTCGAAGAACCGTCGGATGTCGTCGATGTCGTAGCGGACGATCGCCATGCGCTCGAGACCAAAGCCGAATGCCCAGCCGCTGTACACGTCGGGGTCGTAGTTCATCTCATGCAGGACGTTGGGATGCACCATTCCGGCACCCCCTAGTTCAATCCATCCCGAACCGCCACACATGCGGCACGGGCCACCGATGTTGTGACAGGTCGGGCAGGTCGTGTCCACTTCGGCGCTCGGCTCGGTGAACGGAAAGTATGACGGGCGAAAGCGCACGCTCTGGTCGGGCCCGAAGAGCGCGCGGCACATGCCGGTCAGCATGCCCTTGAGGTGTCCAAAGTGCACCTGCTCGCCGACCAGCAGTCCTTCGCATTGATGGAACATGAACGAGTGCCGCGCATCGACCGCGTCCCGACGATAGCACCGTCCCGGCGCGATGATCGCGACCGGCGGACGATGTTGCTGCATGGTGCGCACTTGCATGGGTGACGTGTGCGGGCGCAGCAGCAGCGTGTCGGTGATGTAGAACGAGTCGAATCCTTCGCGAGCGGGATGTTCAGGCGGGATGTTCAGCGCGTCGAAGTTGTAGTAGTCGGGCTCGATCTCCGGGCCGACCACGACCGCGAAGCCGTGGCGTTCGAAGAACGTGCAGATGTCTTCGAGGACGCGCCGGATCGGATGGATCGAACCGCGCATGGGCGCAACCGACGGGAAGGTGACGTCGATCCGCTGCGCCAGGTCTTCATCGAACGCACGCAACTGCAAGCGGGTGCGCGCCTCTTCGAGAGCCGCCTCCATCGCCTCGACCACGTCGTTGATGATCTTGCCGGCTCCGGGTCGTTCGCCGGCCGGAAGCTGGCCGATGCTGCGGCGCAGCAGTGTCACCTCACCGCTGCGGCCGAGGTAGGCGATGCGCGCCTCTTCCAAAGCGCGGTCGTCGCTCGCAGCCGTCAATGCCGCATCGAAACGGCCGCGCAGTTCATCAAGTTTGCCGGTGAGTTCGCTCATCACTGTGTTTCGTGTACGAGAGGTGAGAAAAGAAAAAACGGGTGCCCGGAACGGCTAGTTCCGGGCACTCGTGAAAAGCACTCTATTACGACGTGCGATCGGTCAACTCAGGTGGGATTCGCGTGCGGATGGAGCTGCCGGTACACCAAATAGGCGCTGATGGATCCGGTGCTGGCGAACAGTTTCCAGAAAAGTTCGGACGATGCCATGGGCCTTCCAATCTCCTTCATGGGCAGCAATCCCGTTGTTTGAGCTGCGAACCACGGCAATAGTAGCATGCGACTTTTCGCGGCGGTAGTCTTGACAAAAAAAGAGCGAAACGCTGCCTTGACAGGCGTTTCAAAGAGGACGTCCATCCCTCACGACGAGCGGCGAATGCTGCTTTCGTAGAGAGCAATCGAGCCGGCGACTGCTGCGTT
The DNA here is from genome assembly GCA_027307235.1 of Vulcanimicrobiota bacterium. Lineage (GTDB taxonomy): Bacteria > Vulcanimicrobiota > Vulcanimicrobiia > Vulcanimicrobiales > Vulcanimicrobiaceae > DAHUXH01. The sequence continues at coordinate 63,851 of DAHUXH010000016.1, read as the reverse complement.
CAGGCTCTCGGCACGCCCGGTCATGCGGATCGCGACCCGGGCTTGGCAGAGATGCTCCCAGCGACCCAATCCGTGCCGCTCGTGTCCGACCACCAGCATCGTCTTGGCCGGAAAGGCGGCTGCGGCGAGGTCGATCGGATCTCCGCTCGCCGTCAATCCAACGGCGACGTATCCGGCGCGCCTTGCCTCGGCAGCGACGGCGTGGGGTGCCCCCACCGCCATCGGAATGCGGAAGCTCGAGCCCATGGCGGAGCGCACGACCTTGGGGTGGAGCGGGTCGACCCCCAGGTCGCCGAAGACGGCTCCGGTTGCTCCGAAGGCATCGGCCGCCCGCAGCAGGGTGCCGGCGTTGCCGGGATCGTTGAGATCGGCGAGCAGCAGCATGGTGCCACCGCCCGCGAACGCGCGCTCGAAGGTCAGCGCGGGGAGCGCCAGCACCGCCAGGATGCCGGCGGGGCTCTCCATGTCGGAGATGCGCGCAAACGTCTTTTCGTCGACGACGGCGATCGGCACGCCGGCGGCGGCGAGGGTCGCAACCAACGCGAAGCGCTCGCCGCCTTCCGGCGTCACGAAGACGTCGAGCGGTTCGAGCCCCTGCGCGATGGCTTCTTCGAGCAACGTCGGTCCCTCGATCGCGAAGCGTCCGGAGGCTTCGCGCCCCTGACGCGTCTTGAGGTCGCGCACCGCGCGCACGCGCGGATTAGCGGCGGCGAGTCGCTCCACGCACCACGGTATAGAAGACGGCGGCGAGGACGCCCGCGAGCACGATTGCGATCTTCGCGTTGAAGCCGTGCCGCACGACGGTCAGATTCATGATGACGACGAGCAGCACGAAGGCGACGAGAAACATCGCGAGCCAGGCGATTTCGACGATGGCCGGAGATGGGGATGTCACCCTCCACGATTACGAGGCGAGCGCGCGGTATTCCGTTAATTCCCTCGCATGGACATGCAGCCCGAAGTCTTGTCGTCGCGCGTCGCCTTCGACGGCCGCGTCTTTCGTGTGCGCACCGATGAGGTACGGTACCCTGACGGACACACCTACCGGCTCGACGTCATCGAGCATCCCGGATCCTATGCGGTCATCGCCAAACCCTCGCCGCGCGAAATCGTTCTCGTTCGCCAGTACCGGCATGCTGCCGGGCGATCGCTGTGGGAAATTCCCGCCGGCCGATGTGAGGACAATGAAGATTTGGCCGCCGGCGCGCGTCGCGAATTGCGCGAGGAGACGGGGTATAATGCGCTGCGCATGACCTATATGACGTCGATGTGGATGACGCCGGGTTTTTGCGACGAGCGCTTGCACTTTTTCTTTGCCGAGGGCTTGATCGCCGGAGAGCAACAGCTCGATGACGATGAACGCATCGATGTTCGAATCTTTACAATCGAAGAAGCATGGTTGCTTGCCGGGCGCGGCGAGATCGCGGATGCGAAAACATTACTATCTCTTGCTTTTTCTGACTTGCCGAAACATCAACTCCCGGGTCTGACGTGACGATACCTCAATGGAAATCATTTGGAGGGCCGCACGTGGAAACACCCCGTGATCTTGACATGGTCTTGCAGCGCTTGCTCCGCGACATACAAGCGAGCGGTTCAACGCTCAGCGCCGACGACGAGTCGTATCTCAATGCACTCGTCAACGCGGTACGGGCGGGCCGCAAAGCCATCATCATCGTCGAAGAAGAGGACGAGCGTTTACGGTATATGTTCACCGCCGCTACGCGGTCGGAAGCGGTGACGATGCTTGGAAAAGTCGTCGAAGTTCTCGGCCGTCGCATGGCCAACGGCGACGATTGACCGGAGCGGCGGTTCAACCGTCGCAGCACACAAAAGACGGAAGGCGGGGCGTCATGCCCCGCCTTCCGTCTTTCGCGTTTCTTTGCGTGAAGACTATTTGCCGACGGCTTGTTTCGCAAGCGAGAGCAGCGAGCCGAAGGCTTTGCTGTCGCTGATCGCGAGTTCGGCGAGCGCCTTGCGGTTGAGCGTGACGCCCGACTTCTTGAGTCCGTTCATGAACACCGAATACGACATGCCCTCACGGCGCACCGCCGCGTTGATGCGGCTGATCCACAGCGAGCGGAAGTCGCGCTTGCGCACGCGGCGATCGCGGAAGGCGTAGGCCAGTGATTTGAGCAGCGCTTCGTTCGCGACGCGGTAGTTGCGACGGCGCGCGGCGCGGAAGCCCTTGACGAGCTTCATCACCTTGCGGCGATGCTTGAGTCCGGAAACTCCCCGTTTAATACGTGCCATTTCTGCGAACCCTCCCTACACCAAATACGGAATCGTCGGCGCCAAGCGTTTCAAATCGCCCTTGAACGTCGATTGATCCTTACGGAACTTGCGTTTGCGCTTGCGCGTCTTCTTGCTCAGAATGTGACCGCACCCGCTGAACTGGTGGCGATGCAGGACTTTGCCCGTCGCCGTCACCTTCACTCGCTTTGCTGTTCCCCGATGGGTCCGAATCTTTGGCACTGGTTTGCTCCTTTGTCTTAACGCTCATAAATTTCGGCGGACCCGCAGGTACCGCACGCGGCGCTAAAATCATAAACATGTTGCGACCCTCGAGACGCGGCTCGCGCTCGACGATAGCGAGAGGTGCCATGTCTTCGGACATGCGATCGAGCAATCGCTTTCCGAAACTCGTATAGGTGATCTCGCGTCCGCGAAACATGATCGTTACTTTGACTTTGCTGCCGTCGAGCAACAGACGTTCGGCCATACGGGCCTTGGTCTCGTAGTCGTGCGTCTCGATCTTCGGCCGCAGTTTGACTTCTTTCAGTTCGAACTGCTTGTGCTTCTTGCGGCCTTCTTTGTCTTTCTTGGACTGCTCGTACTTGAGCTTACCGTAGTCTCCGATCTTGCACACCGGCGGCTGTGCCGTCGGCGATATTTCGATCAGATCGAGTCCGGCCGTCCGGGCACGCGCGAGTGCCTCCTCGGTCGGCATGATGCCGAGCTGTTCGCCGGCGTCGTCGATGACGCGCACGGTGCGAATTCGGATCTGATCGTTGACTCGAAGCGGTCTTGCTATGGCGATGATCTCCTGCGGGGGATTCCCCCCAAAACAAAAACATGGCGTCGCCGAAGCGACCCCACGCAATGGAACCTACCGTCGGCCCCTTGGGTGAAGACCGGATCGCCCGCAGGCATCCGGTGAGGCTTCTCAATCTCTCGAGAAACACTGCTTCGGCCTGCGCAGGATACCACGCCCGCCCGGGGTCCTGTCAACGTGAGCCCCATTTGATGAAACTCTGAGGGATGCGGGAGAGGACCCGCTTCCTTGGTCGCGTAGCGACCGCTGCATGAATTTCTGTGCATTCGCTGCCCGAATAGCGTTCGTGGCGGCCTTCTCGTTGGGTGCGCTTGCCATTGCGGCTCCGCGCGCCTCGGCTGCTGAGCCGATCTCGCTGCTCATCGACTGCTCGAAGATCCCGACGCAGAACATCGCGATCACTCGGGAGACCATCCCGGTCAAGCCCGGGGCGATGACGCTCTACTACCCGGAGTGGATTCCGGGCGAGCATGCCGCCGTCGGACCCATCTTCAACGTGGCCGCTCTCGTGATCAAGGCCAACGGCCAGACGATCCCGTGGCGCCGCGAAGCGACCAACATGTTCGCGTTCGACCTCACGGTGCCCGCGGGCGCCACCTCGATGGAGGTCGACTTCACCTACCTCGGGGCGACGACGGGACGCTACTCGTCGGCGCGTCTGGGCTCGTCGAACATGTACGTGATCACCTGGAATCAGAATCTCTTCTATCCCTCGACGGGAACCATTCAGGACACCATCATCAAACCGACGATGATTCTGCCGGGGAGCAACTGGCAGTTCGCGACGGCCGTCACCGGTGCCAAGCGCGCCGGCAACACGGTGACGTGGGATGACACCTCGCTCGAGCACCTGATCGACTCGCCGCTCGACGCCGGTATCAACTTCCACCGCTGGGACATCTGGTCGGACGGCGCGGCGCATGCGTACCTGAACGTCATCGGCGACCAGCCGCAGGACGTGGACGTTTCGAGCGACGTGGTCGGACACTACGGCAAGCTCGTCCGCGAGATGATCGCGATGTACGGTGCCCGTCACTGGCGCAACTACAACTTCTTGCTCACCGTCTCCGACGTCATCCCCGGCGAAGGCATCGAACACCACGAGTCAAGCGATGACGGCGGCCGGGCCGACTATCTCACCAATCCGGTCGCGCTGGAGCGCGGCGCCGATTTGCTCTCGCACGAATTCAACCACTCGTGGGACGGCAAGTACCGCATGCCGGCCGGGCTCTATCCGAGCAACCTCAACACGGCCTACGACGACTATCTGCTCTGGGTCTACGAAGGCATGACGCAATACTACGGCGACGTCATGTCGTTCCGCGACGGCTTGCGCGAACAGAAGTACTTCCCGGATCACATCGCGGCGATCTACGCACACTACGACAACCAGCCGGGACGCCTGTGGCGCTCGCTCGGCGACACCGCGACGTCGGGACCATTCCTCTACTACGCACCGTTCGGCTACGGTCTGGAGCGCCGCGGCGTCGATTTCTATGCCGAGGGCGAACTGCTGTGGCTCAAGGTCGACAGCATCATCCGCGACAAGACCAACGACAAGATGTCGCTCGACGACTTCTCCCGCGCGTTCTTCGGAGGGCAGAACACAGGGCCGGACGTGGTCACCTACACCCGTGCCGACGTCGTGGCCGGGTTGAACAAACTCGTTCCCTACGATTGGGACGGATTCTTCACCAAATGGGTTGACGACATCGCCGTGCATCCGCCGGACGGATTCAGCGACGAGGGCTACAAGCTGGTGTACACCGACCAGCCCTCGCACGACGTGCCGCGCAACAATTTCGTGTACTCACTGGGTCTGGCCGTCGGCCAAGACGGAACGATCGGTGACGTCGCGTTCGGTTCGCCCGCGTTCAAAGCCGATCTCGGCATCAATCAGAAGATCGTTGCCGTCAACGGACGCGAATTCTCGCCCGACTTGCTCTATCAAGCGGTCAAGAACGCCAAGGGAACGACGCAGCCGATCACGCTGCTGGTGGAGCGCACGCTCGACTATCGCACCGTGACGATCGACTATCACGGCGGTCCGCGCTACCCGCACCTGGTTCGCCAGGACGGCATGCCGGATCGGCTCATGGAAGTTCCCAAACCTCGCACCTAACGGCAAGTGCTGATTTCCGCCAGGCCTTCGTTGAGGAGAGGCTCGTGTACCGTAGTACACTTCGCCTCTCCTCGCCTCGGCCTGACGAAAATCAGCACTTCCCGCTAGCGATAGTTCCAATAAAGAAAAAGCCCTCGAATGGGGCTTTTTCTTTATTGGGGGATGGGCGGTGAATGGGGTTAGAGTGATGAGATTGCGGAGTTGAAGGCTTCTAGGAAGAAGTTGATTGCGTGGTCGTCGATGATCAGGGGTGGGGCGATACGTAGGACGCGGGCTTGTGTATCCTTGGCGGCGACGCCGCGTTCGAGCAGTGCGTCGGAGAGCCGGCTGGCATCGATGGTCAGTTCGATGCCGATCATCAAGCCGCGACCGCGGATGCCGGCAATGAGCGGTGATCGTGTGGCGCGCAAACCGTTGAGGATCTTGGCGCCCGCGTTGCGCGCACGTGCGGGGAGGTTCTCTTCAACGATCACATCGAGCGAGGCGATCGCCACCGCCGCGCCGAGCGGATTGCCGCCGAACGTGCTGCCGTGGTCGCCCGGCGCGAACAACTCCATGAGCGGCCGGTTTGCCAATGCCGCCGAGACCGGATAGAACCCGCCGCCGAGCGCTTTGCCGACAATGAGAATGTCGGGTTTCACCGCGTCGTAATCGCAGGCGAAAAGATCGCCGGTGCGGCCGAGTCCGGTTTGAATTTCATCGGCAATGAAGAGCGCGTTGTGCTCCTTGCAGAGCGCCCAAGCGCGCTTGATGTATCCCTCGGGTGGCACGTTGACGCCGCCCTCGCCTTGTATCGGCTCGATGAGAATTGCGCACGTGTGTTCGTTGAACGCGCGTTCGAGCGCGTCGGCATCACCGAACGGAGCAAACACGAAGCCCGGCGTGTATGGACCGAAGTGGCGGCGATAGTCCGGCGTTGCGCTCGCGCTGATGATCGTCGTCGTACGCCCGTGGAAATTATTGGAGAAGACGATCATCTCGGCACGGTTGTCGGGGATACCTTTGCGTTCGTATCCCCAGCGGCGTGCGAGTTTGATCGCCGTCTCGACCGCTTCCGCGCCGGTATTCATCGGTAGCGCCATGTCGTATCCGGTCAGCGACGTGAGTTTTTCGAGGAAGCCGGGCAAGCGATCGTTGCGCATAGCGCGCGAGGTGAGTGTGACGCGCCGAGCTTGTTCGAGCAGCGCGGCATGGATGCGCGGGTGACAGTGGCCCTGATTGACTGCCGAATACGCGCTGATGCAGTCGAGGTATTTCTTTCCCTCGACGTCCCACAGCCACGCGCCTTCGGCATGCTCGACCACCAGGTCAAGGGGGGCATAGTTATGCGCGCCATAGCGCTCCTCGATCTCGGCGAGCGCATGTGACGAAGTAGAGGTTCCGTGCATGTTCTCAAGCGGCGCCGCGCGTGTTTACCGGGGATCGCTCCCTGGGACCGCCGGGGCGCGAAGGCCGGCGTTCGAGGAACACTTGCCCGTCTCACTTAAGGACGCCGGCGGACGACACCTCTTATGCAGTATTCGAACCCGATGTCCCGCGATCGGCTGGACGCATTTCTCGCACGCGACCGCGAGCACGTTGCCGGTGCCGCGCGGAGTTTCGCATTGCTGCACGATCGGCCGGTTGAGCGGGCGGCGCTGCTCATTCATGGCCTGACGGCGAGCCCGGGGCAGTTCGCCGACGTCGCGGCCGGTTTGCACGAGCGCGGATACAACGTATTCGTCCCGCGCCTTCCGCGTCACGGCCACAGCGACCGCATGACACAAGCGCTCGCTACGCTCACCTCGGAAGCACTGCTCGCCGCCTCCGCCGAGTCGCTCGCGATCGCGCGCGACCTTGCACCGAAGGTTGTGGTCGCGGGATTTTCGCTGGGCGGTCTGCTGGCCGCGCACATCGCGCAACATGAGCAGGTGGAGCGCGTGGTGCCGATTGCGCCGTTTCTCGGCGTCGCCTGGCTTCCGATCCGTTTCGCGAGCCGGACGTTTGAGTGGCTGTTGACCGTGCCGAACTACTTCGCGTGGTGGAATCCGTTGCGGCGGGAAAAGCTCATGCCTGCGCACGGCTATCCGCGTTACAGCACGCATGCGCTGGCACATGCATATCGCATAGCACACCGGCTCTTCGCCGACGCGCATGTGCGCGCACCGCATGCGCGACGCATCGTGATGATCACCAACGCCCGCGAAGCCGCCGTCAACAATCGTGCCGCACGCCGTCTGGCGGCGATGTGGCGCGAACATGGCGGCAGCGTTGAGCATGTCGTGCTCAGTGACTTGCCGATCTCGCACGACATCGTTGAGCCGCTCGCCAATTCCCGCTTAGCCAAGCGCGTCTTGCCGCGGCTGCTGGCGGCAATCGATGGTTAAGCGTTGCGCGTGGGCGATCAGCGATCTCGCGATTGCGTACCACGATCGCGAATGGGGCGTGCCGCAGCACGACGATCGCGTGCTCTTCGAATTCTTGATCCTCGAAGGCGCACAGGCCGGTCTGTCGTGGGAGACGATTCTCCGCAAGCGCGACGCCTACCGCGATGCCTTCGCCGACTTCGATCCGGAGCGCGTCGCCGGCTTCACCGCGCATGACGCGACGCGCTTGATGAACGACGCGGGCATCGTTCGCAACCGGTTGAAGATCGAGTCGGCGATCGGCAACGCGCGCGCATTCCTGACGTTGCGGGACGCCTGCGGCTCGTTCGATGCCTTCTTGTGGAACTACGTCGATGGTCGTCCGATCCGAACGCGCCGCCGGCGACCGAGTGACGTTCCGAGTTCGACGCCGCTCTCCGACGCGCTGAGCAAGGATCTCAAGAAACGCGGTTTCACGTTCGTCGGAACGACGATCTGCTACTCGTTCTTGCAAGCAGTGGGCGTCGTCGACGATCATCTCGTCGGTTGCGTGCGCAGTGCCGATCGCAGCTAAGGGCCCGGCGCGCGATTACACCGAAGCGCTCGCGCGAGCGAGCGCCTTGCGCGCACTCGACGATGACTCCATCCGTCCGCAAGCGCGCACGCTGCTGCTCGATCATGGCGCTCCCGGTGATCTTGCCGTTGTGCTGCTGCACGGCTACACCAATCATCCGGGACAGTTCCGCGAACTCGCGCCGCTGATTCATGCGCGCGGCGCGAACGTCGTCGTGCCGCGCATGCCCGGGCACGGCGACATCGACCGCATGACGACGCGTCTTTTGCGCCTAACGGCCGACGCGCTGCTCGCCCGCGCGAACGAAGCCGTCGACATCGCCTGCGGTCTTGGGAAACGGGTCGCCGTTCTCGGGATCTCCTCGGGCGCGAATCTTGCCGTCCACCTTGCCGTGAACCGGCCCGACGTCGCGGTCGGCATCCCGGTCGCGCCGGCTTTCGGGCTCTTGCACTTTTCGGTGCCGACCACGCGAGCGATCATGGCGCTCGCATCCCGCATTCCGAATCTGTTTCTCTGGTGGGACCCGCGCGCGCGCATGAAGATGTACCCCATGAGCGCATATCCGCGTTTTTCCACGCGCGGGCTCGCCGCGATCATGAGCATCGCGTTCGAGGATTACGCGGCGGCGCGCACAGAGGCGCCGACGGCCGGCGCGATGTGGTTCATCACCAATCGCGCCGATCCGGCCGTGAACAATCGGGAGACGCATCGCTTCGCGAGCGAGCTATCGGTCTGGCGGACGATGAAAGTGGGGTACTTCGAATTTCGCGATCTCCCCGTCAACCACGACATCATCGAACCCGACAATCCGCTGGCGCGTACCGAGCGCGTCTACCCGGTATTGCTCGACCAGCTGTTTTCGCCGCCGTAATTATTTCAGGAGGTCGGGACGTTTGACCGCATAGCGGCGGCTCCAGGCGATCTCGGTGCGATCGCGCATCAAGATCTTGTAGTCGCCGTGGAACCACGGATGGATCTCGGCGATGTGGTCGATGTTCACGACGTGCGAGCGGTGGACGCGAGCGAACACCGCCGGATCGAGTCGTGATTCGATCGACTCCAGCGTCGCGCGCAGCGAGTAGCTGCCACGTGCGGTGTGGACGGAGACGTTGTTGCCATCCGATTCCAAACGTATGATGTCTTGCGTCGAAACGAAAAACGAGCGTCCTTCGTTCGGAATCAGGAGTCGACGCACGTATTTTTCGTCGTGGCGAAGCGCGGAGAGCATGGTCGCCAGGTGCTCGGTGTTCGGCGCCTGTTGAACGAAAGTGCGTGCCCGCGCGAGCGCGCGCTCGAAGCGCTCGTGGTCATAGGGCTTGAGAAGATAGTCGAGCGCGCTCACTTCGAACGCTTTGATCGCATACTGATCGTAGGCGGTGACGAACACGATCGAGGGCGGGTTCTCCGAGTTCACGAGCGTCTGCGCGACGCCGAGTCCGTCGAGATCGGGCATGTGGATGTCGAGAAAGACGATCTGCGGCTTGGTCATCGCGATCAAGTCGATTGCATCGATGCCGTTGCTCGCTTCGGCGACGACGGTGATGTCATCGTGTTCGCGGAGAAATCTCAGCAGCTTGCGCCGCGCGGGAGCTTCATCGTCGGCGACCAGGACAGAGATGTTCATGCCGGGCTTCCCCCGGCAAACGGGAAGATCATGGTCGCCCGGGTGCCGCCTTCATAGCGCGGTTCAATGCTGAAATACGCGCCGTCGCCGTAGAGGTGTTCGAGCCGTGAGGCGACGTTGCGCAAGCCGATTCCGCCCGTCTTCGCCGACGTGAAGCCGCAGCCGTCGTCGCAGAGTTCGATGACGAGCGATCCGTTGCGGCGCTGCACCGCAATATCCAGCGCGATCGATGAACGGGCATCCGCCATACCGTGACGGATGCTGTTTTCGAGGAGCGGTTGCAGCAGCATGAACGGCACGAGCGCGCCCTGCGCCGCTTCGTCGACGTGAACGTCAAGCGCGAGATTGCGCTCAAGTCGCGTCTTCATGATGTCGACATACATGTGTTCGACGGCCAGTTCTTGCGCGAGCGGAACTTCGTGAACGCCGCTCGACCCGAGGACCGTGCGCAAGAAGTCGCTTAATTTCGATAGCATCTCATCGGCTTTTGGCACATCTTCATACATCACCGACGAGATCGCGTTGAGTGTGTTGAACAAGAAATGCGGATGCAGTTGGAGCTGGAGATTTTCGATCTTGGCGTCGGCCAGCTTGGTTTGTAGTTCGGCGGCGGCGATCTCGGCCTGGCGCGCAGTTTTCAGACCGTCAATGAAATTGATGCTCATGACGAAGATGGTGAAGTACAGGACGTCCTTGGCTGCTTCCATCGGATAGCGATAGAACATGATCCCATAGTCATAGGGACCTTGCCCTGTCAGCCGTGACACGAGGTCGCGGCCGAGCGCGTTAATCGTCGTGTGGACGCCCGAGTAGAGCAGAGCGGCGGCAATCGTCAAGGCGAGTATCGACACCCAGTTCTCGGCGCGCAACCGAAATCGGCGGGCGAACCAGATGATGAACGGCAGCAGCGCAAGCGCCGTGTACGACCCGACCATCTCCTCCGTCAGGCGCAACGCCATCGTTCCGTAATGCTGCTGCGCGAGGTCGGCCAAGTATCCTGAGACGGTGAGCAGCAGCCCGATCGCCGTGAAGAGCGCGAAGAGCGTAAGCCCGGTTGCAAAACGACGGTGTTTCACTCCCTCGTCATAACGCTCCGCACGCATCGCCGTCAACGCGCCGGTGACGAGCGGGATATGCGCGGGGCGAAGCGGCTACACGAGCGTCGGCAGAGGCAGCGAGGGCTTCGTTGACAGGTCGGGCATCGGCGGCGCATGTTCTTCCAAGGCTCGGCCCATCAGACGCAGGGCGAATTCGATCTGCGGGTCCTTGCCGTCGCGATAGTCGTGCGGAGCGATATCGACGTCGTAGTCGGGATCGGTGCCGTAGTTCTCGACCTTCCAGCCGGCGTCGGCAAACCAGAACGAGTACTCCGGCTGGGTGGTGATCGCGCCGTCGACCAGCCGGTGATAGGGGCTGATGCCGATCACGCCGCCCCAGGTGCGTTTCCCGACCAGCGGCCCGATCTTGTAGAGCTTGAAGCAGTGGCTGAAAATGTCACCGTCGGAGCCGGCGAACTGATTGGTCAAGGCAACGATCGGTCCGCCGACGGATTCGGGCGGGTACGGAATCGGACGGCCGTAGCGCGGCACGTCGTAGCCCACGCGTTTACGCGCCAGCTTCTCGAGCAAGAGCGGCGAGACGTGACCGCCGCGATTGTAGCGTACGTCGACGATCAGTCCCTTGCGGTCGAACTCCGTTAGAAATCCGCGGTGAAACTCGGCGAAGCCCCACGGCCCCATGTCGGGAACGTGCACGTAGCCGACCTGGCCGTTGGTGCGCTCGTGGACGTAGCGGCGATGTTCCTCGACCCACGCGCGATAGCGCAGCGCTGACTCGCTGCGCAGCGCGGTCACGAGTACCGTGCGTTCGGTGCCTTTGCGCGACTTCACCGTGATGCCGATCGGCTTGCTGGCGGCATTGACGAGCGCGCGTCCGGGCGAATCGTCGCGTGAGAGACGTTTGCCTCCGATCGCGCAGATGGCATCGCCTTCATGAATGTCGAGACCCGGTTCGGCTAGCGGCGAATCGCTCTCGCGATTCCATGAGTCGCCTCGATAGATACGATCGATCCGCCACACGTCGCCGTCGGCGTCGTACCGCAGATCGGCGCCGAGAAAACCGGACTGATACTGCGGCGGCACGCGCAGATCGCCGCCGAATTCGTACGCATGCGAGGTGCCGAGTTCGCCCTGCATCTCCCAGATCAGGTCGGAGAGTTCCGCGCGTGTGCGTACGCGTTCGAGCACCAACTTATACCGGTCGTAGACGCGATCCCAGTCGATGTCGCTCATGTCCTCGACCCAGAACTGCTCGGTCTGCAAGCGCCAGGCTTCGCGGTACATCTGAGCCCATTCGTCGCGCGGCGTCACTTCGATCGCCACGCGCCCAAGGTCGATGAATCCGCTCTTGCGGCCGGCTTCGTGCGACGGCTTGTGCTCTTCGCCTTCCTCGGGGATGTCGGCAAGTGCGTCGATCGCGCGCAGACGATCGTGCGAGGAGTAGATCAGCGTGTGGCCGTCGGCGCCCATGCAGATCGTGCCGACGTCCTGCGCGACGGTTGCGCAGCGTTGCTGTTCGAAATCGTAGGCGAGCAGCGTGCCGAGCTCTTCCTCTTCGTCCCAGGAGCGATCGGCCGGCTTGATGCCGTGCACCGGAAAGCGCGTGAACAGCACGCGCCCTTTCGCGGCGACCAGTTGACCGTACTCGCCTTCCTCGACGGGAAAACCGAGCACGCGTCCGGCGATGCCGTCGAAGTCGATGACGAGGTCGGCGCTCTTCTTCGGTTTTTCGTCGTCGCGATCGCGGTCGTGGTCGTGATCGCGATGAATCGGCTTGATTTCGGGGACGAACGGTGAAGGCACATCGGAGCGCAGCGTGACGACGAACGGCCGGGTCGCCTGCGGAAAGCTGAGGTCGAACTGCAGCGCGTCGTAGACCGGATTGAAATCCCGCGTCGAAAGAAAGTACAGATACTTTCCATCGGGATCCCATGCGGGCGAAGAATCGGTGCGCAGCGGCGGGGTCACGTCATGCACTTTGCCCGACTTGAGCTTGGCTACGCGCACGATCGACGTGCCTTCGCGCGGCCACCACACGTAGGCGATGAAGCGGCCGTCAGGTGAGAACGTGATGTCGAGAATCCGGTGCGCGTCGCTGCGGTCGAGCACGCGGACGCGGCCGTCCTCCAGATCGAGCGCGCATAATTCATGACGGTGATTCGCGAAGGCGATGACGTCGTCCGTGGGCGAGACGACGAGTTCGGTGACGCGACCGATGTCGCCGGACGTAATCAGCCGCGGTGCTTCGCTCGCGTCGGCGCTGTGCAGCGCGATCTGCTCGAAACCGTTGATGTCGGTGACACAGGCGAAGTGCTTGCCGTCGCGCAGCCATTGCGCCAAACGATAGCGCGCGCGGCTGCCGATGCCGTGGTGCACGACCGCGCCATCGAACAGCGGCATCGTATACGGCTGTCCGCGCGCGATCAACGCCAGCAGCGTGCCGTCCGGACTGGGAGCGAAATCCTCGAGGTCGTCACCGGCCTCGACGAAGCGGCGCGCCGTCTGCGGCGCGGCCGATGGCGCCGCGATCATCACGTCGCGCGCGGTGTCGCTCGCGACGTCGTAGAGCACGATCCGCCCGCCGGCCGAATACACGATGCGCGATCCGTCGGTGGAGGCGTGACGCGCGTAGTAGTCGCTCTCGTGCGTATGACGGTGCACGTCGCTCGCATCGTAGGCGCACGAATAGAGATTGGATATTCCTTCGTGGTCGCTCTGGAAGAAGATGCGTTCGCCGATCCACATCGGCAGCACCGGGTTGCCGTCAGGCAGCCGCATGCGCTCGAACTCGCCGCGTCCCGCGACGTCGATCCACACTTCGCCGGCAGTACCCCCGCGATAGCGTTTCCAGCGGGCCGGGTCCTCGGCATTGCGGCCGATCACCATCGCACCGTTGGGTCCAAACGAAAACGACTTCATGTGGCCGAGATTGAGTTCGCGCGGTTCGCCGCCGCGACGTGAGACGGCAAAGCCGCGTGTTTCGCGTTCGTACCAGACGTTCGCGTTGGCGACGAAGAAAATCGTCTCACCGTCGATGCTCCACCCAACGGTACTCGCGAGGGTCGATCCGAGAAAGCTCAGGCGCACCGGCACACCACCGTCGCTCGGCATCACATAAAGTTCCGGATTGCCGTCGTCGGTGGAGATGAATGCGATGGTCCGCCCGTCCGGTGAGAGACGCGGCGATGAACAGGAGCCGAAGCTGGCCGTCAGGCGCGTCGCCGTACCGCCGTTGGCCGAGACGCTCCAGAGGTCGTCTTCGCAGACGAACACGATGCGGTCGCCCGCGATTGCCGGATGGCGGTAGTAGCCTTCATTCATCACGGTCCCCGTGATTCGGGCGGAGCCTAAGGCGTTCCGCCCGCTTGCTCCGGCTGCTAGCGGTTTTCGCTCAAGAGGCGGCCGAGGGCGGCGATCACGAGCGCGCGATTCTCCAACTGCGTCTCGGGGCCGGCCAGCGCCGGCGTCCGATAGTACTGCTCGAACGGCACGATCGTCCCGTCGATGAATGGATCGGTCTCGTACCCCGCCAGGGTGCGAAAGAGCAACTCCGCGCCGAGAGCGTCGGCCCAACCGAATTCCGGTCGCGTGAATTTCCAGAACGCATCGGGGTTGAAGCTCTCGTGGAAGAGCGTGCTGCCGGCTTGCGTTTCGTCCAATTCCGTCAACGCTTCGCTGATCTCGGCCGACGACGTCGACGTCAGCGCGCGGCCGATGATCCCGAGCGGCCACACGTATCCCGCCGGCGTGTGCGGACTGCCCAGACCCGCCGCGTAACGGCCGGAGAAATAATACGGGTTGTCGTGACTCAACACGAACGCTCGCGTCTGCAAGTACAACGGATCGTATGCAGAGCACCAGCCGATGTACGGCAGCGTGAGCAAGTTGGGAATGTTGGCGTCGTCCATCGCCTTCGCACCGCCGTATCCGTCGACCTCATATGCATAGATCGCGTACTTCCGTTTCGCGTCGTACATGCGGCCGTACGTCGCGATGCCGAGATAAACACTCCTCGCCACGTCCGACGCGCGTTGCGCAAGGCCGGTGTCGCCATAGCCGTCGACGGCAAGCGATGCGATGGCGCGCAGCCCGACGACCGCGATCATGTTTTGCGGGATGTTGAAACGATACGCGACCGGGTCATCCGATGGACGAAAACCGCTCCAGATCAATCCGGTGCGTTCGTTGTATTCCTCGTGCGTCGAGACATGGTACGAATATGCGTAGCGTCCGCAGGACGAATGGTGTTGCTCGCAGGCATACGTGTCGACGATCGTCGCGAGCGCTTTGTGCAGCGTGCCGGTGAAGATCGAGCGATCGCGCGCCGTTCTCCAGTAGACTGAGGCGAGCAGTACCGGCCACGCAAGCGAATCCGGCTCCCATTTGCGTTCCCAAACGTGCCCGCTCTCTTGGAAGGCGTTGGCGTAAGAGTCGAGCAGAATGTTGCGGGCATTGCGCTCGATGACGCCGGTGAAGCGCGGCCGCAAACTCGGGTAGATGCTTTGAAAGCGCACGTACGGCAGCATTTGCTGCGACGAGTCACGCAGCCACATCGCCGGGATATCGCCGGTCTGCACGTACGTCGTGCCGTCGCTTTCGAGGAAGACGTCGTGGAAGAGCGTGTGAAAGAGCGCCTCCGGATCGATCGGCCGGATGCGATGGCCGGTGAGCGGAAGCCATAGACTCTGCGCGCCGGCCCGCAGCGCGCATCCGAAGACGACCAGGACAATCAGCGCCGCGACCCCCGGAACGCGCAACCGCGCGTTCACGCGTCGGGGATCCCCAACGCGATGGCCGCGACGCTTTGCGCGAGCGGACCGAGATCGACGGCATCCGCATCGGCGAGCACCACCACCGCGAGTCGCGCGCGCGGTTCAACGAACGCATACGCGGAGAAACCGGCGACGTAACCGCTCGCGTAGGCGACCCGCCGCCCCCAGAGCGTTCCGAGCATCAGCCCGTCTTCATATCCGGCCCTCGCATTGCCTCGTAAGAACTGTGGATCGTGCAGACGCAGGGTGATGAACGCGAGCAGGTCGGGAACGTTTGACGCCAGATCGGCCGCGCCGAATGCAAGCGTCGGCGAACCGGGCGGCACGGCGCTGACGGCGGCGCCGGCCGGCAAGAGATACGGGTATGCGACGTGCGTGCGATTCAGCTGCAGCGGGCGCAGCAGCGTCCGTTGCAGCAGCGCTTGGTACGGCACATGCGTCACGCGCTGCGCGATCACGGCCAGCAGCACGTCGTTGGTATTCGAGTAATCGAGGGCCGATCCGGGCGTTTGGTCGAGCGGCAGCGACGCCACCGATGCCAAGAGCGCATCGGGCGCGATCGGCACGCGCCGCGATCGGTTGAACGACGCAAGCTGCGCGTAGTCGGGTATGCCGCTGGTCTGTTCGAGTAACTGCGCGATCGTGATCGCGCGCCACGCAAGGAACTGCGGTTCGAACATGCCGACCGTATCCGTGCGGTGCAGCAGTCCACGCGCGACGAGCCGCTCGACGAGCGCACTGGTGAAGAGTTTGGTGAGCGATCCGACCGCGAAGACGGTGCGCGCGGTGACGTGCGCGCCGTAGCCGCGCATGAAGATCGTGCCGTCGCGCGTCGCGATGCCGACCGCGGCGCCGGGGATCGCGCGGTCGCGCATGACGTAGCGGACGATCGCGTCCACGCGCGCGGCTTGGCTCGGTGTGATCGACCGCGCGTAGGCGGGCGCGAGCGACGCGCATGCCGCGAGCAGTGCGAGCGGTACCCAGACGGCGGCCAAAGCACGCCGGCGGGGAGGTCCGCCACGGGGAGGGTCGCAATCCTTCGGTGCTTTGATCAACGAATCCACGCTCGACGCGCTGCTGCGCGATTTTGAGGCCAAACGTCCGCGCGCGCTGGCCCGCGCCATCTCGCTCTCCGAATCCGGCCACGGCGCCGCGCTCATCCGCCATCTGTATGCGCGAACCGGGCGTGCGATGACGATCGGTCTGACCGGTCCGCCGGGTGTCGGAAAGTCGACGCTCTCGTCGGCATTGGTGAAGAAGGCACGTTCGCTGCACAAGAGCGTGGGCGTGATCTCGGTCGATCCGTCGTCGCCGTTTTCGCACGGTGCTTTGCTCGGCGATCGCATTCGTCTCACCGAACACTTCACGGACCCCGATGTTTTCATCCGCTCGATGGCCAGCCGCGGGCATCTCGGCGGACTTTCCGGCGCGACCGCCGACGCGGTGGCGCTCATGGATGCTTTTGGATTGGACGTGGTGCTGATCGAGACCGTCGGTGTCGGGCAGAGCGAGATCGAGATCGCGGAACTGGCGCAGACGACGCTGGTCGCGCTGCAACCCGGCAGCGGCGATTCGATTCAAGTGATCAAAGCGGGCATCATGGAGATCGCGGACATCTTCGTCGTCAACAAGGCCGACCACCCGATGGCCAATCAATTACGCCGCGAGATTCGCTCGATGATGGAGATGCTCGATTTCGCTGGCTGGGTGCCCGAACTCGTGACCACGCAAGCGACCACCGGCGAAGGGATCGACGCACTCTGGGACGCGATCGAAAAACACACCGCGTATCTCAACGAGACCGGTGAGATCGAGACGCGGCGGCGCGAGGCGTTCGCGCATCAAGTGCGGCAACTCGCGATGGGCAAATTACAGAAACGGCTCGAACACGACCTGCGGGTCGAGTCACCCGGCGGTCTCGATCCCTACGCGCTCGCCGACCGCATCTTGAGCCGCTTCGGCGTGCACGGCGAGGTCGAAGAAGACATCTCGACCGCGGCGCATCCGCGCGCGAGCGTGAAGGGATTGATGTAACGGTATGTCGTCATCTCGCGATCTCGACATGGAAACGCGCGCGATTCACGCCGATGAGGCGTTGGCCGATGCGCATGCGGTGGCGGCGCCGCTGTACCAAACGTCAACGTTCAAGGCAAGCGACGCGCTCGAGTTCGCGGCGATGGCCTCGGTGCCGATGCACGAGCGCTTCTATACGCGCTACGGTAATCCGACCCGCGCGCAGGCGGAGGCGGTCGTGGCGGCGCTCGACGGTGCGGAGCGCGCGATGCTGTTCGCATCGGGAATGGCCGCGATGACGACCGCGATCCTGGCATGCGTTCGCCATGGCGAGCGCATCGTCGCGCAGCGTCAGCTCTATCCGGGCGTCGGCGGATTCTTGCAGCGCGCACCGGAGTGGTTCGGCATCGACGTTGCGTTCGTCGATCAAGCGGATACCGATGCATTCGCGCGCGAGATCGACGCGCGCACGAAGCTCGTCGTCCTCGAATCCCCGTCCAACCCGTTGCTCGGCATCACCGATCTGCCTGCAGTCGCGGCGCTCGCGCGCAGCCACGGCGCATTGACGATCGTCGACAACACGCTTGCGTCGCCGATCAACGCGCAGCCGCTCGCGCTCGGCATCGATCTGGTGATGTACAGCGCGACCAAGTACCACGGCGGTCACTCCGATCTGATCGCCGGCGCGATCTCGGGGAGCAATGATCTCATCGAGCGCATCTGGCACGCGTCCGTGTTGCTCGGCTCGGCGCTGGCTCCGTTCGAGGCGTGGCTGGCGCTGCGCGGCATGCGCACGCTCCCGCTGCGGATGAAGCAGCACAACGCCAACGCACAAGCCGTCGCAGAGTTTCTCGCAACGCATCCGGCGATCGACCGCGTCAACTATCCGGGCCTCCCCTCGCATCCGCAGCACGACCTCGCCCGGGCTCAGATGACCGGCTTCGGCGGCTTGCTGAGTTTCCGGTTCAAAGGCGGCTATGCCGCGGCCGATGCCTTCGTCGGCAAGCTGCGCCATGCGGCTCGAGCGCCGAGCCTGGGCGGGGTCGAGACCCTGGTCACGCATCCGGCCTCGATGTTCGCCGCCTATGAATCGGAGGAAGTACTCGCGCAGCGCGGCATCGACGCGGGTCTGGTGCGCCTGGCGTGCGGCATCGAATCGACGCGCGATCTGCTGGCCGACGTCGAACAGGCGCTGCCGGCGTAACGAGGGTGCGACCGGACGTCTTGCGCTCGGGGTTGTTCCTTTGGGAGACTCCGGTAGGAACGTCGAACCAGGAGAGAACATGGCCAAGATGATCGATCGTCCCAGTGGGCTGGGCGCGCAACCGACCCCCGAATTTGAAGAGCAGAAGCGGACCTGGGAGCAGGCCTCCGCCGCCGGAAAGCCGCGCACCGGCGCCGGTTCGGGTGCGGTCGATCGCACCATCTCCGACGTTCCGCTCAAAACCGTCTACGGACCCGAGGACGTCGCGCAGCTGGACCTCGCCCGGGACCTCGCGTGGCCGGGGCAGTACCCGTATACACGCGGCATCCACCCCAACGGCTACCGCGACCGGCTCTGGACCATGCGCCAGTTCGCCGGGTTCGGCAACGCCAAGCAGACGAACGAGCGCTACCACTTCCTGCTCTCCCAAGGGCAGATGGGTCTCTCGGTGGCCTTCGACATGCCGACGCTAATGGGGTACGACTCCGATGCGGCGCAGGCTCGCGGCGAAGTCGGCAAGTGCGGCGTCGCGATCGACTCGCTCGCCGACATGGAAGTGCTCTTCGACGGCATCGACATGGGCGCGATCACCACCTCGATGACGATCAACGGTCCGGCTGCGATCGCGCTCGCACAATACGTCGCGGCGGCCGAGAAGAAGGGCATCTCGCGCAAGCTGCTCGGCGGCACCGTGCAGGCCGACATTCTCAAAGAGTACATCGCGCAGAAGGAATGGATCTTTCCGCCGCGCCCGCACATGCGCATCATCGTCGACATGATCGAGTTCTGCACGAACGAGATGCCGAAGTGGAATACCATTTCGATCTCCGGCTACCATATTCGTGAAGCCGGATCGACCGCCGCGCAAGAACTCGCCTTCACGCTCGCCGACGGCTTTGCATACGTTGAAGCCTGCATGAAAGCAGGCATGGACGTCGACTCGTTCGCGCCGCGTCTGTCGTACTTTTTCAACTCGCACATCGATTTCTTCGAAGAGATCGCGAAGTTCCGCGCCGCGCGGCGCATCTACGCGCGCCACATGCGCGAGAAATACGGCGCCAAGGATCCGAAGTCGTGGCAGCTGCGTTTCCACACGCAGACGGCCGGCTGCAGCGCGACCGCGCAACAGCCCGAAAACAACATCGTGCGTGTCGCTTTCGAGGCGATGGCGGCGGCATTGGGCGGGACGCAGTCGCTGCACACCAACTCGATGGACGAAGTGCTCGCGCTGCCGACGGAAAAGTCCGTCGAGATCGCGCTGCGCACGCAGCAAGTGCTGGCGTTTGAAACCAACGTGACAAACGTCGTCGATCCGCTCGGCGGCTCGTACTACGTCGAAGCGCTCACCGACGAGATGGAGCGCCAGGCTGAAGCGTACTTCGCGCAGATCGAAGAGTACGGCGGCGTGGTTGAGGCGATCGAAGCCGGGTTCTTCCAGAAAGAGATCGCTGAGGCGTCGTATCGCTACCAGCGTTCGATCGAGACCAAGGACCGCGTCATCGTCGGCGTCAACGCGTTTCAGAAGGAAGAGAACCTCGCCGGCATCGAGTTGCTGCGGATCACCGAAGAGGTTGAGCGCGCGCAGGCGCGTTCCGTGCAAGAGGTGCGCGCCCACCGTGATCAGAGCGCGGTGGCGGCGAAACTGGCACGCTTGCAGCAAGCCTGCCGCGACCCGAAGGACAACGTGATGCCGCACCTGATCGAGTGCGTCAACGCCTATTGCACCGAGGGCGAGATCGTCGATTCCATGGTCGAAGTCTTCGGCCGGTACGTGGAACGCTCGGTCTTCTGATGGCTGCCCTAAAGGTCGACACCGAGCGCGACCGCATCCATGCGGAGCAGACCCTCGGCGAAGTCAAGCGCAAACTCGAAGAAGCGCTGCATCTCGCAGATCGTATGAAGGACAAGGATGGCAAATAGACCCCTACGCATCATCGTCGCGAAGGCCGGATTGGACGGCCACGACCGCGGTGCGAAAGTGATCGCCCGCGCGCTGCGCGACGCCGGAATGGAAGTGATCTACACCGGGCTGTTTCAAACACCCGAGCAGATCGTGCAGACTGCGATTCAGGAAGACGCCGACGGCATCGGGCTCTCGATTCTCTCGGGCGCGCACATGACGCTGTTTCCGCTCGTCACCGAACAGCTCAAGGCGCAAGGCGCCGACGACATCGTCTTTTTCGGCGGCGGCACGATTCCGCCGGATGACACCGAGGCGCTCAAGAAGGCCGGCGTTCGCGAAATCTTCACGCCCGGCGCGCCGTTGAGCGAGATCATCGAGTTCGTTCAACGCGAGTGCGGAAAACGCAGGGAGAAAGTTGGTTAGGGATCAGAGCGTCCGTGACCGTTAGAACTCGGATCGCGCCGTCGCCGACGGGCGATCCACACGTCGGTACCGCGTATGTCGCATTGGTGAATTACTGCTTTGCCAAGAAGCACGGCGGGCAATTCCTGTTGCGTATCGAGGACACGGATCGCGCGCGCAGCACCAGCGAGAGTGAACGCGCCATCTTGGACTCGCTGCATTGGCTTGGGCTGTCGTGGGACGAAGGGCCGGATGTCGGCGGACCGCACGGGCCATACCGCCAGAGCGAGCGCGGCGCGATCTACCGCGAGCACATCCAAATGCTGCTCGATGCCGGACACGCCTTCAAGTGCTTTTGCACGCCCGAACGCTTGGAAGAGATGCGCGTCGCGCAGCGCGCGGCGGCGCAGCCGCCTCGCTACGACGGCCTCTGCTTGACGTACGATCGCGAGGAGATCGCGCGGCGCGAAGCTGCGGGCGAGCCGTACGTGGTGCGGATGCGTGTGCCGGGCGAGGGCGTCTGCGTCGTGGAAGACCTGCGGCGCGGCGCGATCGAGTTCGAGTGGAAGACCGTCGACATGCAAGTGCTGATGAAGTCCGACGGCATGCCCACGTATCATCTCGCCAATGTCGTCGATGATCACCTCATGGAGATCACGCACGTCATTCGCGGTGAAGAGTGGGTGTCGAGCGCACCCAAGCACATCTTGCTCTACCGGTATTTCGGCTGGGAGATGCCCAAGCTGATGCACCTGCCGCTATTGCGCAACCCCGACAAGAGCAAGCTCTCCAAGCGCAAAAACCCGACCAGCATCTTGTTTTACCAGCGCATGGGGTACTTACCCGAAGCGCTGCTGAATTTCTTAGGTTTGCTCACCGTGAATTCGGCCGACGGCAACGAGATCATGGACCTTCACGAATTAATCGGCCGCTTTGAATTCGAGCACATCTCGCTCGGCGGTCCGGTGTTCGACGTGCCCAAACTCAACTGGCTCAACGGCCGCTACATCCGCGAGATGCTCGATGTGCCGTCGTTCATCAAGCGTGTTGAAGCGTGGGCCGGCGACGAAGCGAAACTCGCGAACATTCTCACGCTCGCGCAAGCGCGCATCGAACGCTTGAGCGATCTGGGTTCGCTCATCGCGTTCTTCTTCCAAGGCCGTGTGAGCGTGCGGGCCGATGAGTTGCGCGACGGCAAACTCGACGACGAGAACTTGCGAAAAGCTTTTCAGCTCTCGCTGTGGGAGATCGATGGGCTGCGCGACTGGAACGTATCCAGCGTCGAAGGCGCGCTTAAGCGCGTGGCCGACGCGTTGGGCAAGAAGTTCCGCGACGTCGCTCGCCCGTTCTATCTTGCCGTCACCGGGAGCCCGACCTCGGTGCCGCTCTACGACGCCATGGCGATCATCGGCCGCGACATCGTGCGCGAGCGGTTGCGTGTCGCGCTCGACACGCTCGGTGGTGCAAGCAACAAAGAACAAAACGCGTGGAAGTCGTTGATCGCCGGCGCGGGCGAACGCGCCGAGGCGCTCTCATGAGCGCGGTGCGCGCGATTGTGCTCGCGGCCGGGAAGGGCACCCGCATGAAGAGCGGGCGTCCCAAGGTGCTGCACGACATCTGCGGGCGCGCGATGCTGTGGTATGTCCTCACCGCGCTGCGCGAGGCCGGAATCGACGACGTTGTGGTGGTGACCAACCCCGAACTCGACGCGCGGATAACGAGCGATGGCATCACCACCGTCGTGCAAGCCGAGCAACTCGGAACCGGACATGCGGTGAAGGTGGCGCTCGACGCTCTCGCTCCGATGCCTGACGCGCATGTCCTGATCGCAAGCGGCGACATGCCGCTCGTGCCTTCCGCATTGTTTCGTTCGGTGCTCGACACGCTCGGCCAAACGCGAGCCGCGCTTGCGCTGGTGACCGCGAAGATGCCGCTTCCTTCGAATTTCGGTCGCGTGCTGCGGCGGGGCGATGCCGTCGAGCGCATCGTCGAACTGCGCGACGCCACGCCCGAACAAGCGGCCGTCGACGAAATGAACGCCGGCATCTACGCCTTCGACGAATCGCATCTGCGCGAAGCGATCGGTCATCTGCGCAGTGACAACGCTCAAGGTGAGTATTATCTGACCGACACGGTCGAATATCTCGTTTCGCGCGGGAATCGCGTCACGCCGTTGATCGCCGATCACCGGCTCGTGCTTGGTATCAACGACCGCGTCGAGCTTGCGCAGGCGCGCAAGGTGTTGAACGAGCGCCTCTGCGAGCAGCACATGCGTGCGGGCGTCACGATCATCGATCCGGACACGACCTACCTGGAGCCGGAACTCGTCATCGGTCTGGACACCGTCATCCATCCCAACACGTCGATCGGGCGGCACTCGAAGATCGGCGCGGACTGCGTGGTCGGACCGAACGTACGCTTGTCGAATGCGACGCTCGGCGACACCGTGACGATTCGCGAGAGCGTCGTCGTCGACTCACTTGTCGGCAGCGGCGTGAGCATCGGTCCGTTCGCGCACCTGCGCGGCAACGCGGTGCTCGCGGACGACGTGCACATCGGGAACTTCGTCGAAGTCAAGAAGTCCAAGCTCGCAAGCGGCGTGAAAGCCGGGCACTTGACGTACTTGGGTGACGCGATCGTCGGCGAGGACACCAACGTCGGCGCGGGCACGATCACGTGCAACTACGACGGTGAGAAGAAGAACGTGACCATCATCGGTCGCGGAGCGTTCATCGGATCGAACTCGTCGCTGGTGGCCCCGGTGACGATCGGCGATCGTGCCTTGACGGGCGCGGGTGCAGTCGTGACCAAGGACGTGCCCGCCGGTGAGCGCGTCGCAGGAAATCCGGCCAGACCGCTGCCGAAGAAGCCGAGCGCTAAGGGATCCTAACGGCCGAAGCCTTCGCGCTGCATGGCCTGGGCGGTGCGCCGGATCGCGGCCAGAAGCACGTCGAGGTCGCGGTCTTCGGTGCGATGGTTGGTGATGTTGACGCGAATCGCACGGCGTCCGCCGATCGTCGTTGATGACGTGACCGCCTCGCCGCTCTCCTGCACGCGAATGACCACCTCGTCGTTGAAGCGATCGAGAGCGTCGTCGTCGAGCCCCGCCGGCGTGCAGCGAAAACAAACGATGTTGAGCTGCACGGGCGTCATGAGTTCGAATGACGAGTCGGCCGCGATCGACGCGCCGAGCCGATGCGCTTGCGCGACGTTGCGTTCGATCGCTTCGCCGATCCGCTTCGCACCAAACTGCTTTATCGTGAACCACACCTTGAGCGCCCGAAAACCGCGTGAGAGATCGATGGTGAAATCGGTGAACCACGGCGTC
Organism: Vulcanimicrobiota bacterium; assembly: GCA_027307235.1. Lineage (GTDB taxonomy): Bacteria > Vulcanimicrobiota > Vulcanimicrobiia > Vulcanimicrobiales > Vulcanimicrobiaceae > DAHUXH01. Next base: position 39,451 of record DAHUXH010000016.1, on the reverse strand, counting down.
GCACTCGCGAGTCCGCGCGGCATGCGGGTGATGTAGGGGCCTTCGGAGGCGAACGTCGCGCGATGCATCTCGCCGTCGCGCACGATCACGCACCCGGCGTCGTACGGAACGTGCAGCCATTTATGAAAGTCAAACGCGATGGAGTCGGCACGTTCGAGGCCGCGCAAGAGCGGTCGCACCGACGGCGCCAGCATTGCCAGTGCGCCGAAGGCTCCGTCAACGTGGAACCAGATGCCTTCGCGTTGCGCCAGCGTCGCGAGGTCGTCGAGCGGGTCGATCGCGCCGACGTCGACGGTGCCCGCGTTCCCGACGATCAAGAACGGTGCGAATCCGTCGCTGCGGTCTTGAGCGATTGCACGAGCGAGCATCGCCGGGTCGATGCGATGACGCTCGTCGGTGGGCAGAACACGCAGCGCCGATGAGCCCAGACCCGCGATCTCGAAGGCTTTGCGCACGCAGCCGTGCGTTCCGCGCGAAGCATAGCCGACGAGGCGCTCGCGCATGGCACCGAGTCCGGTCTCACGCACGCTCGTCCCCGCCGCTTTGGTGCGCGCCACCAACACAGCGATGAGATTGGCTTCCGACGTGCCGGTCACGAGCACGCCGCTGGCGGTCTGCGGAAATTGAAAGAGATCGCGGAACCATGCGATCACTGCGCGTTCGACGTAGACCGCGCCATGATTGCGCCCGCCGACGTTGGAGTTCATGATTGCCGCCAGAAAGTCGGCGATCGCGCCGGTCGGTGTGCCGCTCCCATGGACCCAACCGAAGAACCGCGGATGAATGTTGCCGGTCACATACGGCATCACGTCGCGTGCGAATTCGTCGTAAACGGCGTCGAGGCTCGATTCGTCCTGCGGCATCGGTGTCGAGAGGCGTTCGCGAACGTCGTCCGGCACTGCCGTCCACACGTTGCGCTCGCGAACGCTCGAGATGAAATCGAGCGCGTCGTCGAGCATGCGATGACTCTGCGCGCGGAAGGCCTCCCAGTCGGCCGGATCAAGCACGATGCGCGTCCAGCAGCCGTTCGACGGCGGAGAATATCCTCGGGACGTACCGATGCTTGTACGGGAAGAGTTCTTCGGGGTCGCGCAGGTGGACGATCATCGCCGGGTCTGCCTCGAAGAGCAGCAAGCGGCCATCGCGATCGATGCTGCAGTCGACGCCGACATAGTCGAGTTCGAGCCGCCGCGCGATCGCGCGCAGCGTATCCATCAATTGTCCGAACACCGTGGGACAATCGGCGAGAAAGCGCTCTTCTTCCTCTCGCATCCAGGCTTGTTCGGTCATCGGCGCATTGTAGTAGTGAACCATCCAGTTCGGTGAGATCGCCAAGTGATACGGGAACACTTCGCCGTCGACGATGATGATCCGGTACTTGCGGAAGTAGCCGTCGTCGTTGCGATAGTCGATGAACGGGCTCACGAAATAGGCATCGGCCGGCGTTGCGTCGCGATAGGCGCCCAGCGCAGCGGGGTCCTCGCAACGCTCGAAGGCACGTCCGCCGTGCGAGCCGATCGGCCGGATCACGATCGGAAACGCCACCGGCACGGTGCGTGCGTCGAGAGCATCGCGTTCGATACGTACGACAGCCGGCGCGTGACACGAATCCAACCCGGCGAGTTTCTCGACGATGCGCACGCGATTGGTGTTGAGCACCGCCTCGGGACGATTGATGCAGCGCACGTTGCGTTCGCGCAAGAAATCGGACGCCGTGTGCAGCGTCGCGGTGGCCGCTTCCGATTCGCCGATGGCATTGAAAACGACGTCGAATTCAGGCAGCTGAAGATCGCCGGGCGCGTCGCCAGGGAGAAGATAGAGCTTGTGCAGCGTGGTGGTGCGCTCGTCGATCAGAAAATCGAGCGGCGTGTTGGCTTGCCAATCGCCGGCACCGAAGAGTGCCAGCACGCGGCGGCGCTGATTGCGCGCGATGCGCGAGAATACGCGCTGCTTCGCGATCGCGCGGGCTTGATGGAAGAGCGCGCGTTCGAGGTCGCCGCGATAGTGGGCAATTTCGAACATCGCGATGTTCGCGCCGGCATCGTCGGGTTCGTCTTGCAGCAAGTGCAGAAACGCGCGCTCGGCTTCGTCGAGATGTCCGAGCCGAAACAGCACGTTTGCGCGGCCGCTGCGCGCGAACTTGTTAGCGGGGTCGATGAGTAATGCGCGCTCGAAGGCCGCGAGCGCGTGGTGCAGCGGGTCATCGGTGTTCACGGCGAGGCAGACGATTGGGGACATAGACGGCATTTCCCTCGCGCGACATGTCACGATTTGCGCAGAGCGGGGGAATAAGCGGGTTGACGATGGAGACCTGGTGGATCGCGGCGTGCATGGGCGGAACATCCACGGCCGTCGCGGCGGCTTGGGGGGCGCGCATGCGCTCCCGGCTGCGCGCCGAGCGCACCCGCGCGCGGCAGTTGGAACGCGGCGACGCGGCGATCCTCGCGGCTGTGCGTGCCCTGACGCGTGCGTCGATGGAATCGTGCGAGGCTGTGCACGCGGCGTTGGCGCGCTCGCTGCAGGCGATCGCACCCGGCATCGATGCGATGCTGGTCTTCGAGGTGGAGGGCGATGAGCTGCGCTGCGCGTTCACGAGCGGTGGGCGCGGCGAACACTGCGCCGGAATGCGCGTGCACCGCGCCGAGACGCGCTCCATACCGGCGCTCGCGGCGGCGCGCGGATGCCGTGCCGGCTTGGAGGGCGCGCGGGCACTGTTGCCCACCGATCGCTTCGCGCTCGCGGTGCCGCTCGCCGATGCCGATGGCGTGTGCGCTGTCGTGTATCTGGCGGCATCGAGCGGTGCGGTCGCCGACGTCGAAGAGGTCGTGCGGCTGGTCGAGCACGCGACCGAGCCGCTGGCGCTGGCACGCGAACGCGAGCGCGACCGGCGGCGGGCGACCTTCGACGCGCTCACCGGTCTCTTGACGCCGCGCGCATTCCGCGAGCGCTTGCACGAACTGATCGCCGCGGCGCGCTTTTCGCCAAGCCTCATGGCGTGCTTGTGGTTCATCGACACCGATCACTTCAAGCGCGTCAACGACACGTTCGGGCATGCGGCCGGCGATGCGGTGTTACAGCGCATGGCCCGGCTGTTGAGTGAGCACACCGTCGCGGGCGTCGATCTGGTCGGACGCAACGGCGGTGACGAGTTCTGCGCGATTGTGCGCGATGTTCCCAAGAGCGTGGCGATCGAACGCGCGCAGGCGTTTTGCAAAGCGGTACGGGCATGCGATTTCGGCGTCGATGCGGCGGTCAGCGCCAGCGTGGGTGTCGCCGCGTTCCCCTTCGATGCACGCAGCGCGAGCGAATTGCTCGAACTCGCCGACGCCGCGATGTATCACAGCAAACGCTCAGGACGCGACCGTGTCTCCTTTGCGCTCGACCCGGGGACCTTCGCCGTCTATTCGTGACGGCATACGGCGGCCGGAGAAAAGCGATTCGCCCGCCGGTCGCGAAGAATGGCGCATGGCCGTTCGACTCGTTTGGATAACGCCCGACGCCGAGCGCATCATGGGCTTTTGCGCGCGTGTGAGCAATCCGCAGAATCAGGAAAACCCCAGCGTCGCCGGGTTGCTGCGTTTCTGTCTGCGCAACGGGCACTGGTCGGTCTTCGAGATGGCCGACATGTGCGTGGAGATCAAGACGACGCGCGGCATCAGCGCGCAGATCATTCGTCATCGGTCGTTTCACTTTCAGGAATTCAGCCAGCGCTACGCGGCGGTGCAAGAAGTCGAACGTGTGCATCCGCGCCGGCAAGATCTGAAGAACCGCCAGTCTTCGCATGACGATCTCCCGCAAGAGACGATCGACTGGTTCATGCACGCTCAGGACGACGTATTCGGGCGCGCGCAGCAGTATTACGATGAAGCTTTGGAACGCGGCATCGCAAAGGAATCAGCGCGGTTTCTGCTCCCGATGGCATCGAGCACGACCATCTACATGAAGGGCACCGTGCGCGATTGGATTCACTACATCAATTTGCGCACCGATCCCGGAACGCAGCTGGAGCATCGTCAGATCGCGCAAGAAATCCGCGACATCTTCATCGAGCAGCTGCCGCTGGTGGCCGAGGCGATGGACTGGCGGCGATCCGACGCGCCGGCGTCACCGCCTGCATGACGCGCAGCGCGGCGCTCTTTTTTCGCGCGCTCCTCGCATGTGCGATACTGCTTGCGGCACCGCCGGCATTCGCGCGCGCAGCCGATCGTCCCAACGCGCTGGATCGCATCGTCACGCGGATGCCCGCCGCGCATCTGCTCACGACCGCGCCGGACGTGCTCGTCGATGCCGACCGTCAGGCCGCCGCCGCGCGTTTTGTGGGTTGGAGCGGACCGGGCTGGCTGCTTGGCGTGCTGTTCGAGGCGGGAGCGCTGCTGTGGTTCTGGCGCTCCGGTGGAGCCGCTCGCTGGCGCGATCGTCTGCGCGGCCGCCTGAAACGAGAGGCGCTCGTCCGTCCGATCTTCGGCGCTTCGCTTGCTGCCATCGCGAAATGCGCCGCACTGCCCGCGTATTTCTACGAGTACCGCGTCACGCGGGTCATGGAATTGTCGACGCAGCGCGCGCCGTCATGGGTGTTCGATTGGTTCGTGCAGATGCTGGCCGCGATGCTCGTCATGGCGATCGTCTGCACGGTCGTGCTGTGGCTGGTCGATCGCACGCGGCTGTGGTACGTCTACACCGCCGCATCCGTCGTGGCGGTCTATCTGCTGATCGCCTGGATGAATCCGGCGGTGTTCGCGCCGGTCATGACGCGCTTTAGCACGATAGCGTTCGACACGTCGCTCGAGACGCGCGTCGCTGCGCTCACGCAACGTGCCGGATTTTCCAACATTCCCATCTATGTTGAGGCGCGGGCGGCGCGCTCGACTGCCGACATCGCGTACGCCGACGGCATCGGCGCAACGCGGCGTGCGATCGTTTCGGACACGATGCTCGCGGCCGCCACGCCCGGCGAAGTCGTCTTCGCGCTGGCCCACGACTTCGGCATGTTTGCCGTGAACGCGATCGAGCGGCGCGCGCTGATGGATGCGCTTTTGGTGATCGTCGGCGCGGCGCTGGCGGTGTTCGTCGCCGATCGCGTCGGGTTTCGCCGGGACGACGACGCGCTCTCGCGCCTTGCGATGGTCGGCGCGCTGTTGGCGATATTCTATCTGGTCGTCGAACCCGGCGACGCCTGGTATTCGCGCAAACTCGACGCGGAGGCCAACGCCTATGCGTTACGCATGAGCGGCGATCGCGCTGCGGCCGTTCGCCTTGCCGTTCGCACGGCGGATCAATCGCTCGAGTCGGTGTGTCCAGGATGGTTTGAACGGGTGTTCTTGCTGCACACGCAGTCGATCGCACAGCGCATCGCCGATGCCGGCGGCGTGCGAGCGGCGTGCGTCAGTTCGGGAGCAGACGCAGCGAAGAACTGATCTGCGTGCCCAGATGCCGCGCCGTCATCAGTTCTACTACTGCCACATGTGCCACGCGCCCGCTGACGATCTGCGCGGCGGTGACGCCGCGACGAACACCGAGTGCCGCCGCCCGCGCGGTTGCGCGCAGGTCGAACGGAATGCGGGCGTCCTGCGCGAGCGTCAGGGCTTCGGCGGGCGTGAGTTCATCGAATACGGCGTGTGAATCGGGATCGACGACGCCGCCGTGCGCGTCGAAGAAGAGTGCGCGCACCGCGGAGGTCGCGGCCGCGATCGCGCAGGCGACGTCGTCAGCCACGATCGCATAGTCGGCGGCGCCGAACGCTGAAAAGGCGGTGGGCTCGACGACGGGGACATAGCCCGCGTCGGCTAGCGTGTCGAGGATCCCGGCTTGGACGGTCGCGATGCCAGCCGGCGTTCCGGGGAGCAGCGCCGCGTCGGCGCCGGAGAGCCCGACGGCGCGGTTGTCGGTCCGGTTGACGGCGCGAACGAGCGCGCGGGCGCACTCGTGGGTCGGCGCGACGACGACCGGCCGCACGCCTGCGTCCATCAGCATGCGCAGGTCTTCGACCAGGGTCGACGCGCTGTCACTGACCGCCGGCTCGTCGATCCGCAGGACGAACGATTTTCCGCTGAAATCCGCTGCTCGAAGCATCTTCTCCATCTTGGTATTCGGGTGGCCTTTCTCATCCAATAACGCCGGGCATGTTACATTTTGTCTCATGGCGGTGCAGAGTGAACATGGACCGGAGAGAAAGCCTCCGATGGCCGCAGTAGCCGTCGCCATCGCACCGCAGCCCTTCGACCTGCTCTTCGCGACCGAGTACCGCCGGGTGGTGTCGGCTGCGTATCGTGTGCTCGGCGATCGCAACGAGGCCGAGGACGTCGCTCAGGACGTGTTCGCGCAGTGCGCGCGAGCCCGCCGTCACGAACGGCCGGGTGCGTCCGGATGGCTGCACGTCGCGGCGGTGCATCGCGCGCTCAACGTCGTTCGTTCGCGTCGCCGCCGCATCGAGCGGGAATTGATGGACTTCCGGCTCGCGCATGCACTGCGCGCAAACGATGCGTCGCTTTCCGATCCTTCCGTTGCGCTCGATCACGCGCACGAGCGGCTGTTGGTGCGCGTCGCGATGTCGCGGCTTGCGACGCGAGATGCCGAGTTGCTTGCGCTGCGGTACGGAGGCGCCACCTATCAAGAAATCGCGCAAACGCTAAACATCGACGATGCGCAGATCGGAATGCGGCTCGCTCGCGCGAGACATGCTTTCAAGAAGGAGATCGAACGTGCCATTCAATCATGATCGTGGGAATGCCGATCCGCTCGTCGAGCGGCTGCTCGGGGGCGATCCTGGACCGCTCGACGTCGATGCGGCGTTGCTGCGCGTTCACGCGCGCATCGATGGGGATACCGCCACGCGCAGGCGTTCGATCTATTCAGGCTTGGTGGGCCTTACGTGCGCTGCTGCGGTGGCGGCGCTGATCGTCTTCACGCCGCTCGGCGGTTTCGCGCGGCAGTTGCTGACGATCTTCCAAGCCAAGGACGTCGCGCCGATTGCGGTGACCAGCATTGATCAAGAGCAGATGCGCCTGATGCCTCACGCCAACGACTTCGGTTCCATTCACGTGTATCGGAAACGGGGCGCCGTGAACGTGGCAAGCGTGCAGCAAGCGCAATCGATGATCGGTTTCGCGCCGCGCATGATCACGCATGTGCCGGATGGGCTGCAATCGCAGGCTCACTACCGCGTGATCCCGCTCGCCGACTCGTCGTTCCGGTTCAGCGCGGCGAAAGCCGCCGCGTTCGAAAAGCGCTTCCATCGGCACTTGCCGCCGATGCCGGCCGGATTGGATGGAACGACGATTCACGCGATCGTTGGTCCAGGATTAGTGACCGTGTTCGGCAGCTTGCCGCAGCAATCGAAGGACGAAAAAGACGGACCGGCGCTGAAGAACGCCCTCGTGTTCGCGCAGGTGAAAGCACCCAAGATGACGTCGAACGGAGCGAGCGTGGCAGACGTTGAGAACTACCTGCTCGCGCTGCCGAACGTTCCGGCCGACCTCGCCGTGCAGATTCGCGCGCTCAGCGATCCGTCGCAAACATTGCCGATTCCGGTGCAGATCAACAAGGAGACGGCGACGAAAGTCCAGGTCGATGGGGTGCAAGGACTTGCGGTCGGCGATCAAACCGGGCTCGGTGCCGGAGTGATCTGGCAGAAGAACGGCATGCTCTACATGCTCGGCGGTCCGATGACGGAGTCTGCGATTCTCGCGTTGGCCAATGATCTCAAGTAACGCCGCCATCGAGGTTTCGCATCTCGCAAAACGCTTCGGTGATGTAACCGCGCTCGCCGATCTGTCGCTGCGAGTCGAGCGCGGGGAGATCTTCGGCTTTTTGGGCCCCAACGGGGCGGGGAAGACCACGTCGGTCAAGATGCTCGTCGGGCTGGTGCATCCGAGCGGCGGTCAGGGAACGCTGCTCGGCATGCCGCTCGGCGATCGTGCGGCGCGCCGTCGCGTCGGTTATCTGCCCGAGTTGTTTCGGTATCAAGAATGGTTGTCCGCACGCGAAGTCCTCGGCGTTCACACGAGCCTCATGGGCATGCCGCGCAGCGAGCGGGAAGCGGAGATCGCGCGCGTGCTCGACCTGGTCGGTTTGACCGAACGTGCCGACGATCGCGTGGCAACCTATTCAAAAGGCATGCAGCAACGCCTGGGCATCGGCGTGGCGCTGCTTGGCGATCCGGAACTCGTGATTCTCGACGAACCCACGTCCGCGCTCGATCCGGTCGGACGCCATGACGTTCGTGCGTTGATGCGCCGTCTCAAGGAACGCGGCACCACCGTGTTTTTGAACTCGCATCTGCTCACCGAGGTGGAGCAGGTGTGCGATCGCGTGGCGATCGTCCGCAAAGGTCGCGTGATCGCGGACGGATCGCTCGCGCAGATCGCCGGAGCGGAGGTCGGCGTGCGTATCCGTGCCGTCGCGGACGGTATCGCGCTGACGGCCACGCTCGCACCGTTTGGAGAACTTCGCGAAGAGACCGGTGCAATTGTCGTGTTCGGCGTCGATCGCGACCGCATTCCCGACCTCGTGTGGGCGCTCGCCGATTCCGGCGCGCGTATCTACGCCGTCGAGCCGATCGCGCAGACGCTCGAAGAACGCTTTTTGGAGATGGTCGAGGAGTCATGACCGAGATCGTGTTGCTCACGTTGCGCGAATTGGTGCGGCGGCGTTTCGTGCTCGCCGCGATCCTCGCGACACTAGCGCTGGTGGCGCTCACCGGCTGGGGATTCTTCCGGCTGCCCTTCCTCACCGATCGCCATCATCATCTCATCTCGACCGTCGAGGTGAAATCGATCGCGTCGGTGTTGGTAATTTTGATCGCCTACATGTTCAGCTTCGTCCTGGCATTCGCCGCGACGCTGATCGCCGCGCCGTCACTTGCGAGCGATGTGGAGTCGGGCGTTTTGTTGCCGGTCCTCACGCGCCCAATCTCGCGCACGTCGGTGGTCGTGGGCAAGGCGCTCGGTCTGATCGTGCTGATGTGCGCTTATGCGGGATTCGCGGCAGGGCTCGAGTTCGTCGTCGTGCGCTGGGCGACCGGATACATCCCGCCGCATCCGTTTCTCGTGGTGATCTATCTCGCGCTTTCGACGGTCGCGGTGCTGGTGCTTGCGCTGGCATTGAGTTCGCGCTTATCGATGATCGCGAGCAGCGTGATCGCGATCGGATGTTTCGCGCTCGCCCGCATCAGCGGGGTGGCGAGCAGTTTGGGCAACTACTATCACACCGGCTGGCTGCAGAACGTCGGCACAATCTCGCAACTGATCTTTCCATCGGACGCAATGTGGCGCGCCGCGAACTACCGCCTCGAACCGGTCGCGATGGTGGCCGCGCTGCACGGAAGAACCTGGCCTGGCCCATTCTTCGTGGAAGCGCCGCCGCCGCCCGCGATGGACGCATGGACGCTCCTATGGATTGCCGCCGTCATCGCCATCGCCTCCCGCAATTTTGCCACCCGCGACGTTTAAATCAAGCGGGAAGAAGTTGCGTTCTTTACCAATCTCATAAAGAAAGGTGGCGGTTCTTTTCTTGCCAAAAAGAGTTGGCGGAGCCTGACGTTGATGGCGCTTCTTGCAAAATTGCTGGCGGTTGCGTTTGCTCGGGCCATCGCAAGCGCGTGCTTTCGTGTGCAGTTATCACAACGACAATCGGATGCTCGCCACGTTGGGTGTTGAAGTTGACATGCTTGATATTCTTTCGCATTCAGAGATGTGCCATCGTGAAGGTCGAAATCTGCAGCAAGGGATGAATTATCAGGTTCATGGTAACCACTCGGTAATTCTAATGTCACTGAGGCCCAATGCGCCATACGAAGATGAAGCATTGGACGACGGTAGCACGATAATTTACGAGGGTCATGACGTGCCGAAGAGCGGTGAAGTCAACCCAAAGACGGTTGACCAGCCCTTGGCTCGTTCATCCGGTGGGGCCACTGAAAATGGAAAATTCTATGCTGCTGCTAAAGCATTTGTGAACGGTAAAGCGCACCCGCGCCGTGTTCGAGTCTACGAGAAAATCAAGCCAAATATTTGGTCGTACAATGGTGTCTTTCACTTAGTCGATGCGTGGATACAGGATAACGGCCATCGTAAGGTTCTTAAGTTCAAATTGGTGGCAGTGGAGAGCGAAGAAGATTTCGACGCGCCCTCGGATACAGAGGCCGCCCACCGTCGGCTCATACCGTCATGGGTGAAGCTTCACGTGTATAAACGGGACCAGGGCAAATGCGTTCTCTGCGATTCCAAGGAACATTTACATTACGACCATGATTTGCCATTCTCTCGGGGTGGCTCGTCTTTGACGCCTGAAAATATTAGACTTCTTTGCAGCAAACACAATTTACAGAAAAGCGCGAAGATAGAATGAAGCCAACCGTTCGCTTTTTTGGCGGCTCGGTGATTGGTTAGGGCAAGTACGAATTAAGACCAGGTGTTGATGAATTGCATGGCGCGTTCGATGCCGTCGTTGAGCAGTAGTTCGGTGCCGTCGGATGCGGCGGCGATGATGACTGGCAGTCGATCGCGTTCGGTGGTTGAAAATGGGCTGAGCACGTGGTCGATGCTCTCGCGTTCCGGGCGCCCGACGCCGACTCGCAGGCGCGGGAAGCGGTCGCCCATCGTGGCGATGACGGAGCGCATGCCGTTGTGGCCGCCGTGGCCGCCGAATGCGCGCATGCGCAGCGTGCCGAAGGCGATGTCCATGTCGTCATAGACGACCAGGAGGTCTTCGGGCGGCGTGCGGTACCAGGACGCGATCAGGCGCACGGGCGCGCCGCTGAGATTCATGAACGAGAGCGGTTTAACCAGCACGAGACGCCGCTGCGCATCGTAGGCTTGCAGCGCGTTATCTTTCTTCTTGAAACTCTCGATGCCAAAACGGCGCGCCACTTCGTCGACGACCATGAAGCCGACGTTGTGGCGCGTGTTCGAATATTCGTTTCCGGGGTTCCCGAGGCCGACGACGATGCGCGGCGCGACCTGCTGCGCCAATTACTCGGTGGTCTCGGCCTTCTGACCGATGACCTCAGGTTCAGCCTGCACGGGCGCTGCCGGCACTTCCTCAAGTTGCTGCGACGTCTTCGACGCTTCAATTGAAACGACGATCGTGTCGGCGGGAGTGCGTATCTTGAAACCTTTCGGGACCTTCACGTCGCCGGCGACGATGTGCTGGTGGAGTCCGAGGTCGCTCACGTCCACTTCGATGTGATCGGGAAACTCGTCGGCCGGGCCTTCGATTTCGAGTTCGTGAACGACCACGTCCATCACGCCGCCGAACTCCTTGACGCCGCGCGCGACCCCGGTGGTGACGACCGGCGCCTTCGCATGGATGTGCTCCTTCGCCGAAACGCGCAGCAAGTCGACATGCAGAATTTTGCGCGACACTTCGTGTTGCCGCAGATCGCGCACGAGCGCGGTCTCCTTTTTCCCGTCGATCGTCAACGCGATGATCGCATTGCGGCCGATGCGCGTCAGGAGTTCTTCGAAGCGCCTGGCGTCGAGCGCGACGTGTTGCGCGGGCGCGCCGTGTCCGTAGACGACCGCCGGAATCTTGCCTGCCGCGCGCAGACGTTGCGCCTCGGTTGTGCCGACGCGTTCGCGAAGTTCCGCGTCGAGGGTGAGTGTGGTCGTCATGAATACAACTCCTTACAATGGAACGCCGGCGGGTTCCGGAAGGATGATGGGTGCGGTTGCGCCCGCTTCGGCGGACGGCTCCTCGATGTTGAAGAGCTCAGAAACCGAGCGGTTGGTCGTGATGCGGCTGATCGTCTCCGCGAAGATCTGCGCGATCGAGAGCTGCACGAACTTCGGATGGTCGTCGACGGTCGGGAACGGGATGGTGTTGGTCACGATGACCTTCTCGATCTGCGAGTTTTCGAGCACGTCGATGGCCTCGCCGGCGAAGATGCCGTGCGTGGCGAGCGTGTAGACCTTGGTCGCGCCGCGCTCCCTGATCGCTTCGGCGGCCTTCGCCAGCGTGCCGCCGGTGGAGATCATGTCGTCCACGATGACCGCGATCTTGCCGCTGACGTTGCCGACGATGTCCGTGACTTCGGAGACGTCCGGCCGCGGACGGCGCTTGAACACGATGGCAAGCGAACTGTTGAGTCGCTTGGCGAACATCTCGGCGCGATGAACGCCGCCCGCGTCGGGTGAGACGACGACGATCTTATCGTCGCACAACCCTTCCTTTTTCAGGTAGTTGCACAGCGTCGGCATCGCAAACAGATTGTCGACCGGGAGATCGAAGAAACCCTGAATCTGCGCGGCGTGCAAGTCCATCGTGACGATGCGCTTGGCGCCGGTGACCTTGAGCAGGTTGGCGATCACTTTCGCGGAGATCGGCTCGCGCGGCTTGGTCTTCTTGTCTTGCTTCGCATAGCCGTAGTACGGCATCACCGCGGTGATGCGCGCTGCCGATGCCCGGCGCAGCGCGTCGATCATCAGCAGCAGCTCCATGAGCGAGTCGTTGACGCCGATGCCGGTGGGGCCTTTGCAGATCGATTGAATGACGAAGACCTCGGAGCCGCGCACGTTCTCGCCGATCTCGACGCGCGTCTCCTCGTTCTTGAACTTCGTCACCAGCGCTTTGCTGACGTGCAGCTTCAGCCGCTTGGCGATCTCCTCGGCAAGCTGCGGATTTGAGTTGCCGCAGAAGATAAGAGGGTTATGGCTCAACGGTGGGCTCCCCCGGATCGATGCCCTGCCCCACGCAAATGCGCGAGACAGGCGGAAGCACATGGTTCCGAGCGGGTTGTTGCCTTTCCTCGCCGGAGCAACCCGAATGCGGTCCCTCCCTGTCGAAGGATGCGACGATGGCCCAGCAATTCCAACTGATCTCACCGTACGCGCTCGCCGGTGACCAGCCCAAAGCAACCGACACGCTTGCCGCCGGGGTCGTGCGCGGCGAACGAACGCAAACGCTCCTCGGGGTGACCGGGAGCGGCAAGACCATGGCGATGGCGCGCGTGATCGAACTCGTGCAGAAGCCGACGCTGGTGCTGTGCCACAACAAGACGTTGGCGGCGCAACTCTGCGCCGAGTTCCGCGATTTCTTTCCGAACAACGCCGTCGAGTACTTCGTCTCGTACTTCGATTACTACCAGCCCGAAGCGTACGTGCCCTCGACCGATACGTACATCGAAAAGGACTCGTCTATCAACGACGAGATCGAGCGCCTGCGGCATTCCGCCACCCAGTCGATCCTCACGCGGCGCGACACGCTCGTGGTGGCCTCGGTCTCGTGCATCTACGGCTTGGGTTCGCCGTCTGACTACATGGAGATGTCGGCAAGAATCGCCGTCGGCAGCGAGATTGACCGCGACCAACTGTTGCGCAAATTGGTCGACATGCAGTACCGTCGCAACGATCTCAACCTCGTGCGCGGCACCTTCCGCGCGCGCGGCGACACGCTCGAATTCGTCGGCGTCGAGGAAGAACTGGTGCATCGCATCGAGTTCTTCGGCGACGAGATCGAGGCGATCAACGTGGTGAACCTGCTGACCGGCGAGTATGTCGAGAGCAAGGACGAATTGACGATCTTCCCGGCCAAGCACTTCATCACGCCCGATGAAAAGCTGCGGCGCGCGATCGACTCCATCGAAAGCGAACTGGAAGAACGCCTGGCGCTCTTTCGCACGCACGGAAAGCTGCTCGAAGCGCAGCGCTTGGAACAGCGCACGCGCTACGACCTGGACATGCTGCGCGAGGTCGGCTACTGCAACGGGATCGAGAACTACTCGCGTCACCTCACCGGGCGCGAAGCAGGCTCGACGCCGTGGTGTCTGCTCGATTTCTTCCCGAAAGATTGGCTGCTCTTCATCGACGAGTCGCACGTGACGCTGCCGCAGGTGCGCGGCATGTACGCCGGCGACCGCTCGCGCAAGCAGGTTTTAGTCGAACACGGGTTTCGGCTGCCGAGCGCGCTCGACAACCGCCCGCTAACCTACGACGAGTTCGACCGCCACGTCGAGCAGGTCGTCTACGTCTCGGCGACGCCCGGATCGTACGAAATCGGGCGCAGCGCGCAGGTGGCGGAGATGATCATTCGACCCACCGGCCTCGTCGATCCCGAAGTCGAGGTGCGTCCGACGCGCAATCAGGTCGACGATCTCATGGAAGAGATTCGCGTGCGCGCCGAGCGCAAGGAACGCGTGCTGGTGACGACCCTCACCAAGAAGATGGCCGAAGACCTCACCGACTTTCTCCTGGAAAACGGTTTGAAGGTTCGCTATCTGCACAGCGAGGTCGACACGCTCGAACGCGTCGCGATCCTGCGCGATCTGCGCATGGGCGTCTTCGACGTGCTGGTCGGCATCAATCTGCTGCGCGAGGGACTCGATCTGCCCGAGGTCTCGCTGGTCGGCATTCTCGACGCCGACAAAGAGGGGTATCTGCGCAGCGAAACGTCGTTGATTCAAACCATCGGGCGCGCCGCGCGCAACGTGGACGGAAAAGTGATCATGTACGCGGATGTGGTGACCGAGTCGATGGCGCGCGCCATCGGCGAAACGAAGCGGCGCCGCGAAGCCCAAGTCACCTTCAATCGCGAGCACGGCATCGAGCCGAAAACGATTCGCAAGGAGATCCACGACATCCTAAGCATGATCGGTGCGGGCGAGGAACCGGCGCTGAAGATCAAGCGCGAGAAGATTCCGCGTGACATCGCGATGAAGATGGCCGCCGATCTCGAGAAGAAGATGCGTGAATGCGCCGCCAAGCTGGAATTTGAAAAAGCGGCAGCGCTGCGCGACGAATTGGTCGAGTTGCGCAAACAGATCGGCGGCACCGAGTCGCTGCTCTTCGGTGGCAAGGCACCCAAGATATTCGAGCCCAGCGTCGTAGGCTAGCCGGATGCCGAGATTCGACGCCGTTCTTTTCGATCTGGACGACACGCTCCACGACGACGACTTCGCCATGCACAGCGCGGTGGAGGAGGTCGCGCGCGAGATCGCGGCCGAGCACGAGATCGACGTGCTCGCGCTCAAGGACGCGTACATCGCCGAGGCGATGGGATTCTGGCAGCGGCTTTCGCCCGAGATGCTCAAGGAGCGGCTGTCCGACGTGCGTACGCAGATGTGGCGCTCGGCACTCGGCGGATTCGGCATCGCCGACGATGATCTGGTGCGGCGCAGCGCCGACAACTACAATGCTTACCGCAAGAAGTATTTTACGCTCTTCCCCGGTGCGCTCGATCTGCTGCGTACACTGCGCGCGGACGGCGTGAAGTTGGGGCTCGTGACCAACGGCTTCGCGCAGACGCATCGCGAGAAGATCGCGCTCTTGCAATTAGCCGACGTCTTCGACGCCTTGTTCTTTCCCGATGAAACTGGTCTCGTCAAACCCGATCCGCTGCTGTTCGCGCACGCATGCACGAAGCTCGAACGCGCGCCCAGTCGTAGCGCGATGGTCGGCGACCGCTACGACCGCGACATCCGCGGTGCGAAAGAGGCCGGTCTCTTCGCGGTGTGGCTGAATATTCGCGGCGAATCGGTGCCGCCCGGAGCGATCGCACCCGACGCGACCGTCGATGATCTCGGCGGCGTGCGCCGCGTGCTCATTGGTCCGGCGTGATGGGGTCGTTGCTCAGCGACCAAACGAGCGCCACCACCCAGCCCGCGAGTGTCCAGCCCAGAAGCAGGTTCACCGCGCCGAGCTCGGGGAGGTCGATTTTCTTGCGGAGCACGCCGATAGCGCTCGGCAGGACGTAGACGGCGAAGCCGATCGTTCCGAAAAAGGCCCAGCCGAGGTTGAGCAGCATGAGGCACCAGGCAGTTACTTGGCATACCGTGCGCTCCCTGCGTTGTCTCCAACTCTAGGGCTTGCCTCACGCGCGCGGAATCTAGGCGGGACGATGACGCAGAGCGCCCGCGACCTTGAAAGCACGTTTCTCCGCGCGTGGCAGTTGCTGCTCGCCAATCCGATCGTCATGCTTCCCGGACTCATCGTCGCGATCGTCGCGGCCGCCGTCGAGTCCTACGTGTTCGCGCCGTGGGCGTCGAGCATCGCGATCACGTCCACCAGCGGCGACGCGAACGTGGGCCTGGCGGCTCGCTCGGTAGAAAGCGCACTCTACCTGGCGTTTGCGATGGTCGTCTACATCGCACAGGTCTCGTTCGTGACCGGCATGGCCGGCGCCGCGTGGGAACGCGGCCGCGCGACCCTGCGCGACGGCTGGCAAGCGTTTGCTCGCCGCGGCGTGCAGACGCTGCTCGCGATGGCGCTGATGCTGCTCATCGGGCTCGTGGCGGCGGCCTTCGCGCCCGTGACCTTCCTGCTCACCCTGATCGCGTATGTCGTCTTCATCATCTATACGATGCCGGCCGTCATCATCGGCGGCGACGATCCCGTCGCCGGGATCGCCGAATCGTGCAGGCTTGCGCTCGGCAATCTGCTGCCGACGGTCGCGGTGGTGGCGATCATCGCCCTGCTCGCGTGGTTGAGCGGCGCGCTCGCCAACGCCGTGAGCGCGTTCTCGCCGCTGGGCGCCGCCTTCATCTCGCTGGTGGTCGAGCAGGTGGTGGTCGCGTACGCGATGCTGGTCGTGACCGGCGAGTTTCTGAAGCTGCGCACCGCACCAGGCGGCCGGGCGGTCTAAAAGAGTATGTCCCTCGACTCCATCATCATCAAAGGCGCTCGCGAGCACAATCTCAAGAACGTCGACCTCGTCTTGCCGCGCAACAACCTGATCGTCGTCACCGGCTTGTCGGGCTCCGGAAAATCGTCGCTGGCGTTCGACACCATCTATGCCGAAGGACAACGGCGCTATGTCGAGTCGCTGTCGTCGTACGCGCGCCAGTTCCTCGGGCAGATGGAAAAACCGGACGTCGATTACATCGAAGGTCTTTCGCCGGCCATCTCGATCGATCAAAAATCGACCTCGCGCAATCCGCGTTCCACCGTCGGCACGGTGACGGAGATCTACGATTATCTGCGCCTGCTGTTCGCGCGCATCGGGACGCCGCACTGTCATACCTGCGGTCGCGAGATCAGTACGCAGTCGAGCGAGCAGATCGTCGACTCGATCCTGGAGTTGCGGGAAGGCACGCGCGTTCAGATACTGGCACCGCTCGTGCGCGGGCGTAAGGGCGAGTACGCGAAGCTCTTCGAAGAGATCGCCAAAGAGGGCTTCTCGCGTGTGCGCGTCGATGGTGAGACCAAAGAACTGCGCGAGAAGATCACGCTGGACAAGAAGCGCAAGCATACCATCGAGGTGATCGTCGATCGTCTCGTCATCAAACCCGACGTGCGAAAACGCCTGACTGACTCGGTCGAGACGACCTTGCGGCTGTCGAGCGGCATCGTTACGATCCTCGCCGAGGAACCGGGTGCGTCACCGCGCGAGTTGACGTTCAGCGAAGCCTTTGCTTGCGTGTACTGCGGTCTGTCGTTCGAGGAGTTGGCTCCGCGATTGTTCTCGTTCAACTCGCCGTTCGGCGCGTGTTCAGCGTGCAGCGGCTTGGGCGTGAAGATCGAGATCGATCCGTGGAAAGTCATTCCCGACCGTTCGAAGTCGATTGAGGGCGGCGCCATCGTGCCGTGGAGCAAAGCTCTGGGCAGCGGTAAGTTTCCATCGATGAACCCCTACTACTTGCAGCAAGTCGAACGCGTGCTGCGCAAGTATCACGTGAAGATGACGACCCCGATCGACAAGATGCCCGGCGAGGTCGTCGACATCGTGCTCTACGGAGCGGACAAAGAGCACGATTTCGCCTACACGTCGCGCAGCGGCAAGACCTGGGAATACCGGGCGTCGTTCGAAGGCGTGATCAACAATTTGCAGCGGCGTCATAGCGAGACGTCGAGCGAAGCCGTCAAGGAAGACATCGAGAAGTTCATGTCGACCTCGACGTGCCCGGCGTGCAAGGGTGCGCGACTGAAACCCGAGGCGCTGGCGGTGACGGTCGGCGGCGTCAACATCGACGCGCTGACGCGCATGTCGGTCGAAAAATCCGAGGCGTTCTTTCACGAGTTGACGCTCACGGCGCGACAGCAGCAGATCGCGCATCAGATCGTCAAGGAGATTCGCGCGCGCTTGGGATTCCTGGCGAACGTGGGTTTGAACTATCTGACACTCGGGCGTTCGGCTACGACGCTCTCTGGCGGGGAATCGCAGCGCATTCGTTTGGCGACGCAGATCGGCAGCGCACTGGTCGGCGTGCTCTACATCCTCGACGAACCGTCGATCGGCTTGCATCAGCGCGACAACGATCGTCTGCTGGCGACGCTCAAAACGCTGCGCGATCTCGGCAACACGTTAATCGTCATCGAGCATGACGAAGACACGATGCGCATGGCCGACGTGGTCGTCGACATCGGACCGGGCGCGGGCGCCGAGGGCGGTCACATCCTCACGGTCGGACCGCTCGCCGAGGTGATGAAACACCCGCAGTCGGAGACGGGCGCCTACCTCAGCGGTCGAAAATTCATTCCGATTCCAAAACGGCGCCGCACCGCGCGCGGCTGGCTCGAAGTCAAGAAGGCGACTGCCAACAATTTGAACGGCATCGACGTGCGCTTCCCCATCGGCGTGTTCTGCTCGGTGACCGGCGTCAGCGGCAGCGGCAAATCGACGCTCGTCAACCAGGTGCTCGTGCGTGCGCTGAACCAGCATCTGCACGGCCAACCGGCGGCCGGCACCTACGGTTCGGTCAAGGGCGCGGATCAGCTCGACAAGTTGGTCGTCATCGATCAATCGCCGATCGGCCGCACGCCGCGCAGCAACCCGGCAACATACACCGGCACGTTCGATCAAATACGCGAGCTGTTCTCGCTCGTTCCCGAAGCGAAGATGCGCGGCTACACACCCGGCCGCTTCTCGTTCAACGTCAAAGGCGGGCGCTGTGAGTCCTGTCAGGGCGACGGCATCATCAAGATCGAGATGCACTTTCTGCCCGACGTGTACGTTCCGTGCGAGGTGTGCAAAGGCAAGCGTTACAACGCGCAGACGCTCGAAGTCAAGTACAAGGGCAAGACGATCTCCGACGTGCTGGAGATGCGCGTCGACGAAGCCGACGAGTTCTTCGCCAACATACCGCGCATCCACAACAAACTGCGCACGATCTGCGACGTTGGTTTGGGATACATCAAGATGGGACAACCGGCAACGACGCTCTCGGGCGGTGAGGCGCAACGCGTGAAGCTTGCGACCGAACTTGCGCGCCGCTCGACCGGGCGAACCTTCTACGTGCTCGACGAGCCGACGACCGGCTTGCACTTTGCCGACATTCACAAACTGCTTGAAGTCTTGCAGCGGCTGGTGCACACCGGCAACACCGTGCTCGTGATCGAGCACAATCTGGACGTCATCAAGACCGCCGACTACATCATCGACTTGGGACCCGAAGGCGGCGATCGCGGCGGCACCGTGGTAGCGACCGGGACGCCCGAGGAAGTTGCCGCCAACGCCGCGTCGTTCACCGGCAGCTATCTCGTGCCGGTCCTGCGTGACCAGCGCGCGGTCGGGCACCATCCGGCCGACCAGCTCGAACTCGAGCGCCTCGAACGCGAGAACATGCGCGTCCTCGACGACCTGGCGAAGGACGACCGCATTGCCGTTCGGGCGTAGACGGGAGGTAGCGCGCATTGCCGTCGAAGGCTAGCTGCGAATTATGGCAAAATTTTCGGTTGCGACGCTCGTGTGTTCTGACCTCGTGCGCTCGCGAGAATTTTATAAAGACGTGCTCGGACTCAAGATCAAAACCGATCAGCCGCCGCACTGGGTCGACTTCGACCTCGGCGGCGGGGCGTTGCTGGGTTTGCACCCGAAATCCGAAGTGCTGCACGTGCGACCTGGATCGCTGCAACTGGGTTTTTGGGTGGAGAACGTCGACACGTTCGTCTCCGATTGCGCGCAGATGGGGGTCCCCGTCTTCCAGGACCCGTTCGACGAACCGTTCGGGCGGATGGCGATCATCGGTGATCCCGACGGCTATCCCGTCCAGGTGGCGACTCCCAAAACTCGCCGCCGCTAGCTTCACGTAAATGAAGGCGGCGACACGCGCGGTCGAGTTGCGCGCGCAGATCGACGAGGCGAACCACCGTTACTACGTGCTCGACGCGCCGACTATTACCGACGCCGAGTATGACGCGTTGATGCGCGAGCTGATCGAACTCGAACAGGCGCACCCTGATCTGCGCACCTCCGATTCACCGACGCAGCGCGTCGGTGCTCCGCCGTCGGAGAAGTTCGCGCCCTACACGCACTCGCGCCCGATGCTGAGCCTCTCCAATGCCTTCTCATTCGACGAAGTGCGCGCATTCGACGAGCGTGCTCGCAAGTTGGCAAGCGATGCGCTCTCGTACGTCTGCGAATTGAAGATCGACGGACTCGCGATCGCATTGACCTTCGAGGATGCAGTGCTGGTGCGCGGCGGAACTCGCGGCGACGGCAGCGTCGGCGAGGAAGTGACGCCCAACCTGCGGACGATTCGTTCGATCCCGCTGCACCTCATGGGAACGGCACTCCCGCCGCGCGTCGAGGTGCGCGGCGAGGTCTACTTGCGCAAGAGCGAGTTCGATCGCATCAACGCCAAACGTGAACGTGAGGGTTTGCCGGTCTTCGCCAATCCGCGCAATGCCGCGGCCGGCGCGGTGCGGCAACTCGACCCGAAGATGACGGCGCAGCGCCGCTTGTCGTTCTTTGCCTACCAATTAGTCGATGTGGACGGCCTGACGACGCAATGGGACGCATTGTCGATGTTGCGCACGTACGGCTTTGCCGTGAATCCGAACATCCGGCGCTGCGCGACCATCGACGACGTCATCGCCTATTGCGAGGAATGGGAACGCCGGCGCGACGAGTTGGATTACGAGATCGACGGCGTCGTTATCAAGGTCGATGACTTGGCGGCACAGGAACGGCTCGGGGCCGTCGCACGCGACCCGCGCTGGGCGACCGCATTCAAATTTAAGGCGCGCGAAGCGCGCACGCGGCTGCTCGACATCGTCGTCAGCGTGGGTCGCACCGGATCGCTCAATCCCAACGCCGTGCTCGAGCCGGTGCACATCGGGGGCGTGACCGTGAAATCAGCCACGCTGCACAACGCCGAGTACATCCGCAGCAACGACATCCGCATCGGCGACAGCGTGATCGTGACCCGCGCCGGTGACGTGATCCCGCGCGTCATCGGCCCGATCGTAAGCGAACGTACCGGAAAAGAACGCGTCTATCGCCTGCCCGACCGCTGCCCGGTCTGCAACGCCGAGGTCGATCATCCACCCGGTGAAGCAATGTCGCGCTGCACCAACGTGGCCTGCCCCGCGCAGGTGTACGAGCGCGTCTTGCACTTCGCGTCGCGCGGCGCAATGGACATTGAAGGTCTCGGCGACGTGCTTACCGAGCAACTCATCGATCGCGAGATCGTTCACACCATCGCCGACGTCTACGATCTGGACGCGGAGCGTCTGCACGGCGTGCCGCGCCTTGCCGCCAAGTCGATCGCGAAGCTGCTCGCCGCGATCGATGCATCGAAGACGCGGGGTCTCGCGCGCGTGCTCACCGGCTTAGGCATTCGTTTCGTCGGCGAAGAGACCGCGAAAATTCTTGCTGCCGACTTCGGATCGATCGAGGCGATCGCGGCCGCATCGGAAGACGAACTCATGCGCAGCGAGGGTATCGGCTGCGAGGTGGCCGCGAGCGTTCACCTGTTTTTTGCGCAGCCGGCCAACCTTGCGACCGTCGAGCGTCTGCGCGAGCACGGTGTGGTGATGACCGCCGAGAAGCGCGTGCGCGCGGAGCACGGACCGCTCGCCGGCAAGACGTTCGTCTTGACCGGAACGCTGGCGCATCTCACGCGTGAGGACGCGACCGAACTCATCGAGCGCGCCGGCGGCAAAGTCACCGGTTCGGTCAGCAAGAAGACCGATTACGTTGTCGCGGGTGAGGCCGCCGGCAGCAAGTTGAGCAAGGCGCAGCAACTCGACATCCCGATTCTCGATGAAGACGGCCTGAAGAACCTGCTTATATAGGAAGCGCGGCGCCGAGTGCGTCGATCACGTCGCCGGCGACGACGCCGATGCGGCGTTCGCGCTGCGCGACCGCTCCGGCCAAGCCATGCCAATGCGCGGCCGTGCGCGCCGCATCGACCGGAGGCAGGCCTTGCGCGAGCAGCGTGGCGATCATGCCGGTGAGCACGTCGCCGCTTCCGGCGGTCGCGAGCGCGGCGGTTCCGGTCGTGTTGATGTGAACGCGGCCGCCGCCGTAGACGAGGGTGTCGGGGCCTTTGAGCAGCGTCACGATGCCGGTGCGGTCGACGAACTCGCGTAGGCGCTCGACGCGCGTTCCGGCGGCGATCGAACCCAAGCCGGAGAGGCGTGCGAACTCGCCTTCGTGCGGCGTCAGCACACAGGCTTTGTCGCGCAGCATCTCGAGATGCTTGGCGAGATGAAAGAGCGCGCTCGCATCGACAACCATCGGCAGCGTTGAGCGCTCCATGACGGCGCGCACGATCGCGCCGGTTCGATCGTCCAAACCGAGTCCGGGCCCGAGTGCGATCGAACCGTTGCGTGTCGAGACGTCGAGCACGAGCGCGGCGGCTTGCGCGGGGCCGGCGTCGTCGGGAATCTCGACGACGACTTGTTCGATGAGGTGATGCCGCAACGTCGCCGCCACGGCCGGCGGTGCGCAGACGGTGACATAACCCGCTCCCGCGCGCGCTGCCGCGCGCGCGCACAGCACCGCGGCACCGGGAAACTGGGCCGAGCCGGCGATGACGAGCGGCGCTCCGGCCGCGCGCTTGTCGGCGACCGGCGAACGCCGCGGCAGCAGCGCGAGGAACGCGTCGTCGTCGAGCGCCGCGAACGTGCGCGCGTGCTGTTCGAGCAGCGCATCGCCGATGCCGATGTCGGCGACGTAGATGTCGCCGGCCAGTTCGCGCGCGGGTTCGAGTAACAGACCGGGTTTCAGTGCCGCGAGCGCAATCGTCACGGTCGCGCGCACGGCGATCTCGTCCACCGCGCCGGTGGCCGCATCGATGCCGGTGGGAATGTCGATGGCGAGCACGTCGTGTGCGCGCGCGTCGAGTGCGCGGATCACGTCGCGGTACGCCGGGTCGATCGGAAGGCGCGAGCCGGTGCCGTAGATGCCGTCGAGCAGCAGGTCTCCAGGCGCGAGCAGCGCTTCCACGTCTCCGTGCGGCAGCGGTTCCATCCGCACGCCGGCGCGTCGCGCGCGCCGCTCGGCTTTGCTGCGCGCATTCGACGGATGCGAGGCCGGTTCGGAGTACACGATCCGTTCGTAGCGTTTGGGCAGCGCGGCGAGTGCGGCGAAGGCATCGCCGCCGTTGTTGCCCGGTCCGGCGAACGCGATGATCCGCCCCGTGCGATGCATGCTTATGATGAAGGCGGCAATGCGCTTACCGGCCGCGCGCATCAGCGCGTCGTCGCCGGAGCGTTCGCAGGCGGCGGCGTCGGCCTCCCGCATCTGCGCGGGCGTCAGCACGAAGCTCATGATTCGAGAACGACCAGCGCAGCGGCGGTCGTCTCCGTGTGGGTGATCGTGACGTGAACGATGCGAACGCCGCGTTCGCGCGTCAGTTCGGTGTACCGGCCAAAGAAATGCAGCGCGGGCTTTCCGGTACGTTCGTGCGTGACGCCGACGGCCCGCCAAGGAATTGCTTGGCCGAAGGCTTTGCGCGCGGCCTCCTTCGCGGCGAAGAATCCCGCCAGGCGTTCGGGCCAGTGCCGCTTGCCCATCGCGTAGGCCATCTCTTCGTCAGTGTAGACTCTGCGCGCGAACCAGGCCAGACGCCGTTCGTCGAAGCGGTACCGCCGCACTTCGGCGAGGTCGAGGCCGATGCCGACGATCATGGTGCGACCTTCGCAGCACGTGACAAGTTTTCCGGCTGCGGTGTCGAAATATGCCTCCCCGATGGAGTCGCGCATTCGCATCGTGCCGATCAACGCATTGGACGGGATCTTTCTTGACCGTCTCGCGATCTGTCTTGAAGAGCGGTTCCTCATGTCCGCCCGCGTCGAACGCGCGCTTGCCGTTCCGCGCAGCGCGCTCAACAACACGCGTGCGCAGCTCTTTCTCAACACGCTCACGACCCGGGTCGCGCGCGCGTTCCCGGACGACGGCGGAACGTTGCTGGCCGTCACCGATTTCGACCTCTACAAGACCTCGCACCGTTTTATCTTCGGCGATGCCGACGAACAACAGCGCATGGCCGCGGTCTCGCTGCACCGGTTGCGTTCTGAGTTTTACGGTGAAGATCCCGACTCGAATCTGCTGTTTCAACGCGCGCTCAAAGAATGCGTGCACGAGCTCGGGCATTCACTGGGGTTGAAACACTGCTACAACGTGCGGTGTGCGATGTATTATTCGCATTCCATCTTCGAGACCGACAACAAGATGTCGTACTTTTGTGAAGTTTGCGACAAGCGCATCACGCGCGCCCGCAACTAGGGCGCCCGCCCCCCGGCATTCTCTGGGCGGATCGGTAGGCTTTCCAGGGGAAATCTAAGAAGCGACTAAGCGGATGTCTCGGACGACCACGACTTTGTAGTTTGACCGGAAGACATAGAGGGGCCGCCGTGATTCAAGCCTATCTTGCCGGAGTTCGTTTACGCGCCGGAATCGTTGCTCGCGCCCTTCTCGCGCTCGCGGGCGTTGTCGTGTGCGGCGTGCTCGCGTGGGTGGTTCCGCCGGTCCCGGCGATCGAAGCCGTGATGGTCGCAATCGTGGCCGTCGTCGCCGCCGTCGCCGGCTTTCCGATTGGGGCCGTGGCCGCGATCGCGGTCGCCGCTCTCGACTTCGCGGCCAAGAACGCATCGTCTCCGGCTGCCGCGCTGTGGGGCGCGGTCTTGACGGCGATCGGCGCAATCGCAGCGGCCAGCCTCTTTGCCGGGGGCGTGCCGGCCATCGAGGCGGCCGAGGACGGTCCCGGCATTCTGGTCGTGCGCGCGGGCGGTCGTGCCGCGCTGCCGCGCGGTGACGGTGCCCCGTCCATACAGTCAGGTATCGCGCAGCTTGCCGCCGGTGTGCGCGACGTCGCGCAAGGCGATTTCACCAAAAACATCGCCGTATCGGAAGGCTCGCTGCAAGAGCTTGCCATCGCGCTCAACAAGTTGATCTTCGGCATGCGCGAGTTTCTCTCGAACATGCTCGAGAGCGCCCGCAATCTGGGAAGCGCGGGCGGTGATCTGCAGAGCACTGCCTCCACTGCGCTGGCCGTCATCGAAGGCGCCTCGGTCGCGCAAGGACAGCTCGACGAAGGAACCAGGGAGCAGTCGCGGATCATCGATGAAGGCACGCTGAAGGTCCGTTCGCTGACCGACGCCATCGCCTCGATCGCCGCCGCCGCTGAAGAACAGACGCGCAGCCTGGATGAGACCGCGCTCTCGGTCTCCACCATGGCGAGTTCCATCGACGAAGTGACGGCGCAGATCGACTCACTCTCGACGATCTCGACCGAGACCTCGCGAACCGCCGAGCGCGGCGGCACGGCGATCAACACGATCGTCGCCGGCATGGACACCATCCGTCAGACCATCAACGAACTGGCCGGCGACATCCGGCAACTCGGTTCGAATTCCGAACAGATCGGCGACATCGTCAAAGTCATCGACCGCATCGCCGAACAGACAAATTTGCTGGCGCTCAATGCGGCCATCGAAGCCGCGCGCGCCGGCGAACACGGGCGTGGGTTCGCGGTCGTCGCAAGCGAAATTCGCAAGCTCGCAGACGGCAGCGTCTCCGCGACCAAAGAAATCGCCGGGCACATCACCTCCACGCAAACGGTGATCGCCGAAGTCGTCGAGGCGATGGAGCGCCTGACGCAGCGCGTCGAGGAGAGCGTGTCGAGCACGAGTTCGGCATCGGTCGCGCTCAACGAGATCGTGCAAGCTGTCTTGACCGCCAATAGCCAGATCCTCGAGATCAGCGGCATGACGCGAGAGATGAGTTCCAACTCATATCAAGTCGTCCGCTCGATCGAGGAGATCACGCGTTCGGTGGGACTGAACTTGACCGCAACGCAGTCGATGAACCGCCACTCCGACGAAGTGAACCGGGCCTTCGGTGACATCTCGTCGATCTCACACCAGAACGCGTCCTCGGTCGAAGTGCTGACCTACGTGAACAAAGAGGTCAGCGACGCGGCCAGACGCATGCTCGACTCCGTCGGTCAGATGAACGATCTTGCCGCTCGGATCGACGACCGTTTGGCACACTTCAAAGCAAGCGATTCCGGCACGGAGGACGTCAACGAATGAAAATGTCGCTACAGACCAGGCTCCTGGGCACGATCATTGCAGCGATCGTCGTCTTCTTTTTGATCAGCGTGATCGCCGCGCGCATCACGATGCAAAACGACCTCGGCACGCTCGGCGCGCAGGAGGTCACCAACGGATCACACGCGTTCGGCGGGTATTGGACTTCCCATCAAGATCAAATCAAGCTCTTGGTGGCGCAAGACGCACTGTCGACCGAGATTCGCAAGGACTTGGTGAGCGGGAATCTGCAAGCGCTGCAGGACGAAGTTGCCAACGACGCGCGCAAGTCCGGCCTGTCGTGGTTGACGATCGTCGATCCCAAAGGCAAGGTGATCGCGCGCGCCACCGGGACGACGCCGGGTTCGCTCGCGCAGAACCGGTTCGTGGCGCTCGCGCTGACCGGCAAGACGGTGAGCGTGGCCGCCAGTCTTCCGTCAACGGAACTTGCCGGAGAGGGGCTGGCCGACCAGGCGGCGTCGGACGTGAAAGGTCCCGACGGCTCGACGGTCGAGCATGTCACGAGCGGTTTGAGTTTGATCGCGGCCGCGCCGATTGCCGATCAAAACCAGCGCACGATCGGCGCCGTGTATGGCGGCGTCCTGATGAACCATGTCTACGACATCGTCGATGAAGCGTCGGCGGCGCTCGGCGGTCAGGCTGCGCTGCTCGAAGGCGACGCGATCATCGCGAGCAGTATTCCGTCGCCCGGCGACGGCACACGTCTGGTCGATCGTACCGTCGCACCGTTCGCGACGGTCGCGCAGAACAAACCGTTCGACGGTACCGACACGCAAGGCGGAACCGCCTACCTCGTCCACATCGAGCCGATTGTGGACGATCAAAATAAAGTCATCGGCGCCCAGTGGTACGGCGTGCCGAAGGCACGCATCGACGACATCATCAACAACACGACGCGAACGTTGGTTCTCTGGGGCATCGTCGCCGCGCTGCTCGCACTCGTGTTCTCCATCCCGATCGTGCGGCGTCTTTCCAAGATGCTCGCGGAACGCTCGATCCAAGTGCGCCGCGCCGCCAAGGAACTGGGCGTCGTCATGGTCGGCAGCGAGGTTTCGGGCGACCACGTCGCGATGACCAAGAACGTCGTCGAGCAAAGCGGTGCGATCATCGACGAACTGGCCAAGGCCGGCGACCCGACCGGAAAGGTCGCGCAGCTCAAGGGGCTCAACGACGAATTGAGCAACGACGTGATCGTCATCGACACGCTCTCGCAAGAGATGAGCACGCGCATGCAACAGGCCGTCGACCGCGTGCATGAACTCAACGACGTAGCCGGAGCCCTGAACGCCCTAGTAACCGGTGAGGCGAATTGAGGGAGGCAGTATGGCAGACGTCATCTTGTTCTTCGCGAGTAATGCCGACACCATGATCGCCACCAAGGCGCTCAAAGATGCCGGTGTTACCGCGAAGATGATTCCCAAACCGGCCAGCGTGACGACAGCGTCGAATCTCTGCTTGAGCATCGACGCCGGCGCGGAAACTCAGGCGACCGCAGCCATTGCCGGCTCCGGCGTCGCGCTCGGCGGCGTTCTGAAATAACCTAACGCAAGATCCGTGCGTCGGCGAGGGCGATCGTGTGTCGATCGCCCTCGTGCGTCTCCACGAGCAGTGAACCGTCGCCGGTGAGGGCGAGAGCAATGGCGTCGAAGGCGCGCTCATCGCCGTCGCGCAGGATGCGGTAGCGTTTTCCCGGCAACCCTGCTTCCCGCTCCCAACGTTGCGCGATCGCGCGCGGCGTCTTCAGCAATGCGCCATTCGCGTCGAACGAGTGCAGTATTGACGCAAGCAACGCGTCGCGCTCGACGGGCGCGGCGTCGCTGCAAAATGACGGCGGCGGTTCGATGCCGTCGGCCGCGCCGGGCGTGCGCGTGACGTTGATGCCGATGCCGCACCCCACCCAGGCGAGCCGGTTGACGATGCGCGATACGCACAGGATGCCGCAGAGCTTCTTTCCATGCAGCAGCAGATCGTTGGGCCATTGCAGATCGACGTTCACGCCGTGGTCGTGCAGCGCACTCCGAACCGCGAGCGCGCTCCACAGTGTGGTCGCCCACAGCGCATCGGTTGCGACCGGCTCGGGAAGGATGGTGGTGAAGAGCAGCGCGGTTCCCGGATGCGCGATCCAACTGCGCCCTTTGCGCCCGGTGCCCCGGTCTTGCGTTTCGGCGACGAGCGTGGTCCCCGCCGACGCGGCGTCACCGAGGAGCGCGACCGCGTCCTCGTTGGTGCTGGCGGTTCGCTCGCAATAGCGTATCGTCGCGAAGCGCGAGCCCGCGAGCGCCTGGGCGGTGCGCAGGTAGGGGTGTGACGGCAGGGAGCCGGCGGTCATCACGACAGGCATACGCGCTTGATTGCCGTATTCCGGCCGGGCTATGGCAATTGAACGTACGCTGATCCTCTGCAAGCCGGACGCCGTCTCGCGCGGCCTCGTCGGCGACATCATCTCGCGCCTGGAACGGCGCGGCTATCTGCTCATCGCGATGAAGCTGATGCAGCTCGACGGCGAGCGAGCGCGCGCGCACTACGCGGAGCACAAAGACCGGCCGTTTTTCGGAGACCTCGTGAGCTTTATCACGAGCGGCCCGCTCGTCGCGATGTGCGTCGAGGGCGAGAGCGCGGTGGACGGCTGCCGCCAACTCATCGGCGCAACGAACCCGCTCTCGGCAGACGTCGGAACGATTCGCGCAGACTTCGCGCAGACAATCGGACGCAATCTGGTGCATGGCAGCGATTCGAAGGCCAGTGCGGAGCGGGAACTCGCGATCTTCTTCGATGCGAGCGAGCACGTGTCGCGCAAACACGATCTCGAACGCTGGTTGAAAGACTCCTAGCGCGGTGTCGCTCGATTCGTTGCGCGGCGGCGGCCGGCCGCTGATCGAAGGCATTCAGGCGCGCGAAGTGCTGGATTCTCGCGGGAATCCAACGGTCGCGGTGAGCGTCGGTACCAGTTTCGGCGTGGTGGAAGAGGCGATGGTTCCTTCGGGCGCGTCAACCGGCGCGCACGAGGCCGTCGAGTTGCGCGATGGCGATCCGAAGCGCTACAACGGAAAAGGCGTGCTCAAAGCCGTGCATGCCGTCAACGACGTGCTCGGCCCCGCGCTCGAAGGGCTCGACGTGAGCGCGCAACGCGAGATCGATCAGAAGATGCTCGAACTCGACGGCAGCGCGAACAAAGGAACGCTCGGAGCAAACGCGATCCTCGGTGTGTCGCTTGCGGTCGCGCGCGCTGCGGCAACGAGTCTCGGTCTGCCGCTGTACCGGTACTTGGGCGGACCGACCGCGAGCACGCTGCCGGTTCCGATGATGAACGTCATCAACGGCGGCAAGCACGCCGCGGGGGGGCTGCGGTTTCAAGAGTGCATGATCGTGCCGGTCGGCGTGACGACCGAACGCGACGCGGTGCGCTGCGGCGCCGAGGTGTTCCACGCGCTCGGCAAACTGCTGCACGACGCGGGTCAGCCGACGACGGTCGGCGACGAGGGCGGCTACGCGCCGAAACTCGATACACTCGACCAGGCCATGGACCTGCTCGTGCGGGCGATCGACGCTGCGGGATACCGGCCGGGTGCCGACGTCGCGATCGCGCTCGATGCCGCCGCGACCGAGTTTTTCTCGGACGGAAACTACTACCCGCTCGACTCGACGCGGGCGTTTTCAGCCAACGACATGGTCGCGTTCTATCGCGATCTGTGCGCGAAGTATCCGGTCGTTTCCATCGAGGACGGCCTAGCCGAGGATGATTGGGCGGGCTGGGCGGC
The DNA here is from genome assembly GCA_027307235.1 of Vulcanimicrobiota bacterium. Taxonomy (GTDB): domain Bacteria; phylum Vulcanimicrobiota; class Vulcanimicrobiia; order Vulcanimicrobiales; family Vulcanimicrobiaceae; genus DAHUXH01. The sequence goes on along the minus strand of DAHUXH010000016.1, from coordinate 9,486 downwards.
GCTGACGGCGGCGCTCGGCGACCGCGTGCAGCTCGTCGGCGACGATCTGTTCGTCACCAACACCGCACGTCTGCGGCGCGGCATCGAGCAAGGCGTGGCAAATTCCATCCTCATCAAGGTCAATCAGATCGGCTCGCTGACCGAAACGCTCGACTGCGTGGCGAGCGCCCATAAAGCCGGCTACACGTGCGTGATCTCACATCGTTCCGGCGAAACCGAGGATACGACCATCGCCGACATTGCCGTCGCGACCGGAGCTGGCCAGATCAAGACCGGCTCGCTCTCGCGCAGCGACCGGGTCGCCAAGTACAACCGCCTCATGGCGATCGAGGAAGAACTCGGGGAGGCGGCGCGCTATCCCGGACGAGGCGCCTTTCGCTCGCTCCCCTAGTCAAAAAGGCCCACCGTATGGCAGAATGCCGGAGGAGGAAGTGGGCGGCCATTCGCACGCTCCTCCGGCGACCGACCGGGTGGCGCCTCTTTTTACGCTCGTTGCGTTGACTTAGGAAAGGGAGCCATGTTTTCGGGTCTGTGGTCGAACCTTCACATCGGACGGAAGCTCATTGTTTCATTCGGTGCGGTACTCGCGGTCTTCGCGATCGCGCTTTCCGTGACGCTGGTCGTCGTGCGCGACCAAACCAACTCGACGAACTTCGTCGCGCAGCGGCTGGTGCCCGCGCAGAACGCCGCACTCAACATCGTCATCGGATTACGCAGCGCTGACGACGACGGCGCGTGGTACGTCATGGATCACGACGACGGTCGCGCCAAAGGCACCGAGATGCCGAAGTATCGCGGCGAAGTGCAGCAAGTCGATCGCTATCTGGCGCTTGCCAATTCGTATGCCGACACTGATGCGCAGCGCGCGGATCTGTCGCAGTTTGCGACCTTCTGGAAGACGTATCAAGCCGGCAACGAGCAAGCCTTCGCGATGCGCGTTGCGCATCAGTTCGACAAGGCGGCCGCGGCGTATGTCGGCGTGCCGTACGAGTCGAGCTTGACGGCCATCGAGCAGTACCGCGCATATGTCGATCAGCAGATTACGCTCGCTCAAGCGAAGACGACGCAACTGGAGCTGTTGGCGCTCGTGCTCGGTATCGCGCTCGGCGCGGTCGCAATCGCGATCGGCATCCTGATCGCGGTTGTCTTCGGACGGTCGCTCGCGCGCAGCATCGGGCAAGTCGCCGAGGCGCTCAACGACGTCGTCACCGCGGATTTCTTCCGGCTCACCGACGCGTTCGGCGCCCTCTCGAGCGGTGATCTCACGAGAACGTTTTCGTCCGACCGTTCGCATTTGGATGACGCGCGTGCCGACGAGGTCGGGACGTTGCGCAAAGGTTACAACGCATTAGCCGCCGGTCTTTCGAAGATGGGCAATGCGTTTTCAGCATCATCGGCGCGCTTGCGCCAAGTCATCGGTGCGGTTGCGCGCGCCGCGATGCGACTGGGCATCGCGAGCGAAGAGATGTCGGCGTCGATGGCGCAGTCGTCGATCGCCGTGCGCGAAATTTCAGAGGCGATCTCCGAAGTTGCCAACGGTGCGCGCGATCAGGCCGAACGGACGCGCAACGTCAGCCGTGCGCTCGAAGAACTGGCGAGCGCATCGACGCAGATCGCGAGCGGCGCGGTCGAGCAAGCCACGTCCATTCGTCAAGCGGTCGACGTCATTTCAAATCTGAGCGCCGAGATCGGCGAAACGATGACGTTTGCCGCCACGCTCGGCGAGTCGTCGGAACGCTCGATGCACGAAGCGGCGACCGGATTCGATGCCGTTGCGAAGACGACCCAAGCGATGGGTAAGATTCGCGACGACGCCGATGTCGCGGCCGCGCGCATGAGTTCGCTCGCGTCGCGGTCGCTCGCCGTCGGCGAGATCATCTCGACGATCGGCGACATCGCGGACCAGACCAATCTGCTTGCGCTCAACGCCGCCATCGAAGCGGCACGCGCCGGTGAGCACGGTCGCGGTTTCGCGGTCGTCGCCGCGGAAGTGCGCAAGCTCGCCGAGCGCTCGGCGATTTCCACGCGCGAGATCAGCGACATTCTCTCGGCGATTCGCGCGGAGACGGTGGAAGCAGAAGCCGCAATGAAAAGCTCGTCGTCGGCGACGCGTCAGGGGCTCGACCTCGCGGTCACCGCGTCCGACGCGCTCAAACATCTCGAGGAAGTCGTGAATCAAGCGCACGGCGCGGCACGCGAGATGCAGGAGCGAGCAAAGCGCATGAGTGCGGGCAGTCAGAACGTTTCGCAGCACGTCATGGACGTGTCGCAAGTGATCGAAGAGAACGCGGCCGCGGCCCGGCAGATGAGCGCCACCACGCAAGAGGTCAACGATACGATCGCGTTGATCGCGGTCGCGTCCGAGGAGCAATCCGCCGCCGCCGAACAGGTCTCGGCATCCGTGTCGGAACTGGCCGCGCAGGTCTCGCAACTCGCGGGGACCGTCACGGCGCTGCGCGACGACGGCCAAGAGCTGACGCAGATGGTTGGAACCTTCACGGTCGGCGAAGGCACGCACACCGAGGAACTTCCGCGCGGACAGCGGCCGAGCGGCGAATTGTCGAGTTCGACGTTCGGGAAGCTCGCGCTGACGCCGTCGGGTGTATAGCCGCCTCTAGGGTATCGAAAGGCCGGAACGAACCCATCACGCACGTTCGCCCCCGGGCGAGCGTGCGTGCGCGGGCCCGTAGCTCAGCGGTAGAGCGGCCGGCTCATAACTGGTTGCGCGTAGGTTCGAATCCTACCGGGCCCACCATCACGACCCCGTCCCGCACGCCGACCGATCAAATTGACAGGGGCACCCGTTCCATAGTCAAATAGCGGGGGTCCTGCGGCGCCATCGTCTATCGGTTAGGACATCGCCCTTTCAAGGCGGAAAGACGGGTTCGATTCCCGTTGGCGCTACCACATCGAGCCCTTGGTTTCGAGGATTCCGCGTCGCTGGGCGATTATTGACGTAGTAGCTTCGAATTGCTTTGCAGGTGCTTTGCGGGGAGGGACTTAGGGCAATGCCGCGCGGGCGGAAGGCGAACGGGTCGGCGTCGTCGCCGAAGGCAAGAGAGAAGAATGGCGAGCTAGGTTTCGAAGCGACTCTTTGGTCTGCTGCAGATACGCTGCGCGGCTCGATGGATGCCTCAGAATACAAGCATCCTGTTCTGGGCCTGATTTTCCTCAAGTACATCTCCGACGCATTCGAGGAGTTGCACGTGCAACTCGCTGCCGATCGTGAGGCGGACCCCGAGGATCGCGACGAGTACAAAGCGTGCAACGTGTTCTGGGTGCCGCCGGCGGCGCGCTGGTCGCAGATCGCGGCGCAAGCGAAGTCGCCGCAGATTGTCGAGATCGTCGACAAGGCGATGATAGCGATCGAACACGAGAACCCTCGCCTGCGCGGTGTGCTTCCGAAGGAATATGCGAAGCCGTCGCTCGGATCGACGCGGCTCGGTCAGCTCGTCGATCTCGTGAACGGCATCGGCCTGGGTGACGCGGAGGCGCGCAAGCACGACGTCATCGGGCGTGTCTATGAGTACTTCCTCGGGCGATTCGCAAACGCCGCGGGAAAGGCGGGCGGCGAGTTTTATACGCCGCGTTCAGTTGTGCGGCTCATGGTCGAGATGATCGAACCGTACAAAGGGCGCGTCTTCGACCCGTGCTGCGGTTCGGGCGGCATGTTCGTGCAGTCCGAGCAGTTTGTTCTCGCTCATGGCGGGAAGATCGGCGACGTCTCGATCTATGGCCAGGAGTCGAATCACACGACCTGGCGTCTTGCAATGATGAACCTCGCGATTCGCGGGATCGAAGCGGACATCACCTGGAACGAGGGTGGCTCGTTCCTCCAGGATGCGTACCCGGACCTGAAGGCCGACTTCATTCTCGCCAATCCGCCGTTCAACGACAGCGAATGGGGCGGCCAGGGGCTGCGTAACGACCCACGCTGGCGCTACGGCGTCCCACCGGCGGGAAACTCAAACTACGCCTGGGTTCAGCACTTCGTCTATCACCTGGCGCCGACTGGTGTTGCGGCGTTCGTCATGGCGAACGGTTCGATGTCGTCTAATCAAAGCGGCGAGGGCGAGATTCGCAAGAACCTCATCGAGGCGGAGCACGGCGGGCTTGTCGACTGCGTGATTGCGTTGCCAGGCCAACTTTTTTACACGACGCCGATTCCGGTCTGCGTGTGGATTCTCGCGCGCGACCGACGCAACCACAAGTTCCGCGATCGCAGCGGCGAAATTCTGTTCATTGACGCCCGCAAGATGGGCGAGATGACGGACCGCACGCATCGGGCTCTGCCTGACGAAGACATCGCCAATATCGCCAGCGCCTACCATGCCTGGCGCGGCAAGGACGGCGGTTACAAAGACGTTCCCGGCTTTTGCAAGGCCGCACCACTCGACGAGGTACGGAAGCACGGGCACGTGCTCACGCCTGGCCGCTACGTCGGCACCGAAGAACCGGAAGACGACAACGAACCATTTGCCGATAAGATGACGCGCCTGACGTCGCTTCTGCGCGTGCAACAGCGAGAGGCGTTGAATCTCGACGCTTCGATAACTGCGGCGCTGGCGCAGCTCGGCTATGAATCTTAGCGATTCCGAAGTCCTCCACCAAGGATGGCATCTGCGCTCGATTGATGATGTCTGCCAGCGTGTCACAAGCGGTGGCACTCCAAGCCGCAAAACGCCTGCATTCTATGCCGATGGCGTTTGGCCATGGGTGAAGACTCAAGAGCTCCGAGACGGCTGGTTGCGAGATACCGAAGAGCAAATTACCGAAGAAGCGGTGCAACGCTCTTCTGCTAAGGTATTGCCTACAAACACCGTTCTGTTAGCGATGTACGGGGCAACGGTCGGAAAGCTTGCCATTCTTTCTCGTGAGATGACGTGCAATCAGGCGTGCTGCGCGCTTATCGCTGACGATGCTATGGCAAACTACCGGTTCATCTATTACGCTCTCCTAAATGCCCGTCCAAAACTGGTCAACCTTGCAGTTGGGGCAGCTCAGCAGAACCTAAGCGCGGCAACGATAAAGTCGCTGCGCTTCGCATTTCCGCCTCTTGATGAGCAACGCGCGATCGCGTCCATCCTTGGCGCGCTCGATGACAAGATCGAATTGAATCGCAAAATGAGCGCGACGCTTGAGGCGATGGCGCGCGCGCTGTTCAAATCGTGGTTCGTCGACTTCGACCCCGTCCGCGCAAAAGCCAAAGGCCGCGACACCGGCCTCCCACCGGCGATCGCCGCGCTCTTCCCTGATTCATTCGAGGATTCTGAGTTAGGAGAAATCCCAAAGGGATGGAGGGTCGGGGCGCTTGGCGAAGTCGCGAAGAATCAGCGCCGCGCGATTTTACATGCTGACATCCTTGACGAAACGCCCTACATAGGGCTTGAGCATATGCCACGCCGGAACATCGCATTGGATCGCTGGGAGCATGCCGCGCAACTGGAAAGCAACAAATCGCAATTTAGGCGGGGAGAGTTCCTCTTCGGAAAATTGCGCCCGTACTTTCACAAAGTAGGTATAGCGCCGGTTGATGGGGTTTGTTCGACGGACATCCTTGTTGTTTCGCCCTCCTCTGCAGACTGGGCTGCGTATGTTGTTCTGCATCTCAGCAGCGATGAGCTGGTGGCCCACACGGATCGGTGTTCAACTGGAACTAAGATGCCGCGCGCGTCTTGGGAGCACATCGCTCGCTACGAAGTGGCCCTACCGCCCATCTCCATTGCACGCCTTTTTACAACGACTATCGCTCAAATGATGGAACGGATGGTCAGCGCAATCCACCAGTCGCGCACCATCGTTGAGCTTCGTGACACACTGCTCCCGAAGCTCATCTCCGGCGAAATCCGCGTGACGGGCGCGGAACGCCTGGTGGAGCAATCCGCCTAGATGTCCGGCTACCTTAACGAGGACGCGGTCGAGCAGTATGCGATCGAGCTGCTCAAGGGCCTAGGTTACGCCTACCTACCTGGTGCAGACATCGCGCTGGACGGCGCTCGAGAAGAGCGCAAGTCGTTCAAAGACGCCGTCCTCGTCGAGCGGCTTCGTTCCGCGATTGCTCGTCTCAACCCGTTGCTCCCGCCGTCCGCGCGCGACGATGCGACGCGCAAGGTCAAGGTTCACGAGACGACCGACCTCGTTCTGAACAACCAGCGCTTCCACAAGTTCCTCATCGAAGGCGTCGACGTTGAGTACAGCGACGGCGCCGGTGGCGTCCGCTATGCCAAAGCACGAATCGTCGACTTCGAGAACCCCGATGCCAACGATTGGCTAGCAGTCAATCAATTCACGATCAAAGAAGACGCCAGTGAGCGGCGCCCCGATCTGCTCGTATTCATCAACGGCCTGCCGATTGCGCTCTTCGAGTTCAAAAACCCGATGGACGAGAAGGCCACCATCCTCAGCGCCTTCCGCCAAACGCAGACCTACAAACGCGACCTCCCCGGCTTGCTCGCGTATAACGAGCTCTTGATCGTCGCCGACGGTACGCAGGCAAAGATGGGCTCGCTCACCGCCGATTGGGAGCGCTTCAGCACCTGGAAGCGCGAGGACGGCGCTAAGGTTCCGGTTGAGATCGAACCGCTCGTAAATGAGGTTTTCGAAAAGCGTCGGCTGCTCGACACCCTTCGCCACTTCATCCTGTTCGAGGCGACGATGCCGCCGAACAAGATTCTCGCGGCCTATCACCAGTACTACGGCGTAAACAAGGCGATCGACCGCACCATCGCGGCAACGGCTGAGGGCGGAGACCGCCGTATCGGGGTTTTCTGGCACACGCAGGGCAGCGGCAAGAGCCTCTCGATGACCTTCTACGCGTCAAAAATCGCGCAGCAACCGCAGCTCGCGAACCCGACCCTCGTCGTGCTGACCGATCGCAACGACCTCGACGATCAGCTTTTCGGGCAGTTCATGCGCTGTACGGAGTTTCTGCGCCAAACACCGGAGCAAGCCGAAAGCCGCGAGGACCTGCGCCAGGCGCTCGCGGTCGCCTCCGGCCACATCGTCTTTACGACCATTCAGAAGTTCTTGCCCGAAGAGAACGGCGGACGGTATCCCGCACTGACGGATCGGCGCAACGTCATCGTCATTGCGGATGAGGCGCACCGCAGTCAATACGGCTTCGGCGGTAAGCTCAATGATGAGACCGGCGAGATGGCCTATGGCTTTGCACGGCACCTCCGCGACGCGCTCCCGAACGCATCGTTCATCGGTTTTACTGGGACCCCGGTCGAACTCACCGACCGCAATACGCGCAGCGTCTTCGGCGATTACATCGACGTTTACGATGTGCGCCGCGCCGTCGAGGACGGCGCGACGGTGCCGATCTACTACGAGGCACGTGTCGTCAAGGTTGAGTTAGACCCAGTGAAAGTCTCGTATCTCGACGAGGAGTTCGAGGAGATCACCGAGGGCCAAGAGGACGACGACAAGCGCCGCAGCGCAAGCCGCTGGTCGCAGATCGAAGCCCTCGTCGGCACCGAGGCCCGTATCGAAGAGATCGCGCGCGACCTCGTTGAGCACTTCGAGCGGCGCCAGAAGGGCTTCGAGTTCGAAGGCAAGGCGATGGTCGTCTGCATGAGTCGGCGCATCTGCGCGCGGCTCTATGAGGCCATCATTGCTTTGCGTCCTCAGTGGCACGACGACGCCGATGAAAGGGGCGCTATTAAGGTGGTCATCACCGGCAGCGCGGCGGATGAAATGCTCCTTCAGCCGCACATCCGCAATAAACCGCGCCGTCGCTCGATCGAGAAGCGCTTCAAGGATCCGAGCGATCCGCTCAAACTGGTGATCGTACGGGATATGTGGCTCACTGGCTTCGATGTGCCGTCGCTGCACACGATGTACGTCGACAAGCCGATGAAAGGCCATAGCCTCGTCCAGGCGATCGCGCGGGTCAATCGCGTCTTCAAAACCAAGGCTGGTGGCCTCGTGGTGGACTATTTCGGTATCGCGGACGACTTGAAGCGCGCGCTCGCGACTTATATTGATTCTGGTGGAACCGGCGAGCCGGTGCTGGACGAGCGGGACGCCGTTGCCGTGCTGCAGCGCGATTATGAGATCGTCCGCGGCATGTTCCACGGCTTTCCGTATCAGGCGTACCTCGACGGTGACACTGCGCAGAAGATGCTCGGCCTCACGAAAGGCACGGATCATATCCTGGGCCTTGACGAAGGGAAGAAGCGATATCTTCGAAGCTGCGCTAGTCTAGCGAAAGCGTTTTCGCTCGCGTCGACGTCCGATTACGCGCGCGGGATTGCTGATGAGGTAGCCTTTTTCAAGGGCGTACGAGCGACTATCGTCAAGATCTCGCCGGCCGGAGGCCAAAGCCTTGAGGAGATCGATCTCGCGCTTCAACAGCTTGTTTCTGAGGCGGTCGGCTCACGCGGCATCGTCGACGTCCTGGAACAAGCCGGGATACAACGGCCCGACATCTCCGTCTTCTCCAACGAGTTTCTGGCGGAACTCGCCGGCATCGAGCAGCGAAACCTCGCGCGCGAGATGCTCGAACGCCTTCTACGCGACGAGATCAAGGTTCGATCTCGGCAGAACGCAGTTCAGGCGCGAAAGTTTTCGGATATGCTGGCTGAGGCAATCAACAAGTACGAGAGCCGCTCGCTCACGACAATGCAGCTCATCGAACATCTTATCGAGTTTGCAAAGGAGCTCCGTGACGAGCCGAAGCGCGCCGAACAGATGGGCTTGTCCGATGACGAACTCGCCTTCTATGATGCCTTAGCGCAGAGCAAGAGCGCAGTCGAAGTGCTGGGCGACGAGCGACTGCGGGTTATCGCCCGTGACCTGGTCAAGAGCGTTCACGAAAGCGCCACTATTGACTGGAACCTGCGCGAAAGCGTTCGCGCTGGGATCAGGCTAAAAATCAAGAAGTTGCTGCGCAAGCATGGCTACCCTCCGGACGCAATGGAGAGCGCTGCCAAGCAAGTCTTAGAACAAGCCGAACTTCTTTGCCAAGTCGCTGCATAGCACGGAGATAGTCGAAATGCCACCTGTTCTGGATTTTAATGACATTGCTCGCCTTCTAAATTTCACGCGCACTACCTCAATCGAAACGAAAGCGACCGAGAGCGGAAAGAGCTGGGCCCTGTATGAAGGTGAGCATAAGCTGCCCACCAGGTCATACCCGTTCTCTGTTCTTTATTTTAATGCTTCGGCAGTGATCGAAGACATTAAATCAGCATTACGTGCGACTTCAAAGTACGGCGACAGGGATGTAGTTTATCCCGCCTCTCTGCAGCAGCGATTTAGTGGTGCCAATTCGGATATTGCGAAACTCCTGCAGAACACGAACGGTGCCAGGGGCACACGCGATTATCTAGTTTCTTTCGTGCGGGATGTGTCAATAGGTTTGAGGCCACGGGCATTTGGAAAATGTTACGCTGCGGCCTCTGGCTGGTTGATGTAGACGATCGGCGTAAGCTTTGGCGGTTGTGGCCGACCGTGGACGAAGCGCTCGGGATGCGCCTTCCA
>DAHUXH010000006.1 GCA_027307235.1 Vulcanimicrobiota bacterium | reverse complement strand
GCGCCTTTTCATCGGCAGGAAAGGTACGATGCTTTGCACGCGATCGCACTTCGGAGTTGGATGACATGAACAGGAGCCTTACTCGCCCTCATGAGTTTTCCCGTTTAGCTGGTCTCACCCATCATAGACACAGAGGGCAGGAGCCGCGTGTGAACTTCATCTTGTTGCGTAGCAGGCCGTTCAAATATCTGGGCTGCAGGCGCTCCAAATTGTCGTCGATTCGTCCGCCGGAGTCTGTCGTCACAATGCTCGTCGGGGTCAACGCGGTAATGGTGGGCATCTCGGGGAACCCGAATACTCGCGCGTTACCCGACGTATGCAACTTTTCCGGTGCAAGGACTCGCAGGAGATCGTCGTCGTGAACCTTCAGGCCGGATAGCGACGGCAACTCGCCGCACCGAACGCAAAGCTCCTCAATGCGTACATCGCCCCTCGGTGGCGTTCGAGGATGGAAACGTAGCGTTATTCCTTGCGGAACAGTCACGATCGCATGACCCGCCGAGCAATCGCCCATCGCTCAAGAATCCTTTTCTTTCGGATCGCTGCAGAAAAGACTCATTTTGACGTACCCTCTACGTTCCCGAGAATGCATTTCACTGTACCACATTCTCTTTTGTGAATGCATAAGTCACCATGTTGGTCGTTGGTCGTCGGACGATACGGACAATATGGTAGACTACGGAAGCTCACTTCTAGTATTTTCAGATTTCTTTCAAGAAAGATTCGTTCCAAATTGGTAATGTGCGAGGGCAATGCGCAACAGCGTATCGCGGAGTATGTTGTGAGCGTGTCCTCAACATTGCTGGATGTGAGCGTCTCGTCCAAATAAGGTAGGGCTCCCGTAAGGTGCCACCAGCCCCACTAGGGCAAGGCAGCTTTGAAGACCGCTGACAAAAAGCAACCCGACATAAGTCGCTCAAATGGGATGCATTGGACTTCGCCAATCCGCCTGCACGGTCGAAAGCAGACGGCTGGTTGCGGCGGTAAGAAATCCGCCGCAGGCCTCATCCTAGTTGGTCTGGCGCTTCCTAGGAATTGCCCGTTTTGATGGGCTGAAAGCCGGAGAGGTGAACAAGCAAGCCACCTCCCGGACGAGCCGTGATGAAAGTCATTTTCATTTTGCTGGAGAATTTGCTAGGATGGGCGGTGCAACCAGGCACGCTTTCGAGGGGTCGTTGGTGCCCGTTGCCCCAGGAATTTGAACGAATCTCGACGTCAAGCAAAAGGTGGTAAGCAGAGTCCATGTTGGCACAAGTTGGTAAGCCCGCTCCCGACTTCGCGCTCGCGAGCACGAAGGGTGCAACCGGAGCGAAGGACCTCGGAAAAGAGGTCAAGCTCTCGGACTATAGCGGCAAATGGTTGATTTTGTTCTTCTACCCGCTGGATTTCACGTTCGTGTGTCCGACGGAGATCACGGCGCTCTCCGAGCGGTATGACGAATTCAAAGAATTCGACACCGAGATCCTCGGCTGCTCGACCGACTCGGTCTTCAGCCACTGGGCGTGGCTCAACACGCCGCGCGACAAGAACGGCATCGCGGGAACCAAATACCCGCTCGCTTCGGACTTCACCAAGGAAGTCGCGCGCGCATACGGCGTTCTCGACGAGAAGAGCGGCGTCGCGCAACGCGGTCTTTTCATCATCGATCCCAACGGCGTGCTGAAATACGCCGTTGTGACCGACGACAACGTCGGGCGCAGCGTCGAAGAGACCCTGCGCGTGCTGCAGGCGCTGCAGACCGGCGGTCTTTGCCCCGCCGAGTGGAAGCCCGGCAAGGCGCTGCTCACGAAGGCATAAATGGCACTTCGCATGCACACGAAGCTCCCTTCACTGGAGGGAGTCTCGACGTGGCTAAACGGCGAGCCGAAAGCGGAAGACCTTGACGGTCTTCCGCTCCTCGTGCACTTCTGGTCTACGACGTGTCACATCTGTCACGAAGTAGTCGAACAGGTTAACGGCTGGCGTGACGCCTATGCTGCTCGCGGACTGGTCTTCATCAGCGTGCACCAACCGCGCTTTGAGTCAGAACTCGACGTGGACGCCGCGACGAAGAATGCGCACGAGGCAATGAAACTCACGCAGCCGGTCGCCATCGACAACGAGCACGTGCTCGTCGATCGCTTCGACAACACGTTCGTGCCCGCGTACTACCTCTTCAACCGCAAGCATGAGTTGCGGCATTTTCAGGCGGGAGACAAAGCGTACGATCGCATCGAAGCCGCGATCGAACGCGTGCTGAACGAATCGGCCGGCGACTAGCGGTTACGCGGGGTATGTTCCCTCCGCGCGCGCCTTGGCGACCATCTCGCGCATGCGCGGATGGTCGCCTGTGATGGTCGGAATCCAGTCTTCGAAGCGCGGCACATCCTCGCCGACGCAAAACAGAAAATACCAGACGTTCATCGGCCCCATGAACGCAAAGCGTTTGCGGATGTCGGCGCACAGCGCGTCGTAGTTCTCGAACGAACGCAGGTAGGCGCGAAAGCCGCCCTCCTGCCGCTCCAGTGCAAGGAGCGCGCGCGCGTTCTTCATCGTCGCGCGAATCTTTTGCGGACTGCGAAGTATACGCTCGTCAGCCGCGAGCCGCTCCACGTCGGCGTCGCCGAATCCCGCGACACGCTCCACGTCGAACTCGGCAAACGCCGCGCGAAAGCCGTCCCAGCGCCGCGCGATCATCGCCCAACTCACGCCCGCTTGGAAGACCGCGCGGGTCATGACTTCGAGGCAGTCCGACAGGCTGCCGCCGGGGCGCCGTTCGGGGATGGTGGGGACCGGCATGCTCCCTCGTTCGCCGCCGGGAGGGGCGGGAATCCTGGCGATAAAGGTCGCAGCCGGATGATCCCCTAATAGCTCCACTCGCCTCTTCTTGGGTGGCTGGAGGTACGGGTGACGTCGCGATTTCGAGTGCGGGCACGGATCATGCTGTTTGCGGCGGTTCCGCTCGCCTTCTTGCTGGTCCTGAGCGTCGCCACGTGGCGGCTCCTCGTCGTGACGCGTGCGGAGCGGGCGGCAGCCACGCACAGCGCTGCGGTCTTGCTCGTGTCGGAACAACTCCTCACACGCCTGGTCGACTCCGAGACCGGATTGCGCGGCTACGTCGCCACCGGATCGAGCGTCTTCCTCGACCCGCTGGACGCCGCCCGAACCACGTTGCCCTCGTTGTATACGCAGCTTCAGGCGATTGCGGCACCCGATGCTCGGATCGCTCCGCTCGCCGGCGAGATCATCGCGCGCGCTCGCGTGCAAGAAGCATTTCTTTCGAGCGCCGCCACTTCGACGGGAGCCCGCGGCGCACGCTCATTGCGAAACCCGAAGGTCATGCTGCTCGAGAAGCAGCGGATGGACCACCTGCGCTCGTTGATCGGACAGCTCGAGCAGCGCGCGCGCATCGAACAAGATGAATCCATGGGAGGCATACAATCCGCATGGGCGCGCCTGGGGGCCGGGCTCATCGCCTTGGCGGCCATCGCGCTGACGGTGAGCTTGCTCATGGCCTTGGGTATCGGCCGCGACTTGGTGCGGCGTATCGAATTGCTGGCGCGAAAGGCCCGATCGTTCGGGGCGGGCGAGGCGTTGGGGGAGCCGCTCGGCGGCACCGACGAGATCGCCGATCTCGAGCGCTCGTTCTACTCCATGGCGAGCACCATAGGCGAGCGGCAAGAAGAACTCGAGCGTTACGCGCTGTTCGCGCAGAGTTCGCTCAACCCGATCTTCTTCACCGACACGCAAGCGAATCGTTTCATCGACGTCAACCAGGCCGCGTGCGAAGCCTACGGCTACACCCACGATGAGATGTTGCGTTTGAACGCAAGCGATTTGCGGTTTCCGGACGAGCGTGTGAACCTTCCCAAGTTCTACGTCGACGCGTCGCATGGTGGAGCGATAGTCGAAGCGACGGCGGTCCGCAAGAACGGCACGACGTTTCCGATCGAGACGACCGCGCGCACGGTCAGGCTCGGCGGCAAAGACATCCTCATCGCCGTCGTTCGCGACGTGACGGAGCAACGGCGCTCGGCGATCGAACTGGCGCAGGCGCTCGACGAAGCGCGTTCGGCATCGCGCTTGAAATCCGAATTTGTTGCGACGATGAGTCACGAGATTCGCACTCCGATGAACGGCATCATCGGCATGACGGAACTGCTCATGCAGACGTCGCTCGATGCGGAACAGCGCCGTTTTGCCGACGCCGTCTTCGAATCCGGGCAAGCGCTCTTGCGCATCATCAACGACATCCTCGATTTTTCGAAGATCGAGGCGGGGAAAATCGAGTTCGACACGATCGAATTTTCGTTGCTGCCGATCGTGGAAGGCGTCATCAAGATGCTCGACGTCGGCATGCGACGGCGAGGTGTGGCGCTTGCGACGTACATCGCGCCGCATGTGCCTGCGGTGCTTCGCGGTGATCCGGGTCGCATACGTCAGGTGCTTTTCAATATCGCCGGCAATGCGGTTAAATTCACGGAGCGTGGAAGCGTCGAGATAGCGGTCGAGATGGAGCGCATGCTCGACGGTGCCGCTCTGTTGCGTTTCACGGTTGCTGACACCGGCATCGGCATGTCGCGCGAAGCCTTGGATCGCTTGTTCCAGCCGTTCACGCAAGCCGACGGCTCGACCACGCGCCGCTATGGGGGGACCGGGCTGGGGATGTCGATCGCCGTTCGCTTGGTCGAACTCATGGGCGGAACGATCGACGTCACGAGCCACGAAGGGATGGGGACAACGGTGGTGTTTAGTTTACGTGTCGTCACCAGTGCTCATGAAGAACTCAATGCCGCGCACGACCATTCGCTGGCTCAGACGCGGCTGCTGATCGTGGAAGACGACGTGCAGATCGCGAGCATCCTGCAGCGTTATGGAAACTCGTGGTCGATGCATGTCAACGTCGTTACCGATGCCGACACCGCCGTTGATGCGCTGCGGGCGAGTCAGCGTGTGGGCCACGCATTCGATGTTGCCATTATCGACGAAACCCTGCCGAAAGGGAGTGGATATGATCTTGCACGAGAGATTCGCCGCAACGCGGAATTCGCCAACGTCAAGGTCATCCTCATGCGCAATGCCGGACGGGACGGGCATGCGCAGCCTACCCAGGACTTGCGGTGTGACGGGGTCATCTCGCCGCCGTTCACGCAGTCACGTGTTCTCGATGCGATTGCGAACGCGCTCGGCCGGGGTGCGATCGACGTGAAGCGCGTTCACATCGACGACGGCGAGATCGTGGTCGGAGCCGGGCGACGGGTTCTGCTCGCCGAGGACAATGCGATCAATCGCGAACTCGCGGTGCGGCAGCTTGGACGGCTCGGCTACGACGTGGACGTCGTGAACAACGGGCGCGAGGCGCTTGAGCGTCTGCTCATCGATTCGTATGACGTCGTGCTCATGGATTGTCAGATGCCGGAGATGGACGGATTTGAGGCGACCCGAGCGATTCGCGTGGCCGAATCCGCGCGCGAGACGCAACTGCGCATCCCCATTATCGCGATGACGGCCAACGCGTTGCCGTCCGACCGAGCCGCCTGCATTGCGGCCGGCATGGACGACTATCTCTCGAAGCCGGTTCGGCTTGAACCTTTGCGCGACATGTTGCTGCGCTGGGCTCCGCCGCGCGAGCTCGATCCTGACCTGAACGGGATGGCAACGTCATGAACCGCGTGGTCGCCATCGACGACGAACCGATCAATCTCAAAATCTACGAGCGGCTCGTTCGTCAGCTCGATGATACCACGATCACGTCTTTTACCGTCTCGCACGATGCGTTGAAGTGGCTCGGAATGCATGACGCCGACCTCGTCCTCGTCGATTATTTGATGCCCGAGCCCGATGGGTTGGCTGTCATCGAGTCGATCCGCCATTCCATCCGGTCGGAGATTCCGATCATTATGGTGACGGGCAGTGCGGAATTCAGCATCCGCCGCCGTGCGCTCGAACTTGGAGCGAACGAGTTCCTGGAAAAGCCGATCGACCCGTCGGAGTTCAGCGTACGTATTCGTAATCTGCTCAAGTTGCGGGACCGTGAACGCAAACTGCGCGACCGCGCGCTCCTGCTCGCCGATGAAGTGCGGCGCGCGACCGCGCAGATAGAGGCGCGCGAACGCGAAACTATCCATCGTCTCACGCGCGCCGCCGAGTTTCGCGACGACGAAACGGGCAATCATATTCTTCGCATGGGACAATATGCGGGGGTTATCGCCGGTGAACTCGGCTTCGCGCGGGACGACGTCGAACTGATGGTACTAGCCGCGCCGATGCACGATATCGGCAAGGTCGCCATACCGGACGGCATCTTGCTCAAGCCCGGGAAGCTCACACCCGACGAATGGGCCACCATGCGCCAGCATGCAGTGATCGGCTACGAGATTCTTAGCGGAAGCGAGTCGGCGCTTCTGCGAAAAGCCGCCGAGATCGCCCGTTCGCATCACGAGAAGTTCGACGGGACGGGCTACCCCGACAGTCTTGCCGGTGATGCGATTCCGCTTGCGGGCCGCATCGTCGCGGTCGGCGACGTCTTCGACGCGCTCGTTTCGCGGCGACCGTACAAGGAGCCGTGGCCGGTAGAAGAAGCCCTCGACGAAATCGTGCGCAAGAGCGGCAGTCACTTCGATCCGCACGTCGTGTCGGCGTTCAGCCGCGCGAGCGACGAAATCACCGCGATTTATCGTCGCTTCGCCGACGAGGTGTTGGTGTGAACGAGGCTGCGCTCGATCTGCAAGTGCTTGCCGCGCTTTTCGGCGATGACCGGGATGCGCTCGCTGAACTTATCGTCAATGCCGCGCGTCGTTCGAACGAACTGGTCGCTGAGATCGCAGCGGTCAGCCCCGCGGATGACGCGACCGTGCCGTGGCTTGCGCACGAACTCAAAGGACTTGCGGGCAATGTCGGGGCGCGCAGCGTCGCGTCGATTGCGGGGCAGCTCGAAAGCATGGCGAAGGCGCAAACAGCGCCCGGTTTGGACGAAACGGTCGACCACCTGCGCGCGGCTGTGGACGACTTCGCAACCGCTGCCGAAGCGTTGTGGAACGAGGTGCATGCGCCCGCGAGGTAGGGCTATTCGGTTCGCAGTGCCACGATCGGATCGAGATGCGCGGCCTTGCGCGCGGGGTAATAGCCGAAGCCGATGCCGATCGCCGCGGAAAAGGCCAGCGAGACGGCGATCGTCACGAGCGATACGTTGAACGGAAACTTCCCGATCCGTGCGGCCATCAGGGCTCCGAGTATGCCCAGCAGCACGCCGATCGTTCCGCCGATCGTGGAGAGGACCACCGACTCGACGAGGAACTGCAGGAGAATCGAACGATTGCGCGCGCCGACCGCCATGCGCAGGCCGATCTCGCGCGTGCGCTCCGTCACCGAGACCAGCATGATGTTCATGATGCCGATGCCGCCCACGATCAGGGAGACGGTCGCAATCGAAGCGAGCAAAATTTGAAGCGTGAACCCGGCCGACGCAGCGACGTTCGTAATATCTGCAATATTGCGAACGTTGAAATCGTTGGTTTGCTGCGGAAACAGCCGGTGCCGGAATCGCAGAAGTTGCGTGACGTCGCCGATCGTGCCGGGGATGTTCACGGCAGCGTCCACCGAGACCGCAAGGGCCGATACCGGCCTGACTCCGGCTGCCGACATCGAGAGCCGTTGCATGAGCGACGAATAGGGAATGACCACGACGTCGTCTTGGTCCATGCCGAGCGCGCTGTGGCCTCGTGTCGCCAAGACGCCGATGATGCGGAAGGGGACATTGCGGATCGTGACCGATTCGCCGATGACGTTTCCTTGCCCGGGAAAGAGCTGCTGCGCAACCGTCGCGCCAAGCACGCAAAATTTCGCACTGGTCGCGACATCGGTATCATTGAAGAATGATCCCGCCTGCAAACCCCAACTGCGGATGTAGGGCCATGACGGTGACACGCCGGCTATCTGTGTCTGCCAGTTGTTGAACTGGGAGATCACCTGCGTGCGAAGGGACAGCATGGGAGAGACCGCTGCGACGTGGGTGAGGCGTGCGATCGCAAGCCCATCGTCGACACTGAGAGTCGCGGCGCCGCCCAAGCCCACGTTCACACCTTGCGTCACCGTGCTTCCGGGCAAAACCACGATCAGATTGCTGCCGAGGTTTGCGATCTGATTCTCGATCGACGTTCGCGCGCCGGTTCCGATGGCCACCGTAACAATGACCGCTGCGACGCCGATGATGATGCCGAGCACAGTCAGCAGCGAGCGTTCCTTGTTGCGCATGAGTGCGCGCAGAGCGGTGGCAATGGCGGCACGCAGACTCATGGCGTCGCGCCTTGTTGTGTCGTGGGCGCTTGTTCGTCGACGATATGCCCGTCGCGAAAGGACACGATGCGTTGTGCGTACGCGGCGACGTGCGGTTCGTGCGTCACCATGAGAATCGTGATCTTCCGCTCGCGATTGAGGCTCGCGAAGAGATCCATCAGATCGCGCGAGGTCTTTGAATCGAGCGCGCCGGTCGGTTCGTCCGCGAGGATCAGACGCGGGGCATTGACCAGTGCGCGCGCGATCGCGACCCGCTGCTGCTGTCCGCCGGAGAGTTCGTTGGGCATCTGCCGGTGGTGGCGCTCTTCGAGTCCGACGTCGAGGAGCGCTTGACGTGCCCGCTCGTGCCGCTGCGCGACCGAGATGGGTTCGTAGACCATCGGCAGTTCAACGTTTTCGAGCGCGCTGGTTCGAGCCAACAGATTGTAGGCTTGAAAGACGAAGCCGATTTTGGTGCGGCGCAGATCGGCGAGCTGATCGGATGTGAGGGTCGCGACATCGACCCCGTCGAGCTCGTAGGTGCCCGACGTGGCGCGGTCAAGACAGCCGAGGATGTTCATGAACGTGGACTTGCCCGAACCCGACGGTCCCATGATCGTGGTGAACTCTCCGGGCTGCATCGAAAACGTCACGCGATCCAATGCCGCGAACATCTCGCCGCCCGACGGAAAGAGCTTGGTCAACTCGCGGGTCTGCACGGTGGGCGTCATGGTGATGGCGTGACGAT
The DNA here is from genome assembly GCA_027307235.1 of Vulcanimicrobiota bacterium. Classification (GTDB taxonomy): domain Bacteria; phylum Vulcanimicrobiota; class Vulcanimicrobiia; order Vulcanimicrobiales; family Vulcanimicrobiaceae; genus DAHUXH01. Next base: position 164,860 of record DAHUXH010000006.1, on the reverse strand, counting down.
GGCGTTCCCCTCGCCGACGACGACCGCGTCGTTCTCGCGCAGTGGTCCGGAAACCGGCGTCACCGCGACCGTCGATCCGTTGACCGCTAGCACGCGAACACCAACGCCGCGCAGCGTCTTGTTTGCGGCCACAAAGACGCGGCCGAGTCCGCCGGGCGTGACGGAAATCGCGCCCGACGCTTCGACCGCTCCCCAGATCGAGCGCGCCGTGGTGGTGCTCGCTCGCAGCGCCGGTGTCGAAATCGTATACGCTTTGCGCACGGCGGCACTGGGACGCCACTGCAGCGCGCCGAGCGGAACGACCAGCGCATTTCGGTAGCTCGCGATGACGATGTTGGTGTTCGCCGTCATCCCCGGGCGCAGGCGCCCGTCGGGGTTGTCCACATAGGCAACGGTCGTATACGTGGTGACGTTTTGCACGACCGTCGGATTCTGCCGCACCTGTTCGACGCGCGCGGAAAACGTTTGGCCTGGATAGGCAAGCACCGTGAACAGGACCGGTTGTCCCGCTCGAATCGATCCGACGTCGGGTTCGCCGACCGCAACGTCGAGTTCCATCTTTCCAAGATTCTTCGCGATGGTGAAGAGCGTCGGCGACGCGAATGCCGCCGCCACGGTTTGCCCGATCGAAACGTTGCGTGCGATGACCGTGCCGTCCACGGGCGACGTGATCGTCGCATGGTCGAGATTGAGTCGCGCTTGCTCGACGGTTGCTTCGGCAGCGCGAACCGCGGCGTCGCTGGCCGCGAGCGACGCTGCGGCAGCGGATGCTTGGGCCGCCGTGCTTTGCGCTTGATAGTTGCCGGCGTTGGTGGTATAGCGCGAACCGGCGGCTTGCGTCTGCGCGGCCACCAGGGCGGCGCGTGCGCTTGAAGCGTTGGTGGCATCGTTGTCGATGACATCTTGCGCCACATATCCTTGACGGAAGAGCGAGAGGTCGCGCTGTTGCGTCAGCAGCGCGAGATCGAGGGCACTGCGGGCTCTGCGAACGGCGGCGTCACTGGAAGCAATTTGTTCATTTTGCGCGCGTGCCGTTTGCGCCGCCGCGGCGTTGTTTGCCACCGCTCCCGAAGCCGATGCGATCGCCGCCTGGTGTTGCGAACGTATTTGCGCCAGCGCCGCGCTTGCCTGATCGAGCGCTGCTTGGAAGGGAGCGGGATCGAGGCGTGCGAGGATTTCTCCGCGCGTGACGCGGCTGTTGTAGTCGACCAGGATCGATTGAATCGTGCCGGATACTTGCGAGCCGACCAAGATCGTGTCTTGCGCATTCAACGTGCCGGTCGCCGTGACCGTCTGCGACACCGTCTGTCGCGCGACCCTTGCCGTCGAGATGTCCTGCGTGCTGCCGGAGCACGCGGCCATGAGGAATATCAGCGCGCCCGCGCTCGCCTGCCGTCCTTGCTTCGAACCTGCCACCTGACGAGCATAGGTCCCGCGTATGGCGATCCGGCGAAAAAACGGAGCAGAGGTTGGGAATTACGCGCGGTCCATCAGAACAGGCGAGCCCCATTTGCAACGTCGCGGTCGGGCCGCACCAGCACGACGTTCCCGAATTCGTCCGGCAATCCGAGAACAAGCACCTCGCTCACGAATCCGGCGATGCGCTTGGGTGGAAAATTCACGACGCCGATCACTTTCGTGCCCACCAGCTCCTCGCTGCCGTAGTGGGCCGTGATCTGCGCACTCGACCGCTTGACGCCGATCGCATCGCCGAAGTCGACCGTCAACTGATAGGCCGGTTTTCGCGCTTTCGGAAAAGGCGTTGCCTCGATGATCGTTCCAACGCGGATGTCGAGGATGCCGAATGCTTCGAGGGCGGGGTCGCTGTCGTTCATGCGTTAGAGGATGCGAGTTTTTGACGAAAAACCATGCGGGCATGGCGAGAATTCCGGCGACGCCCGAGAACATCGAACGGGCCGCGGCTGCGATTCGCGCCGGTGACCTCGTCGCGTTTCCGACCGAAACGGTGTACGGCCTCGGCGCAAACGCATTCGATCCGCAAGCCGTCGCGAAGATTTTCGAAGCCAAACGGCGGCCGACGTTTGACCCGCTCATCGTTCACGTGCTCGACCTCGACGGCCTTGCCCAGGTTGTCGCCGAGATTCCGCCACCGGCCAGAAAACTCGCACAGGCGTTTTGGCCCGGACCGTTGACCATCGTTTTAGAAAGAAGCGAGCGGATTCCGGGCATCGTGACGTCGGGACTGCCCACCGTGGCGGTGCGAATCCCGGCGCACGCGGTCGCGCGCGATCTGCTCGCGTGCGCGGGCGTGCCGATCGCCGCGCCGAGCGCCAACCCCTTCGGCTTTCTGAGCCCGACGCGTGCGATTCACGTCGAGCGCTGGATCGGCGATGCCGCTGCGATCATCCTCGATGCCGGGCGCACCGAGCACGGCGTCGAGTCGACGATCGTGCAAATCGTTCCGGAACTCGCGATCTTGCGTTACGGTGCGATCGAAGCCGAGCGTATCGAAGACGTTCTCGGACCGATCGCGCGCCGGATCGAATCATCGTCACATCCGGTCGCTCCCGGCCAACTCCCAATGCACTATGCGCCGCGAACGCCGCTGCGCATCGTGCATGGCGCTGACGTTCCGTGGGAAGAACGCAGCGGCGCCGCATACGTTGCATTCGCGAATGATGCACACGGATATGCGACGACGCGCGTGCTCTCGCGCAGCGGCGATTTGCGTGAAGCCGCGGGACGGCTATTCGACGTGCTGCATGAACTCGATGCGCTCGGGCTCGCACGCATCGACGTCGAGCCGGTGCCGGAGCACGGACTGGGCCTGGCGATCATGGATCGCCTGCGACGCGCGAGTTACGCCGGCTAAGAGCGTCGCGCGAGCAGCAGCGAGTTTCCGACGACGAACAGACTCGAGGCTCCCATCGCGGCTGCTGCATAGATTGGGGCGATCGCGCCGAAGGCCGCCAGGGGAACCAGCACGACGTTGTACGCGAACGCCCAGAAGAGATTGACGACGATCGTGCGTTGCGCGGCGCGCGCGAGCGCGATAGCATCTGCGACCGCGACCGGATTGCCGGAGACGATCGCCATACTCGCGGTCTCCAATGCGACGCCGCTCGCGCTTCCCATAGCGATGCCGACATCCGCGACCGCGAGCGCCGGTGCATCGTTGATGCCGTCGCCGACAAACGCGACGACGCGGCCTGCCAAGCGTTCGCGTTCGACGATGCGTGCCTTCTCTTCAGGCAGAACTTCGGCATCGAACGATTCGATGCCAAGCTGTTGCGCGATGCGTGCTGTCACGGTCGCGCCGTCACCGCTGGCCAGACGCACACCCACGCCGTTCGCACGCAGTCGAGCGACGGCGTCAGCCGATTGCGCGCGAACGCTGTCGGCGCAGGCGATCGAGCCGAGCAACATGCCGTCGCGCGCAACGTAGATAATCGTCGCATCGGCAACACTGGTCGGTGCGGACAAACCGTTGTCGCGCATGAACGCGACGCTTCCGGCCAAGACGGCGGCACCTTCCACCGTGCCGCGAATGCCGCGACCGGCAACGACGCTGGCATCGAAAACATTCGGAATCGCAACGTGCCGCGTGCCGGCTTCGTCGACGACGGCGCGCGCGAGCGGATGCGAAGACGCTTGTTCGAGCGCGGCCGCAAGACGGACGACGTCGTCTGCATCGACGCCCGGCGACGCGCTGACCGACGATACGCGTGGCACGCCTTCGGTGAGCGTTCCCGTTTTGTCGAAGACGACGTCGTCGACGCGCGCGAGTCGTTCGAGCGCGGCCGCGTCTTTGATCAGCATGCCCTTGCGCGCGCCCGCGCCGACAGCGGCCATGACGGCGGTCGGCGTCGCGAGCCCGAGCGCGCACGGACACGCCACGACCAGCACGGCGACCGCGACCACGATCGAGGCGGTGATGCTGTGATGCGTGAGCAGCCACGCAAGAAGCGTGACGGCTGCGATCGCAAGGATAACCGGGACGAAGACGGCGGCGACTCGATCGGCCAACCGTTGCACCGGCGGTGTCGACCCTTGCGCGCGGCGCACGATCTCGACGATGCGACCGAGTGCCGTGCCGGCACCGACGGCCGTCGTTTCGATGACGAGCGCGCCGTCGCCGTTGAGCGTGCCTTGCGCCACGGCATCGCCGGCGTCAACCGCGACCGCGACCGATTCGCCGGTAAGCATCGAGCGGTCGAGTTCACTGCGTCCTTCGACGATGGTGCCGTCGACGGGAATGCGTTCGCCGGCGGCGACGAGCAGCACGTCGCCGATGCGCACGTCCTCGACCGGGACGCGTTCGTAGCTGCCGTCGTCGCGGCGGCGCAACGCTTGCGGGGGACGTAAGTCGAGCAGCGCGCGAATGGCGCGATTGCTGCTGCTCTTGGCGCTGGCCTCCAAGTACTTTCCGATGAAGACGAGCGCGATGATCCCGCTCGCGGTTTCGAAGTACGCCGGCTGCCCGTGGGCCAGATCGTACACGCTGAGCGCCATCGCCGCCGTCGATCCGAGCGAAACGAGCACGTCCATGTTCGCGCTCCCGGCGAGCACCGAGGCGAGCGCGCTGCGATGAAACTCCCAGCCGACGATCAGCCATACCGGAATCGCGAGCGCCGCGAGAACGGCGTCGCGCAGCGGGAACGCCGGCGCGACCATCCCCACGACGAGCGCCGGAACGAACAAGGCGATGGCGAGGACGAGCAGGGCGCGCTTGCGCCGCAGGTCGGCATCCCGGCGGCGGGCGTCCTCATCGCCGGTGTCTTCCCCGGCGACGCGCGCTCGGTAGCCGGCATGTTCGACGGCGCCGATCAGGGCGGCGGCCGCGACCGGCCCGGCATGGAGTACCGTCGCACGCTCGGTCGCCAGATTGACGGTCGCCTCGCTCACGCCCGGAACCTCTCGCAGGGCGCCGGCGACGTGGGCAACGCACGAGGCGCAGGACATGCCTTCGATCGCCAGTTCGGTTCGGCTGCGTTCGAGGGGGGCTTGGGTCTTCATGACCTCTCCTTACACCGGCCTTGGGCATCCGGGAGTTGCGCCATTCAGGGAAAGTTGAGGACCTGTGCCATATTATGGAGAGCATGAAGACCCGCAACCGTCTCCCCCGGCTCGTCGCGACGGCGCTCCTGCTCGCGGTCGGCCTGTGCGCGAAGCCCGTGCTGGCGTCGCTGCCCGACACCGAACATGCCGAGCTGCACGAGTCGTACCGGCTGCTGCTCACGAAGTTCTACAACCGCGTGGAGCCGCAAGCGCTGATGGACGGAGCACGCAAGGGCCTCGACGATTTTTACAAGCAGCATGGGCTGCGCGTTCGCGCGACGCCGGTGCAAGCCGATCCGTCCGATGACGATGCGACGATCGACCGGCTCGACGACATGATCTCGCACACGGCGAGCGCCGCGCGCGTCTCGCCGGTCGACGCGACGTATGCCGCGATCGAAGGCATGGCGCAGGCCGTCGGCGACAAGTACACGACGTTCTTCACTCCGCCCGATTTCCGGAAGTTCAACGATGCGCTCGATCCCGAAAAGATCTCCGGCATCGGCGTCATCATCGAACAAGACCAGGTGACGAAGCAGGTGCGTGCAGCCTACGTCGTTCCCGATACGCCGGCCGAACACGCCGGCATCCAATCGGGCGACCAATTCATCGCGATCGACGGACACCCGACCGCCGGGATGGCGGTTGCCGACGTTTCGAAGATGCTGCGCGGCAAGCCGGGAAGCATGGTTGCCGTTGACGTGCGGCGCGACGGCGCGGCCGCGCCGATCTCGTTCTCGATTGTGCGCTCGGAACTCCAGCCGCCGACCGTGATCTCGAAGATGCTGCCCGCGCAAAAGGGACTCAACGAGCCGATCGGTTACATCGTGGTTGCGGCATTCGGCCGTGAGACGCCCGCACAGTTCGATGAAGCGTACACGCGCCTGCTGTCGGGCGGTGCGCATGCGTTCGTGATCGATCTGCGCTATGACGGCGGCGGATACGTCGATTCGGCACTCGACATCGCGCAGCACTTCATCTCGGCGCAAGACCTATTGACCGTCGAGCAACGCGACATGCCCGCTGAAACGGTCACCGCTCCGAATGCTCCGGTGCTGAACCGGCCGGTCGTCGTGCTCGTGAACCAGTACACCGCCTCGGCATCGGAGATCATGGCCGGCGCGCTGCAGGACGACGGCGCGGCGGAACTGGTCGGCACCAAGACCTTCGGCAAAGGCGTGATGCAGACGCTCACCCCCTTCCCGGATGGTTCGGCGATCAAGATCACCACCGCGCACTACCTGACGCCGCGTCACCGCGACATCAATCTCAAGGGCATCGATCCGGACGTCGCCATCGACGAGAACCGCGACGCGCGCTTGGGAGAATTGGACCACGACGCGCAGCTACGCGCCGCCGTCGCCGTCATCGAAAAGAAATTCGCAGCCGTCGTTCACTGACGGCACCCCCGGGGCGATTAGCTCAGCTGGGAGAGCGCCTCCCTTACAAGGAGGATGTCGGCGGTTCGAGCCCGTCATCGCCCACCATACGGAAGCCCGAAGCAATTCGGGCTTTTTTCTTTTGTAAGTCTTATCACGACCGTAATTCCAGCGGCGTACATTTCAGCTAGAGGTACATTTGTACCTTATCGTTACATTGCCGTAGGAGGAACCATGCTCATCTCAATCATTCTGACGCTCGTGCTGGCCGCCGCGACTCCCGCCACGCCCAGCGGCGGTGCGGGTACCGCGCCCGTTGCCGCCGACACGGTGATGCCGACGCCGCCGCCCAGCGGCGATACTGGCGGCGGCCCCAGCGGAAAATAGCGTAGGAGCCGCGAGGGCCGACTCGGAAGTCGGGGGACCAGTGCAAGGTCCCTCGACGCGGCACGCCCAGCCGGGCGGTTCGACCGCTACGGCGCGCCGGCTACTGCTGGGCGCCCGATACACGGAGTGTCTTGCGACGTTGGGTGTGCAGGTCGACGTCGAGAGTCTCGCTTTGCGCGCGCGCGCCTTGCTCCGTCTCGACCGTCCGCAAGCCGTCCTCGAACTCTTCGACGGATACGACTACAGCGCGCATCCGCCCGCCGCTGCCGCCGAACTGGCGATGCTGCATGCAATCGCGATGTCGCGCACACTCGGTGTCGGCGCCACGCAGACGTTTCACCGCGCGAGTTCGCTCGCGGAGTCCGCTGGCGACGAGTATTGTTTGGCCGAAATCGGCTACTATCGCGCGCACGCGCATTGGATACGCCGTGAACTGTCCGATGCTCGCCGATGCTTGCGGGCCCCTTTCGCGCACGGCGGGCTGCTCCGCGCGAAGGCCGTCGAGTTGGAAGGCTGGTTACTTGCAGCCGAAGGCAAGTATCACGAGCAAGTCGAGGTCTTGCAGACAGCGCTGTCTCATCTCGATGAAGTTGAGGAACCCGACGCATCGGTGGAACCCGCAATTCTTCATGCCCTCGCCGCGCTTGCGCGGGACCTGTTCCTTCCGTCTGTTGCGCGCATGGTGTCGCAGCGTGCAGACCACATAGAGTGGACCGAAGATCAGGCCGTCACGCGTTCGCAGATCGCGCGTACACTTGGTTGGACGTGCGCGCTGTCGGGCGACTTCGTCGGCGCGTTTCGTCATCTCCGAAACAGCACTCGATGTGCGCCCGGCGATGCGTGGCGCGCGCTTGCGGAACTCGATCGCGCATTCTTCGCACGTGGTTTGGAAGAGCCACGCTTTTACGAGGAGGCGCTTGACCACGGCTTGGAACTGCTCGACCGCGTTGACTGGCCGTCGACCCGCGGTGAGGAACGAGCCGCGCTACTGTTGGCGGCAGAACTGCTCGCCCCATTTGATGCTGTCCGCGCGCACCGATATTTGAAGGTGTATCGAACAATACCATCACGGATGTCGCCAATGCTGGCGTATTGCAATGACGACCGTCTGCGCGCGCTCGAAAACTACACGATCGGCGTCGTGGCGAGAGCGAGTGGCGATTCGCAGGTCGCGCACGAGTTGCTGCGCTCGGCCTTCTCAACGTGGAACCGCATCGGGTACCGGTGGCGGGCAGTGCTGGCCGCGCTCGAAATCTACCGCATCACGCGACATGAATACATCATGGAATATGTCCGGCATCCGCTCAGTCAGTTTCCGAACTCGTGGTTCGCCGGGCGCGTGCATAACGAACGCAAGCTGTTTGAAGATCCGCGTATCGCGTCGCTGACGCCGGCGCAGCGCGTCATCTTCTTCCAGGCCGTACAAGGCAAGTCACGCAAAGAGATCGCGGAAGCAGTCGGTAAAAAGCCGAATACCGTTCGCAATCAACTGGCGATGATTTTCGAAAAATTCAATGTCAAATCGCAACGGGCGCTCATCGCTGCCTGGAAGATTTCCGATTCTCCCGCGAAGTAGGTAGCTCATGAGCGACGTGTCCACGCAATCCAACGTCAAGCTTGAACGCGATGGCGATATCACGGTCGTCCGCATGAATCGGCCGGAGCGGCGCAACGCGCTCTCGCTCGAGATGATGCGCGAACTCACCGGTGTCTTTCGCACGCTCGGTGCTGATCGAACCGTTCGCGCCGTGATCTTGTGCGGTGAGGGACCGGCGTTTTCCGCGGGGCACGATCTGCGCGAGGTGAGCTGTGCCGATCTCGACGCGCAGCGCGAGATATTCGGCGCGTGCGTGGAACTCATGCAGACTATCCAAATGATTCCTCAGCCGGTGATCGCCGAAGTCGCGGCCATCGCGACGGCCGCCGGCTGTCAGTTGGTTGCGACCTGCGATCTCGCGGTAGCTTCGAGTGAGGCGCGCTTTGCAACGCCCGGCGTTCGCATCGGGCTCTTCTGCACCACGCCGATGGTCGCACTCACGCGCGCCATCGGCAGCAAGCGTGCGATGGAGATGTTGCTGACCGGCGATCCGATCGATGCCCGCACCGCGCTTGACTGGGGCCTGGTCAATCGCGTCGTTGAGCCGAATCGCCTACACGACACAAGTCTGGAACTTGCAAGAAAGATCGCAGAAGCTGCACGCGTGGTGGTCGCGATCGGAAAGGAAGCCTTCTACCATCAGGTACAGTTGAACCAATCCGATGCGTATGCATATGCGTGCGAAGTTATGAGTAAGAACGCGGTCATTGTTGATGCGCGCGAAGGAATGACGGCGTTTTTCGCGCGTCGCGCACCCCATTGGCAACCGTGAAGACGTTTACGCGAAGTTAACAACTTGTGTGGAAGGGTGAAACGCATCAGGAGACAAATCATTACGCACGACAGATTGACCGTGGGCGCATACTGTCGGGTATACTAGAGACGTCGCCCACACCCGGTATGCGGGCAACCGCATACGCGACGGCAGGGGGCTCGCCTACGGCGGGCCTTCCTGTTTTTTCTAGCGAAACCCCACGCTCGTGAGACCGTTCGACGATTCGCGAACGCGGTATGCCGCGCTCATCTTGCTCGTTGCGCTTCTGGCCTGCGCCGCCGTCGCCGCTTTCCGCTTCCGCGCCGAGACGCACGCGCGCCGCGTCGAGATCGTCATGGACTATGGCGACTTCGTGCAATTCGCGCACTCGTATGCCTACAATCCCGAGGCGTTCCTGGTGGCGCTGCGCCGTGCCGGCCTGACCTCGCTTGCCCTGAGCGAGGAACTGGGCTCGGGAGTCGGCGACTCGGGCAACGCCTACGCAATCAGCGGCAGCCAGGTGCTCCAATCGGCCCGCCTCGCGCCGCTCTCCGATCCGGTGCTGGCCGCGCTCATCCGCACCGGGAAAGTCCAGCCCGATGTCGTCTACCTCGCCGTCTACAACGACGCGGCGTACCGGCGCTACCAAAGCGAGCTGCCGCTGCATTTCGGCGCGCACGCGGTGCGTTTGCTGCGCCGCACGAAGCCGTGGCTGTACGAAATCAGAACGCAGTTCGATTTCTTCAACAACACGGCACTCGGCATTCCGGACGACCAACTGGCGCTCGCTCGCAAGCTGCACTTCCTGATCGTCCCGCGTTTCCAAAACGACGAGCGGTTCGGCAGCGCGCAGATCGCGCAGCTCTTGGGCTCACTTGGAGACGAGCGCAAGGTCTCCACCGTCATTTTCTTCGGGCTGCGCAACCAAGTGCTCGGCTACCCCGACCATATCGACGATGCCGCGGCCGCGTTCAAGACGCACGCATTCTCATTTGGAACGATCGAGACGTACGACGAGTCCCAGGTGCAGAAGGGCAACGACACGCTCGCCAAAGCGATTCCCGGACGGACCGTTCGCGTTGAAGCGATCGCGAAGACGGAACTGGATAAGCTGACCTTCGACGACGTCGTCGCCCGCTACGGCCTCGGCGTCAACGAGCGCAACGTGCGCGTCGTCTACGTGCGGCCATTCGCACACCAAAATCCAGGCATGTCGATCGAAGCGACCAACGTCGCGCTGATCGAGCGCATCGCTCGCGACATCACGTCACACGGGCTGCGCCTGGGCCGAGCGACGCCGATCCCCGAGTATCGCGGCGACAATCCCGTCCTGGTTGGGATCGCGACGCTCGCCGTCCCGTCGATCCTGGTACTTTTGCTGGGTGCGTTCGGATGCTATCGCCGCGACTACGCGATCGCGATCTATCTGGTGTGCATCGCGCTCTACATGGGCGGCGCGCTCGCGCACCACGCCATGCTCGCCCGCTCGATCCTCGCGCTCCTGGGCGCGCTCGGCTTCTCGGCGGCGGCATTTCTGATGATCGCACAGGCGTTTGAAGAGCGTCCGCAATCCACGTTGGGCGGCCAGATCGTGCATAGCGCGTCGTGGATGCTCGTGGCGATCGGTGTCGCGCTCGCTGGTGCGCTGGTCGTCGTCGGGATCATGAGCGCACCGCTCGCCATGGAAGAGATCGAACGCTTTCGCGGCGTGAAGGCGATCCTCGCGCTGCCGCCGCTCATCGCGCTCGTAATCTACATCTTCGATCGCCGCTTCGACGCGGCGGTGGAACGTCCGCAGACCGCGTTGCTCGCGCCGGTGCGGATCTATCACCTGCTGCTCGGTGTGGCGGTGCTCGGCGCGGGCGCACTCCTCGTGATGCGCAGCGGGAATCAAAGCGACATTGCGCCGTCGGCGTTTGAACTCTGGACGCGCGCGCACCTCTCCTCGGCGCTCGGCGTTCGGCCGCGCTTCAAAGAGTTTCTCGTCGGCTACCCGTTGTTGATGCTCGTTCCGGCGCTGGCGCCGGCGCACCGGCGCGCGATCGGCTGGCTGCTCGCGCTCGGCGTCGGCATCGGCATCGGTGACGTCATCGACACGTTCTCGCACTTGCACACTCCGTTGATCGTTTCGCTCATCCGCGTTGTGCTTGGTGCGATTCTCGGAATCGCGATCGGTGCGCTCGTCATCGCCGTCTACAGGCGCTTCGTGCTTGCGCGTTCTTCTTAGCGGTTACTACGGGTTCGGGAACGTCGGAGACGAGGCATTGCTCGACACTATTGTCGCGCGTTTTCGTGCGCGTCTTCCAAACGTCGAGATCGACGTGCTCTCAGCACAACCCGAACTGACCGCGCAGCGCCTCGGGGTCGAAGCGACGCCACGCTGGGACGTCGGCGGCGTGCGCGCGGCGATTCGGCGAGCCGATGTGGTGCTCTCCGGCGGCGGCGGCTTGCTGCAAAACGCGACCAGCCAGAAGAGCCTGCTGTACTACACCGGCATCCTGCACGACGCGATTCGCGCCGGCGTCAAAACCATGATCTTCGCGCAGTCAGTCGGTCCGCTCGACACGTTCGGCCGCATACTCGTGCGCACCACCTGCAAAGGCGTGCGGCGCGCGACGGTCCGCGATGAGCGCTCGCGCGAGTTGCTGCAATCGCTGCTCCCGCACGTTTGCGTCGAACGCACCGCCGACCCGGTCTTCTTGTATGAGCCCGCCGCCGATGCCGAACTGCTCGAACGCGACGGTCTGGGTGCGCAAAGCGGACCGATCGCGGTGGTCAGCGTTCGTCCGTGTTCGGGTTTCGATGCGGGCATCGCGACGATCGCGCGCGCCGTCGACCGATTGAGCAGCGCGCACGGTCTGCGGGTCGCGTTCGTGCCGCTTGGCGGTCCACCCGATGCTGAGGCGGCGACGAAGATCATTCGTAAGTGCGACAGCGCGCCGTTGCTCCTACCGGAAACGAGCGTCGCACACACGGCTGCGATCATCCGGCGCGCGAGCGTCGTGATCGGAATGCGCCTGCACGCGCTGATCTTCGCAGCGCGCTGGGGGGTGCCGTTTCTCGCGATTCCCTACGACCCGAAGGTCTCGGCGCTGTGCGCGGACCTCGCATACCCGCTCGAGCCGCTCTGGACGCCGGGGCAGCCCGCGCCGGCTCCCGAGGCGGCCGACGCGGCGGTGGATCGGCTGATTGCGCAGCGCGAACGGATCGCCGCATATCTTCCCGAGCGCGCCGAAGCGATGCGCACGTTGGCCGAGCGCAACTTCGAGATCGCGCAAGAACTGCTGGCCGAGTAAGAGACCGCGCGCCCGAAGGCGAAAGTGCGCCGTTCCCATGAATCAAACGCCCGCCGAACGCGACTACCGCGACACCCTGAATCTACCGAAGACCGCTTTCCCGATGAAAGCGGATCTGCCGCAGCGCGAGCCGGCGCGTGTCGCCTGGTGGCAAGAGCGCAGGACGTACGAACGCCGCCTCGCCCACAACGCGCACAATCCCGCGTGGATTCTGCACGACGGTCCGCCCTACGCCAACGGCGAGTTGCACATGGGCCACTTCTTGAACATGGTGCTCAAGGACGTGTTCGTAAAGATCGCGCTTCTGGACGGCAAGCGCGCGACGTTCGTTCCGGGTTGGGACATGCACGGGCTGCCGATCGAACTCGAGACGCTCAAACACCTCGGCATCAAGGATTTTCACGCGATCGATCCGCTCGAACTGCGAGCCAAATGCAAAGAGCGCGCGCTCTACTGGCTCGACCGGCAGCGCGGCGTGCGGATGCGCATGGGAACGTTCGGCGATTTCGAGCATCCGTATCGCACGGTCGATGCGTCCTTTGAAGCGACGATCGTTAACGCGCTTGCCGATCTTGCCGAGAAACACCAGCTCTACAAGGGCTTGCGCTCGACACTCTGGTGCGTTCACGACGAGACGGCTCTGGCCGAAGCCGAGATCGAATACGAGCCGAAAGTCTCGCCGTCGGTGTACGTTCGCTTTGCCGCAGATCGGCAGCAACGGGCGAAGCTGCTCGACCGATTCGCGCTCGATATGGCCCCCGAGCGCGTGAGCGTGCTGATCTGGACCACGACGCCGTGGACGCTGCCCGCCAACGTGGCGATCGCCGTGCGCGCCGATGCGGTCTACGGCCTGTATCAACTCGACGACGAGGCAATCGTCGTGGCCGAGGCGCTGGCGAGCAGCGTGTTCGCCGAACGCTCGCGCGATGCCGTGTTGCTGGCACGCGCCACCGGCGAGCAGCTCGACGGGCTCGACGTGCAGCATCCCTTCGCTGGGCGCACGTCGTCCATCGTGCTCGCCGATTACGTCGACTTGGAGACCGGCACCGGAGCGGTGCACACGGCGCCTGGGCACGGTGCCGATGACTTCGAGACGGGCGTGAAGTACGGTCTGCCGATTCTCAATCCGGTCGACGCCGCCGGCATCTTCACGAGCGAAGCCGGTGCGTATGCCGGTCTGCACATCTTCAAGGCGAATGCCAAGATCGTCGACGATCTGCGCGCGAGCGGCGCGCTCTTTCGCGCGCACGACTACGAGCATTCCTACCCGCACTGCTGGCGGTGTCATCATCCGGTCGTCTTCCGTGCGACGGCACAATGGTTCATAGCGATGGATCAGAACCGTTTGCGCCAGCGCGCCATCGACGCAGCGGAGGCCGTCGAGTTCACCCCGCAGTGGGGCAAGGCGCGTTTGCAGCAGATGCTTGAAAACCATCCCGAGTGGTGCATCTCACGGCAGCGGACGTGGGGCACACCGATTCCGGCGCTGCTGTGCAAAGGGTGCAATGAATCGATCCTCGATGCGCGCGTCGCGCGCATCGCCGCGGAGCGGTTCGCGCAAGCCGGAGCCGATGCGTGGTGGAGCGACCCGGTGACAGCCTATCTGCCGGCCGACTTCGTGTGCCCCACGTGCGGCGGTACGTCGTTCGAAAAAGAAAAGAACATCGTCGATATTTGGTTCGAGTCGGGCGTCACACACCTGGCCGTGCTCGGAAAGCACGACGGGCTGCCGTGGCCGAGCGATCTCGTGCTTGAAGGCGGCGACCAGTATCGCGGCTGGTTCCGCAGTTCACTGTTGACCGGTGTCGCGATCAGGGGTGCTGCTCCGTACAAGCATGTCGTGAAGAACGGTTGGGTCAACGACGAGCAAGGCCGCGCGATGAGCAAGTCGCGCGGGACCGGCATTGACGCGCGTGACGCGATGGACAAATGGGGCGCCGACGTGTTGCGGCTGTGGGCGGCATCGGTTGAATTCATCGACGACGTGCGCTTTGGGCCAACCGTCATCGAGCACGTGAGCCGCGTCTACCGGAACATCCGCAACCGCGTGCGCTTCATGCTCTCGAACATCGACGATCTTGGCGCCGGCGACGTGATCGCGCGCGAGCATCTCGATCCGCTCGACCGTCTCGCGTGCGAGGTCGTCGACGCGTTCGTCGGCGACGTGAAGGGCATGTACGACACCTTCTCGATCCACGATGCCTACCTGCGCATCGTCGAGTTCGAGAGTGCGATGTCCGGTCTGTACTTCGATGCACTCAAGGATCCGCTCTATTCGCGAGCGCCCGGGGACCACCGCCGCCGCAGCGCGCAATCGGCGTTATGGTATGCGCTGCAGCGTTTCCTCACGGCGGTCGCGCCCATTCTGCCGTTCACGTCCGAAGAAGCGTGGCAGGCCGTTTCGCCGCAGCTTCGTGGCGAGATGGAGAGCGTCTTCGACACGTCGTTTCCGCACCACCGCCATGCGGTCTCGCCGGCATCGCTCAACCTGTGGCAGACGCTACGTGACCTGCGCGCGCGTGTCGCCGCGAGTGAGATCGGGCGCGACTTCGAACTTCAACTGCACCTCGAGGTGGCGAGTCCGCTCTTCGAGCATTTGCATGCGCTCGGCGACAACCTGCGCGAGGCGTTGGTGGTCGCGCAGCTCACGCTCGGTCACGCGCATGGTGAGGCCGCGCAGCCGATCGTGCGCTTCGACGTGACGCGCGCCGGCGGCGAGAAGTGCCGCCGCTGCTGGAAGTTCCGTTCATTGGGAAGCGATCCGGCGCACCCCGCGCTCTGCTCCGACTGCGCACATGTCGTGCGCGATCTCGACGCAGCCGGTGAGGCCCTCTAGCGGCGCCGGGGTCTCTTGGGCGGACGTTCGTCCGCGCGTTTGACGGTGAGCTGCTTGCCGTCGATCTCGAGCAGGTGGAACGTTTTGATCGCCTCCTCGGCCATGCGCTCGTCGAGGACGACGACGTAGGCGTAGCCTTTCTTGCGGCGCGCGCGCCGGTCGCGCGGAAACGTGATCGTCTCGGCGGTCGCGCCGAAGCGCGAGAAGAGCGCGAGCAAGTCCTCTTTGGTTGCTTCGCGCGGATACCCGGCAACGAATAGGCGGATCATTCCTTGTGTACCCCTGTCAGTCCGCGGAGAATTTCGTCACGAAACGTCGTCCACATGCCGCGTTCGATGGCGTCGCGCGCGTCGCGCATGAGGGCATTGAGCACGTAGACGTTGTGGTAGGAGAGCAGGCGCGGTCCAAGCATCTCGTTGGCGCGGAAGAGATGCGCGAGATAGGCCCGCGTGAACGTCGTGCAGACCGAGCAATCGCACTGCGGATCGACCGGTGAGAAATCACGTACGGAAGCGGCGTTGCGGATATTGAACTCGCCCGAACGCGTCATCGCGCGGCCGTTGCGGCCGCAGCGCGTCGGATAGACGCAGTCGAACATATCGATGCCGCCGTCGACCGCCGTGATGATGTCGCGAACCGTTCCCACGCCCATGAGATAGCGCGGCTTCTCGCGCGGCAGCAAGGCCGCGGTGTGGCGCGCCGTCGCGTACAGTTCCTCGCGCGATTCACCAACCGAGAGCCCGCCGATGGCATAGCCGGGAAGGTCGAGCGCGACGACCTCTCGCGCGCTGCGCTCGCGCATCGCGAGGTCGAGCCCGCCTTGCACGATGGCGAACACGGCCGTCGCCGCGCGCGTGCGCGCATCGGCGGAACGCTTGGCCCAGAGCGTCGTCAAGCGCACCGATTCCGCGATCTGTGCGGGTGTCGCTGGAAGTTTGACGCAGACGTCGAGCACCATCGCGATGTCGACGCCGATTGCTTCTTGAAACGCGATGACGTTCTCCGGCGTGAACCGGTGCGTGCTGCCGTCGATGTGCGAGGCGAAGGTGACGCCGTCGTCGTCGAGCGTGCGCCGGTCTTGCAGACTGAAGACTTGAAAGCCGCCGGAGTCGGTGAGAATCGGGCCGTGCCACTGCATGAATTCATGCAGTCCGCCTGCTTCGACGATGAGATCCTTTCCCGGTCGCAACCACAGGTGATAGGTGTTCGCGAGCACGATCTGCGTGTGCGCGGTGCGCAGGTCATCGGGCGTCAACGCCTTGACCGTGGCAGCGGTGCCTACCGGCATGAAGGTCGGCGTTTCGACGTCGCCGTGTGCGAGCCGCAGCGTTCCCCGGCGCGCCGCGCCGTCTTCGATCGTGAGCGTGAAGGTCATCGCGAGATCAGTTCGCGCGCATGGAGATATTCGTCGGGCGGATCGCACTCGAAGATCATCTCGGCACCGCTCGTCGGATGGATGAACGACAACTTCCATGCGTGCAGCGCTTGACCGGGCAAGTGAAAGCGCGGCTCTTCGCGGCCGTAGACGGGATCGTTGAGAATCGGGTGTCCGAGCGCGGCCATGTGCACGCGAATCTGATGCGTGCGTCCGGTCTCCAAGCGAAAGACGCACTCCGCATGTTTGGGAAAAGCCGTGCGCACGTCGTAGTGCGTGATCGCCGGTTTTCCGCTGGAGATGATTGCATACTTCAAACGGTTGCGCGGATCGCGGCCGATCGGTCCGTCGAGCGTGCCGCGCGCCGGATGCGGTACGCCGTGCACGAGCCCGAGATACTCGCGATTGACCTCGCGCGCTTTCATCGCTTTGCCTAGAAATGAGAGCGCCTGCGCGGTCTTGGCGACGACGAGCAGTCCGGACGTGTCGCGGTCGAGCCGGTGCACGAGGCCCGGACGAATACTGTCGCCGGGAAGCGTGCCGACGTGCGCCAGCAGTGCGTTGACGAGCGTGCCGCCGCGCGTGCCGTGCGCGGGATGCGTCACCATGCCGGCCGGTTTGTCGACCACGATGAGATCGTCGTCTTCATAGACGATGGGAATTTCAATCGCTTCGGCTTCAACCGACAGCTCTTCGCGCGACCCGATCGCAAAGTCGAGCGCATCGCCGGCGATCAGGATACGGCTGGCTTTCGCGATTTCACCGTTGACGCGCACGTCGCCGCGCTTGATGGCGTCGGCGACCAGGGAGCGCGGAGCATCCGCGATGCGGGCGACGACGACGTCGGTGCGCTTACCCGCCTCGTCAGGCGTGACGACGTGTTGCAAGACTTGCCAGAATCAACAGCGCAACGCCCACCGTGATGCACGAATCGGCAACGTTGAAGATATTCGGCCAGATTCGGTAAAAGTCGATGAAATCCACGACGAAGTGATAGTGAATGCGATCGGCGATGTTCCCGATCGCCCCGCCGACGATCAAGCCGAAGGCGATGCGTACCAGCAACGATTGGCGCGCCGCGTCGCGAAATGCCATCCAAAAGATCACGAGGACGACGATCGCCATCCCGATCAGCCACAGCGCGTTGCTGCCGAAGAGGCCGAACGCGCCGTGCTCGTTCTGTTCGTACGTCCACTTGAGCAGGTGCGGGACGACGAAGCGGCTCTCGCCCGGAAGGAAATTGGTGACGATGAGCTGCTTGCAGTACTGGTCGAGGACGAACGCCGCCGCGGCGACGAGCGCGATCAGCAGCGTGTCAGAGTGTCGGCGCTGGGACAAACTGATAGAACCATCCGGCGATGACCAGGAATGAATTGGTGGCGAGCACGATGCCGACGCCGATCATGAACACGCCCGCGACGCGCTCGATGACGCGCATCCAGCGTTTGAGCTTATCGAGCAGCGGGAGCACGACGCCGATTCCCGCGGCCGTCAGGATAAATGGAACCGCGAGTCCGATCGAATAGACGAACAGCAACCCGGCGGCGCCGAGCACGTCGTGCTGCTGGGATGCGAGCGCCAGGATGCCGGCCAAGACCGGCCCGATGCACGGCGACCATCCGGCGGCAAATGCGATGCCGACGAGTCCCGACGTGAAGAACGTGCGTTCGCGCCCGCGGACGTGCGTACGCGTGTCCATCATCAGGAACGGGATGCGCACGACGCCGAGCATCTGCAGCCCCAGCACGATCACGAGCACGCCGCCGACCCGCGCGATCCACACTTGGTATTCGCGCAGCAGTGAGCCGAACTCGCCGGCGGAGGCGCCGAGCAGGACGAAGACGATCGTGAATCCTGCGACAAAAGCCAGAGCGTGCCCAAGCGTGCGGATGCGGGTCGCCGCCGCGTCGTCCTCGCGCAACTCTTCCAGGCGTGTTCCCGTGAGCAACGAGAGATAGGCCGGAACGAGCGGAAGCACGCACGGCGAGATAAACGAGATCAGGCCGGCGACGAAGGCCAGGCCGACCGTGAGATGAGTACCGGTCACGCTGTGTGATTAGACCAGGCCGCCCCGCGCGCCTGGTACGCGCCCCAAAACGGGAGGTGAGAGCGGCCGGCGTTCGCAACTTCCGGGCAAGCATGGTGCATCATTGGTTTACGTATCCCTCGATCGATCCGGTTGCGTTTCGCATCGGTCCTTTGGCCGTGCATTGGTATGGCATCTCCTACCTCGTCGGCTTCATCTGCGTGTACCTGTGGATGAGCCGCGCAGCCGGGCGCAAGCGCCTGGGCCTGACACGCGACGAGATTCAGGATTTCTTGTTCTACGCGCTGGTCGGTGTCGTCGTCGGCGGGCGGACGCTCTTCGTGATCGCCGACATTCTGACCAATCACAACGCATCGATGTATTTCTCGCATCCGATCGACATCATCGCGGTGTGGACCGGAGGGATGGCGTTCCATGGCGGCATGATCGGCGTCATGCTCGCGATCTGGCTCTACCTGCGCAAACATCCGCGTCTGACGTACCTCGTGCTCGGCGACGAAGTCGTGATGCTGCTTCCCATCGGTATCACGCTGACGCGCTTCGTCAACTTCATCAACGATGAATTGTGGGGGCGTGTCTGCGTTCCCGACCAACCGTGGTGCATGATCCCGGGCAACCCGACCGCGTGGGGCACGGCCTATCGCCACCCGTCGCAGTTCTACGAGGCCGCGCTTGATCTCGCGACCCTGCCGATTCTACTCCTCCTCTACCGCACCAAACCGAAAGACGGCGTCGTCGGTTGGACGTGGTTTATGCTCTACGGAATCACACGCTCGGTTGCCGAGATTTGGCGCGACCCGGGCATCGTGTGGTTCGGCATCACCGGCGGTCAGTGGCTGGCGCTTCCGATGATCGCGATCGGCGCTTTCGGGATATGGTGGTGCCTGACGCGCGGAAAGCGGACCGACGAGACCCCGCTCGATGCCGGAGCGCGCTCGGCCACCTCTGCTTGATCGCGTGAGCGTCCGGGAGCGATACGAGCGGCTGAAGGCCGAGGTCGCGGCACATGCGCGCGCGGCCGGCCGCGATCCGGGCAGCGTCACGATTCTCGCCGTCACGAAATTTCAACCGGTCGCGGCCATACGCGAAGCGATCGCCGCCGGCGTGACCGACATCGGCGAGAACTACGCGCAGGAGGCCCAGGCGAAGTTCGCGGCGCTGCCGCCGGTGCGCCGCCACTTCATCGGACACGTGCAGACGAACAAGGCGAAGGCCATCGCCGGGCTTTTCGACGTGGTGCAGAGCGTGGACCGGATCGAGGCCGGGGAGGCGCTCGCGCGCGCGGCGGCCGCCGCCGGGAAGACCCTCGGCGTGCTCGTCCAGGTCAATATCTCCGCCGGCGAGCGGTACGGCTGCGCCCCCGACGGCGCGCAACGCCTAGCCGAGCGCCTGCGCGCACTGGCGAATCTGCGCGTCGACGGCGTGATGGCGGTCGGGCCGATTACCGATGACCGGGGGGTCCTTCGGCACGCTTTCGAATGTGCCGCGATGACGTTTGCCCGCGTAGGTGGAAGTACGCTCTCAATCGGAATGTCGGCCGATTGGCGCGAAGCCGTTCTCTGCGGATCGACGATGATTCGCATAGGAACCGCGATCTTCGGCGAGCGCACGCGGCCGCCACACCCTCTGACCCCCGAATCGAGCCGGGAGGTGGAGTAAGCATGAGCATGTTCAGCAAAATCGGATCGTTCTTCTCGCTTCGCGACGGCGATGACGACGAATTCTACGAAGACGAACCCTCATCGGCGACGCGCGTCGTCCCGATCTCCAATGCGGCGCGCCGTAACGGCACCGAGGTCAGCGTCTATTCACCGCGCGCGTTCTCCGACGTCACCGAGATCGCCGACGCCCTTCGCAATCGCCAAGTCGTGATCGTGAATCTGCAGAACGCCGATCGTTCGCTCTTGCAGCGAGTCGTCGATTTCACCTCGGGCGTGACCTACACACTGGACGGCAAAATGCAAAAACTCGCCGAAGCGATGTATCTGGTGGTGCCGGCCGGCGTCACGGTGAACGCCGCCGGACTGCGCGATACGATGATGGCTGACAGCGCACTCGACTTTCTTTCGCACCGAGGCTAACGGATGCAGAAGATCACACCGATCGACATTCAACACAAGACCTTTAAGAAGGCGCTGCAAGGCTACGACCGCGCCGAAGTCGACCTGTTCCTCGACGAGATCATCGAGACGTTGGAGGACGACGCGCAGCAGAACGCGGCGCTCATGGCCGAAGTCGCCGATCTGCGCGAGCGCATCAGTCACTTCAAAGCGATGGAAGACTCGCTGCAGAACACGCTCATCCTCGCGCAGCGCACCGCTGATGAAGTCAAAGCCTCGGCGCACAAGGAAGCCGACTTGATTCGCGAGCAGGCGCGCATCGCGGCCGAGCGTGAGATCGCCAGTTACAACGATGCGATCGGAGATGTTCGGCGCGAGCATCAGCGCTCGATCGAGGCTACCGAAAAGGCCAAGAGCGAACTGCGCTCGTTGCTGATGACACACCTGGCGCTGCTCGAAAAGACCGCGCCCGCGTTCATACACGACGGCGCACTATCGCCCGCGCTCGATTCCGCGGCGGTCGTCGCCGAGACGACGCACATCACGGTCAGCTAACGCGTGTCCGACACCATCGCGATCCTGCCCGGTGACGGCATCGGGCCTGAGGTGACGCGCGCCGCCGTGCGCGTGCTGACGCAAGTGCGCCCCGATCTCACCTGCGAGCAAGCCGTCGTCGGCGGTGCGGCGCTGCGCGCGGGGATGCCGGCGCTCTCCGGCCAAGCGCGCGTGCTGTGCGATCGCAGCGCGGGGATTCTCTTCGGCAGCGTGGGGTTGCCCGAGTTCGACGGCAAGCCGCTCGCAGAGCGGCCGGAGTACGCGCTTTTCTTACTGCGGCGCGACTATGAACTCTACGCCAACGTGCGACCAGTGCGTGTCTTTCCGGGGCTCGAAGACGCATCGTCACTCAAGGCGGAGCTGGTGCGCGGTCTCGACCTGGTCGTCGTGCGCGAACTCACCGGCGGCATCTACTACGGTCAACCCAAGGAGCAGCGTGTCGTCGACGGGATCGAAGAAGCGGTCGACACGATGCTCTACCGCGCACCGGAGATCGAGCGTATCGCACGCGTCGCATTCGAACTTGCGCGCACGCGGCGCAAGCGCGTGACCTCGGTCGACAAACAGAACATCTTGGAGACCTCACGCCTGTGGCGGCGTGTCGTCGAGCGCGTGGCCCGCGAGTATCCCGACGTCGCGCTCGATCATCTGCTGGTCGACAACGCCGCGATGCAGCTCGTGCGCCGTCCGGCCGATTTCGACGTGATCGTGACCGAGAACATGTTCGGCGACATTCTCTCCGATGAGGCTGCGATTCTCACCGGCTCGATCGGCACGCTTCCAAGCGCAAGCCTCGGCACGAAACGCACGGCGAGCGGTCAATTCGGTCTGTATGAACCGATCAGCGGCAGCGCACCGGACATCGCGGGCCAAGGCATCGCCAATCCGACGGCGGCGATCCTCTCGGCGGCGATGCTGCTGCGGCATAGCTTGAACGACGACGCCAATGCCCAGCGCATCGAGCGCGCGGTCGAGCGCGCCTACGCGCTCGGAGCGCGCACCGCCGAACTCGCTTCGGAAACGCCCCCGCTCGGAACCGACGCCTTCGCAGCCACGGTCCTCGCGAATCTCCGCTAGGCTCCTAGAAAAAGATGCTCCCTCCGAGGAGCGGCTGTCGATTTTTTCAGACCTGCTTCGTCTTTAGGGCAACCGGCGATCTTGCCGGGACGCTAGAAGGAGAGCAGCCATGTCGGAATTTCTTCTCATCATCCACGATCAGGAAGCACCGTACGCCACGTACACCGAGCAGCAGTGGAACCAGGTCTTCGAAGCGCACGGACGTTTCGCGCAGCACGTCGCGGCTAGCGGCGGTGCGATCCTGGAGGGCAAAGCAATCCAGCCCACGCGGACGGCCGCCTACGTTCGCGGCGGGACCGTGAGCGACGAGCCGTTCGGGCAAGAACGCGAACCGTTTTGCGGCTTTTACCTGATCGAGGCGCGCGATCGCGACCACGCGGTGGAGATCGCCAAGGGTTGTCCGGCCGCCTACGGCGGCGTCGAGGTTCGCCCGGTCATGCCGACGCCGGCCGCCGCCCGCGCGTAGGCTGCTAGGTTCCCGAACCGCCGCCCGCGTGAAAGACGTACTTCACGATCAGCCGATGGAGCGTCTGTGATGCCGCAGGCGTTCCATAGGCGATGAACAGCATGTTTTCGTTGGCGTAGCGCTGCTGGTAGGCGAAGGCGAGATTGCTGCCCGGCAGCGCGAAACCGCCGGTTCCGTTGATTCCGCGCACGGCGACCGACAGCGCGGCGCTGCGCCCGAAGGTGTGCGTGAACGTGATGCGCCGCAGCCATTGCGTGGTCAGTGACGCAACACCGGGAACGTTGCGTTCGATGGAGCCGTCGTACTGGAATGAAACGCTGTTCGTGCCGAAGGTGCGGCCGCTCGACGCCGTGAGTTGCTGTACGTAGAAACCGTTGAACGGCCCCCACGTGTACGCGAAGTTGATCGGCGACGACGTTTGGTCGCGATAGCCGACGTTGATCTGCCGCCGGTTGTACCAGAAAGTCTGTCCGCCCGTGTAGGCCGGAAATCCGTTCTGATACGAGCGCAGTTCGCTCGGTCCGGCAAAGCCGTTGAGCGAGATCTGATTCTTGAAGCGGATGTTGTAAATGACGTTTTCGTCGGCTTGGCGCGCGGCGCCCGTGCGGTCGAGATAGCGATCGCCGAAGACGGTAATGTCGTAGGATTGCAGCGGACTGGTCTTGGTACCGACACCAGCGTACTGCACGTTCGCGCTGACGCCGCGCGAGTCGTTGACCGAGACAAACCCGTCGATGGGTGCGTATTGCGGTCCGATATCCTGATACCCGGCGTTCGCCGAGAGCCGCTGCGTGCGCACGCCGCCGCCGAGCGACAAAGCGTCGGCTGCCGCGGTGCTCGTAATGCGTGCACCGCGATCGGCCGCATACGTGGCAGTGAGGTATTGACCCGAATGCGGGTTGACCTGCGATATGCCGATCCCGGTGGTGTCATCGTTCACCCCGGCATGATCGGCAAAGACGCCTTCCGCGCTCACCGCGAGCGAGTTGTCGGGTCGCGCGAAGGTGTAGCCGAGAGCGCTGTCGTCGAACCCGGTGCCGAGCGCGTTGAGCGCGCCGAAGGCGTTTTGCCCGGCGGTGCCTTCGATCTTCAGGCCGCGGCTGAAGATCCCGATCGACGGCGTGTAAAACATCGACGTGCCTGAGCCGAAATTGCCTGTCGACGGCAGCGTGTTGATGTATCCCGCGCCTTGAACGAAGAACGGGCGGTACTCGCTATAGTTGATCTGGAATTCTTGCGGAGAGATCGTGGTCTGATCTTGCTCGACGTTGGAGAAGTCCGGGTTGAGCGTGCCGACGAACGCGAGCGTGTTCGTGAAGGGGAAGGTCGCGTCCAGGCCGAGCGAGCGCGGCGTCGTGGGCTGGAACCGGCCGATGCCGTTTTGGAAGATGTCGCGATCGGAGCCGCCGCTGCCCAGCCAATAGACGTCAGCGTGCGGTTTCGGGCGCGTGGCCGATGACGCGATGGTGATGCCGGTCAGCGTTGGCCAATACTGCGCGTTCGACACCGACGTTTGCGTGAGGGCGTATGCCCAGGTGTAATCCTGATTCAGCGACGGGATGTAGCGTTCAAAATTGATGCGCCAGTTCTGCACGCGCGTGCCCTGGGCGCGCAGCACCGTCAGCGGGACGATCATCATCACGTTGTAGTCGCCGTTGGCATCGACGTGCGCGGCCGATTGCCACGTCGGCGCGAAGCGCGTATTTTCACTGGACGATTCGCTGCGCACGCCGCGCGGTGAGACGGCGAATGAATACACGCGGGCGCCGTTGCCGGAGGTGTCGAGCCACACCGTGACGTGGTCGTCCGTACCGAGCCCGATGTGGTCGACGTTCTGCGTCGCGATGATCGGCACGCCGTGCTGCTCGGCATGGAACGCAATATACAGATTGTGATCGTCGTATAAGAAGTAGGCAACGGTGCGTAGCTTCGCGGGAACGCGGTCGGTGAAGTCGGTGAAATCGGCGGCGGTGAGCGCATGCGTCCACGCTGGATCGGTGAGCGCCGCGCTGAGCGCAGGCGGCGTCGCCGTCTTCGCCGCAGCGACCGAGGTCGTCTGATCGACGCCCGCCACGGCGGGCAGAGCGGCGGCGACGATGGTCAACGCGGCCGCTAGGGTGGATACGAGGTGCCGGAACACCCCGGCACACTATCACGGCGTTTCAGCGAGTGTCAAATCGGCTCGGTGTCGAGTTGCTCATGCGGCGGACACGTTTCGGACACGCGCCGTCGCTAGGATGCCCGCATGGATGGAATGGATTGGGCGGCCAGCGCCATGGTCGCGGCGCGAACCCGTCTCGACATCGCGACGGAGAACCTCGCGAACGTTTCGACGCGCGGCTTTCGGAAGTTCGAAGCCCGCGGCTCACTCGGTGCGACCGGCGTCACGATCGCGCGGACGCGTTCGGGTGCGCACGGAGCCCTCGAGCGCACCGGGCGAGACCTGGACTGGGCCATCGTCGGCGACGGCGGGTTTGCGTTGCGTGCCGAAGATGGAACACTTGTACCCTCGCGCAACGGCGCGTTCGTGCGCGATCGCTTCGGTCATCTGCGCGACGATCGCGGCGCGGTGCTGCAAGGGCGGCACGGGGCATTGCGCTTCCCCGAGGGTGCCGCGTTGGAAACCGATGGAAGCGTGCGCCTGAACGGGTCGGTCATCGACCGCATCGCGCTTGCGCGCGGAAGCACGGTGCGCACTGGGTTCCTCGAGACCGCAAACACCGACGCCGTCTCCGAGATGCTCGACGTTCTGGCGGCGCAGCGCTCTTTTGAAGGCGCGCAAAAGGTGGCATCGGCCATCGACGACACACGCAAGAAATCGGTCAACGACCTGGCGAGGGTGCAGTAGTGGATCGCGCGATGCTCGCGGCCGCCACCGGGATGGCGGCGCAACAACTCAATCTCGATCTGATCGCGAACAATCTCGCAAACGCTGACGTCAACGGCTTCAAAGCGGCGCAGGCGTCGTTCACCGATCTCTCGGCGTCCGGCGAGCCGGGTTTGGGGACGGCGCCGCTTGGGAGTCATCCGGTCTTCGCGCAAGGCAAGCTGATGAAGAGCGGCGGTCCGTTCGACGTCGCCATCGACGGGCCGGGATTCTTTTGTGTGGTCGATGCAAACGGACGGCGTGCGTACACGCGTGACGGCGCCTTCTCCCGTGCGGCGGACGGCTCGCTGCGCAACGCAGCGGACGACACGCTTGCCGGCATTCGCATTCCCGCCGACGCGCTCTCGGTGAGCGTGGCGGAAAACGGCATCGTCAACGTGCAGACGCGCACCGGCACGCGCAGGGCGGGCACGATCCGTCTTGCCGAGTTCGCCGCGCCCGAATATCTCGAATCGCGCGGCGGAACGGCGTTTGCGGCAACGCGGCGTTCGGGCCCCGCGCGCACGATCGACGCGGGAGGCGAACATGGACCGAAGATCGCCTTCGGCATGCTCGAGCAGTCGAACGTCTCGATCGTCGAAGCGATGATGCAGATTCTCGCCGCGCAGCGCGCCTATGAAGCCAACGCCAAAGGCGTTCAGGCGGCCGACGAGATGCTGCGCATCGCGGACAATCTCAACCGTGACTGAGATCGGCGCGCGCGCGATCGGCGCGCAATGGGAAGCGCTGCTGCTCGAACGCATCCTGACGCCGATGGCGAGCGGCTTCGGAGAATTCGGCGGACTTGCGGTGCGAACGCTCGCCGATAGCGTCGCGCGCCGCGATCCCGGCGGCTTCGGCGCGATCATTGCCGGCTTCTTGGAGCAACGACATGATTGACGACGTTGACCAACGTGAAGCGGCGATTCGCCGCATGCTGCCGCTGGTGCGCACAATTGCGCGGCGCGTGCAGCGCATGGTGCCGAGCGCCGATCTTGATGATTTGATCGGCGACGGATGCGTCGGTCTGATGCGTGCCATCGACGCGTTCGACCCGTCGCGCGGGCCGACGCTCGAACAGTACGCCTCGAAAGTCATCGCGGGAACCGTGCTGAACGGCGTGCGGCGAATGGACCCGGTCTCCGAACGCGCGCGTCGCGAAGTACGTCACGCCGAGAGCGAACGTTGCCGTATCGCGATCGAGCGCGGTGAGCTGCCGTCGAATGCCGAGATGGAGCAGCGCCGCCCAGCGTTCGCGCGTGCGCGACTGGTGGCACACCGCGGCTCGGCGCTCTCGCTCGACAGTCCCTTGCCCGAGGGCGAGCGGATCAGTCCGTCGTTCGAGGACGACCCGGCAAGAATCGTTGCGGAAAGCACGGAGCGCGAAGCCGTGACGCAGGCACTGCAGTGCTTGCCCGAACGGCGCCGCATGCTGCTCGAATTGCACTATCGCGACGGTTTGTCGATGCGCGACATCGGCAAGCGGCTGTCGATCTCGGCGCAACGCGCATCGCAGTTGCATCTGGCGGCGCTCGCATCGTTGAGGAAGCATGTCGTCGCTGCGCCGCGTTGACGGCGAACGCGACGCGCCGCAGTTTCGCGGGCTGGAGTCCGCGCAGACGCATGCGATCGTCACCGCCGCCGACGAGGCCGAGCACGATGCACCGCGCCTGCCGCACGATCACCCGCAGTGGGTCAAAGATGCGTTGAGCGTCTCGTCACGCGCGCGATCGTTGATCGCGACATTGCGCCCGCTGCTCATCCGCGTCACCACCTTCTGGGATCACCGCGTGCGATCGATCACCATCGGCCCACACCGCCTCACCATCGACCCCTGCGGCAGCTACCGCTGCGACGACCATTTCTGAACGAATCGCGGCGCGCTTGGGCTTTCGTCCTAGCTAGAGCTTCGCGAGGACGGCTCCGATGAGGGCGGTGAGGCGCGGTGCTGCGGCCGCTGCTGCTTTGCTGACCTCGTCGTGTTGCGTCGGCGTGCCGCCGACGTGATTGGTGATCACGCTGAAGCCGAGAACGCTCAGACCCTTCGAACGCGCCGTGATCGTCTCCAGGACGGTCGACATGCCGACGGCGTCGGCACCGATCGTGCGCAAGAAGCGGGCTTCGGCCGGTGTTTCGTACGACGGACCCGTCACGCCGGCGTAGACGCCTTCGTGAATGTCGCGGTCGCACGAGCGTGCGATGTCGCGAAGGTGCTTGGAGTATGCGTCGTGCATCGAAACGAACGGATTTTCGGATGCGGTGCCGAGCAGCGGGTTGGCATTCGTGAGGTTGATGTGATCGCTGATCATCATGATGTCGCCGTTACGGTAGCCTTCGTTCAGCGAACCGGCGGCGTTGGTGAGAATCACCGTCTTGGCGCCGCTTCCGGCGGCAAGACGAATGCTGACCGTCACCTGCTGCGCGGAAAATCCTTGATACAAGTGCACGCGTCCGCAATACGCCAGCACGCGCTTGTTGTTCCACGTCCCGATCAGCGCCTCGCTGACATGACCTTCCAGTTTCGCAAGCGGCATTCCCAGGAGCTTCTCGTACGGAACTCGCGTGAACGAGCCGAGGCCCTCCAGCGCGCCCGACAGGCCGCTTCCGAGAACGACGGCGACGTCGATCGGTCCGCCCGCGTGGGCCTCGATGCTCTTGGTGTCGCTGGCGACATCGTTGCCGTTGAGGCTGCGTCGTTCGATCATGCTTAGTTCTCCTGAACTGCTGCGCTCGCCGGCGCGGGTGTGAAAAGTATTCGGCCGCTCATGCGTTCGGGTATCGGAAGACTCATCAAAGAAAGCAGCGTCGGCGCGACGTCACCCAGGCGTCCTGGCGCGAGCGATCCATGCAGACCGTTGCCGATCAGAATGAACGGCACCGGATTGGTGGTGTGCGCCGTGAGCGGATTTCCCTGCGGATCGATCTTCTCTTCGGCGTTTCCGTGATCGGCGGTGACGGCTAGGAGCCCGCCTGCGGCGAGTACCGCCTGGGCGAGGCGCGCTATGCAGGCATCGAGCACCTCGACACTCTCGATCGTGGGCTGCCACTTGCCGGTGTGGCCGACCATGTCCGCGTTCGCGTAATTCATGACGATGACGTCGTGCACGTGATGCTCGATGTCGTCGACCGCCACGTCGGTGATCTCGCGCGCGCGCATCGCCGGTGCGAGATCGTAGGTAGGCACCGAACGGTCCGAGGCGATCAATCGCCGATCCTCACCGGCAAACACGTCCTCGCGCCCGCCGTTGAAAAAATAGGTGACGTGTGCATACTTCTCGGTCTCCGCCAGACGCAACTGCGTCAAGCCCGCTTGCGACACGATTTCACCGAACGTCTGCACTTGCGGCCGCGGGCCGAACAGCACGGGATTGGGAAGCATTTCCTCATAGCGCGTCATCGTCGCGAACACGAAGTCACGATACGCGTTGACCGCGAAGTGCGTGAAACCGTCGGCATTGAAGGCCTGCGTGAGCTGTCGCGCGCGATCCGGGCGAAAGTTAAAGAAGATGCAGGCGTCGCCGCTGCGCACCGGTCGCGGTTCGCCGACGACGGCCGGTACGATGAACTCGTCGTCTTCGCCGCGTTCGTACCCGTCTTGCACCGCGCGCGCCGCAGTCACGGCGCCGCGCTCGGCGATGCCGTTGGCGAGCACGTCGTAGGCCAGGCGCGTGCGCTCCCACCGGTGATCGCGATCCATCGCATAGTAACGCCCGCTCACCGACGCGATCGCGCCCGCGCGGCCGACGCTCGCGAGCTTGCCTTCAACGATCTCCAGATAGCGCTGCGCCGAGCGCGGCGGCGTGTCGCGCCCGTCGAGAAAAGCATGGATGGCAAACGGCACGGCTGCCGCGGTCGCGGCGTCGATCAACGCCAGCAGATGCGTGAGTGAACTGTGGACCTGGCCGTCGGAGACGAGACCGAGCAGATGCAGCGTGCCCTTCGTCCGCTGCACGTGCGCGATACAGGATCGCAGGATGGCGTTAGTGGCAAAGGTGCCTTCGGCGATGTCGCCGTCGATCACGACGACGCCTTGCGGGACGACACGGCCGCTGCCCAAGTTCATGTGGCCGACTTCGCTGTTACCCATGATGCCCTTGGGAAGGCCGACGTCTTCTCCGGATGCCTGCAGTGTCGTCCACGGATAACGTTCGAATAAGGCGTGCCACTGCGGCGTGCGCGCGGCGGCGATGGCGTTTCCGCGCGTGTCCGCGCGGCAGCCCCAGCCGTCGAGCACGGCTAGGACTACGGGGCGTCGAGTATTCATTGTCCGGAGAATCCTTCGTGTGCGGCGCGGATGAGATCAAAAAACGATACCGGGTCAAGCGATGCGCCTCCGACCAGAGCCCCGTCGACGTGCGGTTGTCGCGCGTACTCGCGCATATTTTGCGGCGTCACGCTGCCGCCATAGAGCATCGTCGCATGCGAGGCACCGGGAACGCCCTCGCGAATCGACGCCATCGCGGCATTGGCTTCGTTCACGTCGCAGTTCTTTCCGGTGCCGATGGCCCAGATCGGCTCGTAAGCGATGACGCAGTGCGCGATGCGATGCGCCGGAACGCCGGCGAACGCCGCGTGCGTCTGCGTGACGATGTGCGCTTGCGCGCCGCCGCCGTCGCGCACGGAAAGCGGCTCGCCGACGCACACGATCGGCGTCAGGTCGTGCGCCAGCGCGGCTTTCACCTTCTTGTTCACCATCTCGTCGGTCTCGCCGAACGAGCGGCGCCGCTCGGAGTGTCCGACGATGACGTGCGAGACGCCGAACTCGACCAGCATTCCCGGCGCGATCGCGCCGGTGAACGCACCCTGTTCTTCCCAGTGCATGTCCTGCGCGGCTAATCCCACGCGCATGTGCTCGCGCAGACGATCGGCGGCCGCACCGAGCGCCGTGAACGGCGGTGCGAGCGCGATGTCGATCTCCGTTGACGTGGCGTGCAGCGATTGAAGAAAGTCGTCGATGAACGCGACCGTCGCTTCGGCGGTCTTGTGCATCTTCCAATTGCCGACGATCAGGTGCGTTCTCACGCGCCGCTAGGCTCGGCGTGCATCGTGAGCGCGGCAACGCCGGGCAGCGTCTTGCCTTCGAGAAACTCCAGCGTCGCGCCGCCGCCGGTCGAAACGTGCGTCATGGCGCTCGCGAAACCCAACTGATGCGCGGCGGCGGCCGCGTCCCCGCCGCCGACGACGCTGGTCGCTCCGGCGTGCGTTGCCGTGGCGATCGCTTCACCGACCACGCGCGTGCCGTTTTGATACGGCGTCTTTTCGTAGACGCCCATCGGTCCGTTGAAAACGATGGTCCGGGCTTGCTCGATAATGCGCGCGTAGCGCGCCGCAGTTGCCGGACCGATGTCGAGGATCATCGCGGCGCCGACGGCGTCGATCGGGACCACGTGCGCCTGGTCGTCGGCGTCGAATGCCGGCGCCACGACCGCATCGACCGGCACATGCAACGCTACGCCAGCGCGTTGTGCCGTTTGCAGAATCTCTTGGGCGGGCACCAGATCGTCATCGCGCAGCGACGTGCCGACATCGATGCCTTGCGCGGCAAGAAAAGTGTTGGCCATACCGCCGCCGATGCAGAAAGCGTCGACGCGTTCCATCAAGTTGGTGAAGACGCCGACTTTGTCTTTGACTTTCGCGCCGCCGATGACGCACACGAACGGTTTGGCCGGATCGTCGACCAGCGCCGCGAGCGTGCGCAGCTCGGCTTCCATCAAGTAACCGGCGTACGACGGGAGCAGATGTGCGACGCCTTCAGTCGAGGCATGCGCGCGGTGCGCCGTTCCGAATGCGTCGTTGACGTAGATGTCGCCCAGGGACGCGAGTTCACGCGCAAACGCGGGGTCGTTGCGTTCCTCTTCCGCGTGGAAACGAACGTTCTCCAGCAACAGCACGTCGCCGTCGCGCAGGCTTTCGACGGTCGCCTTGGCGACCGGCCCGATGCAGTCGTCGATGAAGATGACGGACCGTCCGAGACGGTCGCCGAGCGCAGCCGAGACCGGCCGCAGCGAGTATTTCGGGTTGCGTTGACCGTCCGGGCGTCCCAGGTGCGACAGAATGACCAGACGCGCGCCGCGCCGGCGCAGATCGCTCAGCGTCGGGATCGCCGCGTCGATGCGCGTAAAATCGGCGATCTCACCGTTTTGCATGGGGACGTTAAAATCTTCGCGGATGAGGACACGCTTGCCGCGGACGTCAACGTCTCGAATGGTGCGAAACTGCATGGTTCTCCAAGGAAAGAGTGTCGAGCGCACAACCGCTCGACACTCTTCAGATGCTCATGGGCACTAGGCGGTGGCCGGAATCTTCTCCAACACCATCGCGGTCAGATCGGCGAGGCGGCACGAATAGCCCCATTCGTTGTCATACCAGGCCGCGATCTGCACGAGATCGCCGTTGGCACCGGTCAGCTTGCCGTCGATGATCGACGAGTACGGCGACCGTTTGAAGTCGCACGAAACCAGTTCAGCTTCGGTGTATTGCACGTACGGCTTCATGTCGCCGCGTGCCGCGTTACTGAGAATGGCATTGAGTTCGTCTTTGGTCGTCGCTTTCTTCACCTGCGCGACTAAATAGATCATAGAAACCGTCGGTGTCGGGACGCGCAGCGCAAAACCGTCGAAGGTGCCTTGCACTTCCGGGATCGTAAGGTAGAGCGCCTTTGCCGCGCCGGTGGAAGTCGGCACGATGTTGGTTGCCGCGTTGCGTGCGCGGCGCAGATCCTTGTGCGGCGCATCGAGGATGTTCTGATCGTTCGTGTACGAGTGCACGGTCGTCATGAATCCCTTGACCCAGCCGAGGTGGTCAACGATCGGTTTGACGGCGGTCGCCAAACAATTGGTCGTACACGATGCGTTGGAGATGACGTGGTGCGTGAGCGGATTGTACTGCGCGTCGTTGACGCCGAGCACGAGGGTGACGTCTTCGCCCTTGGCCGGTGCCGAGATGATGACTTTCTTCGCGCCGCCGCCGTCGATGTGCGCGCGCGCTTTCGCGGCGTCGGTGAACAGGCCGGTCGATTCGATGACGACGTCGACGCCGCTCGCCGCCCAGGGGAGCCTCGCCGGGTCGCGTTCGGCGAACACGGTGATGCGCCGCCCGTCGATCGCGAGCGTGTTGCCGTCGACCGCGACGCTGCCTCCGTACGTGCCGTAGTTGCTGTCGTACTGAAAGAGATGGGCGCACTCGGCGGCGCTGGTCAAATCGTTGACCGCGACGATCTCGACGTGCGGGTGGCGCTCGATGAGCGCTTTGGCGAAGTTTCGCCCGATGCGGCCGAAGCCGTTGATCCCGATACGCATAAGCTCTAGGGTTACCGGGCCGCTCTGCTCGTGCCCTGTTCGCCGCGCAGGCGGCCGGCGAGCCGCGCGATCGCGGTCAGGCGGCTATTGGCCGTGGGCTTGCCGATCGGCGGGTTGCAGCGGCGTCCCAGCTCCGCCAGGCTCTCGTCGGGGTGCGCGAGCCGCAGCTCGGCGATCTCCCGCAGCGCCGGCGAGAGGCGGCGCAGCCCGTAGGCGCTCGCGACGAACTCGATCGTCCGGCAGTGCCCGGCAGCCGCGCCGGCGGCGCGGTCGAGATTGGCGGCTTCAGTGTTCACCAAGCGGTGAATGCGGTTCTTGGTCTCTTTGAGCGCGCGCACGTCTTCCAGGCGCAGGACGGCGGCGAAGGCGCCGATCAGCGTCAGGACCTCCATGATCGTGTCGAAGTCCTTGAAGTACACCACGCGGCGCCTCTTGCGGCACATCTGCTTGCCTTCGCGCCCGGCCGCGCGCAGGAGCCAGGCCAGCCGATCGGCGGCGGCATCGTCGGCCAGGACAAACTCCAGGTGATAGCCGGTCGCCCCCGCCGCGAGCGACCCGCAGGCGAGAAACGCCGCGCGCAGTTCGATCAAGCGGTCGCATTTGTTCACCGGTTTGGGCATCGGGGCACGCACGGACGGCGGCACGGGGATGGTGAAGGCGGGCATGCGGCGCAGCCGCTTGTCGGCGTGCGTTTCGATGTGCGGGGCGCCCGCGTCGGTCTGCGCGGCGACGAGCGAGCGGAAGAGTCGCGCCACGGCGTTGCGGCGCGTGACGAAGATCGGGGCTGACGCGCGGGCGCCGTAGAGCGCGAGTCCGGCCAGGAGCGCGTTGCGGCAGTGGGCCGCCTCGGGCATCTCACGGGCGAGCGCGTCCTTTGTGTCGGCCGAGAGCGTCGAGGGCGTCATATCCACTCCGCCGGTTCGTCACGCCGCGTCTCGACGATCTCGTAGAGCGACGCCGGAGTCACCGCCGGCGTCATGCGAAGCGGCACTTCGCGGATGCGCACGGTGACGACGCGCGTCGCGTAATGGACGACCAAAACGTCGCCGGGCTTTACCTGATAGGCGGGCTTGAGCGGCCGCCCGTCTTTGGTGATGCGTCCGTGCTCCAACGCCTCGTGAGCTTCGCCGCGGCGCTTGGCGAGGCGCGCCACCTTCATGAACTTGTCCAACCGCATGCCGGAGCGTTTCATACCGCCCGAACGCGCGCAACCCTGGGAGCGCGCCGGTCCGTGCGCGAACCCGACGACCGACCATCTTAGGACAGGAGCAGCATCTGTGGCGCAGGCGCAAGCCGCACGCCGTCCCGGCGTCGACATCTTCAACGAATCGGTGCCGATGTGGCGCACGATGCTGATCTTTCTCATCCCGCTGATGCTCAGCAACATCTTGCAATCGGCATCGGGAACGGTGAACAGCATCTTGCTCGGCCGATTGCTCGGCGTGCACGCATTGGCTGCGATCTCGTCGCTGTTTCCGGTGTTCTTCTTTCTGATCTCGTTTTTGATCGGGCTGTCGAGCGGCAGCACCGTCCTGATCGGTCAGGCATTTGGTGCCGGCGACGAGCACCGGCTCAAACGCGTGGCCGGAACGGCCGTCGGCTTGAGCGTGTGGCTCGGCATCGCGGTCGCGCTGATCGGTTTCCTGTACACCCGCCCGATGCTGGTCGCGATGGGAACGCCCGCCGACATTCTCGATGACGCGCAGCGCTATGCGCGCTACGTGTTCGCCGGGATGCCGGCGCTTTTTCCGTATCTGCTCTACACCACGTCGCTGCGCGGCGTCGGTGATTCACGAACTCCGTTCTACTTCTTGGTGGTCAGCGCGGCCGTCTCGGTGCTGACGACCCCGGCGTTGATCTTCGGATGGTTCGGGTTGCCGCGCGTCGGTCTGATCTCGGCCGCCATCGCATTCATCGTCTCCAACGTCGCCGCACTAGCCGCGCTGCTGACCTATCTTGCCGCGCGCAAACATCCGCTGCGGATCGACGTCGAGGTGTTGCGCGACGCGGTCGCGGTCGACTGGAAGATCGTCGGCGCGATCGTGCGCATCGGCATTCCTACCGGGATTCAAATGGTGATGGTGTCGTTTGCCGAGATTGCGGTGATCTCGTTCGTCAATCACTTCGGTTCATCGGCGACGGCGGCGTACGGAGCGGTCAACAGCGTCGTCGGCTACGTGCAATTTCCGGCGATCTCCATCGGCATCGCGTCGTCGATCTTCGGCGCGCAGTGCATCGGCGCGCGCCGTGAAGACAAGCTCGGCAAGGTCGTGCATGCGGCGGTTGCGCTGAACTACACGATCGGTGCGGTCGCCGTCGGCCTGTGCTATCTCTTCGCGTGGCCGATTCTCGGGTGGTTCATCACTGATCCAAGCGTGCTCGCGATCGCGCATCAACTCTTGATGATCACGCTGTGGGGCTACTTGGTGTTTGGAAACTCCGCAGTCTTGAGCGGCCTGATGCGTTCGAGCGGCGATGTTATCTGGCCGACCGCGATCGGGATCGTCGCGATTTGGGGCGTCGAAGTGCCGTCCGCGTGGCTGCTCATGCAGCATTTCGGCATCGACGGCGTCTGGATGGGGTATCCGATTGCGTTCTGCTGCGGCTTACTCGGCCAGTTCGCTTACTACACGCTCGCGTGGAAGCAGAAGACACACCGGCGTTTGGTATGACGAGGCCGCGTCAGCGGCGCTTCTTGGCTTTTGGCGTCACGCATGTGCCGGAGGCGCGGCAGACGACGATCGGTGCGTCGAGCAGGTCGGCGGCGCTGTCGCTGACGTCGGGACGCACGGCGATCACCTTGCGCGCTTCGAAAATCATCGTGCGCGACGTGTTGCCGACCTTCGTGATGCGCCCTTCGGCTTCGATATAATCGCCGGCGAAGACGGGCGCGAGAAACTCGACGCTGTCGTAGGCGACGAACAGTCCTTCGTCGCCGTCCAAGCGGATGAGCAGTTCGGTGGCGACGTCGCCGAAGAGCGCCAGCATCCGCGCGCCGTCGACCAGGTTGCCGCCGTAGTGCGCGTCGTGCGCGCTCATCCGCAGCCGGATCAGGCTGCTTGGGTTTTCGCCAGTTGCCACAGTTCCTCGAGTTCGTCGAGCGAGAGATCGGAGAGGGTCTTGCCGTCGGCCGCCGCGCGCTCTTCCATGAAGGCGAAACGCCGGTAGAATTTCTCGTTGGCCTCACGCATCGCCGTTTCAGCGTCGATGCCGAGCGAGCGCGATAGGTTGACGATGGTGAACATGACGTCGCCGAGTTCTTCGCGCACGTGAGGATCGTCGTGTTTCTCACGGCGCGCGTGGGCGAGTTCACCGAGTTCCTCGTGCAGCTTGTCGAGCACGCCGTCGATGGTGGGCCAATCGAACCCGACGCGCGATGCCTTCTCTTGCATGCGCTGTCCGCGCTGCAAGGCGCCCAAATGCTTGGGAATACCATCGAGACGGCTCTTGCGCGCAAGCCCGGTCTTTTCCAGCGCCTTGAGCTTCTCCCAATTGCGCCATTGCGCATCGACGTCTTCGATGACCGCGTCGCCGAAGACGTGCGGGTGGCGGCGCACCATCTTGTTCGAAAGCGCGTCGATCACATCGGCGACGGTGAATTTCCCGGTCTCGCTTGCGATCTGCGAGTGAAAGACGATTTGCAGCAGCAGATCGCCCAGTTCTTCGCACAGCGCGTCGAGGTCGTCGCACTCGATCGCTTCGACGACTTCGAACGTCTCTTCGATCAGGTACGGAACCAGTGTGCGATAGGTTTGCTCGCGATCCCACGGGCAGGCGCCGCGCAAGCGCGCCATGATCTCGACCAGATCGTCGAAGGTATGGTGCGCCGACTGCGGCGGAAGTGGAATCAACGGCATCGCGAGCGACGCCGCGAGTGTGGCGCGCGGCACGCCGGGAACGATCTGCGCGCGTATCGACGCCGCTTCCAGGCGCCGCAGCAAAACGGGGAGGCCCGGAAAGTCGGAGAGCGGGTTGCCTAACACGCCGAGCCCCACGTCGCGCTCAAGCCCCGTGACGAAGGCGTCGATCTCTTCGCTGCTGCCGCGAACGAAGAGCGCGGGGTCGCGGACGAGATCGCGTTCGATGACGATGCCGTTCTTGCTGAGGGCGTTGGCGAGGTCCGGCGGCGCGAGCAACGCGGCCACACGCCCGACCTCGCGCAATGCGTCGATTGCGCCGAGCGTGAGTAATGTCGGATCGCCCGGACCGAGCCCAACGATGCGCACCAGCATGGCCGCCATCGTTCGCGCGCGTTACGCGGCCCTCCCGGTGAAAAAAACGAGCGGCCCCGGAATCATCCGGAGCCGCTCGCGACGCAATCGAGACGGACGAGCGCTACTTGGTCGCGCTCGGGGCCGGCGAGGTCGCCGGGGCGGCCGGAGGCGGCGTCGGGAAGATGCCTTCGAAGCGCGGATCGGTGGCGACGATCGTCGCCTGCGACTGCAGCTTCTGCAAGAACGGTCCGATCAGCGGTTGTTCTTGCTGTCCGCGCAGCGTGTCGACGATGCGATCGTGCGCGTCGGCGAGCGTCGCCTTCTTGCCGGTCTGACGCTCTTCGACTTGAATGATGTGATAGCCGAACGGCGACTTGATCGGACCGCTGTTCGCGCCGATCTTTCCGCTGAATGCGTATGCATCGAAGCTCGGAACCATCTGCCCATGGCGGAAGAAGCCGAGTTCGCCGCCCTTGTCCTTGGTGCCGGGGTCGAGCGAATACTGCTTGGCGAGCGCCGCGAAATCCCCGCCCTGCTTGAGCAGGCCTTCGATCTTGTTGGCGGTCGCGAGATCGCTCACGAGAATGTGGCGCGCGCGCACCTGATCGGGCGTGTCGAACGTCTGATGGTTCTTGTTGAAGTAGTCTTGAATCTGGGCGTCGGTGATCTTCACGTCGCCGCCGACGGCTTTGTCGATGATGATTTGCTCGCGCAGCACCTTATGCACGTCATCCTCGGAGAGGTTGCGCGCTTTGAGCATCTCGTCCCACGATCCGGCCGGGAAATTCGCTTTGACGGAGTCCTCTTTCTTGGCGACTTCGTCATCCGAGACCGCGATGTTGTGGTCTTTGGCGTACTGCTCGAGCAGCATATCTTGCACGATCTGTTGCAGAACGCCGCGCGCGGCGGGGTTCGCTTCGAGTTTCGAGTCGAGATCGGCGCGCGAGATCGACTGGCCGTTCACGGTCATGACGGATCCGCCGCCGGCGCAGGCGGCAAGCGCGAGCGTCATCAGCGCGGTGGCAGTAGCCGCGAACACGCGGTGGGCTTTCGACATTCCGGACTCCGTTTATTAGTGGAAAGGGCGTGGCGAGGGGCTGTTCGGTGGTGTGAACCCTGGTCCTTTCGGCCGCCGGCTTCAGGCGGGCGCGATCGGCAGGGGCACACTCACGTGCGTTCCGCCGCGCTCTCTGCGATTGACGACGAACCTTCCGGCCGCCGCGGTCGCGACGAGAAACAGGCCCCAGCCAGACTCGCAGAGCGCCTCGGGCGGCTGCGGCGCTTCGCTCAATTCGAAACCCGGTCCGTCGTCATGAACGTGCAGCATCGCCGTTCCACCCTCCCAGTGAAGCTCGACGCGGACCCGCCCGGGCGCGTGGCGCACGGCGTTGGCGATGAGTTCTCCGACGATCAGCTCGGCGGCATGCACGTCGCAAGCCGCCGGCGCGGAGGCCGTCAGCAGGTGCATCACCTCCGCGCGCACGGCGCGCGCGGAACGGCCGTCGCTCGATTCAAAACTCCATCGCATGGGGCGTTGCGACTAAAGTTACCAGGTTACATCGCATCGAGCAAGCGGCGTAAGAGCGGCAGCCAAATCTCGTCGTAGGCTTCGCCCGGCTTGGGCTTGGGCAAGTCGACGACGATCTTGCTCTCGCCGAAGCGGAAGCGGTTCTTCGTGAGCGATTGGAACTTCGGCAGGGCGGCGGCGTCGAACGCGAAGCTCGAACCGACACCGAGTGTCAGCCGCTCGTCGTCGACGACCACGCGCGTCACGTGCTTGGTGAGCGCGATCGTGCGAAGCTTCGTCAAATCGACCAAATGATCGAACGGCACCGGCGATGCGCCGAACCGGTCGCGAACGCCGGCCGCGATCTCATCGACTTCCGCTTCGCTGCGCGCGCGTGCGAGCTGTTGATAGACCGCGATCTTCTGAGACACTTGCGCGATGTAATCGTCGGGAATGTAGGCGTTGAGCTTCACGTCGATGACCGCCTCGCGCCGCTCTTCCAGAGCGGCCGCCATGCCGCGGCGCTGCGCGATCGCTTCCGCCAGCAACTGACAGTAGGTGTCGAAACCGACCGATCCGATGAAGCCGGACTGCGCCGAGCCGAGAAGATTCCCGGCGCCGCGTATCTCGAGGTCACGCATCGCGATCTGCAGGCCGGAGCCCAGGTGCGTGAATTCGCGGATCGCTTCGAGGCGCGCTTTGGCCTCTTCGCTCAACGCCTTGTGGCCTTGATAGAGCAGATAGGCGTAGGCTTGATGGTTCGAACGGCCGACGCGCCCGCGCAGTTGGTAGAGCTGCGCGAGCCCGAACATATCGGCGTTGTTGACGATGATCGTATTGACGTTAGGAATGTCGATGCCGTTTTCGATGATCGTCGTGGCGATGAGCACGTCGATGTCGCCGTCGATGAAGTCTTGCATGATCGGTTCGATCTCGCCTTCGTTCATCTGGCCGTGCGCAATAGCGATGCGCGCGCGCGGCATCAGCACCTGCAGGGCGCTCTTCACCGCGTGAATCGTCTCGACGCGGTTGTGCAAATAGTAGACCTGCCCGCCACGATCGATCTCGGCGGCGATCGCATGTTGAATCAGCGCGTCACTGGTCGGCGCGACGATCGTCTTGACCGACATGCGATTCTTCGGTGCCGTTTGAATTAGCGAGAGGTCGCGCACGCCGAGCAGCGACATGTGCAGCGTGCGCGGAATCGGCGTCGCCGAGAGGGTCAGCACGTCAACCGATGCGCGGTACTCCTTGAGCCGCTCCTTGTGCATCACGCCGAAACGCTGCTCTTCATCGACGATGATCAGCCCGAGGTCGGAGAAGGCGACGTCTTTTTGCAGCAACCGGTGCGTGCCGATGACGATGTCGACCTTGCCTTGAGCGAGATCGCGCAAGATCACGTTCTGTTCGGCTTTGCTCTTTGAACGCGACAGCTCTTCGATGCGCAGCGGAAGGCCCGCGAATCGCGCCGAGAACGTGCGGAAGTGCTGTGCCGCGAGCAGCGTCGTCGGAACGAGCACCGCGACTTGCTTCTTCCCGGCGACGGCTTTGAACGCGGCACGAATCGCAACTTCGGTCTTGCCGTAACCGACGTCGCCGCACACCAAGCGATCCATCGGGCGCTGCCGTTCCATGTCGCCCTTGGTGTCGTCGATCGCGGTTTTTTGATCAGGGGTGAGTTCGTACGGGAACGCTTCT
The DNA here is from genome assembly GCA_027307235.1 of Vulcanimicrobiota bacterium. Lineage (GTDB taxonomy): Bacteria > Vulcanimicrobiota > Vulcanimicrobiia > Vulcanimicrobiales > Vulcanimicrobiaceae > DAHUXH01. The sequence continues at coordinate 124,429 of DAHUXH010000006.1, read as the reverse complement.
TCAATCTCGGCTTGCCACGGAGAATCGCCGGAGAATGCGTGTCCTTGGGCGAGTTCGCGTTCGGCGTAGAGGTGCACCAGACCGTCGGCGATCTTCGCCAGCGATTCGGAGACGCGCGCCTTCGTGCGTGCCCAGTCGGCGCCGCCCATCTTCGAGAGGCGTGGAACGCCGCCCTCACCGGCGCTATATTTCGAGATCTGGTGCATCTGCGTTACCGGCACCATCATGCGATCGTTGCCCGCGAACTGCAGATCGATGTAGTCTTGCGTCGCGCCGAGAATCGTCTCGGTGCGCAGACCCAAATAGCGGCCGATGCCGTGCACGGCGTGGACGACGTAATCGCCGACCTTGAGGTCGGCCAGGGTGACCGGCACGCCTTCCTTGATCGCGCGCAGTTTCACCCGTTTGGCGGGCTGGCCGAAGATCTCGCGGTCTCCGATGACGCGTAAGCGCAGATCGGGAATCGCAAAGCCGCTCTCGATGCTGCCGTGATCGATGAAGACCTGGCCGCTCGGCTTCGCGCCGAGCGCCGCCTCCGCGCGGCCACGTTCACGCATGCGCAGCGTGGTCGCGGTGCGTTCCGGCGGGATGCCGGCGGCGTGCAGAATATCGGCGATGCGCGAGGTGGCGGAACTGACGATCAGGGTCGTCTCGCCGGCTTTGGTCCACTCCCGCAACGTTGTCGTGAAAAGTTGAATCTGCCGATTGAAATGTTCGACCGGCGCGCATTCGACGACGAAGGCGTCGCGCGGTTGCGGCAGCGCGGCGCCGTGCACGCTCTCGATCGCGCCGGTGAACGTCAGGAGCGCGCGCTCGGTCAACGTACCGCGCAGATCGGCGAGCTTCGGATGCGGCGCTGCGACGTCGGCGAGCAGCGCGTCCTGCACGTCGTCCTCGTTGACGGAGATCGCACCGGCGCTGTCGCTCCCGAGCGCGGCCAACAGCACGTTCTCCTCGCGGGCGCGCTCGTCTTCGAGCGCGTGGTCGATGGTGGCAAGCATCCCCGGATCGTCGAGCACGACGAGCGCGTCGTCGCGCAGATAGTCGAGAACGGTGGCGCGTTCGTCATAGGCGAGCGACAGCCACGGCTGCGGAACATCGTCACCCAGATCCAGATGCGCGCGCATCGCCGCGCGGACGTTGCCGGGCCCGGCGAATCGCTCGATGACGCGCGCGCGGTAGACATCGTCGCGCGGCAGTTCGCTCCACGGAGCGATGTCGACGCGTTCGCACCGTCCGGTGCTCAACTGCGTCTCGAGCGCGAAGGAGCGTATGTTCTCGATCTCGTCGCCGAAGAATTCGACGCGCACCGGTTGAGAAGCCGTGGGCGCAAAGACGTCGAGGATGCCGCCGCGCACGGCGTATTCGCCGGCCGCGCTCACCACATCGGTGCGGGTGTATCCCAAGCGGTGCAGGTGGTTGAGCGTTGTTTCCCACCCGGCGTTCGCGCCGGGTTCGAGCAGCACGCGCGACGACGCAAAGAGTGCCGGCGGCATGACGTATTGGCGCAATGCCGCTACCGGCGCCACCACGATGCGCGGCGTGCCGTCGAGCAGGTCGGCGAACAGCGCCATACGCGCGCTGCGTTCGGAAGGACTCTCGATCGCGCCGATCGCTTCGTCACGCGGGCGCAGGAGCGCGACGCTGCGCGGCTCGTTTTCACCGATGAAGTACAAGATGTCGGTGAGGATGCGCTCGGCGGCGTCGGCCGTCGGCGTCGCCACGAAGAGCGTTCGGCCGAGCGCGCGGAAGAGCGCCGCGATCAGCGCCGGTCGAGCGGCGGCGACGGTCTCGTGAAGCGCGACCGACGGATGCTCGCGCCGAAGGCGTTCGATCGCGTGTCCGAGCGCGCGGTTGGACGCGGGTAATTCACGAAGCACTGCCTCGGCGATGGTCGCGGTCTGGGGGAGCGTGTCGGTCATCACGGGGTTGTTACCATATCAGGGTGCGGCGTGTCGGTGCAGGCGGCGGCCGCGATCGCGAGGACCAGCCACCACCACGCGCCGACTTTGGTGAAGAACATCAAGTCGTCGACGATCCCGTGCAGCGCGAACGCCGCACCCGCGACGCACGCTCCGAGCGCGAGCGGCGACGAGCGCAGACGCCGGGCGAACAGTACGATGGGCATGCTCGCGAGGGCAAGCGTGGTGAGCAACGACGGGATGCCGCCTTCGACGAGCGCTTGCAGATACCAGCTGTTGGCCTCCGTGCGCACGCCGTGGACGCCTGCGAGCGGCAATTCGAGTTCGAAGTTTCCGGCGCCGATGCCGAGCAGCGGATGCTCTCGCCACAGCAGCAGCGCCGCGTGCCAGAGAACGCCGCGATTGCCGACGCCGCCCGCGTAGTTGCTCGACCAATCGAAGAGACGAAAGACGCCAAAGGAGTGCGCCACGCTTGCCCACGCGCCCGTGACCGCGAGGCCTATGCTCGCGCCTATCGCGACCGGCGCGACCAGCGCGCGCCGGTGCGCGCAGAACGTGACGACGACAGCAAGTCCGACGAACGCGAAGAGGATGCCCGCGCGCGAGAACGTGAGTATCTCCGCGGCGACGGCCGCGCCCAGCGCGAGCGAGAGCAGAAAGGTGCGCCGTTGTGCGATCAGCGCTGCGAGCACCGGGATCGACAGTTCGAGGAAGGCGCCGAGTTGATTAGGCCCTTCAAGCGGACCCGCGATGCGCGGTACATCGATGCTCGCGAAGTGCAGCCCCGACGGCGCACCGAACAGTTCTTGCACGAGCGCAAGCGCGCACACCGCGATGACGACGCCGGCGAACGTCCGTTCCACCAGCGTGACGTCGGGATCGATGCGCAGCGCGCAGTACGCCGCGGCGAAGACGGTCAGATATTCGACGCCCTTGAAAATCTCACGCACCGATGGCCCGAGGTGCAACGCTTGCGTGGCCGAGAGCGCGGTGGCACCGATCGCGCACGCGGCGACAAGCAGCAACGGACGAATGGCGCGGGCGCCCAAGCGTCCAAAAGCGCCGATGTACGTGCTCAAGCCGAGGAGCGTCGCGACGACGACGACCTTCTCCAGTGTGATCGTCGTCGAGCCGACGTCGCGATAGAACGCGAACGGCGCGCAAACGAGCAGCGCGCACGTGCCGATCGAGGCCTTGCGCGACACCGCGATCGCCGCCGCGACGAAGACGGCCGCGTACACGATGAGCGCGATCGGATCCAACGGCACCGGCGTGACGACGGGAACGACAACCGGGGGAAGATGCACGAGGAGCGGGCTTCGCTTCGCGGCGGCACGAAACCCGTAGCCCGATGGATGATACGACCATGCGTTTGGCGATCGAACGCAAGCGTGACGGCGATGAACTCTCGCCGGCCCAGTGGGACGCGATCGTCGGCGCATACATGGACGGCGCGGTCGATGACGCGCAGATGGCGGCGCTCGCGATGGCCTGCGTCTTTCGCGGCATGGGACTCGACGAGATCACCGCGCTGACCGGCGCGATGGCGGCCAGCGGCGAAGCGCTGACCTTTCACGCCGAGAACGTCGTCGACAAACACTCGAGCGGCGGCGTCGGCGATAGCGTTTCGCTGATCGCGGTGCCGATCGTCGCCGCCTGCGGCGGGCGTGTCGCCAAACTCTCGGGTCGCGCGCTCGGCCACACTGGCGGCACCATCGACAAGCTCGAAGCCATCCCCGGATGCAGCGCCGCATTGAGCATGGAGGCATTCATCGCGCAGGTCGAGCGCATCGGTTGCGCGATCGCGATGCAAACCGACGCGTTCGTTCCCGCCGACAAGCGCCTCTACCGGCTGCGCGATCGGACCGGCACGGTGCCGAGCGTCGGGCTCATCGCTGCTTCCATTCTCTCGAAGAAACTCGCCGGCGGCGCGGAGGCCTTCGTCTTCGATGTGAAGTGCGGCACGGCCGCGTTCATGAAAGACATCGCGTCCGCACGTGCGCTGGCGCAAACGCTGGTCGAGGTGGCGCGCCGCTGCGGCCGCGCGGCACGCGCGTTCGTCACCGACATGAACGAGCCGCTCGGCACGTGGATCGGTACCGGATTGGAGATCGTCGGCGTTCGTGACGTGCTGCGCGGGCTTGACGGCGATTCACGCCTGCGAGAACTCTCCGTGCGCATCGCGTCGGCGATGCTCGAGGCTGCCGGCGTTGCCGATGCGCCGGTTCGCGCCGAGGACGCGCTGCGCTCCGGGGCCGCCTACGAAAAGTTCGTCGAGATGATCGAAGCACAAGGCGCACGGCGCGCGTCGTTGGAAGCGCTCGCGCCCGTAGAGCAGCGCGCGAGCGTCCGAGCCGCGAGCAGCGGATTCATCGGTGCGATCGACGCGGTGGCGCTCGGCAACCAAGCCCGTGCGCTCAGTGCCGGCGATGCATGCGCGGGCATCCGAGTGCGCGTGCGCATCGGCGATCCAGTGCGAACCGGCGACGTGCTAGCCGAATGCTACGGCACGAACGCAATGCCGGAAGCCATCGCCGGCGCCTTTCACATCATTGCGGATCAGCCGCCGTCGCGACCACTCATCTACGACGATGTCACCGGGTGAATCGAAAAACTGGAGCGCCTTGCGACCACTTGAACCGTGGGGCTTTAGCCGTGTTAGAATGCTGCCATGACCCGCGCCGCACTCCATCAGCTCATAGATGCGCTGCCTGAAACCGAAGTGGACCACATCGCCGCCCTGGTAGAGGCCGCGCGAGCGCACGATCGCCTGGCCGTCCAGTGCCTCTTGGCAGAAGAAGTACCTGCCGACGAAGACGAACTCGCCGCCCTTGCTGAGGTCGATCACGCAGATGGAACCGTCGCGCTGGAAGAACTCGAACGTCGGTATGGTCTTTGAGCTGGCGCGTCCGGTTTGGTAACCGCGCAGCGCGCGACCTCGACCGCCTGGGTGACCATGACCGCCGCGTACTCCTCGCGGCGGTTCGCGCGTTTGCCAGCGGCGCAAACGGCGATGTCAAGAAACTTCAAGGCCGGTCAGAATATCGCTTGCGTGTAGGGCGTTTTCGTGTGTTGTTTACGTTCGCTGGTGGCGAAATGGCCATCTTGCGTGTCGTCGATCGCAAAGACGCCTATTGATCGCACGGCGCGGGCGGTCGAGTTCCGTTCGTCACGAGCGTTCGATTTCGCTTATTAGGTAGAGCGGGCGGCCTTTGACTTCGTCGTAGATGCGGCCGATGTACTCGCCGAGGATGCCGATGCCGATGAGCTGGATGCCGCCCAAAAATAGCACCGCCACGATGGTGGAGGCCCATCCGGGCGTGTAGCCGGGCGGCTTGAGACTGAAGACCTTGAAGCCGATGACGACCAGTGCGTAGACGAACGCGACGAGGCTGGCCGAGAAGCCGAGATAGGACGCGAAGCGCAGCGGCACGTCGCTGAACGACGTGATGCCGTCGATCGCGAAGCGCACCATCTTGGGCAGCGGGTACTTGGTCGTTCCCGATGCGCGCTCTTCGCGGTCGTACTCGACGCCGATCTGATTGAAACCGACCCAGCTCACCAGGCCGCGCAAGAAGCGGTGGCGTTCGGGCGAGCGCTTGAGCGCTTCCACCACGCGACGGCTCATCAGACGAAAATCGCCGGTGTCGACCGGAATCGACACCTTGGTGAGGCGCTTGATGATGCGGTAGAACGCACGCGCGGTCCACACTTTGAACGCGCTTTCGCCCTTGCGCGTGCGGCGAACCGCGTACACCACGTCGTACCCTTTGCGGTAGCGATCCAAAAACGCTTCGATGAGTTCGGGCGGGTCTTGCAGATCGCCGTCCATCAAGACGATGGCGTCACCGCGCGCGATCTCGATACCCGCGGTGGCCGCGAGTTGATGACCGAAGTTGCGCGAAAGATTGACGAGCACGATGTTCGAACGCCGCGCCAGTTCGTCTCGAATGCGCGCGAGCGTGTGATCGCTGCTGCCGTCGTTGACGAGCACGATTTCGTAGCTGTCGCGTTCGGGGAGGCGCTCGACGACGGCGACGATACGCGCCAGGAGTGCGGCAACGTTGCCTTCCTCGTTGAACAGCGGGACGACGATGCTCAAGCGCGGTGTCGATACGGAATCGCTCATCGCGACCGCTCATTCGACGACGGAGCGGGCCAACGCTGCCCGGGGTGCGGGAACCTCGTGACCGGCGACGTACGTTGGGAGGACACGTTCCATGCGTACAACACCCATCGTCCTCCTAGCCGTGACCGCTGCGATACTGACCGGGTGTACCACCGCGCAAAACCGGCCTACCGACCAGACAACGCCTGCGCCGGTGGCGACCGCCATGCCGGCCGCTTCAGCGATGCCGCCAGCAACGCCAACGACAACGCCATCGGCGACGCCGACGATTCCGGTGACCGTGACGGCATCGCCCGCGCCGTCCCAGGTGCCGGCCCAGCCGAGCGCGCTGCCGCCATCCCCGTCCGCACCCGCAGCGCTCCCTTCCGCGACACCGACGCCGGGGGTTCTGCGCATTCTCGCCGTCTCGCTTAATCCGACCGTGATTCACTCGGGCGACGTCGTAGCGGGCGAGGTGCGCACCACACTCGACATCGCGAGCGTTGAAGTTCGGATCGCCGGGTACAGCACGACGATGAATAAAGTCGGCGGCGGCGATTTTCGGATGACTTACACGGTTCCGAGTCTTCCGTTCTTCATTCGCGGAAACTTCGACGTGCAGATCATCGCGCGCGACACGCAGGGCAAGGCCACCGCGCGCACGACGTCGGTTACAATCCAGTAGGCCGGGGAAACGGCGACGGCCCGGTCGGAAGATTCGGGAACGGGTTGGGATTGAATGGCGTCGGAATCGTGCCCGGCGCGATCTGACGCGTGCCGCCGACGACGTCGTCGGCCCAACGATACACGACGTCGGTGACGGTGCGGCTATCGGCATCGGTGAGATCGAGCACGTGCGGCGCACGGTCGAGCCCGTTCTCCGCGCGCTCGACGCTCTGCAGCGAACCGCGCGTGTATAGGTATTGCAGGTGCGTGCCCGAGAGCATCACGCGCACGACGCGGAAGTGCAGCGCATCCAGGCGGTCCATGCGGATGGCTTGCGGATCCCAGGCGTTGGCATCGGTGGTGAGATAGACGACCGCCGTGCTCGGCGTGTTCGGCGGAACCTCTACGGTGAACACGACCGTCACGCGCTTTCCGGAGTAGTGCTTTCCGCCGAGGAAGCTCGACGGCGGCGGAGCGAGTTCGGGATTGGGAACCGGCGTCGAGAGCGCCACCGCGAAATGACGCACGGCCGCATAGTCGCCTTCGGCCGGCAAACGCGTGCGCGAAAGTTCAAGTTTGACGACCGTCCCCGCATCGTCGAAGGTGGCGCGAGCCCATGAACGCGCGCGTGGTTCTCGAGGCGAGGGTTTACCGGTGGCGAAGTCGTCGATCTCCACGTTGGGCGCGACGCGAAAACCGTCACCGGTCGTGAAGAACACATACCCGCGTTCGTAGTCGAGCAACTGGCCGGTGATACGCAGCGGCGCGTTCGCCGCGATCAGCGCGGCGAGCGCGAGCCCTGCGAAAGCGCGCGCGGCGGCGGACCGCAGCGTCATTGCGTCACCTGCACGACGAACTGCGGATTCCAGCGCAAGCCGCCGAACCCGAAGTAGTACGTGCGCCCGATGTCCAGCGCGTAATGCGGAAGAATGCGAAAGCGCACTTCGAGGCTCGCGTCGTAGGGCGGCTGCCCGACGTAGGACGCGATGAGCGGCTGGCCGAGAACGTTGGTCGGCGGCAGCGGGACGAGGTGCGGAATCGCGCGCGGAAAGTCGACGTGCTGGCGCGCTTGCATGAAGAACGCGAGGTTCGGCGAGGGAGCGTAGCTCGCATTGAGGGAGAGCGTGTGCAGCGTGGCGACGCCTTGGAAGGCGGCGAATCCCGGGAAGCTCACGCCGTTGACGACCGGGATCACCGGTGCGTACGCGGTCTGCTGCCCGTTCTTGTAGTAGTCGCCGTTGTGGGATATGGAGTAGGTCAGCGACGCGGTGGCCGTGCTCCCCAAGAGACGGCTGATGCCGACCGTCGTCGTCGCGGTTTCAAGCGCGTGCGGCAAACTGTAGGTGGTGCGCTGCTTGTCGAAGAGCGCGGTCAGCGTGTAGACCTTGTAGGGGTTGTCGTGGTCGCCGAGCTTGATGCCCGGCGAATAGACCGTCGTGCCGACGTAATTGCTCCACCACGACGTGTAGACGACGTTGCCGTAGTTCTGCAATCCGTAGGGATCGTTTTGGTTGCCGACGCCGTAGCGGTAGGAGTAGAAGAGCGGCAGGCGTCCGACACGTTTGGGAAACGAACTCAAACCCAGCGCCCCGAAGAACTCGCGTTGCGGATTCCAAAAATGCTCGGGCGCGCCGTAGAAGCCTTGATGGTTGGGCGGGGGCGGGAGCAAGGCGAAGCGCGTCACCTGAAAACTGCCTTGAATGCTCGCGTGCTTGAGCGCTTGCGTCGCGGTCAGATACGTCGTCAGTTGCGCATCGAGCGGCTGCGTCAAGCCGAGTTGAAACGCGCTCTCTTGGGCGAAGAGCGAGATTTGCGAGGTCGGCGTGACGCGCGCCCCGGCGTTGAGATCGTAGAACTTCTGCGGGCGCGACAGCGGATTGACCGAGATCGCCGCGTAGGCTTTGGTCGTGGCAAAATGCTGTTCGAACGAATAGTACGTCTTGTTCGATGGATCGTAACGCAGGTGCAGCGCGCTATTCGCGTTTGCGCTCCCCGCGAACTCATAGGTGAGATCCAAGGTTGCTCCGGCGAGCGAGTTTTGCACGATGTTCGGGTTTTGCGAAAAATTGAGATAAAACGATTCGAGCGGCAGGTGCAGCGCTGCGAGGCGCACGGTGCGAAAGCTCATGAACTGACGTGCGCCGATGGTGACGCCGGCGGCGGTGAGAAACGGCGTCGCGTTCGAGGTGTCCGGAAATTCGAAGGTGTCGCCCGGCATCTCGCGACCCTTGGCGGGGTGCGCGAAATCGTCGTTCAAGAACGTCCAGCGATCCGGCTCGCTCGTGATCGGCACGAAATAGATGCGGTTGAAGTCGACGAAGTCGGCCAGCGCCGCGCCGGTGACGGTGCCCGTCTTGCCGTCGACGCGCACGTGTCCGGCAACCAGGAAGCGATTGAGCTTGAGATCCATCGAAAACGCATCGCCGACGATCGAGACCCCGTCGTCGGTGGTCACTTGCACGCCGCCGTCGGCTTCGATCAGATACCGGTCGTAATAAAAGCGAATGCTGTCAGCATGCAAGCGGATCAATGCCGTGGCGAGTGCGGGCGCGCGCACCGCGAGCGCGACGGCGAACGCCAGCAGCAGCGGCACCCAACGGCAGGCAGAACGCCGCCGAAACGCTAAACGCGAGAAGAGTTCTATGCGAGTGGTAACCATCGTTTTAGATTCGGGTGGCATCGGCGCGTTACCCGATTACCGCGACTACGGCGACGCTGCGGGTGCCAACACCATCGGTAACGTCGCTAGACGTGCCGGCGGCTTGCACCTGCCCAATTTCGAGCGTTTCGGTCTGGGCAACCTCACGGAAATCGCGGGCGTGCGCCCGATGCCGGCGCCGCGCGCGCGCGTCGCGCGGCTGCGCGAGCGAAGCCGTGGCAAAGACACCATCACGGGTCATTGGGAAATGGCCGGCATCATCACTGCCGTGCCCTTTCCGACCTATCCAAATGGCTTCCCTCCGGAAATCGTGGAGGAGTTCACGCGCATCACCGGCAAGGCGCCGCTTGGGAACAAGCCCGCGTCGGGCACGGAGATCATCGATGAACTCGGACCCGAGCACATCGCGACCGGACGACCGATCTTGTATACATCGGCGGATTCGGTTTTCCAGGTGGCGGCACATGAGGAGATCGTCCCGCTTCCCACGCTTTATGACTGGTGTGAAAGGGCGCGCGCGATGCTGGTCGCGCCGCACAACGTGAACAGGGTGATCGCACGGCCGTTTCTCGGCACTCCCGGGGCCTTCGTTCGCACGGCCAACCGCCGCGACTATGCCGTCGAACCGCCGCCCAGCGTGCTCGACACGCTAGCCGAACGTGGCATCGAGGTGCATGCCGTCGGCAAGATCTGCGACATCTACTGCGGCCACGGCGTTACATCGTCGGTGCGTGTGGCCGATAACCGTGATGCGATGGAAAAGACGTTCGGGTTGCTCGACTCCTGTGAACGCGGCTTCATCTTCGTGAATCTCAACGATTTCGACTCGAAGTACGGTCATCGCCGCAACGTGCGGGGCTATGCCGACGCGCTGGAGGCGCTCGACGCGCTCATCCCGCGCCTGGAGGCGGGGCTGCGGCCCGGAGATCAGGTCATCTTCACGGCCGACCATGGGTGCGACCCGACGGCCCCCGGCAGCGACCACACCCGCGAGTTCGTGCCCTTCATCCATCTGAGCGGTGGACCCGGCGCCGATCTGGGTATCATCGAGGGACTGGATCGCGTTGGGAAGACCGTCATGGAAGCCTTCGCCTGATGCAAGCCGTCACCGAGGACCGTCTGCCGCGCGCCGCCGACGGCCTCGCGATGGTGCGCCACGTGCCGGCGCATTGGTGGACGATCAAGCGCTTGATCGATGTGTTCTTGGGCTGTGCCCTTTTGCTGCTCGCGCTGCCGGTGATCGCCGTCGCGGCGATCGCGGTTTTCGCCGTCACCGGAAGCTCGCCGTTCTTCGCGCAGGAGCGCGTGGGCCGCAACGGTGTGATCTTCATGATGTTCAAGCTGCGCACCATGGTCAACAACGCCCACGAGATGCGCGCTGAGGTGATGCACCTCAACGAGGCTGACGGCCCGGTGTTCAAGATTCGCAACGATCCGCGGCTGCATCCGCTCGGCGGGTTCTTGCGCCGCACGAGCATCGACGAATTGCCGAATTTGTTCAACGTGGTGATCGGCGACATGTCGCTGGTCGGTCCGCGGCCCGCGCTCTCGAGCGAGGTGCTCCATTACGACGCCTATGCGATGCGCCGGCTGAGCGTGCCGCAAGGCGTGACGTGTCTGTGGCAGATCAACGGCCGCAGCGAGGTCGCGTTCGACGAATGGATGCACCTCGACAACAGGTATGTGAATGAATGGACGCCGCTTGGCGATCTGCTGCTCATTCTCAAGACCATCCCGGCGGTGCTGTTCAAGGAGGGCGCCCATTAACGCGCGCCTGCGGCTTGTCAGCCCGCGTCCAAAACCCGCTCGCGCGGCGATCGCGGGGTCGACGCTCTTCATCATGGCGGCGACGCTCGGCTCGACCTCGCTCGGTTTCTTTCGCGAAGTCATCAACGCGAAGTATTACGGTACGCAGTGGGAGATGGACACATTTCTCGCGGCCGCGACCATCCCGACCATTCTCTTCGGCGTCTTCAACGGCGCGCTCGTGACCGCGCTCGTGCCGACCTTTTCGTCGTATCTCGCGCACGGTGAGGAAGACGAAGCGTGGCGGCTGTGCAGCACGATCGTCAATCTACTTGCGCTGATCTTGAGCGTGTGTGCGGTGGTGGGATACATCCTCGCGCCGTATTACGTGCCGCTGATCGCGCACGGCTTCCCCGCGCCGCAGATGGGCGTTGCGGTTCACATGACGCGCATCTTGATGCCGTCGATCATCGCGGTCAGCTTGAGCGGGGTGCTCGCGGCGATGCTCAACGCATACCATCGCTTTCGCGCGACCGCGCTGACCGGCATCGCCGTCAACCTGGCGACGATCGGGTTCGTCGTGCTGATGGATCGGCAGATCGGAATCTTCGCGCTCGTCACCGGAACGATGTGGGGGCTGGTCGCGCAGCTTGCGGTGCAGCTTCCGTCGTTCTTGCTGATCGGCCGGTACCGGCCGGTCATCGATCTGCGTCATCCCGGTCTCCAGCGCGTGTGGCTCGTGCTCGGTCCCGTCGTCGTCGGGTCGGCCGCGGGGCAGATCGCCCTGTTCTTCGACCGCTTCTTCGCATCGACGCTCTCGGCGGGATACATGGCGGGAATGAACTACGCGACGAAACTGGTGTTCTTCCCCCAGCAGATTTTCGCGGCGGCGATCGCGACCGTGCTCTTCCCGATGCTTGCAGCCCACTTTGCGCGCGAGAACCGGCGAGCCATCGGCGTCACGCTGGAGATGGGGCTGCGGCTGGTTGGCTTCATCGCTATTCCTGCGACCTGCGCGCTGGTGGTGCTCGCGTATCCGATGGTGCAGGCACTTTTCGAGCGAGGGTCGTTCACCGAAGCGTCGGCACTGTTGTGCGCAAGCTTGTTGCCCTACGCGGCGGTGGGGCTGCTGGCGCTGGCGGCCAACGTCGTGCTCACGCGTTGCTGCTTTGCTTGCAATGAGACGGGCTGGACGGTCGCCATCTCGGTGTTCACGGTCGTCGTCAACGTGCTGCTGTCGCTTCTGTGGCTGCAACCGCTGGGGGCGCGCGGGCTGCTGCTCGCAAATTCGGTGAGTCAAACGATGCAGGCGGTCATGCTGTTCGTGCTCGTCTGGCGCTTGATCGGCGGCTTCGATTGGAAACGGTTGTTGCTTTCGGTCGGGCGCGTGGTCGTCGCATCGATCGCGATGGTGCTGGCACTGCACTGGATCGCCGCGCTCGGCGTGCACCCCGATCCCACCCTCGCCTCGCGCGCGTGGTATCTCACCGGTCAGATCGTTATCGGCGGCGCCGTCTTCATTGCCGCATCAAAACTCCTTGGCGCCGAAGAACTAGAAGTCGCGCTCCGCGCCATCCTCGCAAAATTCGAACGCAACATCATCAGCCCCCCGGAGAATAGGGACGCACCAATCGCATGATAACGCAAGAAACATGGTGCTCTCAGAGTCCTCGTTTTTCTGTTGTAATTCCAGCATACAACGAGCAGCATCGCATTCGGCAGACGCTTGAACAGTATGCCGAAGCCTTTCTGGATTCGGAAGTCATTGTCGTGCTGAACGGCTGCATCGATGCTACGAAGAGCATTGTTGAATCAGTGCGTACGAAGCACTCGCACGTACATTTGGTGGATATTCCCCACGCAGTGGGAAAGGGAGGAGCAGTTCGAGCCGGATTCCTTCTCGCGCAGGCTGAAGTCGTTGGCTACGTCGATGCGGACGGTTCTACCAGCGCATTTGAAATGCGTCGGCTTTTTGAATCGATTGGCGAGGCAGATGGGATCATCGCATCTCGATGGGCAAAGGGATCACTAATTGGAATCAGTCAGCCGTTTGCCAGAAGGCTCGCGAGCCGATGTTTCAATGCGTTGGTGCGACTCTTCTTTGGGCTTCCATATTCCGACACCCAGTGTGGTGCGAAAGTGTTTCGCCGATCGGCAATCGAGTGCGTGATGAGGGATATCGAAACGGCCAATCTAGCATTCGATGTCGATCTTCTTTTTCAGCTGAAATCCCGTGGCTTACAGGTGAAAGAGGTGCCAACGCATTGGATCGATTCATCTGGTTCGCGAGTTCGCTTAATACCATCCTCGGCAAGGATGCTCGCATCGCTCATCCGTCTCCGGTTGCATCACTCGCTGGTTAGGTTGGCGGTGCCACTCTTTGATTGGTGCTTCCCGACCTCACCACTACGCCTGCACGATCGCTTAAGCATTTTGATCGTGAACTGGCGAGACCCAAAGCATCCGCAAGCGGGTGGAGCTGAAGCATATCTCTTCGAGCAGGCGCGCCGCTGGGTGGAGTGGGGTCACCACGTAGAATGGCTAACCGCAGGCTTCAAGGGCTGTCTTGAACGAGAAGACCTCGAAGGCATTGGCATTAGGCGCGTCGGAAACGCACTCTCAGTCTATGCATTGGCGCCGCTGATGTACTTGCGTGATTTGCGTGATCGCTTCGATGTCGTGATCGATTCCGAAAACGGAATACCTTTTTTTTCTCCATTGTATTCTTTAAAACCAAGAATATGTTTGGTCTATCACGTGCATCAGGAAGTATTCCGCAAACACCTCCCAGCATTGATTGCCTATCCACTGATGTGGTGCGAGGCGAAGCTCGTTCCATGGCTTTACCGAAATTCGCGATTTGTCACAATTTCAGAAGACACGCGTCGCCAAATGTGCGAACTAGGAATTAAGAAACAAAATATCGGCTTGGTCCGATGTGGCGTCGACACATCACTAATGCCATCTAAAAAAGCGCCGGTGCCAACAGTGCTTTATTTAGGTCGCCTAAAAACATATAAGCGCGTCGATTTGCTGATTGCTGCCTTCGCGGAGGTGCGCACCCAAGTTCCTAACGCCGTGTTGCGCATCGCAGGGGCCGGAGACGCGCGTCCAGCTTTGGAAGCTCAAGTGATGAACTCAGGACTTGGCGACGCGGTGATCTTTGAAGGCTTTGTAGATGATTCACGTAAGCTCGCGTTGCTGCAACAAGCTTGGGTTTCTGTGACGCCATCGGAGATGGAAGGCTGGGGCATCTCCGTAATCGAGTCAAACGCCTGTAAAACGCCTGCGATCGCATACGCGGTTCCAGGCCTTAGGGAGGCCATAGTTCATGGCAAGAGCGGCCTGCTGGTTCCAGAAGCAGAAAGTCTTGCTCCCGCCATTTGCGCGGTGTTAGACAACGACGAACTTCGCTTCACATTGGAGGAGGGTAGCCTTCTGCGTGCCTCGGAGTTTTCGTGGCACCGGTCAGCGCAGGCGATGCTCAACGAAATGATGCAGTCCATCATCGGCGGCGAGATTCGCTCAGTAGATTTGAACGAAAAATGGTCGCTTGTGGGATCTTCGAATATAGACAACTCACGCGCGCTATTTGCGTTGAGCAGGCGCGAATTCGTATCAGCGAAGTAGCTTTCGCTTCCCACGCATGCGGGCGAGGCATCCATCTACGCGGATAGAACGCGCAAACACCTACGATTGATCAATTCCGAGGGTCTCGGCCGCGGAAGCAGCAGTGGCGTCCTTATGCGAAATGACGATGTCGCGCCTATGAGGCCATGTTATCCCAAGAGCAGCATCATCCCAACGGATAGTCCTCGCGGCTCCTGGATTGAATTGCGTTGAGATCATGTAGAAAACCTCAGCATTATCCGTTAAAGTCTGAAAACCATGAGCAAAACCAACGGGTATATAGAGGGCATCTCGATTATCGCAATTCAGTTCTTGCCCATACCATTTTAGAAAGGTCGAAGAATCCGGGCGCACGTCAAGAATAACATCAAAAATAGCGCCAGCTGTGCAGCGAACAATCTTCGTTTCCGCAAAGGGGGGCTGTTGAAAATGGAGTCCGCGAACCGTCTTCATGTGTCTATTAAATGAAATGCTACATTGTGCTATTCGGCAATCGAGACCCATGTTTGAAATAACATCATCTGACCAGGACCTTGCGAAAAATCCGCGATCGTCTTCAATTGGGTCGATTTTCAGCGTGTAAGCTCCACGGAGTGTAGTCGGAATTAGTTTCACCGCTACTCTATAGCACCTCAACGCGCGGGATCGGCACGACAAAACGTGCCCCCCAGCGTTCGACATATGCTAGCTGTTTGGTGATCTCTTCTTTCAAGTTCCATGGAAGGATCAGAATGTAATCCGGTTCGGAGCGCGCTATCGCAGCAGGATCCAAGATTGGAATGTGACAGCCTGGCAAGTATCGATTCTGTTTATACGGATTGCGATCGACGATGTAGTCGATAAAATCGGTCCGAATACCGCAGTAGTTAAGGAGTGTTGTCGCCTTCGCCGCGGCGCCATAAGCTGCAATCCGCTTGCCAGCATTCTTGGCATCGATAAGGAATTTCAGGAGCGTGCGTTTTGACGCTTCCACTTGACCACTGAACATCGAGTAGGTCTCGACGTGCTCGAGGTTCGCCTCTCTTTCGTTGGCTAAGATTCTCGCAACATTTTCGCTAGGTGTGGCCTGACCACTATGGCGCACAAAAAGCCTGAGCGATCCTCCATGCGTTGGTAATTCGTCTACATCTACTACTTCGAGGTCGTGGAACCTAAAGATATTGACGGCTGTCAAGAGCGAAAAATAGGAAAAATGTTCATGATATATAGTGTCAAACTGGTTGAATTCGATGAGTTTTAGAAGATGTGGGAATTCAAACGTCGCAGTTCCGTTTGTCTTCAAGAGAATCTTGATGCCGGATACGAAATCATTAATATTGGGAACGTGTGCGAGAACATTATTTGCGCAGATCAAGTCCGGTTGTTCACCATCGTCAACAAGTGCGGTAGCAACTTGCGAGCCGAAAAATTCAGTAATCGTGGTTATACCGCGCTCTTGGGCCGCTCGGGCTACGTTCACGGCCGGCTCGATCCCTAGCGTTCGGATACCTTGCTTCTTGAAGTATTGCAGCAAATATCCATCATTGCTCGCAATCTCAATCACGAGGCTCTTTTCGTCAAGACCAAGACGCTTCACGATCCTCGTAGCGAAGTGCTCCGAATGTTCGAGCCATGACGATGAGAAGGATGAAAAGTAAGCATAATCCGTGAAGATTTCGGCGGGAGTCTCAAATTCTTCGAGCTGCACTAGTAGGCAACTTTCGCATACATAGGCGTGAAGGGGATAAAAGCGCTCCAATTGTCCCAATTCAACTGCCGAGAGAAATGCATTCGATGGCGGTGACATGCCCAGGTTCGCGAATGTCCTCTGCAGCGTGTTGCCGCAGAACCTACAGATCGGCGTTTTCATTGACCCTCTTATCCTCGCCTCGTAAACTCGATGATATCTGCCATGCACAGTTCACGTGCGCTAATCCCCTCAAGGTATCGCTTATACCATCGCGCAGTCCATTCAATCGTTTCTTCAATTCCGAGAGCGGGTTTCCAGCCAAGGATCCGCCGTGATTTGCTACTATCAAGCGAGAGATACCGTGCCTCATGAGCGGAGGCGTTCGTATGAATCATTGTCACGCCATCTCCCCACGCTAGTTGGAATCGCTCGATCATCCAGGCAACATCTCGCTCGTTGCTTGTGTCGGGGCCGAAATTCCATGATTGAGCTGCAACCTCGTCCCCTTGAAAGAGCCGCTGTGCCAGGAGGAGGTAACCCGATATCGGCTCAAGGACGTGCTGCCAGGGTCGAATCGCTGCCGCGTTGCGCACACGAAGTTCGCTATTGCTATCAAGGGCGCGCACAATGTCAGGAATGAGCCGGTGCTTGGACCAATCGCCCCCTCCGATCACGTTGCCTGCGCGGGCGCTCGCAAGACCAGTCGTCCCTTCGATAAAGAAGGACCTGCGATATGAGGACGTTACGATTTCAGCGCAGCCTTTGCTTGCCGAATATGGATCGTGGCCACCAAGCGGATCATCCTCGCGATATGGCCAAACCCACTCGCGGTTTTCATAACATTTGTCGCTTGTGATGATAACACATGCTCGAGGACGTCTTGTGCGCCTCACCGCCTCGAGCACTGCCGCAGTTCCCAAGACATTGATTGAAAAAGTATCAAGGGGATCATTATATGATGGAAGCACGAGGGCTTGCGCCGCGAGATGAAAGACTGCCTCTACATCATGATCAACGATTAATTGCTCCAGGAATGCAACATCACGGATGTCGTGTTCAGATGATTGTACGTAGTTCGCGAGGTTCGCATCTTCATATAGGGATGGCTTCGTCGATGGCGGTAAAGCGACGCCTACAACGCGTGCACCTAGCTGCTCGAGCCAGATGGACAGCCACGAGCCCTTGAATCCAGTGTGCCCGGTTACGAGAACCGACTTTCCTTTCCACAGGTCCCCGTCGATCACCAGACCCTCCAGGGGCAATTCGGCTTTGCCCAAAGTTCCTCAAGGAACGTCTTGTCACGGAGAGTGTCCATCGGGTGCCAGAAGCCACGGTGTAGATATGCGCCCAGTTGCCCTTCGTCAGCGAGCCTTTCCATGGGTGCCCGCTCCCATGGCGTTGCATCATCGGCAATATAATCCAATACCTTCTTCTCAAGGACAAAGAAGCCGCCGTTGATCCAGGCCCCGTCCCCTTCAGGCTTCTCCAGGAAGCCGGTCACCGTGTGACCGTCGAACTTTAATTGCCCGAAGCGCCCCGGCGGCTGGATCGCTGTGACCGTTGCAAGCCGCCGATTTTGTCGATGAGCCATCACGAGATCGGTAATGTTGACGTCCGATACGCCGTCGCCATAAGTGAAACAAAATGGCTCATCATCTTGCAGGTAGGGAGCCACGCGCTTCAGCCGGCCGCCGGTCATCGTATCGTGGCCTGTGTCAATGAGCGAAATCGACCAAGGTTCGACATAGCTCTGGTTTACCGTGACTATGCCAGCACGAAGGTCAACCGTTACGTCCGACATATGTAGACTGTAGTTTGCGAAGTACTCCTTAATGACGTAGCCTTTGTAGCCACAGCACACGATAAAATCGCAAATACCGTGAGCGGCATATATTTTCATAATGTGCCAAAGAATCGGCTTGCCGCCGATTTCAACCATCGGTTTTGGACGCAGATGCGTCTCTTCACTAATGCGCGTGCCTAGACCGCCGGCGAGTATGACAGCCTTCATAGTTGACAGACTCTGGTTAGCTTTCGGGCGCGGACACCCTGCACTCCGTGGAGACATATTTTGCTAACCCTCGAATACCCCCGAGGACCGTAGCCAAGAATGAATTTATGATAAAGAACAGCGAGAGGGTAAGGCCCAAAAAATAAGCGTACGCCCCACGGTATGTCAACGTCAGCGGTCCCTTAAAGTCCGCTGGCATGACCCACGCATTTGCGAACCCGTCTACTGCGATGTGACGGCCGCCGCATGAGTCGCATGCCCAGAGGTCGTTGAAAGACTGCCGTAGGACTAAGGCCGAGCCGCCCTTTATCTGGGCGTCAAGCCTAATCTGCCACGGCAAGATCTGTCGAATATGCACGGTCCCCATAGCTCCCGTCTGCGGTCGAGTCGTTGCGAGGGCCCCGCCTTCGAATACTTGCGAGACGACGATTGGCGGCGCGCCACTAAACACGGGATCCTTTGCGCACCGAAACAAACGGAAGTGCCCGTCGAGGGTCGCAGCGCTTACGCATCCACTCAAGGTGAGGTGCCCGTCGGTGTTGCCTGCGGCTATAAACGAGTCGGTTGCTATTGAAAGGCGCGCTGTGGCCCGCAGTGTAAATATCCCATTGGGCTCAGCGTATGCCCACACGGGGAGTGTTGGCCAGAATGCGAGCGGCGACCAAGATTCTCGTGGATCCTCTTCTGCGAGTGGCATGAGGTCGAGCGGACGCGCCTGGGTTACCGGGTCGATCGTGCGCACACCGCTGTAGTTTGAGGCAAAGGTTCCTGGTTTCGCGCTGTAGGGTTCGACCGATACGAGAGTATTGTCTTTGAAGTCACGTACGCCCGGCACTTTAGCCGATTGGATGGGCCACCGGTTGTAAATGTTTCTCAAAGCTGGTTCCACAACCGTGGTCGAAACTAGAGCTGGATCTGAGATCAGGTCAGTTATGCCGATGCGTTGAAAAGCGGCGTTGGCGACTCGATCAGGAGTCGGAGCCGACAGACCACGCGCAACGTACATACTTGGAAATGTTTGCCCATAGTCGGCACCGCTCCACTGCAATCCGATCGGGAGAAGCCAAGGCGAGTATCCGCCGCGGCTCTCGCCGCTCGGTCGCCGCACTGGCTCTATGGCGGGGTCAACGATAAAGCGACCCCACGAATGCTTTTGCGCGATCGCGTTTACCGCACGCTGCTCGAAGGCTGTTGTAGTAAATGTCGACATCCCAATCGTTGAGCGCGACATGATCACCATGCTAAGTCCGACAAAAACGCACCAAAGAAAGATTCCGAGAATACGATAGCGTGTGTGCCGCAAAAGTGTGTTAATTGCCGAGCCGGTTAGAAATGCATACGAGAATACTGTAACCACGTTGAAAATGTACAATTCTCGGAACGCATTGACAGGGTGAATGTGAATGAATGCCCAGTCTATCACGCCACTTAGGGGGCCGCGCGTGCCGCTATAAAGTAGGACCGAAACCACGCAGATAAGTCCAAGGTTTCGGACGGCGGCAATGCGGCACTTGAAAATTGCGAATGCGATCGATGAGACAGGTAGTAGCCAAAGCGCCAACCGTGTAGCGTGATTGAGTAATCCAGCATCGTAACCACCGATGTACCCAATCATTCTTAGGGCGTCCGACAAGGGTGCGCTTTGTGAGTCGATCCAATGTCCGAAAGTGTAGATCGTCGATAGCGC
Organism: Vulcanimicrobiota bacterium; assembly: GCA_027307235.1. Taxonomy (GTDB): domain Bacteria; phylum Vulcanimicrobiota; class Vulcanimicrobiia; order Vulcanimicrobiales; family Vulcanimicrobiaceae; genus DAHUXH01. The sequence continues at coordinate 104,331 of DAHUXH010000006.1, read as the reverse complement.
AGCATCTTGCCGCAGAAGAACAGCGCTAATCCAAAGCGGACTCACGACAGCCACCCCCACGAGAATAGCTGGCAGGGTAGCCGAAAGCAGATTCCGGCGTGAAAAGCCAATCCCCAGAAGAGCCGCGGTCAGTAATGGGAAGAATTGTTGTTGTGCACTGGCGACGCCAAGAAGTACTCCAAGATGCAACCAAGCCCACCGTCGCGTCGCAAAAAATGCCGTTTCAAGAACGAGGGGTGCGACTGCATACGAGGTCAAGAAGAACCAATGTCCAGCCTGAATCTCGTTGAGCGGGACAGGGCTGCCCCAAAGTATCGCGGCTGCGGCGATGGCGGAAAATGGTCCTAATACGAAACTAAACAATCGAATGGCAAGATAGGCGCCAACAAAAACGACGCAGCCGATATAGGCGACTAGTGCCAACTTTGGCCCTAGCGCAGAACATAGGGATCCTGCAACAAGGTATGGCCACCAAGGCTGAGGATAGGAAGCCGGTAAACCCGTGCCGCCCGAAATCCAAGGCGAAGCACCCTTGAGTGAAAAAGCAGCGCACTGTTGAGGCCAAGCAGGCCATAGCCAGTCTTGCTGAAATGCCGGCACACCATCTGCGCGAAGAAGCGGTAACGCGTAGATCAGGCCAAAGACCAAGGCGACTGCGCCGGCTCCGAGGTGGAACCGAATAGTGTATGGCAGCCGCCCGATAGCAAGCTCACCCATCTTCCACACGAGAGCCTCTCACCCCAGCCTTTATTCGTCGCCGTCGCCGCAGATCGGTTCCCCTCGTTTTGGGGGAACCAGCGCCGCGAGCAGTAGCAAGAAATAAGTTGCAACTCCGAACAGCTCCCCAGCACCTTCTTGGCTAATTGCATGTAGTCCGATTGAAGCAGCTAAAGCAAGAAGCCCGCTGACGGCGATCCCGGCTCTCAAACTGCTTCTCTCTTCACTAGCAAGACGCCAATCAATATCGCGCCTGCAATTATAAATAACAGTTGCAAATCGTTCGCGACGTTGAACATGATAATGGTGCTATCGCCATCGACGTACCACCCATTCGCCCAACCGTTAACGAGGAAATGCGGGGCTAGTTCGATATGCCGGTTTCGAATTGCTATAGCTTGCCAGCTCCAACTAAAGTATCGGCGCAGCGTAATGAAGTGGGAACCTTGCAATGCCGTCAAGGGCAGTCGATTCCATAGCGGGTTTTGCAATGCGAACTCTTCGGACCTCGCACGAATCACAGTAGGCCGTACGCCGCTATCGAAGACCAATGCGCTTAGTTCCGGAGTTGACGATACGAGCGATAGGTTCTCGGCTCTCCGCAAGTGAAGGAGTTTGCGATAGACGTCGTGGCGAGGATCGATCTGGTATCGCATGGAGCCAAGTAGAAACCCGCCAAAGCCGTCTGGGAGACTGAGCTTGGCATTGACAATCGCCACGCCGAACTTTTGCTTAGTGTGAACGAACATTTTGCGCGCTGAGCTCAAGCCTTGTGCCGACGCTGTCCTAACTAGGCGATATTCCCCATTTCCCATGTCTACGAATTCTATTGGATGAGCTGTTCCAGCCAGCTCTAGCTGGATTACGTTGCGGGTTTGCATGTTACTAGAAGCTTTTACAGTTATGTCGAGTAGGCCCCGCGGATCACTTCCTTTCATCTCTTTTGGTGCGACCCGTTGCGAATTTCGTAAATCACCAGAAGCATGAACAATGACCCGCGCTTCGTCCTGCAAGCGCTCGAAGCTGACCGAATCGATGGCTGGATAGCCTTTGAGGACATCAAACGTGGGTGGGGTTGCCAAATCCAGGAGAAGATAGCCGAAGGTCGCATCCGTGCTGGGCGCCACATGATTGGCGTGGAGACATTTACTGATCGCGGGCCGGAGCGGTATGTTAATACCACTGACAAGCGGTGCGAAACAGAGATAGCGGCCAGTCTCCGTTTTTATCGGCACGATGACTCCAGGATTATACGGAATTGTATATCCCCCAAGACTAACGCGCAGTATCGGATCTTGCGCAATCGTTCCGGAAACCGGCACGATGCCCGCGATAATGTGTCGATGCCGTACTGCATCGAGCGAGATGAGAAGTCCTGTCCTATCGTAGATTGGTGCGCGGCCCATCGGGTGGGTGCCCCAAAATGCAACATTGAGTATCTCGCCTCCGTTCGCCGGATCGGGTGTGGCGTGAACGTCGCGTCGTGCCTGAAAAATGATGGAGAAGTCGTTTAACCCAGGGAAGACTCTGACATTTCGGAATGTCACCGTCTGCACGCCATCAAATGGCACTGCGGTTGTTGAATAGCTATTACTGCCGCTGCGAAGCACTAGCGCCACGGGATCGTGAGTTGCGATCGATACCGACATCATGGTGCTAGTCGGTGTAAAAGAGGGGTTCATCACAGTTAGCGCGGCGCTGTCCCCGAGCTGGTCCATGGTCGTTTGCGTTAGCAAAGGTTGGTACGACTGAAATTCCTTGGCTATGTTTGGAGTCACTGCGTTAATATCACGCCCACTTCCAAGAAAGTATGTTGCTCGCGGTGGATCCGATGTGAGCAGGCCCAAAATCGAATCAAATTGCGGCAAAATCTTGACCGGGTACCTGGTCGAGTTCGCGACGATGATGCGGCTAACTGCGGGCGCAAAAAACTCATGCGGGCCGACGTTCATCTCCTTAAGCATCGGTTCGATCGATGACTTGATGGAGCCGCGAGCGATGTGCGGTAAGTTATTATCGACGAGTGACGAGAGAATCGTCTGCGTAGTGGGCGCAATTGAATTCCCGTATGATTCGATATACGAATTAGACGCCAGAATTGGGTGGGTTGAAAATGGCAACGCAAAAAGCGAAAGGGGGCCAAATCGGATTAGTCGAGCACCTGGAAGAGCTCGCGCCAACGAAGATAGCGTGATGCGTGAAGTTGACCCTTCTAAATCTTCCCTGAAAATCACAAAACGCGCCCCGATACCGCGCATAAGTGCTGCAGCAAGTGGAGAGCCGTCGGCCAAGGTCTTTTGAAGGGCATTTCCTAAGATCGTGCTACGCTGATCATTTATGTAGGTGAGCGGAGCTCCTAGCATTAATACCGGGTTAGAAAGATATTCATTTGCGATAAGATCGACACCCTCGTAACCCCAATCATACTTGGCCTGATAGCTTTCATTTTCCGGTGCAACAACGATAATACTATTGGGATCGATAGCGGATGCATATCTTCCAAGAGCAGCCCAGTAGTGTGGCGGTCGAACGTGCATCGAAGGGGTCGCGACCGTGGGGCCGTGCCAAAACGAGCCATCATAGAGCGGATAAGCAGATGCATATGCGAGTCCTACTATCGCAATGCCGCTCGCTATTAGCGCCGGTTTGGAAAGCAAGACCTGTAGGCGTGAAAAAAGAAGACCGGCGCAGAGAGCCAGTGCGAGAACTCCGGCTATGACGATACCAGCAGGTTCGAGGAATAAGAACAACGGAGGTGTACTCATCAAGGCCTGGTTTACAATGCCGAAAGGCTCATGTGATCCCTTGGCGAGAAAAAATGCTGCGCCTGCGAAGAGAATAAGAGAGCCCACTAAGCGCTGCTTGCGACCTTCAACCAAAATCATGGCGAAAAATCCCGTTGCAACCAAGAGGAATTGGGCGCCATAGAGGATCGGTCTGGCATCAATATTCGCGCTATAGGGGAAATATTCGGGAAGTTTCCACGTCCATGCAAACGTGAGTCGAAGTATGTTAAGGAATGAAGCGTCCCGATATACCCACCAGGCATCGCTTCCCGACGTCGGCCGGGTTATATGGTTTCCAAAAAAAGCAATTACTATTGGAACGATCCACCATAAAGACGTAGCGACCGAAAGCAGCGTTGTATGACGCAGCCACCGCAAATATGACGGGCGGTTCACCGCTCGTGCCTGGGCAATCCATGCGAAGAAAAGAGTAGCGATTAGGAACTCGAAGAGTAATTGCGGCGTTCCAGCAATTATTGGATAGACTGCAAATGCGAGAATCGTCGAAATGATCGTACCCGTCCGCCTGAAGGTCGGTTCCTGAGCTGCTCGGATTGCGATGTATGCCGTCCACGGCAGTGCCGCTGCAAGCACCGTCGCTGTGAAGAAGACGGCTAAGTAGAATTCGCCATAGGGATTAAAGGTGAAGAGCCAAGCCGATAATGCGGCGGCGGGTTCCGGCATCTCGAGATATCGGGAAAGCCTATACACACCCCACCAGGTGAGCGTCAAGACTAGGCAAAGGTAGGCGATTTGCCCGTAGGTCTGCCCAAAGAATGATTGTAGAATTCCGGTCACGAGATAGAACGTCGTAGCAGCAGGACTCTCATGGATGCCGTTGGCATTGAGAAATGTTCCCCAGGACCAAAATGACTTCGTAAGGAGCCTGAATGGTGCCAGGTTTGGAAAAAGATCTATCTGTGCAATTATCGTTCCCGGCTTCGCCCAATGAAGACAGATGATCGCGATGGCGATTGTCGAGGCGATCGCAAGCCAAGGCTTCGCTCCTCGAATTCGCGCAAAGCTAGGCATTAGGAAGATCACCAATTTTGCGTGCTGGAACGCCGCCGATGATGCTGCCCGCTGCGAAGCTCTTAGTAACAACTGCCCCGGCAGCGACGATACATCCGTCTCCCAAAGAAACCCCTTTTAGGATGCATGCATTTTGCCCAAGCCACACGTAGTTGCCGATATCGACGGGAGCTGTAAGAATGGGTTGTCGAAGACGATGAGTCTTCGGATCTCGGCCATGATCGTTATCGGTGATGAATACGCGCCCAGCAGCCAGGACGTCGCGTCCAATTGATATTCGCGATGCGCAACTCAACTGGAAGTCGAATTCGAAAAAACAACCATCACCAATTTGCACTGATGGTGTGTAAATTGAGTCTCCTATCCAACGTATGGCCTCCAAGCGTGCACCGCTTCTAATATATACACCGGCACCAATCGACATGAAGCGGGTTCCGTTCAGTAGCCGGGGCTGAATAATTGCCGAGCTTTTTCCGAATGCTCTGAATCGGCGCCTAAGGAGTAACCGCCAAATTGCCCGTTGCACGCCATCTGACAGCAGCGAGAATGCATTTTCGACGGTAGTCGCTGGGTCGACCCGATAACGACGCTTGACGCGTTCCCAGGCGGATGGCTCCTGCGCTTGCATTACTTGACGAGTCGCTTTCGATATTGTTGCCACAATCTCGGTGCAGGTGACAAGGCGATCGCTCCAATGCGGCGCTGGGCATGCCCCGGTGGGAAACAGGAGGCACGAGGGCAGCCTGTTGACGAATCCTTCTGCACTTGAATATCTCCTTGATTGCAATCCAGCGGAAAGCTACGCCATTCGTTTCTCGTCATCCCCCGGAGACCGAACGAAATAGCGTACCATGGTGATCATCGTTACCGGAGCCAGTGGCTTCCTTGGGCGCCTGATTTTGCCGCGTTTGCTCGATCGCGGTCACCACATTGTGACAGCGGGTCGCTCGCCAGTCTCCCATGGTATCCCATATATTCCAATGGACTTCATGCAGCCGGCATTGGTGATGGAGGCGGCGGATCAGATACGTTCTGTGCGCGCCGATTGCATAATACACCTCGCCTGGATCGCACGCCCTCCCCAGTTCTGGACTTCGCTTGAAAATCTGGATTGCTTGGCGGCGAGCCTTGAACTGCTTAAGTCACTTGCCGCGAGCGCAGTACATAAGTTTATTGGGGTTGGTAGTTGCGCCGAATACGGCGATGGTGACACGAGTGCAATTTCGGAAGCATATTCTATGCGAAGACCGACGTCTACTTACGGGCACGCGAAGAACGCCCTTTTCGAGATTGCAATGAGTGCGAAAAACGAACTTGCTCCCATGTCATTTTCCTGGGCACGGCTTTTTTATGTCTATGGCGAGGGAGAGCCGGCGCAGAAGCTCATCACATCGATGATAACCTCCTTTCGCGAAGGGTGCGTTCCAGATCTAAGGGAGCCTGATAGAAGAATTGATCTTATATATGCGGACGACGTAGCTGAGGCGCTAGTTCAAATTGCGGAATCAGATGTTGCTGGCGCCATAAACGTTGGAACCGGCGTTGGTATCTCAATACGAGAAGTTGCAGTGATGATCGCGGCTCTTGTAGCACCACACTTGATCCCATCGGTTGTGAGTCTGCCAAAGAGGATAGGTCGGCCCGATGTTGTTGCCAATGCGTCGCTACTGAAAAATACCATTGGATTTACGCCGACAATGACGCTAGAGGAAGGAGTCAGACGCATTATCCAAACAACGGAAGTTAAGAGAACAAAGTGAATTCAGGATTCGACAGTGGATTTACGATGGATACACGGCTGGCAGTCTTCGTATTGACGTTTAACGGGATGCATCTGCTCGACAAATGCCTGTCGTCAATTATCGACGAAGGTCATGTGGTCATTGTTGACAATGGCTCGACCGACGGAACGAGCGAATACGTGCAAAAGTGCTGGCCAACCGTTGAAATCGTTCGCATTGACAAGAACGTACCCTTAGGCAAAGCATTAAATATCGCCGTTTTCAAAGTAAAGTCGGAATATATTGCATTACTGAACAATGACGTTATAGGACAGCCCGGGTCGTTGCGTTACTTGACGGGTGTTCTGCAAGCCAACTCCGCCGTTGGTATCGTCTCGCCTGAACTGCGAAATCCTGATGGATCATCACAGGAATACGGTCTTGGGCTGGATTTGAGCGGATTCCCAGTTCCCCCAAATAGACAGAGCCGACCGATTTTAGATGCGTTCTTCCAGAGTGGCTGCGTCACGGTACTGAGGCGGGTCGATTTTCTCGCAGTCGGTGGCTATTCCGAGTACCTTGAATGGTATACCGAAGATCTGGATCTGGCGTGGAAGTTGCGCGGTATTGGAAAGTCTTTTCTCATCGACGATCGGGCCAGTTTTGTGCATCTTGGAGGCGCAACGCTCGGTAAAGGGCTTTCGGATATATCCAAAATTCGCCGTCGCGCGTATCTACGCGAGCGAAACATCTGGCTTGCCTTCTATCGTAACGCCGACGTTCTCCAGTGGTTTACTCATGCGCCCTTTATTGCGCTCACGCAGGTATTGGAGTGCATCGGGATTGCCATTCTCGGGGATCGTAAAACGGCGGCAGTCTACGTTGATGCGTGGCGTGATGCCGTTGCGTTGTTCCCAAGAGTGGCAGAACATAGAAGACAATATCCGACAAGACGGACGGCAATATTACGATATGTGGTGCCTCGATGGGCCAAGCTCGAGCAGATGCTAACGCATTTAAAATCGTCGCGAATTATGCGGGAAGGACCTTTTGGGCATCGTAAGAGCTAGCGATCACGACAACGTCGGATACGATTCACTCATAGGCATCGTCTGCGCCCTTGGCCTCGCTTAGCCAAGACCTACGCCCGGGCGAACGTTTTGACTTTACGGATGCCAGCTTTGTCGAAGGCTGATTCGTAGGCGGCGACTTCGGCTGGTTCGGCTTGGTAGGCGACGACACAACGGCCGTCGTCGAGGGCGTCGTTGTAGTTGTCGGCTTCGTCGTCGGGAATAGGCAGGTTCGCCACGTGTTGAATCAGGCGCGGGTAGTGCAGCGTTCCGTAGGACGTCTGGTTTGATCCTATGCCCGGGACGCCGGTGCCACCGCTGGTCGTCATGATGCGATCGGGTTCGAGAAGGCCCGTGCCCGCGGTTTCGGCGTCGATAATCGGGCCGGACGCGTGCAGAAAATTCAGAAACGAACGATCGTGATCGTCGGAACGCGTCGCCTTGGTGATGACGGTCAGTCGCGAGCGATCGATCCCGGCGATGCTACCAATGACACGTTCCAGTTCCGCAATGTCACACGTCGGGATGATCCCGGTCACGAACTGCTCAGCCACGTGGGTACTCCTTCTTGGCGGTAAAGCTACTGGCGGGCGCGCATCCCATTCGACGCGCGGTGGGGCGAGTTACTTCCGAAAGCCGCGGACGGCTTCGGCCAGCCGGGCGATGCCCAGCCGGATCTTCTCGTTCCCCGCGTTCGAGAAGTTGAGGCGCATGCCGTCGTGGACGTCGTCGTTCGGGTAGAAGAAGACGCCCGGCACAAAAAAGACGCGCTGCTCGGCGCAGACCGGCAGCAACTCCTCGGTGTCGATACCGGGGAGGGAGACCCAGAGGAACATGCCGCCGCTCGGGCGATTGAAGCGCGTCGAAGCCGGCATGTGTTCGGCGAGCGCGTCGAGCATGACGTCGCGCCGCTCGCGATACGTCCGCACGATCGTGCGCACGTGCTCGTCGAATTGGTCGCTGGTCGCATACCGATGAAAGACGTATTGCGTCAGCGAGTTCGCTTGCAGATCGGCGGCTTGCTTTGCGAGCGCGATCTTCTCGAGCACGTCGGCGCTCTTGGTCACCACCCAGGCGACACGCATCCCCGGCGCCACGATCTTGCTCCCCGTGCCGAGATAGATCACCGTGGCCTTGCGCGCGAGCGAGAGCAACGACGGCAGGTCGTCGCCTTCAAACCGCAGCTCTCCGTACGGATCGTCTTCGAGAATCGGCAGTTCGAATTTTTCGCAGATGGCGACGATGCGCTCGCGGCGCTCGCGTGAGAGCGTACGGCCCGTCGGGTTTTGGAATGTCGGTCCAAGATAGACGAACTTCGGAAACGGGTCGGCGTGTTCGAGCACGTGCTCGAGCGATTCGGGGATCATGCCTTCGTCGTCGGTCTCGACGGTGAGATAGCGCGCCTGGTAGGCATCGAATGCCTGAATGGCTCCCAGGTACGAGGGGCTTTCGAGCACGATCTGATCACCCGGGTCGATGAAGATCTTGGCAATCAAGTCCAAGCCTTGCTGCGATCCGTTGAGGATCATCACATTGCTTGGAGAGAGGTCCATGTCGAAGCGGTGTCCCAAGCGTTGCGCGACCCACCTGCGCATCTCCGGCGTGCCTTCGGTGACGCTGTACTGCAGCGCCAACGGCCCGTACTCGTTCATGACGGCGCGGGTCGCATCGGCGATTGCGTCGGTGGGAAAGAGTTCGGGAGCGGGAAGCCCGCCTCCGAACGAGATCACGTTTGGTTGCTGCGTGACCTTGAGCATCTCGCGGATCGTCGAGGCACGCATGCGCGCCGTGCGTTGCGCGAAGCGCAGCGCGTGGGAAACCGTAGCCATGGGCGGCATCTTCGCGGCCCGCCGGACGAACTCTGCTCGGCTTACCGGATGACCATCGGCGGCCCGCCGATGGGTGCCCGCGGCCCAGCGGCGATCGGCCCCGAGAAGCGGTCCTCACCCACGCAGGAGAGCAGAGCGGCTCCTAGGCCGATGATCCAGACCAGCGCCTTGGCCAGCAACCCGATCATCGGCAGCATCTCGGCCGCCGAGATGAGCAGCAGACCGATGATCAGCGCCACCAGCGGCGTGGGCGTCGAGCGCTGCGCCACCATTTCGTAGAAGCGGCGGCCGACCAGCAGACCGAGCGCCGCCTTGCCCAGGAACACGCCGGCGGCCAGCACCACGAATTCCACGGGAATCAAGGGAATCAGCAGGATCGTGCACAGCAAGAGGAACGCGAGCGGAAACACGGCGATCCAGCCGAGCAGACCGGTTGCCGCCGCCAAGCCGGCATGGTGTTCGAGGCGCGAGATGGCGACGCGCACGCGCGCCGGGAAGATCAAGAAGAGCAGGATGGCGACGATGTTGAACGCGAGCCCGCCGAGCTTGCGATACTGGTGCGCGAACGGATCGCCGTTCTGCATCGGCAGCCACGGGGCGAGGTTTTGCGCGACGTCGCTGCCGACGACGTTCGTGTCCCCGGTGATCGTCGAGCCGGGCCGTTGATCGATACTGCCGCCGACCATGGTGACCGAACCGTTGATGCGCCCGAAAATCGTCGCGTCCCCGCCGATCACGGTGACGTCTCCGTCGACCACCTGATCGCGATCGACGGTGATGTTTCCGAAGTAGGTGCCGCCGTGGTCGATCGAGCGCGTCTGCGCCGAAGCCGGAAGCGCGATCGCAAGCCCGCAGATGAGCATCACCACGATCGCGACCATGTGACGAATCATGCCGAATCCCCCTCGGAAAGACGCTGCGCCGCCAGGCGCGAGCGCAGCGATCGATAGAATGCGAAGACGCCGGCGACAAACAGCCCGTCGATTACGAGCAACGTCACAACACCGGCGATGAAGGTCATGTTGCTCGACCCGAACGCCTGCGCTGCGCCGGAGAACACGCCGAGCAGTTGTTGTGCATCGGCGAAGGCCGAGCGCACAATGTCCGTCAGCATCGGTGCGAGCGTTCCATGTGTCGAGACCGTGCCGAATGCGAGCACCCAGGCGACCAGCACATATCCCGTCAGCCAAGGCCACAGCGGGTGCGACACACGTTTGGGCGGCGCGAGCGAACGGATATCGGCCATCAGCGCGAAGGTGAAGTTCGGCGGCAGTTCCAGTTTGGGCGACGTCGCGAGCAACGCGTCGACGACGCGCAACTCCGTGAGCAGGACGCGGCAGGCGTCGCACGTCTTGAGATGCGCTGAAACGGCACTCATCGTGCGCGGCGCGAGCGTGCCTTCGACATATTGATCGAGCAGCGGTTCACACGAGGAGCAGCGCATGTGAGCCCCCTTTCGCAGTCGCGGCGGCGGCGTGCGCGCGGCGTTCGCGGTCGCGCAAGCGTTGGGCAAGTGCGATCTTGCCGCGATGGATCAACGTCTTCACATTGCCGAGCGAGAGGCCGAGCGTGCTCGCGATCGTGTGATATTCCATGTTGTCGTAATAGCGCAGCGCCAGCACCGTCCGAATCCTTTCAGGAAGCTCGGCGAGCGCGGCGCGCACTTCACGTTCCGCCTCTTCGCGCAGCACACCGCCGGCCGGATCCGAGTCGGGAGAAAGGTCGGGCAGCGAGTTCTCCAGCGTTTGATCTTCGGGAAGCTCGTGCGGCTGCGGACGTTTGAGCGTCTTGCCGAGATGGGTCCTCACGACGTTGCGTGCGATCTGGTAGATCCACGTCGAAAATTTTCCGAGGACCGGGTTGAACGTCCCCAAGTGCGCATAGGCTCGAAGCATGGTGTCTTGGCTGAGGTCAGCCACGTCGGCCGGACTGTGGATGCTCGCACTGATGAAATTGGCGATGCCGCCCTTGTACCGGTCGACCAGCTCCGCGAAGAGTTCGTGATCGCCTTCGCAGATGAGCCGGGCAAGTTCCTCGTCGCTGCGATGATCGCGTGCCATCCTCCCTCGATTCGGTGTTCCTTCGCCATTCCTACCCGGCGAAGGTCCGATTGTTACGCGAGTCCGCGTTCTCGCAGGGTCGGGTTGTTCGCGTCCTTGGCGGAGAGCACGGGCGGGGCGTCGATTGGCCAGCGGATCGCGAGGCCGGGATCGTTCCAGGCGATGCCAAGCTCGGTGGCCGGGTCGTAGAGGGCCGTCTGCTTATAGTGGAAGACCACGTCCTCGGTCAGCGCCAGATAGCCGTGCAAGAAGCCTGCGGGTACGTAGAGCTGACGGTGATTTTCGGCTGACAGTTCGAGGCCGAACCACTGCAGGCGCGTGGGTGAGCCGTCGCGCAGGTCGACGATGACGTCGAAGGCCGCGCCGTGGAGCACCTGAACGAGCTTGGCCATGCGCGGATCGGTATGCAGGCCGCGGAGCACGCCGCGCCGCGAGACCGAAACGTTGTCTTGAACGAACGGCGCGTCCGAGCCGGCTGCCTGTGCGTAGCGCGGTTGCGAGAAGGTCTCTTTGAAGAAGCCGCGGTCGTCGGCGAAGATCGCGGGAGTCAGGACGAGCGCTCCGCGCAGCGGCGTCTGTTCGATCGCTAGTGACGGCATCGTTCGGAAATGTTTCATCGTATCCTCATGCGCCTGCTTTAGAAACAGTAGGCGGGACCGCATCTATACCGAACAGACGCGCCGTGGCAGCTACTACGCAGCGTGTGTTGCTCTTCGGCGGGAGCGGGCAACTCGGCACCGAGATTCGCCGACGCTGGTCTGACGTGCAGATCGTCGCGCCGAGCAGTTCGGAGGTCAACATCGAAGATGCCGATGCGGTGGCGCGCGCGCTCGATGCGGCGAGCCCCGATCTTGTCGTCAATTGTGCCGCCTTCCACAACGTGGACCGATGCGAAGTCGAACCCGAACGCGCCTTTGCCGTCAATGCGCTCGCGGTCGATCGCATCGCGGCGCTGTGTGACGAACGTGGATGCGCCTTCATGACGATCTCGACCGACTACGTCTTCGACGGCGAAACGAACCGGCCGTATGTCGAATCGGACGCGCCGCACCCGATCTCGGTGTACGGCACGTCCAAGCTCGCCGGTGAGTTGCTCGTCTTGCGTCGCCGGTCGCGCACGTTCGTCGTGCGCACGTGCGGCGTCTACGGGATACGTGCCAGCAGTTCGAAGGGCCATACGTTCATCGATCGCGTCCTCGCGAAAGCGGCCGCCGGTGAAGAAATTCGCATTGTCGACGACGTGATCGCATCGCCGACCTACGCCGGTCATCTCGCGCAGGCGCTGCAACAGATCGCACGCAGCGGCAGCTATGGTCTCTATCATGCCTGCGCGGCGGGGCCGGTGAGCTGGTATGACTTCGCGGCGGAGGCGCTGCGCCAGCACGGCGTGGAGTATCCGCTGACCGCGATACATGGAGCGGAATGGAAAGCCGGCGCGCGCCGCCCGGCGTTCTCGGCGCTCGAGTCGCAAAAACTGCACGCGCTCGGTATCGACATTCCGCCGTGGCAGCAAGGCATTCACGACTATCTGCGCGACCGCGTCGTGTTCGCCTAATGCGAACGCTATTTGACCGTCTCCGCGCAAGTGACGTGGTTCGTCACGGGCTGCTCGTCATGGTCGCGACGACCTTCGGCAATGCGTGCTTCTTTCTGTATCACGCGGCGACGAGTCGTTTGCTCGGTGTGGCGGAGTATGGCTCGCTGTACGCCTTGATCACCTTGGCGCTGCTGGTCTCGCTTCCGGCATCGGTGCTCTCCAACGTCATCACCAAGTCGGCGGCGGAGTTTCGCGCGTTGGCGGACCCGGGACACATGCGTGCGCTGCTGCGCTTCGTGCTGCGGTTGTTTCTTTCGATCAGCGCCGGGTTCGTCGCGGTAGCGACGATTCTCGCCGTTCCCTTGGGCGGATTCATGCACGTGCCGGTCTGGTCGATCCCGGCCGCAACGCTCGCGGGTTGCGCCATGATGTTGGTCGCGACGTTGCGCGCCGTGTTGCAAGGCGATCACGAGTTTACCGTCTTTTCCGCCGTCGCCGCGATCGAGGGCGCGTCGCGCGCGCTTCTCGGCGCCGTGCTCGTCATCCCGTTCGGCCTCTTCGGCGGAGTGTCCGCACTGATACTATCGGAAGCGGCGTGCGGGGCATATGCGTTGAGACGGCTCCTCCGAAAATACGGCGATGCTGTCACGGCGAAATTCTCCATCGATCGCAAACGCGTTCTGCAAACGACCGGGAGTGCGGCTGCGTGCGCGGTCGCAGTCGCCATTCTGAGTTCGATCGACGTCGTGTTGGTGAAGCACTACTTCAGCCCGTCGCAAGCCGGCATCTATTCGGCGGCCTCACTTGCCGGGAAGATCATGCTCTTCGTTGCCGGGTTCGCTCCCGCGGTGCTGCTGCCCAAAGCGGTTGATCGGCAGGCGCGCGGCGCCTCTACGACCGGCGTATTGCTCGGCAGTATCGCCATGTTTGCGGCGATAGCCGTAGTCGGACTCGCGATCTTCTATTTTGGTGGTGTGCTGTTGCTGCACGCGTTGGTTGGCCGGGCATTTGACGCGGCCGCGCCGCTGTTGATCTGGTACGCGGGTGCAATGGCATTGTTGGCGGCGACCAACATCTTCGCATCATATGCAATCGCGCTGCACCGGCTGCTGTTCTCGTTTCCGCTCATCGCGGTGGCGGTCGCGGAGATCGTGGCCATTGCCCTGTATCACCCATCGATCCAGGCTGTTTTGTCGGTCATGGTGGCATTCAACGGTATCGCCCTCGTGACGACGGCGCTCGCGGTGGGGCTTGAGTCGCCGCGAAACCCGCTCCGACGAAAGCTCGCGACGCATAGTGTAGGATAAAGACCATGGAACTGCGGATCGATCGGGCTGCGGTCGATCGTTGCCGCGCTTTGGCGGCGGCGGTTGTGGCGCCGGTCAGTGACTTCATTGCCTCGCACTCGACGGTCGCCGTCGAGCGTTCGGTGCTGCGCCTGCTCGGGGTGGACGGCGTCGGCCGCGATGAGATTCCGGTCCCAAACATCATCGTCGATGCGCTCTCGCCGGCGAATCGTGCGTGCGGCGTGGCGCTCGCCTTCGGAAAGGCGCTGGCCGAAACCGCGCTTGCGCCGTTCGCGCTCGGCGAAGCCCTGAGTGCCGGCACACTCGAACTGGCGTCGTTCGCACAGGTTCCGGAAGCAGCCGCGCGCGGTGCCCTGCGTCCGCTGATCGAGCAAGCGCTCGGCGGGCTGCGCGCGCGCCGCCGCGAGCGCGAAGAACGGCTCGCGCGGCTGCCGCAGACCGAGCCGCCGCTGCTTTACGTCATCGTCGCGAGCGGCAACATCTACGAAGACCGTACCGCCGCGGTCGCCGCCGTCGAGGCCGGCGCGCAGATCATCGCCGTGATCCGCTCGACGGGACAGTCGCTGTTGGATTTCATGCCCTACGGTCCGACGACCGAAGGCTTCGGCGGCACCTACGCGACGCAGGCGAACTTCAAGATCATGCGCGAGGCGCTCGACGAGGTCTCCGAGCGCGTCGGCCGCTATGTGATGCTCACCAATTACGCGAGCGGATTGTGCATGCCGGAGATCGCGTCGACCGCGGCGATGGAACGGCTCGACATGCTGCTCAACGATTCGATGTACGGCATCCTGTTCCGCGACATCAACATGAAGCGCACGTTCGTCGACCAGCACTTCAGCCGGATGATCAATGCCTTTTCGGGCATCATCATCAACACCGGCGAAGACAACTACTTGACGACCGCCGACGCGGTCGAGCAAGCCCCCGCCGTGCTCGCATCGCAGTTCATCAACGAAGAGTTCGCGCATCGCGCGGGCATGCCCGACCGGCAGATTGGCCTGGGCGACGCCTACGAGATCAATCCCGATCTGCAGGACGGGTTCCTCTATCAGGTCGCGCAAGCGCAACTGACGCGCCAAATTTTCCCGGATGCGCCGCTGAAGTACATGCCGCCGACCAAACACATGACCGGCGACATCTTCAAAGGTCATCTGATCGACGCGCTCTTCAACCTGACATCAGTGATGACGCATCAAACCATCCACCTGTGCGGCATGCTGACCGAGGCGATTCACACGCCGTTTCTCGGCGACCGCGCGCTCGCACTCGACAACGCGCGGTACATCATGAACACCGCGCGCCACTTCGGCGACGAGATCGCGATCAAACCCGGCGGCGTCATCGATCGCCGCGCGCAGGACGTGCTCTCGGGCTGCGAACATCTGCTCGGCCGGGTCGGTGAGATGGGCTTGATGCAGGCGATCGAGTCGGCGGTCTTCGCCGACGTGTCGCGGCCGGCCGACGGCGGTCGCGGGTTCGACGGGGTCTTCGCGCGCGCACCCGGCTATTACAATCCCTTCGAAGAAGCGCTGCAACGCAGATGAGCGCGTATGTGAAACCGTACGGCGACACGATGAACGACGGCAAAGTGCAGTTGTCGTTCACGCTGCCCGTGCAATGGAGCGAAGCCGCCGACGAAGCGGCGCGACAACTCGTCGCCAAGATGGGGTTCACCGACGTGCAAGTCGTCGAAGGGCGCGCCATCGCGACCGGATTTTCGTTCTTCGTCGTGTACGCAAGCACGACGCAGGCGGTCGACGCCGACGCCATCAAGGCGCCGTCGGTCAAGACGCACGCGATGTCGATGGAAGAGATCGACGCGATGATCCGCGAGCGCCTCGGGCGGAAGATCCGCGTCGCGGGCGCCTGCATCGGCACCGACGCGCACACCGTCGGCATCGACGCGATCCTCAACATGAAGGGCTACAAGGGCGACTACGGGCTCGAACGCTACCAGATGTTCGAGGTCTACAACCTCGGAAGCCAGGTGGCCGTCGAAGAGTTCGTGCGCATCGCCAAGGAGAAGCGAATCGACGCGCTGCTCGCCTCCCAAGTGGTCACCCAGAAGGGCAGCGACATCAAGAACTTCACGGCGCTCGCCGAATTGCTGGAAGCCGAGCGCCTGCGCGACCGCGTCGTCCTCTGCTGCGGCGGTCCGCGGGTCACCAACCTGATGGCGAGCGAACTGGGCTACGACGCCGGGTTCGGCCGGGGGACCCTTCCGAGCGAAGTGGCGGCGTTCATCGCCCGCAGCGTCGTCGACCGGGCGCGCAAAGAGTAGTCGGCCTGCCCGCCGTCAAAGCATGGCCGGTATGTTAGGCGACCTGCTCGCGTGGTTCACGGGAAAGGAAGTCAACCGGCGCAAGTATCCGCGTAAGCGGAAACCGTATCGCGCTACGGTGTCGCTCGATGGCGGCGTCACGCAGAAGGCGGCGATCGGACTCGACATCAGCGGCGGCGGGCTGTGCGTGCTCACGCAAGAGCCGATGGCGAAAGAAGAATTCGAAGTGCGTGCGACGCTCGACACGCGGCTGATTCGCCTGCGCGGCAAGTCGGTCTGGAACGACACCGTGTCGTACCAGGGCAAGACGGTCTTCCGCTACGGCATGCGCTTCACCGGCATCTCAGCCGACGATTGGGACGCCGTCATCCGCTACACGACCGACAAGCCGGTCGAAGAGGGGAACAAGGCTCAAGAAGAGCTTGTGACCGTGCGCATGACGCCCGATGACGCCAACCGGCTGCTCCCCGAAAAACTGCAACAGCGCCTGCTCGTCATCCTGGTCGAACGCCGCCGGCTGGCTCCGTTGCAGAAAGACCACACGCCGCTCGTGCAATACTTCTACTCCGGCGTCGTCCGCTACAACGGCCTCTTGATGCACCGCCTGACCATTCAGTCCAAGATCGTCGGCCCCGAAGGCAACGAGATGCATGAGACCCGTTTCGTCTTTGATGATAAAGGCGACAACGTCATCGTCCTGAATTAACGGTCCCGTGAACAAGACGGCACTGATCACCGGGATCACCGGTCAAGACGGTTCGTATCTCGCGGAATTCCTGTTGGAAAAAGGCTATCGCGTCGTCGGGATGACGCGGCGCACGAGCACGGAAGTGCACGAGCGCATCGAGCACTTCGTCGACGACATCGAGTTCGTGAGCGGCGACTTGCTCGATCAAAGCTCGATCACCGGCATCGTCGCATCCGTGAAGCCAGACGAGATCTACAACCTCGCGGCGCAGTCGTTCGTGCCGACGTCATGGCAGCAGCCGGTGCTCACCGGCGAGTTCACCGCCCTCGGCGTCACGCGCGTCCTCGAAGCGATTCGCTCCGTCAACCCGCGCATCCGGTTCTACCAAGCGTCGAGTTCGGAGATGTTCGGGAAGGTGCTGGAAACGCCGCAGACCGAGACGACGCCGTTCTATCCGCGCAGTCCGTACGGCGTCGCGAAGGTGTACGGCCACTACATCACGGTGAATTACCGCGAGTCCTACGACATGTTCGCGGCGAGCGGCATTCTGTTCAATCACGAGTCTCCGCGACGCGGCAAGGAATTCGTGACCCGCAAGATCACCGACGGCGTCGCGAAGATCAAATGCGGATTGGCCAAGGAGTTACGCTTGGGAAACCTGGACGCCAAGCGCGATTGGGGTTTCGCCGGCGACTACGTGCGGGCCATGTGGCTGATGCTCCAGCACGATCATCCCGACGATTTCGTCGTGGCGACCGGGCGCACACATACGGTACGCGATTTCGTTCGCATCGCGTTTGAAGCGGCCGGACTCGGTTCGTATGAGGAATACGTCGTCACCGATCCGCGCTTCGTGCGGCCCGCCGAAGTCGATCTGCTGGTCGGCGATCCGAGCAAGGCCAAACGTGACCTCGGCTGGGAGCCCAAGGTGTCGTTCGAGCAGTTGATCGACATGATGGTGCGCGCCGACCTCGATCGTCTCGGACACCCGGTCGTCGTCTAGCTCGATGCGTGCGCTCGTCACCGGCGCGAGCGGCTTCGTCGGCACCGTGCTCGTTCCGAGGCTGCGCGCCGAAGGATACGACGTGCTGGCCTGCGGCGGACCGCATGACGGCGCCGCGTTCTTCCCGCTCGACCTCACCGATGAACTGACGCTGCGCGCGGCACTCGACGTGGCGCGGCCCGATGTGATCTTTCATCTCGCCGCCATCAGTTTCGTGCCCGACGCGCTGCGCGATCCGCTTCGCGTCTACGACATCAACGCGCTCGGCACCGCGCGACTGGCCGCCGCGGTGCGCAGCTACGCGGCCGATACCGGCAGCATGCCGCGCATCGTGTTCGCGAGTTCAGCGGAAGTCTATGGAAGAGCGCCGCGTGATGCCTTTCCCTTGCGCGAATCGCAGGCGGTCTCGCCGGCCAACCCGTACGCCGCGAGCAAGGCGGCGGCCGAAGCGATCTTGCTCGGCGAAGCGCGCAGTTTCGGTCTCGACGTCGCGATCGCGCGCGCGTTCAATCACATCGGCCCCGGTCAAAGCGACCGTTTCGTCGTTCCCAACTTCGCTAAGCAACTCGCGGCGATCGCGGCGGGCGGCGCGCGCGTGATGGAGGTGGGGAACCTCGATGCCTGTCGCGATTTTCTGGACGTTCGCGACGTCGTCGACGCCTACGTCGCGTTGGCGCGCCATGCGACGCCTGGCGAGATCTACAACGTGTGCAGCGGGGAAGCGGTGTCGATCAAAGAGCTATTGCGTCAGCTGCTGCTGATCGCGCGCGTTCCGGTCG
Organism: Vulcanimicrobiota bacterium; assembly: GCA_027307235.1. Lineage (GTDB taxonomy): Bacteria > Vulcanimicrobiota > Vulcanimicrobiia > Vulcanimicrobiales > Vulcanimicrobiaceae > DAHUXH01. The sequence goes on along the minus strand of DAHUXH010000006.1, from coordinate 85,518 downwards.
AAGTGCGCGAAGACCCGGAGCGCATGCGCCCGTCCGACGTGCCGATGTTCTATGGAAGCAACGACAAACTGCGCGCCGCGACCGGATGGTTGCCGCGTATCGCTCTCACGGCGTCGTTGCGCGACGTGTACGAGGCCAGCGCAGCGCGCTAGTCGAAGCACGCGAGCGATGAATCCGCAGAGCGACGACGTCAAAGCTTTCGTCTTCAAGAACCGGGGCATGCTGCTTGCGATCCCGGCGGTGGTGCTCGCCGTTTTGGGAAAACCGAGCGCGTTCGGCATCGCCGTCGGCCTGCCGATCGCGTTCGCGGGCGAACTGGTGCGGTGCTGGGCTGTCGGTTTCTCCGGCGTGACGACGCGCGGCGACGCCGTGACCGCTCCGAGACTCGTGACCGCCGGACCGTACGCCTACGTGCGCAACCCGCTCTACGTCGGAAACTTCATCACCGCGCTCGGATTTGCGCTGGCCTTCACCGGCGACAACGGGAGCGCGGCGAAGCTTGCGCTCATCATCGGTTCGCTCGCGGTGATGGTCGCCGTGTACGCCATGATCGTTCCTCACGAAGAGGCGTATCTGCGTTCGCAGTTCGGTCACGAGTTCGATCACTACCGCGCGAGCGTGCCGCCGTATCTGCCGCAGATGCAGCCGATGACCGGCGCGCAAGGGGAATGGAATCCCAGCGTGATTCGCGATGCCGAAACGCGCACGTTCATCACCTTCGGCGTGATGCTCGCCATCCTCGCGTTCAAGGCCCTGCACAGTTGACGTGAGATGAGCGCGAATCGCCGCCTCGCGATTTCGCTCGCAGCCGCAGCCGCGGTGGCACTCTTCGAATTTTGGGGCGGATGGCGATCGCACAGCATCGCCTTGATCACCGACGCGGTGCACATGTGCACCGACGTCCTGGCGCTGGCGCTTGCGCTGCTCGCGACCGTCGGCGCCGCGCGCGCGGCCAACCGCCGCAAGACGTTCGGGTACGAACGGCTGGAAGTGCTAGGCGCGCTCTTCAACGGCACGCTCTTGCTGGTCGCGACCATCTTCATCGCCTACGAAGCCGTCGGGCGGCTGTCGCGACCGGAACTCCCCAGCGGTTCATTGATGACGGCCGTCGCGCTGATCGGACTGTTCGTCAACGGCGGCATCGGCTTTCTGCTTGGTCACGGCGCGGAGCAATCGCACAATCTCAATCTTCGCGCCGCGCTCTTTCACGTCGTCGGCGACGCACTTGGCGCATTCGCGGTGGTCGTCGGCGGCATCGTCATCGTCGCCACCAAAGCGACATGGATCGACCCGGCGCTCTCGCTCTTCGTGGCCGCGATCATCGTGGTCGGCGTGGTGCGCGTCCTGCGCGACACGGTCGACGTGCTGCTCGAAGGCGCACCGGCGAGGATCGACACGCACCGCGTTCGCGACGACCTGCTCGCGATCGACGGCGTCGCCGCCGTCCATGACCTGCACATCTGGTCGATCGGCAGCGGCTCGGCGGCGCTGACCGCCCATATCGTGGTGCCCGACCGGCGCATCAGCGAGGCGACCGCGATCCTGCGCTCGGTAACCGAACTCGCCCGGGAGCGCTTCGGCATCCGCCACGTGACCCTCCAGTTCGAATGCGAAACCTGCGCCCCAAACGAGATGATCGTCTGCACCCAACCCGCCGAGCAATAACCCCAGCCAGATCAGTCATCCCGGCGACCTGGCAACCGGTTCGCAAATGGGTCCCTCCTAGGGGTGCCGTGATGACCGCGCGAACCCGAGTGCGGTTATGACTCCCATGAACTCCAATGCCGTTGTCCTCGCGACCGCGCGCACGCCGTTCGGCAAGCTCGGCGGTGCGCTCTCGTCCCTCGAAGCTACCACCCTCGGCGCCGTTGCCCTGATCGGTGCGCTGCGCCGCTGTGGACTCGATCCCTCGGAGATCGAGCACGTCATCTTCGGCCACGTGCTGCAAGCCGGCGCCGGGCAGAATCCCGCGCGCCAAGTGCTGTTCAAATCCGGCCTCGCCAAGACGGTGACGGCGGAGACGGTGAATAAGGTGTGCGCCTCGGGTATGCTCGCAGTCGCAAGCGCCATGCGCTTGATCAACGCCAACGCCAACAGCGTGGTCGCGGCCGGCGGCATGGAATCGATGTCGAACGCGCCGTACCTGCTCAAGGACGCGCGCTACGGCTACCGCTTCGGCGACGGCAAGCTCATCGACGCGATGCAATACGACGGTTTGTGGGATCAGTATTTCCCGATGACGATGGCGCAGCAAGGCAGCCGCGTCGCCACTGAAACCGCGATGAAGCGCGAGGACCAAGACCGCTTCGCCTACGAGAGCCATCGGCGCGCGCACGCCGCGCACGAAGCCGGACGCCTCGCCGACGAAATCGTTCCGGTCAAAGTTGCGACCAAAGCCAAGGGCAAGGTCGTCGTCGATGAGTTGGCGCGAGCGGGCAAGGTGCGCATTCCGGCAACCGTGGGCGCGAAGAGCGCCGTGTGGGATCACGAGCCATCCGCGCAGTTCACGTTCGACTACGCGAAATACGCTCCGTTCGTGACCGGTGACGTGCCGTTCACGTTGGTCGATCGCGACGAGCCGGTGCGCGCGGACGCGAGCATCGAGGCGATGGCGAAGCTTCCGCCGCTGGAAAAAGACGGAACGATCACGGCGGCCAACGCACCCGGCGTCAACGACGGCGCGGCCGCGTTGATTCTGGCCGACGCGCAGTATGCCAAGGAACACGGTTATGCGGCGCTCGCCACGATCATCGATCACGCGACCGTCGGCTGGGATGCGCCCTACATCTGCTTCACGCCGGCGATGGCCGCGCAGAAGCTGCTCGACAAGCACCACTTGTCGACGGGCGACATTCACGTGTGGGAGATCAACGAAGCCTTCTCGACCGTCGCGATCGCGTCGGCGCGCAATTTGGGTTTGAGCGAGAGCGACGTCAACAAGAACGGCGGCGCAGTCGCGATGGGGCATCCGATCGGCGCATCGGGAGCGCGCCTCGTCGGCGCCGTGATCAATCAACTGCGTCAACGCGGCGGCGGTCTCGGTATCGCAGCGATCTGCTCGGGTGGCGGTCAAGGCGACGCAGTATTGGTGCGAGTCGACTAAGCACCGATGTCCTATCGCATAGCCGTGATCGGTGCGGGGCAGATGGGCTCCGGCATCGCGCAGGTCGCCGCCCAAGCGGGCCACGACGTTCTCCTCAACGACCGCGCGGACGAATTTGTCCAGCGCGGTCTCAGTGTCATCAAGAAAAATCTCGCGCGCGACGTTGAAAAAGGCCGCAAGTCGCAAGCTGTGGCCGATGCCGTCATTGCGCGCATCACGCCCAGCACGACGATCGCTCACTACGACGTGGATCTGGCCGTCGAGGCCGCCACCGAACACCTCGACACCAAGCTCGCGTTGTTCCGCACGCTCGACGCGCAGACGCCCGCGCGCGCGATTCTTGCCAGCAACACGTCATCGATCTCGATCACGATGATCGCGGCGGCCACCAAGCGCCCCGAACAATGCATCGGCATGCACTTCATGAACCCGGTGCCGGTGATGCAGCTCGTTGAGATCATTCGCGGCATCGCGACCTCACAGGCGACCTACGACTTCACACACGCGCTGGCCGGGCAGATGGGCAAGACGCCGGTCGAGGTCAACGATTTTCCCGGCTTCGTCTCCAACCGCGTGTTGATGCCGATGATCAATGAAGCCATCTACACGCTCTACGAAGGCGTCGGTTCGGTTGAAGCGATCGATACCGTGATGAAACTCGGGATGAACCATCCGATGGGGCCGCTGACGCTGGCCGATTTCATCGGCCTCGACACCTGTCTTGCGATCATGAACGTCTTGCACGAAGGATTCGGCGACTCGAAGTACCGGCCGTGCCCGCTGCTCAAGCAGTATGTCGCCGCCGGATGGCTTGGAAAGAAGAGCGGACGCGGCTTCTACCGGTACGACACGTGATCGAAGCGAACACACGCGCGCAGTTCGATCTCACCGGCGAACAGCGTCAGATCGCAGCGCTCGCCGCCGAGATCGCACAACGCGAAATCGCGCCGCACATCGCGGCGTGGGATCGCGAACGCGTTTTTCCACGCGAGCTCTATGCCAAGCTCAACGACGCCGGACTCATGGGGATCATCGTTCCCGAGCAGTACGGCGGCGTCGGCGCCGACTACGTGTCATATGCGCTTGCGATCGAGGAGCTCGCGCGCGTCGATGCCGGTACCGCGGTGACGCTCTCGGTGCATTCGATGATCTGCAGCGCGATCGTTAAACTCGGCGACGAGGCGCAGAAGGAGCAGTGGCTGCCGAAGCTCGCCACGCACAACGCGATCGCGGGGTTCGCATTGACCGAGCCCGACGCGGGTTCGGATGCGGCCAGCATTCGTTCGACCGCCAAGCGCAAAGGTGATTGCTACGTGCTCAACGGCCGCAAGCAATGGTGTACCAACGGCGGCTGCGCGACGGTGACGATGGGTATGTTTCGCACGGGAGTTCCCGGGCCTAAGGGCGTGAGCGCATTTCTCATCGACGCGGCCACGCCGGGCATCGTTGTCGAAAAGGTGACCGAGAAACTCGGCATTCACACGAGCAACACCGTCGATCTCGCCTTCGACGACGTCAAAGTTCCGTACGAGGCGCTCCTCGGTCGCGAAGGCGACGGGTTCGGCAATGCGATGACTGCGCTGACCGGCGGCCGCATCGGCATCGCGGCGCAAGCCACCGGCATCCTCGCGGCGTGTTTGGACGCAAGCGTCATGTTCGCCAAGGAACGCCGCGCGTTCGGCAAACCGATCGGCGCCTTCGAAGGCGTCTCGTTCAAAATCGCGCAGATGGCGACCGATCTCGATGCCGCGCGGCTGTTGACCTATCGTGCCGCCGCGCTCGCGGGTGCCGGCAAACCGTTCGCGGCCGAGGCCAGCAAAGCCAAGCTGTTCGCATCGACCGCCGCACGCAAGCACGCGGCCGAAGCCGTGCAAATTTACGGCGGCTACGGCTACACCACCGAATTTCCCGTCGAGCGGTATTACCGCGACGCGAAGATCACCGAGATCTACGAAGGGACCTCGGAGATTCAGCAACTCATCATCGCCCGGTCGTTGCTCGGTAGACTCGACTAAGGAAAACCAGGTCTCGCAGCCGGAGACGCCGGCGTACCTCGGGTCGTTTTGGGGCGTCCCTGGGAAGAGATGACATACCACCCCATTGCTTAGAGCGGAGCGCCTTTCAACCGTGAACCTCATGGAATATCAGGGAAAAGAACTCTTTCGCAGAGTTGGAATTCCCGTGCCGCGCAGTCAGCATTGCAAGACGGCCGACGACGTCGCGGCCTTCGTCGAGAAGAATCCGGGCAACTGGGTCGTCAAGGCACAAGTGCTCATGGGTGGGCGCGGAAAAGCCGGCAAGATCAAGTTCGCGAAGAACGCGGACGAGGCGCGCGCGGTGACCACAGACATTCTGGCGACGCCGATGCCGCCGAACCGGCAGAATCCAAACGGCGAGCCGATCAACGCGGTGCTGGTCGAAGAGACGCTGGACATCGCCCTTGAAGCCTACTGCGCGATCGCGATCGATCGCACGACGAAGAAGCCGGTCGTGATGGTCAGCAAATTCGGCGGCATGGACATCGAGGAAGTCTCCGAAAAACATCCGGAGTCGATTGCCAAACATTTCATCGATGTTGCCGTCGGTTACTCGCCGTTCATCGGCCGCGAGTTGGCGTTTGCCTCGGAGCTTGACCCCGGATTTCGCAAACAGTTTCCGGCGATCGTCGCGGGCATCTACGATCTGTTCTTCAAGTACGGCGCGAAGCTCGTCGAGATCAACCCGCTCGCGCTGACCAAAGACGGACGCGTGATCGCCTCAGACGCAAAAATTGAACTCGATGACGACGCGCTCTACAAGAATCCCGAATTCAAGGACTGGCAAGCGGTGCTTCCGCTCGACGAAGACGAAGCGCTTGCGGCCGCCGCCGGTCTTGGCATTCGTAACTTCCGGCGTTTCCCGGGTGACGTCGGCACGATGGCCAACGGCGCCGGCCTTGCGATGGGCACGATGGATGCGGTCAAGAACGCGGGCGGCGAGATCGCGAACTTCCTCGACGTCGGCGGCGGCGCCAACGCCGAGCGCGTGCGCAAGTGTTACGAACTCGTGGTCAATCACACGCCCGCGAAAGTGTTCTTCGTCAACATCTTCGGCGGCATCACGCGCGGCGACGAAGTCGCCAAAGGCATCGTGCAGGCGATGAAGGAGACGACCTCGCGCAAGATTCCGCTGGTCATTCGCTTGACGGGCACCAATGAAAAAGAAGGGCGCGAGATTCTGGCTGCTGCCGGGATGACGCCCGTTGAAACCATGGACGAAGGCGCCAAGCGCGCCGTTGAGCTGGCGAGCGCGTAGGAGAGCGAACACATGTCGATTTTCTTGGATAAGAATAGCAAGGTCATCGTTCAGGGCATCACGGGAGGTGAGGGCTCGTATCACACCTCGCGCATGCTGGCCTATGGTACCAACATCGTCGGCGGCGTCACGCCGGGCAAGGGCGGTCAGAAAACCGAGCACGGCTTGCCGGTCTTCGACACCGTCAAGAACGCGGTGAACGCAACCGGCGCCACGCACACCGTCATCTTCGTTCCGCCGCCCTTCGCTGCCGATGCGCTCTACGAAGCGCACGAAGCTGGAATCACCTTCGCGGTGTGCATCACCGAAGGCGTGCCGGTTCACGACATGCTCAAGGTGGTCGCGACGACGCACGGGATGCGCATCATCGGCCCGAACTGCCCGGGATTAATCTCGCCGGGCCGATCGTCGGTCGGCATCATGCCGGGTCATGTCTTCAAAGAAGGCAACGTCGGCCTGATCTCACGCTCGGGCACCTTGACGTACGAAGTCGTCGATCTGCTCACCCGCGCGGGCTTCGGTCAATCCACCTGCGTCGGCATCGGCGGCGACCCGATCATCGGGACGACGTTCGTCGATTGTCTGCGCGAGTTCAAGAACGATCCGCAGACCGATGCGGTGGTCGTGTGCGGTGAGATCGGCGGCTCCGATGAAGAAGACGCGGCCGCCTTCATCAAAGCGCACATGCCCGAGATGCCGATCGTGGCCTTCATCGGCGGACGCAACGCTCCGCCGGGAAAATCGCTCGGCCACGCGGGCGCGATCATCTCCGGAACGTTCGGCACGCCGCAGTCGAAGATCAATGCCTTCAAAGCCGCCGGCGTTCCGGTTGCCGATCGTCCGTCGGAGATTCCGGCGCTGCTCGGCGAACGGCTCGCCGTGCGCGTGTAGCGGTTGATCTACGGATACAAATGCGAGGAGTGCGAGATGGCGGCGTGGGTGACCGCGCCTCGCACGGAACTCGCCTGGCTGCGCGATCGCAAGCACATCGCACGCGAAGTCGCCAAGCATTCGCAGAACGGTCTCGATACCTGGATGGTCGAGGGGCTCGACTTTCTCAACGAGCATGAGGGCCACACCATCACCCTGGTCAGCCGGCGCTAGAACGTACCGGCGCTGGAAAACAAAAAGGAAACGCGGCTCATCGCCGCGTTTCTTTGTCTTCTATCGCTCTGGAGAGACTGTCTTATTCCGGGACGCGGAGGTGTTCGCCGATGTGAATGGATCCGGAGCCGAGATGGTTGATCGCCGTGATGCGGTCGATGGTGTCTTGAACGTCGCCGTCGCCGGGCGTGTGCGCCGCCGCGATCGCCCAGAGCGTGTCGCCGCCGCGAACCGTGTGCGTCGTGTAGCGCTGCTCGCTCGCTGCGTGGAGGCTTCCCGAAAGCGTCGGGAGGGCGACCATCAAACCAAGCGTCGCGAGTGCGATCGCGGGCATCAGCGTGGGACGTTTGCGCGGTTTCACGGTGGTCTTGCTCCTTACTCTATCTAGTGGCAAACATTCGTTCGATGACGATTCGGTCGATATCTTGGGCCAAACGCTTGTTCGTCCCCTAGATTTTAGCATGACTTCTCCACAAGCTGTCAAGGCGTTTCGAACGTATGTTTGCTTTTTTTCTGACCCTATGATAGGGTGTACCCGAATCCGGTGCCATATGCATGGCATAGTGGAAAGGAGAACGGCGTGACCGAGAAGCCGGCAACCGACCGCCAGCGCAGCATACTCGAAGCGATCCGCGAGCTGACCGCCGAGCATGGCTATCCGCCTTCGGTGCGTGAGATCGGCGAGCGCGTCGGCTTGTCGTCCTCCTCGACGATCCACTCGCACCTCAAGAGCCTCGAGCGCCGCGGGCTGATCTCGCGCGACCCGACCAAGCCCCGCGCGCTGCGCGCCGATGGTCCGGCCGGCGCCGCTCCGGAGACCATTGCGATGCCGATTGTCGGCAAAGTCGCGGCCGGCACGCCGATCACCGCGCAGGAGAATATCGAAGGCGAATTCGCGTTGCCGACCTCTTTCCTGCCAAAGCTTTCCAATGCGTTTGCGCTGCGCGTTGCGGGCGACTCGATGATCGACGCGGGCATCCTCGACGGCGACTTGCTCGTCGTGCGGCCGCAGAAAAACGCGCAGAACGGCGAGATCGTGGTGGCGATGATCGAGGGCGAAGCTACCGTCAAGACCTTCTATAAAGAAGGTACCCGCGTGCGGTTGCAGCCGGAGAATAAGCAGATGGCGCCAATCTACGCGAGCGATGTCGATATCGTCGGTCGCGTTGAAGCGGTGGTTCGCAAGCTCTGACGCGTTCTTGCACGCGCTCGGGGAGCGCCCCACCCCGGTAGCCATCCGCGAAAGCCTGCCCTGGAGTCTGATCGGCTTCGGGGTGTGTTTCGCGGCGTTGCTCCTGCTCCACATTCCGCACAGCGGCAACGAACTGGCGCGCCGTATCGCGCAGATCATCATTCCGTCGTTCACGGTGATGGGCGTGGCGCTGGTGCCCATTTTGGCGTGGCGATTGGCCGCGAAGATAGAGATGTTGCCGGCGCTCTTCACCGCGACTTGCGTGCTCGCGTTCGCCCTGGTCGCGCCGCGGCCGTTCACGCCGACCGTCGAATACTTGCGATCGTTCGGAACCAGTGCGCTGCTGATCGCGATCCTCACCGTGATCATGGCCTCGGGCATCATCGAGATATGCGTGCGCGCCATCGCGCACAAGACGCTCGCGCAACTGCTGGGATTGGCGTTGACGATCGGTGTGGGGCTCGGACTTGCGGCGTTGCACATCTCCGTGCCGGCCGCCGTCATCGCCATGCTTTCGCCGCTCGCGACGCTCGGTGACTCATATGTCGCGCTTGCGTTGATCGTCGTGCTCGAATGTGCGCTCTGGCTGATCGGCGTCCACGGTCCGGCGCTCTTCGCCGCGATCGTCACGCCGTTGTACTTGACGTTACAAGCCGAAAATTCGAGTGCATTCGCAGCGCACGCGCCGCTTCCGCACATCGTGACCGTCTCGCTGTTCGTGTTCGTTTTCCCCGGCGGTGCCGGTGCGACGCTGCCGCTGTCGTTGCTGCTGGCGATCTCGCGCGTCGGACGCTTGCGCACGGTGGGACGCGTGTCGCTCGCCCCCGCGCTGTTCAATATCAACGAACCGTTGTTGTTCGGCTTGCCGATCGTCTATAATCCGGTCTTCGCGGTGCCGTTCTTGCTGGCGCCGCTCGCGATCGCGACCATCACGTACCTGGCCGTCGCCTACAATCTGGTCGGGCGCCCCGCATTCTACGTGCCCTCAACGGTGCCCACGATTGTCTCCTCGTTCATCGCAACCGTGGATCTGCGCGCGGTCGCGCTCGTCTTCGTGAACCTGGCGATCTCGACTGCCATCTACTATCCCTTCCTGCGTGCCTACGAGCGCCGGGAACTGGCGAAATCATGATCGATGCGTTGCTCGAACGTTTCAGTGTGTCGCCGCGCGTTCGCGACGCCGCGCTGCGCGCGCAAGAGCGCGTGCGCGACCTGCGCTACGACGCGCAAGCGCAGGTCAAAGCCAACGTGCTGCGCGCATTTTTCGACGAAGGGATCGACGAGAGCGATCTCGCTGGATCGACCGGATACGGCTACGATGACGCCGCGCGAGCGCGATACGAGAACCTGCTCGCGCGGATATTCGGCGCTGAACGCGCGCTTGCGCGCCTGTCGATTGTCAGCGGCACCCACGCCATCGTCGCATCGCTTGCGGCTTGCGTGCCCCCCGGCGACACACTGCTCGCCATCGCCGGACGCCCGTATGACACCTTGCGCAACGCGATTTGCGACGCGCCGCACTCGCTGGTCGCGCACGGCATCCACTATCGTGAGATCGCGCTCGCGCAGGAAGGCGGCGTGGATCATGCGGCGCTCTCGCGCGAACTCGACGCCGTACAGCCGGCAGCGGTCTTTGTCCAGCGTTCGCGCGGGTATGCGCCGCGCCGTTCGCTCTCGATCGCACAGCTCGACCGCACGTTCGCGCTGATCAAGAAGCATGCGCCGCGCTGCGCGATTCTCGTCGACAATTGTTACGGCGAACTGGTTGAAGCACGTGAACCGACGCACGTCGGCGCTGACTTGGTGATGGGGTCGCTGATCAAGAACGTGGGCGGCGCGCTCGCTCCGGCCGGCGGTTACATCGCCGGCAGACACGATCTCGTCGAGAAAATCGCGGCGCGTTTGTATGCACCGGGACTTGGGACGGCACTCGGGCCCACGCTCGGTTTCGGGCGTGCGTTCGTGCAGGGGCTTTTCGTGGCGCCGCTCGTGGTCGAGCAAACTTTACGCGGGCTTAATTTTATCGCCGCTCTTTTCGCGGAGCTTGGATATGTGATCGATCCGCAACCAGGAGACGTGCGCACGGACATCGTGCAGGCAATTGCACTCGGAAACCGCGAGCGTTTGCTCGCGTTCGCACGCGGCTTGCAGCGGGCGATGCCGATCAATGCGCGTTTCTCGCCGGAGCCCGGTGCGGTTCCCGGATATGCTGATCCGGTCGTTATGTCGAGCGGTGCCTTTGTCGGTGGAGCAACTATCGAACTCTCGTGTGACGCGCCGTTACGCGAGCCGTTCGAGGTGTACGTGCAGGGCGGCGTCGTCGCTGAGCATGCATATCTCGGTGCGTTATTCGCAGCCGACGCGGTTGTGGCATCGTGAAGATGGAAGGCGGCGGAAAGCCGAGCGAGAAGGCAACGACTGTGAGCACCCAGGGCCGGCCAGCCGCGCAACGGCGGTACTACCGAGCGAGCGTCGAGTTCCCGGTCACCGTGATCGTACCGGGATTTGAACTGGTTACCGAGGGCTCGGCGATCGACCTGAGCGCGGGCGGAATGCGTGTGCTCACCACGAGCGATTTGGCGGCCGGTCAGCGCGTCGCGCTCCGCTTCGCGTTGCCGCGTCATACCACCGAGATTCTGGTTCACGGGCGCGTGGTGCTGTCGTTTTACGACGCTGCGCTCGCACGGTACGCGCACGGTATCGCCTTCACCCAATACGCCATCCCTGACCTAGAGGCCATCGTCGCTTTCGTCCGCGACGAACAACACTAGAGGGAAGCGCCGATTTCCGCCTCTCCGCGCCTCGGCCCGACGAAAATCAGCGCTTCCCTCGGGTTGTGCCGTTATTCTTGGGCGCCGCCCAAGAAGCCGTAAAAGAAGTATTTGTTGCCGTCGGACGTTGTGATGACGATGCGGGTCTCGTCGATTTCGGCTGCGGTGACCTGCTTGCCGACCATCGTCTCCAGAATCGCCTGTGCCTGCAGGAACTCCGCCTCACGCAAAGCTTCGGGTTCCACCTCGATGAGGTGCAGGAGTTCGTCGATTCTGTCGTTCATGGTCGCCTACCAAGTATCGTCCCCAAACTTGCATTATCTTAGTCACGACTTAACTCGTTTCTTAATCTTGCAGGCAGGCGAGGGCCCGTAGCGAAGGGCGCGCCGCCATGTATCTGCTCGAAGTGTTGAGCGGGCCGCTCGACGGAAAGACCTGGACGTTTGAGCGCGACATCACGATCGGTCGCGACGACGAGGTGGCCGATGCGTGCATCGCGCTCGACCGGTACGTGTCGCGCCGCCACGCTCGCCTCGCGATCGACGGTGAGCACCTCGTGCTGACCGACCTCGAAAGCCGCAACGGGACCAAGCTCGGTGGACGTTTGGTTCAAGGGACGGCCGAGTTGGAACTGGGTGTGCCGTTTACCGTCGGCCGGACCGTCTTGCGCGTAACGCAGGCGTAGCCGGCTTCGCAGGGGAGGGTGCAGTGGAGATCGTCACGGACATCTTTGCAACTCGCGCGCTGATCGCGCGCGCTCCCCGTCCGGTCGGCTTCGTGCCGACGATGGGCGCGCTGCATCCCGGTCATCTTTCGCTGATCAATGCAGCACGCGCACAGTGCAAGACAGTCGCTGCATCGGTGTTCGTCAATCCGCTGCAATTCGCGGCGAACGAAGATCTGGGAACGTATCCGCGCGACTTCGAAGGCGATCGCGCGAAGCTGTCGGCGGGCGGTGTCGACGTGCTCTTCGCGCCGGACGTCGCGACCATGTATCCGCCGGAATTCACCACGACGGTGGACGTCGGCGAGATCGGCCGCACGTTTGAAGGCGCGATTCGTCCGACGCACTTTCGCGGTGTCGCAACGATCGTTGCAAAGTTGCTCAACATCGTGGCGCCCGACGTTCTCTTTCTCGGGCAAAAGGACGCCCAACAGACGGCGGTGCTGCGCCGCATGATGGCCGATCTTGCCTGCGCCGCGCGCGTCGAGATCGTCCCGACCCTGCGCGAAACCGATGGTTTGGCGATGTCCAGCCGAAACGTGTATTTGAACCAGGACGAGCGCGCACAAGCGCCGTCGCTCTATCGCGCGCTGCAAGTGATGCGCGACGCGATGGAAGCGGGCCGCTCGAAGAGCCAAGCGGTCATCGATGCGCATGCGGCGCTCGGCGATCTTCTGCAGCTCGACTATTTTGACGTCGTCGATGCCGACACGTACCGGCCTCTCGATGTGCTGCGCGCGCCGGCGTTCGTGATCGGCGCGGTGCGATTGGGCGCGACGCGGTTGCTCGACAATGTGTGGATCGCGGCATGAACGGAGCGCGTATTCTTCTCGCGGTCTCCGGCGGGATCGCCGCGTACAAGGCCGCATCCCTGACCAGCACGCTCGTGCAGCGCGGTGCAATCGTGGACGTGATCATGACCGCGCATGCCGAGCAGTTCATCGCGCCGCTGACGTTTTCGGCACTCACCGCTCGCCCGGTGTACACGTCGTTGTGGGATGCGCCCGAACGCATCGCGCACATTCGCCTGGTGCGTGAAGCCGACATTGCCGTCGTCGCCCCGGCAACCGCGAATCTCATCGCCAAACTCGCGCTCGGACTCGCCGACGACATGGTGACGACGGCGTTGCTCGCCGCACGCATTCCGATCGTGCTCGCACCTGCGATGAATGAAGCGATGTGGGAACATCCGAGCACGCGCGAGCACATCGCGACGTTGCGTGCGCGCGGATACGAGATCGTTGAACCGGACGCCGGGTTTCTCGCCGAGCGCGAGCGCGGCGTCGGGCGCCTTGCAAGCGAAGAGCGGATCCTCCAGACCGTTGAACGCACGCTCGCGCGCCGCCGCTCGATGGATGGCCTGCGCGTCACGATCACGGCGGGTCCCTCGCGGGAAGCCTTCGATCCGGTGCGTTTCGTCAGCAACGCGGCAACCGCCGCGATGGGCATTGCCCTCGCGCGTGAAGCAGCGGCGCGCGGCGCGACGGTGACGCTCTTGCTTGGGCCGACGCTGCTCGAACCCCCGCACGGCGTGACGGTCGAGCGCTTCACGACCGCGCAAGAGCTGCACGATCTCGCGCTGGGTCCGGCGGCCGGAGCCGATCTCGTGATCGCGACCGCGGCGGTGGCCGATTGGCGTCCGGCGCAACGCAGTGACACCAAGCTCAAGAAGAACGGCGACGATCTCACGGTTCGTATGGAACGCACACCCGACGTGCTCGCGGCGATCGGCGAGCGCAAAGGCGCGACGTTCTTGGTCGGCTTTGCCGCCGAAACCGATGCCCACGAAGAACACGCGCGCGAAAAACTCGTCCGCAAGCATCTCGATGCGATTGCCGTCAACGACGTGTCGCGCGAACGCGGATTCGGCACCGGCGAGAATGCGCTCGTGCTGCTGTGGAATGAACATGAGCGCCGCGATCTCGGCCGAGCCGGCAAGCCGGTGCTTGCCGCACGTCTGCTCGATGCCGTCGCGGAACTGATGGAGGCGCGGTGATGCTGGTAGCGATCGACGTCGGTAACACCGAAACGAAGGTCGGATGCTTCGCGCTGCCGGGCGATACCCCGATGCACACCTGGCGTATTCGCACGCAGCCGCTCGTTACCGCCGACGAAGTGCGCGCGACGCTCGCACAACTTCTCGTGAGCGACGGGATCGAGCCAAAGACCATCGACGCCGTCGTTATCGCAAGCGTCGTGCCCAAGCTCGACTCGACGCTCGCCGACGCTTCACGGAAGTTGTTCGGCGTCACGCCCCGGTTCTTCGTCGCCAACGAACAGCGCTTGATGCCGATTCACACCGAGCGCCCCGGAGAGGTCGGCGCGGATCTGGTCGCCGCGGCGGTCGGCGGCTTTACGCGCTACGGCGGCCCGCTGATCGTGGTCAGCTACGGCACTGCCACCGTCTTCATCGCGATCTCCGCGAAGGGCGAGTACTTGGGCGTCGCGATCGCGCCGGGGATCAACATCTCGATCGACGCGCTCTTCCAGCGCACCGCCAAGCTTCCGCAAATATCGCTTGAAGCGCCGCAGCACGCGATCGGACGCAACACGACCGATGCCCTCGATGCCGGAATCATCTTCGGCTACGTCGGGCAAACCGAGGCGCTCGTGTCGCGGATGCGCGCGGAGATGAACGTTCACGCGCGCGCGGTCGCGACCGGCGGCCTCGCGGAGATCATCGCCAAGCACACCACTGCGATCGACACCGTCGATCCCCACCTGAGCCTAATAGGCCTGGCGCTCTTCCACCGCAACGGTCTCTAGGGGGAGGCTCTGATTTTCGTCAGGCCGAGGCGCGGAGAGCCGAAGTGTACTACGGTACACGAGGCTCGCCGCAACGACGGCATGGCGAAAATAAGAGCCTCCCCCACCCGTGTGGTATACTCGCAGCGCCATGTCCCATACCGTTGCGCCGCTGAAGATCGGCGACATTCAGATTTGGCCGCCGCTCGTGCTCGCGCCGATGTCTGGCGTGACCAATCGCACGATGCGCGCGCTCTATAGGCCGTTCGGCTTCGGGCTGACGGTGACGGAGTTCGTCTCCTCCAACGCGCTCGCATACGGCAGCCGGCGAACGATGGAGATGATCGACCAGCATGGGCTCGAGAAGCCGGTCTCGACGCAACTGTGGGGTGACGATCCGCAGACGATGGCGGCGGCGGCCAAGGTTGTGCGCGAATGCGGCGCGGACATCGTCGACATCAACTTCGGCTGTCCGGCGCCCAAGGTCACCAAGACCAACGGCGGTTCGGCCTGTTTGCGCGACGTCGATCGCTGCGAAGCGATCATGAAGGCGGTGGTCGACGCGGTTGATTGTCCGGTGACGATGAAGATGCGTCTGGGGTGGACGCAGGATGATCTGGTGTACGTCGACGTCGCCAAGCGCGCGCAGCGCGCCGGCGTGCAGGCCGTGACGCTGCACGCGCGCACCGCCAAACAATTCTACAAAGGCAGCGCGGACTGGGAACACATCACACGTTTGAAACAGGCCATTGAGATACCGGTCATCGGCAACGGCGATCTCGACGATGCGCAGACGGCGATGGCGCGCATGCGCGAGAGCGGCGTCGATGCGATCATGATCGGTCGCGGTGCGCTCGGAAATCCGTGGCTGGTCTCACAGATTCGCGATCTCATGGAAGGGCGAGCGGTGGCACCGGTGCCGAGCGCGGCCGAACGCTTGGGCTTCTGCATCGTGCACTACCGCACCATGGTCGACGAACTGGGTGAGCAACGCGCCGTGCCGCAGATGCGCAAGCATGTTGCGCTCTATCTCAAAGGCATCGCGGGGGCGGCGCACGTGCGCGAGCGTATCATGCGCATCGACACCGCGGCGCAGGCGATCGCCGTGATCGAAGAGACGATCGAGCGCGTTGCCGGCGCAGCGCAGGTCGCAGCGTGAAGGCGCAGCCGTGATCGACGAACGCACGTCGCTGGCAGACGAAGTCTTCGACAACTATAAGCGGTACGTCAATCCGCCGCTCGCACGCGTCATGAAGCTCTCCGGCAGTCCGGTCGAAGTGCGCGCGAGCGGCACGACGATTTGGGATCACACCGGCAAGGCGTATCTCGACTTCGCGGGAGGATACGGTGTCTTCACGCTCGGTCATTCGCATCCGCGCGTGATCGCCGCGGTCAAAGAGCAACTCGATGCGATGTCGTTGTCGGGCAAAACGATGTTCAACGTGCTGCTCGGCCGCGCGGCCAAACGATTGGCGGAACTTGCGCCCGGCGATCTCGAGATATCGTTTTGGTGCAACAGCGGCACCGAAGCGGTTGAAGGCGCGATCAAGCTCGCGCGCGCGGCGACCGGCCGCACCAAAGTCGTTTCGACGATCGACGCCTATCATGGCAAGACGCTGGGCGCGCTCTCCGTGAGCGGGCGGCCGGCCTTTCAAGAGCGTTTCCGGCCGCTGCTCGACGACGTCGCGCACGTACCGTACGGCGACGCGGCGCTCGACGAGGCACTGCACGATGCGGCCGCGTTCATCGTCGAACCGGTGCAAGGCGAAGGCGGCGTGAACGTGCCGCTCCCCGGCTACCTGCGCGCGGTGCGCGAGGCGTGCGATCGCAGCGGTGCGCTGTTCATCGCCGATGAAGTGCAGACCGGTCTCGGGCGTTGCGGGCTGCTCTTCGGCTGCGATCGCGACGGCGTCGTGCCCGACGTGATGACGCTGGCGAAAGGGCTCTCGGGCGGCGTCGTGCCGGTCGGCGCCTATATCGCGCGAACGCCGGTGTGGAACCGCGCATACGGCAAAGCACCGCTCCTGCACACGTCGACCTTCGGCGGCAGCGAGATCGCGTGCGCCGCTGCGCTCGCCGCGATGGAGGTGCTGGTCGATGACGGTCTGGTGGAATGCGCGCGCGTTCGCGGGGCGCAATTGCTCGACGGCGCGCGCGCGCTGGCCGATGAATTCGGCGACGTGATCGCGGCGGTGCGCGGGCTTGGATTGCTGGTCGGCATCGAATTGACCAACGAGGGCTACGGCGGCTGGATTATTCCCGAGATGCTCAAGCGCGGCGTGACCGTTGCCTGGACGCTCAACCAGCAGCGGGTGATCCGGCTCGAACCTCCGCTGGTCGTGACCGAGGACGAGATTGCCTACGCGCTCGAAGCGCTGCGGGCAGGGCTCGCAAACGCCTACGAGAACCTCGGCCGCTTGTAAGGCATGCCATACGTCGAAACAACGATCGTGATCGCAGCACCGGCCCGGATCGTCTACGAACTCGCGAAAGAGCAAGAGCGCTTTCCCGATTTCATGCCGGACGTCGAGACCGTGCGGATTCTGGAGCGTCATCCCGATCGCGTGATCTCGCAATGGAAGACGCTCGTCGAAGAGGCGCCGATCGAGTGGACCGAGGAAGACCGCTTTGACGACGGCGCGTTGCGCATCGACTACCAATTGCTCGACGGCGACCTCGACAAGTTTGAAGGATCGTGGACGTTCGAAGAGCGTGACGGTGCGACGCACGTCTTGCTCGGCGTCGACTATGACTTCGGTGTGCCGACGCTGGCGGAACTGATCGGTCCGACGCTGGAGCGCAAGGTGCGCGAGAACAGCGTCATGATGCTCGCCGCGCTCAAGCGCGAGGCCGAGCGATGAACCGGCATCCCGCGAAGTTCTGCTTCGTCATTCATCCGCTCTCGCTGGAAGACGTCGCGCGCTACGAACCCGGAGCCGCCGGCAAAGGCGCGCCGATCATCCGCAAGATTCTGGAGTGGATGCCGTCGTACGCGGCCGCCCACATCACCGGCGTGCGCACGCCGGACGGACGCGAAACCGAAGGCTGGTTCGTCGCCGCTCCGTTGCTGCCCGAGCAGCTGCTCGAACTCCCGCGTGAGGACGTCTACCAACGCATCCTGCGCGCGATCGAGATCGGCGTCGAACTCGGTGCGAACGTCGCTGGCTTGGGTGCGTTTACCGGCGTCGTCGGCGACGGCGGCGTCACCATTGCGGAACGGGCGCCGATTCCGGTGACCACCGGCAACTCGCTGACGATCGCCGCCGGAATCCAAAGCCTGTTTCGCGGGGCTGCGGAGATGGGCATCGATCCGGCGGAAACGACCGCGGTCGTGGTCGGCGCGACCGGATCGATCGGCTCGGCATGCGCACGCCTGATTGCACCGCGCGTCAAACATGTCATCTTGGTCGCGCGCAATCTGACGCGGCTTGCAAAATTCCACGACGAGGTGCGGCACACGCTCGGGTGTGCGTCGTCCTACACCACCAACATCGCCGAAGCGGTTCGTCATGGCCGCTTGATTCTCACCGCGACGTCGTCGACGCACGACGTTATCGAACCGGAAGACTTGCCGGCCGGCGCGGTCGTCTGCGAACTCTCGCTTCCGCACGACGTGAGCCGGCGCGTTGCGCTCGAACGTCCCGACGTGCTCGTCACCGAAGGCGGGAACATGTGCGTTCCCGGCAATCCCGTGTTCGAGCGTGTTCGCGAGCCGGGAACGGTCTTCGACCTCAACCTGCCGCCGCGAACCGCACTTGCGTGCATGAGCGAGACGATGGTGCTGGCGCTCGAACACCGTCTCGAGAACTACACGCTCGGCCGCGGGATCGATCTGCAGAAGGTCATTGACATCGAGGCGATGGCGACGCGCTGCGGCTTCACGCTCGCTGACATGCGCGCGTTCGACACCGCGATCACGCCGGAGAAAATCGCCGCGACTCGCGAGGCGGCGGAGCGCCGCAGGCAGATACCGGCATGAAAACGATCGTCTCGGTCTCCCTCGGCTCGTCCACGCGCGATCATCGCGCGCGCGTGACGTTGCTCGGCGAAGAGTTCGACATTTCGCGCGTCGGAATGGACGGCAAGCTCGACGCGGCGATCGCGAAGATTCGCGAGCTGGACGGAACGGTCGATGCGATCGGCTTGGGCGGCATCGACGTGTATCTGTATGCCGGCAGCACACGCTACGCGCTGCGCGACGGTCTGCGCATGCTCGAAGCGGCGACGGTCACGCCGGTCGTCGACGGCAGCGGCCTGAAGAACACACTGGAACGCGCGGCGGTCGGCTTCATGGGCAGCGAACTCGGCATCGACCTGCGCGGCAAGCGCGTGTTGATGGTGAGCGCGCTCGATCGATTCGGCATGGCGCAGGCGCTGGTTGACGCAGGCGCCGACGTGCTCTTCGGCGATTTCATCTTCGCGCTGGATCTCGACAAGCCGGTGCGGGGCCTCGCCGAATTCGAAGCGCTCGCCGAACGCTATCTTCCCGACGCCTGCAAGCTGCCGTTTCAGTTCTTCTATCCGACCGGCAAGAAGCAAGACAAACCGCCCGAGTCCAAGTATCCGCAGTACTACGAAGACGCGCAGATCATCGCCGGCGACTATCACTTCATGCGGCAGTTCATGCCGCAGCGCCTAGACGGCAAGATCGTCCTGACCAACACGGTGACGGCGGGCAACCTCGATGAACTGCGTGAGCGCGGCGTGAAGCTGTTGATTACGACGACGCCCGACTTCGGTGGGCGCTCTTTCGGCACCAACGTCGTCGAAGCGGCGCTGCTCGCATTGCTCGGTAAACGCTGGAGCGAGGTCACGGCAGCCGATTACGAACGCGTTTTGCGGGACTTGCGGCTCACCCCGCGCGTGGTCGACCTGGCCGCCGGTTAAGGGGGACCGGCGAGCGAGCGGCGCGAGGAGGAATCGGCCGGAAGGGGACCTAGCCGCGCTCCCGAACCAACCCGCCCCGGCATCGTAGCGGGTGCCGATACCACACGGGACCCTTTGGCGCCCTGACGCTGAAAAGGGTTCCTTCGTAAGGGGTATTCCTTGAACGAGAAAGAGATCGTCCTCACTCCGGAGGGCCTGGACAAAATCCAGAACGAGTTGGACGAGCTGAAAACTGTTCATCGTAAAGAGGTCAACGATCGCATTCGCCAGGCCAAAGAGTACGGCGACCTGAGCGAAAACGCGGAATACGAAGACGCCAAGCAAGAGCAAGCTTTCATCGAGGGACGCATCCTCAAGCTCGAGGCGATGATTCGCAACGCGCGTCTCATCGACGAGTCCGAGTATGCTGCCGGTGAAGTGCACCTCGGCTGCGTCGTGAAGGTCAAAGACCTCAAGAACGGCGAGGGCTACGAGTTCTCGATTGTCGGCTCGGCGGAAGCAGACCCGGTCAAGCAACGCATCAGCAACGAATCGCCGCTCGGCAGCGCGCTGATGGGACACAAGAAAGGCGACACGGTCGACGTCACCACGCCGCGCGGCGTCGTGAAGTACAAGATCGACGCGATCAAGTCCAACGGCACGTCGAAGAAGACGGCAAAGAAGGCGTCGTAATCGACCATGATGGCTTCGGAGTAATGCACGAAGATCTCGGAAAAACCGAAGCAGCGCTGATAGCGGCCAGACGAGAGAGTTTGGCCGCTTTGCGTTCGACTTGCGGCGACCCGTTCGCGCAGACGCGCTACGCCGTCGAAACGACCGCCAAGGAACTGCACGCGAGCTACGGCGTGCTCGACGTCGGTCAGTCCGCGCAGAGCGAGCGCTGGTCGCTCGCGGGCCGCTTGATGTCCAAACGAACGATGGGCAAGACGATCTTCGCTGACGTGCACGATCGCACCGGACGTCTTCAGGTCTACATTCGCAAGGACGAACTCGGCGACGAGCGGTTCGCAGTGTGGGACCACCTGGAACGCGGCGACGTTGTCGGCGTGACCGGCTACATGTTCCGCTCGAAGAAGGGCGACCTGACGCTGCATTTGGTCGATTTCGCACCGCTCGCGAAGGCGCTGTACCCGTTACCCGACAAGTGGCACGGTCTGCAGGACGTGGAGAAGCGCTATCGGCAGCGCTACGTCGATCTCATCGTCAACGACGACGTGCGCGACGCGATGATCGCGCGCAGCCGCATCATCTCGGAGATGCGGCGTTTCATCGACGCCAACGGGTTCTTCGAAGTCGAGACACCGACGCTGCTGCACGTCGCCGGCGGCGCGTCGGCGCGTCCGTTCCTCACGCATGTCAACGCCCTCGATCAGCAGATGCAACTGCGCATCGCTACGGAGTTGAACCTCAAGCGTTTGATCGTCGGCGGCCTGGAGCGCGTCTACGAGATCGGGCGCATCTTCCGTAACGAAGGCATCGACACCACGCACAACCCCGAGTTCACCATGCTCGAACTGTACGCGGCGTTCTGGGACGTGCACGACATGATGGATTTCAATGAAGCGTTGATCCATCATTTGGTCGGCGCGGTCAGCGGCGAACGCGAGGAACTGCGCGTCGGCGAGCGCACGATCTCGTTCAAGCGCCCATTCGCGCGCGTCGCGTATCTGGACGGCATCGCGCGCCACGGCGGATACACGCGCGAGCAGTTGCTCTCGCCGGGCGGTGCAGCCGCAATCGTCGCCGAGCTTGGACTGCCGCCGTCGCCGACGCACGGCCATGCGCTCGACAAGATCTTCGAGCACGTGCTCGAGCCGCACCTGATCGAGCCGACGTTCGTCGTTGACTATCCAACGCTGATTTCGCCGCTTGCCAAGCGCAAAGCCGGCGACCCGGAACTGGTCGATCGCTATGAATTGTTCTGCGCGAACATGGAGATCAGCAACGCGTTCACCGAGCTGAACGATCCGGACGATCAGCGCGAGCGCTTCGAGCAACAGGTTCGCGAGCGTGCCAAGGGCGACGAAGAGATTCCCGAACCGGATTGGGATTTCGTGCGTGCGCTCGAATACGGGATGCCGCCGACCGCCGGCATCGGCATCGGTGTGGACCGATTGGTCATGCTCCTCACCGGCAAGCAAAGCATCCGCGACGTCATACTGTTTCCACTGCAGCGTCAACACGGGTAATTGATGTGAAGGTGTCACGACTTACCGGCACCGCGCTCATCTGCGCGGTGCTGTTTTCAGCATTGGCCGCGCGCGCCGGCCAGACGACGGTCGGGGTGTCGATCAACGGAACGATCGGCTCGACCGAGCAGTCGACGAGCCGCACGGGGCACACCGTATCGACGCCGTTCCTGCCTTTGCCGAGCTTCACCGTCGAACGCCGGGTGGGACGCGCGTCGATCTTTTTGGAAGGCATCCCGCCGATCGGCCCCGTGCAGTACGATCGGTTTTCGCAGAGCTTGGGTGACGGCGGCAACTTCACGAATTACGAGCAGACGCGTTTGAGCGTGCTCTTCGGCGTCCTCCGGTTTGCGCTGCGCGACGGCACGCGGATCGGAATCGGAGAAACGATTCTCAATCAGCGTTCGAGCACGCTGCAAGGAGCGTTCGCCCCAGCATCCAGCGTCATGTTTCCCGACGGCTCGCGCTTCACGTTCCCCCAGCTTACGCAGCAGCAGATCGAGACGCAGCAGTCGCACGTCGTCGGTGCACGCTACGAGCTCTCGCGCCGCCTGATCGGGCGCCCACGGTGGTCGCTCGACGCGTCGTTTGCCGCGAGCCCGCATCTGACAGCGATCATCACCGATGAACTGCGCCATGCCGTCACGATCGGAACGAGGACGCGCATGTTCGTCCGCCGGCCGGAGTTCGCGGCCGAGCAGGGGTCGCTGATCGACACCGCGCTCTCGGTGACGCGCATCGTGCGCCGCAACCTGCGTTTTTCGTATGGGCTGCGCTATGTCAACTATGTGGCACGCTTCGCTGACTCGGGCAGCCTGGCGGATCGCGAGTCCTTCGTGATGCCGTTCGTCGGCTGGTCGGCCGCGATCGCAACCTCCGGAAAGTGAACCGGGTTCTAGCGATCGTTTCCAAAGCAGAACGTGAAGGAGAAGATCGAGCTGTGGATTTGACCAAGGAATACCCGCGCAGCGTGCGCGACCCTCTGTTCGGAGTCGTGCAGATCGGGCGCACCGTCGACAAAGGCAAGGCGCTTGCGCACGGCAACATCGGCGACTATCACTACAACTGCCCGATGGACAAAGAGGTCTTCACCTTTCTCGGGATCGACCACGAGCAGTTGCTCGACGTGATCAAGAACGCGAAGAGCGATGCCGAGATCGAAGGCTATATCAAGGGATTCACTGACAAAAAGAGCGCTGAAGAAATCGAGCGCTGGAACCATGCGTACCTGAATCACGAAGCCGAAGGTGAGTCACTCGCATATCTCATCGGTTTGCGCAACACGGTCGCGCCGGACCGCACCGACGTGACGCGCTGGCCGGACATGCTCGACCTCGACGAAAAGCGCGACGTCCCGGTTCGCACGGCCGTCTAGTCTTTTCAGACACGAGTTGTGTCGCGAGCCTCGGCGCTAGCCGGGGCTCGCGCTCGTTCCGGCATGAGCTGCGCGTCGCTTCGCCAATACGGCCCGCGATGGCGACGATTCGCATGGCGGTTGAGTATGACGGCACGGATTTTTGCGGCTTTCAATATCAGCCCACCGTTCGCACCGTCGCGGGTGAGCTCGAAC
Source organism: Vulcanimicrobiota bacterium (assembly GCA_027307235.1). Classification (GTDB taxonomy): domain Bacteria; phylum Vulcanimicrobiota; class Vulcanimicrobiia; order Vulcanimicrobiales; family Vulcanimicrobiaceae; genus DAHUXH01. Next base: position 61,939 of record DAHUXH010000006.1, on the reverse strand, counting down.
GCGCGCTCTCCGGACTTTTTCAAGAGACGGTGAAGATCAGCGGCGCGGGGCGCACCGATTCCGGTGTCCACGCGAGCGGGCAAGTCGTGTCGTTTCGCACCGGCCGCGCGTTCCCGTTCGATCGCTTGGCGCTGGCGCTGCACTCGGTGCTGCCGCCCGATCTGAGCGTTCGCGACGTCGCGCTCGTCGAGGACGGATTTTCGGCGCGCTTCACCGCCCGGCGCCGCCGTTACGTGTACGCGCTCTATCATCGTCCCGAGCGCAGTGCCCTCATCGCGCGCTACGCCTTTCACATCTGGACCGCGTTCGACGCCGCGCGCTTCGTTCAGGGTGCGCGCCACTTCGTCGGCGAGCACGACTTCCGCTCGTTTTGCGCGACACTACCCGAGAACGGCGGCACGGTGCGCCGGCTCGAGGCGGTAACGCTGCATGCTGCCGCCGACGGACGATATCGCTTCGAGATCAGCGCCGATGGCTTCTTGCACCGCATGGTCCGCACGATCGTGGGAACGCTGGTCGAATGCGCCGCCGGGCGGCGCGACCCCGACGGCATCCCGGCCATGCTCGCGGCCCGCGACCGCGCGGCCGCCGGACTGACCGCACCCGCGCACGGGCTGTACCTTGCCGGGGTATCCTATCCTGACTACGAATCGTTCAGCGAGCCGCCGATCACGCGCGGTATCGACGTTTTGGTCCCAGGGCCCACAGGAGAGTTCCGATGAAGGTCATCGCCGTCAGTACGCTCGCGCCGCAGGCCGACAACGCGAAGATCGAGGCGCACTACGTGGCCGAAGCCGAGGCCGCGTGGCGGCTGATGATGGAGGGCTTCATCCGCGAGGCCTACTTCCGGGACGACAACCGGGGCGTGGTGTTCGTGGTGGAGGCCGAGTCGGTCGAGCAGGTCCGCCGGCGCTTCGCCGACTTCCCCTACGTGGCCCACGGCCTGCTGACGTTTGAGTACATCCCGGTCGGCCCGTTCCGGGCCTTCGACGACCTGGTCCACGCCCGGTCCGCTCCGCGACCTTGACGCCGGGGCCCGTTGTTCGGTATGTTCTTACGGCTGTCTGCCGCCCCGGTGGCGGCGGCTTGCTGTTTCCCCTCGAACGCGAAGGAATCGACCTGACCATGCGCACCTACCAACAGAAGACGGCTGAGACCAACCACGATTGGTTTATCGTCGATGCCGCCGGCCAACGCCTCGGCACGCTGGCGGTGCGTATTGCGCGCGCGCTCTCCGGGAAGCACAAGCCCACCTGGACGCCCCACATCGACGACGGCGATCACGTCATCGTGATCAATGCCGACAAGATTGAACTGGGCGGCAACAAGTGGGAAGACAAGTTGTATTACCGCCACAGCGGTTTTCCGGGCGGTCTGAAAGTGCAGACGGCGCGCGAGATCCATGAGAAGCATCCGACCAAGTTGATCGAGAACGCGGTGCGCGGCATGCTGCCGACCAACAAGATGCGCAACGTTCATCTCAACCGTCTGGCCGTGTTCGCCGGAGCGCAGCATCCGCACGATGCACAGAAGCCCACCCCCCTGTTCTAGGAGTCTACGTGAGCGAAGCCGTTCAAGCCACAGGTCGTCGTAAGCGCGCCATCGCGCGCGTGAAGCTCGCGCTCGGGCAAGGTGTGATCACGATCAACCAAAAGCCGATCGACGAGTACTTTCCGCGGCCGCAGTGGCAGCAGATCGTCCGCCAGCCGTTGGAGGCGACCCAGAGCGGATCGCGCTTCGACATCTCGGTGAAGACGATCGGCGGCGGCGTCGCCGGGCAGGCCGGCGCGGTCCGTCACGGCATCGCGCGCGCGTTGCTCGAAGTCGACGTCGCGTTCAAAGAAATCTTGCGCCGCAACGGCTTCCTCACGCGCGACCCGCGCGAAAAAGAGTCGAAGAAGTACGGGCGCAAGCGCGCACGTAAGCGCTTTCAGTTCAGCAAGCGCTAATCGCGACGTTGCAGCCATCCAGCCACACACAAGGGCCGCGTTCGCGCGGCCTTTGTGCGTTTCTCTGCCGTGCGCTCGCGATCGTCGCGGGCGGGGTCGCGCTGCTGTGGCACCCCGATCCGGCGTGGCTGGAATCCGCTTACGCCGACGGTGCCTATGCGGTGTGGCAGCACGCGGCCTCGACGGTGACGCTGCTCGTGCCGTTCTCGTGCGGCGATCTGGTCGGGCTGGCCGCGGCGATTGCGGTCGTCTGGGGCGCGTATCGCTCGTTGCGCGCGCGGCAGCGCCTGGGGTGGTGGCGTGTGGCCGCGACCTTCGCGCTCGATCTGCTCGCGATCGCCGGCATCCTCGCCGTGTGGTTCGAGGCGGGTTGGGGATGGAACTATCAACGCACCCCGATTGAAGTGCGCGCGCGCTTTGAACCCGCGCGCTTGAACGACGATGCGATCGGGCGCGTGCGCACGCAGGCGATCGCGCAGATGAATCGCTTGGCGCCGCTCGCACACGCGCGTTCGGATGCGGCTCTCGATCTCACTAGTTTGCGCTTGTCGTGGCTGCCGGTGGTGCAGCGCTTGGGCGACTCATGGACGCCCAATGTCGGCAATCCGAAGTGGACGATCGCCGGTCCGTTCATGAATGCCACCGGCACCAGCGGCTTCATCAACCCGTTCACGCTCGAATCGCAGCTTGCGCCCGACCTGCTGTGGTTCGAGCGGCCGTTCGATTTGGCGCACGAGTGGACGCACGTCGCGGCCTTCGCGCGCGAAGACGAAGCCAACTACGTCGCCGCGCTCACCTGCTTGCGTTCACCCGATCCCGTGCAGCAGTATTCAGGCTGGATGGAACTGTTTCTCGTTCTCCCGCCGGGGCCATACACGGCATCGACCTTCTCGCCGCTGGTGTGGCAAGACTTCGGCGCGATTCGCGAGCGGAATGCGCGGCATCTCAGCCGCCTGCTCGCGACGCTCTCCTGGCGCACCTACAACACCTACCTAAAGAGCAACGGCATCGCGAGCGGCATCGCCAACTACAACGAAGTCACGCGCCTCTTCATTGGGATTCCCCGCGACGCAAGCGGCCTGCCGCTCATGCAGGCGGTAACGTTCACGCCGCGGTAACACGCGCGCCGTCTCTTCGACATGCGGTGCGGCTAGAGTCGACGCATGTACGACATAGCTTCATCTCTCCGAGGCGCGCTCGACGCAAGCGCGGATCATCTCGCGCACGCGGCTGCTTCGGTGGCGCACGCCAACACCGGAGCGGGAGCGCACGCGCTCGACACCGCGATGGCTGAGACCGCGCAGCAGGCGGTGTTCACCGAAGCGGTGCTGAGCGCGATGCACGCGCGCTTGAGCGAGATCAAGCAGGTGGCGAAATGAGCGATCTGCTCGCTACCGCCGCGAGCGGCATGGCCGCGCAACGTGCCGCTCTCGACGTCGCGGCGCGCAACATGGCCGCGGCGCAGGCTGCGGGACCGCGCGGTTCGTATCCGCGCAGCGTTCCGGATTTTCGCGTGAGCGATCGCGACGGCACCGCGCTTGTGACCTTCACGGGGACGCACACCGAACGCGGGAGTAACGTCGATGCGCTGACGGAGATGATCGCCGTCATGAACGCGTCGCGCGCGTATGAAGCTGACGCATCCATTTTCGATGTCGGCAAACGGGTGGCCGAGAAGACGATCGACCTGGAGCGCGCATGAAGGTCGTGAATCTGACGCCGGACACCAGCATGCCGGATACTGTCGCCACCACCTCGCCCGCGCCGCAGAGCGAACTCTTCGCAAAGGCGCTCGATGCGCTCGGCGGCGTGCTCGGTGCCGCAAACGACGCCGAAGATGCGTTTGCATCCGGGCATGGGTCGCTCGTCGACGCGATGTACGAACGCGCGCGTGCCGACGTCGTGCTGTCGGTCGCAACCGCGACGGCGCAACGGACCGTGCAAGCCGTGCAGTCGATTACCGGCATGCAAATTTGACGATGGTGCGCATGGAAACGTTCGCCGCCCGCGTGGCCGCGCTGCCGCGCACGGTGCGCGTGGGCGGCGCGGCAGCCCTGGCGGCGGTCATCGTCATCGCCGTGATCGCAGGCGTAGCTGCGCATCCGGCGCGCGTGCCGCTCTTCTCGCAGAAACTCTTTCCCGAGCAAGTGCTCGAGGTGCAAGAACGGTTGGCGGCATGGAATGTGCCGTTCACGCCCCTGCCCGACAACATCGTGGTCGATGCCCAAGCGCGCAACACGCTGCTGTTGCGCTTGTCACTCGGCGGGATACCGCATACGCACGTTGCGAGCAGCGGCGAGGCGCTCGCCAGCGTCGGCGCACTCACCCCGCAATCGGTGATCGACGAACAGGCGCGCACGGGGTTAGCTGGCGACATCGAGCTTGGGCTGCGCGGCATCGACGGCATCGACGACGCACGCGTCATCGTCGCGCCGGCGACGCAGGCGCAGTTCGCCGATCAAACATCACATGACGCCAGCGCCAGCGTTCGGCTGACGACGCGCGCCGGCGCGCGCCTCTCGCGCGACGCGATCGACGGCATTCGCCGCTACGTGGCAGCGGCTGTTCCGGGACTCGATCCCGCGCACGTGACCATCGTCGACGATCGCGGTATTGCGCTCGGCGCGGCGAGCAGCGGCGAGGACGATGCGAGCGATTTGCAGCGCGCGTTGCAGTCGGCGCTCGACACGGCCTTCGGCAGCGGGGTCGCGCTGGTGCGCGTGCGCATCGACCGCGATCCGCGCGCGACGTCGAGCACCACGCAGCGGCGCGTCCCGCTTTCCGCGAGCGCCATTACCTCTAGTTCAAACGTCGAGCAGTACAGCGGCGACGGAAAGCGGTACGACAAAGACGTTCGCACCGAAGATCGCGGCAGCCTGACGAGCGAACTGACCACAACGCAAGAAGCGGGCGGTGTTGCACGCGTTTCGGCTGCGGTCTTCGTCGATGCGCGCCGGGCGGCCGATCTGGCGGCGGTGCGAGCGTTCGCGGCGGCGACGCTTGGAGTCGATACGCGGCGCGGTGACACGCTGGCGGTGCAAGCCGTCGACTTCACGCACGAGCCGGCCGGCAAACGTGACGGCTGGTGGCTCGCGTACGGCGCGATCGTGCCGCTCCTTCCGACGCTCGTGTGGGTCATCGGCGCCCTCGTCGCGCTGCGGGTCGCCTACCCGCCGCTGCTGACGCTTGCGCGAACCGCATGCGAGCGCGCGTCGATCGCGCGCGCGAGACGCAGCGTTGCCGGGTATGCACCCGCGAACGTGCGCCGTGCGCTCGCCGGCGAGCCGCCGCACGCGGTGGCGGCCGTCATCAGCGCGCTACCCGCTGCCACGGCAGCCGCCGTGCTCGATCTCTATCCGCCCCACGAGCGCAGCGCCATCGTCACGCGCATGCAGCGCGCGCACGCGAGCTTCGTTCCGCAGGCGCACGAGGTGTTGCTGGATGCCTAATGATTTTGTGCCACTCACGGATGGTTGAGCGACGCTCGCGCCGTGGCGGTGGAGATGCCGGTCGCGCAAGCGGCGCCCGTGCCGGAGCCCGTCGGCGAAACCGCCTCGCCGGATGACGAAGGCGACGAACTGCGCCGTGACCTCGCGCTCTTTCACGCGCGCATCGCCGATGCGCTCGACGCCGCCGTCGAACGCTTGCGCGGCGACGTGGTCGCGGAGATTCTCGGGCGCGAACTGCTGCTGCAGCCATGCGACATCGCGCGCATCGTGGTGCGCGCGCTCGACAGGTATGCGCACGCGCAGCCGCTGCGTGTGCGCGCGCATCCGGCTGAGTGCGCGCTGCTCGCCGATCTCATGGTGCCGGTCGTCGCGGATGAGGCGTTGCGCCGCGGTGACGCGGTGATCGACGTGCGTGACGGATCTCTCGACGTGACGCTCGGCGCGCGGGTGGAGATGCTGCTGGCGTACACCGCGTCGTGATCGCACGGGGAACGGTGACCGCGGCAAGCGGCGGTTTCGTTCACGCCGAGTTTCCCTGTGCGCGCATCGGCGCGGGCGTGCGCATCGAGACCGCGCGCGGTTCGGCGTGCGGTGAGATCGTGGCCGTGCACGGCGAGCGCGCGTCGATCGCCATGCACGGCGCTCTGGACGCGATCGGTGCGGGTTCGGCTGTCGTTGCCGATCCGCGCGCGCTCGCACTCGTGCTCGGTACCGTCGCGCTCGGCCGCGCCATCGATCCCTTGGGACGTCCGCTTGACGACGGTCCTGCGCTCGACGGTGCGCGGGTGCCGCTTGTCCGCGCGGCTCCCGCACCGGCGGCGCGCGCACCGATCGTCACGCCGTGGTGGACGGGCGTTCGTGTCATCGACGGATTGCTCACGATCGGACGCGGCGCACGTATCGGCATCTTCGGCGCACCGGGCGCTGGAAAATCGACGCTGCTGCGTTGCCTGGCGAGCGGTATCGGTGCCGACGCGAGCGTGATCGCGCTCGTCGGCGAACGCGGGCGCGAAGCACAGGAATGGATCGCGCACCGCGACGCGAGAACGTCGATCATCTGCGCTACCAGCGACCGTCCGCCGGCGGAACGAACGCGCGCGTTGCGTGCGGCGCTTGCGCAGGCCGATGCGTTGCGCCGTCGCGGACTCGACGTGCTGCTGGTCGTGGACAGTCTCGCGCGCTTCTGCGCCGCGCAGCGCGAACTTGCGCTTGCGTGCGCAGAGAGTGTCGGACGCGGCGGGTATCCGGCGAGTGTCTTCGCCGAACTCGCGCGCTGCGTCGAGATCGCCGGGCCTGCGCACAGCGGATCGATCACGCTGATCGCGACCGTGCTCGACGATGGCGACGCGCGCGATCCCGTGAGCGATGCGGCGCGCTCGCTGCTCGACGGACACGTCGCGCTCTCGCCGCAGCTCGCGCGCGCCCACCGGTTTCCGGCCGTCGACGTTGGCGCCAGTGCGAGCCGAACCATGAACGACGTCATCGACGATGCGCACCGCCGCGCGGCGGCGACCGTCCGGCGCGCGATCGAACTGCTGGAACGCACCGCCGACGCACGCGCGCTCGGCATCGCCGGTTCCCGAGCGGATCTGGCGCGGGCGGTCGCGGCGCAACCCGTGCTCGACGACTTTCTGCTTCAGGACGCTCGACCGGCGCAGCCAGCGCGCATGCTGGCGGAACTGGCCGGACTTGCCGATATGCTGGAAGGAGACTAGATGGATATTGCAAGCAACATCGCTGCCATCCAGCAGCGCATCGCGGAGATCACCGGCGCCTCGGCGGCACCGGCGCCTGCGAGCGGGCCCGCTGCGGGAAGCGGCATCGATGGCCTGCCGGTCATCGACCCGCGCAACGCGGGAAGCTTCGCGTCGCTGGTCCAGGCGGCGCTGGCATCGGCGGGTGGAACCCCGGCAGCGTCGTTCAACGACGAGGCCGCCGCGTTGGGTGCCCGTGCGGATGCCCCCGCGATGGTGCCTCCCGAGGAGATCGAGCGGCTTGTGACCGCCAACGCGGGAGCCTACGGCGTCGATCCCGCGCTCGTGAAAGCGGTGATCGCCAACGAATCCGGTTTCAACGCGAATGCGACCTCTCGTGTCGGGGCGCAAGGATTGATGCAGCTCATGCCGGGGACGGCCGCGGGCCTGGGCGTCGCCAACGCGTATGACCCCGTCCAGAACGTTGCGGGCGGCACGCGCTATCTGCGCGGTCTGCTCGACCGCTTCGGCGGCGACATGAAGCTCGCGGTAGCCGCGTACAACGCCGGTCCCGGCGCGGTCGAAAAATACGATGGAGTTCCGCCGTACGCCGAGACACAGAACTACGTGCAGAACGTGCTCGCAAGTTACGAAAAGTACCGGACGCAACAACCGTAAGCGCGATCATGCGGCGGTAACAATCCGCCGACGCAACGTTCACGCGTGCGATCTACGATCGCAGCATGAACTCGATTCAAGACGATCTCCGGTTCGACATTCTGCAAGCACCGCTCGCTGCCATCGATCGCCGCGTGCTCTCACAAGCCTGGTTCTCCGCATTGCATTTGGCCCATGACCATGCGTCGCACAACGGCGCCGCGCCGGGCTTGCTTTCAGCAGGCAATGACACACGCAGATCGCCGCGCGCATCCGGGCGCGAATGCGCGGTCGAAAGAACGTCAGCGGAGAGACTCCCGGCACCCACATTCCGCGAAACACGCGTGGACGCACACGATACGCAGCAGAGCGATCGGCGTGTCGCGCGCTCGCCGCTTGCGCGGAAGATCGAACGCACATTCTTGCGGCCCAACGCTGCGCGCCGGTCGGCGACGTTCGCCGTTGACGGTGCGGGCGGGCGCGTTCACGTGGTCTTGCAGCGCGCGGACGAGCAGATGCGGCTGGTGGCGATCTGTCCGCCGGCCGTGCGCGAGCGCGTCGAGCAGGCGCTGGCGCAGGCGCGCTACGCGCTCGCGTTGCGCGGCGTGCGCCTAGTCGCCGAAGCGAAAGCCTCCGCGTCATGATGATCGATCCAGCGTTCGCCTTCGCCTTCGAGCGCATCGAGAGCCGCAAGCGTGATGCGGATGCAGCCTTCACGCCGGGTGCGACGCCGGAGAATCGCGACGTCGAGCGGCCCGGAGCGGCCGGCCTCGCGCTCGATCCGCTCGCTGTCACGCCTCCGAACGATGCATTCTTTCTTGAACTCGACGACGCGGGCCGGCGCGTCTACACGCGCGATGGCCGTTTTCATGTGCACGACGGCGCGCTCGTTGATGCTTCGGGCCGTCCGGTCTGCGGCGCGCGGCCGGGAAGCGATGCGCTCGCGGCGCTGCGCATCGATCCGGTCGACGTTGCACTCGACCGCGTCGCCGATGTCCGCATCGACGGCGACGGAACGCTCTCCTATGCACGCGACAGCATCGATCCGCGCAGCGGTGCGCGCGAACGTCTGCGCGTCACCGTGGGCCGCATCGCGCTCGCGCGTTTTCCCGCCGGTTCGTCGCTGCGACCGCTCGACGCCGCACACTCCCTCGCACCCGACGGCGTGCCGCCGCACGTCGGTTTCGCGAAGGACGGAAACTTCGCTGAACTCACGCCGTTTCGCAAGAGCGCGAGCAACATCGACATCGATCGGAGTCTCGAACAACTGACGCAAGCGTACATCGCCTTCGATGCGCTCACCGCCGTGCGCACCGCGCGCGATTCGACGAGCAAGACGTCGATGGACCTCGTCAAGTGAACGTCCTAACTTTCGAACCGGGAGCGTCGATCGTCGGCGGACGGCGCGTGCGCCGCGCGCGATTTGAAGCGCGCTCGCTCTTTTCGGTATCGGCCGCCTGCTTGGTCGCAAATGCGATGCGCGAAACGCTGTCGTCGGCATACGCGAGCACGGCGTCCGTCCGGTTGCTTGAACCGCGCATTCCCGACCCTCGCGCGTGGGAGACGATCTGCACGGGTGCATCGCTATTCACGGTGCGCGGCCACGTCGCCGACGCGGCGATCGTCTTGCGACCGCAGGACGCGCAGGCGCTCGTCGCCGCCGCATTCGGCGAACGCGCGCCCGGCGACGGTACGCTCTCCGGCATCGAACGCGAAGTTCTCGCGCGCGCGGTGCGCGCCATTGCCACATGCTTGAGCCCGGTCTGCGGCGCCGGTGACCCGCTCGCGGTCGATCCGGGCGCCGCACTCGGGGAGTATGCGACCTATTTTGAAATCTTGCTCGAGCGCCCGGTGGAGGCGCGCATCGGCGTGGCGCTCGCGCGCGAACCCTCCGCGCTCACTCATGGAAATCTGCGGTTCGACGATATTGGTGATATCGAGATAGAACTGTGCGCGTCGATCGCGCTCGGGGACATCCCGGCGGCACGTCTGCTTACGCTTGCGTGCGGAGACCATATCGCGGCGCGCTCAGAGGTGAGCGAGCACGCGACGCTCAATGTGGCGGGTGCAGCGCTCGGGCGAGGAACCTGTGGCGTACGCGGCAGTCAGTATGCCTTCATCATTCACTAGCGGGCTGGCCGGGAGAACACGATGATCAACGACTTGATAAAGAGCGGCGCCGTCGACGCCTCCAATTTGGAAGTGTTGATGAACGTTCCGCTGCACGTGCGCGCCGAACTCGGCAAGTGCCGCATGTCGGTCGCTGAAGTGCTCAAGCTCGGCACCGGTTCGATCATCGAACTCGATCGTCTGGCCGGCGGTCCGGTCGATTTGCTGGTCAACGACAAGCTCGTGGCGCGCGGCGAAGTGATCGCCGTCGACGAGAATTTCGGCGTGCGGGTCACGGAGCTGATTCAGAAGCCCGGATAGCGCTTCTTCGCCACCGATCGTTCACACGAGGGTAACGCGCGCGCGTTACCCTCGTAGCATGTCGGACTTGCTCGCAATCGCCGGCCACGCGCACGGTGCCGTCCCGCTCGATGTCCTCGTCGCGCTCACGCTGCTCGGTGTCGCGCCGTTTCTGCTCGTCATGTGTACGTCGTTCGTGCGTATCGTCGTCGTGCTCTCGCTGGTGCGCTCGGCGATCGGCGCGCCATCTCTACCGCCCAACGCCGTGCTCGCCGGCATCGCGCTCGTGCTGACGATGGTGATCATGGCGCCGACCTTCGAACGGATCTCCGGCGAAGCGATCGCGCCCTATAGCCATGGTGCGATCGCGCAGGCGCAGTTCATCGACCGTGCCTCGCGTCCGTTACGCGATTTCATGGTGCGTCAGACGCGTGTCGCCGACATGATGCTCTTCGAGCGGGTCGCGCACCGCGGCGCGGAGCCTGCGTCGCGCGCCCCGTTCTACGTGCTCGTGCCTGCCTTCGTCGTCGGCGAACTGCGTGCGGCGTTTGCTATCGGCTTCGCCCTCTATCTGCCGTTCGTCGCCATCGATCTTGCGGTGGCAGCGATGCTGATGGGTTTGGGGATGATGATGTTGAGCCCGCCGATCGTCTCAATGCCGGTCAAGCTCTTGCTCTTCGTAATGGTCGACGGCTGGGCCCTGGTCTGCGGAGGCGTTGCCGCGAGCTTCCGCTAGTGAAGCGCACGCGCCCTTGACTCATACGCTAGTAGCGGAGTATGGTATGTATGGACGGCGAGTTTGACGGGGTTGAATGGGACGAACGAAAGAGTGCAAGGAACGCACTGCTGCGGGGATTTGGTTTTGACTTCGCCGCCCACGTGTTTCTCGGTGATTACCTCGAAGAGGAGAACCGTAACGAAGACTTCGGCGAGCAACGTTTCGTCGCGGTAGGCGCGGTTGGCTCTGTGATACTCGCCGTCATTTGGACTCCGCGCGGATCCTGCAGGCGCATTATTTCGGCTCGGCCTGCGTCGAGAAGGGAGCGAAAAATTTACCGTGGCTATTGTGAGAAAGAAACTTTCTGAACTTGAACCGGTCAAACTGCCCAAAGGCTACCGGCGGCCGACAGAAGCGCAAATCCAGAAGTGGAAGGAAGAAGACGGCGACCGGGATTTCGAATTTAGTGATAGCGCGCGCTTTGTCCGCAATGTGAATGTGCGTGCCCTTCGCGAGCGTCTCGGTCTTACGCAAGAGGAGTTTGCGCGGCGTTACCGTGTTCCGCTACGTAGCGTGCAAGAGTGGGAGCAAGGACGCAAGCATCCCGCACCCGGCACGATGACGCTGTTGCTCGCGATCTCCAGGAAACCGAAGGCGCTGGCTGACGCACTCTCCTGAAGCGTGGCGACGATGTTGAGCCCGCCGATCGTCTCAATGCCGGTCAAGCTCTTGCTCTTCGTAATGGTCGACGGCTGGGCCCTGGTCTGCGGAGGCGTTGCCGCGAGCTTTCGGTAAATGGGCCGATAATGCGTATCAGCGACGCTCTGGATTCGGTTCGGCCGTTCTTCTCCTTCGAATTCTTTCCGCCCAAGGATGAAGCGGGGTTCGAGCAGGTTCGCCGCACGGTCGAAGCGCTGCGGCCGTTGCGCCCGGCCTTCGTTTCGATCACGTATGGCGCGGGCGGCTCGACGCGCGAGCGCACCGTGGCGCTCGCCAAGCAAATCGCGCATGACATCGGCCTAACGGTGTTGGCCCATGTCACCTGCGTCGGCTCCTCGCGTGCTGAGTTGCGTGCGCTCTTCGACGATCTCACGCGCTCGAAGATCGAAAACGTCCTAGCACTGCGCGGCGACCCGCCCAAGGGGCAGACGAGCTTCGCTCCGGCGGTTGGCGGCTTCGCCCACGCGAGCGAACTGATCGCGATGCTGCATCGCAGTTACGACTTTTGCATCGGCGCCGCCGCCTATCCGGAAACGCACGTCGAAGCAGCGAGCGCCGACGACGATCTGCGTCGTGCGAAGGACAAGGTCGACGCGGGTGCATCGTTTCTCATCACGCAACTGTTTTTCGACAATGACAGATACTTTGATTTCGTGCGGCGCGCACGTGCGGCGGACATCACCGTGCCGATCATCCCCGGCATCATGCCGATCACGAACTACGAGCAGTTGGCACGGTTCACCGCGATGTGCGGAGCGACGATCCCGCCCAAGCTGCTGGTCGAGCTCGAAGCGCGTCGCGGGCAGGTGGACGCGGTTGAAGATCTCGGCGTCGCCTACGCGGTGCTGCAATGCACCGACCTCCTCGCGCGCGGCGCGCCCGGCATTCACTTCTATACGTTGAACAAGTCGCCGGCGACGCGCGCGATCGTTTCCGCGCTGCTGGCCGCGTCGGCATGGCGTCCGCAGTTCGACGCCGCGCACCTGCTCGGCACGCGCTACTCGTAATCGATCGCACGCTCATCGCGGCGTAGCAATTCGGCAACGTCGCACGTGTAGCGTGACGGCATGGAAGCTTTCGATGCGCTGCTGCGCGAAACGGTCGTGGTCACCGCGATCCTGGCGCTTCCCCTGCTGGCGCTCGCGGCGGCGGTCGGCACCGTGGTCGCTGCGATGCAAGCTGCCACGCAGGTACAGGAACAGACGCTCACGCTGTTGCCGAAGTTTCTTGTCGTGGGCTGTGCGCTCGCCGCGTGCGGGCCGTTCGGCTTCCACCTTTGCGTGCAGCTCTTCGACGACGTAATCGCACGCATTCCCATGCTTGCGAACGGCACGTGAGCGCGGTCTTCGCGCTGGTGTTCGCGCGCTGCGCCGGATTCATGGCGAAGGCGCCGGGTTTCTCGTATCCAGACGTGCCGCGTATCGCGCGCGCCGGGCTTGCGCTCGTGCTCGCGATCGCGCTCGCTCCGGCATCCCGCGCGACCCAGGCGCCGAGCGGAATTGCCTATGTCTTCGCGCTGGCGCTCGAGGGCGCGATCGGCTGGTGCATCGGCTGCGCCGCGTCGGTGCTCTACGACGCCGCGTACACGGCCGGCCGCATGCTCGACGACTACGTCGGCATTCGCGGCGCGATGCCGAGCGCGCGGCTCTACGCGCCATCGGGTTTCGGGCGCATCTGGTCGATGACGTTCACCGCCGGGTTCTTCTTGTTGGGCGGCTATCGTGTGGTGATCGTGGCGTTCGCCGAGAGTTTCCGGCGCGTTCCCGCCGGGGCCGCGATCGCGGTGCACGGCCTGCGCGATTTCGCGTTCGCGCTTCCCGTTGCCGTCGTCGGCGCGGCATTGGCGATCGCGGGACCGGCGATTGCGCTCGCGCTGGTCGTGCACGTCACGTTCGGCATCCTTTCGCGCGTCATCCCGCGTTTCTCGTCGTTCACGCTGGCATTTCCGGTGGTCTTCGCGGCCGCGCTGACGGCGACGCTGATCGCGGTCCCGCTCGCGATCGCGCGCTCGGCGCACCCGTGGCTCTCCATGCCGTTTCTCGAAGGAGCGCACCGATGAATGAGCCGGCCGGCGAGAAGTCGTTCGCGCCGACGCCGTCGCGCATCGCCAAGGCCAAGCGCGACGGTAACATCGCGCGCTCGCAGGAAGTCACGGCGGTCGCGGCCGCGTGCGCGGGCAGTGTCGCGTGCGCCGCGCTCGCCGGCACGATCGGTGACGCGTCGCGTTCGGCGCTGATGGCGGCGGCGAGCGGCGGAATCGACGGCGGTCGCCTCGCGATCGTGCTCGCGTGCGCGCTCGCGACCGTCGCGCTCGCCGGGGCCGGCGCCGCGTGCGCGGGATTGGCGCAAAGCGGCGGCGTGCGCGTCGTTGCGATCTCCCTGAAGTTCGAACGCTGCAATCCGGTCGCCGGGTTCAAGCGCATGTTCTCGCGTGAGAGTGCGATTGCGCTTGTTCGGGCCGCGGTCGCATTCACGTGCGCGGTGTGCGCCGCCGCTCCGGCGATCCTCGCAATCTTCGGCGCGGCACTGGAGAGTGGCGACGTGCGCGCGCTGGCGGAGACGGCGTGGGGCGGAATCGTTCGCATCGTCGGAGTGTGCATCGCCGCCGGTGCGCTGTTCGCTGGTCTCGACTATTTGCTCGTGCGCGCGTCGTGGCTGCGCAAGCTGCGCATGAGCTTCGCGGAACTCAAGCGCGAAATCAAGGAGCACGACGGCGATCCGCAGGCGCGCTCGCGCCGCCGGCAGTTGCACCGCGAGCTCTCCCGGGGCGCGATCGCGCGCACCAAAGATGCCGCGTTCGTCGTCGTCAATCCGACCCACGTCGCGGTGGCGCTCGACTACCGGCCGCCCGACGTTCCGGTACCGGTTGTGCTCGTGAGCGCGATCGACGAACAAGCATTGCGCGTTCGTGAAATCGCCGCACGGCATGCCATCCCGGTCGTCGAGAACGTGGCGCTGGCGCGCGAACTGCACGCCGCCGCGCGCGCCGGCGATCCGATCGCCGTGCAGAGCTACGTCGCGGTAGCCGAGATCGTGGCAGCGCTGACACGCGCGGGGGCATTGCGCGCATGAGCCGTCTTCCGATCTACGCATTCGCGGCGCTGCTGCTTTCGATCGTGGCGATCTTGATCATTCCGTTGCCGCCGTGGCTGCTCGACACGCTGCTCGGCGTCGACATCTTCGGTGCGGCGCTGGTGCTCTTGCTCAGCGTGACCGTCGAGAACCCGCTCGAGTTCTCGGCGTTCGCGCCCGCACTCCTCATCGCGACACTGTTTCGCTTGGCGCTCGACGTGTCGGCGACGCGCGTGATTCTCACGCATGGCGCCGAACCCGGCGGGGTCGGTGCGATCATCCCCGCCTTCGGTCAATTCGTCGTGCAGAACAATCTGGTGGTCGGCTTGATCGTCTTCGTCATACTGGTGACGATTCAATTCGTCGTGATCGCGACCGGCTCGCAGCGCGTCGCCGAGGTCGCGGCGCGCTTCACGCTCGATGCCATGCCCGGCAAGCAGATGGCGATCGAAGCCGACGTGCACGCAGGCTTGCTCGATGCTGACGGCGCGCGCCGGAAACGCGAAGCGGTGCAGAAGGAAGCGGATTTCTTTGGCGCGATGGACGGTGCCGGAAAGTTCGTCAAAGGCGACGCGATCGCGGCGCTCGTCATCGTCGTGCTCAATCTGCTGGGCGGAATCGTGGTCGGCACGGTCTATCACGCGATGTCTCCGGCCGATGCGCTCTCCACCTTCGCGCTGCTCTCGATCGGCAACGCGCTGGTCACGACGCTTCCCGCATTTCTCATCTCGATCGCGATGGGCATGATGGTCACGCGCGTCGCGGGCGACGGTTCGCTCGGCGCTGATCTCGCGGCGCAACTCTTCGCGCGGCCGGAGATACTTCGCAGCGCCGGCGCATTGCTGCTGGTCCTGGCGTTCGTTCCGGCGCTCCCGCGTCCGGTGTTTCTTGCGCTTGGAGCGGCCGCGTTCGCGGCAGCGCAGGCAGCGCACGTGCGCCGCACACGACGGCGCGACGCCGACGCCGCATTGCGCGAGCATGTCAAACGCCGCGCTGTGCGCCGTCCGGAAACCGCGATCGCGCTGGTCGGCGTGGATGCGGTGAGCATCGAGTTCGGCGCCGATCTCGCGCCGTTGCTGGCGTCGCCCAATGCCGACGCGTTACTCGACCGCATCGGTGAGGTGCGCCGTGCGCTCGCCGCCGAGATCGGCCTCGTGCTCCCGGGCGTTCGTTTGCGCGACGATCTTCATCGTGAGCCCGCGACGTACGCGATTCGCGTCCGCGACACGCTGGCGGCGCAGGGGCATCTACGCGTCGACCGCGTGCTGGCGGTCGGCGACGAGGCGACGCTCGCGCGCATCGCCGGTGAGGATGGACGCGATCCGGTCTTTGATCTTGCGGCAAAGTGGATCGATCCGAGCGCGCAGAGCGCTGCCCGCGGCGCGGGCGCACTCGTCTTCGATCCGATCTCGATTCTCGGTTCGCATCTGGCTGAGGTGACGCGCGCGCACGCTCCGGCATTGCTCGGACGCCAAGAACTGCACACGCTGCTCGAACATCTGCGCGCGAGCGTTCCGAGCGTCGTCAAGGAGATCGGCGGGGAGACGCTGCCGCTGGCCGCGGTTCACAAGGCATTCGCCCTGCTCTTGCGCGAGCGGGCCTGGCCGCGCGATCCGATCGCCGTGCTCGAAGCGATGATCGACGCCCGGACGGGCGAACCGCGCGAGCTGGCCGAAGCGGCGCGCAAGGCGATCGTGCCCGCGCACCTGCAGCGCCGCGGCGAAGCGCGCCTGCGGGCGCTGGTGCTCGATCCGCAGACGGAACGCCGGCTGGCTGCCCAATGGGGCGGCGGGCCGCTCGGAGGCGGTGTCGCCGATCCCCAGACGGCCCTGTGCGTCCGCGAGCGCGTGCAGGCGTTCCTCTCGCAGGAGCGGGGCGGGGTGCTGGTCAGCACCGCCGCGCTGCGCCCGCTGCTGGCGGATTTCCTGATTCGCTCAGGCATCCGCGTCGACGTTCTGGCCTTCGCAGAGATTCCGCCGGAGATGGGAATCGACCCCGCGGGCGTGCTGACCCTCGACGAGGGCGGCGAGCGCAGGCCGACGGCGCTTGCAGGCTGAATCGTCGGCTGCTAAACTTCTTGGGGTTTTCACATGACCTGGAATCGAATGAAACCGCTCGTCAAGGCGCTGGTCGTCATTGGCACGCTCGCCTTGTCGCTGTGGCTGATGCTACCGCTTCAACAGAAAATTCATCTCGGGCTCGACCTGCAAGGCGGCTCGCGATTGCTGCTGCAATTGTATCCGACCGCCGAAGTGCCGCAGATCACCTCACAGATCCAGCAGCAGACGCTTGAGGTCATCGATCGCCGTATCAACGGGCTGGGCGTCGCCGAGCCGTCGATCAGCAAGGTCGGCGTCGATCGCATTCTCGTCGAGCTTCCGGCGGTGAAGAACCCCGACGAAGCTGAGAAGGTGCTCAAAGACGTCGCGGTGCTCGAGTACAAGATCGTGCCGCCGCAGGTCTCACAGCAGGCGGAGACCGCGCTTGCGATCCTCGCTAATCCGGCCGCGCCCGCGAAAGATCGCGCCGCCGCCGAGAAGTACGTGGCGCAGACCGCATACGCGCTCTCAGGACCGGTCGTGTACAGCGGCAAGGATCTCAAAGGCGCGCAACCCGGTTTCGATCAGAGCAATCAGCCGAACATTCTGTTCCAGACCAAAGACCCTGCCAAATTCGGTAAGCTGACGACACAAAACCTCGGCAAACTGCTCGGCGTCTTTCTCGATCATCGCTATGTCACCGCGCCGGTCATTCAAGGTCCGATCTACGACAGCGGCGAGATTCACGGCTCGTTCACGCAAGAGGAGACGATCACGATTGCCAACGAGCTCAATGCCGGTGCGCTTCCGGTCTCGACCAAGATCGTCGAGAAGGAAACGATCGGTCCGACGCTCGGCAAGATCGACCTCGTTCAGTCGCTCTACGCTTCCATGCTTGGCCTGGGCCTGGTGCTGCTGTTCATGGCGCTCTATTATCGCCTGCCGGGCGTGCTCGCCGACGTGGCGCTCGTCATCTACGTGTTGATGATGCTCGCGCTCTTGGCGCTCTCGAAAGCGACGCTGACGCTGCCCGGAATCGCCGGGTTCGTGCTCTCGATCGGTATGGCGGTCGACGCGAACGTCCTCATCTTCGAGCGCATCAAGGAAGAGTTGTGGAACGGCAAGACGCTGCGCGCAGCCGTGCGCGTCGGCTTCCAGCGCGCGTTTTCCGCCGTCTTCGACAGTCACTTCACGACCATCGTCGGCGCCGGCGTGCTGTTCTCGCTCGGAACCGGAACGGTCAAGGGCTTTGCGTTCACGCTGTTCTGGGGCACCGTGTTCTCGCTGGTAACGGCCGTCTTCATCACGCGCTTCTTCGTCGATGCGCTCGTCGATGCCGACGTGCTGACCGCGCCTGAACTCTACGGCGTCAAGCGCGACGACGTCGGCATCTTTGCGAAAGCGGGAGCATAAGCGATGTTGTTTCGCCGTCTGAATTGGAACATCGTCGGATGGTTCCGCATCGTTTCGACGATCTCGTATTTGGTGATCGCCGTGGGCCTCGGCGCGATGGTCTATCACGGTTTTGAAGGCGGGAACGGGTTCCAGCCGTCGCACATGCTGCGGCTCGGGCTATCGTTTACCGGCGGTACCGCGATCGACGTGAAGTTCGCACGACCGGTGGCGATCGATCAAGTGAAGTCCGCGCTCGCGCAACTCAATCTCAACGAAGAGCGTGTGACGACGGTCGGCACGACCGGCGATCAGTTCAACATCGAGACGCAGACCGCGTTCGCGAACGACTCGACGCAACTGTGGTCGGCGCTCGGCACCGTCGCGCCGGTCGATCGCGCGGCGTCGTCGATCACCGCGGTCGGACCATCGCTCGGTCAAGAATATCTGGTCAAAGCGCTGTGGGCGCTCGTGATCGCACTCGGCATCCAATTCCTGTACATCGCGTTCCGCTTCGGTTGGAACTACATCTTCGGATTGGTGACCGTGATCGCGCTCGTCCGCGACGCGGCGATGATGATCGGCATCTATGCGCTCGCCGACAAGCGAGCCGACGATGCGTTCCTCGCAGCGGTGCTGACGGTCATCGGCTACTCGGTCATGGATACCATCGTCATCCTCGACCGCATCCGCGAGAACACCAAACTGATGGCCGGCGAGGTGTATGACAAGATCGTCAACACCTCGATTCTGCAGACGATGACGCGCTCGGTGAACACGCTGGCGACGGTCGTGATCACGCTGGTCGCATTGCTTGCGCTGGGCGGTGCGTCGCTGAAGAACTTCGCGTTCGCGCTCTTGGTCGGCATCTGCTCGGGCGGCTACCATTCGATCTTCTACTCCGCGCCGCTCGTGCTCGGTTTCCGCAAGCGTCAACTCGAGGCAGCCGCGCGTAAGCGCCGCAGCGGACTGGCCGTCGATCGCACGACCAGCGCGCGCGGACAGGCTGAGAACGCGTCGCTGCAAGCGCGCGGCGGCGTCGCTCGCGAAGACATCGCGGCCGCGCGCCGCGAACGTCGCGCGAAGCAGAAGGGTGCTGCGGTCGCCCCAGCTACGGGGCCGGCGCGCTACAAGCGTAAGCGCGTCGAGACCGCCGCCGGAGCGGTCGCGCAAGAAGCGTCGCATGGCGGTGAAGAGATCGATCCGCTGGACGCGCAAGAGTCGGGATTGCACGACGAAGCGTTGCAGCAAGGACACGAAGAGATTCGGCTCAATCTCGAAGGCTTCGAGCCCGAGCAGCCGCTGCCGTCGGGTGATGCGCACACGCACGACGCCGTCTGAGGCGGCGTTCGAGCGCGAACTCGTCGCACTTCGCGACCTCGTCGCCCGTCGCAGCAGCGCTGCGCCGGGCGATTCTGTCTCTGCCTTCGTTACCCGGCAGTTTTCCAAGGTCGCGGAGTACCGGCAACGCGATCCGTACGCGACGATCGGCGACGCCCGCACCTTCCATACGAAGGTCGTCGGCGTCTCATTCGAGGGACGCCAAGACGTGCTCGCGGGTCTGCGGGAAGGCGCCGCGCTGACGCTCGAACGCCAACCCGGCAACCCGCATGACGCCAATGCGATCGCGGTCAGGTATGGCGCGCTGCAGATCGGCTTCATCCGCGCGCCGATTGCCAAGCGCATCGCTCCCCACATCGATGCCGGTGCGCTGTATCGCGCGCGCATCGAAACGCTGACCGGCGGTTCGGGCAAGCATCGCGGCGTCAACATCTTCGTCGAACGCGACCCTGCCGGCATCGAGGACGGTGCGCTGCGCGCGCGCGATGCGCTGCGCGCGAGCTGGGCGGGCGATCGCGATCGCGTTCGTCATGCCCTCATCGGCGACCACCAGCCCCATGCAGCGCAACGTCAGGCGCTCGCGCGCATTGCCGACGGCAAGAACGTGCTCGTCGTTATGGGCACCGGCCGTGGGAAATCATTCTGCTTTCAATCTCCGGCGGCGCTTGCCGCGCTTGAATCCGGCGAGAAAACGGTGGTGATCTATCCGCTGCGCGCGCTCGCCAACGATCAGCACGAAGCGCTCGCGCGCAAGCTCGATCCGCTGGGACTGCGCGTCTTTCGCGCGAACGGCTCGATCGACGGCGATGCCCGAGCGCGCTTGTTCGACGCGCTGCAATCGGGTGCGTGGGACATCGTGCTGGCGACGCCCGAATTTCTCGAGTTTCATCGGGGCGCTTTTTCCGGGAAGAGCCGGCCGGGCATGGTCGTGGTCGACGAAGCGCACCATCTCTTCGAATCGCGTCACCGCGCCGCATACGGGCGTCTCGGCGAGACGATCGACGCGCTCGGGGCACGTCAAACGATCGCACTGACCGCGACCGCTCGACGCGAAGCCTTCGATGAAATCGTGCGCGCCTTGCACGTCGGTGCGTGGGTGATCGATCCGACGGTGCGCGAAAACTTGCATGTCGTCGATGCTCGCGAGACCAAAGACAAGATCGGCTACCTGCACGCACTCTTCGACCGTGAGGAGAAGGGCATCATCTACTGCAACTCGCGCAAAGAAGTGATGGAAGTCGCCGAGAAGCTGCGCAAGGCAAGCGGTGAAACGACCATGTTCTACCACGGCGGTATGTCCAGCAGCGACCGGCGCACCGTTGAGGACTACTTTCGCGGCAATGAGATTCGCGTCGTGGTCGCGACCTCAGCGTTCGGTGAAGGCATCGATCTCCCCGACGTGCGCCACGTCGTGCTCTATCACATGAACTTCGACTTCACTGAGTTCAATCAACAGGCCGGCCGCGCCGGACGTGACGGCGATGCGGCAAGCATCCATCTGCTCTACGGCAAGGACGACCGGCGCGTCAACGAATTTCTCATTGAACTCGACAACCCGTCGCTGCCGACGTTGCGCGCGATCTTCCGTGCGCTCAAAGGCATTGCGCGCGACGACGTGGTTCGCCTGAGCTCGGGACTCGACCGTACGCTCGAACTCGACAAAGTACGGGACAAGACGCTGGCGGCGGCGTTGCGCATCTTCGAAGAAGTCGGCCTGCTCTCGATCGGCGCCGACGACGACGGCGACTTCGCGCGCTTCACGACCATCGACGGCAAAGTCGACCTGGAACGCAGCGAACGCCACGCCGAAGGCCAAGCGGTACGCGAAAGCTTCGAAAAATTCTGCCAACTCGCGCTAGAAGCCGATGCCGCGACACTCGAACGCATCATCAACCGACCGATCTACCCCGAACGCATCGACCTGCTTCGTTGAGCTTCGCCGGAAGGTTTCGCTACGTTCGTTCGTCGAGCAGGTCTGTGGCGCGGGTGATCAGGGCGTTGACGTAGATGCCGAACGTGGCGAAGCGCTCGTCGTGCGTTTGGCCGCGTTCGTAGCGGACATAGATCTGTGCGAGAATCACGGCGAAGCGAAAGATGTTGAAGACGTAATACCAGTGGATGTGCGTGACATCGGTGCCGGTGCGTGCCGCATAGCGTTCCACCGTCTGCGCGCGGGTGGCGAAGCCTGGGCGCCAGGTCGGCATTGCGTTGTGACGCCATTGCGGTGCGTCGCCGGCCTCCGGCCACAGCGCGAGCAGGTAGCCGAGGTCCATCAAGGGGTCGCCGATCGTGCACATGTCCCAGTCGAGCAAGGCGACGATGCGCGCCGGATCGGATGGGTCGAGCAACATGTTGTCAAGCTTGTAGTCGTTGTGCACGATCGCGGCGGCGGGAGAAGGCGGAAGGCGACTGCGTAACCACGCGATCACATCGCCGGCGTCCAATCGCTGTGCCGTTTCAGCGTTGACCCAGCGTTCGATCCACCCGTCGAGCTGGCGCTGGACGTATCCGTCCGGCCGTCCCAGGTCGCCGAGTCCAATCGCACCGGGATCGACCTCGTGCAATGCCGCGAGTGTGTCGACGAGCATCTCGCTCATGCGTCGTGCGAGGTCGGTATTTTCGCGAAACGTCTCTGGCAAATCGCGCCGGATTGCGATGCCGTGACGGCGCTCTTCGATGACGAAATCCGCGCCGATGACGGCAGCATCGGTGCACAGGTGATAGCTGCGCGGCGCGAGCGGGAAGGCGTCGTGCAAGACGGAGAGCACTTTGTGTTCGCGACGCATGTCATGAGCGTGCGCGGGAACCGGTCCGAGCGGCGGGCGGCGCAAGACGTACTCATGTTCGCCGAATGCGACGAGATAGGTGAGGTTCGCATGGCCGCCGCCGAACTGGCGCAGCGTCATCGGCCCATCGGTATCGCGCAGATGCGCGCGAAGGTAGGGCTCAAGTCGAGCGAGGTCGAGGCGCTCTTCGGGGCGGACGTCGATGACTTCGGGATCAGCGTGCGGCATGAGGCCGCTCCTGCGCGATGCGCAGATGCGCGGTGTCGTTGAGCGTGATGAGCATGCGCCGAGACGCGCGCACGCGCATCACGGTGATCGAAGCGTTCGCGGCGGGAAAGAAGAAATCGCTCGTCAGGCCGATCGCCGATGCCACAGAGGCATTGATCGCTCCGGCGTGACTCACGGCAACGACACGGCCACCGGGATGCGCGCTCGCGATCGCGGTGAGCGCCTCATTCATGCGCTCGCGCACCTGCTGCGCTGGTTCCGTTCCGTCTATCTCCGACCAGCCGCCGTGCGCAAGCGCAAATTCGGCGAGAAACGCGAGGTGCGCGCGTGCGCGCTGCGCGGGCGTGGCCGCGGCCGCTTTCTGGGGAGCAACCACCGGTCCGATCGCGACTTCGCGCAACTCCGGGATGACCGTGACGTTCAGGCCCATTGCCTCGGCCAGCACGTGCGCGGTTTGCCCCGCGCGCCGCGTCGAACTGGCGTAGATCGCGTCTATTCGCTCGCTCGCCAAACGCTCGGCCAGCAGCGCCGCCTGCTCGCGTCCGCGCGCATTGAGCGGCGCGTCGAGGTACGTCGGGTCGGCGTCGAGCGCGCCGTCGTCCGGTCGTGCGTCGGCATGCCGGACCAGCAGCACTTCGGTCGCGCCGTTCTCCAAGCGAAATTCGATCATCCGCCCTCGGTTGTCGGCGAGGGCGCTCCTCGCCTGCTCCCTGCGCGCATGTACGAAGACGATGCGCGGCGTAGAGCATCAGTATGAACAATCAGTCTGACAAAGCGAAGCACTTGCGCGCGTTGCACCATCGCGATACGCCGTTGCTGCTCTGCAATGCGTGGGATGCCGCGAGCGCACGGATTTTGCTGACGCTCGGATACCCGGCCGTCGCGACGACGAGCGCCGGTATTGCGTACGTCGAAGGCTATCCCGATGGGCAGCGCATCGATCGCGAAGCGATGTTGCGAGGGGTGGCGCGAGTCGCTCGTGCCGTGAACGTGCCGGTGACGGCCGACCTCGAAGGCGCGTATGGAAACACCGTCGCCGACGCCGTGGCAACCGCGAACGGTGCCATCGACGCCGGTGCGGTCGGGCTCAACATCGAAGACGGCATCGGCGACGGCGGTGATGAACTGCTCGACGTCGATTTGCAAGCGCAACGAATTCGTGAAATTCGCGCCGTCGGAAGAGAGCGCGGTGTCGAACTCGTGATCAACGCGCGCACAGACGTTTTTTGGCGTTCGAGCACGGACGATCGTTCGCGCCTGTCGACGACGGTCGCACGGGCGCATGCCTACGTTGATGCGGGAGCGGATTCAATTTTCGTTCCGGGCCTTATCGACCCTGATCTGATCGGCGAACTCGTTGCCGCGGTCGCGGCGCCGATCAACATCTTGGCCGGTCCGGCGAGTCCAACAGTGACCGAGTTGCGGGCACTCGGCGTCCGGCGCATCAGTTGCGGCAGCGCGCCCTTCGGCTACGCGATGGGAATGTTCCGGCGTGCCGCGCTCGAGGTTCGCGATCACGGCACGTTCACGTTCGCGGCCGAACGCATCTCCCACGCCGACCTCAACGCCCTGTTCGAACGGCGCCCCTAGGAGACCGTCGGACTCCTAGAAGGCGCTCATTGTTTCTTCTGGAACGACAAGCACAACCACAATGCCGGGTGGAGGGACCATGGAGTCACATGGAACGGCCGTTCTCTTCGGGTTTCTGATTGCCGCTGCCGTCATTCTTCTGGTGATGGCTGCTATTGCGAAAAGCACGCACGAACCCTCGATCGCGCAAACGATCGTGCAGCCGCGGGGATACCGATTGCGCCGCGGATGGCTGTGGGCGCTTGCCGCCGTCGCCGTCGTGGCGTTTGCAATCTCGCTGCCCTCGTTTCCGTATGGGAACGCGGCAACGCTGAGCGGTCCGCACTTCGCCATCGTCGCGATGCAATACGGTTTTCAGACGCCGCAGAGCGTGCCATCACACACACCGATCGTCTTCGATGTCAGTTCGCGCGACGTGAATCACGGCTTCGGCATCTACGACCCTGCCGGACATTTGATCGCGCAAGTGCAGGCGATGCCGGAATACGTCAACCATCTTCCGATCACGTTCGCACGCCCCGGGCACTACCTCGTCCGATGTCTTGAATACTGCGGCATCGCGCATGCCTCGATGCAGGGAGGGTTCGACGTTCAATGACGACCGCAACGGCACTCGACCGCGCCGGTTCGCGCACGATCATGTGGGCGTACCTCGTCACCGGCATCTCCCTGTTCGGTCTTCTCGCACTGGTTGGTCTTGCGATGCGTGCCGAACAGGCCGGTTGGATCAACGTCGATCCCGGTCTCTTCTACGCGCTGATGACGCTGCACGGTGCCGGAATGATCACAGCGATGGTACTCTGCGGTATGGGCGGTCTCTGGTATTTAATGGACGGTGAACTCGCGCTCGATCGCGGTATCGCATGGGCCGCGTACGTGCTGATCGTGCTCGGTGTCATCGGTGTTCTTCTGAGCGTTCTGCCCGGGCATTTCGGTGCGGCGTGGACGTTCTTGTATCCGTTGCCGTTTGTCGGTGCGACCTGGCCGAATTGGGCGACCGGCGCGTTCTTGATCGGCGTTGCGCTCGTCATGCTGGGGTGGATCGTCTGGTGCACCCAGATGTTGGGGTGTGTGCTGCGAGCCTATGGCGGATTTCGCGGCGCGCTCGGATGGGATCTCGTCTTTCATCACCGAGCATTTGAACAATCCGGGCGACGGGAGCCGCCGCCGTTTGCGTTCGGTGCGCTCGTCACCGCCATCGACGGTTTGCTATCGGCTGCGGCCGGTATGCTCGTCGGCGTCGCGTTGCTCGTCCATTGGATCGATCCGTCGGTCGCGCTCGATCCGCTCTGGGCGAAGAATCTCACGTATTTCTTCGGGCACACGTTTGCGAACCTGACGATCTACATGGCGATCGGGTTCGTCTACGCCGCGCTCCCGCGCTATGCCAATCGCGAGTGGCACACGTCGCCCGTGCTCGCGGTCGCGTGGTGGGCGACGCTGCTGTTCGTTGCAACGGCGTACTTTCATCATCTCTACATGGACTTCGTCCAGCCGCATGCATTGCAATACGTCGGTGAGGTCGCGTCGTACTTGGCTGCGTTTCCCCCGGCGGTCGTCACCATCTTCGGCGGCGCGCTCTTGGTCTATCGTTCGCCGCTGCGTTGGACGATGGGATCGATGTTCTTGTACGCGGGCTTGGTCGGCTGGCTGATCGGCGGTATCGGTGCGCTGATCGACGCGACGGTTCCGATCAATCTTTCACTGCACAACACGCTCTGGGTGCCCGCGCACTTCCACACGTACTTGCTGGAAGGCGTGGCGCTCTTCGTGCTCGGCTGGATCTTCTGGAACCTCGAAACGCGCTCGGGTCAGGTGTCCTCACTCGCGGTACGTTGGCTGACCGGGATCGGCATCTTCGGCGGGGGAGCGGTACTGCTGCTCGGATGGTACGTCGCCGGCGCGGCATCGGTGCCGCGGCGTTACGCGGCGCAGCCCGATCCGGGTCCCGCGATTGCGTCATGGGCGTCGATTGGGGCGATCGTTCTTTGCATCGGGTTGATTGTCTGCGCGATCGAGGCTGTGCGGCTCGCGCGCGCGGACGAAGTGGAGGTGGCAGCATGAGTATGGTTTTACGTACATGGATCGCGGGCGCGGCGGCCGTCGTCGCCGTCGTGCTCTCGGTCTTGCCGGTCATCACGGGCGAGCGGGAGATCGCGGTTGGCGCGCATCACCTCGATCACGCCGTACTCATGCTCTTCGGCGTCGTTATCGGTCTTGCGCTCTACGCGCGCCGCGACGATCGCGAATCGCCGGCTTGGCTTTGGGTCGCGGTACTCTGCCCAATTCTCATCATGATCGCGATGGCGCCTAGCTTTTATGCGGTCGTCGACGCCGTTCCGTTTCTTCATGCGCTCAATCATCTCGTCTTCGTCGGACTCGCGGCGGTGACCGCATACGCGGGGCAGCGCTACGTGCGCGGTGTCGGCTGGGCATCGGCGGTGCTGCTCGAATTCATGGCGTTCGCGGCCGTGTTCGGTTACGGCGTGGCGCCGGTTGCGGCGAGTGTGCCCCTTGCGGTTGCACCCACGGCGGTCACGGTCGCACCGGCATCGGCTGCGAGTCTCGCACATGGCGCACACGTCTTCGCGCAAAATTGTGCGGCATGTCATGGTGCGCATGGTGAGGGCGGCGTCGGCCCGGCGCTACGCAACGAAGCATCGCGCAAGAATCTCGCGCAAGCCATCGCGTGGATCGAAAACCCGGCGCCGCCTATGCCGAAACTTTTTCCGACGCCGTTGACCAAGAAGGACGTCGAGGACGTCGCAGCGTTCGTCGAATCACTGAAGTAGCGATAGCGACGTCGCGCGGATCGCGCGGTCACGAGCGGTGAGCAGATTTCCCATCGTGACGATCCATCCGATCGTTCCGATGATCCCGCCGGTGATGACGAACGCTGCATCGCCGCGCAGCAAGCCGATGGTCGCGAGAACGATCGCGATTTGAAAGGTGAAGAACGCCGCCCACGAGAGTCGGGCGTCGAGTAGGTCCTGCGGGCGCGTCTCGTCGTCGTCTCCGCGATAGATCGTTGCGATCAGCCGCACGCCGATGTGATGGATGTGCGCGTCGAGCATCTGGCCGATCCAACCGATCAGCACCACGAACACGAACGCGAGTTGCCACGGTTCTCCAAGCAACGTGCCCGCACCCAACGCAAGCGCGGCCAGCAGCCAGACGATGCTCGCAAGCACGAAGCACTGCGGCACGCGATGCGTGACCATGGCGCGACGCAACACGTCGAGCACGTCGAGCGCATAGGCGAGCGCAGCGAGCGCAAACAGCGTGCCGCCCACTCGCGCGAGCAGCGGTAGTCCCGAAACGCCGATGGCTAGGAGCGGCACGCCGATCAGCGTGAGCGATCCGACGATAATGTGGGCTGCCGGGAAGCGCGAGCGATTGCCCGTGATCGGACGTACGGTGCGCGCGGATACTCCGAAGATGAGTAATGACAACCATCCGAACAGACCAAGGGTCGCATGCGCCGCAGGCAGTGACGCTACCCACGCCGGAGTCGCAAAGCCCGAAAGCATCAGTGCGAGCGCAACGCCGGCAGACGCAGTCAACAGAAGAAACACGAGCGTGACGAGCAGGGCGCGCGCGACCGCCCGCTGCACGCGCTCACCGCGCAGCGCCGGGCGAAGCGTCGCGTAGGAAGCCGCAGTGTATGCACACAGGGCGACAAGCATGATCGCGGCACCGCCGATCGCGAGCGTCGGACGCAGCGCGAGGGAAACCACGAAGAGCAGCGTGCCGCCTGCGAAGAGAGCGACCGCAGCCCGCGCGACGCGCTCGCCGCGCCACTGCATGTCGGAAAACGATGGGATGACGTGCACGAGAACCGCGAGCGCCGCCGTCGTCGCCCAGCCCAGCGCAACGACGTGGATCCAAGCGATCCCGAGAAACGACGGCACATGAACGGCATCGGCCGCGCCGATGCGCCACAGCAGCAGCCACGCAGCGCCGTGCGCGAGCTGGGAAAAAACGAGCGCGCCGGGTGGTATCCAGTGCCGAATCATGGATCCAGGATACACCCGTCGCGGAAGGTTTGCTATGCGAGTATCGTCAAAGCGCATCGGTGATGCCGCTTGAAACGCGCTGGTTCGTCAAGGCCGGGTTGGTGTGGCTGTGCGCCACGTTCGCATTGGGCGCTGCGTTGCTCGGCGCCAAGGCGGTCGGATATCAACCGCCCTTCGATCTTTCGGTGGTTCACGCGCACGCGGGCTTTGTCGGGTTTCTCGTAAATCTCGTGATCGGCATCGCCTTGTGGTTTCTTCCGGTGAACCGCGAAGCATTCAAGGAAAATCGCGGACGCTACCCGGTCGCGGCGGTGCGTTGGATATTCGTCTTGCTCAATGCCGGGTTGATCGTGCGCATCATCGTCGAGCCGATCGTCGATGCGACCGGCATCTCGCCGGTGACCACGTCGGCGCTGCTCATGAGTTCCGTCGCGCAACTGGCGGCAATCGTTCTCTTCGCTGCGATCGCTTGGTCGCGCGTGCGCCAAGTGTGACGCCAGGCAAGCATGTTTGAAACGTGTGCCCGACGGGTAGAGGTGCGATACTGACCGCCGATGTGCGGCTGCCGATCTGGGGAAGAGGGTATCGCAATGGCTGGAATGCTGCGGACCATCGTCGTGATCCTGGTCGTTCTATGGCTTGCCGGCTTCTTGTTGCGCATCGGCGGAAGTCTGATACACCTGCTGCTGGTGGTGGCGCTCATCGTTCTCGTGTACGATCTTCTAACCGGGCGCCGCGCCGGCGTTTGACGCTGTCCGGAGGCAAGCATGCCAGCAAAGAAAGCTTCAAAAAAGAAGACGACCCGAAAGAAATCCACGCGGAAATACGGGCGCAAATCCGCCGAATCGGTCGAGCGGACCATGGATGAAATGAAGCGCGGGGAGCTTCAATCCGGCCGGTCCGGGAAAAAGGTGAAAAGCCGAAAGCAGGCGATCGCAATCGGCCTGAGCGAGGCGCGCCGTTCAGGAGCGAAAGTACCCGAGAAACCGGCTCCTAAGAAATAGCGCTTTCGCCGGTGGGCTGCAGCGCCGGTGCAAAGTTGACACACGTAGTTTCCATAGGCTAACTTGAGGCATCCAGCTGCTATTAGGCGAGTAGCTTATTGCAGCGATGCCGCAAGCGCCGAGGGAAAATGAACAAGGGAAAAAAGATGAAGGGAAATCTCTACATCGCATTCGCTATCGTGACTGCGCTTGCAGTTCCTTTTGTATCTGAGCAAAAGGGCCGGATCGGAAATGCGACAGACCTCGTGTGTGGGATTCTTATTGGAATGGCGCTTGTGTTTCTCGCAGCCGGCACTCATTCTGTCATAACCCTTAGATCTCGTAAGTCAGACTTAACCTTGTTGCGCTAGTTTTTTCGACGACGACTGGTCTTTCTTTGAAGGCGTATGACGCGTCAGACTGCTACGGCTTCTTTCTTTCAGTGCAACATCTGCGGAGATGCCGCACTTCAGGCACGAAATGCGTAATACGCGCGCCTTGTTCGTGCCGGATTTCGACGCTGTATGATCGCGTTCGTTAGCCAGCGTGCTTGCCGCTTACGCGATCGCTGGCGTGCCGAACCGCAAAATCCCGCGGAGCCCTTGGGATCCGCCGTTGAGTCGTCGGTCATTTGCGGAGCCATCGGCTAAGCCAACCTAGTACCACGCGGTTGCGCGCACGACGTGCAACGCGAATCGGGTTCCCAGACGCGATCACGCTTGCCCATGCACCGATGCGAGCCACGCTGTAGAGTCCTCGAACAAGCCCCTTCATAGCTACCTCCGAGCCTCACCGTACCACTCGCTGATGCCACACGTTTGGCACCATTGGCCGCCATACTAGGTTCATCAGGAGGCAGAAAGATGACCCTTACGCGATACAACCCGGCCGATCCCGACCCGTTCCTCACCGAGGCCCGCGCGCAAGTGAACGAGGCGCAGGTACGAGGTCGGCGTTGTCTACTTCGCGCTGGCGGCGCCGCGTTTTGGTTTGTTCTGTGGAGCTGTGGTTTCTATCCCTGGGTGACATTTTTTGTATCGATGGCGATGGCGCTGGCATCGTTTAGCGACTTTGAGGCGTGGCTCTTCGCTCGGAAGGCGGCTCAGATTGCATTGAACTTCCGCAGTGGCATCGAAGAATAGTTCATGGCCTTGTCGCGTGTCTGCTGCTTATGCGATCGCTGTGGTAAACGTGCTTTCGTCGGTGGTCGCGCTTATCGCGCTGAACTCGCACTGGCCGGTGACAATCCCGGCGAATCCGCCGGACGGAAAGGCCGAGGGGCAGGAGTTCGCAGGCGCCCGGTTGCAATGCGGCACCCTCAGCGCAACGAGCTCAAGGTGCCATGTCACGCATTTTCTTCGTTCTATCCGGAGTTTTCGCGGCGACCCTCGCTGCTTGTTCAACCACACCGAAAGGTTCCGCTGTTTCCATCGCGTTGCCGAACGGTGCGTCGTCCCTGGCGCTCATCGTAGGTGCCACGGCAACATTCAGCGTCAGCGAGCCCGGATATGCGGATCGATTCGGGGCCATATCCGCGAACCCAAATGTTGCTGCCGTCGCGCCTTCGGCGATTCAAGCAAGTTCGCGAAACCGCAGCGCACTGAGCACCGGGACGGGCGGGGCTTCGTTTACCGTCACGGCGATGAACGACGGTACCACGCAGATTCTCGTTGGCGATCAGCTCGGGAACAGGTCTCAATTCAGCGTAATCGTTTCGCCGTCCGCGGCTTCCGGCGCGGTTGTGCTTTCACCGCCGTCGCTCGCGTTTACAGCGGCTGGCGCGGCACATGCACAACCGGTGAATGCGTCGCAAGTCAGCTACACCGGATCGTTCAGCGCAACGACTGCGGCGCCCGGGCAGACGAACTCGTGTAGCGGCATCGCGAGCATCTCACCCTCGAGCGCAACGGCATTCACGGTAACGCCGGTCGCGGCTGGACACTGTACTTTCACGATCGCCGGCGGGGCAAGCCAGAGCGCAACGCTCACCATCGACGTCACCACGACAAGCGTTGGAGGATCATGAGTATGCACACTGCTCGTGTACTTGCATGCGCCCTTACGGCCGCGCTCATCGCCGGGTGCAGCGGATCGGTATCGTCGAATTTTCCCACGCAATCGCTCCCGCTGCCTGCGCCGCGCGGCGCGCAAACCGCGAGTGTCGCCTTTACGATCGTCGTTCCGTCGAAATCGGCGGCACTCCATCCCGCGTACGTTTCGGCGAGCACGCAATCGGCATCGATCACCGTCGCGCCGAGCGGCGGGAGCGCGAGTGCGCCGGTCACCGTGAACTGCGCGAGCGTCTGCAGCGGCACGATCGCCGCGCCTCTGGGCAGCGATACGTTTGCGTTCAAACTTTTCGACGGGCAGAGCGGCGGTGGAAATCTTCTTTCGACCGGGTCCACGACGCAGACGATCGTCATCGACCAAGCCAACACGGTCAATGTGACGTTTAACGGCATCGTTGCATCGCTTGCCGTCTCGGTCAATCCGACGAGTATCGCGGCCGGAACGAGTGGAACCGTGGCAGTGACCGTGAACGCGCTAGACGCCGACGGGAACACGATTGTCGCTCCCGGAGGTTATGTCGATGGCGGCGGTAACCCGGTACTTGTGACGCTTGTCGATTCCGATAACTCCGGCAGTTCGGCTCTCTCGCAAACGTCGATGACACAACCGGCGAGCGGAATCACGCTCTCCTATAACGCGTCGCTCACAACCCCGCCGATGATCACGGCTTCGGCGACCGGCATCACGCCGGCGCACGGCACGGTGCAACTCGTGCACCCGCCGACCCTGACGGCGATCAGCACCTCTAGCGGACTGGCCGCTGCGACGGTCTCGGAGACGCTTACGGGCACGAACTTCGCCTCTGGTTCCACGAACGTCGCTTTGAGCGGCGCGGGCGTTAGCGTTACGGCAGTCAATGTCACCAGCGCCACGACGCTTACGGCCAGTTTCGCCGTTGCCCCCGGCGCGGCGTTCGGACCGCAGAACGTGACGGTCTCGAATATCGCCGGTACCAGCGGCGGTGTGCCGTTCAACGTTGCGAACGGGTCGTCGCTCGTCGTTACCAACGGTAACGACTCAGGCGCGGGTTCGCTTCGCGCGGCGATCGCAACAGCGAATGGCACAGCCGGCGATCTCATTACGTTCTCGGGCGCGTTCACGATCACGCTCGCGAGTGCGCTTCCTCCGATAACGAGCAACGTGGTGATCGATGGCGGAACGTTTGGCACCGTCGTGATCGACGGAGGCTCGCTCTTTCGTGCGTTCTGGGCAGATAGCGGAATGGTCGTTCTCGCGAATCTCAAGGTTCAAAACGTGCTCGCGAAAGGTGGCGCCGGCGGTGCCGGAGCCGAAGGCGGCACCGGCGGCGGCGGTGGCCTCGGCGCAGGTGCGGGGCTTTTCGTCAATACTGCGGCAGCCGAGGTTGAAAACAGTTCGTTCGTCAACGCCATGGCACTCGGTGGCGCCGGCGGTTCAGGCGGAAGTCTCGTGACTGGGATTTCCGGCGGTGGCGGGGGCGGCGGCGGCGGCATGGCCTCCGCCGGCGGTGACGGGTCGCCGGTAACCGGCCCGAATGACGGTGCGGGCGGCGGCGGCGGCGGAATGCTCGGTTTCGGCGCGAACGCGGTTGGTGCGCTCGGTGGTGCGGGCGGCGCCGGCGGCGGTGGCGGCGGATCGAGTTTTAGCGCTAGCGGTGGCGCGGGTAGTAGCGGCTACGCCGGAAATCCCGGCGGCGCCGCGGGCGGCAACGTTGCAACCGGTGGCAACGGCGGCTTCGCTGGCGGTGGCGGGGGCGGCACACAGGCGTCGGGCGGAAACGGTGGCTTCGGCGGTGGTGGCGGCGGAATGGGTTCGGCCGCACTCCCTGGCGGTAGCGGCGGCGCGGGTGGCGGTGGTGGCGGCGGGTTCTCGGGCACGCCCGGCCTCGGCGGCATGCTCACCCCGGCAGTATTCGGTGGCAGCGGCGGGACGATTAGTTCAACACTCCAGACAGGGGGTGGGGGCGGAGGGGCGGCCGCAGGCCCGGCGATTTTCGTTGCAACCGGCACACTCATCACGTTCAACAGTGATGCAACCGGCGCGAGCGCAACCGGCGGTGCCGCGGGTGCAAGTTCGGGCGGAGGCGCAGCGACTGCCGGAACCGCCGATGCCACACCCGTCTTCAACTTTCAGGGCACCGTCAACGGCTCGACGTCGTCGGGACCTGTCGCACGTGCGCTCGGCTCGGTGATTCCGTGAAGTGCTCGCGGAGTTTTTCGCCTTCAGCGCAATACATACACTGATGCGCGGCTGGGCGCGGTCGAACGATGCGACGACCGCGCCAGTTGGCGTGTTTGCTGCTAAGCGATCGCTGCGGTGAACGCGCTTTCGTCGGTGGCGGCGGCAAAGGCGTTGTTCGTTTCGCTGATCTTGGGCGCCCAGGGGTCGATCTGCCGCTGCGTTACCGGCGCATGAACGGTCGGTCCGGCCGCGTCACGATATGATGCGCCGTTGAACGGCGTGAAGTGCGCGCTCTCGCGGTGCGCGAGCACGATGTCGCCGACGGCGGAAGACGCCGCCGCGGCCGCCGCGCGAACGGAGTTGGATAGGCGCTCGTCATGAGCGATGGTATCGTACATCGCGATCGCCGGACGATCGGCTTGCCACGGAAGGTGCTGCGAAGCGAGATCTTCGTCGCGGGTCATGCCGTCGATTGACGCAACGTCCTCGCGCAGCGCCGCACGTTGCGCCGGTGCGGAGCGGGCGTCGGCAGCGGCGGCGTCGTTGAAGGCTTTGACGGCGGCATCGACGTGCGCGATCTTCTCTGGCGAACAATCGAGCACGTCGAACGCCGCTGCCGGCCCGAACCGCGCATCGCCGCCGTCATAGCGATAGCGCATCGTCGTGGAAACGACGGCATGCGCCATCTTCGCGGGATCGTCGACGTTCGCGGCGATCGCATGCGCGACTGAGGTTGGCGTTCCCGGCGAGATCATCGTCTCGGGTGATGCCGCAAGGTACTTCACTCCAGCGCGCGAGAGCGCGTCGGCAAAGCCGAGCGTTGACATCAAGCATTGATTGGCGACAACGCCGTCCACCGTGCGCCCCGCGTCCTCGGGATGCTCGCGCGCATGCTCGGCCTGGCCCTGCGCGATGGCGTTGGCGATCGCCGGCATCGACATGACTTCAGCGCGCGAATCCGATTCGAGACCGCCGCCGTCGCCGGCGCCGTGATCGACCAGTTCGATCCAGGTTTGTTTCGCGCCGTTGCGCTCGGCTTGATCGAGCGTCTGCGCCACGAATCGCGCGAGATTGTCGGGTGAGGACATGTCGGCGGAACGGCCCACGTGCGCGTTCGTGATCTCGCCGCCGGTGAGGTCGAACGTATCGGTGTGCAGAGCGCCTTTGGTAAGGGTATCGCCGTGGATGCGCAGCCCGGTCGTATTTTCGACGTGAAAGGCGATGCTATGATCCGACCCGCTGGTGTCGAGAGCCTGTTTGAGCACATACGCTTGCGATGCGTCGAGGTTGTTGTCGCCATCGCGATAGATGCCGAACTCGAGTGCAGGCGATTCCGGCGAACGAACCGATTCGATCAAAGTAAAAACCTCCCACGACTGTGTGTTGTGGAAGGCTACTGTGACACCGCGGCATCAGCCGCTAGGGTGAAGTGTGCCAGTGTTGCTCAAGGGTCTCAACGCGCGTTTCGAGGCGGCCCATACGGCGTTCGATGGCGTCCAGCCGGTTTTCGTGTCGATCGAGCCGCTGATCGATTCCATCAAAGCGCCGATCCATCGCCTCAAAGCGACGGTCGATTGCGTCGAAACGCATGCCGACCACATCTCGAAAATCGAGAAGGGCGTCGAGGATGTCGCGGTTCGTTGGCTGTGCGCTCATGAGCGGGAGCCTCGCCTACGATTCTTGCCGCGATGATTCCTTTGTATGTCAGGCCATCGTCAGCAGCGCGGTTCGAAGGTCGTTTATGACTGGGTCCCACGGCCCCCTGCGGCGGAAAATGCCGAGGCTGCCGCTAACGACGGTCCCCGTTACCCTCCGCCCCAATCTCCTACTATCATCACACCTAAGCTGGAGAGATATAGACTATGAGAACTAGGCGAAAAATCGCCGGCATATTTTGGGTTGCAATCCTGGTTCTTGCGGCTATGATTTCTGCTCGTGCCGCCAAGCCGCCGCAGCTACTTGGAACGATGAAATACACAACGATTAGATTTTCGAACGCCCCTGAAGCGATCATACAAGTCGTTGGTGAGCAGCGTTTAGGGGCGGATACATTGCTGCTTCGTTGGCGGTTTGCGGGCTGTTCCGCTCCACGAGGCCCCGTGTACCTGTATCGAATCACGAACGCGCGCGGCGTGTCCTTTTCTGCACGAGAGTATCTCCTCACGGGTGCGATCGGGGGGAAGGTGCCAAGCATCCCAGCAATTCGCCGCCTCGGAAGCGCCGATCGAAGCGCAATGTGTAGCCCCCGTTAGGGCCGCGATGATTCCTTGGTATGTCCGGCCGTCGTCAGCAGCGCGGTTCGAAGGTCGTTTATGACCGGCTCCCACTGTTGCGGGCGGGCGGCGCGGAAGAGGCGCATAGTGGGATACCACGGCGAGTCGGTGCGAGCGCACTGCCAGAGCCAATGCTGTGCAAAGCCGACGAGCATCCACACAGGTTTGCCGAGCGCGCCGGCCACGTGGGCGATCGCGGTGTCGACCGTGATCACCAGATCAAGTGCGTCGATCGCGGCAGCGGTGTCGGCAAAATCGTGCAGCTCGGGAGCGATGTCGATCAGATCGAGGTGCGTCGAGGTGTCGCCGACGGGATGTTGCTTCTGCAAGCTCACCCATCCGATGCCGTCGACGCCGGACAGCGCATCGAAGTGCGCGAGCGGGATCGAGCGGTACCGGTCCAACGTGTAGCGCGCGTTGCCCGCCCAGACGACGCCGACACGCATGCGCTCGCCAAGCACCGCATATCGTTCGCGAAAGCGAGCGGCGCGCGTGGGATCGCTTCGCACGTATGGCACAGTATTCGGAATGGTCTGCGCGGTCGTGCCGAATACGTGGGGCAGGCTTGCGATCGGAAGATGCGCGGCAAAACGTGCCGCATCGATCTCTGAGCCGGCGGGTATCACCTCGATGTTGTCCAGGTCGCTGTAGAGCGGGACGAGTGATTCGGGTGTCTCCACGGACGCGCGAACGCCGCGTGACGCCAGCAGCGGAAGGTAGCGCGAGAGCCAGATGAAATCGCCGATGCCTTGTTCCAGCGAGATCAAGAGCCGCTCGCCGTTGAGATCGTCGCCCTCCCACAGCGGCAGCCGATCGAGAAAGCGATAAACGCCGCGTTTGCTCGGATCGAGCAGACGCCATTCAAGCTCCGGCCAGCCGCGTGCGAGATCGCCGGCAAGCAGATGCGCCATCCCAAGGTTGATATGCGCAGAAATATCCTCAGGCGCCAGCGCGACGGCTTGCGTTCCCTCCTCGATCGCATCGCGCGTGCGTCCGGTGCGATGGTACAGCGCACAGAGATTCACGTGCGTTTCCGCGCGGTCGGATGCGAGCGTGGCGGCAGCGAGAAAGGTGCGCTCGGCGTCATCGAGCGCATCGGATTCGAGTTGCACGTTGCCGAGCACCAGCAGGGCTTCGGGATCGGTCGGGTTGTGCGCCAGCGTGGCGCGGATCGTCGTCATCGCTGCATCGCGGCGGCCAAGGCGATTGAGCGCAACGGCGAGCGCGCGGTGCGCGAGCGCGCGGTCGGGAAGCGCCGCAAGTGCGATCTGCAGCACCTCGACGGCTTCTTCGTGGCGTTCCATGTGGTTGTAGGCGATGCCGAGATCGAGCGCGGCTTCGGCGTGCTCGGGGTCGATGCGCAGCACCCGTTGAAATGCGTCGATCGCTTCTTCGAAACGCTTCTGCATGTAGGCGATGATGCCAAGACGCATGAGCGCGTCGATGTGATCGGGTTCGCGTTCGACGATGGATGTGTAGAGCGCG
The DNA here is from genome assembly GCA_027307235.1 of Vulcanimicrobiota bacterium. Lineage (GTDB taxonomy): Bacteria > Vulcanimicrobiota > Vulcanimicrobiia > Vulcanimicrobiales > Vulcanimicrobiaceae > DAHUXH01. Next base: position 24,908 of record DAHUXH010000006.1, on the reverse strand, counting down.
TGGGCCTCGTCGGTGCGCTTGCGAACCTCGCAGACCAATGCCAGGTTGAATGCGGCGCCGATGTTCTGAGCATCGACGCCGAGCGAGCGTCGCAACAACCGCTCGGCATCGTCAAAATGCCGTTGCGCGAACGCGATGGCACCCAGCAAGTTGAGAGCATTCGGCTCGTTTGGGATGTGCTTGAGCAACTTGTGATAGGCTGCCCGCGCGCCGGTCAGGTCGCCGCGCTGATGAAGCTCAACGCCGTGGTCGAGAAGGCGGCGCATCGCTTCGTTCATGAAGCGACGAAACTTCCGATCACCGCGTCGGCCATGCGTTCGGCCGACTCCGGAGCGAGCGCGAACGCGAGTGAAGGTTCGATGAGTTCGCATTCCATCACCGCCGGTACGCCGGCGACGCGCACGAGGTCGACGCGCGCGTAGAGCGCTTCTCCGGGAGCACACGCGAGTGCCGCACGCGCCGTCGACAGTTCGTCGTCCTCCACTTCGGCGAGCCGTTCGTCGCCGGGATCGGAGGTCGTATCGACGGTCGAGTACCGCCAAAATGCGTGCGAGTATCGTCCGGCGATGAAGACGACGGCTTTCTCTCCGTGGCGCGCCTCTTCGAGAAACGGCTGCACAAGCGCGTCCCCCGAAGCCGCAATCGTCGCGAGGTGCAGCATCGCGTCGTGCAGGCCCGCATCGTCGCACGCGAACGCCTTAGTGTTCCATGATCCGCCGGATACGGCCGGTTTCACCACGATGCGCCGGCATCCGAACGATGCGGCGACGGCATGAAGGTTCGCCTCGGAATCGGCCGGGACAAGGTGCGTCGGCACGATCGCGATGCCGCGATGCGCAAGTTCGAGCAGATAGCGCTTGTGAAAATTCCACTCGATGATCGGGTACGCGTTATGCAAGCGCGTGCTTTGGGCGGCGCGGTGCGCCCACGACAGCAAGGCGTCGCCGTGCTCCTGGTAGTCCCACGTGCTGCGGATCACGCAACAAGCGTACCCTGAGAGATCCGCGACGTCGCTCCAGATGATGGGATCGACCTGCGCGCCGCGCCGGATCAGCGCGTCGCGAAAGATCGCGTCGTCATCGGGAATCGGCAACCGAAGCGCATCGGTCGCAATTGCCACCTTCATGAAAGCTGATATTACGGTGGAGCGAAGACGCCACCCCTTGGCCGCTTGGCCGGCGGTCGTCGCGGCGGCTGCGCTCGCTGCGGCAGCGGATGCGCGCGCTGCGGCGAAGCGCCGCGTTTGAGCGCGCCGAGGGCGCCTTGGCCGTTTGCCCACATCGCCGCAGTCGGGAACTGGCGCGCGATCTGCGGATGACTGCGAATCGATCCGTTGTAGAGCAGCACCGCGCCTTGCTGCGAACTCGCGGTCACGACCGGCCCATTGCCGCCGCCGACCGCGGCCTGCGTATCGGCGACACCGTCGACGGTGCTCGTGCGATCGACGCGCGTGTAGACGCGCCCTGCGCCCGAGTGCGCGGTGATCGCGGCGGTGCCCGTGCCCACGCCGAGCGCGACCGCGCCGCCCTGCGTCTCGAAACGCGCGAGCCCGGGCTCAAAGCTGCCGTCGTCGTAGACGATCGAGCCCATCACGCTGCTGGCTTCGATTTGGGTCGCATGACAGTGTGAGAAGAACATATTACCCGCCGCCGTGCGCGCGCGAATGCGCGCGAAGGTGGACTGCTCAGCCACGATCGCGCCGTGGAGCGCCATCACGTACCCGCTGGCATTCACGTTGTGAAAGACCGCCGGACCGCTTTGCACCACCGTGACGAAGGCACCGTTGAAATCGTTGATTTCGACGCTGCCGCGCCCGACGCGCGTCACCAGCAGCGCCGTCGAAGCCGGAACGGTGATGGTGGCGTCTCCCGCTCCGCGCACGATCACCGCGTCGTGCGGAGCATCGGGAAGCACGGGCATCTGGAATGTTTCCGGCGTCATGATCAGCGGCCCGTCAACGGTTTGCACCGTGCGCCCCGGGAATGAAAATTCGTGGGGAATCGCCGGTCCGACCGTCCCCGCGCCGGCCTGCTGCCACTGGATGCCGCCGGGGCTATCGATCGACACCTGATTGCGATTCCAGGTGTGAATGACGAGCGCCCCCGATTGCAATTGCACGTTGACGACCGTCGAGGTTCCAACGTCAAGCAACGCGGGCGCTGCGAGCGCCCGTACCGGGTTTCCAACGAAGATCGCAGCTGCCAGCGCCGCACCGGCGGCGAGGCTGCCCACACGCACGCGCCCGTTCACGCGTTCATCGTACGCTGCACGGCCGCGCTGTTCATGAGAGTTCCGTGAGGTTGAGGTCCGCGCGCGCGAAGGTGGCGCGGAAGAGCGCGCCGCCGCCCGCCGCACGTCCGGCGACAACCGACGCGTCATGCACGCGGGCAATCGAACGTACGATCGCAAGTCCAAGGCCGGTTCCCGGTATGGTGCGCGAATGGGCCTTGTCGGCGCGATAGAAGCGCTCGAAGACGAACGCGAGTTCATCCTCGGGAATCCCCGGACCGGTATCTTCGACGTCCACCCACGCGTGTGTCTCGTCGCTGCCGGCGCGCACGGTCACGCCGCCGGAGGGCGTGAATTTGATGGCGTTTTCCACCAGATTGCCGATCAGTTGACGCACGAGGTTCGCGTCGCCGTAGACGACCGTCGAGCCCGCGGCGGGCTCGAAGGTAAGCGTCAGTCCTTTCTCAGCGGCGCGCGGAGCGCTTGCCTTGACGGCCTGCGCGGCGACGCTTGCGAGCGACAGCGGTTCTTTTGGAACGGCATCGCCGCGGTCGGCTTTCGCGAGCGTCAACATTCCCGAGACCATGTTGGCGAGCGTCGCGCTCTCTTGCGCGATCGTGGCGAGGCTCTCGGTGCGAATGGTTTCGTCCTTGTCACCCCAGCGCATCAGCATCTGCGCGTTGGCATTGATGGACGTCAGCGGCGTCTTCAATTCATGCGAGGCATCCGAGATGAAGCGGCGCTCGCGCGCGAATGCTTCCTGCAAACGCTCCAGGAGCGCGTTGAAACTCTGCGCCAATGCGCGGATTTCGTCGGCCTGGCGGGCAAAAGAGACGCGCCGGTCGAGATGCTCCGAGCCGATCTCGCGCATGGTCCCGGCCAGTTCCGCGATCGGCCGCGTCACCTGCGATGCCAGCGCAAACGAGAAGGCGATGACGAGAACGCCGGCCACGGTCAGGATGACGACGATAGCCACACGCGTTTGTTCGAAAGCACGGTTGAGCGCATCGAGCGGTTCGCCCACCGAGATAATCACGGCCCGCCCCGACGACGACACGCGCAAGTAGCGATCCTCGACGACGAACGGACCGGCGGCGATGGTGACGATGCGAAAAGCGCTTGGATGCGCCGCCTCGATTGCGCCGTTCTTGGGAAATGTGTCGCTGCCGAGATTTGAACTCTTGGCTTCCGGGTAGCCCGATGGCGTCGAAATTTGGATGAAAATCGTCGGACTCGACCAGGCCGCGATATTGGCGCCGTTGATGAGTACCTGCTCGGGGTTGCCGCTCAGCGCGTTAAAGGCAAAAGGGCTGTTCTGCGGCGTCGCGGCCGTCACCATCTCGGTGATGGTGTTGTCGACGCGCTGCCGCGCCTGATCGTAGAGAATCGCTTGAAAGCGCAGCGTGACGACGATGCCGGCGATCGCGATGGCGACGATCAGCAGGGCGGCATAGCCGGCTGCGATGCGCCAGCGCAGCGACGAAAAGACGCCGCTCAACCTTTGATCGCGTAGCCGACGCCGCGCACGGTCGAGATCAGCTTGACGTCATGGCCCTCATCGATCTTGCCGCGCAAGTACCGGATGTACACGTCGATGAGGTTCGAATCGCCCAAGAAATCGCTTCCCCATACGCCGTTGAAGAGTTCATCGCGCGTATGCACCTTATTGCGGTGCAGCAAGAGGTATTCGAGCAAGGCGTACTCTTTTGCGGTGAGGTTGATCACGGTTCCCGCGCGAGAAACTTCATGGCGGTCGCGATCCATCACGAGATCGCCGAACTCGATCACGTTGGCGTGCGGCTGACGGTCGCGCAGGCGCGCGCGAATGCGCGCGAGCAACTCATCGGTAGAAAACGGTTTGGTAACGTAGTCGTCGGCGCCGACGTCAAGCCCCTCGATCTTGTCGGGCAGACGGTCCTTGGCGGTGAGCATGATGATCGGAACCCGGCTTTTGGCGCGAATGCGCTTGCACACCTCGATCCCGTCCATGCGCGGCAGCATCAGGTCGAGCACCACGAGGTCGGGCTCCTTGAGTGCCTTTTCAAGGCCGGCAAGGCCGTCGAGCGCGGTGTCGACGTCGTATCCTTCGTGTTGGAGTTCGAGTTGCAGCACGCGATTGATGGCCGCGTCGTCCTCGATGATAAGCACCTTGCGGCGCTGTTCTGTTTCCTTCTCCATGCGGAGAAGTTTATCGGCCGTTCGCTATTGTCTTGCGACCCCACGTGAGAGCGGCATGAAATTTCCGATGAATGCCAGCCACGCGGTGACGGCGCCGCCGAGCGCAATCCAGATGAAGGTCGAGGGGTTTTCGAGGGTTTGCAATCCGACGCCGATCGCGTTGCTGAGCCAGTGCAGGGTCGCGCCGCCGTGACCAGTGAGCAGGTAGACCGCGAACCACAGCATGATGGCGGCGAAGGCGCCGATGATGCCGACGTCAATCGGTGAGAACGCGGGAGCCGGGCGGTAGACGGTGGCCGCGAGGATCGACCCGCGCAGATCGGCCGGCGCTTCTTCGAGCGGAAGCGAGAACAGCAGCGCGTCGAGATCGTCTTGGGATTCGTGGCTCATTCATGTACCTCCATTGCTTGCCCGCGAAGCTTTTTCCGCAACATTTCCTTGGCGCGAAACAGGTGGGTCTTCACCGTTCCCATCGGCAGATCGAGAACCTCCGCGATCTCATCGTACTGCTTCCCTTGAAGATGGTACAGCGTGATCACCACCCGATATTTCTCCGGCAACTCGCCGATCGCCGCATGGAGCCGCCGCGCCTCGTCGCTCGCGATCGCGAGCGTCTCCGGGCCGGCTCCCGGGTCGGCCCGATCCGGGAGTTCCTCGGCGCCGAAACGCTTGCGCTTGGCGAGCCGGTCGCAGCAGGCGTGGTAGGCGATCGAAAAAATCCACGTCGAGAACTTTGCCTCCGGCTTGAACGTCCGCAGGCTGCGAAACGCCTTGAAGAACGCTTCTTGCGTCAGGTCCCGCGCTTCCTCGGCGTCGCGCATCGTGCGGTAGCAGAGATGGTAGACCGCGCGGTCGTACCGAGAGACCAGGTCGGCGAATGCTTCACCCTCACCGACAAGTGTTCTCGCGACGAGTTCCGAATCGTTCGGTCCCGTACGTGGGTCTATCGTCAGCACCTCCGCCAGAACTGCCGGCACGCCTCACGTACGTGGTCACGGCGCGCGATGTTTCGTTCGACGGTGCGAAACAATGAGCCGGCTGGTGCGTAGTTTCGATAGACGATCACGGGGGAAGGCCCCTTCGCGGCGGCGATGGAGGACCCCCATCTAGGAGGAACTCATGGGAGAAATAACTGGCACCATCGCAGTCGTTCTGATCTTCGGGATGCCTTTCGTGGTCTGGATCGTACACCGCGTGCTCGCGCACACCGAGCGCATGGAAGCGATCCGCCGCGGCATGATGCCTCCGCCCGATCCGCACGAGATGAGAATGTACGCCAGGATGAGCCGGAAGTTCGGCGGACCGCCGCCGGGTTGGACGCCCGGAGCCGTGCCTCCCTTCTACCTCCAAGAGCAGCAGATGCAGCGCCGAGTCCGCTCCGGATTGACGATGGTGGCCGTCGGGTTCGCGCTCGTTGTCGGGCTATCGTTTGCCGGCTATCGGAACGGCGGCAGCTTCACGCCCGGTCCGTGGATGCTGGGCGGGCTGATCCCGCTCTTCATCGGGCTCTCGCAACTTGCGTACTGCTACCTGATGGGTGGCTTGCGCATCGGCTCTCAGGCCACTAGCTTCGGCCCGCCGCCCCCAGGCGCGCAACAGGCCGCTCCGCCGCCCGCGAGCGGCGCCTACGAGACCGCGCCTCCCCCGCCGCCGGGGCCGTACGCCTGGCGCCCGGGCAACACTCCTGAGATCGAGTCCCCCCTCCGCCCGCCGGAGACACGCTAGGCTCTCGGGGGCCGATGAAAAAGGAAGAAGACCGCCGGACAATCGCCCGGCGGTCTTTTCATTTCTGAGGGAAGCGCCGATCGTCACTTGCACGTGACGAGGGCCATAGCCCAGCCGGCGGTCGTTCGCGTTCGGACCAGATATCCGTCCGCGGTACGGTCGTAGACCTGATAGCCCGCTCTGAGTGCGTCGGCTAACGTTTTGAAGACCACGAGACCTGCCATGTTCGACCCCCTCCTTTCCGGTATTTCGTATCCCTATACCGTATAACGGCACATGGGGCAAGAGAGTTGACCCAATACTCGCGGGCAATGATGAAAATTTGTTGAAATTCGTGTAACGATGCCAACACTATCCACTGGCGAGCGCGTTCATGTCACGAAGATCGTCGACCGCCGGACACCGGCCGCCGACGTTGTGGTGCTGGGCGTTCGTGCTCCGCAACTCGCGCGTTTTGCCAAGCCGGGACAATTCGTCATGGTCGTTCCCCCCGCCGGAGAAGTCGCTTCGGTTGCTCTGGGAATATATGAAGCGCAGGGCGATCGCATGTCCGTCCTCTTTTTCGTCTCCGGCAAACGCACCACCGAGTTGGCACGCTTGCAGGAGGGCGACGAACTGACGATCACCGGACCGCTGGGAAACGGCTTCTTTCTCGACGACGCGCCGAGTGAGGTCGGAATCGTCGCGGGAGGCGTCGGTGTTGCGTCGGTGTTGACGAGCGCTCAAGAACTTCTCAAGAACGGCTGCCGGGTTCAGTTGTACTACGGCGCGCGGACGCAAGAGCGCTTGGTTGACATGGATCTGTTTGCACGCGCGGGATGTGAGGTGCATGCCGCGACCGACGACGGCAGTTTCGGTTATCGCGGCGTGGTGACCGATCTGCTCGCACGCGCCGCGCGTCCGCCGCGCTTGCTGCTCGCGTGCGGTCCGTCGCCGATGTTGCGTGCCGTCGCGCGCGTCGCCGCTGAGATAGACATTCCCGCGCAGCTCTCGCTTGAAGAGACGTTCGCGTGTGGTGTCGGCGGCTGCTGGGGCTGCGTCGTTCCGATCGTGCGCACGAGCGCACAAGCGCCGAGTTTTCCGCCCGCGGTGCTCGGCGGCAGCGACGTCGTCAACGCGCGCGTTTGTAAGGAGGGCCCGGTGTTTTGGGCGCACGAGCTGAGATGGTGACACGCATGCAACCCGATCTATCGGTTCGCATCGGAAAGCTTGACCTTGCATACCCGACGCTCATGGGGTCGGGATGTTACGGCAGCGGAGCGGAGTTCGAGCCGTTCGTCGATCTCGCGCGCATCGGCGGCGTCGTGCTCAAGAGCGTGACGCGCGCGCCGCGCTTGGGCAATCCGACGCCGCGATTGGTGCACACACCGGCTGGAATGCTCAATGCGATCGGTTTGCAGAACCCCGGCATTGCCTGGTATCTCGCACACGACGTCGCGAAGTTCGCATCGCGTCCATGCAAGGTGATCGGCAGCGTCGCTGGTTTCTCCGTTGACGATTACGCAGTGGTCTGCGAGCAGCTCGCGGCACGCGACGAAATTCACGCGATCGAACTCAACATATCGTGCCCGAACGTCGCAAGTGAAGGCGAGACGTTCGCCTGCGATCCGCGCTTGACCGCGCGCGTGGTGCGCGCGGCGCGCGCGACCACCGGCAAGACGCTGATCGTCAAGCTCTCGCCCAACGTGACCGACATTGCTGCGATCGCGCGTGAAGCCGAAGCAGCGGGAGCCGATGCGTTGGCGGTGGTCAACACCGTACGCGGCATGGCGATCGACGTCGATGCGTGGCACCCCCGCTTGGGCAACGTCACCGGCGGCCTCTCGGGTCCGGCGATCCGGCCGATCGCGGTGCTTGCCGTGTACGAGGTCGCCCGCGCCGTGAAGATTCCGATCGTTGGTCAGGGCGGCATCGAAACCGTCACCGATGCGTTGGAGTTCTTCTTAGCGGGCGCGAGCGCAATCTCGATCGGCACGGCGAATTTCACCGATCCGCGCGTTCCCGAAACCATCGTCGACGGGCTTTCGGAGTATCTGGCGCGGCGCAAGCTGGCGTCGATCCGCGACATCGTCGGCAGAGCGAATCTGGGATTCGCCAACGCCTATCAATTTGAAGGAGACGAGGGCTAGCGCGGTGTCACAATTGATTGTCGCTCTCGACGTTCCGCACGCGCAGGACGCCGAGCACCTGATCGATACGCTGTACGATCTCGACCTGATCTACAAGATCGGGCTCGAATCGCTTTTCGGCTACGGTGAGCGCATTCTGCGCTACTGCCAGGAGCGGGACGTGCGTTTCTTCATCGACGCCAAACTGCACGACATTCCGCGCACGGTCGGCGCGGCGATCGCGCGGCTCGTCCGTCCGGGGTTGCACATCGTCAACGTGCATGCGCTGGGCGGCATCACGATGATGCGCGAAGCGGTCGAGGCGGCCGGCGAACGCGCCGGCGAACTGGGAATGACGCCGCCGCACGTCTTCGCGGTGACGATTCTCACCAGTCACGCGGCCGAAGATCTGAACGAACTCGGGCTCACCGGCGGTCCCGGTGAAAATGCCACGCGTTTAGCGGCGCTGGCACGCGATGCCGGTTGCTCAGGTGTCGTCTGCAGCGCGCATGAGGTGCGCGATCTGAAGAATTTCTTCGGTGAGGATTTTCTCACGCTGACGCCGGGCATTCGTCCGGCGGGCGCCGCGCACGGCGATCAAAAGCGCGTGACGACACCGTCGCTCGCGGTAGAAGCGGGCAGCGATTACCTCGTCGTCGGCCGGCCGATCGTGGAGGCCGAAGATCCGTTCGCGGCCGCACGCGCGATTCTCGACGAGATGGAAACCGCACGTCGAAAGGTGGGAGCGTGAGCACGATCGATCTCCTGACGCTGTTGCACGAGCGCGGTGCGTTGCTCGACGGACATTTCCGTTTGAGTTCGGGGCGCCACAGCAATCGCTTCATCCAGAAATTCCGCATCCTCGAAGACCCCGCGCTGGTCGAGGCGGTCGCGCGCGAGATCGCTGATCATTTTCGTGACGTGTATCCGACGGTCGTCGTCAGCGCGGCGGTCGGCGGTATCGTGCTCGGGTACGAAGTCGCCAAGCAGCTCGGCACCAAAGCCATCTTCGTCGAGAAAGAGAACGGCGTTCCCGCGCTGCGACGCAGCTTCACGCTCTCGCCGCACGACCGCGCGCTCGTGGTCGAAGACGTGGTGACCACGGGCGGCTCGACGCGCGAGGTGATCGACGTCGTCCGCGCGCGCGGCGCGCACGTCGTCGGCGTCGGCGTCATCGTGATGCGCAATCGCGTGGATTTCGGTGTGTCGACGCACGCATTGCTCGATCTGCCGATCGTCTCGTTCGATCCCGCCGAATGCCCGCAGTGCCGCAACGGCGATCCCATCGACGACCCCGGTTCGCGCCGCACGACCGCGAGCGCATGAACGATCTCGCGATCCGGGCGACGACCTTCGCCCACGAGCGCGCGTTCATCCAAGACTTGGGGGTTCGCACCATGATGACCAGCGTTTCGTCGGTGCGTTTCGCTCCCGAGGCGATGGTCACGGTCGGTTTCGAGCGCTTACTCGAATTTGTCGACCGTCAACCACACGTCGTGCTCATCGCCGAGCGCGACGGCGCGCGCGCCGGGTTTCTCATCCTGCTTGACATGCTGCCGGACGAGGTGACGATGTCGCCGCAGGGGTTCATCGCCTACATGGCTGTCGAGCCGGGGGAGCAGCGCTCCGGGGTCGCCCGGGCGCTGCTGGAAAAGGCGGAAGACGAAGCACGGCGACGGAACCTGCCGTACATGGCCTTGATGGTGACCGAGGACAACACCGCGGCACGCGCGCTCTACGAGTCGGCCGGGTATGCGACGGAGCGGCGTTTGCTGTGCAAGGAACTGTAGGCGGCTTCAACCGCCGGCGAGCGGTGATGATCGCGCTCGCGATCCTCGCGGTGCTCGCCGCACTATGGCTTGCCACGCTGATTCCGCGCACCGTCACGATCTTCATCATCGCGGCCTTCATCGCGTTCGGCGTGCAGCCGGTCGTCGTATTCTTGGAGCAGCGCCGCGTGCCCAAACCGCTGGCGATCTCGATGGTGTTTGTGGGGCTGCTCGTGGCGATCGGGATCGCATTGCTGATCATCATTCCCGCGACGATCGAACAAGGTCATATGCTCGCGAGCAACGGTCCGCTCTTCGTGAGCATCGCGCAGGCGTGGCTCACGAATTTCGAGACGTGGTTGCATGGATTCGTGCCGCACGTCGATCTGAAAGCGACCTTCAACATTCAAAATGCGTTGAGCGAACGGCTCGGCGCGATCGCCGGAGGCACGATCGCATCGGTCGGCACGGTCCTGGTCAACGCCGCATCGGGGTTGTTCATCGCGGTCTCGGCGCTCGTGCTGTCGTTCTTCTTTCTCCTCAACGATCGCCAGGTCGCTGAAGGCTTCGCGCAGATATTTCCGCCGCGCCGCCGCGCGATCGCGCGCACCGTCGCCGCCGAGATCGGCCAGGTGTTCGGCAGCTACATCGCGGGGCAGATCGCCGTCAGCGCGATCACCGGCTTGGTCGTCGGCGTGGCAAGCGCGCTCGTCGGATTCCAATTCGCGTTGATTCTCGGCATCCTCACCGCGATCGCGTATTCGGTTCCGATCATCGGCATGCTGATCGCACAGATCATTGCGCTCGTGATCTCGGCGCCGCAAGGACCCGGCATTGTCATCTGGGTTCAGGTGATCATGTTCGTCACGGCGCGCATCAGCGACAGCGTGCTGGTTCCCAAGATCATGGGCAGCAGCGTCGGCATCTCGCCGATCGGAGTCATGTTCGCGGTCTTTGCCGGCGGCGAGCTGTTCGGCTTACCGGGATTGATCCTGGGCATCCCCGCCGCCGCGCTGATTCGTATCTTGTGGAAGTACTTTGCCGACCCGTGGCTGCAGGTGCAGTGGGGCGGCGACGTGCCCGCGCCGCCGGCGCCTACATCGACTCCGGCGCCGTAACGCCGCACAGTTCAAGCACAGTCGCGAGCACCGTCTTGGTCGCGATGCACAGTGCCAGACGCGCGATGCGTAGCTCGCGATCGTCGCCGAGGACCTTGCACTCGGTGTAGAACTGGTGAAAATCGGAGGCGACGTCGCGCGCATAGCGCGCCAAACGATGCGGTGCGAGATGCACGGCGACCCCTTCGGCGACGCCTGGCAGTTCCGCAAGACGGCGCGCGAGCGCAAGTTCAGCCGGATGGTCGAGCCGATCCAGCGCCGTGGTGCGCGCGGCTTCGCTGCAATCGCCGGGATCGGCGTTCCGCAGCACCGATGCAATGCGCGCATGTCCGTACTGAACGTAAAACACGGGATTCTCGGCGCTCTGCTCGACGGCTAGCTTCAAATCGAAGGTGAGCGGCGAATCGAGCGAGAGCATGATGAAGAAGAATCGCGCGGCGTCGACGCCGACTTCGTCGAGAATGTCGTCGAGCGTGATGATGTCGCCGGCGCGTTTGCTCATGCTGACCTGCTCGCCGCCGCGCATCAGCGTGATCTGCTGCGCGATCGTGACCTCGAGCTTGCCTTCGTAACCGAGCGCCGCCGCGAGCCCCTTCAGACGGCCGATGTAGCCGTGATGGTCGGGGCCGAGAATGTCGATCACGCGATCGGCGCGTTGCAGCTTTTCGTAATGATAGGCGATGTCGGCCGCGTAGTACGTCGGGCGGCCGTCGGAACGGACGATCGCGCGATCCTTGTCGTCGCCGAACGCGGTCGCGCGAAAGAAGACCGCGCCGTCTTGTTCGTAGGTGGCGCCTAGATCGATCAAGCGCTGCAGACCGGCGGTGACGCGCCCTTGATCATGCATCTCCTTCTCGCTCTGCCACAGATCGTAATGCACACCGAAACGCAGTGCGGTACGCTGTTGCTGCGCGACCAATTCGTCGCGCCCGAACTTGGAAAAGTGCCGGAGCCATGCGGATTCATCGCGATCGACCCAATCCTCGCCGTCACGGTCGTAGATGGCACGCGCGATCGGCCGCAGATAATCGCCAGGGTAGCCTTCTTCGGGAAATGGGTACGACGGATCGAGAATCTGACGATAGCGCGCGTAGATCGAACGGCCGAGCGTGTCGACTTGCGACCCGGCGTCGTTGATAATCCATTCGACGAAGACGTCGCGGCCGCGAAAGCGCAGCGTCTTGGCGAGCGTGTCGCCGGTCGAGAGCGTGCGTCCCTGCACGACCACCAGCGGCCCGGTCGGATTCGCGCTTCCGAACTCGAGCGAGATGCGCGTGCCGGTCTTCTCACCGCGGCCGAAGTCCGCGCCTTCGCGCAGAATGCGCGCGAGAACGGCGTGCCATGACGCGGGCGCGAGCCGCACGTTGATGAACCCCGCCATCGGTTCGATCGATGAAAACAGCACGCGCAGACCGGCGTCATGCGCGAGCGCCGCGTCGATCAGCGCGCGCGCGACGTCTTGCGGTGAGCGGCGCGCGATCTTCGTCAGCGAGAACGCGACATTGGTGGAAAAATCGCCGAACTCCGGACGGCGCGGAGCTTCAAACGTGACGTCGGGCGCCGGCGCTTGCGGATAGCACGCGACGGCGGCCGCGGCAAGCGCGCCTTCCAGCGTCGCCAAAGCATCAGTAGGGAGCACTAAGCGCTCCAGCTAGTGGTGGTAGGGCTCATTGCGGGTGATCTTCGCCGCACGATAGAGTTGTTCCAGCACGATCATGCGCGCCCACTCGTGCAAGAACGTCAGCCTTGAGAGCGACCACACGAAATCGGCGCGCTCGCGCACGCGTTCGTCAGCGCCGTAGGTTCCGGCGACGATCAGCGTCAAACGGCCGATGCCGCTCGCGCCGGTCTCGTCCAAGCGGCGGCTGAGTTCCTCGCTCGAAAGCTGCGTGCCGCCGCGATCGAGCAGCCACACGCGTTCGTCGGGGCGCAACGCTTTGAGAAGGCGCTCACCTTCCTCTCGCACCGCGCGCACCCGGTCGCTGCCGTCGCTTGCGCGCACGTCCTGCTCTTCGAACGGCACATACGGCCGCAGGCGTTTGCGAAACTCGGCGCAGGTCTGGATGACGGAGGATTCGCGCAGCTTTCCGACCGCGAGCAGACGGATGATCACGCCGGGGCTATGCGCCCACGGCCGGCATTTTCCCGTCAGCGCGTGCGTGCGAAGCGCGTGCCGTCGCGCCGTTCGATGGCGCCGTCGACTTCGAGGCGAATCAGCGCAGCGCTGGTGGCAGCCACGCCCAGCCCGCAGCGTTCCACGATCTCGTCGAAGCCCAGCTCGCCGCTCGCGAGCGCAGCGATGATCGCACGCGCATCCGGCGGGAGCGGCAGCGCGACTGTTGTCTGCGGCGGGAAGGCCGTCTGCTGGGCGGATTCGATCCCGAGTGCTTCCAGAACGTCGGCGGCGTTGCGCGCAAGCGTCGCGCCGTCGCGCAGGAGCGTCAAGCATCCCTGCACCTGCGGGCGGTCGACGTCGCCCGGCACCGCGAGCACGGGAATTCGCCCAGCCGCCCAGTTTGCCGTGTTGAGCGCCCCGCTGCGCTGCGGTGCCTCGATGACGACCACCGCGTCGGCGAGCGCGGCGACGACCCCGTTGCGTTCCAAGAACTGCGGCGGCAGCGCGGGGTGGTCCGGCGCAAATGGCGAGAGGACCGCGCCGCCGCCATCGACCATGCGCTGCGCGAGCGCGCGGTTGCGGCGCGGAAAGAACCGGCGGTGGCCGCCCCCGAGGATGCCGATCGTCGGCGCTCCGGCGTCGAGCGCACCTTCGTGCGCGGCCGCATCGATGCCGAGCGCCAGCCCCGAGAGGATGCAACAGCCGCTGCGGCCGAGGTCGGCGGCCATCGTGCGCGCCAAGCGCTTCCCGAGCGGCGAGGCCGCGCGCGTGCCGACGATGGCGACGCAGGGCAGACGCAGTCCTTCGAGCGAGCCCGCCGACCACAGCACGGTGAAGCGCACGTCCAGACCCCGCCCGCGCAGCGAGGCGATCTCCTCGGTCCGGCGGGCGACGGGGGAATCGAGCACGCTCTCCCTTCCCACCCTCGGGGAGAGACGCAAGGGGGGCCTCGGTGGTCAAACCGGGGGGAATCCCCCGTGCCCCAGGGAAAGGCCGCGCCAAGTTTGACCCAAGCCTGGGGTCAGTTCGGAGGAGATCAAGTTGGCAGCAGAAGCCTATTGCGTGAAGTGCAAGACCAAGCGCGAGATCAAAGACCCGGTGCAGATCACGATGAAGAACGGTCGCCCGGCCACCGAGGGCAAGTGCCCGGAGTGCGGCACCAAACTCTTCAAGATCGGTAGCGGCAAGTAACTAGCGTTCCGCCAGACCAGTGAGACAGAAGGGCCGGAGACGGCCCTTTTGCGTTCCCTATACGTTGTGGCGTATAATCGGTGCACCCACTATCGGTGGGCTTATGCTGGAACACTTTGGGGGCCCTCTCCGCTGATCTGCCCGACCTGTCGCCAGAGCGAGACACGCGTCGTCGATTCGCGCGACGACGAGACGGTCGTTCGCCGGCGCCGCGAATGCCTCGATCCGGTCTGCAAGCATCGCTTCACGACCTACGAGCGCATGGAGACGCCGCGCCTGATGGTCGTCAAGAAGGATGGGCGCCGCGAGCAGTACAGCCGCGAGAAGATCCTCTCGGGACTGCGCAAGGCGTGTGAGAAGCGCCCGGTCTCCGAACACCAGCTGGAAGTGGTGGCGGCGGACATGGAGCGCGAGCTGTTCGCGCGCGGCGAGAGCGAGGTGCCCTCGACCACGATCGGCGAGAAGATCATGGAGGCGCTGCGCACGCTCGACAAGGTGGCGTATATCCGCTTCGCCAGCGTCTACCGCTCGTTTCGCGACGTCGAGTCATTCCAAGAAGAGTTGGCGACACTGCTTTCTAAGTAGGCGGCGGTGTCGAACCACGTGCGCGTCTCTGTCCGCCGTCTGCCCGAAGGCGACGGTCTTCCGCTTCCTCTGTATATGAGCGAACTCGCGGCGGGTGCCGATCTGTGCGCCGCTTTGAGTGACGATCTGACGCTCATGCCGGGCGCGCGCGCGTTGGTGCCGACCGGATTTTCGATCGCGCTCCCCTCCGGCTACGAGGCGCAGATTCGCCCGCGTAGCGGACTTGCGCTGCGCAGCGGTGTGACCTGCTTGAATTCGCCGGGCACCATTGACGCCGACTATCGCGGACCGGTGTGCGTGCTGCTGGCTAATCTCGGCGCCGAGCCGGTGACCGTCCGGCGCGGCGATCGCATCGCACAGATGGTGGTCGCACCGGTGGTGCGCGCTGTGTTCGAGGTGATCGAAGAAGAACTGCCCGCGACGGTTCGTGCCGACGGCGGCTTCGGCTCGACAGGGGTCGCGTGAACGTCTACGTCGTCGGCAAGGGCGCGGTCGGATCGTTTCTCGGCGAACGTCTCGCGGCGGCCGGTGTGAACGTCACCTACGCGCCGCGCGAACTGCGCGAGGTTCAGCCGGTCGAGGCCGATGTCGCGATCGTCGCGACCAAGGCCTACGACACCGACGGCGCGATCGAAACGTTGCGCGCCGCAATTCGCACGCCGGAGAACTGCGTCTTCGTCTGCCCGCAGAACGGCGTCGGCAACGAGGAGAAACTCGCGGCTGCCTTCGGCGAAGATCGCGTCGTCGCCGCCGCGCTGACGGTGGCGGTCGATCTCAACCGTGACGGGCATGCGGTCGCATCGAAGGACGGTGGACTCGCGCTCGCGCCGATGGGGAAGGATGCCTTCAACTGGCTCAACGCGACGTTCACGAGCAGCGGCATCACGGTGAAAGTCGTCGACGATTGGCGATCGCTCAAGTGGAGTAAGCTCGCGCTCAACGTCGTCGCCAATGCAAGCTGCGCGATCCTCAATGTGCTGCCCGATCGTCTCGTGCATTTCGAACGCATCTTCACGCTGGAGATTCGCGCGATTCGCGAAGTCCGCGCGGTGATGGCCGCGATGGGTCTTCACGCCATTGACCTGCCGCGCTATCCGGTGCGCGCGCTGCAAGGTATCGCGACGCTGCCCTCGCCGGTCGCGCGCGCCATTCTCGCCGGGCGCGTGGCTTCGGGGCGCGGCACCAAGCCGCCGTCGCTGCTGCTCGATCTTCGGGCGGGAAAATCCCGCACCGAGGTCGGTGTGCTCAACGGCGCGGTCGCGGCGGCGGGTCGCGCGGCCGGCGTGCCGACGCCGGTCAACGCGGTCTACGCCCGCGTCCTCGACGACATCGCGAATATGCCGCAGTTGTGGGCGAAGTATCGCGAGCGGCCCGAGCAGTTGGAGACCGAGGTCGCCGCCGAAGTGGCGCGCGTGCGGGCCCTGGCGCGCACGTCGTAGAATCACACGGAAACAACCGATCCAAGAGCGAGGCTATGCGAGACCCGAACGTTCCCGAGTCTCTCGAAGGATGGTGGATTCTCCACCGCATGTTCTCGTTCGACCGGCGCGTCTGGGACGCGCTCGGCGAAAAGAAACGCACGCGCAGCGTGCAGCATGCGGCGGACCTATTCGAACACCTCAAACGCGGCGACGACGGTGACGTCGGTCTCGCGCAAGTGGTCGGGCACAAGGCCGACCTGATGATCGTGCATTACGCACGCACGTACGACGGACTCGCCTACGCGCAGACGCTGGTGGACAAGCTCGACCTGTGCGACGTGCTCGTCCCCCGTGATTCGTACGTCTCGGTGCTCGAACTCGGCTTGTACGAAGCGACCGCGAAGATGCACGCGACGCTGCATGAACGCGGCCTCGAACCCAACTCGCCGAACTGGGTCACTGAGTTCGAAGAGTTGATGCGCGAGCAGGCCGAGAGCCAGTACGTTGCACCGCGTCTGTTCGCGAAGATTCCGCCGCGGCGTTACGTCTGCTTCTATCCGATGAACAAACGGCGAGGCGAGAGCGTGAATTGGTACGCGCTGCCGTACGAGGAACGTGCGCGGCTGATGCGCGAGCACGGCAAGCTCGGGCGCTCGTATCACGGTCAGGTCACGCAAGTCATTTCGGGTTCGATCGGGTACGACGACTTCGAGTGGGGCGTCGATCTCTACGCCGACGATCCGCTGGTTTTCAAGAAGCTCGTCTACGAGATGCGTTTCGACGAGGCAAGCTCCAAGTACGGTGAATTCGGCCAGTTCTGGTCGGGCGTGCAGTTCTCACCCGACCAGCTCGGTGTCTTTCTTGACGGTGACGCGCTGCCGGCGCTTGCGCCGAACTCGAAGAAGACATCCGCTAAGACTGAGTAGCGCGTGCTACGGTATGTCGGGCGTCCGCGGCTCGTTTTCGTCATCGGCGACAGTCATGCATACGCATTTCGCGACCTGCTCTTTGAACTGGACGGCGATCCCGCGCCCATTCCGGTGATCACGCGAGCGCTCTTCGTCGCCTCCCTGATGAGCAAGACGTTCTCCGACGACAACGGACAGCTCTATGCTCCGGTGCTCGACGGCTTGATCAGCGACGGATTGATCGCGCTCGACGAACGCGACATCGTCGTCGACAGCGCCGGCAGCCGCGCTCACGGGCGCATCCATGCATCCAAGCGTGGCCGGGAGACGCAACTGCTGTTCTTCTGCGGCGACATCGACGTGCGCACGGAATTCTTGCGTCAATTGCCGGAGCATGCGGATTTCGAGCTTTCCGATACGCCGGCCGGCGTGGAGGCATTGCGCGACGATCGCGTCTGGGAACCGGTTGACGCGCCGGTCGTCTTTGCGTTCGCGCAGCAGATGATCCGCCCGTTCTTCCGGGGACTGCTGGTGCTCAAGAACGCGGGGTTCGAACGCATCGCCGTTCACAGTCTGCCGCCGCCCAGTCTTTCCGACGACGATTTCGTTCGTCTGAACACGTTTTTCCGGCCCAAGCTGCTGCGCTACAAAGCGTATCTGCTGTTCAACCACATCTATCGCACGTACAGCGAAGAGATCGGTGTGCGCTTCATCGACCTGTGGCCGAGCGTCACCGTCGACGGCGTGCTCGATCAGCGGTACTACCTCGACGGCGCGCATCTCAACCGTGACGCGTTGATGTTGACCATGGAACGGTTGCTGCAAGCGTGATCACGCGCGTCATCATCGTCAGTACCTTCGGTGTGCTTCCCGAGGCGTTCGGCCCCGGCTTTCGCGAGCAGATGCGTTGCCGCGTCGAGGTCGCGGAGTGGGCGACATTCGATCCGGCGTCGGCCGGCAGTCAGGATGCGGTCGTCTTTCTCGCCGAGCTGGAATCGTTGCTCGGCACGGAGCGCAATCGCGTCGAACGCGTCGGAACGGCGCTGCGCGGACTGGCCGAGACGCTCGCCAAACTCAAGAAAGCGGGCGTCCAGCTTTCGGTCGTCTCGACCTTTCCGATCAGCCGCGAGAGCACGCCCTATGAAACGCACGATCCCGAAGGCATTCCAGCCGCGATCGTTCGCGCGAACACGGCGCTATTTCGCTTGAGCGCCGAACGGGCCGGGTTGTATCTCTTCGATTTCGGCGCGTGGGTGTCACACTTCGGCGCGCGCCGCGCATTCGAGTCGCGCAATGGACGTGCGTTCACCCCGGCGGCATCGCATGCGCTCGGCACCGCGTTATACCGCTTTGTCACGGCTGCGGGGCGTACGCCCGCCAAAGTGCTCGCACTCGATCTGGACAACGTCCTGTGGGCGGGAACGCTCGACGAGGACGGCGTCGCGGGCGTTCGCATCGATGAGCGGCATCAGATGCTGCAACGCTTCGTGTACGATCTCAAGCGGCGCGGCGTGCTGCTGGCGCTGGTGAGCAAGAACGATGAGAGTATCGTTCGTGACGCGTTCGCGCAACGCAAAGCGGATTTGCACCTGTCATTCGACGACTTCGTTGCCCATCGCATCAACTGGTCGCGCAAGTCCAAAAACCTCAGTTCGATTGCCGAAGAGTTGAATCTGGGTCTCGAATCGTTCGTCTTCGTGGATGACAGCGCGGTCGAACGTGCCGAGGTTGCCTCGGCGTTGCCGCAGGTCTGCGTCTACGGCGATCACGACATCGACGGCACGCTGCGTTCGCTCTTGAGCGCGGTGGAACTCGACACGCTGCGCGTCACCAACGAAGACTTGGCGCGTTCGGCATCGTACGCCGCGCGAGCCGCGCGTGTGCGGATGCGCGACGACTTTGCTGGAAACGCGGCGGAGTTCTTGCAGGCACTCGAGACCAAGGTGACCATTGTGCCGGTCGGCGAGAGCGAAATTGAGCGCGCGCTCCAATTACTGCAAAAAACCAACCAGTTCAACGTGACGACGCGCCGCCATAACCAATTGCAGTTTCGCGCATTGTTGAAACGCGCTGGAACGATCGCGGTGATGATGGGCGTTTCCGATCGCTTTGGGGACTGCGGTCTGGTCGGTCTTGCCATCGCGAAAGCGGACGGCAAGAAGATCGCGGAACTCGATACGTTCTTGCTGAGCTGCCGCGTCATCGGGCGCGGCGTCGAAGACGTGCTGTGGGCCAAGATGCTCGAACGCTGCGCGCAGCGCGGCTTCCAAGAAGTGCGCGTCGAGTATCTGCCGACCGAACGCAATCATCAGGTCGCCGATCTCTTCGATCGCTTCGGCTGCACGCCGGTGCGCAGCCGCGGAGAGGCCAAGCGCTACGTCGTCGCCTTGCCGCGCGTCCACGACCTCCCAGCGTGGATTACCGTTCATGGATGACCTGAGCGCGATTCGCGCTTGGCAGACTGCGGTTGAACAGGCGCACGGCATTGTCGATCCGCATGGACCGACGCGTTTTCTCATCGCGCCGCGCTCGCGGGTGGCGCTCGTCGCCAACGAGCCGATCGCTACCGCGCTTGCAACGCTGCTGCGCGAAGCGGGCGCCACCGTCGACGCGCACGCGGTGCGTGATCCGCTGACGCCGGCGCATCTCGCGGAACTGCCGCATCCGCAGGCTGACGTCGCGATTGCCGTCTTCACCGATCGTACCCGGCGCGCGCACGCGGGCGTTCAAACCGCCGGATTTGAAGAACTCGCCGGGACCTTGAACGCCGTGACCGGCGACGGCGCCGTGCGCTGGATCTTCGCGGTCGATCCGTCACCGCTCGCGGCGACGTTGCAGCCCACCCATGTGCTGCTCGCCTCCACCGAAGCCAAGGCGTTCTTGCGCGCCGCATGCGCTCACGCGCGCACGCAGCGTGAAACGTGCGAGTACTGGGCATTGTTCGAAAGCGCGTTTGATCCGCACGCACCGCGACCGTACGATGCAAGCGGCATCCTGACCGCGTCCTTCATCGATCACGCGCTGCGCATCTTCGCGCAGCGCTTCATGCCTTGGCACGCGCCGGCCGACGACCAGTCGAACGCCTATCGCCGGCCCATGTGTGACGAAGACGAGTTGTTCGATATCATGAATGCGGAGTTTGATCGGTAGGCGGTGCGGGAGAGTTGTGGGCGGGTGACGCATTCTCCGGTATGGTGAAAATCGAGGAAATGCTTCGGCTTCCGTCGCCGGCGCCGCGCCCGCAGGCGCTTGCGCATGACGGTGAAACACTGTGGATGGGCTCGCTCGCGACCAATCGCGTCTACGCCATCGACCCCACGCACTGGACGGTGAAGGAAGAGATGTCCGCACCCGGCCCGACCTTCGGGATGACGGTGGTGGGAGATGAACTGCGCGTGCTGCTCGAGGACGGCGAAGAACGCCGCGTGATTCGGCAATATATCCCCGGTCACGGCTTTCGCAGCAACCACGTGATTGCGTGCCCGGACAACACCGGCTCGCAACTCGGCTTCGACGGAGAACGCCTCTACGTCAGCCAGTGGTATAACAAGAAGGTGCTCGCGATCGACGACAACGGGACCGTCGGGAAGGTGATCACGTCGCCGCATGGCATCTGCGGCCAAGTCTTCGTCAACGGCTGCTTCTATTTGATGACGACCGACAACGAAGACACCAACGACTTCTACATAACGCGCATCGACATGCGTGGCGACACACCCAAGGTTGAAGACGTCGCGCAGGTTCCGTTTCAAGCGCGCGCGCTCGCATTCGACGGTCAACGCTTCTGGACCAATCACCGCGAAGCTCACGAAATCGTCGCGTTCACGATTCCAGGATTGACCGTGTGACGACGCCCATCACGCCGCCGTTCACCGAAGAAACGGCGCGGGCGAAGGTACAGGCGGCAGAGGACGCATGGAATACGCGCGACCCGGAGCGGGTCGCGCTCGCCTACACGGTCGATTCGCAGTGGAGAAACCGCGTCGAATTTCTCAACGGCCGCGAAGAGATCGTCGCGTTCCTGCGCCGCAAGTGGAGTCGCGAGCTTGATTACCGCTTGAAGAAGACGATGTGGTGCTACACCGGCAACCGCATTGCGGTAACGTTCGAGTATGAGTATCACGATGATAGCGGACAGTGGTACCGCGCCTACGGTAACGAACTGTGGGAGTTCGACGAATCCGGTTTGATGCGCCAGCGTATCGCGAGCATCAACGATACCCCGATCAAGGAGTCCGAGCGCCACATCCGCGCGTCTTCTTAATCTGTTCTTTAACCGCGCGCCGTAGGCTGGTGCGGATGCAACACGTACGGTTCTTTACAGCCGCCGCCTTGATCGCGCTCGTCGTGCAACCTGCGCGGGCCGCGATGACGGTGGTCATTCCGGATGGGCGCACGATCGCGCCGGCTGGTTTTACGATCCCGGTGGAAGGCTTTGCCTCGTCGCAGGCGCTCTCGCCCGACGGGCAATGGCTGGCCGTACTCTCGCAAGACGGCGGAGCAGTTGACGTGTTGTCGACGAAACGTTCGATGCTCGCCGAGCGGCTCTCCGTGCCGAATGCGACGGGGATGACGTGGACGCGCGACGGTCTGTTCGTGACGTTGGGCTACACCGGGACGATCGCGCGCTTTCGATACGAGGCCGCGATCTCGAAGAGCGCGCCGCAGTTCACCAAACTTGAGAATCTGCAAGTGTATGTCGGCTTGCTCAACGGCATCGCCGAGGACCCGCAGACGCATCGCATCGCGGTCGCCCGCAGCGCCGATAACCAGGTCGTGGTGCTCGACAACCTGACCGGCGACGTGATCGCGGAGCACGCGACGTCGGGACAACCATTCGCGGTCGGTTTCGCGGGCGGCACCCTGCTCGCAACGTTGTATAACTCCGATCACGTCGATGCATGGACCAGCGACGATGCGCGCGCCGTGCAGATTCCAACCGGCGCGCACCCAACGCAGATGCTCGTCGACGGGACGCTCGCCTATGTGGCCGATGCTGACGGCTCCGACGTTGTGGTGATCGACGCATCGGCGTTGCGCGTCACGCGTCGCTACCATCTCGCTGTGGAGCCGAATGCGCCTCCGGGGCAGACGCCTTCGGGCATGACGCTCTCGGACGATCGCCGCACGCTCTTCGTTGCCGAATCCGGCTTCAACGATGTTGCCGTGGTCGATGTCGTGAGCGGGCGCGTGCGTGGACGCATCCCGACCGGATGGTATCCGACCAGCGTGTCGTTTGTTGGTGCGCCGACGGTGGCATCGAAGGATCCGCGCATGAAGGCGCAGCTCTGGATCGCCAACGCCAAGGGCTGGGGGTCGCAACCCGATCCCGGCGGAGAATGGGACGGGACGTATTCCGGTTTCGTGCAGCATCTGGTGCTGTCGCCCAATGCTCTGCGCGGTTGGACCGCCTCCGTCGCGCGCAACGACCACCCGGTGACGACGCCGCAGTCACACGCCGGTTTGCCGCCGATCAAGCATGTTGTGTTCATCGTGCGCGAGAACAAGCATTTTGACGAAGAGTTCGGCGATGAACCGCAGGCCAATGCCGATCCGTCACTGCTCGTCTTCGGTCGCAAGTACACGCCCAACGCACATGCGCTCGCCGAACGCTTCACGCTGTTCGACGACTTCATGACTGACGGCGAGGCGAGCATCTATGGTCATGCCTGGACGACGCAAGGCATGGTCAACGACTATCACGAGCGCAATGCCCACATTCGCGAGGTTGCGTTCCCGGGCGTCGATGCGTTTGTCGCGCCCGCGATTTGGCCGTATCCGATCGCCGGTGAACATGCGCTGACGCCGGCGCAGATGGATTTCGACTGGTTCAAGAATCTCGCTGATTTGCCGGGCGGACCGCGCATCAACGTCAGCGGCGTCTTCGGTCCGCGCGGTGAATTGATCGACGAACTGGCGCGCAAGCACGTCTCGTTTCGGGTCTACGGCGAACAGATGACGATGGAACGCGACGGGAGCATCGCACCCGGACTCGCCGCGCACGCCGATCGCGCCTATCCGGGCGATCACATCGACTTCGGTGTGCTCGACACCGAACGCGCGAAGCTGTTCATCGCTGACGTGAAAGCGCATGGCCTCGCCGCCTATTCCTACCTCACGCTGCCGACCGATCACACGGCCGGGTTTCGCGCCGGCTTCTACCAGCCACAGTCATACGTCGCGAACAATGACGTGGCGTTGGGTCAGATCGTCGCTGCGCTGTCGCGGCGTCCGGATTGGCAGAACACGATCGTGATCACGACCTGCGACGACGCGCAGGGTACCGGCGATCATGTTGATGCGCACCGCATGCCCGCGTTTGCCATGGGCCCGTACATCCGCCGCGGCTTCGTGAGCCATGTCCACTACAGTCAGTCGTCGATTCTGCGGACGGTTGAAGTGCTCTTCGGACTCGATCCGCTCAATGTGTACGATGCCGCGGCAACGCCGATGCTCGACATGTTCGCGCGCCAGCCAGACGTTCGTCCGTACACTCCGCTTCCGTCGAACATTGCGATGACGCGCAATCCCGGCAAGGCGAAGACGCTGTCATTCGCCATCGATGGCCCCGACGCAGCACACATCGCCGCCGACGATTGGCGCGCGGTTCGCGGCGACGCCCCACCGTCGATCACCGCGTCAAGCGACGACGGAGATCAGTGACAGCGTTTCGTTAGGCTTCGAGGCACTAGATCGTTCCCCGCAAGCGCTCTTTCACGATGGCGGCGTACGGCGCTGAGACCGCCACGAAGTTCGTGTACTCGAAATACTCTTCGTAGAGCGTGTAGTTCAGGGTATACAGCCCGTCACGCTTGAGTACGTATACGTCGTACCCGAAACTCTGCAGCAGCGTGAGCGCGCCGAAAAGCGTGTCTCCGGCCAGTTGCCAGCCACGGTTATATTCGAATTGCACGATGCCGATGTGTTGGTCGCGCAGCAGCGACGAGCCGCCCTCGAGAACGCGCAGATCGTAGCCCTCGGCGTCGATCTTCAGGAAATCGATCCCGCTCCAACCGCGCGCGGCCAACTCGTGCTCCAGGGTCGTGATCGTGACCGTCCGGTTCACACCCGCGCTGCGGCTGAATTGGGAGAGCATCGTGCTGCCCTTTCCCGCGGCATCCTCTTCAAAGAACGTCGATTCGCCGGGAGCATCACCGAGCGCAAGATTGATCAATTCAACTCGTGGATCGCTTCCGAAACGCGCGCTGAGCGCTTGAAACGCACTCGATGATGGCTCAAAGGCAAGCGCGCGAAACGGCGTCTGGCCTTTCTCACTTACGATGGAACCCAGCCAGTCACCGACGTTGGCCCCCACGTCGACGAACGACGTGCAATGGGGTGCGAGAAGCGCGCGCAGCCAGACCTCACCCGTTTCACTGACATCGGGGCTTTCGGCGAGATGGTATTTGATCACGCACCGGCACTGATTTCGAACCAGAATTGCCAAACGGACCAACAACCGCGAGCGCGCGATCAGCCGCTGATTGAAATCAAGAAATGCGTGAACCGGTTTCATACCGCAGGAGATTATGTGACACGCTGCCGCGCCCTGCCCCGTTG
>DAHUXH010000001.1 GCA_027307235.1 Vulcanimicrobiota bacterium | reverse complement strand
GCGCGCCTTTTCATCGGCAGGAAAGGTACGATGCTTTGCACGCGATCGCACTTCGGAGTTGGATGACATGAACAGGAGCCTTACTCGCCCTCATGAGTTTTCCCGTTTAGCTGGTCTCACCCATCATAGACACAGAGGGCATCACGCCGTCGCTAAGGACGTCGCCCACTACGGCCTGAGCGATCGAGCTTTCACTCCCGCGCTCGGCACACTGCTCGACGCGCGTAGTTTTCTGCCATCGCCCGAACCGCACCAACGAAGCCTTCGCGAAGGCCACAACGCTTCTCAAATGCGCGCAGAACGCAATGCTCCGCTCGAGGTCAGGGATCACCGGCGTTTGGAATACATAAGCACCAGTACTTGACCTTCTGCCATGTAACATACGACGTCATACGGTGAGTCGTCGCGCGAAACGTCGCTTCCCCAAAGTAACCGGTCGCGATGTTTTGGCGCTTACGAATGCAAAAGAGGCTGTCAAGCATATGGCACGCAAATAGGAGAGTCTATGGGTATGGGAAGGCGAGGTCCGACGTTTTTACTGCCCGGGATTGCCCCCGATGCTCAGCTTGGGTTTCGATTTGCCCCCGGCACGAAGGACATCTCGATTGACGACCTTGAGCACCTCGCGAAAGACGTGCGCGCGCTGATCAAAGACGTCGCGCAAACCGTAACGGGCAAAAGGTCAACATGGATTTTGACTGAGCTTGGATTGGGAAGCGTCAACCTCGCAGTTGCACCATTAGGCCTGAATGGCGAGTCTCGCGCTGCTACGACTGCCGTTTTCGCTGGTTTGCGGCAGGTAGAAGAAGTAGCCGATCGTCCGGCATTCTTTTCCGAGAGAGCACTTCGACTTGTCGGCTCGCTCGCAAAGCTTTCACGAAAGAAGGGCCTTGAAGTCACCGCGTTTGGCGAAAGTGTCCACGTAACGGAAAAGTCCTCATCCCACGTAAGCGAGATCCTTTCCATGAAACGTCAGCATCTTGGCTCCATTATCGGATACCTTGACGTTGTGTCGGTGCATAACGGCGTGCGCGTTACAGTGTACGGCCAACAAGGTGAAGTCGTCCCGTGTACGCTGTCCGAAGCGATGCTGGACGAAGCCAAGGAGCTACTAGGGAAACGAGTTTTGGTGACGGGAACATTGAGTGTCAATGCCGCAGGGAATCCGCTTCGCATGACCGCTGCAGATATTTTTCAAATGCCGCCGAGGGAGTCAATCAAGCCACTATCTGCCCTATACGCTTCCGAACCAGATATTACAGGTGGACTTAGCTCTGCTGAGTTTCTTGCAGAGGCCTGGCGAGAGGCACGATGACAAAGCCGCATGTGTACCTCGATTCCAGTGTATTCCTAGCCTTTCTGAACGGCAACGAAAGGTACTCTCCTGAGGCGAAATCGATCGTTGAGGCTGCCGAGCGCGGCGAGATTGAAATTTGGACTTCGTATCTGACGATGGCTGAGGTGACGAAAAGACGTGGAGTGCAATTCCCCCGGCCCACGAACGATGAGCAGAACGTCACGCAATTATTCCAGAATCAAACCATTAAGTGGGTGGCGATCGAATACGTTGTTGGAGTCTACTCGCAGCAAATAATATGGGAATTTCAAAAGACGGCGCGTGACGGATTGCATCTGGCTTCGGCCGTATTCGCTAAGTGCGAGATAGCTTATACGACAGATGCTGGCTGGCTGGACGCAAACTCTCGAAAGTCACCTCGAATTAATCTTCCTGAGGTGCGTTATCCCGAATTTCAAGGGCAGCCAACGCTTCCGCTGCACCCATAACAAAAGGCTACACGAAGCCCGCGTTATTCGTTCATCCGAAGAGCGAATCGCAACGGTTGCGCAAGCCACAATGAACGCTGGAATGTTTGTTCCGCCAACTGCCTCCCTGTCGTACATGTCCTGAGTCGTAAGCTAGGCTCTGACCCTTTGTCCGATGCGTGTGACAGTAGAATGAAGACATTGCCTGCCCACCCGAAGGCTACTGGCGTTCTTTGCCGCGCGCAGCATCCGCAACGACGGCATGGCCTCATTCGAGAGCTTCCTCACGCTTCAGTGGTGGCGGCGGCGCCGAGTCGCATGGCCGCGAGGAAGGCTTTGAAGACGACGCGGTAGTCGACGTGATCGAAGCGGACGCGACGGGGTCCGGTGCGGGTGAAGCCCGGCATCATCTCGATGAAGTCGGCGCTCTCGACTTTCACCGTCTGTATCTCCAGCGAGATCGGCGGCGTGAACGTGAACGGCTGCGCGCTCTCGATCGCTTTGACGGCGTCGCGGGCTCGCTCGCGGATGAGCGCGCGCGCTGCCTCGGGCGCGATGCTGTCGGCAGCGTAGTACCCGATCGACTCTTTGACGACGGCGGTCACCACCCACGGAAGGCGCTCGCGCACCTGGTCGCACGTCGTGCAGTCGCCGGTCACGAAGAGCACCGGCACGCCGTAGGTTCCGATCAGCGCCGCGTTGAGCAGCGCCTCGCTGCACGCGACTCCGTTGATCGCGACTTCGTAGACCGTTCCGGGTGAATACGAGTGCGCGAGCACCGCGTTCTGTGTGCCGATCGCGCCGTGGTAGCCGGTGAAGAACGCACCGGCGAACGATGCGTCGATGCCTTCGGCCATCGAGAACGGCTTGCGGTAACCGGAGATCATGCGCACGTCGTGCGGCAATTCATCCCAAAGAATGTTGCGCATGAAATAGTGTGAGTCGTTGATCAGAACGTCGGTCGCGCCCGCGTCGCGCGCGCCGTCGATCGCGGCACGCACTTCGCGCGACATGTAGCGGCGATAGGTAGGATAGTCGGCGGTGTCCGATGGCTCGACTTGTTTCCAGCTATGAACGCCGGCGGTGCCTTCCATGTCGCACGAGATGTAGATCTTCACTGACTGTTTCTCGCCTGTGCGAGTCCTTCGCGCGCCTGTTCGAGCCCGGTCTTCGCCGCCACGTTGGACGGATTGACCTTGATCGCGCTCTCGTAGAGCGGGATCGCCGCCGCGTACTTGCCGGCTGCCAGATACATGTCGCCAAGCTGCGTGATGGCAACGTCGTCCTTGGGATGCGCCGCTATGTGCGCGCGTAATTGCTGTAACTGCAGCATGACCGATGCGGGCGGACCGCCGCCTTCAACGTTGGTGTCCGCGGGCTGGGGGGCCTGAATCGCTCCGCCGGGCGGTGCCGATTTACCGAAGACCGAACCGCTAACGCCGAAGCCGATCGCGATGAAATAGCCGGTGACGCCGAGGAAAGCGGCGAGCACGACGAATGCGATGGGCACGTAGATGCGCGGCGGAAGGCCGCGCGGCGTTCGAGAGATCACCAAGAGAGTGTTGGCGCTTGGGCGAACCGATTCATCCGTGCTGCCGACCGAAGCCGACCTGCAACTGCTTTTTGCCCAGCTGAACTACCGTTTCTTCAACGGCGAGGCGCCGGGCTGCCGGATCCGCTACAACGAGCGGTTCTCGAACTGCGCCGGCCGCATCACCTACTCCGAACGTCCGTTTCTGATCGAGCTCTCTCCTAAGCATTTTCGTGCGCATCCTGAGGCGCTCGAGGAAACGCTGCTGCACGAGATGATCCATGCCTGGTGTTTCGAGCGCTTTCGCGATGCCGGACACGGCGCGCGCTTCAAGAAGAAAATGCGCGAGTGCGGCCTGGGTTCGATCTACCATGATCTGGGCAGCGTTCGCCCCCTCAACGAGTCCAGTAAGCGCTATATCTTTCGCTGCGAGCGCTGCGCCTTCGAGGTGCTGCGCCGGCGCAAGCCCGGCAAGCCGGCCTCATGCCCGCGCTGCAACAAGCGCGGCTTCGACCCGCGCTTTCCGTTGACGATTTACGAGATTACCGGAACCGAGGCCGTGGGGAATTCGCTTGGTCACGCCGCCCAGCGCGGACGATGACCGGCGACCGCCTGCTCCGGCGGCCGCCCAAGGCTGAGTGAAGCGACCAAAGTCCGGGCCGAAAACGGCGAAAAACGGCGAAGATAGGCGGGCCATGAGTATGACGACAGCGACCAACGGCGCGACGACGCGCCTCGAATCCGATTCGATGGGGCAGATTCCGGTCCCCAACGACAAGTATTACGGCGCGCAGTCCGCGCGTTCGCTCATTCACTTCGACATCGGCGATGGCACGTGGCCGCGCGATGTGATGCCCAAGCAAGTCATCACGGCGATGGCGCAGCTCAAGAAAGCCGCCGCGCTCGTCAACCACGACCTGGGCAAGCTTGACGACGAGAAGACCAAGCTCATCGTCGCGGCAGCCGATGAAGTGATCGCCGGACAGCTCGACGCGCACTTCCCGCTGCGCATTTGGCAGACCGGCTCGGGCACGCAGACCAACATGAACGTCAACGAAGTAATCTCGAACCGCGCCATCGAGATGGCGGGCGGCGAGATGGGCTCGAAGAAGCCGGTGCATCCCAACGATCACGTCAACATGTCGCAGTCGTCTAACGACACCTTTCCCACGGCCATGCACATGGCGGCTGCGCAAGCAATGGTCGGCATGCTTCCCGCCGTCGAGAAGCTGCGCAACGCGCTTGACGACAAGGCCAAGCAGTGGAAAGACATCGTCAAGGTGGGGCGCACGCACTTGCAGGACGCGACGCCGCTCACGCTCGGCCAAGAGTTCTCCGGCTACGTGACGCAGCTCGATCGCGCGATGGTCGCGATCAAAGAGGCGCTCAATCATCTCTACGACCTGGCGATCGGCGGCACGGCCGTCGGCACGGGCCTCAACGCGCATCCCGAGTTCGCGCAGCGTTCAGCAAAGAAGCTCGCCGAGTTGACGAACTTGCCGTTTCGTTCGCACCCCAACAAGTTCACGGCGCTGGCGTCGCACGACGACTTCGTCTTCGCATCCGGCGCGCTCAAGATGCTCGCGTCGGCATTGATGAAGATCGCCAACGACATCCGTTGGCTCGCCTCGGGTCCGCGCGCCGGAATCGGCGAACTGATCTTGCCGGAGAACGAGCCGGGCAGCTCGATCATGCCTGGGAAGGTCAACCCGACGCAATCCGAAGCGATGACGATGGTGTGCGTGCAGGTCTTCGGCAACGACGTTGCGATCTCGATGGGCGCGTCGCAAGGCAACTTCGAACTCAACGTCTTCAACCCGGTGATGATCTCGAATTTCCTGCACTCGACCACGCTGCTGCGTGATGCCTGCACGATGTTCCGCGAGCACGCCATCGAAGGACTTCAGGCCAACGAAGATCAGATCGCGAAATATCTGGGTGACTCGCTGATGACGGTCACGGCGCTCTCGCCGAAGATCGGCTACGACAAGGCCGCCGAGATCGCGAAGAAGGCCCACCACGAGCACACGACGCTCAAAGCGGCGGCGCTCGCGCTCGGGTACGTGACGTCCGAGGACTTCGACCGGTTCGTCGTGCCCAAAGAGATGACGTATCCGAAGTAGCGCGAATACCGGCGCATGAGCGCGGTACCGAAAATCCTTGCAACGGCGGTCTCTGTACCGCCGTTTGCGCTCGATCAGGCGGACGTGGCCAAGCGCGTCCAGATTCAGTTCAGCAAATCCAGCACGGTGGCGCGGCTGATGCCGGTGTTCGCAAACACCGGCATCGAGCGCCGCTACTCGTGCGTGCCGATCGACTGGTATTACGACGCCCACGACTGGACCGACCGCAATCGCATCTACCTGGAATCGGCGCTGAACCTGCTCGAAGCGGCCACGCGCCAAGCGCTGGAGCGCGCCGGGCTGCGTGTCGAGGACGTTGGTGCGATCGTCGTGGTCTCGACCACCGGCATCGCGACGCCGAGTCTGGACGCGCTGCTGATGGAACGGATGGGCATGCGCCGCACCGTTCGGCGGCTCCCGATCTTCGGGCTCGGGTGCGCGGGCGGCGCGATCGGCCTCGCGCGCGCCGGGATGGTCGCGCAGACCAATCCGGGCGAACACGTACTGTTTCTGGTTGTCGAACTGTGTGCGCTCAGTTTCCGGCGCGACGAAACGACGAAGAGCAACATCGTCGCGACCGCGCTCTTCGGCGACGGTGCGGCCGCCGCCATCGTTTCGGCGCAGGGTGATGGACCGGCGATCGTCGATTCCGGCGAGTACACGTGGCCGGATTCGCTCGACATCATGGGCTGGGACGTCGCGAACGACGGGCTGCAAGCGATCTTCTCGCGCGATATTCCGGCGCTCGTTGAAACGAAGCTGCGCGACGCCGCGCTGACGTTTCTGGCGCGACGAAACCTGGGTCTGGGTGACGTCGACGAATTCGTTTGCCACCCGGGCGGCACCAAAGTGCTCGACGCGCTCGAAGACGCCTACGATGTCGAGCGAGGATCGATGGTCCATTCGCGTGCCGTTATGCGCGAGTACGGCAACATGTCGGCAGCGACAATTCTCTTCGTGCTCGACCGCCTGCTGAACGACGCGTCACGGTCGTGGAATCGCGCGCTGCTGAGCGCGCTTGGGCCGGGGTTCACCGCCGGGTTCGCTTTGCTCGAACGCTCGTGAGCGCGCTGTATGCGAGCGTCGGAGCCGTCGCGTTCACGCGACTCGCTGAACTCGTCTACGCCGATCGCAACACGCGGCGATTGCTCGCGCGCGGCGGCGTGGAGATCGCCGCCTTTCAGTATCCGTTCTTCATCGTGCTGCATGCCGCGTGGCTCGTCGGCATGCTGATCTTCATCCCGGCGTCGCGCCTGCCGAACTGGTATCTCATCGGTGCGTTCATCGCGTGTTTCGCGCTGCGCATCTGGGCGATCGCGACGCTCGGACCGTGGTGGACCACACGGATCATCACGCTTCCCGGTGCGCCGCTGGTGCGGCGTGGGCCCTATCGCTTTCTGCCTCACCCCAACTACGTCGCCGTCGCGGGCGAGATCGCGACCCTGCCGCTGGCGTTCGGCGCGCTTGGTCTTGCCGCGCTCTTCACCGCGCTCAACGCGGCTCTGCTCGCATGGCGCATCCGCATCGAGGATCGCGCCCTCGATCCACGCCGTAAAGAGGCCCCGCGCTAAACGCGCGGGGTGAACGCCGGGTGAGTCAGAAGGTCATGAGCATGGGCGGAATGCGTGAGTACGAGGACTTCGATGCGCTTGGCCTTGCGCGGCTGGTGCGCGAACGCGAGGTGTCGGCGCGCGAGGTGCTGGAAGAAGCGATCGCTCGTGCGCAGGCGGTGAATCCGCGTATCAACGCGCTGGTCGCGCGGATGTTCGACGCGGCGCGCGCGAGCGCCGATGCGGGCTCGTTCGACGGGCCGTTTGCGGGTGTGCCGTTCCTGGCGAAAGATCTTGGACCGGCGCTCGCCGGCGCGCCGCTCACCCACGGAAGCGCGTATTTCCGCGAGTACGTTCCGGTCGAAGATCACGAGTTTTTCAAACGGGTGAAGCGCGCCGGTTTGAACGTTTTCGGAAAGACGAACGCGCCTGAATTTGGTCTGATGCCGTACACGGAACCGCGTCTGCACGGGGTGTGCCGAAATCCCTGGAATCTCGAACGCACTCCGGGCGGATCGAGCGGCGGCAGCGCCGCGCTGGTCGCGGCGGGCGTCGTGCCGATGGCGCATGCCAACGACATGGGCGGATCGATTCGCATCCCCGCGAGTTGTTGCGGACTCTTCGGGCTCAAACCGACGCGCGGGCGCATGCCGGTCGCGGGCGGCGCCGTCGGCGATGCCAACGTCGACTTGTGCGTGTCACGTTCAGTGCGCGACAGCGCCGCGCTGCTTGACGCAGTAGCGTTGGAAAATACTTTTCTCGACGCGGTGACGCGCGAACCGAAGAAGCTTCGCATAGCGGTCGCGGCGGGCGCCATGCTCGGCAAAGCGGTGCATCCCGAATGCCGCGCCGCCGTCGATCGAGCAGCCGAACTCTGCGCGCAGCTTGGACACGACGTGACGATCGACGAACCTGCCGGCATCGACTATAGCGCCGTTGCGATGAGCGTGCTGTTGATTTTCGCGACGCAGATCGGATGGTTGCTGCGCGGCGGCAACCCGCTACCCGGCAAGCGTCTGCGCGCGGGCGATCTCGAACCGGCAAGCTGGGCGATGCTCACCATCGCGCAAACCCTGAGCGCCGCCGAACTCGCCGACGCGCTCGGAGAACAGCGCAGGCTCGCGCACATCCTCGACGACTTCATGCAGCGCTATGACGTGCTGATCACGCCGACGCTGGCCGCGCCGCCGGTTCGCATCGGAGAACTCGCGCTGACCAAAGGTGAGATCGCCCAGATCGAAGTGCTGGCGCGCTTGCGCTCGGGAGCGCTGATTCGCAAAGCCGCGACCGAGATTGCCAAGACGATGTTCGATTGGGTGGCGTTCACACCGATCTTCAATCTCACCGGACAGCCCGCGATGTCGGTTCCGTTGCATTTGACCGGCGACGGTCTGCCGGTCGGTGTGCAATTCGCCGCACGGCTCGGCGACGACGCGACGTTGTTGGCGCTCGCCGGACAACTCGAGCGCGCGGTATCGTGGGATCGTCGGCGCCCGGCCCCTCTATGAGCGAACGAAATGCCGGAGGACGAGCGAGGCGGCGGCGATGAACATCGCGGCCGAAACGAAGAGCAGCAGTTGCGGTGATTTCAAACGCAACGAGAGACGCGCTCCGATCGGACCGCCAAGCAGGCCGCCCGCGACCAGCGGCAGCACGTCTGCCAGGCGGATGTCGTGCTGGAACGCGTGCGTCACCAATCCGACCGGCGACGTCAACACGATCGCGAAATGCGAGGTGGCGCTGATGGCGTGCGCGGGAAGTTCGGAAAGATAGAGCAGCGTCGGCACGACGATCACGCCGCCCCCGATGCCGAACAGACTCGACGCTATGCCCACGAGGAAGCCGACCGCGACGCTCGCGCGATAGGACATACCCTTCATCTCGGTGATCCGGCGCGTTTCGTCGCGAGCCGCGCGTTTGTGACGATTGAGCACCATGTCGGATGCGACGACGACGAGAAATGTTGCAAGCAGCCAGTCGAACGTGAGCGCACTGATCTCGTGCGAGATCATCGCGCCGAGTATGCTGCCGGGAATGCCGCCCAGCGCGAGCATGACGCCGACGGTGACATGGACGCGCTTCTGCAACAAGTATGTCGTCGCGCCCGCCCCGCTATTGGCGACGACGAGCGCGAGCGCGGTTCCGGCGGCTTCGGCCGGAGCGAATCCGAAAGCCAGGCGCAGGATGGGAACCAAAATGAACCCGCCTCCCAAACCCACCATCGATCCGAACACGCTCGCCGCGAGCGCGGCGGCGAACAGTCCGAGCGGGAGCAGCACCTAGCTGTTTACGCGTCCGATGTAGCGGCGATCGCGCGTGTCGATGCGAATCACATCGTCGGGATTGACGAACAGCGGCACCTGCACCGTTGCACCGGTCTCGAGTTTCGCCGGCTTGAAGGTGTTGGTCGCGGTGTCACCTTTGAAGCCGGGGTCGGTTTCGACGATGCGCAGCTCCACGTGCGCCGGCAGCGCGACACCGATCGGGAGGCTATCGTGAAACTGTACGTCGACGGCCATGCCGTCCTTGAGGAAGTCGGCCGGATCGCCGATCAGTTCGCGCTGAATCGTGATGTTCTCGAACGACTCCTGGTCCATGAAATGGAAACCGTCGGCGTCGTTGTAGAGCATTTGCATCTGGCGGGTCTCGACGGTCGCGCGCTCGACTTTTTCACCCGCGCGGAACGTGCGTTCGACGGTCGCTCCCGTCTTGACGTTCTTGAGGCGCGTGCGGACGAAGGCCGACCCCTTGCCGGGTTTGACGTGCAAGAACTCGATAACGGTCCAAAGGTTGTTATCAAGCACGATAGTGACGCCATTACGAAAATCGTTGGACGAAATCATGACCGTGCCCAATACGAAGGGCAGGTCGGAGAGCCCTGGTCGGAGCTAGGCGACCGAGCGGTTTCGTTCCGCGAGCCAGACCGCGACCCGCTGCAGGTGGGCGGTGGCGATGACGAAGCGCTCGGGAACATGTTGCCAGTCGCTGCGACGAAGGTCGTCTTCTATCTCGCCCAGGGCGGCGCTGATGTTGAGCGCGCCGATCATCGCCGAGCTGCCGCGCAGGCGATGGGCATCGAGAATCGCTTGCTCGCCGTTTTCATCGGCGATCGCGGCGGCAAGCGAGAGCAGACCCGATTCAATCGACGGTATCGACTCGTCGCGCAGGAAGGTCATCATCGCCTCGGCGTTCTCGCCGAAGATGTCGTACAGATCGTCCAAGAGAAGCGGGGCGTCGGTAAAATCCTCAAGCCCCGCCCGTCGCTCGCTCATCATGGTCACTGTAACGGTACCCCTGGTCCCTTGTCGCCAAACCTCGCGTAAGGTTTGCGACAAGACAGGCTTACGTGCGCTCGCGAGTGAGGCGGATCCGGTTCTCGCTCCCGGCTCGCAAGCGCGCGATGTTCTCCCGGTGACGCAGCATGATGAGCAGCATCGCGAGCACCGTGTAGCAAACGAACGCCGGCTGATGGGTGAACGCCCCGATCGCGAACGGAGCCACCACGTGCGCGAGCATCGAGCCGACCGACGAGTAGCGCGTGACGAGCGCGCCGAGCAGCCATGCGCCGATCACGACGCATCCCGCCGGCCAACTGAGTGCGAAGATCACGCCGAACGACGTGGCGACGCCTTTTCCGCCGCGAAAGCGCAGCCACGGCGAAAAGCAATGGGCGACGACCGCGCATGTGGCGACGCCGGCCACGACGATCGCCGCCGCAGGTGAGAGCATGACGCCGCTCGGCAGATGGAGCGTCAGCAGATGCTGCACGTACCAGACCGGCACGAAGCCTTTGAGCGCGTCGAGCAGCAACACGACCACCGCGCCGGATTTCCCCAGCGTGCGCAGCGCGTTCATCGCGCCGATGTTGCCGCTGCCCGCCTTGCGAATGTCGGTGCGGTAGACGAAGCGCCCGACGAGATACCCGAACGGGATCGAACCCACGAGGAACGAGGCGATGAACCAGACCACCGGCACCACCGGATTCCTGAGCACGAACGAGTGATCGGTGGGCGTAATCATGAGCGATCCTCGTTGTCGCGACGCGGCCGGAATTCGAGTGTGAGCGGAACGCCCTCGAAATCGAAGTGCTCGCGCAAGATGTTCTCCAAGAACCGTTTGTACGACGATTGCACGAGTTCGGGGTCGTTGCAGTGGAAGATGAAGAGCGGCGGATGCGTGGCCGGCTGCGAGCAGTAGTAGATCTTGAAGAGCTTGCCGCCGGCTGCGGGTGCCGGATGCGCGAGCGTCGCATCGCGAACGATCGCATTGAGCTGCGCGGTGGGAATGCGACGGTCGAGGTTTTCGGCGACGTGCGCCACCATCGGCATCAGGCTGCCTAGACGCCGGTGGGTCTTGGCCGAGAGGAACGTCACCGGCGCGAACCGCGCGAACGGCACCTGTTCGTGGATCACGTTGATCAATTCACCTTGGTTGTACTCGCCCTGCTCGCGTGCCAGGTCCCACTTGTTGCCGACGATGATCAGGCCTTTGCGTTCTTCGAGCACGATGCCCGCCAGGCGCCGGTCCTGCTGCGTCAAGCCGACCATAGAATCGAAGACCAGCAGCGCGATGTCGCAGCGCGCGATCGCGTTGAGGCTGCGCAGCGCGGCGTAGTATTCGATGGCGCCGTGCGCTTCGGGTTTCTTGCGCACGCCGGCGGTATCGATCAAACGGTAGCGGCCGTCGTGCCAGGTGAAGACGGAATCGATCGCATCGCGGGTCGTGCCCGGAACGTCGGAGACGATGACGCGCTCTTCGCCGATGAGCGCATTGAGAATCGAACTCTTGCCCACGTTGGGGCGCCCGATGATGGCCAGGGAGAGTTCGCCGTCGGTCGGCGGACCCGCGCCTTCGGGCGGAAGCAGCTCGACGATGCGGTCGAGCAAGTCGCCCGTCCCTTCGCCGTGGATCGCCGAAACGATGAACGGTTCGCCGAATCCGATGCGCGAGAACTCGCCGTAGGCGCTCGACGCCGCCGTCTGCGATTCGCCCTTGTTGGCGACGAGAACGATCGGCCGGCGCGTCTTGCGCAGAATCTGCGCGACCTCCAGGTCGAGCGGGTGGAGTCCCTCTTGGGCATCGACCACGAAGATGAGCAGGTCGGCTTCCTGCGCGGCCGCCTCGGCTTGGCGCCGGGTCGCTTCGGCGAACTGCTCGCCGTGCGCGACGTCGGCGGCTGGATCGATGCCCGCCGTGTCGACGACGCTGAACGTGCGGCGCTGCCATTCGCAGACGGCATAGAGCCGGTCACGCGTCACGCCGGGGGTATCCTCGACGATAGCCAGCCGCCGCCCGATCAATCGATTGAACAGCGCGCTCTTGCCGACGTTGGGGCGGCCGACGATCGCCACGGTTGCCGGTCGCAGCATGCCGAGGCCAGATTCGGCCGAAAACTCCGTATCCACCGGGCCCCCTTGTTAGCCGTCACGGCTCGCGACCCCGCCCGCCGCCCGCTGCGGCGCCGCTTTTTGTTGGGAAGGGTGAGAGAGCGCGGCGGTGGCGAACGTGAGGGCTTGCTCCATGGCTAGCGTGTATATCGAAACCTTCGGCTGTCAGATGAACGAGGCGGATTCGCAGTATGTGGCGGATCGCGCGACCGCTGCCGGGTATTCGATCGCGACCCGTCCCGAAGACGCCAATGTCCTGGTGGTCAACACCTGCACCGTGCGCGACAACGCGGAGCGGCGCGCGTACGGGCGCATCAACCACTTCAACGTCCTCAAGGAAGCCGATCCCGGGGTGCGCTTGGTGGTGACTGGATGTCTGGCCGAGCAGGACCGCGACCGCATGCAGAAGCTCGCGCCGCACGTCGACGCCGTCTTCGGCACGAGCGAACTCGTGCAACTCGGCGACACGCTGACGTCGTGGCGCGAGGACTTTGAGGACACCGAGTTCACTCAGGAGCGGGCGCTGCTGCTCCCGCTCGGCGGTGCGGCCGATGCCGTGACCGATGCATTCTCGCATCTGCGTGCCTTCGTCACGGTGCAGCGCGGCTGTTCGTATTACTGCACGTTTTGCATCGTGCCGCACGTGCGCGGGCGGTTCGATCACCGGCCAGCACGCGAGATTGTCGAAGAGGTGCGCGAGAAGCTCGCGAGCGGAGCGCGCGAGGTGATGCTGGTCGGTCAGACCGTCAACGCCTGGCGCGATCCGATCAGCGGAGCGGATTTCGGCGATCTGTGCCGCGAGGTGGCTGCGCTCGACGGCCTCGAACGCTTGACGTTCATCTCGCCGCACCCCAAAGATTTCACCGAGAAGATGATTGCCGATTTCGCCGCGCTGCCGGCTTTGAATCCGCGCGTTCACCTGCCGCTGCAATCGGGGAGCGATGCGATGTTGCGCCGGATGAATCGCAAGTACACGCGCGCGCAGTTCGACGAAAAAGTGGCGCTCTTTCATCGTCATCTGCCGGACTGGGCGATCACGACCGACATCATCGTCGGCTTCCCCGGCGAGACCGACGACGATTTCGAAGCCACGATGGGTCTGGTGAGGAGCGGCGTCTTTGCCAACGCCTTCACGTTCATGTACTCGATCCGGCGCGGAACGCCGGCCGCGCGCTGGGAACAGGTGGATGAAATCGTCAAGAAAGCGCGGTACGCGCGCTTATACGATGCGCAGAACACGGTGACGCGCGCCTATCACGATCGAAAGATCGGCTCGACGGTGCGCGCGCTCGTCGTCGGACCATCGAAAAAAGACGCGACCAAACTGACGACCAAGACCAGCGACAACGTGACCGCGATCGCGCCGATGCCGCCGGATTATGACGAAGCGCTGTATGCGCGCGAGCCGTGGCTCGACGTGCGCATCGAGACCGCGCACGTGTGGGGCTGCACCGGAACGATCGTGCGCCGCGCGGCGCATGCCGGTGAGCCCGGCGCTGCGGTGGCCGCGCCGCTCATCGATTTGATCGCGACGTAACCGATGAGCGAGCCCAAGTATTCGCCGATGCTCGAGCAGTACTTCGGTATGAAGCAGCGGCATCCCGAAGCGATCTTGCTCTCGCGTGTCGGCGATTTCTACGAAGCCTACGGTGAGGATGCTGAGACGATCTCGCGCGCCTTGCAGATCGCGTTGACCAGCAAAGAGGCCGGGGGCGGCAAACGCGTCGCGATGGCCGGAGTTCCGCACCATGCGCTGGCGCAGTACCTTGCGCGGTTGGTGCAAGCGCGCTACGTGGTGGCCCTAGCCGAGCAACTCGAAGCGCCGCAGGCCAACAAGCTCGTGCGGCGCGACGTCGTGCGCCTGATCACGCCGGGCACGCTGCTCGAAGAACAACTGCTCGACGGACGTCAGAACAACTATTTGGCGGCGCTCAGTGCCAACGGTGACGTCTTCGCGCTTGCCTATGCGGACGTCTCGACCGGCTACTGCGCCGCGACGGCGATCTCCGGCGAGAGCGCGTACGACGACACGCTGACCGAACTCGGGCGCATCGGTCCGGCTGAGGTGGTCGCCGACCTTCCGGCGGAGATTCGCGCGACGATGGCGCCGCAGATCGAGAGCCTTGGAGCGCGCGTGACGCCGCCCGCGATTTCGCTCGTCGATGCGCGCGAACGGCGCATCGTCGACGGCTTCTCGCTCGACGAATCGCTCGCCATGCACCGCGCGCTCGACGCACTCGCGGCATTCGTGAAGCGCACCGGCGTGACGACCGGTTTGCGCATGACTGACGGGATGCTGCGCCCGGTCGGCGACGACGTTGCGCTTCGAGCGCCGCAGGTCTATCGTCATCAGGCATTTCTCGCGCTCGATCCGGCGACCCGCAAGCATTTGGAATTGACCAAAGCCTTGGGCGCGAATGCGCGCGCGACGCTGCTCGACACCCTGGATCGCTGCGCGACCTCGATGGGCTCACGCATGCTCGGGCGCTGGCTGTTGGCGCCGCTGGTCGATGCGCAGGCCATCGGCGAGCGGCAAGCGTGCGTCGCGGCGCTGGTCGCCGATCACGTGCGCCGCGACGCCGTGCAGACGACCTTGCGCGGATGCTTCGATCTCGAACGCATCGCGCAGAAGGTGCGCTACCGGCGCGCGATGCCGCGTGACCTCGCGTCGCTGCGCCGGACGCTCGATGCACTGCGGCCGCTCGCCGCGGCGGCGCCGCCGGTGCTCGCGGTGCTGGTCGAACGGATCGCCGATTTCTCGGAGATGACGGCCGACCTGCAACGCACGCTCGTCGATGAACCGCCAGCGAATCTGGCGGACGGCGGTGTCATTCGGCCGGATGCGAGCGAGGAATTGCGCGAGTGCGTCGCCCTGCGCACCGACGCGCGCGGGAAGCTGGCGGAATTGGAGGAGCGCGAGCGCCTGCGTACCGGCATCAAGACGTTGAAGGTCAAGTACGTCTCGACGTTCGGCTATGCGATCGAAGTCTCCAAGTCATCAGTCGATCAGGTGCCTGCCGACTACGTGCGCAAGCAGACGCTGACGACCGGCGAACGTTACATCACACCCGAACTCAAAGAACTCGAAGCGGCGATCGCGACCGCGCAGTCGCGTCAGTTGCGGCTTGAAGAGCAGTTCTACGCCGAGTTGGTCGATCGCATCGCGGCGCGCGCCGACGATCTGCTGCAGGCGGCCGACGCCGTCGCGCAGATCGACGTGCTCGCATCGCTCGCGCAGTGCGCGGCCGAGCGCGGCTACGTGCGCCCCGACTTCGAAGCGGAGAGCGTGCTTGAGATCGTGGACGGCCGTCATCCGGTGATGGAGGCCGTGCTGCTCACGCATTTCGTCCCCAACGATCTCGCGCTGCGGGCGAGCGAACACCGCTTCATCTTGTTGACCGGACCCAACATGGGCGGCAAGTCGACCTACCTGCGCCAGACCGGACTGCTCGTGATCATGGCGCAGATCGGCTCGTTCGTGCCGGCTGCGTCGATGCGCCTGGGCGTGGTCGATCGCATGTTCACGCGCATCGGCGCGGGCGACGATCTCGCGTCGGGGCAATCGACGTTTTATTTGGAGATGGCCGAAGCCGCCACTATTCTGCGCCGCTGCACCCGCCATTCGCTGCTGCTGATCGACGAAGTCGGGCGCGGCACCGGGACGATCGACGGCCTCTCGATCGCGCAGGCGATCTGCGAATATCTGCTCGGTTCCCAAGCGCAAGCGCCGATGGTCTTGTTCGCGACGCACTTCCACGAACTGTGCGCGCTTGCCGATCACTGGAAATTGGTCGCGAATTACCACATCACCGCTGTGGAAAATACCGCGCGCGGCGGCGCGCCCGTGTTCTCGCACCGCGTGCAGCCCGGCAGTTCGTCGCGGTCGTTCGGCATCGAAGTGGCACGCATGGCGGGCTTGCCGAACGCCGTGGTCGAGCGCGCCCAGGAGATCGCCGAGATGCTCTCCGGCAACGCCGACGTCGAAGCGAATCTGCCGCTGCGTAAGCGGGATCTGCGTCCGTTGACGCGCGAGCAGCAGCTTTCGCTGCTCCGCTTTGAGTGAACGGAAAGGCCGAACGCATGGCGGACATTCAACTGCTCGATGCGGTGACGATCGGTCAGATCGCGGCTGGAGAGGTCATCGAGCGGCCGCTCTCGGTCGTCAAGGAACTCGTCGAGAACGCGGTTGACGCGGGTGCGACGCGCATCGTTGTCAGTCTCGAACGCGGCGGCATCGAACAGGTCGAAGTAAGCGACGACGGCGTGGGAATCGCTGCCGATCAGTTGGCGCTCGCGGTGCGGCGCCATGCCACCAGCAAACTGCGTCACGCCCACGAATTGACGCAGATCGGCTCGCTCGGATTTCGCGGTGAAGGTCTTGCCAGCATAGCGGCGGTCGCGCGCGTGGAACTCATCTCACGCACGCGCACATCGCAGATCGGGGCTCGCGTCGAGTCGCATGCCGAGGAGACGGGTGCGATCGAGCCGGCGGCTTCGCCGCTCGGAACGACGGTGCGCGCCCGCGCGCTCTTCGAGAACGTTCCGGTGCGCCGTGACTATCTACGCTCGCCGAGCGCGGAGTTCAATCGCATCTCGGGCTGGCTCACGCAATTCGCGCTTGCGTATCCGCGCATCGCGTTCGTGTTGCGACATGACGGTAAGGAGGTTTGGACGCTACCGCCCAGCGATGACTCACGCGCGCGGCTAACGGCCGTATTCGGAAAGGCCGCGTCCGAGTCGATGATCGCGCTCGACGGCGCGGCGACCACGTCGCTCACCGGCCAGTTGCGCGGGTTCATCAGCACGCCGGGGAACGATCGCGCCGATCGGCGCATGCAAATACTCTTTGTCAACGGCCGGCTGTTGCGCACCTCGCTGCTCGCCGGAGCGTGGACGTCGGGGTATGCCACGTTCACAATGGTCGGCCGGCATCCGTACGGCGTGCTGTTTCTCGACGTGCCGGCCGATCACGTCGATCCCAACGTCCATCCCACCAAGAGCGAGGTGCGTTTGCGCTTTGCCGAACAGGCCTTTGACACCACCCGTCGCGCGATCTCGGCGACGCTGCGCGCGCAGGCACGGCAACGTCTTGGTGACGCGATCAGCGTCTCGCTCGCGCCCGCGGCGATGGACGAGTTGGCGCCGCGGATACAAGCGCTGTTCGAGATGCCGGCATCCGCGCCGGCCGCAAACGGCGCGCCGTCGTCGAGCGGTCTGCGCGTCCTCGCGCAACTCAATCGTACCTTCGTGCTCGCGACCGACGGCAGCGCATTGGTGCTGGTCGATCAGCATGCGGCGCACGAGCGCATCGCGTATGAAGCCATTCTGGAAGGCGCGCGCAAGCCGGCGCCGAGCGAACCGCTGCTGGTGGCGCAGATCGTCGAACTCGATGCGGCGCGCAGCGCCGTTCTGGATACCGCGATCCCGTCCTTACGCGACGGCGGCCTGGAGATCGAAGCCTTCGGCGAGCGCACCTATCGCATCACCGCGACTCCGGCGGGATACCGCGCGCGCGGCTTCGACGTTGACGGCTTTCTCGACGATCTGATCGAGGACGGCAAGCAGCGCAACGTGGAGGAGCGCGTCTGGGCCTCGCTCGCCTGTCACTCGGTCACGGTCGCGGGCGAGACGCTGGAATCGGCCGAGATGACCGCGTTGATCGATCGGCTGCTGCTCTGCGAGAATCCGATGCACTGTCCGCACGGCCGTCCGACGATCGTTCGTTTGAGCCCCGACGACGTCGCGCGCATGTTCAAGCGAATGTAGTGGAACCGATCCTCGTTCTCTGCGGGCCGACCGCGAGCGGAAAATCCCAGCTCGCCGTTGAGGTGGCACGGGCGTTCGGCGCGGAGATCGTCGGGGCGGATTCGCGTCAAATCTATCGCGGGATGCCGGTCGGAACGGCGGCTCCGGCGCCGGAACAACTCTTGGCCGTGCCGCACCATCTCGTGGACTTCCTCGATCCGCACGAACGCTACTCGGCGGCGCGCTTCACGCAGGACGCGATGCGAGCCATCGACGACATCGTCGCTCGCGGCAAGCGTGTCATCGTCGTGGGCGGAACGGGATTTTACATTCGCGCGCTGACCGGTGCGGTGAGCCTCGCGCCGGAATACGACGAACACCTTCGTGAACGATTGGCGCGCGAGGCTCGCGCGCACGACGGCGAATTTCTCTTCACCTGGTTGCGAACACGCGATGCGCGTCGCGCCACGATGCTGCACCCCGGCGACACGTATCGCGTGCTGCGCGCGCTCGAAGTGGCGCTTGCCCCCGATGCGTCGCGAGCGCGCACCGCACCGCTGCGCACGCTCGCGTCGGCCGGGTATCCGTTCGTGAAACTCGCGCTCGACGTGCCGGTCGAGGAACTCGACCGGCGCATCGTGGTGCGCGTTGATGCGATGCTCGCGAGCGGGCTCACGGAAGAAGCCGAGCGCATCGGCCCGGACGCCGTTGCGGCCAGCGCCGTCGGGTATCCGCAGGCGTTGGGCTACCTGCGCGGATGGCTGACGGATCGGGAAATGCGAGCGTCGTTGGTTCGTGCGACGCGGCAGTACGCACGCCGCCAGCGCAGCTGGTTTCGCGGCGAGCCGGCTGTGCGCTGGGTGACGCCGTCGGAACTGCCGGCCGAGGCCGAGCGGCTCTGGTCGTCGAAGCGCTCGTAATCCCGCCATGGCGACTCGCACCGTTCCAACCACGCAACCCGCCTCCACGACCGTTCCGTCGCGGTTGGTGCCGTTTGCCAAAATGCACGGAACGCACAACGATTTCATCGTCGTCGATGCGCGCGTCACCACGATTCTCGATTGGAAAGCATTCGCGCGTTTCGCATGCGATCGCCGCCGCGCGATCGGCGCGGACGGCGTGCTGGTCATCGATGACTCGACGGTGGCCGACGCGGGGATGCGTATTTTCAACGCCGACGGCAGCGAGGCCGAGATGTGCGGCAACGGCATCCGCTGCGTGGCGCGCTTCCTGGCTGAAAACGGGGAGGGTGACGCGCGGCGCATCCATACCATCGCCGGGATCATCGGAACGCGCGTCATCGCGCGTGATCCGGAGTATTTGATCAGCGTCGACATGCCGCCGCCGAAGATCGAGCGGCGTGCGGTGCCGATTCAAAATGCGGTGTTCGTCAATCTCGGCAATCCGCACATCGTGATCTTCGCGAGTTCGTTGGACGACGTCGATCTCGCTGCGGCCGCGCATCGTCTGGCGACCATTCGCAGTTTTTCCGACGGTGTCAATCTCCATGTCGCGGTTCGCGAGAGCGAGCACAAACTCGCGGTGCGCCACTATGAACGCGGTGTCGGCGAGACGGCGTCGTGCGGTACCGGGGCGATCGCGTGCGCCGGGGCGGCGATCATGCTGGAGATGGCGACGTCACCGATCGACGTGCACGTTCCGGGCGGCACGTTGCGTGTCGAATGGGATGGCGGAACGTCGGTTGCATATTTGACCGGTCCCGCTACGCGCGTCTTTGACGCCGTCATCGCTTACGACAGCTTCGCGTAGCTCGATGTCCGCTCGCGCCGTTGGGCTCGCCTATTGCGACGCGCGCGGGCGCATCTTCTTCGACGGCACGCGCATGCCGCTCGCCGA
The DNA here is from genome assembly GCA_027307235.1 of Vulcanimicrobiota bacterium. GTDB lineage: Bacteria > Vulcanimicrobiota > Vulcanimicrobiia > Vulcanimicrobiales > Vulcanimicrobiaceae > DAHUXH01. Next base: position 66,196 of record DAHUXH010000001.1, on the reverse strand, counting down.
CGGCGGTGTCGTGCGTGAACCACGGGCCGAAGAATTGATTCCCGCACCGCCCGGAACGGTCTCCACCATGCTGCCGGGGCGTAGCCCGCGCTCGACGCGTGGCATCGAGAAGCGGCGCACAGCGCTCGCTGCGATACTCCCCGCAGGCTACACACGCTTGACGGTGCCCGCGCTGGAAACGCGGGCCGGCGCGCCCGCGCTGCCGCTGTTCGGCTACACGTTCGCGTGCGTCGTCGACGACGAACTCCACGTCGCCGCGATGCGCACCGACGAGAGCGAAGACTGGACGCCGCGCTATTTCGGCGACGGAGAACTCGAACGGATCCTCGATGCGCGGCTGGCAGGCGATCCCGAGAACCGCGTGCTGCGCCAGGTGGCGCTCTGCTCGCGCGATTACGGGTGCTTCACCGCACAAAATGTGTTTCTCGAACGCGGTGAAGCGGCGTTGCCGGTCTCGCCGAAATGCAACGCGCGCTGCGTCGGCTGCATCAGCGAACTCGGGCAAGACGCTGGTATTCCGTCGCCGCAGACGCGCATCGCCTATGAAACCACCGCCGGTGAACTCGCGCGCATCGCCGTGCATCATCTGGAGCGCGTCGAGGACGGGATCGTCTCGTTCGGGCAAGGATGCGAAGGCGAGCCGCTGCTGCGCGGCATCACAATCGCACGCGCGATCGAGAAGATTAGGGAGCGGAGCTCCAACGGAACGATCAATCTCAATACCAACGGCAGCATGACCAACGAACTGAAGCGTTGTATCGACGCGGGGTTGCAAGCGGTGCGCATCAGTCTCAACTCGTTTCGCCACGACGTGTACGCGGCATACTACCGTCCGATGATGTACTCGTTGGACAACGTGCTGGCCTCGATCGCACTTGCCGTGCGGCACGGCCTGCGGGTGAGCCTGAATCTGCTCGCCCATCCCGGCGTCACCGACGACGAAGATGAGATTCGTGCGATGCAAACGTTCTTGCACGAGGTGCCGGTGACGATGGTGCAGACGCGTACGCTGAACATCGATCCGCACGTCTATTTCGATCTGGTCGGACGCCCCAACAACCCGCTCGGCATGCGCGCCGCGATCGACGCCATTCGCGCGCATCAAGTCGCCGTCGGCAACTTCACCCACACGCATTAGCGAACGCGCGATGAAGATGTGGGCGATTCTCGTCATCGTCGCGGCGGGTATCGTGTTCGGCAGTATCGAGCCTGGCCGGCTCACGTATGCGTTCGGCCACGCCACGCTGTACGTGTTCTTGCCGCCACTGGTGTTCGAGGCCGCGTGGAACTTGAACTACCGTGCGCTCAAGCGGCAGTGGCTGCCGATTGCAGCCTTAGCCGGACCGGGGGTTGTGCTGACGGCAGCGATCATCGCGGGCGCGCTTGGCCTCGTCGGCATTCCCATCGCGTCTGCCGCACTGGCAGGTGCGATCTTGAGCGCGACCGATCCGATCGCAGTGGTGGCGATCTTTCGGCGGCTCAAGGTGCCGCAGACACTCGCCACGATCATCGAGAGCGAGGCGCTGTTCAACGACGCGGTTGCCGTCGTGTTGTATCGAGGCGTGCTGGCGGCGCTAGCCGGCGGCGTCACGAGCCGCGCGATCGCGTTGCACATGACGCTCGCTCTGTTGGGAGCAGGCGGCGGCATCGTGCTCGGTTTGGGACTCGCATGGGCGGTAGCGGCATTGCTGCACGGCCGAACGGCTGCGCGCCTGCAAATCGCGGCGACGCTGCTGTGCGCCTATGCGACGTATTTTCTGGGTGAATGGCTCGGCTTGTCGGGGATATTTACCGTGATCTCGTTCGGGATTGCGCTGCGGTGGTACGAGCGTGCCTGGGTTGGTTTGCGGATCGCCGACGATGTGAATCGTTTTTGGGACGTCGCCGCCATCGTCGCCAATGGCCTCGTGTTCTTCCTGGTGGGCGCTGCGCTGCACATCTCGGTGGTCGTTGCGCAACCGGTCTTCGTGCTCGCAGCGATCGCCGGCGTCGCCGTTTCGCGCTTGGCGGTGAGCGGCTTGCTGTGGCCCGCCGGCTTTCCGCGCCAATGGCTGGACGTCGTGCGCGTCGCCGGTGTGCGCGGCGCGCTTTGCCTTGCGCTAGCGCTCGCACTGCCGCCTAGCGTTCCCTATCGCGAGGCGATCATCGATGCGACGTTCGCCGTGACGCTCGGCTCACTGCTGGGAAGCGGTTCCGTCATCCCGCTGGTCATCCGGCGACTGATCCCGGCACGTCGAAAGACCGCCTGACCATCCGTTCGGATCATCCGTTCGGAGGGTAGCACACCGGTGCGGTCGCTGGTATGCTCGAACGGATGCTATACCACGCTTCCCGCCGTTTCTTGTTGGCGGCTCTTGTCATGACCGCGCTGACGCCGGTCGCACTGCGCGCGCAGACGCAGACCCCCGCGCCCTCGCCGAGCCCGGCTCCGACGGCGAACCCAACCCCGACGCCCGCGTACTCGCTGCACGGCGCATTCTCGCTGTACAGCGCACATACTAACAACGTCAATGCAGTCGGAGCGCTCGACACGCCGACCGGTGCCGATCGCACCAGCCGGACGGAGATCGGCAACGCCCTCGCCACGCTGACGAAGAATACCGGGGCGTTGCAGTTCAGCGTTACCGTCGGCGCGTACGCGTTGCCGGTCATCGGGCAGTCGCTCAACACGACGACGCAGGACAGCGCGAACTCCACGCTCTTCGGATACATACCGCTGGCGAACGTTTCGTATGTTGCGAGTCCCAGCCTGACGGTGACTGCCGGCAAGATGGCGGCGCTGCTCGGTCAAGAGAGCCCGTTCACCTATCAGAATTTGAACATCCAGCGCGGGCTCGGGTTCAACGCGGAGCCGACGATCAGCCGCGGCGTGCGCGCAACCTACACGCAAGGGAAGTTCACCGGCAATCTCGAGGCGAACGACGGCTATTACACCGGAAGCCACCGCGCGGTCGAAGGACTGCTCGGCTGGATGCCGAGCGCGAACACGAACTTGCAATTCGCCTTCATCGCGCCGGGCGCAGGTACGCCGGGCAACGTGACGACCTCGATCGCGAACAAGAGCGAGTATGACTTCATGCTCACGCAGCAGTTCGGAAAACTGCAGGTCCTACCGTATCTGCTTCTCATCCACTCGCCGGCGGCGGCGTCGCTTGGATTCACGAGCAGCGAGAGCGCGGCCGGCGCGGTGATGCTCGCGAACTACGCGTTCAACGACCGGTATTCGCTGGCCGCGCGCTACGAGTCGTTCACGAACCACTCTGGGACCACCGACACTTCGGCGAATGCGGACTTCTTGGGATACGGTCCAGGCAGTCGCGCCACCACGTGGACGTTCACGCCGGCCTACAAGATGAACGCGTTCTTCGTCCGTGCCGAACTCTCCGGAGTTCAGGCGACCAACTTCACGCCGGGGCTCACGTTTGGACCGGCGGGCAAAAACTCTACCCAAACGCGCGCGCTGCTCGAATTGGGAGCGCAATTCTAATGATGCTCGAACTCGGCCTCGCGCTCTTGTCGATCGCCTGTTTTGCGATCTTGGATTTCTACGTCATCGGATGCGAGAAGGTGTAGCGCCATGCAGTTTGACGACATACTGGGAATCGTGCTCACTGTCAGCGGCCTTGCGTACCTCGTGTTCGCAATGCTGCGTCCAGAGAAGTTCTAGGAGCGATTCATGACCGCTATCGGTTGGCTGCAAGCAGTCATCTACTTCCTCATCATCTTAGCCCTCACGAAGCCGCTCGGTCTCTACCTGGTGCGCGTTTTTGAGGGTGGGCGCACGTGGCTCTCGCCGGTGATCGAACCGATCGAGAAGCTGATCTATCGCTTGTGCGGCGTGCGCGTCGATGAAGAGATGCCATGGTACACGTACGCGCTGGCGATGCTCGGATTTTCCCTCGCCGGCTTCGCGTACTTGTACGTGTTGCTGCGGACGCAGCAATGGCTGCCGTTCAATCCGCAGCACATGCCGCCGATGGCGCCCGACCTGGCATGGAACACGGCGGTCAGCTTCCTGACGAACACGAACTGGCAGTTCTACTCCGGCGAAAACGCGCTGAGTTATCTCTCGCAGATGGCTGGACTTGCCTGGCATAACTTCGTGTCGGCGGCCGTCGGCATCGCGATCGCGGTGGCGGTCGTGCGCGGCGTCGCGAGAACGTCAGCGAAGACGCTCGGCAACTTCTGGGTGGATCTGACGCGCGCAACGCTCTACGTGCTGTTGCCGATCTCCGTCGTCGGCGGCTTGCTGCTCGTCATGCAAGGCGTGCCGCAGAACCTTCATGCTTATCAGACGGTCTCGTCGCTCGAAGGCTTCTCGCAGCAGATCACCGGCGGTCCGATGGCCTCGCAAGAAGTGATCAAGGAACTGGGAACCAACGGCGGCGGCTTCGTCGGTGCGAACTCGGCATCGCCGAACGAAAATCCGACGCCGTTCTCCAACTTCTTCGAAATGTTGCTGATCTTCCTGATTCCGGCCGGACTGGTCTACATGTACGGCAAGATGGTGAAAGACACGCGGCAAGGCTGGGCGATCTTCACTGCCATGTCGGTGATCTTCGCCATCGGATTCACCGTCGCGTATTGGGGTGAGGCGGGCGGCAACCCGCTGGTGCATCAACTTGGCGTAGCCGGAGCAAACCTCGAAGGAAAAGAGCTTCGATTCGGAGCGGCAGCATCCGCGCTCTTCGCCACGGTCACGACCGACACGTCGTGCGGAGCCGTCAACGCCGCTCTCGACTCGTTCATGCCGCTGGCGGGCTTGGTTCCCTTGGTCAACATGCAACTGGGTGAGATCATCTTCGGCGGCGTCGGCAGCGGACTCTACGGCATGATCGTATTCGTCGTGTTGACGGTGTTCATCGCCGGTTTGATGGTCGGGCGCACACCGGAGTTTCTTGGAAAGAAGATCGAGCGTCGCGAAGTGCAGTTTGCGATTCTCGCCGTCTTGGTGACTCCGGTGCTGTGCTTGGTCCCGACCGCGGTGGCGGTACTCGTGCCGCAAGGCTTGGCGACGTTGAGCAACAACGGCGCTCACGGCTTCTCCGAGATTCTCTACGCCTTCACGTCCACGAATGCCAACAACGGCAGTGCATTCGCGGGCCTCGGTTCCAACCTGTTCTACAACATCGCTACCGGCGTCAACATGATGTTCGGACGGTTTAGTGTCGCGATCCCGGCGCTCGCACTCGCCGGCGCGCTCGCCGGTAAGAAGGCGTCGCCGATGGGGGCGGGCACATTCACGACCCACTCGCCGATCTTCGTCGGCTTACTGCTCGGTACGATCATCATCGTCGGTGCGCTGACATTCCTCCCGGCCGACTCGCTCGGCCCCATCGTTGAACATCTGCAAGTGCTGCAAGGAAAGACGTTCTAGCATGCTGTCACAACGCCGTTTGGAGCGTCGTCCGAAGGCACGCTCGCTCTTCGATAGCGCCATCATCACGCGCGCGATCGCGGATTCGTTTCCGAAACTCGATCCGCGGTGGCAGGCGCGCAACCCGGTCATGTTCATCGTTGAAGTTGGTGCATTCGTCACGCTCATCTTCTTTGCGCGCGATCTCGCGTCGCACAGCCAGCAAACCGGTTTCGATCTCGCGATCTCGCTTTGGCTGTGGTTCACGGTGCTCTTCGCGAACTTCGCCGAGGCGATGGCTGAGGGGCGCGGCAAAGCGCAGGCCGAATTTCTCCGTCGCAGTAAGTCGGACACGTCGGCGAAACTGCTTGGTCCCGACGGCACGACGGTCCGCACGGTCGCCGCGAGCGCGCTTCGCAAGGGCGACGTGGTGATGGTTGATGCGGGTGATATCGTTCCGGCAGACGGTGACGTCATCAAAGGCGCGGCGACGATCGACGAGTCGGCGATCACCGGCGAATCCGCTCCAGTCATCCGGGAGTCGGGCGGAGACCGCAGCGCGGTCACGGGCGGCACGCGCGTGCTCTCCGATCAGATCGTCGTTCGTGTGACGACCAATCCGGGAGAGAGTTTTCTCGACCGCATGATCTCGCTCGTCGAAGGCGCGAAGCGGCAGAAGACGCCCAACGAGATCGCACTTTCGATCTTGCTCGCGGGGTTGACGATCATCTTCTTGATCGCGGTCGCCACGCTCGCACCGTTCTCCGTCTATGCGGGCGCGCATCAGACGGTTACCGTGCTGATCGCGCTGCTCGTCTGCTTGATTCCGACGACCATCGGCGGACTGCTCTCGGCAATCGGCATCGCCGGGATGGATCGCGTGATGCAGCGCAACGTGCTCGCGATGAGCGGGCGCGCGGTTGAAGCCGCCGGCGACGTCGACACGCTGTTGCTCGACAAGACCGGCACGATCACGCTCGGCAATCGGCAAGCCGTGGAGATTGTCACCGCCAAGGCGGTTGCAAAAAATGATGCGGCGTTGGCTGCGTATCTGTCGTCGCTGCCTGACGAGACGCCCGAAGGCCGTTCGATCGTCCTGCTCGCGCAGAACTCCGGCGTCGTGTCGGGTGACGGCGTGCTTCCCAAAGATGCGATCTTCGTGCCCTTCAGCGCATACACGCGCATGAGCGGCGTCGATCTTCCCGACGGTACGCAGATTCGCAAGGGCGCTCCCGATGCGGTGCTCGCGTGGGTGCGTGAATCGGGCGGCGCGCCGAGCACCGAACTCGAAGGCGAAGTCGAGCGTATCGCTCGCGCGGGCGGAACGCCGCTGCTGTTGGCGCGCAGCAAGAACGTGCTCGGTGTGATCTACCTCAAGGACATTCTCAAACCGAACATGACGGAGCGCTTCGCGCGTTTGCGCGCGATGGGAATTCGCACCGTCATGATCACCGGCGACAACCCGCTCACGGCTGCGGCGATCGCCAAAGAAGCCGGCGTCGACGACTTCCTGGCGCAGGCGACCCCCGAAACCAAGATGGACCTCATCAAGCGCGAACAGGCTTCGGGGCGTCTGGTAGCGATGACCGGCGACGGAACCAACGATGCACCGGCGCTGGCGCAAGCTGATGTCGGCGTGGCGATGAATTCCGGAACGCAAGCCGCCAAGGAAGCGGCGAACATGGTCGATCTCGATTCGGATCCGACCAAACTGATCGAGGTGGTTGAGATCGGCAAGCAGTTGCTGATGACACGCGGCGCGCTCACCACCTTTTCGATCGCCAACGACGTCGCCAAGTACTTCGCGATCCTCCCCGCGATGTTCGCGACCGCGTATCCGGCGATGGGCGTACTCAACATCATGCGCCTCACCACCTCGCAAAGCGCGATTCTCTCAGCGGTGATCTTCAATGCGCTGATCATCATCGCGTTGGTGCCGCTGGCGCTTCGCGGTGTGAAATATACCCCGAGAGGCGCCAACTCCGTCTTGTTCAACAACGTGATGATCTACGGGGTTGGCGGAATCATTATTCCGTTCGTCGGCATCAAGCTGATCGACATGATGCTCGCCGCGCTCCACTTGACGTAAGGACGAATGATGCTAAGACACATCGGCACTTCGATACGAATCACGATCGTCACGGTCGTCTTGCTGGGGCTCATCTACCCGCTCGCGATGACCGGCATCGCCAACGTGCTCTTCCCCAAACAGGCGAACGGCTCGCTCGTCGAGGTCAACGGAAAGGTCGTCGGCTCGGACATCATCGGGCAATTGTGGACCAAGCCGCAGTACTTCTGGGGCCGGCCGTCGGCTGCCGGGAAGGGCTACGATCCGACCAACACCAGCCCCACCAACCTCGCGCCCTCGGCGAAGAAGCTGATCGACGCGACGAAAGCGACGATTGCATCGCTGCGCAAGTCCGATCCCGATGCGGTCGGCCCGCCGCCGATGGATCTCGTGACGTCGAGCGGCAGCGGCATCGACCCCGACATCAGCCCCGAGAGCGCCTATTGGCAAGCACCGCGCGTCGCGAAGGCACGCGGGCTCACGCTCGACGCGGTCAAAGCCGTGATCGCCGCGAACGTGCAAGGCCGTGAACTCGGCTTCCTCGGCGAGCCGCGAGTAAACGTCATGCAACTCAACCTAGCCCTGGATGGCAAGAAGCCCTGATTCTTAGTCGGCTTCGATGGTTTCGATGTGTTCGTGGCGGCGGGCTAGGACGATGAGTTCGCGGGCTCCGGCATCCAGCAGGCGCCGTGCGAAGGAGTTGGGTTGCGGCCAGCGCGGTGTGCGCACGGTTCCACCGACGGCGACGGTTGTTTCGGATTGCGAACGTGCGATCTCCAGGATGCGCTTGGGAACGTCGGCGTGGCGTTCGTTGATCCAGGTTCCGCCCGCGCGCTGCGTCTGAGCTGCAAAGGCCGCGACCACGCCGGGGTCTTGTTTCTCGTCCGGCGGGCTGACGTTGGCGACCACGAAGTCGACTCCCAAGCGCACGGCGATCTTCGAACAGCGCGCGATCATCGGAAGATCGCTCTTGCGTGCGGCGACGGCCAGCAGTAAGCGTTCAAAGGGCGCGGAGACGCGCTCGCGATCTTTCGCGCGCATCGCTTCGCGAACGGCTAATTCGCGCAGCGCGCGCAGATTGTCGGTGCGGAAGAAGTTGGAGAGCGCCGCTTCGATGCGCTCGGGCGGGTAGATCTTTCCGGCGCGCAGTCGTTCTCGCAGCGTCTCCGGCGTGACGTCGATCAAGATCACCTCGTCGGCGAGCGCGAGAATGCCGTCGGGCAACGTTTCGCGCACGACTGTCCCGGTGAGGCGAAAGACCGCATCACCCAGGGCTTCGAGATGTTGCACGTTCAAGGTGGTGATCACGTCGATGCCGGCGCGGAGAATCGCGAGCACGTCTTCGTAGCGTTTGGCTGCACGCGATCCGGGCGCGTTGGTGTGCGCGAGTTCGTCGATGAGCGCGACTTTCGGGCGCCGCGCGATCAGCGCTTCGCGATCGAACTCCTCGTAGGTGATGGTGCCGGAGACGATGCGCTTGCGCGGGAGAACTTCCAGCCCTTCGAGCATCGCAGCCGTCTCCTTGCGGCCGTGTGTCTCGATGAATCCGGCGACGACGTCGGCGCCCTCGGCCTTGAGGACATGGCCGCGATCGAGCATCGCATACGTTTTTCCCGATCCGGCTACGGCGCCGAGATAGACGGTCAACTTGCCGTATCCGATGCGCAGGCGATCGCCGAGTGCGCCGGAGAGTTGCGATGAGAGCGGCGGCTGCGAGAGAAACGTCTGCCCTGGGCCGGCGATGAACAGATCGCGATCGATGCGCCGGTTCGCCCAGCGCGACGCGAGTTTCGACAGCGGTACCGCGACCAGCGATGCGCGGACGCGGTCGATGTCCTCGTCGCGCGGCTCATGCGGCGCTTGCAACACTTCCGCGTCCAAGTCATGCCCCATCGCGGAGAGCACATCCATCGAGGCGCCGGGAGCGCAGTAGATTTCGAGGCCCAGGTCGAGGGCGCTGGCGATAGCGGCGGTGCGGCGCAAGAACGGCAACGGATCGGCGAAGCGCAGGGGAAGGATGGCGGCCGCGGTCGAGACCGCGTCGGCGGAGATCGCGGGGATCGTCAGTTCGTCGATCGTGCGCAGCAGCAACTGGCGCAAGACGTAGAGCGTTTGCGGTTTGAACGATCCCGCCAGCGCGCGGCCGACGTCTTCGTCGCGTACGATCTTCCCGGAGTGCAGACGGCGTTCGAGTAGTTCAGGGGAGACGTCGAGCGCGATCACCTCGTCGGCGGATTTCAAAAACGACAGTGGCACGATTTCGCGCACGGGATAGCCGAGCGCCGCCTCCGCGACCGGCGCGGCCGTTTCCAGGTGTGCGATGTTGAATGCGCCCATGACCGAGATGCCGTGTTCGCGCAGCGTCAATGCGTCTTGCCAGCGTTTCGCATTCGACGACCCCGCGAGATTGTCGTGCGCGAGTTCGTCGAGCACGACCACGTCGGGCTTCGCCGCGATCGCCGCTTCGAGATCGAATTCTGCGAACTGCTCGCCGCCGACGGTGACCATGCGCGGCGGTATGCGTGGAATGTCGGCGGCCAGACGATCGAGGTCCGGACGATCCTTGGTTTCGACCCAGCCGATCATCGCGTTGCGTCCCGCCGTCCGGGCGCGTTGCGCGTCGTCGAGCAGACGGCGTGTCTTCCCGGCACCGGGGGCGCTCGCGATGTAGACGAGCAGTCGCGCGCGGCTGCCGACCTCTTCGAGCGCACTTTGCGCGGCGGCGCGGCGACGCATATCTTCGTCGTGGGTGCTGTCGTGGCGATTCATCTCTGGCGCGGAGCTTCGGTGTCGCACCGCGTCCATCCGCCGCAGGTAGCCGCACCTGCGGAGAGAACGCGCGAAGTGCCGTGGCTGATGCGACATTTCCGCGATACCAGGCGGCGATTCCGTGGCTGTGCTTTGCCCTGATCGCGGCCTGCTGGGTCGTCGATCTTCTGACGCCGCAACTGTTCGTTGCCGCCGTGTTGCTCAATGGCCCGATCGCGCTCTCGGGCCTTGCGCTGCGCGGCCGGCTGACCATCGTCCTCGTGCTGCTCTCCGAGGTTGCGAATATCGCTGCGGGCTATGTCAATGGCATCCAAGAGGGCTATCACTGGCAAGCAGTGGCAATCGGCGACCGGGTGCTGTCGGGTGCGTCGTTTCTGCTGGTCGGATATTTGACCGTCAAAGCGCAAGAGTTCGCGCGCAGCGCGGGAGCGTCACGCGAGCGTGAACGGCGCGCCGAGGCGGAAGCGTCATTGCGTGCGGCACTGGATGCGGTGCGCGCGAGCCTCAACGTTGAACTCGTGATGCGCACGGCCGTGCGCGAGTGCGTCCATCTGCTGGGTGCGCAGAGCGCCAGACTGATCGTTCGTCGCTCGACGTTGCGCGTGCCGGACACCTACCGGTTTGCGGCCGGCGGCGCGGACGTCGGGTTGGAACGGCGGGCGATGGATCCGCACGTGGCGTCGCTGGTGCAGCGCGTGCTCGATCGCGGGCATGCCGATCGCGTCGGGCTCGATGACGCGATTGCGCGGTCCGTCATCGAAGCCGCAGGCGCGCAGGCGGCCTTGGTGGCACCGCTCGTGGAAGGTGACATGCGCGCGGTGCTGCTGCTCTTTGGGGGCGCCGACGCGTTCGACGCCGAGAGCGAGCGCATGTTGCAAGCGTTTTCCGACGGTGCGGCGGTCGCGTTGCGCCAGGCGCGGCTGTTCACGCAACTCGGCGAGCAAAATGAAGCGGTTGCCGAGCAGAAGAACGCATTGCAGGAACGCAGCCGCGTCATTCGCGATCTCGTCTATGCGCTCGCGCACGATCTGCGAACGCCGCTTGCCGCCGCCCGCGTGACGATGCAGCAAGCGCTCGACGGAGCGTACGGCCCGCTTCCCGATGCGTACCGGGATATTCTGCGCTCGACGCTGTCGAGCAACGACGACGTCCGCCGTTTGGTGGAAACGCTGCTGCTGGTGGCGCGGTATGAATCGGGCGAGGCGTCAACGCTGCGAGAGCCGGTTGACATGCGCACGCAGGTCGAACGCGTCGTCGATGAGCTGCGCCCGCTCGCGCTCAGCAAGAACGTCACGTTGACGCCGAGCATCGCCGGGCTGCCCGCGATCGTCGAGGGTGACGCTTCCGAACTGCGCCGGGCGATCACCAATCTGGTCGCCAATGCGATCGCCGCGACGCCGGCCGGCGGAGCGGTCAGCCTTCGCGCCGACGGCGAAGCGGAACAGGTACGCATTGACATTGAAGATGACGGGTACGGCGTTCCCGTCGAACGGCGCGCGCTGCTCTTCGAGCGTTTCGGCGGCGGAGGCGGCATGGGGAGTGGAACGGGATTGGGATTGTACATCGTTCGGCGCATCGTCGAGCATCACGGCGGATCGATCGCATACCGCCCGCGCGAGCCGAAGGGCAGTGTCTTCACCGTGACGTTTCCGCGAGCAGGGCAAGCATGAATGCCCGCGCTCGCGTCGTGATCGTCGAAGATCACGCGCTCACGCGCGCCGGACTCCTGACGACGCTTTCGGCGACGTGCGACGTCGTCGGCGAAGCCGCCGACGGAATCGCGGGCTGGGATGCGATAACCAGGGAACGGCCGGATGTGGCCGTGCTGGACATCGGACTTCCGGGAATGGACGGCATCGAACTCACGCGGCGGATTCGCGCGGAGCTGCCGGCCACGCACGTCGTCATCGTCACCATGACCGACCATGAGCGCGAGGTGTTGGCGGCGCTTGCTGCCGGCGCCGACGCCTATGTGTTGAAAACGGCCGATCCGCAGCGTGTGATCGCGGCGGTCGAGATCGCGCGTGAAGGCGGAGCATACTTCGATCCGCGCATCGCGCATGTCGTACTCGCGCGCTTCACGTCGGATGAATCGTCGAAAGGAGCGGCTTCACCGCTCTCGCCGCGCGAGACCGAGATTCTGCGTTTGATCGCCGACGGGATCGGCAACGCGGAGATCGCCGAACGTTTGCACATGGGTCTGGGAACCGTCAAGGGCCACATTCGCGACATCCTGGAAAAACTCTCAGCCTCCGACCGCACGCAGGCCGCGGTCATCGCCTTCCATCGCGGATATCTGAATTAGCTGCCGCAGAGGAGCATGCGGAGTTTTTCGCCGGCGCCGTTTTTTACGATGGCGATGACGTGGTCGCCGGAGTTGAGTTGGGTGTCGCCGCTTGGGATCGTGAGTTCGTCTTCACCGCGGTCGATCGCCACCAGCACGCTGTTGCGGGGAAACGGAAGTTCGGCGAGTCGCCGGCCGCTCGCAGGCGAGTTTTCGGGAACCGAGAGTTTGACGAGCTGGAGATTGCCCTTGCCGAAGAGATGCATCGTCTCGACCGCGCTGCGGAAGCTGGCGGCGTTGACCTGCTCGTTGAGCACGTCGAGAATCAGTTCGGTCGTCGAGATCACCGTGACCGGGTCTTCGGTGTCGAGCGATTCGAAGATCAGCTTGTTCTTCGGATTGTTGACGCGCGCGATACAGCGCGCCTTGGTTTTCTTCTTCGCGATGAGCGTGACCACGAGATTGTCTTCGTCGTCACCGGTATCCGCGACCACGACGTCGGCTCGGCCGATCCCGGCTTGTTCGAGCACTGTCGGATCGCAGCCGTCGCCGACCAGCGTTACCTGGCGATCGATCAGGCGCTCCAGCATCTCGGCCTTGCGCGCTTCTTTCTCGACCATCACGACTTCATGGCCTTGCTGCAGCAGGGCGCGCGTCAGATAAGAGCCGACTTTTCCGCCGCCGACTATCAAAATAAACATCGGTTATGCCGTCATCCGTGTGCTTTGTGCGCTCGCGAAGAGCTGCGCGAATTCCGAGATGGCTTCAGGTGCGACCACGGCGTTGATCTCGTCGCCTTCGCGCAGCACGTAGTCGTTGGCGGCGACGATCACGCCTTCACCGGCGCGGCGCACGGCCGCGATGCGAATGCGCCCCGGCTTCTCGATGTCGCCGACAGTACGGCCGGCTTCGGTGACGCCGACGACCGCCGAGAGCGAGGTCACTTTGCCGAAGTCGAACGAGTGCAGCGGATCCCACGGTGCGTCCATCAACGTGTCGCGGATGATCTTGGCGCCGACCGTCGTGGGAACGACGGTTTGAATGCCGAGTTCGCGATACATTTGGCCGCGCGGCGGGTCGTAGATGCGCGCGACGATGTGCTTGATGTGAAACATGCGCTGCGCGATCAACGCAGCCATGATGTTGCGGTTGTCGCCGTCGGTGCAGGACACGAATCCGTCCGCGGTCTGCGCGCCGGCGCGTTTGAGGACGTCGTAATCGATGCCGGTCCCGACGACGACGTCGCCGGAAAATTTCTGACCCAAGCGTCTGAAGGCGCTTGGATTTTCGTCGACGACGATCACCTTGTGACCGTCTGCGTCAAGCAACTTCGCGAGTGCCGACCCGACGCGGCCGCACCCCACGATGAGATATCTCATGAGCGTCGCTCCCCCTTCGCAGGCATCAGCCGTTCCCCTGGTGCGGCAGGAGCCGGCCACGCCTCTACGAACCTAGGGGAGTTTTGTCGGGGCGTGGCTCAGCTTGGTAGAGCGCTTCGTTCGGGACGAAGAGGTCGCTGGTTCGAATCCAGTCGCCCCGATATTCCCCCGGGGACCGGCGCATGGCGCGACGGTCCCCGTTTAAGTTCTGTAAAGAGTGTTTAACCGTTTCAGTCCGGCGGCACGGCGAGTTTTGAGAGCTGCGGAGCAGACTTGCCGCAACCACAACCACTACTACGTCGGCGCCGAGCACATGCTCGAAGCGCTGCTCGCTGAACGCGACCCCGACGTGCTCGCGGCGCTGGGCGTCGGCCATATTGACGTATCCGAAGTGCATGCCGAGATTCGCCGTTCGCTCGGCACCGGTGACGAACGCTTGTGGGAGGGAATACTCGTCACGCCGCGCGTTCGCAAGATCGTGGCGCTGGCGGAGGCCCGCGCCGGCGATCGCGACGTGGAGCCGATCGATCTGTTCGAAGCCATGCGCATGGAGGGCGGCAGTTTGGCCGCCGAGATTCTGCGGCGCGCCACGAGCGCCCGCGCCACCAAGACCGACATGCCATAGGAGCCCGCCATGCAAGCGTTTCAGCACGCCGTGATCGGCCTGGTCGACCACTTCGGATACGTGGGATTGTTCATCGCCATGATGCTCGGGAACATCGGTGCTCCGATCGGCACCGAGATCGTGCTTCCCGCAGCCGGCGCGCTCACGGCGCGCGGACATCTGCCCAGCGTGGTACTTACGATCATCGTCGCGGTCCTCGGCGAGCTGGCCGGCGGCACGCTCGGCTACGCCATCGGCCGTTTCGGCGGGCGTCCGTTCGTCGAGAAATACGGAAAGTACGTCCGCTTTCATCATGCCTACCTCGACAAGATCGATGCGTTCTTCGATCGGCACGGAAGCGTCGCGATCTTCGTCTTTCGGTTCGTTCCGGTGCTGCGAGGCGTCGCCGCCATTCCCGCCGGTATTTCACGCATGCACTTGGCCGCGTTCTATCTGTGGACGGCACTGGGCTCGGCGCTCTTCTGCGGCGGGCTCGTGTGGGTCGGCTTCGCCTTCGGTGAACACCTCGACGCATTGATGCCGCTGATCCACCGGTACGCCAAGCTGGCGGTCGTTCTCTGTGTTGCGATCGCACTGCTCTGGGGTGGGATCGCGCTCGCGCGCAACCGGCGCGCCGCACGCGCAGGTCTCTAGCCGAAGCCATAGACACGCACCTCGAACATACGCTCGCCCAGGTCCCAGACGCGCCCGGCGTCTATCAAATGCTGGGACGCGACGGCGGCGTGCTGTACATCGGGAAGGCAATCTCCCTTCGCAATCGCGTTCGTTCGTACTTTCAGGAAAGCTCGGCGCATCATCCGCGCACACAGGCGATGGTCGAGCGAGTCGTCGACGTTCGCACGATCGTCGTCACCAACGAAGTCGAGGCGCTGATCCTCGAAGCGAACCTCATCAAGCGCTACCAGCCGCCGTTCAACGTTCGTCTGCGCGACGACAAGCGTTATCCGTACTTGAAGATCACCAACGAGCCGTTTCCGCGTGTGGTGTTCACGCGCTTCGTGCGCGACGACGGATCGCGCTATTTCGGACCCTACACGAACGCCCAGGGTTTGCGGCAACTTGTCGATCTTGTTCGCCTGGTGTTTCCGCTGCGGACCTGTCGCGAGCCGATCGATGGAAAACGTAAGCGACCGTGCTTGCAGTATCACATCAAGCGCTGTCTGGCGCCGTGCGTCGGCTATCAAAGCGAGGAAGATTACAATCGCACCATCGATGAAGTCGTGCTCTTCCTCGAAGGCAAGCAAGAGTCGCTGCTGACGCGCTTGCAGCACGAGATGACCGAAGCGGCGGAGGCGTACAATTTCGAAGCCGCCGCGCGCCTGCGCGATCGCATCGTCCAAGTCCGCCGCGTCACCGAAGGCCAAAAGGTCGTGTGGAAATCTCGACTGGACATGGATTTGATCGCGTCGGCTCGCGCCCAAGGCCAAGCGTGCATGCAAGTCTTCTTCGTGCGCGGCGGAAAACTCATCGGCCAGGAGCAGTTCATCCTCGACGGCGTTCACGATCAAGCCGGCGACGAACTGGTCAGCGAGTTTCTCAAGCAGTTCTACACCGCGCGCTCGGCGAGCGCGCCCGATCCGCAGGTCGCGTCAGCGCTCCGTGCGCGCATCGCACGCGACAATCAGGCGCCGGTACCGCTCAAGCAGCGCGCGCCTGGCGATGTGGTGAGTTACGCGATTCCCAAGGAAGTGCTCGTCGACGCTCTTCCTGAAGATCGCGACGTGATCGAGCGGTGGCTCTCCGATCTCAAAGGGCAGCGCGTGCGCATACTGGCTCCGCAACGCGGCGCGCGTCTGGAGTACCTGCGCCTGGTGCGAAAGAACGCAGAGCAAAATCTCAAGGCATTCCTTGCTCATCAGGAGGTGCAGGAAACCGCGCAAGCGCGCGCGCTCACCGAACTCGCCGACGCGCTCGAACTTCCCGGGCCGCCGCACCGCATCGAATGTTACGACATCTCCAACGTTCAGGGCACCAATCCGGTTGCTTCGATGGTTGTATTCGTCGAAGGGCGCGCGAAGAAGAGCGAATATCGCAAGTTCAAGATTCAATACGACCGCGGTCCCAATGATTTCGCAATGATGCAAGAGACGTTGCGTCGCCGTCTGCGGTACCTGCGGCGCACCGGCACCGAGCGCGCGATCGAGGGCGAGTTGGCGAAGCGCGAAAAGTTTGCGAAACGGCCGGACCTGCTGTTGATCGACGGCGGTAAAGGCCAGTTGAACGCGGTCGTCGAGGTGCTCGAAGAACTCGATCTCACCGGCATTCCCGTGGCCGGACTTGCGAAGGAGAACGAGTGGCTGTACGTGCCCGGGCAATCTGAGCCGATTGTCCTAACGCCAAATTCGCCCGGCTTGCACTTGGTGATGCGCTTGCGCGACGAAGCGCATCGCTTCGCCGTCACGTATCACCGCGAGCGGCGTGCGAAAGCAATGAAGCGCTCGGCGCTCGATGCGCTCGGCGGCGTCGGACCGGTCCGCAAGAAGCGACTGCTCGAGGCTTTCGGATCAGTCGCAGCGATCAAACGCGCCGATCTCGACGAGATCGCATCAATCAAAGGAATGACGCCGGCGCTCGCGGCTCGCGTCAAAGCCGCGCTCAACGGCGAAGCAACGCATGCGCAGGGCTAGGCGAAGATAAGCGCCAAAGCATCTTTCTGCGGCGTCCCGATGCGTGACGCCGTACGAGGAGGTAAACGATGCATCTGCTCATCCGCTTCATCGTCAACGCCATCGTGCTCTATCTCATCGCGAAGTATGTGCCGGGGTTCAATCACCAAGCCGGAATTTGGACGGCAGTCATCGCTGCAATCATCTTCGGCCTCATCAACATGCTCCTCGGACCGATCCTGCGTCTGCTCTCAGCGCCACTGACTTGGCTGACGCACGGACTGTTTTCATTCGTCGTCAACTACATCTTGTTCGCGTTGACGACATGGCTGGCGCCAAGCTTTCGGGCTCCCGATACGAACACGTGGCTGGCGAATTTGTACGGTACCATCATCATGACCATCGTTGGGACGCTGCTGACGCAAATGTGGCAACCCGAAGCCGAGAGAACCGCGACCTAACGCTTCGCCCTCGACTGGCATGTGGACTACGGCGATTCGTCGCCGTAGTCTCTTTTTTGCATACGGAAATCTGACACTCTCTTAATGCTGTCCCGCGTTCAGATTAAGGCGAGGTTTTTGCTTGCGTAAAGTCCACAGCGAGCGGGCGGATTCTTCGATGGGGTTGTCGATTATTCGTTTCGGCGGGACCCTATCGTCGTCGGGAGGATCAATCGAAATATGCCCGGGCAGGCCGTCCGCCATGATGCAGCCGCGCGTTTTGACGCGACCGTGCGCCGTTTTCAAACTCGGCAATCCGGTTCGCTCCTCGCTTCGGTTCCCGCGACGATTCTCATTGCAACCATTCTCGGCAGTTACACCGCCCACGAGCTGACGTGGATCGCGGTCGCGACCGTCATCTACTCGGCAGTATCGGTTGCGCTGACGCAGACACTCGACCGGCGCTCGATGAACCGTGCAAAACGCGCACTGCTCGAAGCGGGCGACGATGCCGTATCGTTGGCGCAGCCCGTGCTGCGCGGCATCCCCCGCCGGTTCTTCATTGATTACGTGGTTTCGTACCTGATCGGGGCAGTCTGCGTGACCGCACTCGGCAACACGTTCGCCGGCCTGCCGACGTGGTTGAACCTCGGACCGCTCCTGATCGCCGTGATGATCGGCGGGACCATCGACGGCACGTTGAACTTCTTCAGCGGAGAGATTCTGGCGGTGCGCCTGCTTGCCATCGTGGCGGAGGGCGCGTCCACGTTCGTTCCCGAGCCGCGTCATGCGCGCGGCGGCATCCGTTTGCGCGTGATCTTCCCGCTCTTCGTCGTCACCCTGCTGACGATGACGACCGTCGTCGGCGGGGCGCTGCACCTGTTCCTTCAGGTGCAATCCAAGACCGTGACCTTCGATCAAGCGATGCATCTCGGACTCATCTACGGATTGTGCGCGCTCGCGGTTACGATACTGTTCACGGTGCTGGTCACGAACGTGCTGGTATCCGGAATCACGCGGCCGATTATGCGCGTTGTCGATCTCATGGAACGCATGCGCTACGGTGATCTGTTCCGCGATGACGAACTGTTTGGTGAACCGGTGTTCGCGCACGAGGCGGGTTTGCTCGTGCATGCCTTCACCCAGGCCAATCGTGGGCTCACGCGGTTGGCGGACAGCGGCGAGCGTCTTGCGAGCGGCAACCTCGCCATCGACATCACGCCGCATTCCGATCGCGACGTCGTGTCGATCGCGTTCGTGAAAGTTGTCGATGCCATTCGCTCGGTGGTCGCGGAGGTGCAGACGACGGCGCTGCTGCTGGATGAATCAGCGCGTCAGATCGCCGGTCGTGCCGAACAGTTCACCGGCGACGCCTCTGCGAACGCGCGCGATCTCACCAGCGCCACGTCGTCGATGCGGTCGCTCGGAGCGGCGATGGACTTGGTCGCCGCCGGGGCCGACGAACTTTCCGAGATGGTCGATCGCGCGCGTTCGGTGGCCGATCGCCTGGGTGTAGCCGCGCAAAGCAACGCATCGGGCATCGATCAACTCTCGCGCACTACCAACGCGACGATCGAAGCTGCCGGCGACGTCCTCGCGCTCTCGACCTCGGCCGACGCCAGCGCATCCGACGCGACCACCGCGATCGAACAGGCCGATCGCACGTCGGAAGAAGCGCAGCGCGTGATGCACGACCTCGTGGAGACGATCGGATCGTTGCGCGAAAGTTCACAGCAGATTGGATCGATCACACAAAAAATCGACGAGATCGCCGATCAAACCAATCTCCTCGCGCTCAATGCCGCCATCGAAGCCGCGCGTGCCGGTGAGCACGGCCGCGGCTTTGCGGTGGTCGCCGACGAGATTCGCAAGCTTGCCGACTCATCGGCGGGAGCCACCAAGGAGATCGCGTCGCTCATCCGGTCGGTGCAGACCGAGACCGTGCGCGCGGTCGACGTCACGCAACGCGGTCGCGAAGCCGTCGAGAGCGGCCGCCAGAAGACGTCGCTCGTGACCGGAGCACTCGAAAAGATCGTGGAGAACGCGCGCTCGATGCGCTCGCGCATCGATGCGGTCGTGCTCTCCCAGCGCGAGCAGAAATCGGCGACCGACTCCCTGCTTGAATCAACGCTGCTCCTCGAGCGCATGACCGGCGAAAACGCCGGCCTCGCGCAATCGCTCTCCGATCTTTCGGCACGCTTGCTCGCCTCGTCGTCGAACGGCGCCGTCGCGGTGCAGTCCACATCGACCGACGTGGCCTCGGTGGCTCAGCGCGGCGAGCGGCTCGCCGGCGCCACCGAGGAGCTGCGCAAGCTCACGCTGTCGTTGCGCAATGAAGCCGAACGCATTCGCAGCGCGGTCTCGGGTTTCCACGACGGGGAGGCCATCGCCAACGAACGGCAGGCCGCGCTGACGCGCTGATCGCGGATTGCTCCAATGGTCCGGCGGCGGAAACCTTCGCTTGCGGCCTGTGGTAGTATAGGGTGTCCATGGGGCTGAGTCAGGTTCGACGAGGAGATCCGTGGTCGACGTCAGCAAGCGGAGCTGCGAGCCCTCCTAAAACGATCGCAACGGCACATCTGCCGATAATCAATACGCACTCGCTGCCTAATCTAGGTTAGCGACGGGAAGCGGGAGGTTGCCGGAATCAACCCGCCTACCGCCATAAACTCCGGCTAGCACGTTCGCCTGATTCGACGGGCGTGCAAAATCAAGAATCTGCAGCACGCGAAAGCCCGGCTTCAAGGCGCTCGCGCGAATAAGAAAAAATCGAAGCTGAGCTTGGAGAACGCGTCGGTCAGGCTTTTCGGACTCGGGGGGCAGTTCCCCGACAGCTCCACCAATTTTTGCTCTGTCCGCAAAATAGATTTTCAAAAGTCTATTTTGCGGATTGAGCGTTTTTTACAGATTAACTATCATGCGGACTAGCCGCGTGAAATCGCGATTTTCGGATTAACGAACACAGAAGGAGACGCATTCCTCGGATTACGCCAATTTGCGGATTGGCGCTACGGACGTTGCACGTCGCCTATGAATAAGAGCGATATCCCAAGATCGCTCTCTCCAGGGTTGTTCGGCGTCAGGCGAATGGCCACGCTAAAGCTCGCCGTTCTGAGCACGTCGGCAAGTGCTGTCGCCGCTCCCCGATATCCCTCGCGATACCAAACGATTAGCCCATCGTTTGGACTCTCGTTGATCGGCGCATCGAAGGGGCCGGGAGCAAAAATGAGGGCCGAATATGCGACACTGGCGTGCCACTGGGATTTTTTTGCGGCCTGATAGAGGTCCGCGCACGTAACCTCCAGGCCCGGGTCGCAGGCGATGCCTATTGTTCCGGGATTGTAGGAGTCCAGGGTCGCAGTCATGCGTTTAGCCGTCGGACCGGGGAGATGATATGCCCCGGCCTTGACCTCTGCATGGACAGCACGTGCCTCTGCCACCATGGCACGTTCATTTGCGTCTTGGGCTTCAGCCTGAGCCCGCGCCAGCAACGCGCCGGTCCTTGTAGTGGTCAGATGAACGGTACTGGCGACCGCAGTGGCTCGCTGTTCCGCAGTGGCTGCTTGTTCTGCGGCATTCATGAGTTGTCGCGTAAACGAAGCGCTTTGCGATTGAAGTGTTATGATTTGAGTCTTCGCCCGTGAGATTTCGAGCGACTGGCGCTTTAGAAGCGCGCTCTGTCGCGCAAGCAAAGATTCGGAATCGCGGTCCCGCGCGGCGGTTTCGTTTAGCGTCTTTTGGAGTTTGAACACCGTACTGCGGAGACTGCGGGCATTAAGATTACCGAGGAGGCCTGTGACGGCCGCGAGCACCTGAATCCCAATGACGAGGTTCCGCCACAGCCGCTTCTCCGTGCCCCGTTCGTCGTGAAGCTTGAGATACGAGATCGCAGCCGAGGCGAACAGCAGCACCGAAACCGCCCATGCCAAAGGGGTTCCGATAATCCCGATCCACGTCGACCAATCCATCTCCTGTGGTCTTCGCGCAAAGGCTGGTAGTTCGCTTCCCACGGATGTGCGGGCCCGCTATGGGTGGGGTTGGCCCGTCCAGTTCCCAGAATGTTGTGTAAAGCCCGGCGGCGAGGATGCGGGAGGACACGTGCCGATCGTCGCGCCCCGGCGCCGCGAATCGGCGCGCGAGAAGTCGGACGCGACAGTGAAGCGGATGCGATGAGAGGGCGCTTCGATAATATTGGCGTCTGCTACGATTCGCCTGGGGCGCTGGCGTCGCGATTGAAGCAGGTGAGACCGGCGGCGTGTCGCCAGGCGTCGTTGCCGGGGTCGTTGAGGTTACTCGTTTCGAAGACAGCGCACAGGCGGTATCGCGGTCCTGAATACGTGTGATATGTGTAGGCGTGGTGCGTTTGCGGGTCGAGCAGCCTCGTCCTATTGACGAAGAGCGCGTCCAACTTTGAAGGAAGTTGGTGCTTTCCGTTTGCGGTCCACGAATCGCGAAGAAGACTTGCTATCTGCTGAAGATCGTTGACTCGCCGTTGATCGAAGGCGCTTTCCCGTTGCGCCAGCGGCGTCCCATTCTGTAGGAAGCCGATCCCGATGCTGATGCAAACGGCAACGATCGCAACGCCGGCAAAAATCTGGTCCCTGCGGACGGTCGCCGTCTCCGCGCGCACGGCTCCGAGGTAGTACACGAAGACGCCGCCGGCGATCGCGACCAGCACCACCGACTTGAGAATGAATGCCTGGGTCAGCGAGCCATTGAGAAAATCTTGCAGAAAGACTACCGCGTCGCCGATGAGAGACGATGCGGTGACGACGAGCGCCAAGTACGTGAGCCACTTGCGGACGCCGGAATCTAGGACTTCCGGACGCTGCGTAGCCTCATGTTGTATGATCCACATCATCCAGAGGAAGATGGGGAATGCAATGATGATGGCCGCCAGATCGAACGAGATGTTCGCGCGAACATAATCGGCTGTGTAATCCGCGGCCAGAGGATCGTGAAGCATGCGGTCGATCAACACGTAGAAGAGATTGCCGAGCGCGAACGTCCAGGTCCCGAGCGTGATGAACGCGAGCAGATAGAAGAAAGCGTGCCGGGCATTCTCTATGCCGGCACCTCGCGACGGAACGGGCTGCTGGAGCCGCTCCCCATAATACGACGAGTAGGTTTGAAAAATGGCGCGCTCCGACCACCCGTTGTGCCGAAGCAGCCTCGTGACGAAGTCGTCATCCATCCCCTGCGCCTTGGCCGCGCGAATGAACTCCAACACTTTCTCGCTGGCTCCGCCTTGATCTCCGCTTGCCATAACACCCCGCTCCTTCATGGTGCTGTCAGAATCAAACCAGAATCAACGTTCGGCAGAATCGATGCTTCACGTGAGTGCCAGACCGCCGCCGCTCGCGGTCGCCGTCAGATGCCGGCGAGCCAGCGTTCTCGGTAGGTTTCGGCTTTGGCGCGATTGCCGCAGCGTTCCATCGAACACCAGCGGCGTCGTTTTCCGCGGGAGTCGTCGATGTAGAAGCCTCCGCAGTCGTCCATGGCGCAGGCGCGAATGAGCGTGCGGCGTTCGCCGGCAAAAAGCTCAATCGCGTCGCGTGCGATCGTTGATAATGCCGCGCCGAGCGGCGGCGTGCCGCTCCGCTTCACCGTGCCGCCGGCCGTGAGTTTCAGTGAAACCGGAGGCGGCGCAGCAAAGCGATTCACGATCGCCACTGCACGCTCGGGCGGCTTCTCTTCATCCACGCACGACCGTGCGATGTGTGCGATCGCTTCACGCAACGCGATGGCATCGCGCAGGCCCTTCGCTGTGACCGGCGCAGCCGCGGAGAGCACCTGCGCTTCCAGCAGCCAGTGCGAAAGGCGTTTCGGCGTGTCGAGCCGCTCCAGGGGTTCCTCGGAAAGGCGGCGGCCGAGCGTTCCCGTGAAGTTCAACGCCGTGCAGCCGTAATAGAAGCGAAATTCGGAGAGCGCGGCCGTCGGCTTCATGAAGCGAGCATCGTGATCAACGGCTCGTTGCCTTCCAGGAGATAAAACGCCAGAAACGTTGCGCCCTCGGTGGTGGAGGCGTTGTCAAAGGTCACAATACGCGTGTTGGGTGGTTCAAAGAACGCATCGCCGCCGCGCAGCAGCTTGCCCTCCTCGCCGTCGACTCGAAACGCAATCGCGCCGGAGAGGACGTATCCGACCGTGCCGCCCGGATGCAGATGCAGTCCCGTCTTCTGGCCCGGAGAAAAGTCGATCTCTTTGATCTCGATGCGATCGAACGTGCGCGCGCCGAAGTGCGCGCTCAGGAGATCCTTGCGCACGATGACCTGTCGGGCATCCGCCTGATTTGCGAGCAACAAGCCGCCGATTGCGGTGAGAAAGAGCTGCATCCGGTTCATACCGATGCCTCCGAAAGCTGAGTCGAGTTCACCTCAAAGACAGTAACCTGTTCAACAGGTTACTGTCAAGCCGCTCGCTCTTACCTGCGTTCGAGGCTTCTAGTAGGCGAACAACCAGGCCGCGCTCAGGCCGTGTGTCGCCGACCCCGGCGGGCTCAGAACGTCCTCAATGGTGAAGCGACTCCGCATCGTCGGGCGTAGAATCAACGACAGCGTCGTCGAGCGCAGAAATCCATTGGGTGCATTGACGCCGTCGTAGCGAACGGCGCCGATCGCGTGCGAACTGAGCGACCATTCCTCTTGCACATAGCCGCCGCTCGAAAATGCCGCGGTTCCAAGGCCGTCCGCGCTGCTGTCATTGCCGGTCTGCAGCAGCAGCGACGTGCGCGCTCTGCCGCGTATGCTGGTGAGCGCGAAACCGTTTCGCGTGAACGCATCGCCGATCGGGCCCAAAGCGCGCGTGCCGCCATAGCGGTACGCGGAAAACGACAAGAATGCTGTACCGAGCCGTGCCACCGCCATACCGTCGTGATTGGCCAAGGCAAGAACGCGCAGTTCAACGCCGTGATCGCTCGCGCCGATGTTGATGCCGGCGCGATCGTCGAAGAGATTGAATGGATTGCTGCCGACGGTTTGATCGAAGATCGCGTAGTGATTTTCCGTCGGCCGCTGCGTTTCGGGATCGTTCGGCAGCGGCAGCGTGAATTGGCCGATCTGTACGTCAAGGCGCGGACGCGCCTGCGTCTGCCATGCGCCGATGCCATCGCTGCGGTACTCCAGGTAGGCGTCACGCGTTCGACCGGGCACGCCGCCGTCGACCAGATACTGCTCGACCCTATAGGTGAGGTGGCGGCCCGAGCTGCCCATCATCAGGAACTCGACCTCGTCCACGATCGCTTTGGGCAGCCCGCCCGACGCCTGGCTGCTCGCGTCGGCGAGGTTGACCTTCATGCTGAGGGGTACGGCGCCTCGCGGGTGGATGGCTCCAGGCCAGCGGTAGCCCGCCTGCTTGAACGATTCACCGAAGCCGTTCAATCGCGGAACGATCGAGTGGCAGGTCTGGCACGAAACGCCGTAGCGGTGGGCGAATAGCGGCACGGCGCGCGCCTGCCCCGGCCAACCGGCCGCCGCCATGAGCGCAAGAAAACCGGACCAGCGGAGCATTAGGAAGACCTGCTTCATAAATTAGGTATTCCTAATTAATTCGTGATGCCCTCCTTATCGAGGTCATAGCGCTCGGGGCGGACCCGCCGGGTGAGCAGACGGTACACGAAGGTGAAGCCCGGCCAGAGCGTGGTGTTCTTGCCATGCTCGTCGAGGTACCAGCTTGTGCAGCCGCTCGTCCAGACGGTCCGGCTCATGCGTCGCTGCAGCGCGTCGTTGAAACTGCTCTGCACGTCGGTGCGAACGTCAAGTGCGTCGACCTTGCGCTCGCGCATCAGCCGCAGCGCGCTCATCACGTAGCGTATCTGCGCTTCGATCATCAGCACCATCGAGTTGTGTCCAAGTCCGGTGTTGGGACCGACCAGGAAATGGAGATTCGGAAATCCGGCGACGTTGATGCCGAGGTAGGCCTGGGGCGCATCTTTCCACGCGTCCGTCAGCTCGACGCCGCCGCGTCCGACGATGTTCACCGGCGAGATGAATTCTTGAGCGCGAAATCCCGTGCCGAAGATAATCGTGTCGATCGCATGCTCCGTGCCGTCGGCGGTGATGATGCTCCGCTCGCGCACCTCGCGAATCGGCGCAGTCACGACCGCGACGTTCGGTCGCTGCAACGCCGGATAGTAGGTATCCGAGATCAGCACGCGTTTGCATCCCATCCGGTAGTGGGGCGTCAACGTGCGGCGCAATGCCGGATCGCGCACGTGGGAGGCCAGATGCCTTCGGGCGATCGCTTCGGCAATTCCGAGTATTTTTGGAGCGACGGTGAAGCCGAGCGCACGGAACTCAAGCGACCAGTAGATCAGCTTGCGCACGAGCCATGCGTATCCCGGCAGGTGCCGGCGAAGCGCTCGCTGCACGTCGGAGATCGGCGCGTCGGATCGCGGAATGATCCACGGCGGCGTGCGCTGGAACACGAGCAGACGCGCAACCGCCGGCGCGATCTCGGGAATGAACTGCACCGCGCTGGCACCGGTTCCGATCACCGCCACGCGCTTGTTCGCAAGCGAATACTCATGGTTCCATTGCGCGGAATGAAACACCGTGCCCGCGAAGCGTTCGAGACCGGGAAGACGCGGGGTCTGCGGATTGCTCAAGCCGCCCATCGCGCAGACGAGCACGCGCGCGACGGTCGTGTCACCGTTGCTCGTGCGGATGGTCCACACCATCCGCGTCTCATCGTACACAGCGGCGAGCACCTCGCTGTTGAAACGAATGTGCGGACGGATGCCGTACTTCTCGGTGCAGCGGCGCAGATACGCCCAAATCTCCGGTTGCGACGGATACACGCGCGTCCAATCGGGATTGGGCTCGAATGAAAATGAGTACAGCATCGATGGGATGTCGCAGGCGCAGCCGGGATAGTGGTTGTCCCGCCACGTTCCCCCGACGTCGCCGGCGCGTTCGAGGACGACGAACGAATCGATGCCCGCGCGTTTAAGCGCGATCGCCATACCGATCCCGCCGAATCCCGTGCCGACGATCGCGACGTCGTGCAGCAGCCCGTCTTCCATACCGGCGTCTACCGCGTCGCGGACGCGCGCCCTGCCGCCATCTGGCGATCCATCGCGCGGTGCGGTATAGTCGAATCCATGAAGACGTTCTTTTTCGCGCTTTTCAGCGCGCTCATCGCCGTTGCCGCACCGGCCGGCGCCATGACCCTGCAGAGTCCCGACATTCATCCCAATGCCACGATTCCGCTGCGCTTCGTGCTCAACGGATTCGGATGCACGGGCCAAGATCAGACGCCGACCCTGACGTGGAGCGGCGTGCCGAAGGGCGCGAAGGCGCTCGCGCTCACCATCTTCGATCCTGACGCACCGACGACCGTCGGCTTCGTGCACTATCTCTTGCTCGACATCCCCGCGACCGCAACCTCGACGGCCAACGCGAAGGGAGCCGTGAGCGGACTGAACGACTTCGGCAAGACCGGGTATGTGGGTCCGTGCCCTCCGGCCGGTGACAAGCCGCACCATTATATCTTCACGCTCTATGCACTCGATGCGAAGATGCCGTTTGGTCCGACCACGACCTACGCGTTCTTGCGCTTTGGCATTCGCGGACACGTCCTCGCGCAAGCAAGCTTCACCGCGCTGTACGGTCATTAGGAAACCTGGATGGAGTCCTTGACGAGGTCGAGGACTCCGTTCTCTACTCGAAACACATGAGGGATGCGGATCCGATTGCCTTCCTGACCGAGCGTCTGGCCGCGGTCGAGACCGAGCGAGACGCCGAGCAGATCAAGGCGCAGCGACTGGAGCGATTGCAGAGCAGCTTCGTCGAGATCGCCAAGTCTGCGTCGGAAGAAGACCTGGTTAGGGCGGCGTTGCGCGGTGCATGGCTCGGCCTCGGCTTCGCGCGAGTGTTTTGGTTTGACGTCGAATCTGAAGCGGCGATCGCGACGTTCGAACTCGACGGCGGTGCGGTTGTGCCCTCTGAGTACGGCGGTGAGTTCCCCGAATACAGCGCGTTGCGTCGGATCGCGCGCGCCGACAGCGATGCCGCAACCGGACTCGCCGATGATCCCGATGCTCCGCTCTTCGACACGCGCCGCTGGTACGCGGCGGCCGCCGTGCGTCCGGGCGCGGGCACGTCCTCGATCGTCTATGCCGACAGCGCGGTCGAACGCGCGCCGTCGCCGTGGGCCGTCGCCGCCTTGCAAGAACTCGCCACGCAAGCAGCGCTCAAACTCGACAACATGCGCATGGCCGCCGAGTTGGAACGTCTGGCGATGCGCGACCCGCTCACCGGCCTGCGCAATCGTCGCGCGTTGATGGATCGGCTCGCTGCCGAACTGGCAGTCGCCGCTCGCACCGAACAGCCGCTGGCCTTCGCGATGATCGACGTCGACGATTTCAAGCGCATCAACGATTCGCGCGGTCACGCCGGCGGCGACGCCGCACTGAAAGCGATCGCCGACATCTTGCGCACGCAAACGCGCGAAACCGACGTTCCCGCCCGTTTTGCCGGCGACGAATTCTCGCTGATCATGCCGAGGACCGACAACGCGGCTGCCGAGGCCGTCATGCTTCGCATCTACGCGGCTCTGCGCGGGGCTGCGTTGAGTTGTTCTATCGGGATCGCGTTTTCAGCGGCATACGGCAAAGACGCCGACGCACTGATCGCCGCGGCCGATCGGGCGGTCTACTCGGCGAAGGCCGCCGGCAAGAACTGCTACCGGTTCTCCTACTGGAAACAGTAGGCTGCAACCGCCGGAATGCATACGGGGTCACAGCCTCAAAGCATCACATCACTTCCAAGGAGACTTCGTCGATGATCGCTCGCGTTTGGCGCGGCAGAACCCGCGCTGCAGATCTGGCCACGTACCGTCGTTATGTTGAAGAGACCGGACTTTCGGACTACTTCCGTACTGCCGGAAATCGCGGCGCATTCATCTTCACGCGGATTGAAAACGAAGTCGGCGAGATTGTGACGCTCTCGTTCTGGGATTCACTCGACTCGATTCGCGCCTTCGCCGGCGACGACATCAACAAAGCGCGCTACTACCCAGAAGACGAAAAGTACCTCTTGGATTTTCCCGAGTTCGTCGAACACTACGACGCCATCGGATCGATGAGCGAAGGGAAGCGCTGATTTACGAGTGGCGCCGTGCCATGCGCACGGTGATGACCGCGCACTCGGCGTCGCGGACGACCGCGCTTGCGACGCTGCCGAAGAGGGCGCGGGCGACGCCGGTGCGCCCGTGCGTTCCCATCACGATGCCATCGGCGTGGCTGCTCTTGGCGTGCGCGACTAGGGCAGCCGCAGTGCCGCCTTCGACGAGCAGTTCGCCGTTGCACGTCACGCCTCGGCTGCGCGCGCGGCCGACGGCGTCGTCGACGATCTCACCGGCTTCGTGACGCAGGCGTTTGATCCACGACTCGCTCGACGCCCCGGTCGCCGGAACGTAGCTTGCAATCTGCGCGGGATCGGCGACCACGCAGACGATGAGTTCGGCAGTGTGCTGACGCGCAATGTCGATCGCGAGCGAAAAAGCTTCCTCGGAGCACTCCGATCCGTCGAGCGGCACCAAGAGCTTTCTAAACATGCTATTTAGCCTAGAATGGCCGTGCGAATCGTTTGGGAATAACCCGTGAATTCAAGTCTGGCGGAGGTTCTCAGTCCTGAAGAACAGGCGCTTGGTTCCCTCCACGATCAGGACGTAGAGCACGATCAGGCCCAGCACCGCTGCGAGCGTCGAGATGGGCAGCCCGGCGAATCCGAAGAACGCGCCCAGCGGCGAGAGCGGCAGAGCGAGGCCGGCCGCTGCGCACGCCAGTGTCGTCGCTGTCAGCGGTATGCTCGGGCGGCTCTTGAACATCCAGCCGCGCGTGCGCAACGCGAAGATGACGATGGTCTGCGTGGTGAAGGATTCGATGAAGAAACCTGTGCGAAACGCCGGCGCACTCAGGTGGAGCACCAAGAGCATCAGCGCGAACATGCTGAAATCGAAGCCGGCGTTGATCGGTCCAAACACCGACATAAAACGGCGGATGAGCCGCATGTCCCAATGTGCAGGCCGGCGCAATTGTGGTGCGTCGACGTTATCCGTTGGAATCGTGATCTCGCTGATGTCATAGAGAAAGTTGTTGAGCAGCACCTGCGACGGCAACATCGGCAAGAACGGTAAGATCATCGAACCTGCCGCCGTGCTGATCATGTTGCCGAAATTGGATGAGGTCGCCATCAGCACGTACTTCACGGTGTTCGCGAAGATTTTGCGCCCCTGGGTGATGCCGCTCGCGAGGATACCGAGGTCCTTCGTGGTCAGGATGATGTCGGCCGCGTCGCGCGCGACGTCGACGGCTGATTCGACCGAGATACCGACATCGGCTTCATGGAGCGCTCCGGCGTCGTTGACGCCGTCACCGAGATAGCCGACGTCGATGTTCATCGCGCGCTGTAAGCGCACGATGCGCGCCTTCTGCGCCGGATTCGTGCGAGCGAAGATCGCGGTGCTCGCGAGCGCCGCGCTGAGTTGGCTGTCGCTCATCGCGTCGACTCGCTCGCCAAGCAGCACGCCGTCGTGCGGGAGGCCGAGTTCGGCGCAGACGCTGACCGCGACGCGCTCGTTGTCTCCGGTGAGAATCTTGACGGCGATGCCGAGCCCGCGCAACTGCGCGAGCGACGCTGCGGCATCGCTCTTGACCGGATCGGAGAAGAGCAAGAAGCCGCTCACGTGCAGGTCACGCTCATCGTCGAGTTCGATGTGCGCGACCGACGCGGGAACATCGCGGGTCGCGACCGCTAGAACGCGCAAGCCGGAATCGAGATGTGCGTTGAGCACCGAGCGAGCGCCGTCGGGGACGTCGACGCAACGCGCCAGCACGGATTCGGGCGCGCCTTTCACGACGACCGTGCGCGGTCCGGCTCCGTCCGCCACGAGCACCGACGTCATGCGCCGCTCGTAGTCGAACGGCAGTTCCGCGATGCGCGTAAATTTCGAGGCCGCAGCCAGCATCTCGGGCCGCGCGCCGCCGCGCAGGGCGCGATCGAGGATGCTCGCGCCGGCTCCCGCACCGTTGCCGCTCGTCGTGTCGCAGAGCAATCCGTAGAGCGAGGTTGTCGCGGCCTCGTTGCCTGCCGCATCGATCGACGATGCAAACGTTGTGGTTCCTTGAGTCAAGGTTCCCGTCTTGTCGGTGAAGAGCACTTGAACGTTGCCCACGTCTTCGATGCTGACCAGGCGTTTGACGATCACACCGGCCTCGGCCATGCGGCGAGCGCCGATCGACATCGAGACCGTGACGATTGCCGGCAGCAGTTGCGGCGTCAAACTCACGGCAATCGCGAGCGCGAACATCAACGATTCCCACACCGAGCGATGGATGAACGCAACGCTGACGGTCATCACGGCAACGGCAACGATCGCGGTGATGACGGCCAGCAGCATCGAAAACTCGCGCAAGCCTTTTTCAAACGCCGTCACGGGCGGGAGGTGGCGTAACTGCGCGGCGAACTGGCCGAGCTGCGTGCGCATGCCGGTGTTGCTCACGATGCCGATTGCTCGCCCGGCGACGAGGATGGTGCCCATGAAGGCGAAGTCGTTCTCGCGTTTCTCGGAAGGCAGCGATTCGCCGGTCAGCGTTGCTTCGTTGCACGCGGCGTTTTCGACCGCGACCAGCCGCATGTCCGCGGGAATGACGTCGCCGAGTTCAACGCGCACGGCGTCGCCCGGAACGATCAGCGATGCGTCGATGCGCCGTGCGACGCCGTCACGGATGACCGTCGTCTCGTGCCTGATGCGCGCTTGCAGGTCGCGAATAACGGTTGACGCACGATACTCGTTGAGCGTGCCGAGTCCGACGCTGAGAAGCACGATCCCGAGGACGATCGTCGCGTCGGTGCGCTGACCGAGAACGATCGAGAGGACCGCGACGGCGGCCAGGAGCAGCAGCACGGGGTTGCCGAGTTGGCGCCCGAGGATGTCGAGCAGCACCCAGCCGCGCCGGCGCAGTTGATTGGGGCCGACTCGTTCCAAGACAAGCGCCGCCTCGCGTTCGCTCAGGCCCGACGGAATCACGACACCAGCGTAGAGTCAGCCGCGGCAGCCGAGAAGAAGAAGCGGCGAACCTGTTGAGAAGCTAGGAACATGAGCCGCCTACGAACGTCTTCCGCCATCGTCGCCGGACTGCTGCTGGCGCTTCTCGCCGGGAGCAGCATGCCGACCATCGCCAAGGCCCCGCTATTTGCTCGCGCGGATCCGCTCATCGCGCGCGGGCGCTACCTGGTCGCCTTCGGTGGCTGCAATGACTGCCATACACCGGGGTGGCGGGAGTCGGACGGCAGCGTGCCGGTCGCGCGCTGGATGATGGGGAGCTCGACAGGATATCGCGGTCCATGGGGGACGAGCTATCCGCCCAACGTACGTCTCGAATTTCAACAAGTCTCCGAAACGCAGTGGCTGTTCATGGTCAGCACGCGCGGCGGACATTGGCCGATGGTCTGGCACGATCTGCGCGCGTTGACGACCACCGACCGCCGTGCCATCTACCGGTTCATCAAGAGCCTCGGGCCCGCCGGCGTACCCGCTCCCGAACCATTGCCGCCTTCAGTCGAACCAAAGACGCCGTACTTCGACGTCTTTCCCCACACGCCGCCGAACTAGCGAACGTTAGCGAACCGGCGTCAGCAGCGCCGCAATCGCGCAGGATGTGACGCGTGTGGGGACGCTGTCGGCGCGGCTGGTCAAGACGATCGGCACGCGCGCGCCCAGCACGATTCCGGCAGCGTCGGCACCGGCAAGCAGAATCAGCGCCTTCGCGATCATGTTGCCCGATTCGAGATCCGGGACGACCAGAATGTTCGCGCGGCCGGCAACCGGCGAGGTGATCTGCTTGTCGCGCGCGGCCGATTCGCTGACAGCGTCGTCGAGCGCGAGCGGGCCGTCGAGAATGCCGCCCGTGATCTGCGCGCGATCCGCCATCTTGCAGAGCGCCGCAGCGTCGATCGTCGCCGAGATCTTCGCGGTGACGGTCTCGACGGCGGAAAGAATCGCGACACGCGGTTGCGCGATTTCGAGCGCGGCCGCGAGGTCAATTGCGTTTTGGATGATGTCGCGCTTTTCATCGAGCGTGGGGACGATGTTCACCACGGCATCGGTGATCAGCAGCGGATATGCATACGTGGGCACATCGACGACGAAGACATGGCTGATGCGGCGCTGCGTGTGCAGACCGGACGACGGTGTGGTCACTTCGTGCATCAATTCGTCGGAGTGGAGGCTGCCCTTCATGATCGCATCAACGCTGTGGTCGCGCGCCAGCTCGACTGCTTTGGCCGCGGCGTCATGACTGTGCGCGGCGGTGACGATCGCATAGCCGTCGATGTCCAACGACTCGCGGTGCGCGATCGAGCGAATCTTCTCGGCATTGCCGACCAGCACGGGTGCGATAAGTTTGGCATCAGCCGCGGCGATGGTGCCTTCGAGCGAGATGCGGTCGCACGGGTGCACGACCGCCATGCGAATCGGCGGCCTGTTCGCGCAGCGTTCGATGATGTGTGTGAATCGCTGGTGCATCACGCCGCGCAGTATCGAGAAAACCAGTTCGCGGCAAGCTCGGCTACGCGTTCCAGTGCGCCGGGCTCTTCAAAGAGATGCGTCGCGCCCGGCACGATCTCAAGCTCGCTGTGTGCGCGCATCGCGCTGCGAGCGCTTTGGTTCAGGGCGATCACCGCTTCGTCGTCGCCGCCCACAATGAGCAGCGTCGGCGCGCGCACGCGCGCGAGCGCCTCGCCGGCCAGATCCGGCCGGCCGCCGCGCGACACGACGGCGACGATGACGCTGCCGTAGCGGGCCGCCGCTATCAACGCCGCCGCGGCCCCGGTGCTCGCACCAAAATAGGCGATGGGCAACGGTGCGGCCGCAAAATGAAGCGAGACCCATTCCGTCGCCGCGACCAAACGCCGCGCCAGCAGATACACGTCGAATCGAAACTCAGCGGTCACGCGATCGGTGCGCTCTTCGTCGGTGGTCAGCAAGTCGATCAGCATCGTGGCAAGTTTCGCGCGTTGAAGACGTTCAGCGACGAAACGATTGCGCGGGCTGAAGCGACTGCTGCCGCTTCCGTGAGCGAAGAGCACGACACCGATCGGATGGTCGGGCACCGCGAGCGTAGCGCCGAGCACTCCGCCGGGGATGGTCAAGACGACATCGGCAGCGGGCGGCGTCACACGATGTTCCATCGCTTGGATGCCTCTTCGGCCGCTCGTGCGAGGAGCTGGCGTACTTCGTCATCGCCGGTCTGCTGAAAATCGTCGTAGTACATACCGACCGCACCGAATGCGAGCGGCATGTCGACGCAGACTACGTCGTCGGCGATCTCTGCGAGCATCCCGCAGGTCTCCGGCGAGCCGACCGGCGCCGCGACGACGATCTTCGCCGGATGTTGTGCGCGTAACGCGTTGACCGCCGCGCTCATGGTGGCGCCGGTGGCTAGGCCGTCGTCGACGACCAAAACGGTCTTGCCGTCGATGCTCGGCCGCGGCCGCTCGTCGCGATAGGCGTGCTCGCGGCGGCGAATTTCGGCGAGCTCACGCTGCACGACGGCATGGAATTCCTCGGTGCTCACGCCTACCAAGTCGAGGAGTTGGCGGTCGACAATCGTCGTGCCGTCGGGTGCGACCGCACCCATCGCCAACTCTTCGTGCCCCGGCACGCCGAGCTTGCGAACGGCATAGACGTCCATGGGTGCGTGTAGACGCGTGGCGATTTCGTAGGCGACGGGAACGCCGCCGCGCGGCAGCGCCAGGACGATGACATCAGGGCGGTCCGCATAGGCAAGGAGGCGTTGCGCGAGTTCGCGGCCGGCGTGCGCGCGGTTGATGAAGCGGGAACTCACGATCTACGTCAAGGCCGTTCGCTCAAAGCGACCGGTCTTCTCCGTCAGATGAATGCGATAGATGATGGCCGCCGACGGGTCGACGCCCGGGCGCGGCTGCGACATGCTTCGCACGGTCGGATGCGTTTTCATCGGCAGAAATCTCAGCAGTAAAATGTGCATGGCCTCGTCGGCGTCGTCGCCGTGAAGCTCTTCAAACGTGCCCCATGCGATCACGCTGCGCCACGTGAAGAGATCGCCGACCGCATCGACCTCGAAACAAACGTACGGATTTTTCCGCATCATGCGCACCTTGCGTCCCTCCGCTGAGTGACCATAGATGCAGCCGTTCGCATACGCATAGGCGATCGGAACGAGGTAGGTTTGTCCGTCGGCATGCACGGCCAGGCGCCCGACGCTTTGTTCCTTCAGCATCTGTTCGATCTCATCGTCCGCGAGGATTTCGATCATGCTATTGAGCGGTGTAGCCCCCGTCGATGACGAGTTCGCTGCCGGTGACGAACTTCGATTCATCCGAACTCAAGTAAAGCACGCCGTACGCGACGTCGCTGGCGTCACCGATGTGACCCAGCGGATGCAGGGCTTCAATGTCTTTGAGAGTCTGAGCACGCCGTTCAGCCGCAAGATCGAGAAAATGCTCGACCATCGGCGTTTCGATGTAGCCGGGATGCACCGAGTTGACCCGGATCTTGTACCCTGACTTGGCGCAGTGCAGCGCCGCCGACTTGCTCATCAAGCGCACGGCGCCTTTGCTCGAACAGTAGGCAGCGGCAACGCCGTCGCCGACCAGCCCCAAGATCGAGGAAAGATTCACAATCGATCCGCCGCCCGACGCCTTCATGGCGGCGATCGCGTAGCGCATGCCGAGGAAGACGCCGTCGCAGTTGATGCTCATGAGGTGACGCCATGCTTCGAGCGTCGCTTCTTCAATGGTGCCGACCGTTCCGATCCCGGCGTTGTTCACCAGGACGTCGAGGCGTCCGAACGTGGCAAGCGTGTCGCGCATCACAACGCTCCAGTCGCTCTCGGAGGCGACGTCGTGTTTCACGAAGATCGCCTTGCCGTTTTCGCGCTCGATTTGTCCCGCGACGGCACCACCGCTCGCAGCGTCGATGTCGGTGACGACCACCATCGCGCCCTCGCGGGCCAGCATGAGGGCGCAGGCCTTCCCGATGCCCATTGCACCGCCCGTGACGATCGCGACTTTTCCCAGGACTCGATTCATGAAGAACTCCCCGCAATGTGCCGGCGCACCGTCATGGTAGCCGCATCGTTTGAAGACCCGGAGAACCGCCCTTCCAAGAATCTTCCTCATGGATTCGCACCCAAACGCGATGCTTCACTCGGAGGGTGTCATGTCCGATTCGCCAGTACTGTTCCTGGGAGCGTATCCACCACGGCAATCAAACATTGCGAATTACACCGCAAGCCTGTTGCCGGCGTTCGATGCGCAGCTTGGAACGTCGAGCGAAATCGTGGCTGTCGACGACGCTCGAGACACGAAGTATCTCTACCCCAAACAGATAGTCGCTCGGCTGGATCAATTCGATCGTGCCAGCTATGCCGCTACCGCACAGTTCGTGAATCAGCATCCATCGGTCGTGCTCAATATCCAGCATGAATACGGGCTCTACGGCGGGCCGGACGGCTCATGGCTGGCAGATCTGGTGGAAGCGCTTCGCAAGCCGTTCATCTTGACATTGCACACCGTACGGGCCGATCCGACGCCCACCCAGCTCTCGCTCACGCAATTTCTGTGCAGCCGCAGCGAACGGATGGTCGTGTTCTCCGAAACGGAGGCAGCCCTGCTGATCGAACGCTATTCCGTCGATCCACGGCTCGTCGACATTATTGCATACGGTGTTCCCGATCTGGCATTCGCCCAGACCGCTGAGATGAAGCACTCAGTGGGATTCGAAGGGCGCTTCGTGTTGACCACGTTCGGCGCGACCGAAAGCGATGCGGGTCTGGAGACGGCCATCCAAGCCGTTGCATCGGTCGCGGGTCGCCACCCCGACGTGCTCTACGTGATCGCCGGGTCGGCGCACCCGAACGTCCCGATGCGGCAACGCCAGGAGTATCGCGAGGAACTGCGTGCGCTCATTCGCCGCTATGACGCCGAGATGAACGTCGTGACCATCGACCGCCACCTGACGCTTCCTGAAGTGGTGCGTTACCTCGCGGCGACCGACGTCTACGTGAGTCCATTCTTAAACGTCGAACACGTGACGAACGAAACGCTGGCGTACGCGATGGGAGCGGGAAAAGCCGTCCTGTCGGCTCCGCACGACTACGCACGCGAAGTCTTGGCGATGGAACGCGGCGTCCTTGTGCCGTTCGCGGACGCGGGTGCGACGCTGGCAGCATTCACACGCATCATCGAGCACGACCTCGCGCGCGACGCCATGGCCAAGCGCGCCTACGCCTTCGGACACGGGATGACGTGGGAGAAGGTTGGGCAAGCCTACCTCGAGACCGTTGATGGCGTCCTTCGCGCGAGGCAAGTGCCGGTCGCGCGCTAACGCGAGGCGCCCGTAGATGCTAGCATGGCCGCCGTGTGGCGCGCGATCATGAGATTCTCGTCCGTGCGCACCACCATCGTGCGGCAGCGCGCGTAGGCGAGTGCCTGCTCGACGCGCGAGCGAATCGGTTGCGCGTGTTCGCCGATTCCGCCGGTGAAGATCAGTGTGTCGAGGCCGCCGAGCGCGGCGATCATCCCGCCGATGTGCTTGGTCAACTGATAGACGAAGAGATCGACGGCCTGCGCTGCCCGCGCGTCGGTTGCGGCGGCGGCGAGGAGCGCTTGCATGCTCGATGTCGAACCGGATACGCCAGCTAATCCGCAGCGGCGGTTCAGCAACTCGGTCAGCGACGCGGCGTCGTAACCGGACCGCAGCAGATACAACAGCACGCCCGGGTCGAGGTCGCCCGGGCGCGTGCCCATCATCAATCCGCCGAGCGGGCTGAATCCCATGGTCGTGTCGATCGGCATGCCGTTCGCGAGCGCAGCTAAACTCGCGCCGTTGCCCAGATGCGCGATGACGACGCGCCCGATCGATGCCTCGCGAACGTGTGCGACGACGTATTCATATGAAAGTCCATGAAATCCGTAGCGCTGCACGATGGGATCGATATCGCCGGGCAGCGGGAAACGCTTGGCGATCGGCGGCATCGAACGATGGAACGCCGTATCGAAACACAGCACTTGCGGCAGATCTCGGATGCGGCGCGCAACTTCGTAGATGACATCCAACGCGCTTCGAAGATGGAGCGGTTCTATCGGCACGTAGCGCTCGATCTCGTCGAGGAGGCCCGGTGTCGCACGCATCGGCCCACGGTGCTCAGGGCCTCCGAAGACGATGCGATGACCGGCGGCATCGGCTGCAGCCGCGGCCAGGCCGCATGCGCTCCACACCTTTTCGATGACCGTCTGAGCGTTCCACGAGGAATCGAGATCGACGAGTTCATCCGAAAAGACCGGAGCGCACGCCGTTCCTTGGACGTCGTACAGGGTGAACTTCAGCGATGACGACCCGGTGTCAAGAGACAGAATGCGCACCCGTTGCGGTCCTGGGGCCTAGATTTCCGGAGGATTCGGGTTGGTCCACACTCGTCCGTCGGCATATTTCACGCGTAATACCGCGCAGTACGGAAATGCGGTTCCGAGCGGCAACACTTGGCGACTGATCGAAAACTCGTGATCGATCACGGCTCCCGTGCTGAACGTCCCGACATCCTTCGCCACGGCAACCAGCGAACTGCGCGCAACCAAGCCGAAGTCGATCTCAGTCGCTGCCACCTGCGCTGTGTTCTTGTAGGTGATGGCGAGGAAGGCGTCTTCATACGGAAAGTCCATCGCGGCCGGGTGGTAGATGCCGTATGGGTCGATCCAGCCGTGGCGCTGGCTGATGTCGTGACGATGAGCGTCGCACGACGTGACCGCGATCTGGGATCCGGGAGTCTGTTGCAAAGCCGGCGTTTGAGCCCCGAGCGGCGAGAGCGCAAGAGCGATCAGCGCTGCGGTTCCACCCGCACAGCGCAGTATGTTATGCAATCGCAAGTTCGTTCTCCACACGCATCACGCCCGGAATCGACCAGGCGGCGCGTTCGGCGTTCTGGCGTTCAGCCCAGCTATGCACGGTGCCGGTCAGTTTGACGCCGCCATCGTGCGTCGTCACATCGATGTCTTTGGCATCCAAGCTAGCGGTTCGTTGAAACTCGCCCTCGATGCGGCGTTTGACGTCCGCGGGTGCGACACGGTGACGCAGCTCGATCACGTTATTGACGGAGATGACGCCGCGCAGTGGGCGTATGAGTCGTTCGGCTTCATATTTTTGATATTGCCAGTCGACCTCTCCGTTCAACGTAATGACGCCGTGCGACACGGCCACCTGAATGTCTTCGCAACCGGGAGTCCAGCGCAGCAAATTCGAGGCGGTCTGTGCAAGGTCAGTGTCGTCGACTTGATGTGTGCCTGCAAGTTCGACGATCAGCTCGTTGGCTAACCCGCGAACTCCGTCGACGCGTTTAAGAGCGTCCTCGGCGGCCCATTTTTCGGTGAAGCTGCGGACCTTTCCGGTCATCGTCACGATGCCGGCATTGACGGCGATGCCGATGTCGCGCGAATCGACACGCGGCTCGAATTCGAGTTCGTCAAGCACGTTGCGGTGCAACTCGGAATCGGTGATCATGGTTCTTTACTCCTTCGAATAGTAGACGAGCGTTCGCTCACGATTCTCCCAAACCGGCGGCGCCTCGTTTCCGATGACATGGTACGTCACGGATGCGCAGTTTTGGTGAAGGCGCGGTTCATGGATTGTTCATCGGAACTGCTCAAGAAGCGCGTATCTCTTTCGCATACTGTGGGATGGAGGTTCACCCGATGACACAGACTACTGAAACCACGACCGGTACCATCGAGCCGAAAACACGGCGTCCGCTCGAACGCTGGTTCAGCCCGACCGGGGTTCCGTTCTTCGACTCACAATTCGAAGCGATGCGCCGTATGATGGACCAATGGTTCGACATCGGTGCGGGCGCGATCAGTCCGACCTTCCCGGCCGATCTCTACGAAAAGGACGGCAGCTATATCGCTGAGATTTCCGCCCCAGGATTCGCCAAGAACGAGATTGAGGTGGAAGGTTACGACAATCGCATCGTGATCTCGGGCAAACGAGAGGAACGCCGCGAAGAGTCCAAGGCCGAGTACCATTTCAAGGAAATTCGCCGCAATGCGCTGCATCGCGTCATCGTGTTGCCCGAGCCCATCGATCCGAAGTCGATCCACGCGACGCTCAAAGACGGGATTCTAACGGTCACCGCGCAGCCCGTGGAAGGCTCGCGCCCGCAGAAGGTGACGGTCGAGGGCGCATGATCCCATTGCGTGGGCGCGACGTCCGTACCATGCTCGATGAGTACGGCATTCACGTCCCCGTTACCGATGCGCGTTATCTCGCCCACGGCGAACTCGAGCGGGGGATCCCGTTGCGGATCGAGGGGATCGTCGAAGGTGACGGCTCCCGCAAGATCGTCATCAGCACGGGCGACAGGCCTGTGGAGCGTCTGTCTCCGGTGCCGGGTACCGCCGCCGAATCGATGCTCGAGCAATTGCACACCGAAGGTGTTCCGCTCACCGCACAGATGATAGCCACACTGACGCACGTGCTGTCGAGTTGCTCGCGATTGTTCGAAAATGACGAAATCGACCGGTTTGAACTCGCACCGCTGTATATTCGTGAAAACGACTATCGCGTCATCGGGGCGAAAATCTGGAGAAAAGCACGTCTGCGCGTGCGCTCGCGCCTGGCGCCTCACGCGCACGATGTGGGGGCGGTGTTCCCCTACCGCCCAAGCCGACCCAGACGCCTACGGTGACTGCTGTTCCTTAACGATGAGGACCGGGACCGGCGACAGCCGCAGCACCGATTCGGCGACACTGCCGAGAAAGAGCCGGCGAAAGCCCGAGCGGCCGTGGCTGCCCATGACGATGAGATCCGCATGCGCGCTAGAGGCCGTATCGACGATCGCATCGGCCGGGTAGCCTTCAACCACCGTCTCCCCGAGCGAAACGCCAAGATCGGCGACGCTTGCCTGCGCGGAGGTAACGACCTCGTGCGCTTCTCGCTGAAGTTCTTTGATCCAGGCATCGACGATATCGCCATACGCGAACGCCATCGAGGATGCGGCGCGCACGATGTCGACGACGCTGCACACCGTGCATTGCGAGCCTTGCTCCTTGGCGAGCCCCGCTGCCACCTTCATGGCTTGCAGCGAGCACTCCGATCCATCGACGGCCACGAAGATATGTTTGAACATCAATGATCACCCTGCGGTTTCGGCGGCGACGCGTTCGATCTGCGACGCAAGTGCGATGAGGAATTCGTGAGCGGTATGTTTGGCGATACGATAGCCCATGGCTGCGTCGAAGAGTTCACCCATCGTACCGAAGGGTGGTTCGTATGAGCCCATGACTTCGATGAACGAGTGTCTGGGATCGTCTTCGCCCCAGACGATCAGCGACCCCGAGAAGGACGGATACGGACCGTCGTTTGCCGGTGACCAGTCGATCTTGAAGATGTCATTGAGGTTGGCTTCGTCCCGCTGCTTGCGCACGTGAACCGTGACGTCGCGTTCGACCGCAAGTTCGTCGGGAAGCCCAAAATGACGTAACGACACGCGCAGCGGCAAGCGGATCGATCCGTCGGCGGCGCGGTGGCTTGCGAAGACGCGCGGCAATGCCTGCTCGGCCTGCACGCACGAGCAATTGACGGAAACAGAGTCACGCAGTTCCACTAATCGCTCCACTTCCACGTCGTCACCGCGGGCACATCGACGCCGTGTTCAACGATGTACGCGTGGTGTTGCTCGATCCAGCCCTGCAGTTGGCCGTCGAATTCCGGCATCCGCGACGAGAAGCGCGGTACGCGCCGGAAGAGTTCATGGAAGAGGTGATAGCGGCTGATGTGATTGCGCACGACCATGTCGAACGGCGTCGTGGTCGTTCCCTCTTCCTCGTATCCGCGGACGTGAAAGCGCTGCGGATTTGTGCGGTGATACAGCAGTTCGTGCAGCACGCGCGGATAGCCGTGAAAAGCGAAAATGACGGGGGTTTGCGTTCCGAATATCTCGGCGAAGTGCGCGTCGGACATCCCGTGCGGATGATCGGCGCTCGACGGCAGCGTCATGAGGTCCACGACGTTCACGAAGCGAACGCGCAAATCCGGAACGTGGGTGCGCACGAGCGTGATCGCCGCGAGCGCTTCCATCGTCGGCACGTCGCCCGACGATGCGAGGATGACCTCAGGATCATCGACCGCCGTACTCGCCCAATCCCAGATCGACGCACCGCGCGCGCAATGCAGGCGCGCCTGCGCGACGTCCAGCCACTGCGGCATCTCGTTCTTGCCGGCGATGATGAGATTGACCAGATCGTGGCTCTGCAAGCAGTGTTCGGTCGCGCAGAGCAGCGTGTTCGCGTCGGGCGGGAGGTAGATACGAATGAATGTGCCCTTACTGGTCAGCAGCGAGTTGATGAAGCCCGGACCCTGATGCGAGAAGCCGTTGTGGTCCTGACGCCATACGTGTGAACTGAGCAGGATGTTCAACGACGCGACCGGTGCGCGCCAGGCCGTTTCGCGGCTCATCTTGAGCCATTTTGTGTGCTGATGGATCATCGAGTCGACGATGGAGATGAACCCCTCGTAACAGGCGTGCAGGCCGTGACGTCCGGTCAGGATGTAGCCTTCGAGCATGCCCTCGCAGGTATGTTCGCTCAGCACCTCGATGACGCGCCCGTCAGGTGAAAGCGCTTCGTCACCGGGTTCGAGCGGCCAGAGAAACGCGCGATCGGTTTGTGAAAAGACCGCGTCGAGTTTGTTTGACGTCGTTTCGTCGGGACAGAAGAGGCGAAACGTGTGTGATGACGCGTCGGCTTGAAAGACACGTGCGAGGTAGTCACCCAAACGCGCGGTCGCGGACAGG
The DNA here is from genome assembly GCA_027307235.1 of Vulcanimicrobiota bacterium. GTDB lineage: Bacteria > Vulcanimicrobiota > Vulcanimicrobiia > Vulcanimicrobiales > Vulcanimicrobiaceae > DAHUXH01. Next base: position 23,840 of record DAHUXH010000001.1, on the reverse strand, counting down.
GCCGGCCGGCCGTGTTCTTCGATGTCGACGGCGAAGCGGTCGAGCGGCGGCAATACGAGCGGACGAAGCAGCGTGCCGCCGTTGGTATGCCGGTTGCGCCCCATGCGCAGCTCCGGGCGTGGCAGCGATTCGAGCACGAGGTCGTTGGGGAAGCCGCGCTCGTCGAAGAGTTCATCTGGACGATACGAACGCAGCCAGGCCTCGAGCAAGGTTCGATGCTGCGCGTTGCTCGCGGGATCGTCGAAGGGAAGCCCGTGCGAGTGCCAGCTCCCAGCGCAGGGAACTCCATCGACGTAAGCCGGACCGGTGATGCCTTTTTCCGTTCGCAGAACGATGACCGGCCAGCATGGCGATGCGACCGTATTCCTGGTGCGTGCGCGCTGCTGGATCTCGCTGATACGCGCGTACCCGCGGTCGAGCGCGCTCCACAGATCGACGTGCAGCGTCGCCAGGTGCTCGCCGTGAACGATCAGCGGATCGTATCCAAGCCCGGTCAGGTATGCGCCGATCTCTTCGTCACTCATGCGGCCGAGCACGGTCGGTCCTGAAAGTTTGTAACCGTTGACATGCAGGATCGGGAGCACCGCACCGCTCGTTCGCGGGTCGAGGAACCGATTGCAGAACCACGACGCGGCCAGCGGTCCGGTCTCCGCCTCGCCGTCGCCGATGATGCAGGCGACGAGCAGATCGGGATTGTCGAGCGCGGCTCCGTAGGCGTGCGAGAGGCAGTATCCGAGTTCGCCGCCTTCGTGTATTGCGCCGGGCGTCATAGCGGTGACGTGGCTCGGCATGCCGCCCGGCCACGAGAAGCTGCGCACGAGATGCGTGAGTCCGGCTTCGCCGTATGCGAAACGTGGTTCGTACAGCGCGAGCGTTCCCTCGAGATAGAGGTTGGCGAGAATCGCCGGTGCGCCATGTCCGGGGCCGACGACGAGCATGATCTTGGCCCCGGTCTCCGAGATCAGGCGGTTGAGGTGTGTATAGACCGCATTGAGGCCAGGTTGCGTGCCCCAGTGGCCGAGCGGGCGCTCCTTGAGGTGGTGCGGAGCCAGCGGTTCGCGGAGCAGCGCGTTGCCGCGCAGGTACAACTGCGCCGCGCCCAGGTAATCGGCCGCGCGCCAATACACGTCGAGTTCGTCGATGCGCGCGCGAGCGATCCGCAAGTCGATCATGTGCGCATCGTAGCCTCGGAATGCGAAGCGGCGACGAATGCGCCCTTCGCAAGAAATTCTCGGGTTTTTCGGCCGCTCTCCGGTCGAGGAGCGGGTCAGGTCGCGATGGGGGCTGCGGCCAGCTCCGTCACGACGGCGAGCGCTTGCGCGACATGTTTGGTCGCCAGAAACTGCGAGTTGAAGACGTGCCGGATCACGCCGCCGGTATCGATGACGAACGTCACACGGCCGGGGAGAATGCCCAGCGTCTTGGGAACGCCGAATGCTTTGCGGGCGCTGCCGTCGGGATCAGAGAGCAAGCGGAACGGCAGGCGATGCTTGGCGGTGAAGCGTCCATGCGACGACGGATCGTCGCTGCTGACGCCGATCACCTCGGCTCCGGCCTGCGTGAACTCTTCGTACGCATCACGAAACGCGCACGCTTCCATCGTGCATCCGGGCGTGTCGTCCTTGGGATAGAAGTAGAGCACGAGCGTTTTCGTGCGCAGGCTCGACAGCGGCATCGCTGCGCCGTTTTCGTCGCGCAGGGTCACCTCGGGGGCGGTCATTCCAATCGACAGCATGCGTCCTTGTTCGCGTGCGAGCGGCGGATTCCGTCGCCCGGCGAGCGAATGGCCCCATCCATGAATCTCGTGAGTGTTGTCGACGCGATCCACTGGGGATTCGCGTTTCTCGTGATATTGTGCGCGCTCGTGCTCGGGTGGGTGCAACTCGGGCGGCGGGTCATGGTCGCGCTGATCGGCGTGCAGGTGCTGATCGGCGTCGTCTACGCGGGCATCGTCGGCGCAGCGCTGGCCGGCAAAACCGCACTGATTTCATTGCACATCGTTGGCGCGCTGGTGGCGACCGCCGCCTACGTGGCGGGCCGGCGGCTCGGTGAACGCACGGGTGTCTCGGCGGCGATCCCCGTCGCGCTCTCAGCGCTCGGCTTGCTGGTCTTGCTCGGAACCGGCTACATCGGCCTCGTGATGTTCGGCCGCATCTCGGCGTTTCACTGACACCGATGGCCGCGCAACGACCGCGACGCATGACACCACGGACCCCGCGCCGTTCGCAGCGCGTGCTGGTGCTGGTTGCACTCCTGATCGTGGCCTCCGCGCTGTCGTGGTGGGTGCTCTCGACGCGCCGTTCAACGCCCGCTACTGGGTCGCTGACGGTCTACTACACGAAGCTCGACGGAACGACCGAGGTGCCGTGGCCGGTGTCGATGCGGCCGCGCGCAGCCGGTGAGTCCGATGCGTCGTATGTGCGTGAAACCGTGAAATATGCCGCGGTGCAGGCGGTCGCGGGACCCGCGAGCGACGTGCAAGCGATCCGATTTCCGCCGGGGACGCACGTGCTTGCCGTCGATGTAACTGCGACGACTGCGACGGTCGATCTTTCGCGCGAGGTCGAACAACAGACCGGCGGGAGCTTCGGCGAAAACGGTGAGTTCAAGGCGCTGGTGTACTCGCTTACGTCGATCGGCGGCATCGACGCCGTGCAAGTGAAAGTCGTAGGACGCACGCTCGAAACGCTTCCGGGAGGTCATCTCGCACTTGATGGGCCGCTTCGCCGTTCGGATTGGTAGCGCCGCACTCGCGGCACTCTGTTTGCTTCTGCCCGGCGCACCGGCGCGGGCCGATTCCGGCACGTCATTCGTCTTCGAGTCCACGCGCATCGACTTCACGCACGTCGTTCGTAAGAACGGCAACGTTGCGATCGGCGCCGACGATCCCGGATTTCGCACGCTGCTCGGTGCGCTCGGCGCGAATCTCACCTGGAAACCCGGCGATCGTTCCGTTCTGATCGCGACCGCGCAGCCGGTCATCATCAGTTTTACGGTCGGCGAAACACGCTACGACGTCGGGACCAAGGCGCTCACCGCATCGTTCGCGCCGTTTGAACAAGACGCGGTTCCCTATGTGCCGTTGCAAGAATTGCTCGGCGCCCTCGACCTCGCGATCGTCAACGACGGCGGGACACGTCTGCTGCAACCGCAGCTCACCGATCTTGACCTGAGCAGTTCGGGCGGGCGCACGACGCTGGTCGCGCGCGCCGCGATCGCGCTGCACGCGCGGGTCGTCGCCGACGACGCACGTCAACTCACGCTGGCATTTGACGGCGTCGGCAGCACGCTCGCCGGAACCAAGCCGGTGCAGGCCGCGGGCGTGTCGTCGCTGGTTGTCTCCGTTGCCGGCGTGCCGCGCGCGCCGACGACGCTGATCTCACTGCAATTGACGCCGGGCGCGGCGCACGGCGTCGCCGACACCGACGACGGGCGCGATTTCAAGATCGGGCTCTCCGGACCGATGCCGCTCGGAGGAGGGCCGGCGACGACCGTGGCGGTGACGACGCCGTCGCCGTCGCCGCAGCCGCTCGCGTCGGCGACGCCGGCGCTGCAAGCATCTGCATCGCCCGCGGCGATCGCACTAGTGTCGGCCGTCGCCGCGCAATCAGATCCCGCCGGTGTGCGCATCGCGGTGACCGTGAGCGGCGGCGCTTCGTTCGAATGGCATCGCCTGCGCGATCCGGACAACCGGTTCTGGATCGATCTGCATGGTGCGCAGCTCTCCATGCCGCCGCGCGACGATGCGCTCGGCGATCCGGTGCAGACCGTGCGCATTCGGCAACTCGATCCGACGACCGTGCGTGTCGCCCTGTCGCTCACCGGCGAGAAGCTGGTGAATGTTTTGCCGACGGCGACCGGCATCGAACTCGACGTCGCGACCGTCGATGCGCCCGCCGACGCAGCGCGCATCGGCACGGGATCGATCGGAGGCGCGATTCCCGTCGTTGCCGAGGCGACGCCCAATCCGCTCGATACGTCGAACTGGAAGTTCGGTCCGCAGGCGTACGTCCCGGCCAATCCGCGCTTGATCGTCATCGACCCGGGTCACGGCGGCAGCGATCGCGGCGCCATTCGCAACGGTGTCAGCGAGGCTGCTCTCGCGCTCGACATGGCCAACCGCCTCCAAGCGATTCTGGTGGCTCGCGGTTGGGAAGTCACGATGACGCACACCGACGATAGCGACGTCTACGCCCCCAACGACACGGCGCGTCAAGAGCTGCAGGCGCGCGACGACATTGCAAACAACGCCGGTGCGCGGCTGCTGGTCAGCGTGCACGTGAACAGCTTCATCAACGCCGGACCGAACGGAACGACCACGTACTACGCCAAGCCGAGCGACGTCGCGCTCGCCGATGCGATCCGGCAGCGCTTGGCGGCAGGGCTCGCGACCAAAGACGATGGCGTCGTGAAAAGCAAATTCTATATCGTGCTGCACGCGCTGATGCCGGCGGCGCTGGTCGAGACCGCGTTTCTTTCGAATCCCGACGATTTCGCGAAACTCAACTCGCCGCAGTGGCGACAGCACGTGGCGCAAGCGATCGCTGACGGCATCGGCGACTACGCAGGCGCGCCGCCCCCCGCGCCAAACCAGTAAGCGGCATGCTCGGGCTCTTCGATTCAGGACTTGGCGGGCTCACCGTCGTTCGTCGCGTGCGGCAGCTTCTGCCGCAGCATGACGTGCTTTTTCTCGCCGATCAAGCGCACGTGCCGTACGGCGACCGCACGTCCGGCGAGCTGGCGCGTTTACTGAGCAATAACGTGTCATGGCTCGACGCGCAAGGCGTCGATGCCGTCGTCATGGCGTGCAACACCTCGTGCGCGGTCGCGGACGTCAGCGGATGGCCGGTCGTGCGCGCCAATATTCTCAATCTCATCGAATCGGCGGCGATCGCGGTTGGCGACGCTGGATACCGCCGCATCGGCGTGATCGCAACCACGGCGACCGCCGCGACCGGCGCATACGGGCGAACCATTCGTGCGCGCGTGCCGGGTGCGCACGTCGTTGAAATCGCGGCGCCGGCGCTGGTGCCATTAGTCGAAGCCGGTAAAGCCGTGAGCGGCGAAGCCGCGCGCGCCGTCGCAGCCGCATGCGAAGGTCTTCCGCGCGACCTCGACGCGGTTGTGCTTGCTTGCACGCATTTTCCGTTGCTCGACACCTACTTCGCCGACGTGCTCGGTGAGCATGTCGCGCGCATCGACCCGGCTCTCGAACAAGCCGGCCGCACGGCGGCACTTGCGCAGGCGCGCCGTCTGCAACCGGGTTCGGGGAGGACGCGTTACGTGACCACCGGCGACGTGAACGCATTCCGCACCAACATCATCGATCTCACCGGCGAGGCATCCCCAGAGTGCGAACGCTTAGATTTAGGCGAGTATCTGAATTCCAGGTGATTCGGTGAGGGTGCCGATGCGGGCGTGCGGGATGGTGCGCGCGTTCAGTTCGCGCGTGAGATGATCGGCGCGATCGGGCGGTATCGCGATCAGGAGGCCGCCCGACGTCTGCGCGTCGCACAGGAGCAGCCGCAGCGCGTCTTCGACACCGGCATCGAAGCTGACACCGCGGCTGCGCGCGGTCTCGTAATTCGTGCGCGTTCCGCCCGGTACGGCACCGGAGCGGGCGAGGTCGAGCGCACGCGCGAGCAACGGAACGGCGCTGCTGTCGATGCGCGCGCCCAGGCGCGCCGCGCACATCTCGTGCAGGTGTCCGAGCAATCCGAATCCGGTGACGTCGGTTGCGGCTGATGCGCCCGCTGCGAGCATCGCCTCCGACGCACCGCGGTTGAGCGTCGTCATCGCCTCGATCGCCGGTTCGAGCGCGGCGTCGTCGATGAGATCGCGGCGCCGCGCGGTGGTGAGAATGCCGGTGCCGAGCGGCTTGGTGAGCACCAGGACGTCACCCGCGCGGCCGGAGTCGTTGCGCACGTGGCGTTCGGGATGCACGCGCCCGACAACCGAGAGGCCGTATTTCGGCTCGCTGTCTTTGACGGTGTGTCCGCCGACGATGGCGATCCCGGCCTGCGACGCCGCTTCGATCCCGCCGGCAAGAATCGCGTGGAGCACCGCCGGATCGACGTTCTCATCCGGGAACGCGGTGATCGCGAGCGCCGCGAGCGGCGTCGCGCCCATCGCATAGATGTCGGAGAGTGCATTGGTCGCGGCGATGCGCCCGAAGGTGCGCGGATCGTCGACGATCGGCGGAAAGAAATCGACGGTGAGCACCAGCGCAACGTCGTCGGAGATGCGGTAGATCGCGGCGTCGTCGGCGCTCGCATTGCCGACCAGCACGTTCGGATCGGCGAAGCTCGGAAGACCCGCCAGCACCGCCGCGAGCGAGCGCTGGTCGAACTTTGCCGCGCAACCGGCGCATTCGGCGAGGTGCGTCAAACGGGTCGTCGTGTCGAAGGTCATGCTGCGTTCCTATGCGCTCATGGCAAACAGTGATTTGCGCTGGCGCTCGAGTTCGGCGGCAACGTTCAAGGCGTCGCTGCTGGCGCCGGCATAGTCGTCGACGAGTTCGGCCATCTGCGAGTAATCTCCGGACATCGCATGCGAGCGTGAGGCCTCGTCGCGCGCCGCGTTCTCGGCATCCAGAAGCATCGCAAGCGCCGACTGCGCGAACGACTCGATGCGTTTGAAGGCATCCTGCGCGGCCCGCGCCTGTTTCGAGCTGTGTTCGGATTGCGCGACGCCCGACTCGATCGCCACGGCCGCCTCTTTTCCGCGCGCTTCGAGATCGACGAGAACCTTACGAATCTCTTGTGTCGACGATTTCGTCTTGTCGGCGAGACTGCGCACCTCGCCGGCGACCACGTTGAAGCCTTTGCCGTGATCACCGGCGCGCGCGGCCTCGATCGCGGCGTTGAGCGCGAGCAGATTCGTCTTGTCGGAGACGGTGCGAACCAGCGCGATGATGTCGACGATCTGCTTCATCGAGGCAGCGAACTGCTCGAGCGCGATGCGGCTTTGCAGGGCCATCGACGAGAGCACCTCGATGGTCGCGATGAGCTCATCGACGGTGCTGCGCATGGTGGCGACGTGCGGCGCCACCGTGTCGAAGCGCGCGCGCAGTGCCGCGAACTGGGCGGCGAGACGCGCGTTGGACTCGTTGAGCTTGGCCGATTGTCTTCCGAGCATGCGCAGGCTGTCCGCTTGAACGCGGGCGTTTCCGGCGACGTGCGACCCGGTCGCGTGCATCGCTTGGACCGATCCGTCGATGGCGTTGACCACGTCGTCAACGGTGAACGAGCGCGACGGGCCGTGCGACGACGCAGCGCTCGGCGTCCAGGCGTCCAGGTTGCGCTGCATCAGCAGCAGGTAGAGATCGACCGGAAAGAGCGGCTCCATGCGTTCCCACACGAAGCGCGATGCTTTGACGAACTCCTCACGTTCGCCGGCGGTGAGTTCGATCACGTCGAGATGCTTGCGCAGCGCCGTCAGCGCTTCGAGTTCCGCTTGAGCCGCGATGCGGCGGTGGATGACCGTCGCCTCGGCGAAGACCTCGCGGACGACGGCGCGGTCCTCGTCGCTCAACCGGCGAAGCCGATCGACGTTCGCCAAGACGATCTGCGTGTTGTACGCGTGCGACGTCAGCGTCAGGTGTTTCTGCGTTTCGTGAAGGCGCGCGCCATGGATGTTTTCCAGCGGGTTCTCCTGCGCGTCGATCTCGCCGTTGGCCAGCGCCGTCCGCAACTCCGGGAAGGGGATCACTTTGGGCGTGGCACCGAGTGCGTGCATGAGCGCGAGATAGACAACGGAGTCCTGAATGCGAATACGCATCTTGCGGCAATCCGAGGGATGGCGAATCGGATGCAGCGAGTTGGTGAAATGACGCATGCCGTTCTCGAAATACGCCATCCCCGTCAATCCGAAGGAACCGAACGAATCGAGCACATGACGGCCGAGCGGACCGTCGAGCAGCGCGTGCGCGCGGTGGACGTCGTCGAAAACGAACGGAAGATCGAAGAGTTGCGCAGCCGGCAGCAGTGCGCCCGCGACAAACGTGGTGACGCTCACCATGTCCAGTTCACCGGAACGCACGCGCAGCAGCGCTTCGAATTCATTTCCGCCGGTGAATGGAATCTCGAGTTCGAGGCGCAGGCGGCCGCCGGTGCGCTCGGCGATGCGCTCCGCGACGAACTCCCACGCGCGCGATGGCGGATAGCCGCGCGGCAGCAGCGTGGCGACGCGCAACGAGGTGTGCTCGTGTGCAGTCGACGAGCGCGTGCGTGAGATATACGCGATCTCGGCACCGTAATACGCGAGGCGCTGCGTTGCAAAGGCTGATTCGAGGGCTTCGCGTCCTTGCTTGGCGGCGGCATTGGCGAGCAGATCGGTGTCGCGCTGCATCTCGTTGGCGATCGCGCTGTGCTCGCGCCCTCCGGTGACGGAACGCTCGACGGCCTGCGCGAGATCGGAAGCGAGTTCCGCGATCTCGACCAGCGACGCGCGTGCGACGTCGGCCAACGGCGCGGATTCCGCGGAACGCTGCGCATTGGCGCGTACCGCCGCGATGGTCGCGGTCGCTTCGCGTTGCACGTCGACCACCAGACGCTTGATCGTCAGCGTCGATTCGTGCGTCGTTTTGGCGAGCCGTCCGACTTCGCCCGCGACGACCGCGAAACCGAGTCCGTGCGCTCCGGCGCGCGCCGCTTCGATGGCGGCGTTGAGCGCCAGCAACTGCGTTTCGTCGGAGACGTCTTCGACAAACTCGGTCATGCGCTCGACCTCGCTCATCAGCCGCCCGAAGTCGTCCATCGCCGCGGCAGTGGCGGCAGAGAGTTCGGCGAGCTGCCGCACCGAGGTCAGCAGCGCTTCAACGACGCCGAACGAATTGCCGAGATCCTCCTCGGCTGCTCGCGCATGCGACTGCGCGCTCACCAGACGCTCGGATGTCTCACGCGACTGCTTGGCGAGGATGCCCGCAGTCTCGGAGAGCGCGACCATCAACGTTGTCTGTTCTTGCGCGGTCGCGGCGATCGACTCGGACGCCTGACGCACCGCCTGGACGGCCGCGGACAGACTGGCGCTGAAGCGGTCGTACGTCGCAGCGGCCGGCTGCAGCGTCGAACTCATCTACAGTGCGCCGACATGGAAAAGACGGAAGAAGAGCACGGTGGAAAACACCGCCAGCCCCGCACCCGCCGCGACCTGCGCCCACGTGTGCGCGCGCAGATACACCCGTGCCCAGCACACCATCGGGATCAGGATCAAGAACGGCAACGGCGCGCGCCCGTAGAGCATGAGCAAAATCACGAGCGGCGCCGTGATGCCGAGCGCATGCGTGCTGATCTTCCAGTAGCGAGTGATGTATTGCACGACGATGGTCGAGAGCGTGTACCCGGCCATTGCCGCGACCAGCAGCATCGGCACGTGCATGAGCCAGAGTACGATCGTTCCCGCGAGATAGAAGACGACGAAGACGTGAAACACCGCCTCGCGCTCGTGCCGCACCGACATGTCGAGATCGCTGATCCGGTCGCTGGCGTAGAGCCAGAAGACATAGACCATCGGCCCGATCGAGGTGAAGAACGTCGAGAGCAAGATGAGGCGCCAGAAATCGAAGGTGTCGGCGGCACGTGTGAGCGCGAGGATGATGAAAAGGGCAAGCGCCGTCAGGAACGGGTTGAATACCGTCGAGAGAATCTTCGCGAGATCGCGCCAGACCCGCCGCTGCTGGATGGGGACGACCGCGGCCGACCGCTGCTGCTGCTCGGACACGAGGGCGGCTTTGGCTCAACCGCCGCCGCTCCCTGTCGGAGACCGGCCGGACCGCGCCGAGCGAGGGGCAGGCGCCGCTGCGGGGATGGGGAGGTCCGGAGCGCGAAGCGTCCCCGCTTCATGGTCATCGAACGAATCGGCTCCCCGCGCGACGTCAAAGCACTGACCCGGACGGAACTTGACGTGCTCGCGCGCGAGATCCGCGATCTGCTCATCGACGTGTGCTCGCGCAACGGCGGCCATCTCGCACCCAATCTTGGCGTCGTCGAATTGACGCTGGCGCTCCATCGCGTGCTCGACCTCCCCAAGGACAAGATCGTCTGGGACGTGAGCCATCAGGTCTACGTTCACAAGATTCTGACCGGGCGGCGTGATCGCTTTCACACCATCCGCCAGGGCGGCGGTCTCTCGGGTTTTGCCATGCGCAGCGAGTCGGAATATGACGCATTCGGTGCGGGTCACGCGAGCACCAGCGTCTCGGCGGCGCTCGGCATGGCGATCGCGCGCGACCTCTGCGGCGGGGACGAGACGATCGTCGCGGTCATCGGCGACGGCGCTCTGACCGGCGGTCTCGCGTACGAAGCGCTGAACAATGCGGGCCAACTCGGCACCAACTTCGTCGTGGTACTCAACGACAACGAGATGTCGATCGCGCCCAACGTCGGATCGATCGCCTCGTATCTGTCCGTGCTGCGCAGCAAGCCGTTCGCCGAGTTCGCGCGCGAAAAAGCCAAGGACATGCTCGGACATATGCCGTTCGGCGGTGCGGCGCGCAAAGCGATCGCGTCGGCGGAGTTCGCGGCGATGCGCTTCGTCGCGCCGGCCGAGAAGACGGCGGTGATCTTCGAGGAACTCGGCTTTCGCTACATCGGTCCGGTCGACGGCCACAACGTCGATGCGCTGCTCGAAGCGATCGAGACCGCCACGCACGTCAAGGGCCCGGTGCTCGTGCATGTTCGCACGATCAAGGGCAGGGGCTACGAACCGGCCGAGAATGACGCGCGCACCTTTCACGGCTGCGGCGCGTTCGAAGTGGAAAACGGCAAGTTCGAAGCCAAGCCCGATGCGCGTCCGACCTTCTCCGATGCGTTCGGCGAGGCGATGAACGTGGTCGCGGAGCGCGATCCGCGCGTCATCGGCATCACCGCCGCGATGCCCGACGGCACCAAGCTCTCGAAGTTCGCGAAGCGATTTCCCGACCGGTATTACGACGTCGGCATCGCCGAAGCGCACGCCGTCTGTTTCGCGGCCGGCGCCGCCGCATCGGGCCTCAAGCCCGTCTGCGCGATCTATTCGACGTTCTTGCAGCGCGCGTACGATCAGGTCGTGCATGACGTTTGCGTGCAGAACCTGCCGGTGGTGTTCTGCATGGATCGTGCCGGATTCGTCGGCGATGACGGGCCGACACACATGGGTTTGTACGACATCGCGTACTTGCGCACGCTGCCGAACGTGACGATCATGGCACCGCGTTGCGAGGAAGAACTCTTGCCGATGCTGAGGCACGCACTCACGCTCGGCACGCCGGCCGCGATCCGCTATCCGCGCGGATCGACCAGCGGCCTGCGGCCGATCGAGCCGGCGCCGATCGTGCATGGCAAGGCCGAGGTGCTGCGGACCGGCGGCGGGGTCGCGATCCTGGCGCTCGGACCGGCCGTCGAGATCGCGCTCGACGCCTACGATCTCGTCCGCGGTGCCGGCGAACCGGCCCCGACCGTGGTCAACCCGCGCTTCGTCACGCCGATCGACGAGGACCTGATCGTCGAATTGTCGCGGACCCACACGCGCCTGATTACCTTAGAGGAACACTCGCTCGCAGGCGGCTTCGGCTCGGCGGTCGTAGAGGTGGTGGCCGACCGCGGTCTTGGTGTGCCGGTGGAGCGCGTCGGCGTACCGGGCGTGCTCGTCCACCACGACAGCCAAGCACGGCAGCGATCGCGCTTCGGCCTTTCCGCGGAGAACATCGCGGCCAAGGTCGCTCGCGTCGTTGTGGAGGCGGTGCGGTCGTGATACAATCCGGCGCGACTTTCGTTTGAATCTGGGGAGAACACCGAGAACGTGATGACGCTCTTGCTCGCCGCTGTGGCGCCGACAAAGGCTCCAGTGGTGCAGGTTACCACCGCGCCCAATCCGGCTGCCGCCATTCCGGTGAATGCGCCCCCGCCCGCGCTGCCGATGCCGCAGACGTGGTTTCAAGTCCACGCGGGATGGCTGACGCACGGCCTCGCCGGGATCTTCATCCTGAGTGCCGTGCTGCTGGTTATCCTGTTAGCCGTGCAGACGACCAAACAGGAAGGGCTCTCCGGCACCATCGGCGGCCGGGTCGAGTCAGCGTATCGCGGCCGCCTCGGCGCCGAAGAACAGCTGTCGCGCATCACCGGATTCATCGCGGTCGTGTTCGTCATCACTGCGACGGTGCTCTCACTGACGGGAATCTGACCGCCGTGGCGTTGCTCGAGGTGGAGAACCTCCGCACGACCTTCGCCACCGAAGATGGTCTCGTCACCGCAGTCAACGGACTCTCGTTTTCCATCGACGCCGGACAAACGCTCGGCATCGTGGGTGAATCGGGTTCGGGAAAATCGGTCACGTCGCTTTCGATCATGCGCTTGATCCAGCGCCCGGGCAGCATCGCTTCGGGCGCGATTCGTTTTAACGGTCAGGATCTGCTCGCCAAGAGCGAAGCGGAGATGCGCGCGATTCGCGGACGTGACATCGCCATGATCTTTCAGGACCCGATGACCTCGCTCAATCCCGTGCTCACCATCGGAGAGCAGATCGCCGAAGCGGTGCGTCTGCATCTGGGAATGAACCGGCGCCAGGCGCGCGAGAAGGCGATCGAGATGCTCGCCAAAGTGCGCATCCCCGCGCCGGAGAAGCGCTTCGACGACTATCCGCATCAATTCTCGGGCGGGATGCGTCAACGCGTGATGATTGCCATGGCGCTATCGTGCAATCCGAAGCTGCTCATCGCCGACGAACCGACGACCGCCCTCGACGTCACGATTCAAGCGCAGATTCTCGAACTCATGAACGAGATGCAGCGCGAAACCGGCGCGGCCATCATGATGATCACCCACGATCTCGGGGTGGTGGCCGGGGTGTGCAAGAACGTGCTCGTGATGTACGCGGGAAACATGGTCGAATACGGGCCGGCCGATCGCATCTTCGACCATCCCGCGATGCCGTACACGCAAGGTTTGCTCACGTCGCTACCGCGTTTGGACGAACGCGAACGCGGGCGTTTGCAGCCGATCCCCGGTCAACCGCCCAACCTGCTGCGCCTGCCGGCCGGGTGCGCGTTCGCGCCGCGTTGTTCTCACGTCATGCCGGTCTGCGCGCAGACCGTTCCGCTCGTCGATCTGGGCGATGGGCAGAAAACGCGCTGCTGGCTCTACGACGAGAGCGTGCAGAAAGCGAGCGTACGATGAGCGGCGCCGATCTGCTCGAGGTTGACGGTCTCACCAAGTACTTCCCCGTTCATGCCGGACTGCTTTCCCGTCATGTCGGCGACGTGAAGGCCGTCGACGGCGTCAGCTTTTCGATCCGCAGCGGTGAGACGCTGGGTCTCGTCGGCGAGTCCGGCTCCGGCAAGACGACCGTCGGGCGGCTCGTGCTCAAGCTGTTGCCGACGACCAGCGGTTCAGTGCGCTTTGGCGGCCGAGAGGTGACCACGATGGCACGCGGCGAGGTGCGCAGACTCCGCAAGGAGATGCAGATCATCTTTCAGGACCCCTACGCGTCGCTCAACCCCCGCATGTCGATCGGCGACATCGTCGGCGAACCGTTGGCGATCCACGGGATTGCCCGCGGCGCCGCGGCGCGCGCCCGCGTCGATGAACTGTTGAAGATGGTCGGATTGCAGCCGTACCATGCCAATCGCTATCCGCACGAATTTTCCGGCGGCCAGCGGCAGCGTATCGGAATCGCGCGTGCCCTTGCCGTCGATCCGAAGTTCATCGTCTGCGACGAGCCAGTTTCGGCACTCGACGTGTCGATCCAAGCCCAGGTCATCAATCTGTTGGAAGACCTGCAAGTGCAGTTGGGATTGACCTATCTTTTCATCGCGCACGATCTCTCGGTGGTGCGGCACATCTCGACGCGCGTCGCGGTGATGTATGTCGGCAAGCTCCTCGAGATCGCCGACCGTGACGGCCTCTACGAAAACCCGCTGCATCCGTATACACAGGCGCTGCTCTCGGCGATTCCGATTCCCGACCCACGGATCGAGCGCCGCCGCTCGCGCGTGCTGCTCGCCGGCGACATCCCGTCGCCGCTCAATCCGCCGTCGGGCTGCCGTTTTCACACGCGCTGCCCGATCGCCTATGATCGCTGCACGGTTGAAGAGCCCGAGCTGAAAGCCTACGGGAACGGGCACGTGACCGCTTGTCACTGGGTCGACGAGCACAACGGAAACGCCCCCGATCTCAGCGCCGGCCCCGCCGTCGTCAGCGCCTGATCCAGTACGCCCGCTTCGCATAAAAAACACGGGAGATTGCATTGCAATCTCCCGTGTTTTTCGAGACGTTTACGCGAGTGCGTTACGCTGCTTTTTTGCGGCGGCCGGCCTTCTTGCGACCACCTTTGCGAACTGCCTTCTTGCGCCCGACCGCTGCTTTCTTGCGGCCTGCGGCCTTTTTGCGCCCGCCGGCTTTCTTGCGTCCGGCGGCCTTCTTGCGTCCGCCGGCTTTTTTGCGGCCCGCGGTTTTCTTGCGTCCAGCGGTTTTCTTGCGCCCAGCGGTTTTCTTGCGTCCAGCGGCCTTTTTACGTCCGCCGGCCTTCTTGCGTCCAGCGGCTTTCTTACGACCACCGGCTGCTTTGCGCGTTGCCTTCTTGCGGCCACCCACCGCTTTGCGCGTTGCTTTCTTACGGCCTGCGGCCGCCTTACGACGTTTGCGACGGGGTTTTTTCTCTTCCATCGCGCCCATCATCATGTCCGAGTCCATTCATTCCTCCTCGTCCCCGCGGGACGAATAGCGATAGTGGACAGCGCACCACGGCGCTTTGTGCGCATCATAAAGGATTTTTGCAAATCATGCAAATCGCGCATACGTGCGTGTGCGTACGCACGCCCGCGCACGTATGCGCACGTGCGCGCATCTTCAGTCGCGGCGGCGGTTTGCAGCCGCTTGACGCCCGGGAGTATACTGACCCGGTGAAAAAGCCCCTGATCATCGTCGAGTCGCCGACCAAGGCGCGCACGATCAAGAAGTTCCTTCCGCCGCGATATGCGGTCAAGGCGTCGGTGGGGCATGTGCGCGATCTGCCCAAGAGCACCTTGGGCGTTGACGTCGATCATGGATTCACGCCGAAGTACCTAACGATCAAGGGCAAAGGCGACGTCATCAAGGAGCTCAAAGCCGCGGTCAAGAGCGCCTCCGACGTCTTTCTCGCGACCGACCCCGATCGCGAAGGCGAAGCGATCGCGTGGCATTTGGCGGAGTTGCTCAAGCTCGAACACCCCAAGCGCATCGAACTGCACGAGATCACCAAAGACGCGGCACTGGCCGCCATCGAGCATCCGCATGCGATCGACATGGATCGCGTCAACGCGCAGCAAGCGCGGCGCATTCTCGATCGTCTGGTCGGTTACAAGATCTCGCCGCTGCTCTGGGCCAAGGTTCGCGGAGGCTTGTCGGCGGGCCGCGTGCAGTCGGTCGCCGTACGGCTCATCGTCGATCGGGAGCGCGAGATCGAGCGATTCGTTCCACGCGAGTACTGGTCGATCACCGCGCAGCTCGCATCGGCGAACGCGAGCGACGTCGTCTTCCCGGCGGAGCTGACCGCTTATCGCGGTGACAAGATCGAGATTCCGAATCAGGCCGAGGCCGAGCGTATCCTGGCCGCGGTCGACGGCGCCTCGTTCACGATCGCCTCCATCAAGAAACGTGAGGTCAAGCGCAATGCAGCGGCGCCGTTCACGACGTCCACGCTGCAGCAAGAGGCCTCGCGGAAACTGCGCCTGCGCGTCCGGCGCACGATGCAGCTTGCGCAGGCCCTCTATGAAGGCATCGATCTCGGCGGCGAGGGCACCGTCGGCTTGATCACCTACATGCGCACGGACTCGACGCGCATCAGCGATCAAGCCCGCGACGCCGCCCGCGAGTTCATTACGCAGACCTACGGCGACGACTATCACGGTGGTCGCGCGCACAAAGTTCGCGAGGGCGCGCAGGACGCCCACGAAGCGATTCGTCCGACCTCGGTATTCCGCACGCCCGATTCGGTGGCGCATGTGCTCAAGCGCGACGAACTTCGTCTGTATACGCTGATCTGGGAGCGGTTCGTCGCCTCGCAGATGTCGCCCGCGATTCTCGACCAGACCACGGTGGACGTCGATGCGAGCGGTTACACGTTTCGCGCGACCGGCAGCATCATGCGTTTCCCCGGTTTCACCAAGGTTTATGAGGAAGGCAAGGACGACGACACGACCGGCGAGCAGATCGCCGTCCCGTCCGGCAAGGGCAAGAACCGCGTCCGGCTGCCGGAGTTGAATGAGGGCGAACGGCTCGACCGGCGTGCGATCGAACCGAAGCAGCACTTCACCGAGCCGCCGCCGCGCTTCACCGAAGCGACGCTCGTGAAATCGCTCGAAGACCATCGCATCGGGCGACCGTCGACCTACAGCACCATCGTCGAAACCATTCAAGCACGCGGATATGCGGTGCAAGAGGATCGCCGCTTCCGGCCGACCGAGATCGGCATTGCGGTCAACGACTTGCTGGCCGAGCACTTCCCGAGAATCGTCGATCTCGACTTCACGGCTTCGATGGAGGGCGAACTCGACAAGGTTGCCGTCGGCGGCGAAGATTGGGCCGGCGTGCTGCATCGCTTCTACGGTCCGTTCGAGGATGCACTGCAGGCGGCTGAACAGAAGCTGCCGCGTCTGGAACTGCGCGACGAACCGACCGACGAAATCTGTCCCAATTGCGGCAAGCCGATGGTGATCAAGACCGGCCGCTTCGGCAAATTCATTTCGTGCAGCGGCTATCCCGAGTGCAAGACGACGAAACCTATTGTCAAAGACACCGGGGCCAAATGTCCCAAAGATGACGGCGCCATTCTCGAACGCCGCTCGCGCAAGGGCCGAACGTTCTACGGTTGCGCCAACTATCCGAACTGCGATTTCGTCTCGTGGGATCGCGTGATTCCGCAGCGTTGCCCGGCGTGCGGCTCGCATGTCGTGTTGAAAGTGCGGCGCGGCGGCGTGGTCCTTCTCGAGTGCGCCGCCAACAAAGAGCACGACGTTTCATCGCTCGCGGTGGAGGCGGTCTCCGACAAGGACGAAGAACTCGCCACTGTCTAACGGTATGACGAGCAGCGCAACAACGCTCATGGTCATCGGCGGAGGACTCGCCGGTTGCGAAGCGGCGTGGCAGGCGGCGGCGCTCGGCGCCGACGTCGAATTGTACGAGATGCGCCCGCACAAGAGCGGACCCGCGCACAAGACCGGCGATCTCGCCGAGTTGGTGTGCAGCAATTCGCTGCGCGGCGCTGCGCTCGAGAATGCGGTGGGGTTGCTCAAGGAAGAGCTTGCGCGCCTGGATTCGATCATCATCGCTAGCGCGCGTGAAGCCGCGGTGCCGGCGGGCGGTGCGCTCGCGGTCGATCGCGCGCGGTTCGCCGCAGCGGTCGCGGCGCGCATCGCATCGCGAGCGAAGATTCGGCTCATTCGAGAAGAAGTGCGGGAGATTCCGCGCGATCGTCCGGTGATCGTCGCCTGCGGTCCGTTGCCGAGCGATGCGCTCTCCAAGAGCGTCGACGACCTGGTCGGCGCGCGGTTGCACTACTACGACGCGGCCTCGCCGATCGTGTCGGCGGATTCGATCGACGAATCGTTCATGTACCGTAAGTCGCGCTACGAAAAAGGCGACGGCGACGACTATCTCAACATTCCGCTCGATCGCGAACAGTACGCGCGACTGGTGGCTGATTTGCGCGAGTTGCCCAAGCACCAGCCCAAGGATTTCGAAATCGAGGCGGCCGGGAAGATTCCGTATTTCGAAGGATGTCTGCCGATCGAGGAGATGGCGATGCGCGGGGAGGACGTGCTGCGTTTCGGTCCGCTCAAACCGGTCGGGCTGCGCGATCCGCGCACCGGCACGACGCCGCACGCTGTCGTGCAGTTGCGCAAGGAAAACGTCGACGGCACCGCGTTCAACCTCGTCGGCTTTCAAACGCGCTTGACCTGGCCCGCGCAAAAGGAAGCTCTTGGGAAACTGCCCGGGCTTGCGAATGCGGAGTGGTTGCGCTTGGGCGTCATGCATCGCAACACGTTCCTCGACGCTCCGCGCGTGCTCGACGAGTTCTTGCGGCTGCGTCAGTGCGAATCGGTGTGGTTCGCGGGCCAGATCACCGGCGCCGAAGGGTATGTCGAAGCCGCGGCCTGCGGGGCGATGGCCGGCATCCACGCCGCGCGCACGCTCGCGGGAAAACCGCTCGTCGCATTCCCGCGCGAGAGCGCCTTCGGAGCGGTGGTCGCCCATCTGGGCAATCAGACGACGGCGGACTTTCAACCGGCCAACGTCACCTGGGCGCCCTTCCCGCCGCTCGCCGCCGGCATCCGGGAGAAGAAGGCGCGCAGACAGGCCATGGCCGAGCGTGCGCTCACCAGCTTTGAGACTTTTCTAGCAACGATAAGATAAAAGTCGCTTGATTGCTTGGGTGAAGGTGTGACTTCGACGCGCTAGATGCAAAGGTCCCGCCTCTAAATTGCGACTTTTAAAGGAGAAATGCGACTAAAATAGAATGATCGATGCGTTAAACACACCTTGACGTGTCGGTCGAGAGGCGTAGGCATGAACACTGGGACGTGGCGCCAGCTCTCGGATTTACCCTGGGACTTACAGAGAAAGACGGGTAAGGCCCGGCTTCATGCTGCTCCGGCCGCACGTTGCTTGGAGGAGACGCATGAAAGTCTCAAAGCAGACCGTGCGAAGGTTCCTCGGGTGTATCGCAGCCCTGGCCATGGTGCTCGCCGTCCTTTTGACGGCGTCATCACCGGCAGGCGCGGTAGGTGGCACACGAGGCGACCTTAACGGCACGGTTGTCGATCAAACGACAGGAACCCCGATCGTAGGCGCGCAGGTCGATCTGACCGCGCCATCGGGAACCTTCACGACAACGACCAACGGCCAAGGCTATTTCTCGTTCCTTGGCATTCCGGTCGACACGTATACACTCACCATCAAAGCGCTCGACCATCAGCCGACCACCATCAGCGGCATCACGCTCATCGGTGACGGCACGATCGCGCTCGGTAAGGTGCAGATGTCGCGCAGAGAAATTGCGCGCATTCTGACCCGCGCGCAGAACGGCGCATTCCAACCGACGCAGACGCAGGACGTCTCGCAAGTCAGCGGCCAGCGCATCGAGCAGACACTCGGTAAAGCGGCCGGGACCAGCGAGCAAAACCTGATTCTCGCCGCACCGGGCGTCATTCTCGACAACGCGGGCAATCTGTCGGTTCGCGGCTCGCTCACCGTCGAATTGGGCTACCAGTTCGATGGCGTTCCGTTCAACGCACCGTTCTTCGGCGCGTCCGGCAACCAAGGGTTTATCACCGGCATCGGCGGTCCGAACGGCGGCTCATTGCAAGTCGTCTCAGGCGCGGGCGATGCGACCACCGGCAACAACGGCGGTGGAACGATCAACCTGATCCCGCCGCGCGGTCAGTACCCCGGCACCGGCTTGATCGACTTCGAAGCCGGATCGCCGATCTACGCCCATCAGTTCGCGCTGCAATACGGCATCGCGACGCCCAACGGTCGCTTCTCGGATTACTTCTCGACGACCGTGACCCGGTTCGTTCCCAACGTCAACCTCCCCGGCTATTCAGCCGCGGATCTCGGTTTGTATCAAGCCGCAGGGTACAACGTTCAGAACGATCTGTTGAACAACTTGGTCTATCGCTTCGGCAAGGGCAACAATCAGTCGTTGCAGCTGCTGACGCGCTGGGCCGGCATCGACTCTTTCGGCAACTATGGCGGACTCGGCGTCGCGTCGTTCTACACGACCGATCCGTTTTGGCTCGACGCATTCAAGAGTCAATTCCCGGGTAGCTCGAACACGATCGTCGGCACGCTGCCCAACGGCACGCCGCTCTCGCAGAACGCGGCGTACTTCCAAATGGTCCAGCCGCTGCTGCCCAACGTGACAGCCAATGCGGGATTGCTGACGCAGCCCGAAGAGATCAACAATCAGCCGCTCAACTTCTTGAAGATCGGCTACACGCGCAACCTCAACCCGACGACGTTCTTCAACGCCGACTTCTACAACTGGGGATTGTTCCAAGGGAACGAAGGCTACACACAAGCCATCGTCAATCCGTTCAACGTCCTCAACCAGCACGTCGGCGGTCGTCGCGTCGGCTATATCGCGGCGCTGACCCACGCATTCGGTTCGAAGCACACGGTCACACTCGAAGGCAAATGGGAGAACGGCTTTCCGTTCTGGGACAACCAGTCGGCCGCGTTCTCACCATTCGCGCTCGAACTCAACCGCGTGGCACTGCCGAATAGCGATCCGAGTTTTCCGGGGCTCGATCTGCGGACGACGCGTCCGTTGCTCGATGACTGGTTCCTCCCGGCGAATCCGACGCTGGCCTCGACCGGCGGCGGCGGTGCGAATCCGTGCATCGGGCGCAACAACGCTCCGGATCCCGTAGGATGCTACATCCACGATCAGATGGTCGCCAAAGGACTGTGGAACGGCACGCTCCCGCGCCTTCCGATGTTCGGACTCGGGTACGGTAACACCGATTTTCAGCAGTTCGGCGTTGCGTTGCGCGATCAGTTCTCACCGACGGATCGTTTGCACATTGACTTCGGCGGACGCATCGACGGGACGACCATGAAGTTCGCAACCAACTCGTTCTCGTCCGATCCGTTCGGAAACCCATCCGACGTCGGGCCGGAGAAGATCACGAATTCGTTCTTGCGGCCGAACTTCTTTGAACCGCGTTTCGCGGCCGCATATCAAATGGGTGACAACGACGCCCTGCGGTTCTCGTATGGCCGCTCGGTGAATTTCTTCTTCGCGCAAACGTCGGGTACGCCGTGGCGCATGCCGGTCTTCGATCCGGTCTTCAATCAGATCGCGCCGAAAGACACGGCGGCACTGCCAGGCTGCGGAAGCGGCTGGCATGGATTGGGAACCGTCAACGGACACGTGTACATGCCCAATCCTGACCTCAACTACTCGGGCGTGCAGCAAGGTCCGACTGCGGTCGGCTCGTTCTTCCAGTGCAGCAGCTACGCTCAGCAGTTGTTCTGGACGGGCGATCAGTGGCTCGATGCGCCGGACCTCGGTGGTTTCGCGCCGCCGACGTTCAGCAATTTCGACCTCGCCTACACGCATCAGTTCACCAAAGGACAACTGCGTGGCTGGGGCGTGAAGATGACGGGCTTCACACGCCGCGGGTACAACGTCGAGCAAAACACGCTGCTCCAGAACGGTCCGCCCAATCCGGTGACCGGTCAGGTGTCGGCGTCGGTCTTCTCGACGCTCGCCAACGGTATTGAAAAGACCGCCGGCATCGAGTTCGGTCTCACCACTCCGGACGTTCCGGAAGGCCGCACCGGCATCAGCGGTTTCTTGACGGCCGATTACATCAATGAACTCGAGAACGTTCCGCCGGTTGCCGGCTCGGATACGCTGCCGATCATCAACCAGTTCCTCTTCAACTCAGGGCAGCTCTTCCACGTCGGCTTCCTGCCGCCGCTCTCGGGCCGCATCGGCGTCACGTATCACACCGCCGCCGGTTGGGCGATCACGCCGATCATCTCCGCCAACAACGGATATCCGTTCGGCGTCGGTGCGTCCACGCTCGGCTTCGTCAACGGTCAACTGGGTTCGCTGCCGCAAAACAACATCAACACGCCGTATGCCGGTCCGCAAGGCCCCGGCAACGCGTTCAATGCATCGAACTACGTTGACCCGGCCAATCCGGGCGGTCTCTTGGATCCGAACATCGCGGCGACGCGCGGCTACGACGAACCGGCGATCGCCGGCCAGAAGTTCACGCGCCCGCACGCGCAACTCGACTTGGTCGTGCAGTACACGGCCAACCATCTCAACACGTACGGCGTGCAGATCTTCAACGTGTTCAACGACCGGTTCGGAATACCGGTGGTGAACACGCTGTGGCAGCCGGTAGCAACCGGCGTCGGCGGCCCGCAGACGGGCTTGAGCGCCGCTGCATTCCCGGGCACACCGACCTACACGTTCGGTGCGCGCGATCAGTTCGGACCCGCCGGCGGACTCACAGACCCCTACATCCACGGATTTGGACTT
Source organism: Vulcanimicrobiota bacterium (assembly GCA_027307235.1). GTDB lineage: Bacteria > Vulcanimicrobiota > Vulcanimicrobiia > Vulcanimicrobiales > Vulcanimicrobiaceae > DAHUXH01. Next base: position 1,826 of record DAHUXH010000001.1, on the reverse strand, counting down.
GGAACCTCGTTCCAATTCTACTTCCAGCGCCGGATCTAGCGGATGCACGGTATGGTCAGACGTAGGCAACTGCTCCTCGCCGGGATCGCCGCAGCGGCGATCCTGGCGGGCTGCTCGTCGGCTTCCAACGTGATACCGATTCGGACCGTCAATCCGGCGGCTCCGGGTCAGAGCACGTTGCAATTCAAAGTCGGAACAGCCAACATCTTCGGCACGGAGACAGGGTTGAACGTCGTTTCAACCCTGCGCCAGCCGAACGGTCTGTCGGCGGTGCTGGTCAGCACCCCGACGATCACCGGCGCGTTCACACTGCCGGCGACGGGTGCGCCGCCGTTGCTCGCCGAGGCGGCGGGGGCGGGGGCCGATGCGTATAGCACCGGCCCGAGCGGTCCGAGCGCCCTGGAAACAGCAACCGGCAGTATCATCGAAGGAACGCCGCAGACGGTGCATCCCGGTACTCCCGTCTGCGACCAGGTGCTGCCGTGCGCGGGCGGCATCTCACCCAACGTCACAACGTTCGGGCAAAGCGGCGGCATCTTCGGGATGGGCGTGCAACCGGCCAATTCCACCAATAACGGTGTGCCGGCCACGTTCCAGCCGTACCCGGTTCCGCTGTGGGACAACAGCGCGAACGACGCCGGGCTCGCGGCCAACACGTTCTGCGGCTCGACCGTGAAAGCCAACTGCGGAACGACCATGTGGGGCGGGCCGCCCGCATTTGACCAGCACAAGAACGGCATGGGATTCCGTGACGGACTCTCACCGCTCGGTCAAGCGCAGGGCAACCAGGTGGGGCTGTCCGTCTTCGACGGCGTGACGGCCAAAGCCGGAGCCTACAATCTGTCGGTGCAGATCCCGACGGGCTTCGACAACAACGGCAACCCGACGTTCACGACGGTCACGCAATCGGCGTCGATCGCGACGCTCGCGACCTTGCCAACGCTGAGCGCTCCCGCTCTGACCTTCGATGGCAGCGGCGGCGCGTCGTTCGTGAGCGGTGCCCTTCCGGCCGGGGTGACGGAAGAGTACCTCGAGATCGTCGATCAGGGTCCAGGGGCGACCGTGGGAGCCAACTGCCAAGGAGCGCTTGGCACAGCTTCCACCTTCCCGGTCTACTACACGATCGTGATCAAGGGCGCCGGGACGGTCACGCTCGGAGATGCCAACGGTCCGAACCTGGCTGCCGGCAAAGGTCCCAATGTCCTGACGCCGGCTCCGTCCATCTGCACCGCAGCACAGAACACCGCGGCGCTCGGTGCGGCGACGCCTGGAGACACAGTGCTGGTCTATCTGATCGGGTTCGACTACGACGCATTCGCCGCAGCCTATCCGAACAGCAACGGCAGCAACACGCCGCTGTCCGGCATCGCCGGGCAGGCCGACATCTCCATCTCGGCACCGCTTCAACAGGTCTCGCCCTAGAGAGCTGGCCGTGCCCATGAAAGCAGGGGGAGCGAGCGGTCGCTTCCCTTGCTTTTTTCAAAACGTAGTACACGCTGGCGACGGCTTGCTCGGAAAATGCTCCTTGTGTAAAAAGACATCTGTGACGTTCGTCGAATGCCGGCGACGTTAAAACGCAACCTAACGTGCGGTCTTAAGCTTTCGCATGAGCGCTCGAGATGGCGCCGGCTCTCGGATTACCTGGGACTTACAGAAAGACGGGTAAGCGCCGGGCCCCATGCTTGTTTCTGCCGTGCGTTTACTTGGAGGAGACGCATGAGTTTATCTCATCCCGCCGTGCGACGATTCCTCGGGAGCATCCTCGCGCTTGCTATGGTGTTCGGTGTCATTCTGGCATCGGCATCACCGGCAAACGCGGCTGGTGG
>DAHUXH010000018.1 GCA_027307235.1 Vulcanimicrobiota bacterium | reverse complement strand
AAAAGCGAAGGTGACGCCGATCACCCTATACGGATTGCGCCACACCGCAAATGCCCTCATGGCGTACTTGGGCGTGCAGGTCGCGGTCGCGCAGCAGCGCATGGGGCACTCGACGCCCAAGCTCGTGCTCTCTGTGTACTCGCACGTCTATGACGTAGCCGACGCCGATGCGGCCGCTCGACTCGATGCGTTCTTTGGCGAGGAGGAAAAGCAAGCAGTCGCGTCGCAAAACCCGTAGGGCAACCGGTGAGCAACCGCGCGGAAAATGCGGCACTTTACGGACTGCGCGGACGGTATTTTGTGAGGAAAACGGGCACTCGTGCGGGGATACGTATCCTTGATAAGCATGAGGTCCCTGGTTCGATCCCAGGACGGCCCACCAAGAACGTATCCGCCCGGTGCCGAACCGGGCGTTTGCGTGAGGGGGACATAGCTCAGCTGGTAGAGCACCTGCTTTGCAAGCAGGGGGTCTGGGGTTCGAATCCCCATGTCTCCACCAACGTCCCGCTCCGCTCGTATCCGTGCCTGTGGGGGCATAGCTCAGCTGGTAGAGCATCACGCTGGCAGCGTGAGGGTCAGGAGTTCGAGTCTCCTTGCCTCCACCAAGATTGCGATGAAATCGCCCGTGAAAGCGGGCGATTTTTGCTTCCGTCCCCCGAACTTGTTGCCATCTTGTTGCCCGCCGACACGGCAGCCACCGAAGCCGGGGATGAGACCGGAAGGGATTTTCGGCGAACGCGCGATTGATTGGCTCTATACCGATCAAGGGAGAAACACAATCGTGAGGCGGCTGGCGAATGCAGGCATGGCTCCGGTGCTTTTTCGAGCGACGCACCGCTTGGTATTCGACTAAGGCGGGAGGTTCAAATAATTTCTGACGACGAGCTTGAAGCCGAGATCGCGGCGTTCTCTGCCTGGTGCAAGGCGATAGACGAAAGTCTTTGCGAGCAGTACCCGTCGCTGCGCTTCGCCCTCGATGGTGCCAGGTCAGCGGTGATCGATGGTACGGTGGGCCGTGTTGCACCGGACGATCTTAGAGGTCCTGTGAAGTGGTTTACCAATGGGCGTGGAGTCTATCTTGCGCGTTGGTTCGGCCGCCGCGCTCATCGTAGTACCTTCCCCTCGTCACGAGGGGCTGAGGCAGAAGTCGACATCTCCAAATACCGTGCGACGTGTCTACAATAACTGGCGCAACGCTTGCATAGCGGAGGCGGAAAGACCGAGCGGTGAAATTATAGGTGACCTGCGCGTTATGCAAGGCGGCGCAATCCCTGTCGAGTTTCAGGAATGGGTCGTATCGCAGGCGGACTATCTTACCTTGTCGTCGCTACAGGCGACGCGAAACCTACTCTTATTTGGTCAGGCTATTTCGAACGCTCACGTGGTAGAGGTTCCTACCTGCGCTATGCTCTACGAGCCGCAGGTAGCGCCAGCAATGGTGGCACAGCTGTCCCGATACCTTGTACGCGAAGGCGTTATTCCCAAGGCGCGCTATACTCTGGCCTTTGAGGCTCTGTTACGCTTGTTCGCTGGGACCGATGACGACGGCGTATCTTTTCGCGATCGGTGCCGCCATGCGTTCTGGTCAAGTTTTCGGCGCTTTGATCCTGAGGCCGTTTCGGACATAGAGAGCCGAATGAGCGCCCTCAATAAGCCGATAGTCTAAACCGCCATCGTAAAATTAACGCTCGGAGTGCACACAAAACCATGGGCAATAAATGATTGCAGTCGCGTCGCTAAATCTTTGACATTTCCGAAATGCGGCGCTTCCCGAACGTAACGATTTCGCGCGCTACCCATGGTTCAAAGACGCCAGCGCGCGGCTGGAACCGCTCGCGTAGCTTATTCTCAAGAATCCGAGCGCGGGCTTCGCTCCCAATTGCCATCCGGTATGCCGATGAACCGAGCACGTCATCTAAAATGCTCACTATGTCGGACTTGCACGAACCGATGGCGACAACGGCGTCAACGCGACGCGCAAATTCTTTTCGATAGCCGTCTGGGGTTGCCAGCGAAGCGTCCACAATCAAATGGGGCGCCAGAGTCGCGCTAATCACCTTAATACCAGTGCGGGTATCCTGGCGGTATCGTGTTGGTTGTAACTCTACAAACGGGAGGCGCACGAGGTAAGTAACGAGGTTAAAGATTTTTACGCGAACCAGTGTCGCGTCGCCCTCGTTCCAAGCAAGCAGTTCATGACGGGTAGCTTCGCTTCCATTGTCCATAACCTCGTATGGGATAACCTCAACGTTCGCTGGCTCGTCGTTGCTAAAAAGCGTGCTGGCGAGGCTTTGGCAGATTTCGCGCATCCTATCGCGCTCACGTGTTGCGGTCGCCACGAAATGCAGTGCTGCTTTCACAATCCCGCGGGTTCCGGGTCCGTGCGTGCTGACAGGCGTTCTAAAATTATAACGCCGGACCTCAGTTCTGGAAGACTTTTGGTCAGCTATCGCTGATAACTGCTTTCCGATCTTGTTAAGCGGCTTCTGCTCCGTTCCGGTGATTTCAATAGCGCCTTCAGAAGATTCGGTAACAGTATGGCGCATGCGGAATCGGAAAGTCGGCAGAACGTCAAAGCGGTCCCCTTCGTCGGACTGCAAGTTATGCCACGTAGTTCCCCGCGTGCCGTCTCCCTTTAGGACCTCCAACGAGTGAATCGCAAATTCAAACTGATCACACAAAACATCGTCGGCCCATTTACCACACTCATTGTTGTGATAACCGCAGAGGAGGTCTCTTCTGGCAAGGCGGCCTCCAATACCCGACGCTAACACGTGCTCGAGTGAACCAGTAACATTGCTGCAATAGAGGCACGAGTCGTCTGACACGGTTCCGTTGAATTGGTCGTACTGGCGAGCGCTCCTGGTTCACCGCAGCCAAACAAAGCCTAACCGGTTGTCTCAAGATTTGCGTGATCATCGTTGATAGCGGCGGAACCCGCGCAGTTCAGAATTGACTCCCTCCAGTAAGTGCTCAGATCCGGTCGCGGACCATTACGGGGTGGGTCGACTGCATGGCACACCTAACGAGAGCGACATAAAGTATGCGGCCCTTTGCGGTTCAGCGGGAAGGCCAAGCACATGGGAGATGCGGTCCACTGCCGTTAAGCCGGCCACCGAAGAAAGTTGCTTATCGAAGCGAATGCTACGCCGATGGGCGTGAAGCTGCGAATTCAGTTAACTGAAACGTTAGGGCATGTGCCACCGGTGCTCGGTCACCTCGCGAGCGTAGGACAATTTACCGACGGCTACCGTCACTACCGAGTCCGGCATCCGGGCGGAATTTTCAACCTGCAACTAGCCGATTTCGCATCGGCTCTTCTTGACTTAGTTCAGACGGTCAATCTGCACCAGACGAGCGCGCCGTTGACAGACAATAAGGAGTTGCTGCAGAAGCTGTCGGGAACGCTATTTGCATTCACGAACTACTATAACGCGGCCTACGAAATCATCTTAGGATGCTGCAAACCGGAAAAAAATGGGCCGTCTATCGAAGTTTGGAAGTGGCTAAAAGAACACGGATATACGGCTGAAAACCTCTACCGATCGCACCTGTCCGAGGCGATTTTTTTTCTGGATATCTTCAACGAACTCAAGCATTCGAGCAAGCGGTTTGGCACAGTCTCGCTCACCCGTATGAGCGATATGGTTCGAGTGTGCGGTTACTATCTCGAATGCGTTGATGAATCTGGAGTGATAATTCCCGACCCCGTTTATCATCCAAACGCTCGCGACCAGCACGCCGCAAACTCTTTCAACTACGATCTCCGTCGACTTTATTACTTACTTTACAAAATCGCCGACGTTTTAAATACGACGCTGCAGCACCATTTTCAGGAAGTGTACTCAGCAACGCTGCCTTTTGATTCGACCTTTCGCCAGGATGGAACGCCACTTGAAAACTTATTCCAAGCAGTGCACAGCCTTCCCTTAGTCTCCCTGCCGAATGAGGTGCGCAAATCAGTGCCAGTGCCCCGAGTCACAGGTCGTAATCAGCACAGATATCTAGTCTTTGACAACCACAAAGCGGCAGACAACCGCGATCAATATGCAAGCTATGAGGTAACTGCGCTACTTCCCCGGGCTGATGGCTTCTCTCGGCAATGGGGACTGCCGTATTACCGAAGGACATAGCGCCAAGTAACAACTTCGACCGCATTTGTTTTCGAATTCGAAGTGCGACAACATTGCATTAGTTAGAACGCGCAATCCCTGATAAGTTGCCGGCGCGTTAACGATTTTCGCGGCTCCACCGGCGAGGCTGCCGCAGGCTCGCAAAGGACATGCGGAGGCAGCAATCCGTCGCCATTTCTGTTGCCATCCAGCGCGGCTTACGAGGTCCGTTGGTACCCTCGGGCGCCCATTTCGTAGGGAGGCCCCCACGCTGGCGGCCGCTAAAAACCCGCCCTGGCGACAGCGAGCCGTTTTCGAGTCTCCTTGCCTCCACCAATTGACGCGGCCCGGCTCTTTTGAGCCGGGCCACCTTGATATTCTACAAGTGGGCGCTTATCGGCCCTTGAAGAACCAAAAGCGTTTGGGTTATAATTCGTGAGTACCGTTCGCTTCGGCGGGGTCCGGTTTCGCGTGTATCCGCAGGATCATGAACGGCGCCGCGTTCATGCGTTGATCGGCGACGGCCACGTGATCGTGGAGTTGACTCTTGATCGCCGCGTCGTCATCGCCCGCCGCAACAATGCGATTCGCAACGCAAAAACGAGCGAGCTCACGCGACTTTGGGAGAGTATGCAATGACCATCGGGAAGGGGACCGCACGGGCCGACGTGACGGAAGCGGGCATCGGCATCGCGATCGCGCGCGGTAAGGCGTACGAGCAAGATCCTTTTCGACCGCGAGCGATCGCTGTGAGATATTGCGCGGATGATGACACGCTTGCACTACGACTCGCATCCGGCGTCGAACTTGCGATCCCGCGAAAACTTCTGCAGGGCTTAGCGGACGCAAATCCGAGCGATGTTGCGAAGGTGCAGCTCGAAGACGATGGCACCTCGCTTCATTGGGAATCGCTCGACGTCGACCACTACGTGCCGGGTTTGATCGACGGCGTTTTTGGAACCCGCAAGTGGATGAGCGAAGCCGGAAAAATCGGAGGCGCGTCGCGGTCGGAAGCCAAGCGGACGGCGGCCCGCAAGAATGGGCGCAAGGGTGGCCGGCCGCGCAAGGCGAGGGCTTGACGCTTGCATGGTCCTTGCCGTTGTTGCTGGTTGTTCGGTACAGTGATGATGCGGAGTACGCCGGATGACCGCGCCTTCAACGGTGAGGAAAGTCCGGGCTTCATCGGGCAGGGTGCAGGATAACGTCCTGTCGAGGCAACTCGAAGGAAAGTGCCACAGAAACATACCGCCGGCGCGGCGCTTCACGGCGTCGATGCGGGTAAGGGTGAAATCGTGAGGTAAGAGCTCACGGAACGTTGCGGTGACGCGCGTTCGGGTAAACCCCACCTGAAGCAAGACCGCTCGACTTCCCGCAAGGGACGGACGGCCCGTCCGAACGAGCTACGTTGCACCGAGGTGCGCGGTAACGCGTGCCCCAGAGAGATGGTCATCATTTCGCGCACTGCGCGGGATACAGAATCCGGCTTACAGGCGTACTCCGCACAATGATTCCCAGCGGCCGTTGCAACCGGGGGAGAACCGGCCCCGTTGAAAAGAAGTACATCAGGCAAGGAGTTCCCATGACCGACCAGCGTTTCACCCCCGACATGACCGTTGACCAAGCTTTTCGCCTGCACGCGGGCGCGCGGCGCGTCTTCGCGCGCTTCCATTTGGGCGGCTGCTCGAATTGCGCGATCAGCGAATCCCACACCATCGGCGCGATCAGCGAAGATTACGGCATCCCGCTGCCGATGCTGCTCGACGGCCTCAACGCGCTGTGGCAAGAGAACGGCCTTGCGGTCGGCGACAAAGTGCGCATTCCCGACGAGATTCGCGCGAAGATTCCTCAACTTGCGACCGTCCCCGAGATCGGCGAGATCACCGGCTACGAAAGCGGCGCCTACACCGCCGAGTTCGGCGAAGTCCGCCTCCAAGGCCTAGCCGAAGACTTCATCGCCGTAGAAGCCACCGCCACCCCCAGCTAAAACAAAGCCCCCGTCAGCAGCCTGCCAGCGAAATCCGTGTAGGAAGCGCTCTATTTTTCGTCCGGCCGAGGCGCGGAGAGGCGAAGTGTACTCTGGTACACGAGCCTCTACGCAACGAAGGCCCGGCGAAAAAGAGAGCGCTTCCTACACGGGTTTCCGGTGGGGGAAGCCCTCATCACGCTCATGCCAATAGTCGACATGGGCCTCGCCGGCCTTCCAGCACAGGTATATGGGCCGGCCGCCGCGCAAGGCGGGGAAGTCGATGAGTCCCAAATCCAGGTCCTTGACGATGCAGCCGAAGCCTTCGATGCGATGCACGAGCCGGACGATCTCGCTCTTCATTTCCCCGAATCGCAGCGGCGGAAGCGGCGAGCGCAATCCCGCCAGGCGCGGGGCTTCGCTTGCGACGTTGCGGCCGGCAGCCTCGCACTCCAATATCTGGATGGCAAGGTCGCGTCGCAGCGTCAGCAGCTCTTCAGCCAGGGGCGCGATCTTGGGGATGAGGGCGTTGGCTTGATCCCGCGAAAAATTCTTCATGGCACATCCGAAACTGGCGCGAACGTGACGCATCGCCGTCTGGTATTTGTAACCGGTCTCTCCGGCGCGGGCAAGAGTCAGGCGATGAAGACGTTCGAGGATCTCGGCTACTACTGCATCGACCATCTTCCTTCCGGGCTGATCGAGCCGGCGCTCCGTATCCTTGCCGAGGCGAACGTCGAGAACGTGGCTTTGGCGATCGACGCGCGCGGGGACGCCGCGCTCGGCAATCCCGCCGTCGCCGTCGACGCCGCGCGCACGTTGCACGGCTGCGAGGTGCTCTTTCTTGATGCGCGCGACGAGGTGCTCGTGCGCCGGTACAGCGAGACCCGCCACCGCCATCCGCTCGCACAATCGGGAACCTTGCGTGAAGCGATCGCACGCGAACGCACGGCGCTCTCGCCGCTGCGGGAACGCGCGACGCAGATGATCGACACGAGCGACCTGACGCAAGCGCAATTGCGCACGCACATCGTCGAAGGCTTCACCGACAGCGGGGTGGCGCCGATGATGGTCACGCTCGTCGCGTTCGGTTTCAAATACGGTTTACCGATCGATCTTGATCTGCTCTTCGACGTGCGCTTTCTGCGCAATCCGAACTACGTTGAAACCCTCCGCCCACTCGACGGAACTCATGCGAAAGTAGCCGCGTTCATCGAAGAAGACGATGCACTGCAGCCATTCCTGGATCACGTTACCTCGCTGCTCGACTTCACGCTTCCCCGGTATGTCGCCGAGGGAAAAACGCGTCTGTCGATCGGCGTCGGTTGCACCGGCGGTCAGCATCGTTCCGTCTACGTCGCCGAGCGTCTTGCTCGTCATTACGGCAAACTTCATGACGTGCGGATTCACGTCGCGAATCGCGATGTGGGGCGTTCTCTATGAGTGACATGAAAGAGCGCGCGATGACCGGCTTGCGGTGGCTGGTTCCGGGCTTGGGAATCAAGCGCTGGATGCTGCTCGTCGTTCTCGGAGCGGCGCTCTTTGTCGACGGTCTCGACCGATGGGTGGTGGCGCTCGGCATCGATCTGCACGTCAACGAGGTCATCGACGACGTCGTCGCCGACTTCTTCCCGCCGACTCACCTCGCGTGGATTTTCGTCGTGCTTGGCCTGGCTTGCATGTACTTCGGCGCGATCGCCGTCTTGCGGGCGGTGGCGCGCGCGTCGGCATCGGGCGGACAAAACCGCATCGTCGACACGCTCGCGGAGATGCGTTTACGCCAAGGCTACAAGATCGTCGCGATCGGCGGCGGCACCGGACTCTCGACCTTGTTGCGCGGCCTCAAACGTCACACCACCAATCTCACGGCCGTGGTCACCGTCAGCGACGACGGCGGCTCGTCAGGACGGCTGCAAAAAGAACTCGGCGTGCTGCCGCCGGGCGACATTCGCAACTGCTTGGTGGCGCTCTCCGACGACGAAGCGCTCGTCACCGACCTCTTTCAATACCGCTTCACCGAAGGCGAAGGGCTGATCGGCCATTCGTTCGGAAATTTGTTCCTCGCAGCGATGACCGGCATCACCGGCAACTTCGATCGCGCGATCAAGGAGTCCAGCCGCGTGCTCAACGTCAAGGGCCGCGTGCTGCCGTCGACGCTGGGTGCGGTGAAGTTGCGCGCGCGCTTGGACGACGGCACGATCGTCGAAGGCGAAACGTCGATCAGCGCATCGACCCATCGCATCCGCCGCGTCTTCTTCGATACACCCGATGCGCAGCCGCTCGAGGAAGTGATCGACGCGATTCGCTCGGCCGATGCGATCGTGCTCGGCCCGGGCTCGCTCTTCACGTCGATTCTTCCGAATTTCCTGGTCGCGCGCATCGCGCATGAAGTCGCGGCGGCGGCGGCCGTCAAGATTTACGTCTGCAACGTGATGACGCAACCCGGCGAAACCGATGCGATGCCGGCATCGGAACACGTCGCCGCGCTCATCGAGAATGCGGGCGAACGCGTCTGTGACTACGTGATCGTCAACGACGAGCCGCCGCACCGGTTGCTCGACTATTATGCCGAGGAAGGCCAAGTCCCGGTCGTCCCGGATATCGATCGCATCACCGAACTCGGCATGACGCCGATTCGCGCGCAGGTGATGAGCGAGGTGGAGAAAGTGCGCCACGATCCCGAGCGCCTTGCGAACGTGATCGTTTCGACGATCGATCGCACGGTTGCGGAGCGCGCGACCTTCGTGCGGCCGCCGCACGCCTACGAACGACCCGCGCGCGCGTAGCCAGCGCGGCGAGGAGCCTAGGGCGAGGTCTTCTTGAGACTGATGTTCAGCGAGGTCGTCGTTCCCGGCGTGACGCTGAGCGGTTCACTGAACGACTGATACCCCGGCGCCTGCACCGTGATGTCGATGTCGCCGCTTGGGACTTGATCGAACTTGAAGGTGCCGGCGGTATCGGTTGACGCGGTCATGACGGTCTCCACGCTCACGGTCGCACCGGCGATGGGCTTCTGCGTCGCGTCGTCGATGACAACGCCCCGCAGCGACGCCGTGCGCGCACCGGGCGGCAAGGTGTCGTTGTTGCAACCAGCGAGGATCAGCACACCGAGCGCGAGCGCGCCCGCAAGACGAAGGATCATGCTGCGTAGAGTTCTCCGCGTCAACCCGCATACCCGCAGCCGCGCGTCATGAAAGGCGCGGCGCGCGCAGGCGCGGAAAGCGCCACCTCGACGTATCCGCCAGCTAAGGAGAACCCGCTCTTGTCGAGACTCGCACCCACGGACCGCGCAGCCGGCCCGACCTACTGCGCCACCGCGTTGGACGCGATCGGCCACACTCCGCTGGTCCGGCTGAACAAAGTCGTCGATGGAGCGCCGTGCTTGGTCCTCGCCAAGGTCGAATACATGAATCCGGGCGGAAGCGTCAAGGATCGTCCGTCGCTCGAGATGCTCAACGCAGCCGAGAACGCCGGCCTGCTCAAACCGGGCGGCACCATCGTCGAGCCCACCAGCGGCAACACCGGAAGCGGTCTTGCGATGGCGGCGGCAATTCGCGGGTATCGCTGCATCCTGGTCATGCCCGACAAGATGTCGAAAGAAAAGATCGACTTGCTGCGCGCGTACGGCGCCGAAGTCGTGGTCACGCCCACCAACGTGCCCGCCGACTCGCCTGAATCGTACTACGGCGTCGCCAATCGCTTGGCATCGGAGATTCCCGGAGCGTTTCAGCCCAACCAGTTTCACAACCATCACAACCCCGACGCCCACTATCACACGACCGGTCCTGAGATTTGGGAGCAGACCAACGGGACGATCACGCATCTGGTCGCCGGCATCGGCACCGGCGGCACGATCTCCGGCACCGCGCGCTTCCTCAAAGAGAAGAATCCGAAGATTCACGTCGTCGGTGCCGATCCGGAAGGCTCGATCTACTCCGGCGACACACCGCGTTCGTACGCCGTCGAAGGCATCGGCATGAATTACTTGCCGGAGACCGTCGATCTCAAGGTCATCGACGAGATGGTGCGTGTCCCCGACCGCGACTCGTTCTTGATGGCGCGGCGCATCACGCGCGAAGAAGGATTGCTCGTCGGCGGTTCGTCGGGCACGGCCGCCGTGGCCGCCTGCAAGCTTGCCGCCACCCTTCCCGCCGACGCGGTGGTCGTCGTGATTCTGCCCGATTCCGGACGCGGGTACATGTCGAAGATATTCAACGACGAGTGGATGATCGCCAACGGTTTTCTCGCTGAAGGCAAACGCCGTTCGACGGTCGGCGATCTGCTGCGCAGCAAGACGCCGCTGCCGCCGATGATCACGCTTCGCGAAGACGACACCGTGAAAGCCGCACTCGATCTGCTGCGGAAGTTTGAAATCTCGCAAATTCCCGTTATCCGCGAGCACGAGCAAGTCGGAAGCATCAACGACGTCGCGGTCATGCAGGCGGTGTTCGATCGCGCGGACATTCTGCACCAACCGGTGCGCGAGGTCATGTCCCGCCCGTTCCCGACCCTCGAACAGTTCGAGGAGATCGATCGCGCGTACAAGCTGTTGACGCTCGCCAACCCGGCGATCGTCGTGACCGACGACGGCGAACCGATCGGCGTCGTCACGCGTCAAGACATCATCAGCTTTCTTTCCACCACATCGGCTGCGGTTATTCCGTGAAGTTCAGCACGAAGGCCATCCACGTCGGCCAGGAGGCCGACCCCGCCACCGGCGCGACGATCGTGCCGATCTATCAAACATCAACCTATACGCAGGACGAAGTCGGCATTCATAAGGGCTTCGATTACAGCCGCACGATCAACCCGACGCGTCTGGCGCTCGAACGGCAGCTCGCGTCGCTGGAAGGCGGCGACTTCGCGTGCGCGTTCGCGAGCGGCATGGCGGCCACCGACGCGGTGATGAAACTTCTGCAACCCGACGAGCACGTCGTCGTCAGCGACGATCTCTACGGCGGCACGTTCCGCCTCTTCTCTCGCGTCCTGGAACGCTACGGCATCGAATTCACCTATGTCGACATGGCGAATCTCGACGCAGTGCGCGACGCCGTGCGACCGAACACGCGCCTGTTCTGGATAGAAACTCCCACCAACCCGCTGCTCAAGCTCACCGACATCGCCGCGATCTGCTCGCTGCGCGCGCACGGCAGCGTAGTCGTCGTCGACAACACCTTCGCGTCGCCGTACTTTCAGCAACCGCTCGCGCTGGGCGCCGACATTGTGGTGCACTCGACGACGAAGTACATCGGCGGTCATAGCGACGTGGTCGGCGGCGTGGCGATCACGTCGAATCGCGAACTCTTCGACGCGCTGAAGTTCCATCAGAATGCGATCGGTGGCGTTCCCGGTCCGCACGATGCGTGGCTGACGATGCGAGGCGCGAAGACGCTGGCGGTGCGCATGCGCGAGCACGCGCACAACGCGCAGATCGTGGCTGACTTTCTCGCCGGGCGCGACGACGTCGAGCGCGTCATCTACCCCGGCCTGACGACACATCCGCAGCACGAACTCGCCAAGCGCCAGATGTCCGGCTTCGGCGGCATGGTTTCATTTGTCTTGCGCGGTTCGGCCGACCGCACGATGGCGTTCGCCAAAGACCTGCGCTACTTCAGCCTCGCGGAGAGCTTGGGCGGCGTCGAGTCGCTCATCTGCCACCCCGCACGCATGACGCACGGATCGATTCCAAAGGAAGAGCGCGAGCGCCGCGGCGTCGACGATCGTCTTCTGCGCCTCTCGGTGGGCATCGAAGACGCCGGCGATCTGGTCGACGACCTGCGCCGGGCGCTCGACGCCACGCGCGTGCTCGCCGCTACCACCACGCCCTAACGACAAAGACGCTCGAGTCAGGTTCCCGGGAAACGTACGGCGGTCGCGCTCGAGAGGATCTTGCGGGCGTCGTCTTCGCTGATGAGATCGAGCGGGGCGGTGACGGCGAGCATCACGCCGCGCGCGCCGTCGATCCACATGTACTGGTAGCGAACGCTGACCGGAGGAGCGGTGGCCGTATCGGGCGTTCCAGCCGGTGCCTGCTGCGGATCCTCGAGGCTTTGCACCACGTCGCCGCCGTAGGTGATGTGCAGCCAATATGCCGGCATACCGTTGGAGAGCGATGCGCGCGACTTTCCGCGAACGAAGAAGCTGTTCAGGCCCTGGCGCAAGTCCTGTTCGGTCGTCGATTCAAACGCATCGAGCGTGCCGTTGAAGTTTTGCACGGTCACGGTGATCGTGATCTGATCGCGCGTGCGAGGGTTCTTCGCCCACGCCGCGACCGCCGTCGGATCGCCGATGCCGTTCAAGCCGAGGTGACGGATCCCCAAGAGCACGTACCCGCTCGGCGGGACGTAGTGCATCGCCGGGTCGTCATAGGGTTGGCTGGGCGCATAGGCGGTGTCATCCGCCGAAGCGGCGTTCGCCGTCAGCATGACGGCGGCGCAGATCACCCAAAAAAGCTTTCGTATCATCGTGTATCCAGGACTGCCGCGAGGGCCGGAAGAGAGCGTTCGTATCGGTAGCCGACGTTGCGATGGTCGTCGTCGAATTCCTCGTGCAGCACGTCCAAGCCCAGCGAGCGCATGCGCTGCGCGAGGATGCGGGCGCCGATGTCGAGCCCATACTCGTCGCGCCGGCCGCAATCGAGGTAACGCAGGCGCAGGCGGCTCAGTTCCGCGCAGCGCGCATGCACGCGTTCGACCGGATCGAAGGCCAGCCAACGAGCGAACACGTCGTCGAGCAACTCGCCGGTCTCTCGGTCGAACGGCAACTCGACGTCGAAGGCGGCGGCGCTGCGCGGTGTATAGGCGGCGGCATAACCGAGCATCTCCATCGTCGTGTATTCCGGTTGCGGACGTTTGGGCTTCTTCTCGAAACCCTCGACGAATGCTGCAATATCTCCGCCGTATCGTTCGAGGATGCGCGCGGCTTCGCGAAACATGGGCACGAGAGCGCCGCGAAAATACGAGTCGCCGCTATGCGAAGCACATGCGCAGAAGGTTCCGGGCGATTCCATCGACAGATGCAGCGCGCCGAATCCGCCCGACGATTTCCCAAGCACGGCGCGCCCGCCTTCGCGCGCGATCGTTCGAAAGGTGCGATCGACGTGTCCGATGACGTCGTTCACGACGTAATCGGCGTACCGTCCGTTCTGCATCGAGTTCACGTACTGCGATCCGCCGAGGCGCGTGAATCCGTCAACGATGGCAAGCAACGCGGACGGCATGCGGCGTTCGCCAATCAAACGATCGATCCACTGAACCGCGTTGACCTCCCACGGACGAGCCGCCAGCAGCGCGACCGCGTCGCCGGTGTACCCGTGGAGGAGATAGAGCACCGGATAACGCGTTGAGCCGCCGGGGTCGTAGCCGGGCGGCGTGTAGACCGCGATCGGACGGCGGTGCGGGTCGCCGTACGCATTGTTCCGCAGCGCGTCGCTCTCGATCCACTCGACGCGAAGATCTCCCTCGATGCGCAGCAACTGCGCGATGTCCGACTGTGCCATTTTCACGGAGTCTAGCTTCGCACCAGGGCCCGCGCTCACCTCACGCCAAGCAGAGGCCGGGTGATACGCGGCATTGGCCTGCGCGGTGCGATCGCGATCAACGTCATTACGATGATCGGCATTGGTCCGCTCATCACGATTCCGCTCGTGCTTGCCCATCTACCAGGAATGCTTGCGCTCGGAGCATGGCTGCTTGGCGCGGGAATCGCGCTCTGCGACGGGTTGGTGTGGGCCGAACTGTCGTCGCGCTACCCCGGTTCGGGCGGAACGTACGTCTTCTTGCGCGAGGCGTTCGGCGCCGGCGAACTCGGACGTGCCGCCGCGTTCCTTTTCAATTGGCAGTTCTTGCTCTACGCGCCGCTGTTGCTGGCAAGCGGCTACATCGGCTTCGCCGATTACGCCGCCTATCTCGTTCCCGCGATCGGCGCATCGCCGATGCTGCATTTTGCGGTGTGCATCGCATGCGGCGTCGTCTGCATCGCGGCGCTCTACCGGCGCGTCGATCGCATCGCCGCGATGAGCGTCGTGCTCGGATTGCTCGCCGTCGGAACGCTGCTCGTCACCATCGCCGCTTCATTGCCCGCCGCGCGGCTTGCGCGGTGGGGTGACTTCTCGGGCGCCGCGCTGCCGCACGGCCTCGGCATCTTCGCGGCGATCGGCGCGGCGCTCTACGTCACCCTCTACGACTACGCCGGGTACGCCGACGTGGCGCTGCTCGGCGATGAAGTGCGCAATGCGACCCGCACGATTCCGCGCGCAATCGTCACGTCTGTGGTGCTGGTCGCGGGACTCTACGTCGCGCTTCAACTCGGCGTGCTCGCGGCTGTGCCGTGGAAAGCATTGATCGATCCGCACGCTCCGGTCTCGCAGTATCTCGCATCAGTCATTGCGCAATCCGCATGGGGCCATGGCGCGGCGGTGATCGTCACGCTGCTGGTCCTGCTCACGGCCTTTGCGTCGGTGTACGGCAACCTGCTCGGCTTCGCGCGCATTCCGTTCGCGGCCGCGCGCGACGGTGCGTTCTTTTCGATCTTCGGGCGGGTCGATCCGCGCACGTCGTGTCCGCACGTCGCGTTGCTCGCCATCGGCATCGTCTCGCTGATCGCATCGTATTTTACGCTCGATCAAGTGATCGCCGTCTTGACGGCGGGCATCGTGCTCGTGCAAGGAATATTGCAGGTGGTCGCGGTGTGCGTGTTGCGCGCACGTTTGGGAAGGGCGCCGTACGCCATGCCGTTCTTTCCGCTGCCGGCACTGGTCGCGGCGTCAGGTTGGCTCGTTGCGTTTGTCTGCACCGGTGCATACGCAATCGCGTTCGGGGTCGCGTGGCTCGGCGCCGGTGCGCTCGCCTTTCTCGTCACCGCGCGCGCGCGGCGCTGGTGGCCATTCGCGCTTGCGGCCGCGCTCGTCGTCAGCGTGCTGATCGCGCCTGCGGCCGCTCGGGCTGGCGAGGGGTGGGGGACGTCGCGCATCGTGAACGATCGCGGCCACGCGGTGTTCGAGGTGGACGGGCGGCCGTTCTTCGTCTACGGCGCGGCCTTCTTCTACGAACGGATTCCACGCGAACAGTGGAGCTATTGGCTCACGCGGTATCGCACCGAGCTGCACGTCAACACGATCGATCTCTACGTTCCATGGAACTGGCACGAACTCTCCGACGGTGACTTCGATTTCACCGGACGCACCGATCCGCGGCGCGATCTTGAAGGTCTGCTGCGCGCGATCCATGCGGCGGGATTGAAAATCATTCTGCGTCCTGGACCCGTCATTCGCAACGAATGGCGCAACGGCGGCTACCCGGCGTGGCTGTTGCAGCGGCCGGAGTACGACATGCCGTTGCACGACATTCTTGAGGGCCGCTACCCGGCGACGGCCACGCTGCAAAACGCGCACGCCGATGCTGCGGCGGCGCAATGGTTGGCGAACCCCACGCATCTCACGTATGCGTCGCGCTGGCTCGCGCGGGTCTTCGCCGAGTTCGCGCCGGTCGCACACGACGTGATCGCGATTGCGCTCGACGACGATCAAGGCGCGTACATCGACAACGACACCTGGCCCGCGCCGCATTGGCGCACCTACATCGAGTGGCTGGCGACAACCGTGCGCACCGGCGTCGGCGCACGTGTGCCGCTGTTCATCAACACGTATCAACAAAAAGAGACCGCGGATTCGCCGGTGTGGGCATGGGGAAATTGGTATCAGAGCGACGCGTATCGTATCGGCGATCACGACCTTGCGCAGATCGATCTCTCGACATTGATGGTCGGTTCGCAAACGCGCGTGCCCGCCATGGTGAGTGAATTTCAGGCCGGTTGGCTGCAAGGCGCCGACGAGGCACGGCCCCGCCCGGCCGATCCGAGCAACACCACCTTGGCACTGCATCGCTTTCTCCAGCTCGGCGTCCACGGAATCGTGAATTTCCCCGTGCAAGACACCTGGAATCCGGCTGGTTGGGAAGCGCCGTGGGCGAACGCAAGCTACGCGTGGGACGCGGCATTCGGCAGCAATGGAACCCGGCAACCGCGCTTTTTTCCGACGCAAGCATTCGGTGAACTGATCGCCGAGCGCGGTTCGTGGCTTGCAACGCTGCATCCGCGCTTCGACGTCGCGATCGCATGGACGCTCGGTGCGTACGATCCGGCGAGCATCTCCAACGCCGATGTCGCCGCGATCGCCGCCACGACAACCGGCGCGCTGGCGCAGTGCCGCGCCGCGAACGTGCGCTGCAGCATCTTCGATCTGCGCTTCGGCGATCCGGCCGAACTCGACGGCATCAGCGCGCTCGTCGTCCCAGACGGCGGCGGCCGCGTGCTTCTTCCTCAAGCCCGCGCGCAGATCGCGCGCATCATGGCCCGCACGCGCATCTTTCCGTCCATCGAAACCGCGCTGGACGCCGTCGCGGCGTTGCATGAACCACGCGACTCGGCGCTCCTGGTCGATGACGCACAGACCCACGGCGCGATCGACATCATCAATCCGTCGGCACAACCGCGTGTCGTTACCGGCCGATGGGTGAATTTGGGGCGCGCACGCACCTATCTTCCGTCGCTGACCGTTCCGCCGCGCGGTGCGGTGTTTCGTATACTTGCCGCGCCACATTCGCAAGCGTTCGTCGAATCGGCGCTCGCACCGCCCGCACCGCTTGCACCCGAGCGCCATACCGTGCGTTTGCGCGGAGCGAACCTCATGCTTGCGCTGTCGCCGCGGGCGGGTGCGCGCGCATTTGCGTTCGTCGACCCGGCGCTCACGCCGGCTTTCAACGTTGCCACGTCGATCGGTCTCTTTCGCGACGGCGTTTCCGCTCCGCCCGCACCGTCGGCGCGCGACTACATCGCCGCCTACACGCATCCGCTCGATGCCGGGACCTTCAATCGCGCGTACGCCTGCACGCAGCCTGCACCGCAGCGCGTGAGCTGCATCTACGATGCTCCCGATCTTCCGTTCGGCGGTGCGCGGTTCTCACGCACGCTCGCGCTCGCGCCGGATGGATCGTCGATCGATGCCGATCTGCAGATGACGCCGCGCGACGAGCGCAGCACCGAGCAACTCGTCGACATCTCCGGCTTCGCGCGCGCTGAGAACGATGTGCTCCTGACCGATACGCCGCACACCTGCACGCTCGGCGACACGCAATCGCTCGACTCGCCGTTGGGTTTCGGCATCTTCTACCCGAGCCGGCACCGGGCGCTGCTCGTCACCTGGGCCGTCGGCGCGCTCGCTCGTGAAGAGATACGCTGCACGCGCGGCGCCGCGATCGTCCAGTTCACCTTCGCGCGCGCATCCGCTCACGTCCACGTCGCCCTCGCGGCGGCGACCAACGTCACAGAGGCGCAAGCCCTGCTGCAATCGAAGCGCCCGTAGTCGTTTCCCGGGGAAGTGGCGGAATGGCAGACGCAGCCGCCTCAAAAGCGGCCGAGGCAACTCATGTGGGTTCGAGTCCCACCTTCCCCACCAACTCCCCGCGAACGGGGGACTCGCCGGTCTGCGTGGTACCCCTACGGCGTGTTGCACGATGCGTCCGTTACCTTCAAGCCCGGTCCGCTGCGCGGTGAACTCCGCGTGCCCGGCGACAAGTCGATCTCGCATCGCGCGCTGATCGTCGGCGGTCTCTCCCCCGAGCCGCTGCACATCGCCAACCTCAACCCGGGTCGCGACCTGCTGGCGACGCGCCGCGCACTCGAAGCAATCGGCGTGCGCATCGACGCCTACAATGAATGGCTGGTCGTCTCGGGCGGCACTCTGCACGAGCCGCTCGACACTATCGACTGCATGAACTCCGGCTCGACCGCGCGCATGATGCTCGGCGTTTTGGCCGGAGCGAATCTGCGCTCGCGTCTCGATGGCGACGCATCGCTGCGCCGCCGCCCGATGGAGCCCGTCGCCGCGCAGTTGCGCGCTTTCGGTGCGAAGATCGACACCACCGACGGCAAACTTCCGCTCGCACTTCACGGAACGCCGCGCATCGAAACGACGCGCTTCATCCTGCTCACCGGGTCGGCGCAGATCAAGTCCGCACTGCTCTTTGCCGGACTCTTCGCGGGTGTTCCGGTGACGCTCAAAGGCGGCCGCGGATCGCGCGATCACACCGAACGCATGCTGCGTTTTCTCGGCGCGACCATCGAGCAGACACCGCACGACCTACGACTAGTATCACCGCCGGTCGCGCGAACGCCGATCGACGTGCCCGGGGACTTTTCTTCGGCCGCGTTTTTCATCGTGGCGGCGACGATCACGCCGGGAAGCCGGATCGAGATTCGCGACGTCGGCGTGAACCCGACACGCACCGGCCTGCTCGAAGCCTTGCTGCAGATGGGTGCGAAGATCGAACTGCGCGATCCGCGCGAACGTTGCGGCGAACCGATCGCCGACCTCGTCGTCGAGCATGCGCCGCTGCACGGCATCGCCGTCCCCGCCGACATGGCGCTGCGTGCGATCGACGACATCCAAGCCCTCACGGTGGCGGCCGCGTTCGCGCAGGGCACGACGCGCATCACCGGCATCGGTGACCTGCGCGCCAAGGAATCCGACCGGGTCGCCGCCATCGAGCGGCTCTTGGGGGCCGTCGGCATCCGCGTCGAGACCCTGCCCAACGGCATCGAGATCCACGGCGGTCTGCCGCAAGCGCCCGCGACCCCGATCGTCTCCACGCACGGCGACCATCGCACGGCGATGGCGGCCGCGGCGTTGGCCTGCGCGGCCGGCCCGATCGCGATCGACGAGGATGCTGCCGACGTCAGCTACCCGGAGTTTGGCGCCAGGCTGCGAACGTTGCAGCAGGCATGAGTACCGAGGCGATCTACTCCGCCGACGAGTTCGCGGCTGAAGCGCACTACATCGACACGCTGATCTGGGAATCGCTCATGATCGAGCGCGGCGCTCGCGTGCTGTTTTGCGGATACGGGCCCGACGGGCAGTGGGTCAAGCGCGCGATCGGCGCGGGCGCGAACGTGACCGTGATCGAGCACCGCAACGAGGCGATCAATGCGTTCGCGTCGCTGCGCGCCAAGCTGTTGCGCGGCAGTACGTCGGTCATTCCGGCGAAAGACGACAGCTTCGATCTCGCGGTGTCGTTTCATTACCTTCATGAAATCGACCCGTTCTTTCATGGACAAGTCTGTTCGGAATTGGCGCGCGTCGCTCATCGCATTGCTGTTGTCGAGCCCGCCCCACCGGCCGATCCGCTCGGCAAGCGCATCGCCTTGCTCTACTCGCAAGCCAAGCGCGAACTCGGGCAATTCGAGTACTATCAGCCGATCGACTATTGGAAGAAGCTGCTGCAAGCGGTCAAAGCCGACGTCGCGCAGCACGTCTTCGCATTTTCGAAAATGCCGCCGCACGAGTATCTGCGCGATACCGTCGAGTTGTTGCTCGAAACGATACGCGTCGAAGACGCTCCTCAAACGTACATCGACGAGTTGCGCGAGATCGCCAAGCGGCCCGGCGGCCAACTGCTTCCGCCGCCGCGCTACGTTTTGGTCGGCGCAGCCGTTGGTGAGATGATCGTCCCCGCATTTACTCCGCGCGCCACTGTCGTCCGGCGGGCCATGCCGGTCGAGCCCGGCGTGGCAGCGGCGGCGGCAGCCGAGATCGCCCAGACGGTTCAACGCGCCCTTGCCGGGCAAGACCACGCCATCACACCTGAAGCCGGTTACGAGTTCCCGCCGGTGGACGCTCCGCCGCAAAGCCCAGTGCTTCCCTCTCCGCCTTCCGCGGTTGCGGCACCGCCCGCGCCGGCCGCGCCGGCCTTCGGCTTCGGCCAGCCCGCCAACGAGGCGCCCCCGGCGTTCACTCCCGGCCTTCCGTTCGGGGCTCCCATGCCGCCGGAGCCCGCCGGCGGGATGCCGCCGCCGTCGCCGTTCGGCGCGCCTTTCGCCGTGCCGGACGCCCCGGCACTCTTCGGCCTGCCGATCGGCGCGGAGCCTCCGCCCGCTCCGATGGGATGGAAATGGGAAGCCCCCGACGAGGAAGAGTCGCCGTTCGACCCCCCGTCCCCGTTTGGACCGTTGTGACCGACAGGCTCCTAGCAGTCATTGACCACGACTGCTAGGGCTGTAGTATACTAGGGCACGTATGCCATTGTACGACTATCAGTGTTCGCAATGCGGCCTCGTCAGCGAAGTGCGTCACGGTTTCGACGAGACTCACGACCAGCCGTGCGCAGCATGCGGCGGCGCCTGCAAGCGCCTGTTCAATCCAGCCCCGATTCTCTTCAAGGGCTCCGGCTTCTACGTCACCGATTCGCGCCCGAGCGCAAGCTCCTCCGATGCACCGAGCACACCGAGCGCGCCGAAAGGCGAATCGGCAGCCTAGACTCTTACAGGTCGGCGAGCAGTGAGTGCTCGGGGAGAACCTCGACCAAGCCTTTGAACTGGTGCAACGAACGGTCGAGCGCGGCGGAGAGTTTGCGACCGCGCAGCACGCTGTCGATCCATGCACCGACCCGGCCGTGATACGACGGGTACTCAACTTTCACGTGAATCTTCGAGCGCGACGTCTTGCGTTCGATGCGAAAGTCGATGCGGCGGCGCACGGAGTACGCGCCGACCAGCGAGAGATGGTAGTTGGCGATCATCACGTCAACTTCGTAGAGTTGTTCGGGATCGCCGGGAATCGCCGAGCGGACCAAGACTTCGCTCCCGCGCTGGAGCGGTTGCGAGGGGTCGGCCAGCCGCGAGGTTCGCAAGAACGACAGCCAGAGCGGCCATTTTTCAACCGCCGCCAGCAGTGCGAACGCTTCTTCGGGCGCCGACTCGACTTCGAGGCTCCCGGAAAGATGCCGGCGTGCCGGCCGATCCGGTTCGGATACCATCGCCATGGGCCTGGCTTCTACGCCCTAGATATAGCGCCTGCCCAAGCAATCGGCCCCAATCTATGGTGCTCCGAGCGCCTCCTCGCTTGACACCTCGCCCCCGCCGACGCCGACCGCGAAGGCGATGAGCGTTCGTACCCCGACCGCGAGCGCGGCCTCGTCCAGGCGAAATTCCGCGCTGTGGCCCGAGTGAACTGCGCCGATCGACTCGTTGCGCACGCCCAGGCGCACGTGCAAGCCGGGCACGCGCTGCGCGAAGTATGCGAAATCTTCGCCGCCCATCGTGGCCAGCGGGCGCTCGACGCGCGCCAACTCCAGCGCTCGCGCATAGGCGGCGAATCGTTCTGCCAGATTCGCGTTGTTCACCACCGGCGGGTACCCGAGTTTCACCTGAACGTCGACGCGCACGTTGTACGCTGCCGCGATTCCGTCGAGAATACGGCGCACGCGCTCGGGTAGTTCATCGCGAATCTGCGGATCGTGCGAGCGCAACGTTCCCGTCATGTGCACTTCGTCGGCGATGACGTTGTTGCGATACCCGCCGTTCAACGTACCGATGGTGACGACGACGCTCTTGAGCGGATCGGTTTCACGCGCCGCGATATTCTGCAAAGCAAGCACCATCGCGCTCGCGGCCGGTATCGCATCGACGGCCGTATGCGGATAGGCGCCGTGGCCGCCTTTGCCGATCACGGTGACGGCGAGTTCATCGGCCGCCGCGTTGACCGGACCCGGCGTGATCCCGATACTTCCCGCATGCAAGCGTGTATCCACGTGCAGCATCGCCACCGCATCCACGCGCGGATCGTCGAGCGCGCCTTGCTCGATCATCGGCAGCGCGCCTCCCGGACCTTCTTCCGCCGGCTGAAACAGCAGCACCACCGCACCGCACAGGTCATCGCGATGCTGTTGCAGCGTACGCGCAGCGCCGAGCAGCATCGCGACGTGCGCGTCGTGCCCGCACGCGTGCATCACGCCGGGAATCTCGGAGGCAAATGCCACACCGCTGCGCTCGGTGATCGGCAGCGCATCCATGTCGGCGCGCAGTCCGGCGACGCGGCCCGGATGCCGCCCGCGCACCACACCGACTACGCCGGTCTTAGCGATCCGGCGATGCGCGATCCCCAGTTCATCCAACTCGCGCTCGATGAGCGCGGCGGTCTCGTGCTCCTCGAAGCCTAGTTCCGGATAACGATGGATGGCACGACGGATCTCGATGACTCGTTCGAGTGTCGCTGCGCTCGGTTCGATCATGCCCTGGCTTGCGGCGGCGGTAGGTACGAACCCTCCAGCGAACGTGACACACGATGATCCCCGCCGACCTCGCTCTCGCCCTCGCCATCAACCGAGCGGCACAGGCCTACACGACCGCGCCGCCGGTGTATATCACGTACGATGAGTACACGCATGTCACGGCGCCCGCGCTCGGACGAACGCAAGACATCAACCGCCACGTCGTCGTGCGCCAAGCCGACGATTACGCGATCATGCGCGACCTTCCCAACGGCGGCGAGAGCGTCGGCAAGGCGTTCCCGATCGTTCCTTACTTCGACCCGTTCTCACAATTCAATTTCAGCTATTTCGCGAATTTCAAGCAGGTGACGATCTCGTTGACGCGCGGCAAGCTCTACGATCTGCAGATCCCGCAACCCGACGCGAGCGTCGACGCCGTCGTTCCCTATTTCAGCGAATGGACGACGCGGTACGCGCCCGATTCGACGCCCGCCGCACCGCATATCGTCATGCAGCCGACCCAGGGAAACAGCGGCCTCTATGTGAGCGAGTTGAGAATCGATGCCGCCTCACAGCTTCCGTCCCACATCGAGTTGCGCGATCTGGGCAGCGACCAAGTCATCGCGCTCGATTACGCCGTCGTTGACGGCCGGTGGATGATCGTGCACGGCACGTTCAGCGCGAGCGAACACGCCGTGATCATGTCGTTCGGCGTCGTCGCCGACGTCACGTACCGCAACCTGACGATCTCGGATACCGCACCCGACCCGCGCCTGGCCGGATCGCCGCCTCCTACTGCAAGTACGGCTCCGGGTCGACGAGTTGCATATCGGGAGAGAGCTCGACGAAGCTCCGCAGCAGCGGAGCGTGTCCAGCGCCCATGAAGACCACCACGCGATCGTTCGGCGAGTCGATGTCGCGCCGAATGTTGGCGAAGATATGCAGGTTGCGCGCGTACCAGAACGAGACGAGGTCGGCACCCGCGTAGTCCTTGCCCCCGCCGATGCCGTCAATGTAGAGGTACCACGACGCGCTCGTCTTCTGAAAGAGGGGTCCATTCAGGAAACGCAGCGTTTCGAGGATCGTTCCCGAATACGAGACGTCGTCGGATTTCTGAAAAACCGGCTTGGTGAACGCATTCGCCGCATCGAAGGTCGCGGTCTGCCCGTTCTTTTTTGCCGACGCGATCAGGCCGGGATAGTCAAACGGAAAACCTTGCATGTCGATCGGGTAGACGGTCGGTGCGTTGACCATCTCTGCCAGTCTGAATCCGAACTGGTAGACCTCGTTGGCGCCAAGGGTGAACGCGCCTTTGCGATAGGCTGCGTAGCGGTCCGGCAGCCTGGGATTTCCGTACGTGTCCTCGACCATGATTTTCGTCGGTTTGAACTTCGCGATGCGTTGCATCGCGTCGATGATCTGCGCTTGCCGTTCGGGCGTCAGCGGATCGAATTTCTTCGAGTTATTCACGTCGCGCGCCGAGACGAGGTGGTCGACACCAACGATCATGACTTGGACGCGACCGGAAGGCGCGTCGGCTCGTGCGTTCCCGAAAGTGCCAACCAAGCCGATCAGAAGACAGATCACAAAGCGAACGAGCTTCATACCGAAGAACTCCTCAATGAAACAGTGGCGGAGAGGGAGAGATTCGAACTCTCGAGACGTTCATCACGTCTGCCCGCTTTCGAGGCGGGTGCCTTCAACCACTCGACCACCTCTCCATGGTTGTACCCGAAGCGTGCGGTACTACAGCGTCGTTTCGGCGATACCTTCTTGCGGCTTTGCGCGCTTGCGACGAAAGAAGCTCTGAAGCTGCTCCGCCGTCTCGGCTTCAAGCACACCGGACTCGACCGCGAGGCGGTGATTGGTCTTGGGTGAGCGCAAGTAGTCGAAGGCGCCGCCGTCGGCCCCGCCCTTGGGATCGCGAGCCCCGTAGACCACGCGAGCCAGGCGCGCGGCGACGATCGCACCGGCGCACATCACGCACGGCTCCTTGGTGACGTACAGCGTCGCCTCAGAGAGCCGCCAGGCACCCGTCCTGCGCGCCGCTTCATGAATCGCGAGCATCTCGGCATGCGCGGTCGGGTCGGGCCGCGCTTCTTTTTCGTTCTTCGTCTCGATGACGAGATCGCCGCAGACGAGCACTGCGCCGATGGGAACGTCGCCGGCTTCTTGCGCGATCGCGGCGAGTTCGATCGCGCGGCGCATGTACCGCTCGTCGATCGATGACGATGTGTCGTTCATGGTTGAAAAATGGCGCGCCCGGAGGGATTCGAACCCCCGATCTCAGCCTTCGGAGGGCTGCGCGTTATCCAGCTACGCTACGGGCGCACGCATCATCAGCGCGGAACATCCGGTGACGGTCCGGTGCTGGGGATGTGCTTGAACAGATCGAGCTTATGTTCGACGAGACTGCGGTAAAACTTGCGCACACAATCCGGGTGACCGAAATAATACGTGCGCGCGTACGCGAGGTCGTCACCGGAAGAGTCGGGCACGTAATGCGAGATTTCGATCTCTTCCATCTGCGTCCGATCGACCGGGTGAGGACAGAAATCGCACGGAATGGTCGACATAATTTCCTCGAAAAACGGGGACGGCCGTGTGGTGCAGCGGCCGCCCCCCAAAATTGACTCGGGTAGGATTTGAACCTACGACCAAGGGCTTATGAGTCCCCTGCTCTACCACTGAGCTACCGAGCCGCAATCCCATGAGGATCGGCATTCGACACCGGATACTACCAAACTCCCCCACGGCTTGCAAGCTCCCGTGCCCTCGCCGAAAAACAAACGAGCCCCGCCGCGTGACGGGGCTCGTTCTCACACATGCGGTCGGAGGGACTCGAACCCCCAACCTACAAGTTCGTAGCCTGTTGCTCTATCCAATTGAGCTACGACCGCATACCGCGCTTTGACGCGGGACCTCCCCTGATACGGCGGAGCAAACGCGTTCCCTTCCGTGCAAACAGGGACTCGGAGAGAGAGGGATTCGAACCCTCGATACGACTTTACATCGTATAACGGTTTAGCAAACCGCCGCCTTCAGCCGCTCGGCCATCTCTCCCGGCGACGCCGACGACTATACCACAGACCACTACCCGCCACCTACGGCGCAATCAGTCGTGCGGCGCGGTGGGGCCGGTGAGCGGCTTTTCAGGTACGAATTCGGGTGCGACGCGCGCGGCGGGGGCGACGGTTTTGGTGCGCGTCATCAGGCGATCGATGCCTAGGGCGCGGCCCGTCGGCAGCACCAGGTTCAGCGCGGAGAAGACCGCGGCGAGGCCCGGCAGCGTCGTCCATTGCGAAAGGTGCGTCACGCCGCCGCCGGCCCACAGATAGTTGAGCGCGAGGAACGTCGCGAGCAGGCCGCCCACACGCGTGAACAGGCCGAGAACGAGCAGCGCGCCGGCGACGACTTCACCCAAGCGCACGAGTTCGGCGAACAGCGCGATGTTCGGCAAAACGACGTTCTGCAAGAACGTGTGATACGTGCCGCCGGTATGCGCGAGCGATGCGGTGATGAAGGTCGTCATGAAACCGTTGGGCGGCATGAACGCTGCCGAATCGGAAAACTTCGGAACGCCGTGCGAGAGCCAGAACGCACCCGCGAAGATCCGGGCCAACGCAAGCCACGTTGCATAGGTTCGGGCTGATGGGAGCATGGTCTGGCCTCCTCGCGTCTAGTATACGGTAAATCCGCGCAGAATCGAAGCGACCTCGTGTGCCGCCTCGGGATGCGCGATGGCAGCGCCGCTCGAGCGCAGACGATCGGCGTCGCGCAGCACGTGTTCCACCGCCGCGGCCGCTTCACCGGCGTTGCGCGCTCGGACGGCCGCACCGCGATCGAGCAGAAAGCGCGCGTTGCGTTCTTCTTGCCCCGGCAACGGTTTGAGCAAGACCAGCGGAATCCGCGCCGCCAACGCTTCGGCGATGCTCAATCCACCGGGCTTGGTGACGAACACGTCGCACGCATGCATATAGTCGTAGACGTTGCCGACGAACGGCACGACGCGCACCGGGTAGGGCAGCGCCTGTGCCGCCTGCATCACGCGTCGGCCGAGCGCACGATTCTTGCCGATCATCACCACCGCACAGAGCGGTTCGCCGATCTGGGTCAGCTCACGCATGATGCCGACGATCGGGCCGATGCCCAGTCCCCCGCCCATGATCAAGATCGCCCGTGACGCGGACGGAATTCCCAGTTCTTCGCGCAAGGCGCCGGCGTCGTCAATGCGATCGGCGAAATGGGGCTCAACCGGAATGCCCGTGACCGCGATGCGCTCGGGCGCGATGCCGCGCGCTATCATCGCGTCGCGCAAATCCTCGGTGGCGACGCTATACGCGTCGATGTTGTCGTACATCCAGAACGCGTGCACCGCGAAGTCGGTGACGACGCCGACGACCGGAGGCGCGTCGGTGAACATGCGCTTGTACTCGGCCATCGCACCGCACGGAAACGCATGCGTGCAGACGACCGCATCGGGACGCTCGCGTTCGATCAGCGCGCGCAGGTTCTGCGCGGCGAATTGCTGCGCCCACGAGCGGAACGGCCCGACTTCGGTCGCGCGTTCCGCGCGTTGATAGATGTAGCGGTACATCTGCGGAATCGTCTTGACCATACGCAGATACCCGCTCGACACGACCGATGACACGACCGACGCCGCATACTTGTACGAATCTTCGATGCGAATGTACGCCTTCGGATCATCCTCGCGCAGGGCGGCGGCAATGGCTCGCGCCGCCGAGAGATGTCCGACGCCGACGTTGGCCGCCAGGAACAGAACGCGGATCAGCCGCTCGCCCCGTCGCCCGCTTCTTCGGCAAAGACGAGAAACTCATCGAGAATTTCTTGCGCGAGATCGTCGTCCTCGATCAGCGTTCCGCGGCGATCGGTGACGATGAACTCGCGCTCGTCCTCGTTTTCGCCGTCTCCCTCGTACATGAGGATCGCGTATTCGGTGTGCTCCTCGGGATCTTCGACGATGCCGACGACCTCAAAGGGAATTTCGTTGCCGTCGGTCGTCTGCACGTTGAGCGTGTCGTGCAAATCAAGGGGTTGGTCGGGGGTCTCGCCGTCACGCATGGTCATCTGGAGCCGCCTCTCTTTATTTCTCGTACTTCGCAACGTTCGCGTTGTGCTCGGTCAGTGTCCTCGCAAAAGCATGCCGGCCGTCGCCGCGGTAGACGTAATACAGGTACGGCGAAGCTTGCGGGAAGAGGGCTGCTTCAAGCGATGCGCGGCCGGGATTGGCGATCGGCGTCGGCGGCAGCCCTGCGTGCCGGTAGGTGTTGAACGGAGAATCGACCGCGAGATCGGCGAACGACAACTCGGTTTTGTAATGCGGCAACGCGTATTCAACGGTCGCGTCGACTTGCAGCGGCATCCCGAGGCGCAGCCGGTTGTAGTAGACTCCCGCGATCAACGGCCGCTCTTGATCGACCTTCGCCTCACGTTCCACCATCGACGCGATGGTCACGAGTTGTGCGATCGAGACATGCAGGCGCCGCGCACGCTGCGCCGCATCGGCCGGAAACAACGCCAGAAACCGTGCCGTCATCGCGTGCTCGACGTCGCCCGGCGACGTGCCGGCGGCAAACGAGTATGTATCGGGAAACAGGAAGCCCTCGAGATTCGCGGTGCGCTCACCGTCGACGACGATGCTGTCCGACATAAACGCGCGATAGTAATCGCCGGCTGAACCGACGCCGCTCTCTTGCAGGCGCTGCGCGATCTGCCGGGCGGTGAAGCCTTCAGGAATCGTGACCGAAATCGTGATCTGCGCGGCGCCGCTCGAGAGCAGCCGCAGGACGCCGGCTTGCGTCAGATGCGCGGGCAAGCGGTACCTTCCGGCATGAACGGCATCCTCCTGACCGCTGATCCGCGCGAGCAAACGGAACGAAAACGCGTCACGAATCACGCCCCGGCGCAGCAGATCGTCGGCCACCTCCGAGAGCGTCTCGCCGCGCGCAACGACGAGATCGACGCTGGATGCCGGATGCGATGCGTCCACGTACACGTTGAAGACGAACCACGCGAGAATCGAAGCTGCAACGCCGACGCCGGCGAGCGAGAAACGCACCAGCCATTTCATGACGTTGCGCGGTTCCGGCGGCGCGCCAGGAAGGTCTCGAGAATCAGCGCGGCCGCCATCTTGTCGACGACCTTCTTGCGCTTGGCGCGCGAGACGTCGGCCGCGATCAGCGTCTTGGTGGCTTGGGCGGTCGTCATGCGCTCGTCGATGCGATGAATCGTTCCGGAAAACACGCCGCGCAGGCGCTCCACGAAGCGGTCGGATTGCTCGGCGGCCAGCGCTCGCGCGCCGGAAAGCGCGATCGGCTCGCCGACCACCAGTTCGGCTGCGCCGTATTCGGCGACGAGCGCGGCAATGCGTTCGAGGTCGGCGCGCAGCGTGGTGCGTTCGATGACGCACACCGGCAGCGCGAACGAACCGGACGGGTCGGAGACGGCGACACCGATGCGCTTGCTGCCGAGGTCGAGTGCGAGGACGGTCATCGACGCGCGGTTACGAAACCGGTGGCGCCGGCTCCCGCTTTGGGACGCCGCCCAAGGTGATGAGCGACCAGCAACTCCACCGCCTGCACCACGCGCGGCCGCGCGGTCAGAGCCGCACGCCGCGTCCCGCCCTTGGGCGCGGCCAACGCGCGCACATTGGCTCGATCCTCTTCGTCGAGTTCGATCAGTTCGCGCCAGCGTTCGCGACATTCCGCACCGATCAGCCCGCCGGCCTCGCCGTCAACGAACGCCTGCTCCGGCAACGGCTGACCGCAGCGCACGCACGCATCGGTGGGCGGCGCGACGCCGAGCGCGTCGAGCAACCGCAGCGAGAAACGCGGCAGCAACGCCGAGGGATCGTCCGCATCGGCGATCGCAGCCAGCACGCCGGCGAGCAGCGCGTACACCTCGGGAAGCGGCGCGTCGAGTTCGCAGAACGCGTCGATCAATTCGATCGCCTGATGCGCAGCGGCGAAGGCCTCCGGTCGAACCAGCTTCGTCCACAGTTCGCGATGGATGTCAGCGGTCGCGATCACGTCGAGCGAACGCCCTCGGTGCATGGTGAGATCGCACTCGTTGGCAAATTCCAAACGCCCGGCAAACGCGCTTTTCGTGCGCCGCACGCCTTTGGCGACCGCGTCGATCTTGCCGTTCTCCAGCGTGAAAAACGTCACGATCTTGTCGGCTTCGCCGAGATTGCGCGCGCGCAGTACGATTCCGCGCGCCTTGTAGGTGCGCGCAGGCGTCATGGAAGGTGGGTGTTCGAAAACGCGTGCGGCAGCAGTTCGTCGAGCGTCGCGGCCGCGATGCCGCCGGGCGTCGTGTAGGTGACGTGCAGCGACGGATTAAATTCGATCAGGAACTGCCGG
Source organism: Vulcanimicrobiota bacterium (assembly GCA_027307235.1). GTDB lineage: Bacteria > Vulcanimicrobiota > Vulcanimicrobiia > Vulcanimicrobiales > Vulcanimicrobiaceae > DAHUXH01. The sequence continues at coordinate 17,043 of DAHUXH010000018.1, read as the reverse complement.
CAGGCACCGCACGGCGCCGCCGAAGAGCCGTCGGGCCCGGCCACGGCGATGGCAAGAAACTCGCGATGGCCTTGGGCGATCGCGCGCACGACCGCGCTGCGCTCGGCGCAGACCGTCAAACCGTAACTGGCGTTTTCGACGTTGCAGCCCTCGATGATCGTCCCGTCCGATGTTTCCAATGCAGCGCCCACGTGAAACGCCGAATAAGGCGCGTAGGCGCGTTCGCGCACGCTCCGCGCGTGCGCAAGCAGATCAGCTCGCGGCGTCGCGCGCAACCCCGGCCTCCGCGACTTCCGGTTCGGCGGCGGCGCCCGGAAGCACGCGCACCGTCAGGATGCGGCGCCCGCGCATGCGCTCGACTTTCAAGCGCGTGCGCTCGTCGGCCGCGATCTCTTCGCCTTCCTTGGGCAAGCGCCCGAACAGCCCGACCGTGTATCCGCCGATCGTCTCGAAATCGTCGAAGGGCAGCGCGGTGCCGAGCTTCGCGTTGACGTCCTCGATGTTGACGCCCGCGTCGATGATCGCTTCCCCGTCGTCGAGCAAACGGATCGGTTCTTGCTCGTCTTCGTCGTGCTCGTCGCGAATCTCGCCGACGATCTCTTCGAGCAGGTCTTCCATCGTCACGAGACCGGCGGTGCCGCCGTATTCGTCGACCACGATCGCCATCGAAAATTTATCGCGCTGCATCTCACGCAGGAGTTCCGCGATCTTCTTCGTCTCGGGAACGTGAGCGATCGGCCGCATCAGGGCGCGCAATTGCGATTGTGAAAGCACGCCGTTGGCGAGCGCGATCAGCAGTTCGCGATCGTGCACGACGCCGACCACGTCGTCTTTCGATTCCTGATACACAGGAAGCTTCGAGTAGCCTTCGGCGATCACGAGATCGAGCGCGCGTCGCGCCGAGTCGTCGATCGAGACTGCGATCATCTCAGGCCGCGGCGTCATGACTTCGCGCACGATGGTGTCGCCGAACTCGATCACCGAGTGAATCATCTCGCGCTCTTCTTCTTCGATCACGCGCTGTTCGGCGCCGACGTCGATCAGCGTGCGAATATCTTCTTCGGTGACGAACATATGATGCGCGGTCTTGATGCCGAAGGGGCGCAGGCACAGATCGGCAACGAACAGGAACGTTTGTACGATCGGCGTCAGCAGCCACGCCACCCGGCGCATCGCCGGAGCCAAGCGCAGCACCCAACGATCGCCGCTCGACACGGCAACGGTCTTCGGAATGATCTCGCCGACGAGCAGCAGCGCGATCGCCATGGCGATCGTCGAGGTGACCACCGGGTTCGGGATGCCCATCTGGATCGCCACCCACGTCGCGAGCGAATCGGCGGCAAGGAGCACGACCGTGTTGGCGACTAGGATCGAGGTGAGGACCGTGTTCTTGTCGTCGACAAGACGCACGACGGCTTCGGCCCGCTTGAGGCCGCGGTCGAGCATCGTTCGCGCCCGGATACGCGAAACCGAGATGAGGGCTGCCTCAGAGGCAGCGAAAAAGGCCGCCGCGATGATGAGAACGGCGAGCGCCCAGAAGCTATACCAGGGTGTGCCGTTCACGGGCGACTACTTCGATATGGGTCGTTTTGCAATGCGGCGCCATTATAACACAACGTGCGGGCGCACCAAGAGGTAGACGGCCAAGGCCACGATCGTTCCCAGCAAAGCCCCGAAGACGACCTCCGCCGTGCTGTGAATCCCCGCTTCCACGCGGCTCTGCGCCACCAGCGCGGCCACGCCATACCCCAGCAGCGCCGCGAGCGGCCGCTGGTACAGGAATGCGAGCAGCGTGGCGGCGGCAAACGCCAGGGCGGCATGCCCGCTGACCGCGCCGCCCTGCAGCGGCGTCCCGCGACCGGTCCACGCTTTGAGCAGCACCGTCGCGATCGCGGCCAGCGCTAGCGCAACGAACGCCGTGTTGGCCGGGACGTTGGCGACCGCGGCGAAGACCCGCTGCCCGCCGTTGATGATGCCTTGGTAGAAGACTAGATACCCGACCACCACGGCGCCGATGGAGGCGATCAGCACGGCGCCGGCGGCGGCGTCCTTGGCCGTCTTGGCGAGCGGGTGATGCGTGATCGTGAGCAGATCGACGACCGATTCCAGCGCGGTGTTGAGCAGTTCGAAGCCGAGCACCATCGCGATCAGCACGATGATCGCGATGACGTAGAATCGATCCAAACGCAGGAGCAGCACCGCCAACAAGACGAGCGACGCCGCGACCAGGTGAACGCGCATATTGCGCTGCGTCTTGGCGGCGTAGACGATGCCTTCGAATGCGTGATGGAACGAGCGCCAGAAGCGGCTCTTCTCGATGTGCGTGTACTCGTGCTTGTGTTCGCGCTGCGGGCGGTTCATCGGTCCTCGTAGGGCCACGGGAGCTCGATCGCGGCCGCCAATCGCCGTTCTTCGCGCTCCATCTCGCGGCGTTCGCCGGGCTGCTCGTGATCGTGACCGAGCACGTGCAGGATGCCGTGAATGAGCAAGCGGTAGAGTTCGCGCTGCAGCGGCGCTTCGTAGCCGGCGGCCTGGCGGCGAGCCGTGTCGATGCTGATCACGACGTCGCCGATCATCCGCTCGCCGGCCGGCTCATGTCCATTTTCGACCAGCGAAAAACTGAGCACATCGGTCGGCTTGTCTTTACCGCGATGCTCGCGATTGAGGTCGCGAATCCGCTCGTCGCCGACCAGCACGATCGACAGCGACGAATCGCCTTCGCCAACGGCGGTCAGCAGCCGCTGCGCCGCATGTTTGAGGGCACGAGCGTCCACACCGCTCCCGCGCACCTCGTTGCGGTAATAGATCATGTCGCTGTACGTTCGTACGCGCGCACGATCTTCGCGACCAGCGGATGGCGCACGACGTCTTCGGCGCCGAGTTCGACCAACGCGACATCGTCGATCTCGCCGAAGCGCCGCCGCGCATCCAGCAAACCGCTGGTCACGCCGGCAGGAAGATCGATCTGAGTCGCGTCGCCGATGACGACCATCTTCGAATTGGCGCCCAGTCGCGTAAGAAACATCTTGAGTTGATCGACCGTCGTGTTTTGCGCTTCGTCCAGGATGACGAATGCGTCGGAGAGCGTGCGCCCGCGCATGTACGCAAGCGGCGCCACCTCGATCACGCCGCGTTCGAGATACTTCGTCACCACCGTGTCGTCAAGCAATTCACCGAGCGAGTCGTAGAGCGGACGCATGTAGGGATCGACTTTTTCCTTGAAGTCGCCGGGCAGAAACCCCAGGCTCTCGCCCGCGTCTACGGCGGGACGCGACAACACGACACGCGCGACGTCGCGTGCTTTGAGCGCGCGCACCGCCATGACGACCGCGAGAAACGTCTTTCCGGTTCCGGCTGGACCGATGCCGAAGGTCAGCGTGCGCGATTGCACGGCCTGCGTGAACGCTCGCTGCCCCGGTGTGCGCGGGCGAATCTCGCGCCCGCGCTGCGTGCGAATCAGCGTGTCGGGAACCGCTTGCGTTTCGCGCTTTTGCCGCACGTCGACGGCCGCGAGCGCAACGTCTTCGGTCGTCAGTTGCGCGCCGTCGAGCGCCGCGGCGAGCAGACGCTCCACTACGCCGGCGGCGTTGCTGACGTCGGCCGAATTGCCGTCTATGGCGAGCGCATCGCCGTCGGCATGAAGCGCCACGCTGAACTCATGCTCGATGGCCGAGAGATTGCGGTCGTATGCTCCGAACAACCGGACCCGGTCGTCGAGGTTCTTCAGATTGATCGTTCGTCGCGCGTAGGTAGCCAGTATGCCTCCCCGATGATCAGTCGCGCAGCCCGAGCGGCCTACCCAAGACTTCGCTTGCGATGACGGCTCGCACGATGCTGTTGCGGTTCTCGAATAGGACATTCCAGCGCGGCCGCCGCGCCTCCGGTTCGTCGGCCGAAAGCGCACCGTACGCCTGCGGAGCGGGCAACTCCGGGGCGACCATTTCGGTGATGCGCGCGGCCGCCGGCACGGCCGCCTGCTGTGCGATCAGCGACGGCGGCATGACCGCCGGGCGAAACGTGCGCTGCACGGCCGCGCGCTGCATCTGGGGCGGCTCGAAGGTGCGCGACCGGCGCACCCGCTTCATAATCGACGAGATGACACCGATCAGCAGCGCGCCGACGTAGATCAGGACCCACAGGTTGTCGTGCATCTACTTCGGCGGAGCCGACGGCGGTTGGGGACCACGCGGGGCTTCACCGCCGCCGTCGGCTGCGCCGCCGATCGCGCCGCGCATCCCCGTGTCCGCCTGGATGTTCTGCATGCGGTAGTAATCCATGACGCCGATGTTGCCGGTCTTGAGCGCATCGGCGAGCGCGAGCGGAACCTGCGCCTCGGCCTCGACGACCTTCGCGCGCATCGCCTGCGTCGCCGCTTTCTGTTCTTGCTCGGCGGCCATCGCGGCATATTGCCGTTCCGATGCTTTGGCTTGCGCGATGCGGCGATCGGCTTCGGCTTGGCTCATCTGCAGATCAGCGCCGATGTTCTTGCCGACGTCGACGTCGGCGATGTCGATGGAGACGATCTCGAACGCCGTTCCGGCATCGAGGCCTTTTCCGAGCACGGTCTTCGAAATGCGGTCGGGATACTCGAGGACTTGCTTATGATCGATCGCCGCGCCGACCGCCGCGACGACGCCTTCACCGACACGTGCGATGATGGTTTGCTCGCCCGCGCCGCCGACGTAGCGGTCGAGGTTGCTGCGCACCGTCACGCGTGCCTTGACGTTGAGCTGAATGCCGTTCTGCGCGACACCTTGAAAAATCGGCGTTTCAATGACTTTGGGATTCACCGAAGTCTGCAACGCTTCGAGCACGTCACGTCCGGCGAGGTCGATCGCGGCGGCGCGCTGCCACTCCAACGGAATTTGCGCGCGTTGCGCCGCGATCATCGCAAGCGTGACCTTGTCGACGTTACCGCCCGCAAGGTAGTGCGATTGCATCTGATCGATGGTCAGCATCAATCCGGCCTTGCGCGCGCGCACGAGATTGCTCACCACCACGCCGGGGGGAATGCCGATCAAGCGCATGCGGATGAGCGAAACGATTCCGATCGGCACGCCGGCCGCCACCGTCCGAATCCACAGCCCAATCGGAAAGTAGTAGAGAAACACAAAAAACAGGATGACGGCGATGACAAAAATGATCCCGGCGCCGATTCCAATCACGGACGGTTTCCTTTCGCGACAAGCGCGTGCGATGCATTAGGAGTTCGGTTCAACGAAGATGCGCGCCCCCTCGACGCGCACGACACGCACCGGCGTTCCGGCGGGGATGAACTCGCCGGCCGTGAGCACGTCGACGCGATGACCGTCGATGGTCACGACCCCGGCGGGGCGCAGGAGCGAAGCCGCCGTTCCGTTCTTGCCGAGCAGGAACGAGTAGTCGCCGCTCGCGACGTACTCCGGCCCTTGCACGGTGGCAAGCGTGAGTTTCGCCATCCAGGCGTTTTGCGGAAAGATGAGCGTGGCAAGCCAGAAGCCGATCACCGTCAAGATGATCGCGCTCGACACCGTCTCCATCGCGACGAAGAGGAACGGGATCCCGAACGCGAGCAGCACCGCGAAGAGCAGCGCGATGCCGCCCAGTATACCGGGCGCGCCGTGTCCGGGCACGATGTGCAGCTCCCAGAGGATGCCGGCAAGCCCGACGATCGCAAGCGCGACGACCGTGACGTTGGAGAAACCCGAGTACACGTGCGAGCCGAAAAACAGCGCGAGGGACGATACGCCGATGACGCCCGCGATACCGTGCAGCGTCTGCATCTCGATCAACAAGCCGAGCATTCCGAGCGTCAAGAGCAGGCCGCTGACTTCGGGGCTGGTCGCGAAACGCGCAAGCTGTTCGCCGAAGGTGTATTCGGAGGTGAGAACCGTCGCGTCTTGCAGATGCGCCGCTGCGAGCGCGGCGTCCATCGTGGGCGCGATGCCGTCGGCGATATGCGCGCGCCGCGCGTCGGTCGTATTGAGGGTGAGAATCGCGCCGCTCGCTTTGTACTCCGGAACATCGACGCGCTTGTCGACCATCGCGCCGACCAGCATCGCATTGCGGCCGTTCTTCAAGGCGGTCGATTCGAACTCGGCGCGCAGCGCCGAGATCATCTTCTCGGTGGCGGGAATCGGTTCGGCGGCGCCGATTGACGCGCCGGGCGCCATCTCGATCGTCTTGGCGGAGAGCGTGATCAACGCGGCGGCCGAATACGCGCGCTCGCTCACATAGGCGATCACCGGCTCCTTAGCGCTAAAGAGCGCGTCGCGTATCTCGAATGCCGAACTGACCAGCCCACCCGGAGAGTTGACGTCGAGCACGATCGCCGCCGCTCCGTCGCGGTCGGCCTCGTCCACGGCGCGGCGCACCATGTGGGCCATCCCGTCATCGACCGTGCCGGTGATGGGAATCTCCACGACCTCGGGCCGCGAACCGGCGGCACGTGCCAAGCCGAGCGCGCCCAGCGCGATCGCGAGCACCCACCCGAGCGCTAGGAACCGTCGCATGCCATTCATGCAGGAGACTACTTCGCCACCCCGCCCAAGTTACAGCTTGGGGAAAACTCTGATTCTCGCCATGCCGTCATTGCGAAGGGGCTCATGTACCGTAGTACACTTTGCCCTTTCGCGCCTCGGCCTGACGAGAATCAGAGTTTCCCCGAATTAGGACAACTCGGCTTGGACGATTTGGCGGACGAGATTGCCGTCGGCCATGCCTTTGAGGCGCGGGATCACAATCTTCATGACAGCGCCTTGATTGCGGCCTTCGGCCGGCAGCGATTCGAGTGCCGCGCGGACCACCGAGCGCACCTCGTCGGCCGACATCTGGGCGGGAAGATAGGCGCTCAGAATATCGCGCTCGCGCCGCTCTTTCTCGGCCAGCTCGGTTCGGCCGGCCTTGTCGAACTCGACAATCGAATCCGAACGCTGCTTGACTTGCTTCTGCACGGCTGCCGCCTCGTCGGCGTCGGTCAGCTCGGCACCGGCCTCCACGCGCTTATAGGTGAACGCGGAGAGGGCCGACCGTAACGTGTCGACCCGAAGCTGGTCTCGTGCTTTCATCGCCTCCTTGAGATCGGAGGCGATCTTCTCCTTGAGGGCGCCCATTAGGCGCGGCGCTTGCGCGCTGCCGCGGACTTCTTCTTGCGGCGGACGCTGGGTTTCTCGTAGTGCTCGTGCTTGCGAGCCTCGGCCAAGATGCCGGCCTTCTGGGTGGCCTTCTTGAAACGGCGCAACGCGCTCTCGATCGATTCACCTGGAGCGATGCGGACTTCCATTCGTGTTCAACCCCCCTTTCGGCTGCGGCAATCACGCCGGAGCAAAATCAAAGACGGGACCCGATCGGGCCTCGCCTGCGTAACGGTAGCATACCCCGGCAGCCTCGTCAAACGACAAGAGCGCACGCTATCCGGGCGGCCACTCCATGAAGCGGCCGGAGAGCACGTGAACGTGCATGTGATCGACGGTCTGCCCGCCGTCGGCGCCGGAGTTGACGACGAGACGAAAACCGTGCTTGCCGTGCTCCTTGCCGAGCTTCGTGGCCACGTCGAAGACGCGCGAGAGCAGCGCGGCGTTTGCCAAACCGGCCAAATCCGCGATGTTGGCGATGTGCTTGCTCGGCATGACGAGCAAATGAGAGGGCGCCTGCGGGTTCGCATCCGCGATCGCCACCACGTCGTCATCGCGGCGGATGAACTTCGCGGGAATCTCACCGGCGATGATCTTGCAGAAGATGCAGTCCACCATGCGCCTATGCCCGGGGTTTCTTCACGGTTCGTTTCCCCCTCGCGTCATCGTGTCTTGATGGTGAACGACCAGCTCTTTTCCGAGACGTTCCCGGCCAAGTCGGCGACGTGAACGCTGACGCGGACTTTCCCATCGGGATAGGAAACCCTCGGCAGATATTCGATGTACCGCGCGGAGCGCAACGACTCCGGCGTCACGTCGCGTCCATTGACTTCAAGGCGAATGCTCGACGGATCGACGTCAACAGCGTCGGTTGCGAACGTCACGTAGATCGCCGGCGCTGCGCTGTCGATCGTGGCCCCGGCTGCCGGAGCGACGTCGGCGATACCCGGCGGCGCACTCGCCGCCGAGAGCGTCTGCGTCGACGCCTGCGTCACACTCGGGCCGCCGCGCACCGTGAGCCGGCCGATGACCGGCACGTCCGCGAAGTTCGCATCGTTGGGGATGTGAAAAACGGTCGTGTACACGCCGGGCGACGTTTGCGAACTGACCAGGCCCGACACATACGATCCGATGTCGAAGGTGACGACGGCGTCGGACGTTCCGCGCAGCGTGAAGGTGACGGACTGATTGGCGCGCAGCGGACGGGTCGCATCCAGCGTCACGGAGTCGATCGACGCGATCCCGTTCGCCGAGGACGGCGCGCTGGACGCACGCGACGCGAGAATCTCGCGCACTTCGTTGGTTTCGATGTTGTAGCGCACCGTCGCGCGATCGCCGACGTGAATGTCCGCGAGCGTCGCGGTCGCGGCGTTGAGTTCGATCATCGTGCCGCGCGACGGCTCGATCACCTGGCCGTCGTCGAGCACGAGATCGCTCCCGGTCACCGCCGCCACCAAGCCGCTGCGCGAGCCGAATGCGTCGGTGATGTGCGAGGCCTGTCCGCTGCGGTCCATGCCGATCCGCGCGAAATCGCCGGGCCGGACGTTCCCGAGTTCACCCGGCGTGTAGACGTCGGTGTTGACGTCGTGCAGGTCGATGAGCGCATTCGTGCCGACCTCGATCGTGCGTACCGACGGACCGTACGAGACGGTGATCGTGGGCGGATCGGAGTCGATGTCTACGGCCGTCACGATGCCGTCATACTCGATGTGCTTGCCGCGCACGATCTTCCCGTCGCCGGTCTGTCCGATCGTCGAGGAGTCGATGTGCACGATGCGTGCCTTCGCGTCGAAATACGCTTGCGCGCCCAAGACGTCTGCGAAGAAGCGCAGCGGCGCGTACAAGACGTCTTTGATCTCGACCGGCGGCATGTCGAGCTGGAACGGCTGATCGTCGACGTACGCGCGACGGCTGCCGACGACCAGCACGACCGTCTTCGAGCCCACCTGCGTGCTGATTTTCTTCCCCGACTTTTCGAAGTCGAGACCGAGCGCCTGAATGATCCTGCGCACCGGCACCAGCAACTCGTATTTCTCAAAACGCGGCGGCGGATCGAGCGGCAGCGTCGTACCGTCGATCGTGATGGCGATCGGAGCGACGGTTTTCGGCGGCGGGGCCGGCGTCGCAGCGCCCAGCGTCGCGAGCAGCACCATCCCCGTGACCAGCGCGCGCCTCATGAACCTTCGCTCTCCTCCAACACCTCGCGGTAGACGTCGGCCGTCGCTCGCGCGCACGCATCCCACGTCAGACGCGCGGCCAGCGTTCGACCTCGCTCGACCAGTTCGCCGCGCAGCGCGGGATTCCCGACGATGCGCTCCATCTGAACGCGCAGCGCGGCCGCATCGCGCGTCGCAAAGCGGAGCGCGTTGTGCGCGAGCACCTGCGGAACGGCGTCGTCCGACGCGATGACCGGCGTTCCGGCCGCCATCGCCTCGAGCATCGGCAGACCGAAGCCTTCGCAAAGCGCCGGATGAACGAGCGCGAGCGCACCGGCATAGTATTCCGGCAATCGATCGGTCGCAATGTCGCCGAGCGCCACGATCCTGCGCACCGGCGTCGAGCGGCGTTCCAACTCGCCGCCGAAATCATCGTCTCCGGTGACGTAGAGGTCGAGTGCGACCTCGGGCGCGAGCGACGACCATGCGTCGAAGAGCGTCGCGAGATTCTTGTGCGCGCGGTGATTGCCGACGTAGAGCAGATACGGCCGCTCGGCGCGATAGGGCTGCGCCGGAGTTAAGAACCGGTCGTCGACGCCGAGCGCGATGGTGCGGACCTTCGTCCGCGGCACGCCGAGAAAGCGTTCGAGATCGTCCACCGTACGCGGATCGTCGGTAATCACACGCGCGGCACGCGCACACAGCGCGCGCGTGACGGTCTGATAATAGAATCCGACGTGGCGTTTGAAATACCGCGGGAAGCGCAAGTGGATGAGATCGTGCACGGTGACGACGAACGGTCGCGCCGGAAACACCGGTGCGTAGAAGGAAAGAAAATGCGTGAGGTCGGCGCCCGAGCGCGCGATCGCGAGCGGCAGACCGATCTGCTCGCTCAAACCGAAATTTCGGCCGCGATCGAAAACCCGGTACGAAAACTCCGGGGCGACGCGCGGGAGGCGCTCGGTCAATTCGTGCATGTACGCACGCATGCCGACCGAGATGCGGCGCGTGACGCGCGCGTCGAGCGCGATCGTGGTCACGCGCGCCGCCGCGCCTTCCACGCCACGGCCGCCGGATACCACGCCGAATACCACGCGACGAACCATCCGTCGAGGCCGTCGAGCAGCGCGCCTTTGCCGGCGAGCAGGCGCAAAAAGCGCGCCGGCGCGAGCACCGTCTGCACGATCGCGCCGGACGTTCCGATGCGCGCATGTTCGGCTTCGATCGAGGTGTAGCGTTCGAACTTTCTCATGTAGTCGCTGCGCGAGACGTACGATGCGTGATGAATCGCACCGTCGAGCGTCCCGGTCGCGCCGTCGACGCGCCAGCGTTCGTGCAGCGCCGCGCCTTCGCCGAGCACGGGTTCGGTTTCGAGATGGGCGCGATTGGCGCGAAAGAGCCGCACCAGTTGCTCGCCGCGCCACATCCGCAACGGTTTTCCCGCGAAGTACGTGTGGCGTGTCATGACGTATCCGTCAACTTCGCCGCGCGCGGTGAGGATCGCGTCGCGCAACCGTGCGTCAAGCGCTTCGTCGGCATCGAGCATCAGCACCCAGGGCGTGCTCACACGCGAGAGCGCGTACGTGCGCGCTTCCACGAAATTCGACCAAGCGCGCTCTTCAACGACCGCGCCGCAGCGCGCTGCCACTTCCGCGGTGGCGTCCGACGACTGCGCATCGAGGACGAACGCGCGCACGCCCTCCGGCAGGCTACCGAGGGCGCGCAGGATCGTGCGTTCTTCGTTCCGCGTCAGGACGACGGCGGTGACGTCGGCGGCGTTCAGGTGATGCTGCGAGCCGCGTCGCGTGTGCCGCCGGTCAAGCGGTCGGCGTGCGCCAGGGCTGCGCCCACGAAGTCGCGGTACAGCGGGGACGGTCGATTCGGGCGCGATTTGAACTCAGGGTGCGCCTGCGTCCCGACAAACCACGGGTGCATTTCGGTCGGCAATTCGATGATCTCGACCAAGCGCGTCTTGCCGACGGTGTGATGGCCGGAGAAACGCATGCCATGCTCTTCGAAGATCGGGCGATACCGGTTGTTGAACTCGTACCGGTGCCGGTGGCGCTCGCTGATGTCGAGATCGCCATACGCCTGCGCGGCCAGCGTGTTCGGTTCGAGCGTGCAAGAATAGGCGCCCAAGCGCATCGTTCCGCCGTAAACTTCGAGATTGCGCTGATCGGGCATGAAATCGATCACCGGGTCGGACGCCGTCTCGTCGACTTCGCTCGTCATCGCAAGCGGAATCTCACAAACGTTGCGCGCGAACTCCACGCACGCCAACTGCATGCCGAAGCAGATGCCCAGATACGGCACCTTCGATTCACGCGCGTACTGAATCGCGAGCAGCTTGCCCTTGACGCCGCGACCGCCGAAGCCCGGGGCGCACAGGATCCCGTGCGCCCCGCGCAGCGCGTCCACGCCGCGGTTTTCGATGTCCTCGGAGTCCACGCGCACGATCTCCACGGCGGCATCGTGGAAGATCCCGGCGTGGCCGAGCGACTCGTTGATCGAGATGTAGGCGTCTTTGAGTTCGACGTATTTGCCGACGAGTGCGATGCGCACGCGATGCTGCGGCTTAAGGATGCGCGCGACGATCGCGCTCCATTCGTCCAAACGCGGAAGGCGCGGTTCCAGACGCAGCTTGCGCAGCGCCGCTTCGGCCAGGCCTTCACGTTCGAGATTGAGCGGAACTTGATAGATGGTCGCGGCGTCGACGTTCTGCACGACCGCGCTCGGCGGCACGTCGCAGAACAGGGCGATCTTCTGCTTGAGTTCCATCGACATCGGCACCGCCGACTGGGTGCGGCACACGATCGCGTCGGGCGAGATGCCGATACCGCGCAACTCGCGCACGGAGTGCTGCGTCGGCTTGGTCTTGAGTTCATCGGGAGCGCCCAGATGCGGCACGAGCGTGAGGTGGCAGTACATCACGTTTTCTTCGCCCACGTCGTAACGCATCTGGCGAATCGCTTCGAGGAACGGCAGCGATTCGATGTCGCCGACCGTGCCGCCGACTTCCACGATGCAGACGTCCGCGCCGCTGGCCTCGGCAACGCGGGAGATGTGTCCCTTGATTTCGTTGGTGATGTGCGGAATGACTTGCACGGTCGCGCCGAGATAGTCGCCGCGCCGCTCTTTTTCGATCACCTGGTTGTAAATCTGACCGGTGGTGACGTTATTGGCGCGCGCCAAATTCTCGTCGATGAAACGCTCGTAATGTCCGAGGTCGAGATCGGTCTCCGCGCCGTCCTCGGTCACGAAGACTTCCCCGTGCTGATAGGGGTTCATCGTTCCCGCATCGACGTTGATATACGGGTCCAGCTTCTGAATCGAAACGCTGATGCCCCGAGCGCGTAACAGGCGGCCGAGCGACGCGGCGGTAATGCCCTTGCCGAGCGAACTCACCACACCGCCGGTGAAGAAAATATACTTCGCCATCTCGGGAGGCTATTATTCCGGGACAAGTCGCTCCGCGCCTTCATCCAACCAAGCCTCCGTAAGCGCCCCCCTCGTCGAGCCGCTGGTCACTGCGAGACCTGAGCTGCGGTGTGGTTTTTGCTCGCCCATGCTACGTGGAGCGTGTGGCCGCTCCTGGAAGCGGGGCCTACGCTTGCACTCGAATGTAGCGGGGTAGGTTGCTGTAGTCGCGTTGTAATTCGATGTGTGCGTCTGGGACTGCGTGGGCGATGATGGCGGCGAGGGCGTCGATGTTGTCGGGGCCGGCTTCGAGGAGCGCGATCGCATTCGGGGCGAGCAGCGCCATCAGGTCGGGCGCATGGCGGCGATACAGGTCGAGTCCGTCGGGACCGCCGTCGAGCGCGCTGCGCGGTTCGAAGCTGACGGGGTCGGGCCGCGGCGGGATATCAGCGGTTGGAACGTACGGCAGATTGGCGACAATGACGTCATAGCGCCGGCCGCGCACCGGTTCGGCCAAGTCACCGTGAAGAAACCGGCAGCGCTGCGCGACGCCGATACGATCCGCGTTGATCTCCGCGACGTCGAGGGCGCGCGCCGATGCATCGGTGGCATCGACCTGCACCGTCGCCACTTCGGCCGCGAGCGTGCAGGCTACCGCCCCTGAACCGGTGCCGATATCGAGCGCATGCGGATGCTCTTTGCCGCGCGCGCGCAAAAACTCCAGCGCCTCATCGACGAGCAATTCGGTTTCCGGACGAGGAATGAGCACGGCGTTATTGACCGCGAAGACGCGGCCGTAAAACCCCGCCCAACCGAGAATGTACGCGATCGGTTCGCCGCTCGACCGGCGTTTCGCCAATGCTTCAAATTCCGCCATGCGTTCGGGCGACACCGGTTCTTCGGAGTGCGCGATCAGCCAGGCGCGATCGCGCTGGAGGACGTGCGCGAGCAGGATCTGCGCGTCGGCGTGGGCCGAGTCACTCGTGACCGCGAGCGTCGAACTCGCGTGACCGAGCAGCTCGGCGACGCTCATGCCGCAGGCTCGCTGCCGGCGAGCAGGCGCGCGCGCTCGTCTTTGAGCAGATCGTCGACGAGGTCGCCGATGTCGCCGTCCATGATGCCGCGAATGTTGCCGTAGTTCTGGTTGATGCGATGATCGGTCACGCGATCTTGCGGGAAGTTGTAGGTGCGAATCTTCTCCGAGCGGTCGCCGGTGCCGACTTGGCTGCGCCGCAGTGATCCCATCGCTTCTTCTTGCTCGCGCTGCTTGCGCTCGTAGAGCATCGAACGCAGCATCTGCATGGCGCGTTCGCGGTTTTGCGTCTGCGAGCGTTCTTGTTGCGACGCGACCACGATTCCGGTCGGGACGTGTGTGATGCGGATGGCCGATTCGGTCTTGTTGACGTGCTGACCGCCGGCGCCGCTGGCTTTGTACGTGTCAACCTGCAAGTCCGACGATTTAATCTCGATCTCGACGTCGTCGTCGACCTGCGGCAGTACGGCGACCGTCGCGGTCGACGTGTGCACGCGGCCTTGTGCTTCGGTCACCGGAACGCGCTGCACGCGGTGCACGCCGGATTCGTGTTTGAAATAACGATACGCGCCCTGGCCTTTGATCGCAAAGACGATCTCTTTGTAGCCGCCCGCGTCGCTCTCGTTTTCGGAGACGAGTTCCACCTTCATGCCTTTGGCTTCCGCGAAACGCATGTACATGCGCGCCAGATCGCCCGCGAAGATGGCCGCTTCGTCGCCGCCCGCGCCGGCGCGAATCTCGACGAAGATGTCCTTGTCGTCGTTGGGATCGCGCGGAACCATCAATTCCTGGAGTTTGCTTTCCAAGTGATCGTGGGCCGCGCGCAGCGCCGGGGCTTCCTCTTGCGCGAGCGCTTGCAGTTCGGGATCGCTCTTGTCGGCGAGCAGCCGTTCGTTTCCCGCGATGTCGCTGAGGATCTTGCGGTACGCGCGGTACGTCGTCACCGTCTCTTCGATCGACGCCCGTTCCTTGACGAGCGCAGTGAAGCGCGCTTGATCGAACCCGCCACTCGGATTGGCGAGCGCGGCATCGATTTCGTCAAAGCGGCGTGCGACGCTGTCGAGCCGCTCGAAGACTTGTGCGTTCAAACTAGACATTCGTGTTTCGCCTCAATTGACGATCGTCGAAAAAGAAAAGACGAGCCGCGCGGCGGCCCGTCCCTTCCAATGCCCGCGTCGCTACGCTTCGACGGTAGCTTTTTTCGCGTCTTTGGATGCCTTGCGCGCTGCGGCTTCGGCCTGCTTCTTCTTTGCGGCTTCGGCGCGCTGCTGGAACTTCTCGACGCGGCCTGCCGTATCGATGAGCTTCTGCTGACCGGTGAACAGCGGATGGCACGCCGAGCAAATCTCGACGGAGATGTCCTTGATGGTCGAGCCGGTCGTAAACGTACTCCCGCACGCGCAGTGGACGCGCGCCTCGGGGTACCACGTGGGATGGATCTTCTCTTTCACAACCCCCCCATTATAACAGCCCCCGCAAGAGGGGGAACCTGGTACCTAATAGGCCCTGATGCGGCGCCGCCAGGGTCGACACACCGGCGGCAAGAAGCCGCCGACAGGATGTGGTTTCCTCTCAAAGCCATGCCGCTTGCGGCCATAGCGCTGACCCTGTTTGCCACCACGGCGAGCGCCATGAGCGGACAGGCAGCGCCGAGCCCGGAGCCCACTTCGTCGCAGCTGCTCCCGTCGCTCACGGATGCGCAACTCAAAGACCCGACGGCGGCGCTTGCGGCTTCGAGGGCATCGATCGGCACGGCTTGGGATCGATTCGGCAGTATCGCCGTGATCGGAGAAGTCCACGCGGGACCCTCGACTCGTTCATATTCGTACGTCGCCGATCTGCGAACCGGCTACGATCGTATGGTCATCCAATCGAGCGACGGCAAAGACATCGATGAATACGGCGTCGATGCGCGCGGTGGCTGGAATTCACACGACGGCGTCGTCAAGAGTTTCGATAGCCTGGCGCTCGCGATAGCGACAGCTCGGTATGTGAACCGCTTTGGATTCTTGAATCCGAATGACAAAGCCACATTCACAGCAGCCGGCATCGATCCGCGTTTTGGTGACAAGGTCCTGATCACGCCCAATGGCGGTGCTCCGTTCTTGCTCGTGATCAAAAAGGAGACGAGTTTGATCAGTGCCATCCAATTTGGCACCGGGCAGATAAGTCTGTTTGCCGATTACCGCCCGGTGCAAGGCATCTACTATCCGTTTCGCATGCTCGAAGGCAAGACGACCGGAGCTCTTACCGTGTTCCAGGCGACCCGCGTGACCTTCATGCCCGACGAACCTCCCGACGCTACGATCGCGCGACCCGCTGCTTCTAAACCCGCCGTGAAGGCGCAGGGTTAGCGAGGATTCCCCGATGCGACGCGCCGTGCGATTAGGTCTCGCCGTCGTCTTCGCGACGGGTATCGTTGGGACCGCAACACCGCCCCCGACCGTGCAGCTCTCCGTGAAGCCGCTGAGCGATGAGATGATCGCGCACCCCGCCGTTGCACTTCAATTGACGAAGACCAATGCAGGCGGCTCCACTTGGGACAAGTACGGCGGCCTCCTGGTCTTGGGCGTCGCCAAGTTGAACAGCACGGTCGCACCGTTCGTGTACGTCGCCGATTTACGAACAGGCTTCGCGCGCACGGTCGTCACGTTCAACGATAAGAAGACATTTCAATACGGCATCGACAAAAAGGGCCCGTGGCAGCTGAACGGCAACACGCTGACGAACTATTCAGTCGCCCCATCGGCGGTTCGCACGCTGTTGTATGTCACGGAGCATGGCTATTGGCATCCGGATACCGAAGGCGCCGCGATCACGGCTAAAGGGCTTGACGCGAAGCTCGGGGATAGAATCCTCATTACGCCCAACGGCGGCGATCCCGTGTTATTACTAATACGCCCTTCGACCGGAATGATTAGCGCCATTCAGTACAGTGGCGGAGAGGTCGACGTGCTGTCCGACTACCGCGCGATTGAGGGCGTACTCTATCCGTATCATCTTGCTCAGATCAACTCACCGACGAGCACGACCCTCTTCCAGGCACAGAGCGTGAGCTTCACATTTCCGGAACCCGACATCACCGCCGTCACCCGACCGCAGTCGACGACCCAGTAGTTAGAACGTGCCCGGCTTCTTCGTCGGTGTTGGTGTCGGTTTCGCGGGCGGCGCGGGCTTCGGTGAAGGCGCAAGCGGCAGGTGTGGGCGCGTTACGCTGCCGGCATTCGGCTCGTTGGGCGTGAGCACCACGCTCTGCGCTTGGAAGATCGTCAGGTGGGCGATGTCTTTGCCTTCCATCACCTCGTAGGCGTAGAGCACGCCCTGC
>DAHUXH010000015.1 GCA_027307235.1 Vulcanimicrobiota bacterium | reverse complement strand
GAGCATTCCGGCGACGCCGGGCACGACCCCGGCGGTTGACGTGTTTACGATCACGCCAAAGAGATCGACCAGCGGCATCGGCGGTGGTGCCTGCGCGCTTGCGTTTGCGAATGTGGCGGGAGCGATCGCGGTGCCGATTCACGTCGCCGGCCAACTCAGTGTGATTCCGGCAGCGATCACAATTGCGCAAGGCGGCGGCGACGTGGCGTTCGCACCGCGCGAACGCACGCTAACGGCCCTGCTCAACACACTCGTGGGCGGCGCCATCGCCGATGCAGCGACAAGCTGTCCTGCGATCGCGTACGCCGGACCCGGTTTCAGCAATCCCATTCAACCCGGCACACCCGCGGGCAACGCGCTCGGCATCGTCAACGACGCCGGCTGCTACGGCGCCATCAACGTCGCCGGCAGTCCAGTCGTCGCCCAAGCAAGCGAACCGGGATTTGTGGGCGCTTATCAGTACGAGCCTGGCTCTTGTGAGTCAATGCTGCGGCAAGACGGTTGGAGCGGCAACGCCTCTGGATCGAGCGGGAATGCGGCAGTGGGTCTATCAATTTCGCCTGCGGCGACTGCGGGTCAGACGTGCAGTTTCACGATCAGCGATAACTCTAGCAGCAGTCCAGCGCAAGCGGTCGGCGTGAATGTTGTTGGTTCGTGCGCCTATGATGCACTCGGATTCTGCGCAATCGTCACGAGGCAGACGGGCACGGCAGGGGGTCATCCGCGTCCTGGTCCAGGTTGTCCGCCCGGAGAAACCGGGGGACCGTTGATGTATTTCGCGTTCTCGTCTACTGAAGACGTGTTTCACAACGGCGTGAAGGTCGGAACGTTCACCTTCAGTCGCCCGGAATGGGATGGATGCAGCAGTTTCTCAAATCCAGCGCCTACCGGCACGTGGTCACCTGACGACCCTGCCGTCCGTTTCAACGATCCCGATTTAGCGAGCGACGCAATTCCGTTGCCGTGAATCAGGGCCAGATCGGAACATTCGGGTCCGGCGTGAAACGAGGATCGACCGGAAACTCCATCACGCCGCTATTCTTGAATTGGTTGGGTACGCCGAAGTCATGGTAAGTACCGCCGAACCACAATGTATGCAGACTATTTGCATACGCAGCGGTTGCGGCGAGGCTTTGGATACCCTTCACCGCTTCCGCACAGGATGTTCCGCCGCCTGGTGTTGTGTTACCGGTAGTGAGAAAGCCGCCGAAACCAACAACCATACTGTTCAATACCGGGAAGTTCGGATTCAGGGCGAACGCATTTTCGGCACGCACATTCTCCGTGAGCCATTCGTCGACAACAACCGGTTGCACGTTCAAGGTGGTCCGTTGTGCATTGAAGGCTTGAATGCACGGGACTTCGTCGGTCGTCGAGAGGGTCACCAGACGGTAATCACCGTTGAGTTCCATCGGCGCGGGGGTGATTGTCGGGATCGGCGGCAGCACCGGGGCGTGCAGAACTTGCTTGCCGCCGGTCAGCGTGATGTTGTCGTGAATGGTCGGACGCGTGAGATCGGTGCTGGATTCGCTGCCGATGATCAACAGATAGTGGCCGTTGGGAGCGGTGAACGCAAACGTGCCGTCCGGGGCGGTGGTGCCTTCAGGCATCGGCGTTGCGCCGGCCGTCCACGGTGCGAGGCCCACGTTAATCCCGCCGAGCGCAGTGCCGCTTGGGTCGTCGACGAGCCTGCCGCTTGCCGTCGTGCTGGTTGGCGCGAGCGCGCAGTTCGGCGGCGTGCCGGTCATGCCGGCGGGACACGGCGTCGCGCCGCCGCCGTTTGAGCCGCTCGTTGAAGGCGGAGCGCCGCCGCCTCCGCCGCACGCGAGCAACATGCTCGCACAGAACAGCGATGCTAGCGCCATCTTCACTACACCCATCTTGCGGGCGTACTTTTTTACGTGCGGCGACGCGCCCTTCCGCTTCACACAATCAAAACGAAAGCCGCTGGAGCGCTCCTTACCTGTGGTCACGAAGACGTTTGCGTGACACCCCGTTGGCCGACCTCGCGGCAGATGCGTCGTGCTTGCGCCACGTCGACGGTGTCGCGTCGCACGAACAGCTTGCGCCAGTAGGCCTTCCCGGTGAGTTTCGCTATCAGGTCCGAGGCCTCGCGCGCGTCGGCGACGCCGCCGGGCGTGATCACGAAGACGTTGGGGGTGTCGGCGACGCCGAGCGGAATGCGATGAAGCACCTGAGATTGCTCGTCCGCCCAAACGTTGTCGTCACCGAAGCGTTCGCGCAAGGCGCGCTCACAATGCTCATACGAGCGCAAGTCGCGCTCCGCGTTGAATTCGGCGGCGAGCGCGTAGAGTTTGATGCGCTCGCGCAAGGCCCGGGCGGTGACGCTCGGTGAGTCACGCAACTCGTTGAGGACGCGAAAGTCGTCCCACCGGAGGAATTCCTCGATGGCATCGAGCGCGCGCGGCTGCGGCCACAGCTCGCGCAGCGTATCCTGCAAGATGCGCTCAAACATACGTGTCGTGTGGTGAAAGTAGACCGAAGCGAACATCATGTACCGCGCGAGCACGAAGGATTCGAGCGCGACGACGCCGCGACCGTCGATCCCCAGAACGATCTTACCGTCACGTTCGAGCAGTCGCAGCGATGCGACGAGTTGATCGCTGTCGTAGCGGCCGTTTGCGACGCCGGTGAAGTAGGCATCGCGCAGCAGGTAGTCCATGCGGTCCGCGTCCAGGTTCGGGCCGCTCACGATCTCGCGCAGCGCCGGATACCGCGTTTCGGTTGAACCGATGATGAGTTGCAGCACGTCGTAGGGGTCGACGCCGAGGTCGACGACGCTCGCGCGGACCTCATCGAGGAAGACGATCGCCTCCGTACGCAGTTCATGACGCACGCCGAGCACCGCTTCGCAGGCATGGCTGAACGGGCCGTGGCCGACGTCGTGCAGCAGCAAAGCCGCGCGCACGAGCCTGCGCTGATACGCGATGTCGGCCTCTCCCCCGAAGAACTCCTGTCCCGAGCGTGCCAACTGGTCGAAGACGCGCGTGCCCATGGCGAGGGCCCCGAGCGCATGACCGAAGCGAGAATGCTCGGCGGAGGGGAAGGCGTAGAACGCGAGGCCGAGTTGGCGCAAGCGGCGCAGGCGCTGCATGGCCGGTATGTCAAGCAAGCGCGCTTCGGCCGCGGACAATTCGATGAAGTGGTGGACCGGATCGAAGATCCTCTTCATGCGAGGGCCATTTCGGCATCGCCCGCGAAACCCACCTTACCTTTGGAATGAGATTCGATCAGAGTGTGGTGCGTGAGATTCACGCACGAACCGACATCGCGAGCTATATCGGGCAATACGTTTCACTGCGCAAGCGTGGAAACGACTTGGTCGGACTATGTCCGTTCCATTCCGAGAAAACCCCGTCGTTCCACGTCCATCCCGATCGCGGGTTCTTCAAATGCTTTGGATGCGGCGCCGGCGGTGACGTGATCTCGTTTGCACAGAAATTCGAGAACCTGCCATTCGGCGACGCGGTGCGCATGCTGGCGGCCAAGGCGGGCGTGGCGGTGGAAGCCGAAACGCCGGGCTCGGCGCGGGCGCGCACCGAGCGCGAAGCGATCTACGAAGCCAACGTCGTGGCGGCCGCGTTCTTCGAGCGGATGCTGCGCGACGCGGGCGGATCGCAGGCTCGCGCGTATGCCGAGCAGCGCGGATTCTCGCAGGCGACCATCGAGCGTTTTCATCTTGGGTTCGCGCCGGATACCTGGGACGCGCTGGTTGTCGAACT
Organism: Vulcanimicrobiota bacterium; assembly: GCA_027307235.1. Lineage (GTDB taxonomy): Bacteria > Vulcanimicrobiota > Vulcanimicrobiia > Vulcanimicrobiales > Vulcanimicrobiaceae > DAHUXH01. The sequence continues at coordinate 55,324 of DAHUXH010000015.1, read as the reverse complement.
GCAACGGCACGGCGTCGATCTCGTGCTTGCGGAGAAAGCCGGACTGGTCAAACAGGGGCAGCGCGGTTACTACGATTTCTACCGCAACCGGCTGATGGTGCCGACCTATGCAACCACCGGTGAGATCGTGGCATTCGGCGGACGCGCGCTGGGCGACGCTGAGCCGAAATACCTCAATACGACGTCGACGCCGGTCTACACCAAGGGAAAGTTTCTCTTCGCTCTCAATATCGCGCGACGCGCCGCGCAAGGCGACCGCACGATCATCGTGGTCGAAGGATACCTCGATTGCATCGCGCTGCACCAAGCCGGCTTCGAGAACGCCGTGGCTGCGCTCGGCACCTCGTTCACCGCCGAACAAGCGACGGAACTCCACAAGTATGCCGATCGTGTCTTTCTCTGTTTCGACGGCGATGCCGCCGGGAACAGTGCGGCGCATAAGTCGGTCGAGGTCGCCGCGACGTCGATTGAAAACGCGGGGACGAACGTGCGCGTGGTGGAGTTGCCCCCGGGCGACGACCCGGACAGTTTCGTGAAAAAGAACGGCGCGCCGTCGTTTGCCGCGCTGCTTGACGCAGCGAAAACGTCGATCGAATTTCAGCTCGATCCGCAACTCGAACGCCTCGCGGAGGGTTTCGAATCGCCGGCGAAGGTCGCGCGGGCGGCGATGGGTTTGATCGCGCGCCTGGCCCCGCGTGAAGAATGGGACCGATGGCTCGTCTATGCGGCCGGCAGGCTGAAGGTGAACGTTGCGGACCTTAGAAATAGCCCGTTTCTTGCAGACGGAGCGAATTTCGCACCGCGATCGAACGCTGCAGCGCCCACCGCCAGCCGTCATCTTCCTCGTGGCATCGAGCCGGTTTCGTTCGAGCGAGAAATCCTCGGCATCTTGCTGGAAGAACCATCGCTCGCGGTCGATTTTCGCGGCCGCATCGTTCCGGAGCGCTTCCGCAATGACACGTACCGGCGTATCTACGCGACGATCGTGGAATTCGCGGAGCGGCTGCGGGAGGCGGGCGACGTCTTCTCGCTTTTTGCCGAAGACCAAGAGAGCCACGATATTTTGACGGGTCTGGGACGGCGCGACCGCTCGCCCGCGATCCGTTACGAGGATGTCTCGGCACGGCGCGCGCATCTAGAGCGTATCGTCGAGCGGTTTGAACTCGATGACGAGCGCCGGCGGTATCGGGAACTCGCCCGACGAATCGACGACCTGATCGCGAAGGGTGAACCCGTCGCGGCCGACCTGCGCGGAGAATATGAAGCGCTCGTCGCAAAACTGAAGAAATAACGGAAGGGGGGTGAAGAGAACAACATGGCACGCAAGAAGACGAACGCTGCGGTGATGGATGCGCCGGCTACGGCGCCGTCACTCGACGAGATGAAGAAGAAGGTCATTGCGCGCGGCAAGAGTCGCGGGTCGCTGGCCTATGAAGAAATTGCGGCGGCATTCGAAGCCGTCGAAGACGTCAGTCCGGAGTTCATCGACGAGCTTTGCGAGGAACTGCTCGCAATGGGCGTGGAGATCGTCTACGAGCAAAAAGACGAGAAGGTCGAAGAAGACGAGGAGCGTCCCGATCCGGCCGAGGCGATCAGCGACGGCCTGTCGCTCGACGATCCGGTTCGCATGTATCTCAAAGAGATCGGTCGCGTTCCGCTCTTGTCCATGGAACAAGAGAAAGACCTCGCGATGAAGATCGAGGCGATGGAGAATGAGAACCTCAAGAACGGCGCAGCCGATCCGGCGATCGTGTTCATCGGAGACGAGGCCAAACGCCAGTTGACCGAGGCGAATCTTCGATTGGTCGTGTCGATCGCGAAGAAATACGTCGGTCGCGGCATGCTGTTCTTGGATTTGATCCAGGAAGGCAACCTCGGACTGATCCGTGCCGTCGAGAAGTTCGACTATCGCAAAGGCTACAAGTTTTCCACGTACGCGACCTGGTGGATTCGCCAAGCGATCACACGCGCGCTCGCCGATCAGGCACGCACGATCCGCATCCCCGTGCACATGGTCGAGACGATCAATCGTCTGATCAAAATTTCGCGCCAGTTGTTGCAAGAGCTCGGCAGAGAGCCCTCGGTCGACGAAATTGCCGAGTCGATGGGACTCACCCCCGAAAAAGTGCGCGAGGTCATGAAGATCTCGCAAGAGCCGATCTCGCTCGAAACCCCCATCGGTGAAGAGGAAGATTCGCATTTGGGCGACTTCATCGAGGATCAGGAAGCGATCGCGCCCGCGGAAGCCGCGTCGGTCATGCTGCTCAAAGAGAAGATGCAGGACGTGCTGCAAAATCTCACCGAGCGCGAGCGGCGCGTGCTCGTGCTGCGCTTCGGCCTCGAAGACGGCCAGCAGCGCACGCTCGAGGAGGTCGGTCAGGAGTTCGGCGTCACGCGCGAACGCATCCGCCAAATCGAAGCAAAAGCGCTCCGCAAACTACGCCACCCTTCGAGGGGTAAAGCTCTCAAAGACTACTGGTCCAACGAATAACGGAGCGCTCATTTTCGCCAGGCCTTCGTTGCGGGGAGGCTCGTGTACCATAGTACACGTCGCCTCCCCGCGCCTCGGCCTGACAAAAATGAGCGCTCCGTTTGGTGTACGGTCTTTTTTATTTATACGGCTGGCCCGATTGGGGGCGTGATTTTCGTCGGGCCGAGGCGCGGGGAGGCGACGTGTACTACGGGTACACGAGCCTCCCCGCAACGACGGCCCGGCGTAAATCACGCCCCCCAATCCCTACATGCCGTCGGGCATGGTGGAGGGCTTGCTGGGTTTTACTAGCGGGTTCTTTTCGGCGAAGGCGCCGTCGGGGTTGGTCTTCACCCAGACGATGAGATCCCAGATCGCGGGGAAGACGAATACCTTTTGCACGTCGGCGGCTTGATGCGCCATGCCGAGCTTCACCACTGCGTCAGCGGTCGGATGATCCGGGTCTCCGCCGGCGGCTTTGTACTTCGCGATACTGCCGCCGCGATACGAGATCTTGCCCGCGGACGTGATCACGTAGTGCATATGCGCGGTGAATTTGGTCCAGCGCGCGGGATTCACACCCCACAATGAGGGCGCTTGGGGTGAATTGCTCTGCAGCACTGAGAAGTCGGCGCCGAGCAAGTTGCCGTGCGCGTCATACCAGAGCTGGCTCGGATGCTGCGGGTCGGCACTTTGCCACTGCAAATTCGCGTAACTGATCGCGCCGGTATTGTCTTCGTTCGTGTAGCGGAAGTAGCCGGCTTTTTCAGCATCGGCGGCGGTCGGGAAGCGCGCCATCAGATCATGTTGCATCTGAGTGACGAACTGGACTTCGGCGCCCTGCGGCTGCGGCGGCGGCGTGACGGTTGCGGCGCAACCGATCGTTACGCATAACGCTGCCGTGACGACGGCGGCAAACATGCGGTGTAGCACGGTGGTACTCCTTATTGCGGTGAGGTTGTGGGCGAAGGGGAGGATACCGGCGCGCTCGGAGGCGCCTGCGGTTTCTTGGGAAGAAATGGGGTCGGCGTCACCATCGGCATCGGGTCGAATGCCGGGTGCGGCGTGCTCGTCGCCACGGCGATCGGCGCGGCGGGTTTGACGACGACGGCTCCATGTTCGATCGAAAGACTCTCGGCGGTGCGCGCACGCAAGACGAATCCGGGCTTGAGGACGACGTTCTTTCCTTTGCGGAATTGCGATGCGAGGAAGTAGTAGGGAACGAAGATGTCACCGACGGTGTCGGCGATGCCGATGGTCGATTCTTGTCCGGTGGTCACACGCGGCGTCAAGCGCATCGTCGGTGCGCGCAGGGAGAGCGCCGTTCCGTCCTTGAGCGGGAACGGCAAGAAGTAGATGTCCACGTATCCGGACTGATCGCCCGCCGAGGCTCCATGTGAACTCAGAATCTTGATCTGTTCGGGCGCTCCGGCTTCGGCCACCGTGACGCCGTCGATCACGAGCGCGCTCTTGAGGTGCGCGCGCACGATGGTGTCATCCGGAACGCCATATGACTTGAGCGTGTCATCGAGCACAAAGAACAGACTCGACGAGATCGGGAGATCCTTCAGCGGGGTCGGCGACGCGCTCGGCGTCGCGCTTGGAGCAGGTGTTGCTTCCGTTGCGCGGCCGCGCTCACCGAGCGTCAGGCACATGCTCAACGTTACAGCGACCGCGAGTCCGATTCGAGGCAGGCTAACTCGCCCGCTTCTCCGCATGCGTGGTGCCGGACGGAGCGGCAGCGGCGCGTTTTCCTTCTTCAATGAGTTTCTTGACTTTTTGGCCACCTCTGTGTCCGATCTCTTCGTAGAAGGTAGGTCCATAGCGATCCCGCGTAGCTTCTCCGCCTTTCTTCCCGCCCTTCTTCCCGATCGTTTCGTAGAATTCGTGGCCATGGGCAAGTTTCGTCGCCATGCCGCCTTTTCGGCCGATTTGCTCGTAGAAGGCCGAGCCGTACTTTTTCTTCACGGTCTCGCCGCCTTTTTGGCCGGCTTCGCGTACCGACATGCCCTTTTTGGGTTCTTGTGTGCCTGGCATAGTTTTGGGGTTCACCTCAGGATGGTCGTTTCGAACCGCCGCTGAAAGGACGGCGAAACGCTGCATATCAGTAACGTGCAGGTCGCTCGGAAAGTTGAGTTTGGTGAGCAAGATGTCTTGGGGTCGAGCCGCCGCCTTAGCGCTGGCCGCTCTCGGAGTGCTCGGAGCCGGTCAGGCGCCCGGTACGATGGTCACGGTTCCGGTTCGCATCCTCCAGTTGGAGCAGGCCCGTTCGCTCGGGGACGGCGCGCTGGCGGGGTTTTTGAACTATCCCGATCCCCGGATCGCGGCGCGCGCCGCGCTCGCGATCGGGCGCACCAAGCAGCCCGCCGGAGCGGTCGCTCTGGTGGCGCATCTGGGCGATCGGCGGCCGCAAGTGCGCGCAATGAGCGTCTACGGCCTCGGGCTCATCGCCGCAGGCGTAGCCCCCGAGCGCATCATCGACGCGGTGCGCGACCGAAATTCGGCGGTGCGCGCCGCGGCACTCGACGCGATCGGACGCTACCAAACCGCCGGCCGGTTCACGCCGGCCGAACAAGGGCGCGCGGTGCGCGCCGTCAGCGGCCTGCTGCTCAACGACCGCGATGCCCGCGTGCGCGGGCGCGCCGCGATCGCACTATCGTGGTTCGCCGGCTCAGGGCAGGGGGACGCCGCTTCGCGCGCACTGCTTTGCGCCGCCGCGGATCGCGCCGCGCGGGTGCGCCGTCTGGTGATGTGGTCGATCTTCCGCGGGTATGCGATTCGCGTGCCGCGCGCCGCGCTCGTTCAGCGAACCAAAGACCCTGACGAGGTGGTGCGGATCGAAGCGGTGCGAGCGCTCGGGCGCGTGAAGAACGTCGACGCGCTCCCGGTGCTCGAACCGCTGCGCAACGATCCGTCCTGGCGCGTGCAGGAGCAGGCCCTCGAATCGATGCGCCAACTGAAAGGTGAGCCGCCGACCGATCACCTCAAGGCGATTGCGACCGGCATCCACCTCCCGGTGATTCCGCCCGATCCGTTCGCTGCGTTGCCTGCGTTGGCGCGCGCACCGGCGCCGCCGTCTCCGGGTCCTGGGAATCCATTGCGCGCGATGCTCCAACCGATGATCGACCCCATCTCTGCGCGGGCGATGGATGCGCCGGCGCCGGGTCCGCATCCGCGCGTGCGACTGGTCACGACCAAGGGGAACGTCTACGTCGAACTCTATCCCGAGTGGGCACCGCTCACCGTGGAAAGTTTCCTCACCGCCGCGCAGTCCGGCTACTACGACAACAACCGGTGGTTTCGCATCGTTCCCGACTTCGTCGTGCAGACCGGGGACAAGAACAACAACCCCGACGGCGACCCCGGTTACACGATCGGTGCCGAAGAGAATCCGCTGCAGCAACATAGCTACGTGATCTCGATGGGGTTGAATTACGACGATCACGGCGCGGTGCGCGATTCGGCCGGAACGCAGTACTACATCACGCTCTCACCGCAGTATCATCTCGATCAAAGTTTCACCGTGTTCGGTGCGGTGGTTTCCGGCAGTCAGGTGCTGGCGCACCTCGACGAGTCGGACAGCGTGCTGCGCATCGAACGCGTCGCGGACCTATCTGCTGAACATCGATGAGAGCGCGAAGAACGCGTTCTCTCTGCGTTCGAGAATGCGGCGGTAGAAGTAGCCGGCCCAATGCGTTCCAAACGGAACATAGACGCGCACGCGATATCCCTGCGCGACCAGTTTGCGCTGCACGTGCGGACGGCAGCCGAAGAGCATTTGAAACTCGAAGCGATCGCGCGCGATCGCATGCTGCGCGACAAAGTCCTTCACCGCGGCGATGAGCGAGAGGTCGTGCGTGGCGATGCCCGGATAATTTCCGCGCAGCAAGAGCGCTTGCGCCAGCTCCAGGTACCGCGCGCGAATCGCCGGCATCTCCTTGAGCGCCACGTCCGGCGGCTCGTTGTACGCGCCCTTGCACAAGCGAACGCGCGCACCGAGCGCGATCGCGCGTTCGACGTCGTCGGGCGTGCGCTTGAGATAGGCCTGCAGCACCGGGCCGACGTTGGCGTGTGTCGCATACGCGCGCTCGAAGACGTGCAGCGTCGCTGTGGTCACGCTGCTGCCTTCCATGTCGATGCGAACGAATGGATCGCGGTTGTGCTTCGCGCGTTCGAGCAGTGCGGTGACGTTGTCGAGCGCAAACCCTTCGTCGACCAGCAGGCCCATCGCGGTGAGTTTTACCGAGATGTTGGCGTCGGCACCGGCGGCGGCGACGGCGTCGAGAGTCTCCAGATAGGCGTCTCGCGTCTTGATCGCGGCCTCGCGCTCGAAGACGTCCTCACCGAGGAAGTCGAGCGTCACGGTCATGCCCTCGGCGTTGAGCCGGCGCACCGTTTCGACCGCCGATGCGATCGTCTCGCCCGCCACGAACCGCTTCGCCAGGAAGAAGAAGTGTTTTTGAAACGACGAGTCGGGTGCGAGCAAACGATCGATCACGGCCACAGATAACTCCTGGCGTTCAAATGAAGCGGCGTCTTAGCAGCCATTGTATGGTCAGCACAAGGGCCGCAAGTACGACAAAGCCATAGCAGACCGAGAGCGCCGCGTTGACGCCCGAGGCTCCGAGCGCGATCGAGAGCGCGATCGGCAGCGAGGTCGGGTTGTACGCGACGATCGAGGTGGCCCCGTATTCGCCGATGGCACGAAGCCAGGCGAAAGCGACGGCGGCCACGATGTTGCCGCCGGCGAGCGGCAGCGCCACCCGCAGGAAGATGCGCCATTCCGGGAGGCCCAGCGTTCGCGCCGCATCGGCGTATTCGGGGTCGACTGCGCCGAAGGCCGCCGTCGCGGCGATCGCGACGAAGGAGCCGGCGACGAAGAACTGCGCGCAGGCCACGCCCAGCAACGAATCGGCGACGAGGAAGCCGTGCGCGGCGAGCCACGCACCCAGCGGAGCGCGAAGCCCGAGCAGAGAGAGGAGCATGACGCCTGAGGCGACCGGCGGGAACGCCAGCGGCAGCGCCAAGATGAAGACGCACGGGCCGCGCAGGAATGCGGATGCGCGCGCGAGTGCGTATCCGGCCGGTACACCGAGGAGGGTCGCGACGGCAACCGCCATCGCCGAAGCCTCGAGCGAAACGGCCGCGGCAGCCCGCAACGACGGATCGCCGAGGGCGCGCGCCGCTTGGAACGGCGAGACGGTCGCCAGCAGCGTGAGCACCGGCGCGGCCATCGCCGCGACGAGCACGGCTAACGGGAGCAGCGCCGGTGCCGCGCCGCGAGTACGAATCATAAGCAAGACTTTACCAAAGACACGAGAGGAGGGCGAGGCAACCCGCCGCGGAGGGAGAACCCCCGACTGTCATGACGCAACCCAACTGGCGAGTCCTCATCGCGGACGACGACCCGGCGATCTGCACACTCATCGACACGGTGCTCAAAAAAGGCCCGTACGAGATGATCATCTGCAACGACGCCGAGAGCGCGCTCGTCACCATCGATCGCCAGCCGCCGTTCGACATCATCATCTGCGACTTCATGTTGCCGGGCATCTCCGGCATCGACTTGATCGAACGGTTGCGATCCAAAGAAAACACCCGCCGCACGCCGATCCTCATGATCAGCGGTCACACCAACTACGCCATGGACGGTCGCGCGAAGAACGCCGGAGCTAATCTCTTCCTCAATAAGCCGTTCACGATCTCGCAGTTGCGCACAGCGATCAACACGCTCCTCGCCCAGTCAAAAGAACCGTTCGGATCAGCTTCGTAAACGCGTTCGCGTGACGAGTCTGTTCAAGATCGTCCTCGTGGCGATATCGCTCGCGCTGGATGTCTTTGCTGTTTCCGTCGGTGTCGGCATTCGCGGCATTCCGCGATCGCTCCGGCTTCGCATCGGGGCTGCGTTCGCGTGCGCCGAGGTCAGCATGAACCTGGTCGGTGCGGGGCTTGGAGCCGTGGCCGGACGATTGATCGGTCCGTTCGCCGGCTATGTGGGCTTCGTGGCGCTCATCGGCGTCGGCGTCTACATACTCTGGGAAGCGCGCGAGCGCGAAGAGGAGGCCGAACGCCTCGATCTGGCACGCGGCTGGGGTCTCTTTCTCGCCTCGCTCTCGATCTCGCTCGACTCGCTCGGCATCGGTTTCTCGATCCTGTATATCGGCGTGCCGTTGGGGCTTGCGCTCGCGGTCATCGCCGTTGTTTCGGTGGCCTCGACGACGCTCGGGCTCGCGCTCGGACACACGCTCGGCAAGCGCGTCGAGGATCGAGCAGAGCACATTGCAGGCGTCGTGCTCATTCTCACCGGCCTCATCTTCATCCTCAATAAAGCGTTCAACATCGGCTAAATCAGGAGCGGCGCGTGCGCGCCACGAACGGCGTGAACATGCGGGTAGGCATGGCATTGCTCGATCGCGCACGTGCGAGCGGCGCACGTTCGATCGTGGTGATCGGCACCGGGAAGAACGTCGGGAAGACGGTCGCCGTGCGGGCGATCGCGCAGGCGGCGCACGCGCGCGGTTTGCGTTTGGGTTTGACCTCGACCGGCCGTGACGGCGAAGGCGTCGACATCGTCGACGCCATGCCCAAGCCGCGCCTGTTTTTGCGCGCCGGCGACGTGCTCGCCACGGCGCGCGGCTCACTGCCCGACGCCCCGGCGACCGAGGTGCTCGACGTGTCTAAACTGGCGACGGCAGCCGGTTCGGTTGCCTTTGTGCGCGTTCGCGCGGACGCATGCTACGAGATCGTCGGACCGCCGACCGCCGCAGGTGTCCGCTCGTGCATCGACCGATTCTTTGACTTCGGATGCGAACTCGCAATCGTCGACGGCGCGGTCGATCGCGTGGCGGTGCTGGCCGGCGGCGATGACGCGGTCGTGGTCGCGACGGGAGCGGCCGATGCCTCGACGCTGGACGAAGCGGTCGCCGACGTGCAGGCGCTGGTCAGACGCTTGAGCGTTCCCGCGTATGACGCGCGCGAACCGTTTGTGCGCATCGATGGTGCGCTGACTCCGACGCTCGCGCGCGCGTTGGCGCAGGCGCGGGATCAACGTCAAATCGTCGTCATGGATCCGACGCAGATCGCGATCACCGGTCATACGTTTCTCGGTGTCAACGAACGCTTGCGCCTGCGGTGCGAGCGGCCCCTGCGCGTCGTCGCGGTGACTGCCGCATCGATCGGACGCGAACGGTATTTCGAGCCGCACGCATTCGCACGCGCTGTCGCCGAGGCGACCGGTCTTCCGGTCTACGACGTCTACGCCGCGAGCGCCGCGGCATGAAGTTCGAACGCATCGTCGATGCCGCCACCGCCGCTGCGCTGCGGCTGGATTGGTTTCGCGATCACCTCGCGCCGGTCAGCGTCTACGGCGAGCGCGTCTTTGCCGCGATCGAGCCGTTCGCGCCGCAAGCACGGCTCGCCGCGCAGGCTTCGGCGCACCGCATCGCCGCGCTGGCATCGGCGTTCGACGATGCGCTCATCGACGCGGTGCGCGACGTCTTGCGCACGACGCCGGATGCGCTGGCGGCCATTGCGCGTGCCTCGATGGGAGATCACCTCTCCGACGTGCATCTTCTCGAACTGATGCGCTTTGCCGACGCGGTCGCGCGCATCGACGCGATCTGCGCTGGTGTCGCGGGTATCGAGCCGATGGCCGGCGATGCGTTGCGCGAGGTCGCGCGCGCCCTCGAACGGGGACGCACCGGCACATCGGGGTTCTATCTTGCCGACGACTTCGACGACGGACTCGCGCGGGCGCGTGTTGCGCTCGCGGGGGCGCAGGCCGAGTACGACGCCGCGAGCGGCCGCTGTGTCGCCGAGATCATGGGTGCGCTGCACCGCGACGATCTGCCGGAGGATGAGTTCATCGTAATGCGCGCCGACGTGCCGGGCGCGCTGCCGCAGGGGGTGCGCGTCGTACGCGAGACGCCGACGTATTGGCTGTGCGCGATTGAACTCGACGATGCGGCGCGCGCCGCGCTCGAGCGGCGCGACGCGGCGACGGCCGCACACGCCAATGCCGAAGAACGCGTGCGCGCGCAACTCTCGGCGCAGGTGCGCGAACACGCTGACGCCCTCGAGGCGCTGGCATCAGCGCTGGGTGAACGCGACGTCCTGGTCGCGCAGGTTCGTTTCGCGCGTTTGCAGCGGTGTTGTGCGCCTGAGGTGGTCGCCGATACGTCGATCGATGCCGAAGGTGCGCGGTTCTCTCCGTTGGAGGCCGCACTTGCGCGCGAAGGCCGCGCCTACACGCCGATCGCGCTGCGGCTCGACGACGTGGCGGTGTTGACCGGGCCCAACATGGGCGGCAAGAGCGTCTGTCTGCAGACGTGCGGCGCGCTCGCGGTGCTGGCGTCGTTCGGGCTGCCGGTTCCCGCGCAGCGCGCGCGTGTAGGGATCTTCGAGAGCATCGCGTGGCTGGGCGTCGGCGGCGACGGTGAAGTCGGCGGCCTGCTCTCGTCGTTTGCACGTGAGGTCGTGCGGCTGCGCGATCTGCTCGATCGGTCGAGCGAACGCTCGCTGCTGCTCGTCGATGAATTTGCCCGCACCACCACGCCGTATGAAGGCAAAGCGCTGTTGATCGGATTGATCGAACGCTTGCGCGAGCGGCGCGTGCGCGCGCTGATCGCCACCCACCTTGACGGCATCGCACGTGCGAGCGGCGCCGTGCATTATGCAGTGCGCGGGTTGCGCGGCGTCCTGCAGAAGGCGCCGAGCGGCAACCTCGCCGATGCGCTCGCCACGCTCGCCGCATCGATGGATTACTCCGTGCAGGTCGTGGGCAGTGAGGAGATTCCCCACACCGATGCCATCGCGCTCGCGTCGCTGCTCGGGCTCGACGACCGGCTCATCGACGCCGCGCGCAACGCGCTGACCTAGTCGCTCGGCACGGGACCTTCAGCTCGGGGCGACAAAGAGGTAGCCATGGAGCCGTTGATCATCACGTGCGCGCCCGTCGGGGCGGAGATTCTTCCCGAGCAAACGCCGCATCTGCCGGTGACGCCGGCGCAACTGGGCGAGACCGCGCGCAAGATTCGCGAAGCCGGCGCCTCGATCGTTCACGTGCATTGTCGCAACGACGATGGCAGCAATACGCACAGTGTGCGGCGTTTTCATCAGGCATATGAAGCGATTCGCGCGCAGAGCGATCTGATCGTGCAGTTCTCGACCGGAGGCGCGATCGGAATGACGCCGCACGAGCGCGCCTCGGTCTTGGAGTTGCGCCCCGAGATGGCAACGCTGACCTGCGGAACCGTGAACTTCGGCGACGACGTTTTTGAAAATTCGTTTCCGATCATGCGCGGTATCGCCGCGAAGATGCGTGAATTCGACGTTCGCCCCGAGCTTGAGATCTTCGACAAGGGACACCTCGCCAACGCGCGCCGGTTGGCGAAGGAAGGCGCGATCGACCTCCCGCAGCACGTCGACTTCGTGCTCGGCGTGCCGGGCGGACTCGAAGCGAGCGCGCAAAATCTCTGCGATCTCGTCGACGATCTACCGCCGGGATGCACGTGGTCGGTGGCCGGCATCGGACGCGCGCAACTTGCGCTCGCGATGGTGGCGATCGCGATGGGCGGGCACGTGCGCGTCGGTCTCGAGGACAATCTGTACTACAGCAAAGGCGAACTTGCGACCAACGAACAACTGGTCGCGCGCGTCGCGCGCATCGCGGCGGAGGCCGGGCGCCCGGTAGCGACACCCGGCCAGGCGCGCCGCATCCTCAAGCTCGGGCCGATGCGCAGCGCGCAAGGAGTCGCGGCGGCGGCACCTAACTAGGCCCGCTCCCTTACGTACGCTGAAGAGGGGGCCGGTCTCTGTTCAATTACGTGGTGCGGCGGACGCTCGAAGCGATCCCGTTGCTGCTCCTGATCTCGATCATACTCTTCGTGATCTTGAGCAATGCGCCCGGCGGTCCGCTCGGGCCGTATCTGCAGAACCCGCATATCACGCCGGCCGACATCGCCAGGCTGCGGCACAACTTCGGGCTCGATCGGCCGATCTGGTACCGCTACGCCGTCTGGCTCGGCCACGTGGTGACCGGCGATTTCGGGTACTCCACGAGCAATGCCGAACCGGTGTTGAACGCGCTGTTGGAACGCTTGCCTGCGACGCTGGAACTGATGGGCGTTTCGCTCGTCCTATCGATGACGATCGGGATCGCCGCCGGCATCTTTTCGGCGGTGCGTCCGTATTCGTTCGCGGATTACTTCATTACGACGTTCGCGTTTTTCGGGCAATCGATGCCGGTGTTCTGGTTTGCGCTGATGCTCCAGCTAGCGTTCGCGGTGCACGGCATTCCCCTGCCATTCGGCTATCAGATTCAACTGCCGTCGGCGGGCCTGGCTTCGAGCGACACCTTCGATCTCGGCGATCGCATCGCGCATCTTGTTTTGCCGACGATCGTGCTCGCGCTCTTGCAACTCGCGCTCTTCAGCCGCTTCACGCGCTCTTCGATGCTCGAAGTGATGAAGTCCGACTATATCCGCACGGCGGCCGCCAAGGGGTTGAGTTCGGGCACGATCATCATGAAGCACGGCCTGAAGAACGCGCTGATTCCGGTCGTTACCGTTATCGCGCTTTCGCTGCCGACGATTCTCGGCGGCGCGATCGTCACCGAGAAGATCTTCGCCTGGCCCGGCATGGGGCGGTTGTTCTTGAACGCCCTCGACAACAGCGACATCGCGCTGCTGATGGGGTATTTAGTCATGATCGCGGTACTGGTCGTGTTCTCGAACCTGCTTGCCGACATCGCCTACGCGTGGCTCGATCCGCGCGTGAAGTACGACTAGCGCATGGCATCATCAGTGGAAGTGCTGCCGTCCGCTCCGTTCGACGACGAGTTTCAGTCGAAGCGGGTCACGTTTTGGGCGCGCTTCCGCCGCCATCGCATGGCCATGATCGGTCTGGCCGTGCTGATCGTGATCATCCTCGGCGCGGTCTTCGCGCAGCAACTCTCGCCGTTCGATCCCAACCTCATCGACAACGCGCATTGGAAGGGCAACGCGCTCGCGCCGTGCTTCGAAAGCGCGGCCACTTGCGCCGGGCATACGCTCGGTACCGATGACCTTGCTCGCGATCTGCTCTCACGGATGCTCTTCGGCGCGCGCATCTCGCTGACGGTCGGCTTGTTCGCGGTGCTGATGGAGGTCGTGATCGGGACGATCCTAGGCGCGATCGCCGGCTACTACGGCGGCTGGATCGACTACGCGATCATGCGCCTCACCGACGTCTTTCTTTCGATTCCGATTCTGCCGCTGCTGCTCACCCTTACCGGCATCGTCGCCGCCAGCTCGTCGAAGGCGGCGCTCGGGTTCGGGGTGATCGTGCTGATCATCGGGGCGCTCTCCTGGCCGAGCGTCGCGCGCTTGGTGCGCGCCTCGTTCTTGACCCTGCGCGAGCGCGAGTTCGCCGACGCGGCGCGAGCGATCGGCGGCGGGGACGCGCGCATCATCTTCCGTCACCTGTTGCCTAATGCGGTCGCCCCGATCGTGGTCCAGGCAACGCTCGATGTCGCGAGCATCATCGTCCTTGAGTCGACGCTCTCATTCTTCGGCTTCGGCATCCAGCAGCCGACCGCGTCCTGGGGAAACATGCTGGTCAATTCCCAGGCCAATCTCGAAACCGCATGGTGGGCGGCGGTCTTTCCCGGGGTCTGCATCCTGTTGACGGTCCTCGCCATCAACTACATCGGCGACGGTCTGCGTGATGCCCTTGACCCCAACCTCCGATAGACGGTAAGCTCCTTGGGTTGACCTCGTGCGCGAGTGGCGGAATTGGTAGACGCACTAGCTTGAGGTGCTAGCGGGAGCAATCCCGTGCTGGTTCGAGTCCAGTCTTGCGCAGTTAGAAATGTTCGCCCCGGGAGGTATTCCGGGGTGTTTCTCATTGCTTGGCGCTTCCGCGGTTTGCTGACCTTTTTGCACGTGTTGCCCTTTCTTTTGGCGGGCGGACGCGTGATGACACCTATAGGTGCAGCCCCTGTAGCTCAACTGGATAGAGCCCGTCTTTCGCAGGGCGGTGGTCCGGGTTCGAGTCCCGGCAGGGGTCACCAAGTGGGGCGTCTTCGGAGCGTGGAGGTAGCGAACCATGCTATGATGATGGCGCCCTGCGAAGGACGCTCAATTGAGCTACGAACAGGGGGCGGCTATGACCGCCCCCTGTTATTTTCTGCTCCCTGTTGCAATCTCGCCCACGCTGCTTTGGCTACGATCGAAAGGGTGCTCGCCGCGAGCATTGCGGCCGGAGCCAGGTGCGCCGGACACATCGTTGTTCTCCTTCATAAAGCCGGATGCCAGGCGGCTATCCAACCCTATGACGTTTGCGACGCCGGATTTGGGACACGCTCAGGAAGACCTGAAACACTCGGGCGTGGTATATCGTAGACCTAGGCGACACGCCTTGAGGGAGTTCGAACCGTGTGGCTGACCCGTTTTTCTCTTTCGCGACCCGTCGTGACGCTGATGGTCTTCTTGGCCCTCTTTGTCTTTGGACTCATCGCGTATTTTCAAATCGGGCGCAGCCAGAATCCGCCGGGCACGCAGTTTCCGCTCGTCCTCGTCGAGGCGAGCTACCCGGGCGCCTCGCCGCAAGACATGGAGAAGCTGGTCGTCAAGCCGATTGAGGACCAGATCGACGGCATCGACAACCTGGATCAGATGACCGCCAACGCCCAGGAGGGGCAAGCCTCGATTGCGGTCCAGTTCCAGATCGACACCGACCTCGACAAAGCCGCGATCGAAGTTCAGAACCGGGTCAACCAGGCGCGTGTCTACCTTCCGAGCGATCTCGACCCGCCGACCGTTCGCAAGAACGGATCGCAGTCGCCGCTGCTCTCCATGGCGGTGAGTTCGACTTCACTTTCTCCGACGCGCCTTGCCGACGTCGTGAACAATCAACTGATTCCGGCGCTCAAGCTAATCCCGAACGTGCAGAGCGTTAGTGCCTACGGTCAGCAGACGCGCGAATTTCACGTCGAACCGATCCCGAGCCGCTTGATCGGCTTGGGCGCGACGGTCAACGACGTTTTCGGAGCCGTCGCCGCCAACAACGTGAACTTGCCGGGCGGCTTGATATCGTCTCCGACCCAGGAAACGACGGTCTCGGTGCTTGCGAACATCAACGGCGCCTCCGATCTGGCGCGCGTTCCGCTCACCATCCCGGGCGTCAGCCGTCAGTTTCTCCACGTCGGCGACATCGCCGACGTTTCCGACGGCTATCAAGATCAGCGCCTCGTCTCGCGCTTCGAGGGTCTCTCGACGGTCAACATCGATCTCAACAAGGTCTTGACCGCCGACGAGATAACGTCGACGGCGATCGCGCGCCAATCGCTCAAAGGGATTGAAGCCCAATTTCCGCAGTTGACCTTCCGCGAGATGCCCGCCGCCGCCGATTACACGGCCAAGACGCTCGACGGCGTCTGGCAGTCGCTCATCGAGGGTATCATCCTCACCGCGATCGTCATGATGCTGTTCTTGCACGCATGGCGCAATGCGCTGGTCGTCATGATCGCGATACCGGCCTCGATCTTCTCGACCTTCGTGGTGATGAAGGCGCTCGGATTCACGTTCGACTTCATGTCGCTCATGGGGTTGTCGTTGATCATCGGCATCCTCGTCGACGACTCCATCGTGGTCTTGGAGAACATCACTCGACATCGAGACTTGGGCGAAGACCCGATCAGCGCGGCCGTTAACGGCCGCAGCGAGATCGGCGGCGCGGCCGTCGCGATTACGATGGTCGACGTCATCGTCTTCTTGCCGATTGCGTTCTTGCCGGGTATCGTCGGCAAGTACCTCAAGGAATTCGCGCTCGTCATCGTGGTGGCAACGCTGTTCTCGCTGCTGATCTCGTTCACGCTCACTCCGCTGCTCGCCGGGCGCTGGAGCGTCTTGAAACGGTCCGGCGCGCCGCCGCGCTGGATGGACGCGCTCAAACACCCCTGGACGTTCATCGGCCTGATCGCCGCAGCCGTCGTGCTGTTCGTGGCTCCCTGGACGTACGCGCACGTCATCGGAATCATTCTCGTCGCGCTGACCGCACTCAACATCTTCGTGCAGCATTACGATCGCATTCTGTCGTTCTATCACGACACCGCACTGCCGGCCGCGCTGTCACACGGCTACTTCATCGTGTTTCTCTGCGGCATGCTCGTGATCAACGCGCTCATGCTGGTGGTGAGCGGCCAGGCGCCCGGCGTCGGACGCTGGCTTGCGACCGGGCTCGACGTCTTCGTCATGGCCGCGCTCGTGGCTGGCTTGGGGCTTGGGCTCATCTGCAAACGCGGTGCCGAGCGCGGACGCTTGGAACCCAATCGCTACACCGAGGGAGCGCGCGGTTTCGGCGGCATCATCGGTTTGCACGTGCTTGCCATGCTTTGGGTGCCGGTTCGCAGATCGCTGTATCTCGCGGCGTATGGGAATTTCTTTAAGTTCCTTGGACGCAGTGCCGCCGGAATGTGGACGAACAAAGCGATGACGAGCGCGACCTTTGCGATACCGCTCGTCTTGGCGGTGGTCATGCCGGTCCTCGACCGGGTATCCACGGATTTCGTTCCTTCCACGCAAACGGGATCGATCTCCATGACGCTCAGCTATCCGGTCGGAACGCCGATCGCGACGACGGCCGCGTACGTCGATAAGCTGAACTTCGCGATCATGAAAATCGACGGTATCGACACGGTGAGTTCGAACGTCGGCTTCAAGCAGACCGGCTACGGATCGACCAACGGCGGGAATTACGCGACGATCAACGCTGAGACCAAACCGGATTATCGAAGCGAGACGAACGCCATCATCGAGAAGATTCGCCGGCTTACCTATCTTGCGCCCGGCGGCGATCTCGAGGTCTCCGGTGCGGGCGGCGGCGGCACGGGAGCACAGATCTTCTACGCGCTGCAAGGTCCCGACGCGGAACTGAACACTGCGGCAAACAAAGTCGTGACGTTCTTGAAGAACACGCCCGGTTCGGTGAACGTTCAGTCGAGCATTCAATCGGGTGCGCCGCGCTTGAACGTGCAGATCGATCCCGAGAAAGCCGCCTTGCTCGGTGTTTCACCGGCGGATGCGGCATTTGCCGCGCGCGTGGCGGTCGGCGGTGCGATCGCCACGAAGGTGCGCACCTCGGACGGACTCGTGAACGTGCGCGTGCAGTTCCCCGATGCCGAGCGCAACAAGCTCGACGCGGTGAAGAACCTCAACGTACGCGCCGGGGACGGCACGATGGTGCCGCTCTCGAGCGTCGCGACGTTCACCTACACGACCGCGCCGACCGTGATCGATCGGCTCAACCGCGAGCGCGTCGTCAACGTGACCGGCGGCGTTCTTCCCACCTACGTGCTGGGTGACGTGACCGGACCGCTCGAACGCAAGCTCGGCGAGCCCGGTTTTTTGCCCAACGGCGTGCATCTGGAAGCGCAAGGCGATACCCAGTATGCCAATCAGACGATCGCGAACATGCTCATCGCGCTCACCGTGTCGTTCATGCTCGTCTACATGCTCATGGTCATCCTCTACGGTTCATTCTTGGAACCGCTGATCGTCATGTTCTCCGTGCCCATGGCGATCGTGGGTGCTTTGGTCGCGCTTGCGCTGATGCACGTGATCAATCCGCAGGGACCGCAATCCCTCAATCTGATCTCGATGATCGGCATCATCATGCTCTTCGGCCTCGTCGCGAAGAACGGCATTCTGCTGGTCGACTACTCGAATACGCTGGTCAAGCGCGGCATGCGCGTGCGCGATGCAGTGCCCCGTGCGGCGTCCACGCGCTTTCGTCCGATTTTGATGACGACGTTCGCGATGGTCTTCGGCATGATGCCGCTCGCGCTCGGGTTCGCCGAAGGAGCGGAGTGGCGCCAATCGATCGGAACGGTCATCATCGGCGGGCTGATGTCGTCGTTGATCCTGACGCTCTTCCTCGTTCCCCTGATCTACAACACGTGGATGGGATTCTTCGAACGGCTCGGCGACCGGCGCGCGGTAGCCGCGGAACTGCAAGCCCCGGTCGCGGCGGCGACTTAATCGACGGCGCCGGGGTTCCGGTGCCGTCTTCGCTAAAGAACGGCTTGTGAACAACTCTTCGCGACGCGTGCTGGTCACGGGTGCGGCCGCCGGACTGGCACGCGGCGTGGCGATCGCGCTTGCTGGCGACGGGTACGAGCGGATCGCGATCACGTATCGCGCCACGCCGCCGGATCAGACGTTGCGTGAGCTGCGCGACGCCGGCGTGGACGCGCGCGCGTTTTGCATCGACTTTCTTGCCGATGCTGCCGACGTCGCGGCGCGGCTCGAACAGGCCGTCGAGGAGAGCGGTCCGTTCGACGTGGTGGTGCACGGGGTCGGCCCGATGGTGATCGGTCCGGCGGGCAAAGCATCCGCCGACGACTACCGCGAGATGTTCGACGGTAATGTGCGCAGTGCGCTGCTCGTCGTGAAGGCGGTGCTGCCGTCGATGCGCGAGCGAGGCTTCGGGCGCGTCGTGTTCTTCGGCATGAACGGTTCGAGCGTCGCGCGCGGCGCGCGCAACCTGGCGCTGCACGCCGCGGCGAAGAGTGCGCTGGTGGCGTTCGCGCGCAGCTTGGCGCTGGAAGAAGCTCCGTTCGGCATCACCGTCAACGTCGTCGAGCCCGGCGACATCCGCGACAAGACGATCGATCGATCGCAAGCGCGTGAGCGCACGGCCAACAATCCGCGCGGGCGTCCCGGTTCCTGGGAAGACGTCGCCGATGCGGTGCGTTTCTTCGTGGCACCGCAACGCGATTTCGTGACCGGCGCGGTGCTCGCGGTCGACGGCGGGTTACGGCAGGCGATCGAGCGAAACGCTCCGCTTCCATGATCCTTCGCGACGATACGAACGGACATCGCACGTTCGCGCTTCCCGGCGCCCGCGATCAATACGGCCCCGATCGAACGGTGGACGTCGAGCACATCGACCTCTACCTCGTCCCCGACTTGGAAGCCGAAACGCTCGATGGAGTGTGTACGACAACCTTTCGGGCGCTCGACGAACCGGTGGACGCGCTGTCCCTCGACGCCGTCGATCTCGAGGTGACGCGCGTCGAACGCGACGGCGTCGCGCTCGGCTTCGCGCGGCGCGGCGATCGGCTCGATATTCGTTTCGATGCTCCGGTCGCGCCCGGCGAGCGGGCACGCGTGGCGATCGCCTATCGCACCCGCCAGCCGCGGCACGGCGTCTTTTTCGTGAAGCCGACGCCGGAGTATCCGCACAAGCACGCTCATGCATGGACGCAAAGCCAGGACTCCAACGCGCGCTTCTGGTTTCCATGCTTGGATTATCCGCATGCCAAGCAGACCACCTCGACGATCGTCTCGGTGCCCAAGGGCCTCTTCGCGCTTGCCAACGGTGCGCTCGTCGAAACTCGTGACGAAGGCGAGCGCACCATCTACGCTTATCGTCAGGATGTCGCGCACGCCACCTATGTGATGACGATGGTCGTCGGACCGTTCGTCGAGATCGAGCAGCGCGCCGCCGGTTCCAAGAAGACGCCGCTCGCCTACTACGTGCTGCCGGGGCGCGAAGCCGACGGCGAACGTGCTTTCGCCAACACGCCGCGCATGGTCGAGGTCTTCGAGGAGAAGATCGGCGCTCCGTACCCGTATGCGCGGTATTCGCAGATCGCCGTCAGCGATTTCATCTTCGGCGGGATGGAAAACACGTCGGCGACGACGCAGACCGAGCGAACGCTGCACGACGAGATCGCCCACCTCGATTTTTCGAGCGATCCGCTGGTCGCGCATGAACTCGCCCATCAGTGGTTCGGCGATCTGCTCACCTGCCGCGACTGGTCGCACGCATGGCTCAACGAAGGCTTCGCCACGTATTTCGAGTGTATCTGGCGCGAAGCCGACCTCGGCTACGACGAGTATCTCTACAACGTCTTCGAATGCGTCGCGCGGTACATTGAGGAAGACGAACAGCGGTATCGTCGTCCCATCGTCTGCCGGCGCTTCCGCGATCCGATCGAACTCTTCGACCGTCACCTCTACGAAAAGGGCGGTGCAGTCCTGCACATGCTGCGCGGCGAACTCGGCGACGCGCGTTTCTGGCGCTCGATTCGCCGCTACGTCGCCGACAACGCGCAGCGCAACGTCGAGACCATCGACTTTGTCCGCGCCATCGAATATGCGACCGGGCGCAACATGCGCGGATTCTTCGATCAGTGGGTCTTGAGCGGCGGGCACCCCGAGATCGTCGTTGAGCTCACATGGGATACGCAGCGCTCGACGATGACGGTGACCGTCGATCAGAAGCAGACGATCGACGACGAGCATCCCGCCTACACATTCGGCGTGGACCTCGGGTTCGTGGCTGATCTTCCTAAGACGCTTGAAGCGAACGCCGGCGCGGGAACGCTGCCCGGTGAAAAGCGCGTTCGCGTGAACGTCGCTCGCGCACGGGAGACGTTCGTGGTTCCGCTCGACCGCGAACCGGCGCTGGTGCGATTCGATCCGGGCGCGATCGTCCTCGCCGACGTCACCCTTGCCTTTGGCGTCGATCTCGCCGCGGCATCGCTGGCGCGCGATCCGGACGTCGTCACGCGTATCCGTGCCGCGCGCGCACTGATCAAGGACGCGAGCAAGAAGGCGCAGGAAGCCGTGCGATCGGCTTTTGACAACGATCCGTTCTGGGGTGTGCTGGTGGAGACTGCGAGCGCGCTGGGCGCCACGCGCGCGCCGTGGGCGCGCGCGATCTTGCTCGAAGCGCGCTCGCACGAGCACCCGAAAGTCCGCCGCGCGGTCGCGGCCACGCTCGGAACTTTCCGCGATGCCGGCGTGGCGAGCGCGCTCCTGGCATGCGCGCACGGCGATACATCGTACTTCGTGCGCGCGGCCGCATACGAATCGCTCGGCAAGACACGCGATGCGCGTGCGCTTGATGCGCTGATCGCGGGCGCGCGATTGCAGACGTGGAACGGTGTCGTTGAAGCGGGCGCGGTGCGCGGGCTGGCTGAACTCGCCGATGCGCGCGCCATGGAGCACGTGATCTCGGCCGGCATGCTCGGGCGCGATGAAGGTGTCCGCCGTGCGGTGCCCGCGGCGCTGGCGCGCATCGGCACGCTGGTCGAAAGCGAACGCACGCGCGCAGTGGACGCGATCGACAGGATGCTCGATGACACCATGTTCATGGTGCAAATCGCAGCGGTCGCCGCGGCGGAGTCGCTGGGCGATCCGCGATTGATACCGACGCTCACGCGTCTTGCCGACACGGCCTTCGACGGGCGCGTACGTCGCGACGCGCACGAGGCGATCGGTCGCATCCGTGAGGCACGGAAGGTTCCGGCGCAAGTCACGTCGTTGCGCGAGGATCTCGATGCGTTACGTGCCGAGCAACGCGCTCTGCACGAGCGCATCGCGTCACTCGCCGGGCAGCGGCAGTCCTGATGCTGGACCGGCAGACATTCGACCGGCTGTTGTCGCTTGCGCTGGCGCACGGAGGCGACTTCGCCGACGTCTTCTGCGAACGCCGCACCTCGGTCGGTTTTCGGCTCATGCGCGGGGCGATTCACGAGACCTCGCTCGGCATTACCGTCGGCACGGGCATTCGCGTCCTTTGCGGTGAGTCGGCCGGGTACGCCTATTCCGACGATCTCTCGTTCGAAGCACTCGAACGCGCGGCGCGCACCGCGTCGCTCATCGCACGGACCGCGCCCAGCGGAACGGCCGGGCGGATCGCGGTCGCGCCGCGCGAGATTCACTTCCCATATGACACGCGGCACGAGATCGCACGCGATGCAAGCATCTACGTGCGCATGCTCGAGCGCGCCGACACGGCTGCGCGCGCCTTCGATCCGCGCATCGTCGCGGTCAATGCCACCGTCACCGATGAAGTGCAGGAGGTGTGGATCGCCTCCAGTGACGGCGCGCTCGTCCACGATCGCCGGCCGCTGGTGTCATTCGGGGTTCAAGTCGTCTCGAACACGAACGGCGAGCGCGGCAACGGTTTTCACGGCGACGGCGGACGCACGTCGCTCGCGTTCTACGACGTCACCACGCCCGAGACGATCGCGCGCGAGGCGGCGCGCCGCGCGATAGTAAACCTGGAGGCGATTCCTGCGCCGGCCGGCGAGATGGAGATGATCGTCGGCGCGGGCGGCGGCGGTGTGCTGTTGCACGAAGCGGTCGGACACGGCCTCGAAAGCGATTTCAACCGCGAGGGCATCTCGCTCTACAGCGGCCGCGTCGGCGAGCGCGTCGCAAGTGAACTGGTCACGATCTTCGACGACGGCAATCTCGACGAAGAGCGCGGCAGCATCGGGGTCGACGACGAAGGCATTCCGGGACAGCATAAAGTGCTGGTCGAGCGCGGCATCTTGCGCGGCTACATGCAAGATCGTCAGAACGCGCGGTTGATGAACGTCACGTCCACCGGAAGCGGACGGCGCCAATCGTTTCGCGTGATGCCGCAGCCGCGCATGTGCAACACCCACATGCCGTCGGGTGAGTCGAGCGTCGATGAGATCATCGCATCGACCAAGCGCGGCATCTACGCCAAGTCGTTCGCGGGCGGACAGGTCGAGATCAGCAAAGGTGACTTTGTGTTCATGGTCGCCGAGGGGTATCTCGTCGAGAACGGGCGCGTCACGGCTGCGGTGAAGAATGCCACCATCGTCGGCAACGGACCCGATGCGATGACGAAAGTGGTCGCGGTCGGCAACGATGCACGGCTGTCGAGCCGGCATTACACTTGCGGAAAAGGCGGGCAATACGTGCCGGTCGGCGTCGGTATGCCGACGGTGAAGATCTCGTCGATCACCGTGGGAGGCACTGCCGATGGATGAGACACGAGCACTGACGGTGGCGCGCGCCGCCGTCGAAGCAGCGCGCGCGGCTGGAGCCGGCGACGGTGAAGCGACGGTGACGGTCGCGCAGCGCTTCTCTTGCGAAGCACGCGATCGCACGGTTTCGAAGCTCGAGCAATCCACCGCCGTCAGTTTGAGCGTGCGTATTTTTATCGACGGGCGCAAGGCGTCGTTTTCAACGTCTGATCTCGCGCCGGAGAACATTCGCGATGCGATGGCGCGCGTCGTCGCGCAAGCGCGTTTCGTGCAGATCGACCCGCATGCCGGTCTTCCCGACGAGTGCGGCAGCATCGACGTCGCTGCGCTCGAACTGTTCGACGATGCGCTGCGCGCCCGCACGGACGACGCGCGCATCGCCGACGCGCTCGGTCTCGAACGCGCAATCCGCGATGCGGATCCACGCATCCTCAACTCCGGTGGTTCGCATTATGCCGATGCGATCGTCACCGCGGCCCTGGCAAACTCACGCGGGTTCTCCGGCGTCCACACCGGAACGCGAGCCAGCTTGAGCACCTCGCCGGTCGCCATCGACGGCAGGGACAAGCGCACCGCCAGTTACGGCACGGCGGCGCGCGCGCTCGGCGATCTCGAACCGGTCGCGACCGTTGCATCGATCGCAGTGCGTCGAACCACCGATCTCTTCGGCGCGCGCAAGCCGCCGACGAAGCGTCTGCCGGTGATCTTCGAGCGCGATGTGGCGGCCAGTGTGCTGCACGACGTCTTCGCAGCCCTCAACGCGGCCAATGTCGCCAATGGAAACTCGTGGTTGATCGATCGGGTCGGCGAGCGCGTCGGCAGCGCGCTGGTCTCGATCATCGACGACGGCACGCTGGCGCGCGGGTTGGGCACCTTGCCCTTCGACGGCGAGGGGTCGCCGACGCGCCGCACGGTGGTCTTCGACCAGGGCGTGCTGCGAACGTTTCTGTACGACACCTATCACGCGCGCCGCCTGGGTGCGCGGACGACCGGGAACGCCTCGGCCGGCGGGATCGGCCCCAACAACTTCTTCCTGCAGTCCGGATCGCAGTCGTTGGCCGACCTGATCGCCGCGACCGAGGAGGGCGTCTTGGTGCTGGACACGATCGGTTTCGCGACCGAGCACGCGACCGGGAGCTACAGCCGCGGCGCTCGCGGATTTTTCATCGAAGGGGGCGAACTCGCGTACCCGATCGATGAATGCACGATCGCCGCGACGTTTCCGCAGATGCTGGCAGGTATCGACGCCGTTGCAAACGATCTGCGTTTTGACGGGACGGTCGTGTCGCCGTCCTTTCGCGTGGCGGAGATGACGATCAGTGGCAATTGACCTCTCGCATAGGAGTAGCGCGTGCCTCAAGTAGCGATCAGTTTCACGCTCATCATGCGCGTCGAGATGCCGAATACGGCCGGCGCGTTCGCGCAGCTCGCAAGCGCCATCGCGGACGCGGGCGGGGTTATCGCGGCGGTCGATATGCGCTCGGTCGGCAAGAACCGCAGCGTTCGCGACGTCACCGTCAACGTCAGTTCGGACGTGATCGGCAACGACGTTCGACTCAGCGTCGAGGCGCTCGACGGCGTTCGCATCGTGAGCATCTCCGACAGCACCTTCCTCGCCCATCTCGGCGGCAAGATTCGCGTTGAGCCGAAGATTCCGGTCAAGACGCGTCAGGATCTCTCGACCGTCTACACGCCGGGTGTGGCGCGCGTCTCGATGGCGATCGCGGCCGACCCGAACAAAGCATTTCAACTCACAATCAAGCGCAATACGGTCGCGGTCGTCTCTGACGGCACCGCCGTGCTCGGTTTGGGCGACATCGGCCCGCTCGGCGCCTTGCCGGTAATGGAAGGCAAGGCGATGCTCTTCAAGCAGTTCGCCGGCATCGACGCCTTCCCGATCTGTCTGGATACCAAGGACGTCGACGAGATCGTCGACACCGTCGTTCGCATCGCGCCGGTCTTCGGCGGCATCAATCTCGAAGACATCTCGGCTCCGCGCTGTTTCGAAGTGGAACGCCGGCTCATCGAGCGCCTCGACATTCCGGTCATGCACGACGATCAGCACGGCACGGCGGTGGTGATCCTCGCGGCGTTGATCAACGCGGCGAAGGTGGTCGGCAAGGACCTGGGCGATCTGCGCATCGTGGTGGCGGGCAGCGGTGCGGCCGGCACGGCGACGATCAAGATGCTGCTCGAAGCCGGGGTCGGCGACGTGATTCCCGTCGATCGGGGCGGCGCGATCAATCGTGATGAGCGCTACGAAAACGTGCATTGGCGCTGGCTTGCCGAGCACACCAATCGCGAGAACCGCCGCGGGACGCTCGCCGACGTGCTCTCCGGTGCCGACGTCTTCATCGGCGTCTCGGCACCGGGCATCTTGCAGCCCGAGCATCTCAAGAAGATGGCGCGCGATCCGATCGTTTTCGCGATGGCGAACCCGACACCCGAGATCATGCCCGACGTCGCGGCACCGTACGTCGCGGTGGTAGCAACCGGGCGCTCGGATTTTCCCAATCAGGTCAACAATCTGCTGGCCTTCCCCGGCATCTTCCGCGGAGCGCTCGACGTGCGCGCCAGCCGCATCAGCGAAAGGATGAAGCTGGCGGCGGCCCGCGCCATCGCGGCGATCGTCGGCGACGACGAGCGGGGACCCGAATACATCGTTCCAAGCGTCTTCGATCCCCGCGTCGTGGACGCAGTGGCCCAAGCAGTCTCCAATGCGGCTGTAGAGGAAGGCATTGCTCGCCGAACCCTGATAAGGAAGGACGGCGAGGATCTTCCGCTGCCGGTGTAACAGGGAGGTAGAACTCGATGGCTCTAGCGCGCATCCTGGTCATCGAAGACGATGATGACGTGGCGCGTCTCGAAAAGACCGTTCTCGAGCGGGCAGGCTATGAAGTCAAGGTGACGCCGTCCGGTGCCGAAGGGCTCGAACTGGCGGACTCTTACAAGCCCGACGTGGTGATCCTGGACGTCGGTCTTCCCGACATCTCCGGCTTGGACGTGTGCACGTCGCTCTCCAATTCAAATCAGGCGTTCGTGCTGATGGTGAGCGGTCATTCACGCGAGCAAGATGTCTTGCTCGGACTTGGTTTGGGCGCGGACGACTACATCACGAAGCCCTTCTCCGGCAACGAGTTGGTAGCGCGCGTCGCGTCTTTCCTTCGCCGCCGCGACAAGCACGCGCAGCGCAAGGAAGCTCCCTCGCTCATGACCGTCGGCACGGCGCAGCTCAACCGCGACTTTCACACGATCGCCTACGACGAACGCACGGTCACGCTCACCGCGCTCGAATTTCGCCTCTTGTGGTTCCTCGCCGAATCCGAAGGCCGCTTGTTGACGCGGGCGCAGATTCTGGAACACGTGTGGAACGACACGTCGGGTGTTCCGACCCGCGTCGTCGACGTTCACGTCGCCGCATTGCGCAAGAAGCTCACCGAAGTCGAAGCGCCGGTCGAAATCGCAAGCGTGCGCGGCATCGGGTACCGGCTCGACGGAAAATAGTCACCCGCTCTTGCTTCTCTGCGCCGAGCGAGCGAGCGTATCGACGCGGCGGTAATGAGTCCTTCGAGGGCGTTTCGCGGTGAAGAACGTACATCGGGTGCAATGATCCCCCGTGTCCTCATCGTCTCGGCGCTGGCGCTGACTCTAGTCGCGCCTGCGAAAGCCGCTTTGCCGACGGCGTACGTCGCGCCGGCCGGCAGTCGCCCATCCGGTGTTCCGAACCCAGAGCGTCCGTTCGATCTGATCTTGCCGGACGGCCGCATCGTCGCGCCGATCGGAACCAGTGCCGTGGCGGGTTCAGAATCGGCCGGTTTGGCGACCACGCCGGACGGGCGTTTCGTTCTCGTCGCCAGTCTTGGCAGTCGCGATACCGCAGCGAGCAGCACGATGTCGCCCGCCCTGGACAGCGCTGCGCGGGTGGTCGTCCTCGACGCGGCCACGCTGCGCGTGACCGATTCCCGGCCGGCGGACGTCAGCGGTGGTATCACGGTTTCGACCGACAGCGCGGGCCGCTCGGTGGTCTTCGCCACGGCGGCTGACGGCGTGAAGGTCTGGTGCCTGAACGAGACCGGACAGTTGGATGAGAACTGCGGCCGCTGGAATTCCGGCTCGAGTCCCGCCCCGGGCGCACGCGCAAGCGGTTTCCCGGTCGCGTTGGCCGCCGCTCGCGATGCGAGCCGCGTCTACGCCGTCAACCGGCTCGCCAACACCGTGAGCGCATTCGGCGACACTGCTTCCGGTACGCCCGATGACACGCCGGTCGGATTCTTTCCGAGCGCGGCGGCGATCGCCGGACGGTCGCTGCTGGTGACGGATGAAGGCCTCACCGCGTACACAACGGCTGCAGCGCCGACCTTGACCCCGGTGTTTGACGTATCTGCGGCTGACCCGATGAAGTCGTCGTCGCTCGCGATCGTGCCGCTCGGCACGGACGGCGGGATTGCCGGAGAGGCCGATTTCGTCCCGCTCGATCGGGTCCCCGACGGCATGGCAAGAATCGGCGGGGCCCATCCCAATGCCGTGGCCGCTTCACCCGATGGCCGGTTTGCGTATGTGTGCCTGGGCGGCGTCGATCGCGTGGTCGTGGTCGATCTTCGTGGGAATCCGCACGTCGTCTCCGGCCTGGATCTCGGCTTCTTTCCGGGAGCGCCGCTCGGCACGCAGCCGGTGGCGATTACGCGCTCGCGCAACGGCAAGCGTCTCTTCGTCGCGCTCGCGGGGATCAACGCGGTTGCCGTCCTCGACGCGACCAAGCCGGCGAAGCTCCACCGCCTGGGCTTGATTCCGACCGGATGGCAGCCGGTCGGCGTCGCGCTTTCCGCTGACGATCGCGTCCTTTACGTGCTCAATCGCGGCGGCATCGGACCTGACCGTGCGAGCACCGGCGGCGGAACTCCGCGCTGGTCCACGCTGCAGCGTGTTCCGCTCGCGCCGTTGGAGGCACGTCGCGGTCTGCAGCTCAAGCGCGTGACGCTCTCCGCGCTGCGCTATCTGCGCATCGCGCAGGCGGCGCGGCCGAACGCGCTCGTTCCCACGCTGCGCAGCCGCAAGCATAGCGCTGCGATCGCCCATGTCTTCGAGATTCTGGTACCGGGCGCGACCTTCGACAGCATCTTCGCTGCGAACGCGACGTCAAACGTTCCCAACCTGCGCGCGCTCGCCGGCACGTTTGCGCTTGCGCGCAACTATTACGCGCAGTCGCGCGATCCCGTACTGGATTCCAGTGTCGCGCTCGCGGGAGCGTCGTCCCCATTCCTGGAGCGGTTTCACGGGCTCACGGCGCTTCGCGCTCCGCTCGGCTCGAATGCCGCCGATCCCGACGATCTTCCGCGCGCGGGGACGATCTTCGACGCGCTGCATCGTGCGCACGCCACGTACCGCGACTACGGTGCGGGCTTGACGCTCTCCGGATTCGCGCCGAGCGCAGTGCCCGACGCAGCGCGCGCGCCGATGGGCGGAACCTTCACCTTGGATGTTCGGGCCGAGGCTGCGCTGGCCGATCACGTCGACACCGCCTTTGCGCTCGGCAATCCGGCGATCTCCGCAGGTGCGCGTGCAGATGAATTCGTCAAAGACTTCGCGCAATTTTCGCAGGCAACCGACGTTCCGGCGTTTACCTGCGTGTCGCTTCCCGGTGATGCGCCGGCGATGGCGGAGGTCGACGCGGCGGTCGGCCGCATCGTCGAGAACATCTCGCATGGTCCCGCGTGGTCATCGAGCGCGATCTTCATCGTGCCGATGGGATCCGGCGGCGCCGATGCGGTGAGCCCGTTCCACACCTATGCGCTGGTGGTGTCGCCGTTCGCCAAACACCGGTATTCCGGAGGACGCCTGCTCTCTGCTGCGAGCGTATTGAAGACCGAAGAGGAATTGCTCGGGCTCGCGCCCTTGGCGCTGGGCGATCTGCTGGCGACGGACATGAGCGACTTTTTCACGGCGCGGCCCGACGTGACGCCGTACGATGCCGCAAAGTGAGTCGGCGTCGCGTGTCGAAAATTGCCGCCGATGACTACTGCTGAGGTGCATTTCGGACCCCGCCTGATCGCGCATCCCTCCGGGAAACTGCGCGGCGCGCTCACGCTCAAACCGTCACCGGCGATCGAACGCGCGAAGCCGCTGCCGGGAGAGCCCGGCGCCGTCTACGAGCGCGCGCTCGAACAGCACGCCGGGCTCGTGCGCCTGCTGCGCTATTTTGGTGTCGAGACCGTCACGATCGACTCCATCAGCGACGATCCCGAAGAAACGGCGATTGCCGATGCTGCGGTCGCCTTCGAGAACGGTGCGCTGCTCATGCGCCCGACCGCGATGGGACGGCGCGGCGAAGCCGATCGCGTCGAGTCGCAGTTCGCGCGGATCGACGTTCCGATCGCGGGGCACATCGCGCCTCCCGGATTGTTCGACGGCGGTGACGCGCTGCTTGTGGGCGACGTGGCCTTCATCGGCGTCGGGGCGCGGGGCAATGCGCTCGGCCGGGAGGGCTTCGCCGCCGTTGCACGTGCCCACGGCTACCGCACGGTAAACGTCGCGCTCGCGCCGGGCGTGCCCGCGCTGCGCAGCGTCGCCGGCGTCGTCGCGGCCGATACGCTCGTGATCGCGGCCGACAAGGTCGATGCAAGCGCATTCGCCGGTTTCAAGACCATTGTGCTCGAGCGCGGTGAAGGCTTCGGCGCAGGCGTCGTGTGCCTGAGCGAACGGCACGTGCTCGCCGATCTGCGCTACCGCTCGGCGCTCACGCAACTGCGCAAGGCCGGCATCGTCGCCGAGGCGATCGATCTCTACGAGTTCACCAAGGTCGGTATCACTCCGTCGCGGCTGGTCGTCGATCTGAAGCGCGACTAGCGCATGCGCATAGCGATTCTCTCTGACATTCACGGCAATCTGGTCGGACTCGACGCCTGTCTGTCGGATCTCGAACACCAAGGCGGTGCGGACGTCGTGATCGCCGCGGGTGATCACTGCTTGGACGGCCCGAAGCCGAAGAAGGTCTTGCAGCGTTTGACGGAGATCGGAGCGCAGTGCATTCGCGGGAACACGGATCGCTACATCGCAAGCGAATCGCTGGATGGGTTCGAAGCGCTGGAAGCGTCGCAGATCGAGTGGAACCGTCGCGACCTCGGTGAGAAATGGATCGAGTGGCTGCGCGCGCTGCCCGCGACGATCCGCCTGTGCGACGGTGAACTCTTGGTGGTTCACGCCAACCCGTCCAACGACGAGGAGCAGCTGTGGCCCGATGCCGACGATGCGACGCTCGAACGTTTGATCGGTGACGAGCGTGCCGCGGTGATCGCCTTCGGCCATCTGCACTTGCCGTACGTGCGCACGTGGCGCGGGCAACTGCTCGTGAACGTCGCGTCGGCCGGGATTCCGAAGGACGGTGACCCGCGCGCCGCCTATGCGCTGCTCACCCGCCGCCCAGGCGGTTGGCAAGTCAAGCATCGCCGTGTCGATTTCGACGTCAAGAAAGTCGCAACCCAAATCGCCGACAGCGGTATTCCAGGAAGCGACCAACTCATCGCCACTCTGCGCCGCCATAGGTACAAGAAATTAGCACACAGCATTCCCTGAACGGCTCGTCGACCGCGGCCCTCCACGTGGACGGACTCGTCAAGCGCTACGGTGCGTTCACCGCCGTCGGCGGCATGTCGTTTCGGGTCGAAGCCGGCGACTTCTTCGGATTTCTCGGTCCCAACGGTGCGGGAAAGACGACCAGCATCAACTCGATCGTCGGTCTCGTGCACGCCACGAGCGGCTCGATCTCCGTCTTCGGTCACGATAACGTGCGCGAATGGCGTGAGGCACGCCGCCTGGTCGGACTCGCACCGCAAGAATATAACTTTGACCGCTACCTGTCGATTCGCGACGTTCTGCTCTATCAGGCCGGATACTACGGAATATCTCATCGCTCGGTGCGTGCGCGTGTCGACGAATTGCTCGAGCGCTTCGGTTTGAAGGAGTGGGCGAGCAAGGATTACCTCAAGCTCTCGGGCGGGATGAAGCGACGTCTCACACTGGCGCGCGCGCTGGTCCACTCGCCGAAACTGTTGATTCTCGACGAACCGACGGCGGGTGTTGACGTCGAGTTGCGTCTGGAGTTGTGGTCGATGCTGCGCGCGCTCAATGCCGAAGGTCTCACGATCTTCCTGACCACGCACTATTTAGAAGAAGCCGAAGAACTCTGCCGGAACATCGGCATCGTGCGTGCCGGAAAACTGGTCGCGCTCAAGCCGACGACCGAACTTCTCGCGAGCGGCGACAGTTTGCAGGACGTCTTCTTGGAGCTGACGCGCCGATGAATACCGCCATCAACATGGTCTCGCTGTGGACGCTGATCAAACGCGAGATGGTTCGCAGTCTGAAGATCATCAATCAGGTGCTCTGGCCGCCGGTCATCACAACGCTGCTCTACGTCTTCGTGTTCGGCGTGGCGCTCGGAAGTAGGATACCGAGTCTGCAAGGCGTGTCGTACGCACAGTTCTTGATCCCCGGCTTGATCATGCTGCAGGTCATCGACGCATCGTACGGCGAGTGTTCGAGCTCGCTCTTCCAAATGCGCTTTATGAACGCGATTCAGGAACTGCTGATCGCACCGCTCTCGGCGACCGAGATCGTCTTGGGTTTCCTGCTCGGCAGCTTGGGGCGCGCCTATGTGATCGCCGGCCTGATCACCATCCTCGGCATCGTGCTCGTCCACGCCGTGCCGCAGCAGTGGGGCATCTTCTTGCTGCTCATCACGATCGTCTCGGTGCTGTTCTCGTCGCTCGGATTGATCGTCGGTCTGCTCGCCGAGAAGTTCGATCATATTGCGGTCTTGACGACGTTCGCGATCACGCCGCTGGTCTTCGTCGGCGGCGTGTTCACCGCTGCGACGATGTTGCCGCCGGCGCTGCGCTCGCTCGAGCTGATCAATCCGATCTTTTACATGATCGACGCTTTCCGGCTGAGCTACACCGGTCAGAGCTATCTGTCGCCGGCACTGTCGGTGGGGGTCGTCACCACGCTCGCTGTTGCCGCGACGGCGGTCGCGTGGCGCATGGTCGCGGTCGGTTACAAACTGCGCGCATAAGCGCGCACCGGAGGAATCGCCATGCTGCTCTTCCTCGCAACTATCCTGACGCTATCGCCGTGGCACGGTGCCGACCTTCCGACGGTGACGCCGTCGGCCGCGAAGTACGCGCTCACCGTGCGCGGGACGCCGAACGCGCGCATTCATCTGCGCGCAAGCGGCGTTGCGTCGGGCTGGATCGCGGCGTTTTGCACGCCGCAGCTCTGCTCGCCCACGCAGACTTGGGTCACCCTTTCACGTTCGGGAACGGCGACGATCGCCTTCGAACTGATTCGCGATAACGATCGAGCCGCGCCGCGCACCTCCGCGCGCATCGACACCGACGACGGCGCCTCGACCACGGTCACGGCCGTTCGCACGTCATGGAAAGAACGGGTTGTGAGCTTTTTCCAACGCGAGCGTGGTCGGCGGTCCGTGACCGGGCATCACCACCGTGTCGTCCGGCAGCGTGAACAGCTTCGATTGGATGCCGTGCAGCAGGTCGGCGTAGGTAGCGTGGTCCGCGACCGCGCCGCCGACGCTTCCGGCAAAGAGCGTGTCGCCGGTGAACAGGGCCGAGCGCACGAGATAGCACGCCGAGCCGTCGGTGTGACCGGGCGTGTGGAGCATGCGTATGCGCACGCCGTCGTCGCCGAAGGGGAGATCCTCGCCGTCTTTGACGAGCGTTGCTTTGGAAGCGAGAGACCCGATGGCATGAACGTCGTCGCGGTGCATCACGATCTTCGCGTTCGGAAAGGCTGCGGCCACGTCGGCGGTCGCGTCGCAATGATCGGCATGCTTGTGCGTCACGAGAATGTATTGCAGGTGATAGGCCCCGTCGCGTAAGACGCGCAACAGGTTGCGCGGCAGGCCGGCGGGGTCGACGAGCGCCGCACGCTGCCCGCCGTCGAGAAAGAAGACGTACCCGTTGCTCGGATGCGGGTCTTGCGGATGGTGACGCACGTCGGGATGCGCGATCTGCGGCGGTGCCCATCGTTTCGCCGCGCTGTCGGCGAGTTTTCCGGGGTCCAGGTGCAGCAACGTCGCGAGCGTGCGCGCCTCGTCGTCGCGAGCCGAGCCGTGATAGCGCAGCCAGCCCTCGATGCTGGAAACGGCGATGCCGCTCGCCGCTGCGAGAGCGCGCGTGTCGATGCGGTGTCCACGCATGGCCTTACGCAGGATGTCGCCGAATTCGTCTTCGAGCGCGATCATGGAGAATGGTTCCGCCGCGGTGCAACCGGAACCCCCCGGCCGGCGGTCGAAACGGGCGCATCATGGAACGCGTCATTATCATCGGGTCCGGCCCCGCCGGCCTTACCGCCGCCGTCTACGCCGCGCGCGCGAATCTCAACCCGCTCGTGCTCGCCGGCGGCCTCTACGGCGGGCAACTCATGTTGACGACGGAAGTCGAAAATTACCCCGGTTTCGCCGAGGGCATCATGGGTCCGGAACTGATGGAAGAGTTCCGCAAACAAGCCGAGCGCTTCGGCGCTCGCATCGAGAACGTCGATGCGACGTCGGTCGATTTCTCGACGAGGCCGCTGATCGTTCGCACGGCGGAGGCCGAGTATCAGGCCAAGATAGTAATCATCGCCACCGGTGCGAGCGCGCGCTGGCTGAATATTCCCGGTGAAGAGAAACTGCGCGGCCGCGGGGTCTCGACGTGCGCGACCTGCGACGGCGCGTTCTTCCGCGACAAGCACATCGTCGTTGCCGGCGGCGGAGATTCGGCGATGGAGGAGGCGCTCTTCCTAACGCGCTTCGGACGCAAGGTGACCGTGATCCATCGTCGAGACTCGTTGCGCGCGAGCAAGATCATGGCCGACCGCGCGCTCGCCAACGACAAAATCGAATTCGTGTGGAACACCGTCATCGAAGAAGTGCTGGGCGCGCCGGTCATGACCGGTCTGCGCTTGCGCAACGTCATGGACGATAGCGTCCATGATCTTGCTGCCGATGCGCTCTTCATCGCCATCGGTCACACGCCCAACACAGAGATATTCCGCGGACAGATCGACCTCGATCCGGCCGGATACATTCTCACGCCGGACGGCACGGCGACCAACGTCACCGGCGTCTTCGTTGCCGGCGACGTGAGCGATCTGCGGTACAAGCAGGCGATCACGGCTGCGGGCGCGGGCTGCAAAGCGGCGATGGACGCCGAGAAGTATCTCGAAGCGCTCGAATTCTCGATGCACGCCGCCGTGTAGAACGAGCGTCTTAGTCTCCGAGGATCGCGTGGAGCGCATCGTCGATGGTTTCATAGACGAAGCGATATCCGAGCGCGAGCGTGCGTTCGGGAAGGACACGCTGGCCGGTGAGGACGACGTCGGCGCCTTCACCGAGCATCGTGCGTAGCGCGAACGTGGGCGTGGTGACGATGGTCGGGCGGTGGAGCGCGCGCCCGAGCGCGTGCGTGAACTGCGCGTTGGTGACCGGATTGGGTGCGACGGCGTTGAGCACGCCGTCCGCGCCGTCGATCGCCAGAAGATAGATGCCGACGAGATCATCGATGTGAATCCAAGGAAACCATTGACGACCGCTGCCGATGATGCCGCCCAGTCCCAACCGAAACGGCGGCACGATCTTCGCAAGCGCGCCGCCGTTGCCGAGCGCAAGCGCAGTGCGAATCTTCGCGACGCGCATCCCGAGCGCGCCTGCCAGATCGGCCTCACGCTCCCAGCGAACGCAGACGTCGGCGAGAAAATCGCTGCCGGGCGGGCTGCTTTCCGTAAATGTCCGTCGCTCGCTCGACCCATAGTAGCCGACCGCCGAGGCCGAGATGTATGCCCGCGGTAGGTGCTTGGCTGCCGCCAGTGCCTCGATGAAACGGCGCGGCAGCTCGACGCGGCTTTCGCCGATGGCGCGTTTGACGGCTGCGTTCCAGCGTTGTCCGATCGGCTCGCCCGACAGATTCACGACGACGTCGCAGCCGTCCGCGAGGTGCGCAGCGGCTGCCGGATCGCGCAGGGAACCGGCATGCACGTCATCGCCGCGCGCGCGCAATGCCGCGGTCAGGTGTCCGCCGATAAATCCGCTCGCGCCGAAGACCGCTATGCGCATGCAGTGTTACCGCACGTCGTCGCGCGCGCGGTCGATCTGCGCGGCAACCCGCAGCGCCGCGGCGGCGACGGCATCCTTCGAACCGGAGTCGAGCGCGCTCGTGAGGTCGGGGAAGGCAACGGCCGCATATCCACGCCGTCCGTAGAAGATCGCGTCGAGCGTGCGCACGGCATCGATCGCGCGTGCCTGGTCGCGCGCGCCGTCGCGCGCATCGAAGCGCGCAGCGGCTAACTCGAATCGCGCGATCGCTTGGTGGACCGCGCCGAGCGGCGCTCCGGCATAATGCGCTTCCAGCGCGGTGAGCTGCGCGTTCATCGCTGGTGCGAAGGCGGAGAGCTGATAGGGAATCGCGGGCGAGCCTGCCAGCCGAATCGCCATCACGCCGAGCAGTTGGGCCTCGGTGCGGTGGTTGACGAATCCGGGATCGGCGATCTTCGTTGCGTAGGCAAGATCGTCGTACGCCGAATGGTAGACGCCGAATGGACCGAAAAATCCGACCTCCAAGGTCGGGATGCCGAGCTGATAGAGAAAAGGCTCGAAATCCGAACCGCCGCCCGGCGATCGCAGATGCGTTGCGGGCGATTGTCTGTGCCAGTAGTCGAACACGCTCTCGTGCGGATGCGACGGATCGCTGACCACGTGCGTGGCGCCGACGACCAGCGGCGCGAGCGCCGCCGCCGCATCGCCGCCGAAGGTCGGACCGGTCGTGACTTCGTCGGCGTTGACGTATGCCACGCAGCCGCGCTGCAGTTCGAACTTGTGCTGCGCGACGAACGTCTGCGAACCGGCTTCGCCGATCTCTTCTCCGTCAAATCCGACGACGTAGATCGAGCGATGCGGGCGCCAACCGCTCTGGTAGAGGAAGCCCAATCCGCGCGCAGCCTCCAAGAGTGCCGCGATCCCCGAGCCGTTGTCGGTGACACCGTATGCCCACGCGTCGCGATGGCCGCCGAACACAACGCTTTGCGATGCGTCGGTCCCGGGAAGCACGCCGACGGTGTTCCACAGCGTGACCACGCTTTTGGTGAGTTGCACGTTCAGATGAACGCCGGCCGGCGTCATCCCCAACACGTACGGCACCGCGAGGGCACCGCGCATCGTATCCGGAGCGGCGATACCATGCAGCGCGCCGATCAGTTGCGCGGCAACCTGCGCCGAAATCGGGAGCGCCGGGATCTTCACCGGCGGATATCCCAGACTTCCGCGTTGCACCGAACCTGACGGACGAAAGGGGCCGTTCGGGTAAGGCTGTCCGGTTCCACGGTTCTCGTCGATCGGATCGTTGTAGAACAAGACACCGGTTGCGCCGCGATCGGCGGCGCGCCGCGCCAGCAAACCGCGAAACTCCGCGCCGTAGCGCACGAGCACGATCTTCCCGCGAACGTCGACGTGGGCGCCGGCAAGCGTGGTGTAGTCGGCGTCGAGACCTCGGCCCGCATAGACCAGCGGTGCGGTGACGTTCGCGCTCGCGCTGAATGCGTTGAACGGAATGCCGGCATCGGGCCGCGACGCGGCGTCGTCACCGTCGACTCCGCCTTCGCGCAGATCGAAGTCGACCGTCGGCTTGGTCATCAACTGCAACACCAGACGTTTGGGCGTGTACACTTCGCTGTAAAACGGCTCGATGCGCGCGTCAAAGCCGAATTCGGCGAGTTTGTCGCGCATGAACTGCGCGATCGCATGGTCGCCCGGTGTCCCGGGGTAGTGCGCTTGCGCGTCGATGATCTTCGAAGTGTTCATGGTCTCCGACGCGCTTGGAATATCCAAGAACTGCTGTTCCCAGCGCTGCTGATCGGTGTCGGTCACGCTTGCGAGCAGCGTCCACAAGAGCATGAGGCCGATGGCTTTTCGAGAGTTCATGCCGGGCGTTCTCTCCAATCGTCAGCGCTAGGAGCCTGTCGGGGTGCGGTGAAGGCCTCGCGAATCGCGGCCAGGAGACGAAGCGCCGTCCCGTCGAGGCCCTGCGCGAACACCTTCGGGTGGGTGAGATAGAAGAGCGTCATAATGCGCAACACGAAGCGGTGTACGCGCGGTTGCGGCAGGTGGGCAAACGACGACGCCGCCTGCGCGGCCAGGGCTCCCAGCCGCTCGACCATCACGCCGCGCGATGGATAGCAATCGACGAAATTCAGTTCTCCGTGCAGCCGGTCTTCGGTGTGGTCGATGAAGTAGTCGAAGAGCACGTGCAGCGCGCACACGGGTGGAAAGTACGCGGCATAGGTCGCGTCGATGGCGTAGGTCTGTCCCGCGAAGAGCGCATAGAGTGGTGCGTACACGTGGAACTGCGATCCGCAGGCGCTGGCGAACTCGAACCATTCCAAATGCGCGAAGCGCGCACGGTTGCGTTCGTACCACTCGATGCAGGCGCGTTCGCGCTCGCCGCGCGGCAGATGCTTGTACGTCTGCAGATCGGCATAGAAGCTCGCGGCTTCACGCAAGTGTGGCAGCAACGCGTGATGGCCGCCGATGCGGCGCAGCGCGCTCTTGACGCGGCGAACCAGCCAGGCCAAATAGTCGCCGTCGTCGCCGGCTGGGCCGTCGGCGTAATAATCGCGGATCGGCGCGGCTGGGTCGAGCGCGTCGGCGAGTGCTGCGTGCAGCGTGCGAAAGGCTTGGGGCGAGACGTTCGGCATGCGGTCGCACAGGTTGTCGAGATAGTCGTAGAGCGTTTCGAGCGGAGCGACCAGCTCGATATAATGCTTGGCGGCGTCATCGGGCAGAAACGTGGCGAAGATGGCGGCGCCGGCGACGTGATACGCTTTGCCGCTGATGCTCGCCAGCGCCTGCTCGCGTAGACGGTCGTCGGGAATCGCTCGCGCGTACCGTTCGATGTCGTCAAGGCTGCGCGACGCGAGCGGAACGATGCGATGCAGAAACCGCGCGAGATGCGTAGCGGTGAACAGACCGTCGTCGGCCAGCATGTGCAGGCGCGTCCGGCTGTGCAGCGTCCCGGTGACCACGCGCTTGATGTCGTCGTGCATGGTTTTGCTCAGATCGCTCCGACGTAGCGATGCGGATTGAGGATGCCGGCCGGATCAAAATGCGCTTTTACGCGGCGCATCAGGTCGAGCGTCCCCGGCGGCTGCCCCCAGACGTTGAGTTTGGCTCGCACAGGATGATCGCAGGCGACGATCCGCGCGGCCGGCTCGTCGTCGTGCATCGCATCGTCAAGCATCGGCGCTTTGGCGGCAAAGCTGCGCGTGTCGGCGTCGGTGCAGCGCACGTAGACGTCGCCGTTCATCACGTCGCCGATCGCTTCACCGCGCATCTCGCAGCGCGCGGCGACGTCGAGCATGCGGCTCGCACGTGTGCCGATGGCGGCCGGATCGCCGCTGACGCGATACGTCACCGATCGCTCGCCGATGGTCGCGGCCAAAGCATCGATCACGCGCTCGAAACGTTCGGTGACGGCGCCGTCGACAACGTACGTCTCCGGGACGCCGGCTTTCCCCATCTCGGTGCGCACATCGCGTGACGCGCGTTCGACGAACGAGTCGCTGCCTTCAATCAACAAAAACAAGCGGCCCTCAGGTCCGTCGGTGCCTTCGATCTCTTTGTGAAAGCCTTCGATCCAGAGCGCCGCGGCCGGCTCGACCGGCGACTCGCGCAGGCGCGCGATGGCGCGTTCGCGCGTGTACTCCGGCAGCGGCGCGATAAACGCGCGCGAGCGTTGCGCGAGCGGCAGCGTTTTCAGGTTCGCGCGCACGAGTACGCCGAGCGTGCCGCATGATCCGACGTAGAGTTTGCTCATGTCATAGCCGCTGACGTTCTTAGGAACCATTCCGCCGGCGGCGGCGACCGTTCCGTCGGCGAGCACGATCGTCGTTCCCATCACGAAGTCGCGCGGCCGTCCGTAGCGGTGGCGACGCGGACCGTTCCAGCCTGCGGCGAGCGTGCCGCCGAGCGTCGCGTCGGCGCGTTGCGGCGCATCGAACGGAATGAACTGCCCGCGTTGCGCCAGCGTCGCGCCGAGCGCGCGCAGCGATATGCCGGCCTGCGCCGCGACCGCCAGATCGTCGGGAGCGAATGCCAGAACGCCTGCGAGCGCGGTGGTGACGAGCGTGTCGCTCTCGTGGTCGGGAGGCAGCATGCCGCGCAATGTGTTGCCGCCTTCGACGGCGAGCGGACGACGATCGCGATGGTGGGTCGCCAGCACCGACGCGAGTTCTTCCACGCTCGTGGGAACGATGCGCTGCCGCCCGCTCATCGCAACTCCGGACAGCGCACGCCGCTCGGAAAAATCTTTTCGGGATTGAGCATGCGGGCCGGATCGAACACTTCCCGCACACGTGCCATCGTCGCAAGATCGTCCGTTGAGTAGACGCGCGTCATCGCCTCGCGTTTCTCGTAACCGATGCCATGTTCGCCGCTCACCGTTCCGCCGAGATCGACGGCGGTTTGCAGTATCTCATTGCCGGTCTCGATCACGGCGGCGACTTGCTTGGGATCGCGGCGATCGTACATGAGGAGCGGATGCAGATTGCCGTCACCGGCATGAAAAACGTTGCCGACGGTAAGATGATGCCGTGCGGCGGCGTCGCCGACGGCGCGCAGCGCGGCGGGCAGCGCGCTGCGCGGAACGCAGACGTCCTGCGTGTAGTAGTTGGGCGAGATGCGTCCGGTCGCGCCCGCCGCGCCTTTGCGTCCGGCCCAGAGCGCGTCGCGTTCGGACGCGCTGCGCGCCGCGCGCCATGACAGCGCACCGTGTTCGCGCGCGATCTGCGCGACGGCGGCTTCGAGCGTATTCATGTCGTCCTCGTACCCGGCGTGTTCGATCAGCAGCACCGCGCCCGCGTCAGTCGGATAGCCCGCGCAAAATGCCGCTTCCACGGCGGTGACGATAACGCGATCCATCATCTCGAGGGCCGTCGGAACGATGCCCGCCGCGATGATCGCCGAGACGGCTGCCGAGGCGGAGTCGATGTCGCCGAAAGCGGCGAGCCAAACGCGCACCGATTCCGGCAGGCGCGTGAGTCGCACCCAGGCCGACGTCACGATGCCGAGCGTGCCTTCGCTTCCGACCAGCACGCCGGTGAGATCGTAGCCCGCGTCGTCCACGTCGGTACGAAAGACTTCGCCGGACGCATCGACGACTTCCAGCGCGCAGACGTGATTCACGGTCGTGCCGTAGGACAAGCAGTGCGGGCCGCCGGCGTTGGTGGCGATGTTACCGCCGATGGTCGACGTTTTCTGCGAGGCGGGATCGGGCGCGTAGAACAGCCCGTGCATCGACACCGCTTTGGAAAGATCGAGATTGACGAGGCCGGGTTGGACGTGCGCGCGGCGGCGCGAGAGATCCAGATCGAGCACGCGATGCATGCGTGCGAACGACACGACGACGCCGCCGCGAGCCGGAATCGCTCCGCCGCACAAGCCCGTTCCGGCTCCGCGCGCGATGAGCGGCTCTTCGCAGGCGCGCGCGATGCGCACGATGCGCGCGACGTCGCGGGTGGTTTCAGGCAGCACCACCGCGCTCGGCAGCGTTCCGCTCGAATACGCATCGAAAGCGTAGACCGAGAGATCTTCCGGCGCGGTCTTGACGGCCTCGGCGCCGAGCGCCTCGACGAGCTGTTGATGCAGCACGCTCGTGAGGTTAGAGATCAGTAGAGCAGATACCGCTCGCGCAGCGTTCGAAAGGCCGTCAAGCGCTCTTGCCAACCGGCGAGGATGGCGGCGACGCTCGCGCCGTTCTCGATTCCGTTGCGAAGCGTGTCCGTGCCCCAGTCGCGGTCGATGTGCGGAACCTTCCAGCGCACGAGCGACGGTGCCACCGCGCGCGCGGCCGCGATCAGTTCGAGGCCGGTGCGAACCGACAGAAAGCGGTGCGGCTGCGTGAGCACGAGCTCGACCCCGGAGAGGTCTTTACCGGCCCAAAAACCCGCGAACGGCGACCAGTTCGCTGGACGGAAGAAGACGCCGGGCAGTTCGAGCGCATTCAAGCGCCGCGCGTAGGCGTAGCCGTCGACGCCGTATCCGCCCGCATACCAAAACGGTTTGGCGGTGCCGACGCCGTTGTTGATGCCGGCATTGTCGATCACGCCGGTTGCCGGATAGACCAGCGTAGTCGCAGCGTCGGGAATGTTCGGCGAGGTCGGCACCCAGACAAGCCCCGTGTCTTCCCACAGCATCTCGCGCCGCCAGCGCCGCATGGGGATGACGCGCAACGAACACCCGATGCCGAACGCATCGTTGAACGCACGGGCCAGCTCACCGATCGTCATGCCGTGGCGCAACGCGATCGGATAGAGACCGATGAACGTCGAGAAGCGAGGATCGAGGACCGGGCCTTCGACGATCGCCCCGCCGATCGGATTGGGCCGATCGAGCACCCACACGGCTTTTCCGTGTTCCTTCGCGGCCTGCATGACCGATGCCATCGTCGAGACATAGGTGTATGCGCGATCGCCGACGTCTTGCAAATCGACCAGCAGAACGTCAACGCCGGCCAGCATGGCCGCATTCGGTTTTCGCGTCGCGCCGTACAAGCTGTACACCGGCAGCGAACTGCGCGGGTCGATGTACGAGGCGACGTAACTTCCGGCGGGGCGATCGCCGCGCAGGCCGTGTTCCGGTGCGAAGATCGCGGTCAGACGAATCGACGGGTTGGCGCGGATCGCATCGACGATCGAATCCAGACGCGACGTCACGCTCGCTTGATTGGCGACGATGCCGACG
Source organism: Vulcanimicrobiota bacterium (assembly GCA_027307235.1). Lineage (GTDB taxonomy): Bacteria > Vulcanimicrobiota > Vulcanimicrobiia > Vulcanimicrobiales > Vulcanimicrobiaceae > DAHUXH01. The sequence goes on along the minus strand of DAHUXH010000015.1, from coordinate 13,279 downwards.
CGCCGCCCGCCCAGATCGCGCCATGCTTCCTGCACAAACACGTCGTCGCCGAGGTCGATGGCCGCAGGCGGGAGCGCATCGGCGCGCGCTCGTTGGGAGGTGCGCGCGACGGCCGATGCGGCGAGCGCGGCTCCTGCCGCGCGAACAAACGTGGCGCGCGAGATCGTCATGCGAGGAACCTCGCGTTGACGGCCGCGGGCAGCAGACGCGCGGCATGCGCGCGCGCGAACAGTTCGCGCACCGCCGCCATGCCGCTCTCACCGACATCGTCCGAATAGTCGTTGACATACAAACCGATGTGTTGACGCATAACCTCCTCGTTCATCTCGAATGCGTGGCGGCGAACGTACGGCATGATCGCGGCCTCCGCCGTGCGCGCGAACGCGAGGCTGCGGCGAATCGCGGTGTTGATCGCGCTAGCGTCCGATTCGGTGACGTCATCGCGTACGAGAATCGCGCCGAGCGGAATCGGCGCGCCGCTCGCATCCTCCCACCAGGCGCCCAGATCGGCGACGGAGACGAGCCCGGCATCGCGATAGGTGAAACGCGATTCATGAATGATCAGTCCCGCATCGGCCTCGCCGCGTGCGACCGCATCGACGATGCGGTCGAAACGCTCGACGACCACCGCCGGCGCTCCGCCGAGCGCGAGCTGCAACAGCAAAAACGCGGTGGTGCGCTCGCCGGGAATCGCGATGCGCTTTCCGGCGAAATCCTCGATGCGTTCACCGTGACCCGGCCGCGCGACCAGCAGCGGCCCGCAGCCGCGTCCGAGCGCGCCGCCGGCGCGCAAGATGCGGTAGCGATCCATCAGGAATGGAATCGCGCCGTAGCTGATCTTCGTGATCTCGAATGCGCCGCGCGCGGCTGCAGCGTTGAGTTGTTCGACGTCGTCGAGCACGACGCGCACGCGCGGAGCGTCATCGAGCAGTCCGTTGGTCAGCGCCGCGAAGATGTACGTGTCATTCGGGCACGGCGAGTAGGCCAGCGAGAAGGAATTGCCGTTCACGTTCATCCCCCCGCCAAGACCAGGCCGAGCAGCGGGAGCAGGATGCGCTCGAGCGCGGCGACGCCGGCCGCGAAGTCCCATGCACTGCGCGTGCGGTCGCCGATGTAGTTCGACGCTCCGCGCACTTCGACGGCGCGCACGCCGGCGATCTCGGCCGCGCGCAGGACGCCGAACCCCTCCATGCTTTCGACGTGCGCGCCCAGGTCGAGCAAACGCCGTGCCGTCGCATCGGTCGCGGTGACGCGCGCGACCGTGGCGCCGCGCACCGCACGAAAACCGCGCTCCACCAGCCGATCGACGATGGCCAGATCGGATGAGGCGCGTTCGACGACGCGCATGCCCGGCGGCAACGGGATCGGCATTCCGGTTTCCAGATCGAGTTCGATCATCTCGTCGCTCACCACGAAGCTCTCGCCGACGCTGCCGGTCTCGCGCATGACGCCGCAGATTCCCGCGCTGACGACGGCGTCGTAGTCGCCGAGCGCGAGCGCGCGCGACACGTTGGCGGCGGCTTCGACCGGTCCGATGCCGGTGACGAGGATCGTCACGTGTTCCGGCTTTTCGAGAAAGGCGAGTTCCGCCGACGTTGCGCACGCGAGCAAAATCATTTACGGGACCCCGATGAACTTGTGCGTCTGCAGCGAGAGCCGGAATCGTTGGGGATGCGCCATCGCATAGTCGAGCGCGATCGCGACGTTGGCGGGCGCGTTGCCTTCCGGCTGAAGAAAGACGGTGTGCGCGTCTTCGAAGAGCGCGAGATGCTCTTCGGGAACGCGCCGGTCGACGATCAGCTTGACCTCATTCGCACGTCGCGCCATGCGCGGATCGACGCGCTCTTTCGGCGAGACGCACAGCCATACGTCCTCCGGAAGCTCGGTGAAGATCGTTCCGTTGGATTCGATGTGGACGCGGCGGCCGTCGGCGCAGAGCGCATCGACGAGCGCGATCGTTTTGGATTGCGCGAGCGGTTCACCGCCGGTGAGAATCACCATCGGACAATCCGCCCCGAGCGCACGTACCCGCTCGACGACGTCCGTGACCGACGCGAAGAACTTGATCGAGTAATCGGTGTCGCAGAAATCACACGCGAGATTGCAGCCGGCAAGTCGCACGAAGACGGCGGGAGTTCCTGTCCACGTTCCCTCGCCTTGGATGCTGTAGAAGATTTCGCGCAGCGCCAGCATCAGGGTATGAAATCGTCGCGGCGCAGCACCGCGCACGACGTCGACGTTTCCCACAGCACGAGTTCGTCGAGCAACGGAAGGGCGGGGTGCAGCCGCTCCCACATCCACGCGATGATCCGCTCGCACGTCGGGTTCTCGATGAGATCGTTGAGGGTGGTGTGGTCGAGCGGGTCGATGACCTCGGCGCGCACGATCGCTCGCAGCGCATCGAAATCTTCGATCATGCCGCGCGCCGGGCCGTGGTTTTGCAGCGGACCGCGAATCGCGACTTCGAGCCGATACGAATGACCGTGCATGCGGGCGCACTTGCCCGAATGGTGTGGGAGCACGTGCGCCGCCTCAAAGCGGAAGTGCTTGCGAATCTGCATGGCGCGTCCCCTCGGGTTCGCCGCCGCGCTCACGGGAACCCTCGGCGCCTCGCCTACGACGCGCGCAGCGTGTTGTCGTGCCGGTCCGGCGCGGCGATGGGATGCTCGCGCATCCAGGCGATCGTGCGAGCGATGCCATCGGCGTAGCTGGTCTTGTGCACGTTAGCGATGCGGGCGTGCAGCGCCGAATCGTCAAGAATGACGGATTGTTCCGCGAGCTCGAACATCTCTGCCGACTCGCGCGCGAATCCAATGAAGAGGCCGAGCGTGTGCAGCATCAACTTGTTGACGTGATGGACGCGGACGCTATGACCGATCGCAAGCTCGACCTGCGCGAAAAATTCGTCGCCGGTGATTGTCCCGGCCCCGCCCAAGTTCCAGCAACGTCCGAATGCGCCGTCGTCCATCGTCAGCCGGATGAGCGTCTCCGCGGCGTCGGGAACGAAGAGATATTCATGCGGCAACGCCGTGCTTCCGACGTAGGGAGCCGCTTTGCCGGCCAGCGCTTCGCGCATGAAATGGTTGACGAAACCCCGGTCGGCGTGAGGGCCGTAGACACCGGGGAGATGGACGACCAACGTCCGCAGCCCGTGCGCGTCGTGCGCCGACAGAATGAGCTGCTCTTGCTCGTTGCGGACGGCGCCTTCCCGTCCGGACGGCGCGTGGGCGTGGCGTTCGGAGACGCGCTCGGCGGCCGTCACCCCGTACGCGGCGATCGAGGTGATGGCGACCAGACGGCGAACCCCGGCGCGCGCGGCTGCCGCGAGCACGTTGCGCGTCATCGGCACGAGGTTCTCGCAGTCGGTCCGAGCGATGCCCGGCGCGAAAAAAATCGTTTCGAGTCCGGTGACCGCCCGCTCGACGCACGCGGCATCGAGGAGATCGGCGGGGACAGCGTCGGCGTGCGGAAAACACGCCGTCAGCGGGCGGCTTCGGCTCACCACGCGGTAGTCGGCGTCGTGCTGTTCGAAGACGTCGCCGAGTGCGCGGCCAATGGCGCCGGTCGCGCCGAGCACCCCGATGGTGCGCAGGCGGTTCAGTTCCACGCACACGAGCGTACGCGGAAAATATTAAGAGAAGAAGGGTAACGAGATTAAGCTTATGCGGTTTCTTGCACTGATCGTGTGCGTTGCATTGGCGGCGGGTGCCGCCGGTTGCTCGTCACATGCCCCGGCCGCGCCGGCGACGCTCGCGTTGCCATGCCGCACGCTGTTCGGCACCGATCTCACCGTCGAGCCGCCGGCGAGCGCATTCAATCAAGAAGACGATGCGGAGCCGCCGTTTCACCGGCACATGGACCTCACCGCGGTGTATCTCGCGTCGAGCCTGGTCGCGCAAGTGCACGTCGAGGCCATCGACGCCGCACCGGCAACGCTCGGCAACGCCGGCATCGCGCATGCCCGCGTCGACCGCGTGATTCGCATCGCGCCTTGGGAGCGGCATACGGTCCACGTGGGCAGCGAGATCCTCATCGCCGAGAAACAAGGGGCCGGCAGCATCTTGCCGCAGGTTGCGAGCGGACTCTCGGCGCCGGTCGTCTTTCTCACCCGCTCGACCGAAGACGCGCGCTACTTCCGCACCACCCTGGCTCCGTTCGGCATCTGGTACGTGCAAGGCGGACGCCTGCACGCGGCATTGCGCGGCTCGGTCGCCGCAATGAAGCAACTCGACGGACGTTCTGTCGCGTCGCTTTGTTCGACGCTGCCGAGCGCGCCGCGTACGAGCGGTGAAGACCGGTTCGCGACGATGCTGGCCGAGCGGGAAGGCATCGAGTCGGTTGACCAGCGCGCCCAGTTCGAGCGCGAGCGTCAGGACAACGCGTGGTCGCTGCTGCTGTGGCTCGACGCCGAAAACGCGCACGTCGCGACGCCGTTCCCGTCAGTCGCCTGCCACCTCATCCTAAACAGCCCCGTCTGCATCAACGGCGTTACACTCTTTAAGCAACTATCTTCCGGCGCACCAAGCTCGAAATGAAGCCGCAACGCGGAAGTCTCTGATTTTCGTCAGGCCGAGGCGCGGAGAGGCGACGTGTACTCTGGTACACGAGCCTCTCCGCAACGAAGGCATGGCGGAAATCAGAGACTTCCGTCGGCGGGCATTTTCTCGAGGCGGCGCTTGAGGTCTGCGAGGAAGCCGCTGGCGACGTAGCCGTCGACGACGCGGTGGTCGAGCGAGAGACAGCAGTTCATCATCTGGCGAATCGCGATCGAGTCGTCGTCGCGCACGACGGGCTTCTTGACGACCGTCTCCATCGTGACGATGCCCGCTTGTCCGCCGTTGATGATCGGCGCCGATGCGTAGGAGCCGTTGGCGCCGTTGTTGTTGACGGTGAACGTGCCGCCCGCCAGATCGTCGACGCCGAGCTTGTTCTTGCGAGCCTTGTCGATCAACTCGCCGGCCGCGATCGCAAGTCCCTTGATCGACTTCTGATCTGCGTTCTTCACAACCGGAACGACGAGGTTGGTCGGCAAGCCGATGGCGATGCCGATGTTCACATCCTTGTTGACGTAGATGCCGTCGGTCGTGAATTTTGCGTTCATCAGCGGGAAAGCCGCGAGCGATTCGATCACCGCGCGCATGAAGAACGGCAACAGCGTGAGCTTGTAGCCGGTCTCGCGCTCGAAACGATCCTTCTCGCGCGAGCGCCACTTCCAGACGTTGGTGACGTCGACTTCGACCATCGACCACGCGTGCGGCGCGGTATGCTTGGACTCGACCATCCGTTCGGCGATGATGCGCCGCGCTTGATTGAGCGGGATGATCGTGCCCGGAATCGGCTCTCCGTATGTCGACGTTCCGCTCGGCGGCGGTGTCTTGGCGCCGCCGGTCGCCGCCGGCATGGCGGGAGCGCCGGTCGCCGCGAAGTTGGTGCCGACGCTGATGGCTTGACCGACGGCGGCGGCCGGACCCATGCTCGACGCGGTCAAGACGTCGCTTGCGGTCACGCGGCCGTTGGCGCCGCTGCCGCGGATCGTGCGAATGTCGATATGGTGCTCGCGCGCGAGTTTGCGAACCGCGGGTGACGCCTTTCGCAGTGCCATCTCGAGATCGCCGTCGTGCACGACGAAGCTTGGAGCATGACCGTTCGGCGCGGGCGGCGCGGTGACGGGAGCCGGCGGCGTCGCCGCCGCGGGCGCCTGTCCGTCGCCGGCCTTGGTGCCGCTCGGCGCGCCGACTTCGTCGATGATTGCGATCGGCGCACCGGTCGGGACCGTCTCGCCTTCCTTGACGAGCATCTCGCGAATCGTTCCCGTCACGGGAGAGGGAACTTCGGCGTTGACTTTGTCGGTCGAGACCTCGACGAACGCTTCGTATTTTTCAACGGTATCGCCGACTTTTTTCAGCCATTGCGCGACCGTGCCTTCGGTCACGGTCTCGCCGAGCTGCGGCATCGTAATTGTGGTTGCCATCGTTTAGAATCTCACCATCTCGCGCATTGCGTCGGCCATCTCGGCCGGGGACGACATGTACTCTTCCTCGAGCGGCAGCGCGTAGCCCATCGCCGGAACGTCGGGCGCGCATAGGCGCCGGATCGGCGCGTCGAGATCGAACAACGCTTCCTCGGCGACCATCGCGGAAATCTCCGCACCGATGCCGCCGAACTTGTTGTCTTCGTGGACGATCAAGAGCTTGCGCGTCTTGCGCACGCTCTCGAGGATCGTCGCCTTGTCCATCGGACGAATGGAACGCAAGTCGATCACTTCGACCGACAGGCCTTCTTCTTGCAGCTTCTGCGCCGCTTCCAGCGCCCAGTGCACGTAGAGCCCGTAGGAGACGACCGTCAACGCCGAGCCCTCTTTGAGCACGTTGGCTTTTCCAAGCGGAATCGTGTAGTGACCGTCGGGCACCTCGCCTTTGATCAGGCGGTACGTCTTCTTGTGTTCCAAGAAGAGCACCGGATCGGGATCGTCGATCGAGGCGTTCAACAAGCCTTTGACGTCGGCCGGAAACGCGGGTGCGACGATCTTCAGTCCGGGAACGTGATAGAACAGCGCCTCGATCGAGACCGAGTGCGAGAGTGCGCCGCGCACGCCGCCGCCGTACGGCGTGCGGATCACGAGCGGACACGTGTACTCTCCGTTGCTGCGATAGCGCGTCTTGGCGGCTTCGCCCACGATTTGATTGAACGCCGGGTAGATGAAGTCGGCGAATTGAATCTCGGCGATTGGGCGCAGCCCCTCCATCGCCATGCCGACCGCGATGCCGACGATCGACGCCTCGGCGATCGGTGTGTCGATGACGCGCTCGGGACCGAATTCGTTGACGAAATCCTTGGTGATGAGGAAGACGTTGCCGCGTGCTCCGACGTCCTCACCCAGAATCAGGGTGCGGTCATCGTTCTTGAGTGCGTCGTACAGCGTTGCGCGGACCGCTTCGACGTTGTTCATCACTGCCACGGCTGCCAGGCTCCTTCAAACAAGTTGGTATACAGGTCGGATGCTTGCGGATACGGCAACGCTTCGGCTTGGTCGGTCGCTTCGTTGGTCTCCCGCAGGACGTCTTTCTTCATCGCGTCGACGGCGGAGGCGGTCAGGACGCCTTGCTCGAGCAGGAGCGCTTCAAAGCGCGGCACCGGGTCGTGCTTGCGATGTTCGACGACCTCGTCTTTGGTGCGATAGGTCATGTCGTTGTCGTCGGTGGAGTGCGCCAGGAAGCGGTAGCACATGCCCTCGATGATCGACGGGCCGCCGCCGCCACGGGCGCGGTCCATCGCTTCCTTCACGACGCCGTAGGTCTCGATCGGATCGAATCCGTTGAAACGCTTGCCGGGCATGCCGTAGCCCTCCGCGCGCTTCCAAATCTCCGGTTGGCCCATCTGCTTATCAAGCGGCGTCGAGATCGCCCACTCGTTGTTCTCGACGAGCATCACCAGCGGCAAACCGTGGATCGCCGCGAAGTTCATCGCTTCATGCCACTCGCCTTCGCTCGTCGTGCCGTCGCCGCAGGTGACGAGCACCGCGCGGTCGGCCTGCCGCCGCAGTTTCAGCGCGTACGCGGCGCCGACGGCGTGCGGAATGTGCGCCGCGAGGATCGACGAGAACGACATCAATCCGGCCTTCTTCGAGGAGTAATGATTGGGAAATTGACGGCCGCCGTTGTGGTCCTGCGCGCGCGCGAAGATCGAGAGCATGATCTCGAAGGGGGTCAAGCCGATCCCGAGCGCGAGACCAAGATCGCGATAGTACGGCGCAAGGATGTCCTTGCCGCGCGTGAACGCCATCGCGGCGCCGGCCTGCAGCGCCTCGTGTCCTTCACTGCCGAGCGCGAAGGGAACCTTCCCTTGGCGATTGAGCTGAAAGCCGCGATTGTCGAGCTGCCGCTGCATGAGCATGTTGCGGAACATCTCTCGCAACTGCTCGTCGGTCAGCCCGTAGCGTGCCAGGGTTTTCACCGTGGTGTCCGTTTTTGCCATTCTCGTTTCCTAATGAGCGGTCAACGCCAGGGTTCGTACGTGTCGGCGTATACCTTGCTGTAGAGGTCGCGCGGCAGCGGGTACGGCATCGCTTCCGCCCGATCCGTCGCTTCATTCGTTTCCGTGAGGATTTCTCTCTTCAATTCCGCCACTGCATCGGCGGTCAGGACGCCGTTTTCGATCAGGAGACGCTCGAAGGCCGGTACCGGGTCGTTCTTCCGGCGCTCGTCGACCTCTTCGCGGGACCGATAGGTCCGGTCGTCGTCGTCGGTGGTATGGGATAGAAAGCGATAACACTTGGCTTCGACCAGCGTCGGTCCGCCGCCCGAGCGCGCGCGCTCCATGGCGTCCGCCACCGCTTTGTAGCACGCGACCGGGTTCATGCCGTCCACCGCGACGCCCGGCATACCGTAGCCGGCCGCGCGCTTGTGAACGTCGGGCTGTGCCATCTGCTTAGAGAGCGGTGTCGAGATTGCCCACTCGTTGTTCTCGCAGAGAAAGACGATTGGGAGCGCATGAATGGCGGCGAAGTTGAGCGACTCGTGCCACTCGCCTTCGCTGGTGGCGCCGTCGCCGAAGGTGACGAGCACGGCGCGGCCGGTCTGCTTACGCAGTTTGATCGCGTATGCCGCGCCGGCCGCATGTGGAAGCTGGGCCGCGATGACCGACGAGATCGAGTGCAGTCCGAGTTCCCTGCTCGCGTAGTGGTGCGGAAACTGCCGCCCGCCGGAGAGGTCGCCGGCGCGGGCAAACAGCGAGAGCAGCACCTCGTCGGCGGAGAGTCCGATGCCCAAATCCAGTCCGAGGTCGCGATAGTACGGAACGAGGATGTCGCTGCCGCGATGAAACGCCATGGCCGCGCCGGCCTGGACGGCCTCGTGGCCTTCGCTTGCAGACGCGAACGGGATCTTGCCCTGCCGGTTGAGCTGAAAGCCGCGGCTTTCGAGCGTTCGCTGCATCAGCATCGTACGCAGCATCGAGACGAGTTGTTCGTCGGAAAGCCCGTGACGCTCGAAGGCGGGGACGTGCTTGGCGGAGGCGCTGCTTTTGGTTGCCACGACTCGCTCTAGTCACCGGTTCGCGCGAGAAATCCTGCGCAGGCAGGTAAGGAGCCGTTCGGCCCGTAGTTTGGCGAGATGAAGGGTCTTCTGTTCCGGGTTTCGATCCTGATCTTTTTGTCGCTGTTGGCGATGGGTCTGGACACACGCAAGGCGCTTGCGCTCACCGACCTGTGTCCCGCCATCGTGTACGACCAGCATCCGGTCGATGAATCGGCGCTTGCGGTAAAAGACGTTCCCGCCAAAGACACGCAGCTCTACGCGCTGCTGTTGGACGCCCATGGGCCGCGCACGGCCAGCGGAACGATCACCATCCAGACCGATCATGGCTGGTTCTCGGTAAACTTCGACAAGGTCTCGCTCGCGCGCACGATTCGCACGTTCAGTTGGGTCGGCTTTCAAGCGCAGTACGTGACCTTCGTTTCGCCGCCGGTCTACGTGCACTTTCCCATGCCGGTCGTCATTCAAAATGCGTGGGTGTCGCAAGCGATGAGCCCGGACGATCAATTTTTCGGCTGGTCGACCAAAGGCAAAGTAGCGTGTGCTCCGACCGTGCCCTTCGACGGCTCGGTGAACAAGTCGCACGACTACGATCCGACGTTCTCGTGGAAAGCCGTGCTCGCGAAGACCGCGACGCCGCTGGAGGCATCGGCGTCGAGCGCGCCGTTCACCTATGACCCATTGTGCAAGCCGATGAATCAGTTCGCGCGCGCACCGCGGCGTGAAACGATCGTATTGCCCGCCGCGCTGGAAACAACCGCCTTCGCGCTGGTCGACTTCATCGTGAACACGGACGGCACGGTCAGCGATGCTTGGCTCGTCGGTCGCGGCGGCGACAGCCGCTTCGCCGATCCGGCCGTGCAAGGCGTGATGCACCTCATCTTCAATCCGTCCCTTGCCTATTGCTTGCCGGCGAAGACTGAGTACATCCAACCGATCTGGGCGAACACCAACCCCGTTGACGAAGCAGGCGGGAGCAGCGTTCCCGACGGCTCCAACGTAAACGCTTGGCAGTTGTTCGTTCCTTAGGAACGCCACGTCCGTGACCGCGACTGTCCTGGAAGTCCCGAGCAAACAACTCGTCGATTACCGCCGGCACCTGCACGCGCATCCGGAACTCTCGATGGAAGAAGTCGAGACCGCGGCGTTGATTGCGCGTGAACTGACCGCCTTCGGGCTCGACGAGGTGCGCACCGGGGTTGGGAAAACCGGCATCATCGCGGTGCTTGCCGGCGGCAAACCCGGACCCACGACGTTGCTGCGCGCCGATATGGACGCGTTGCCCGTCGTCGAACTCGGCACCGCGCCGTACGCATCGACGCGCCAGGGCGTCATGCACGCGTGCGGTCACGACGGGCATGTGGCGATCTTGCTCGCGGCCGCGCAAGAACTCACGCGGCGCCGCGCCGACGTTCCCGGAACGTTGGTGTTTTGTTTTCAACCCGGTGAGGAAGGCTTCGCCGGCAACAAGCTGATGATCGACGACGGCGCGCTCGAAAACCCCCACGTCGATCGGGTCTTCGCCCTGCATCTCTACACCGGGCTCGACGTCGGCAAGGTCGGCATTCGCGACGGCGCGTTCTTCGCATCGTCCGATCGCTTCGCGCTGACCGTGCGCGGAAAGGGCGGCCACGGCGCAATGCCCGATCGCTCCGTCGATCCGATCGTCGCAGCGGCCCATCTGGTGACGATGCTGCAAACCGTCGTTAGCCGCGAGATCGCGCCCAAGGATCCGGCCGTCGTCACCGTCGGCAAGATCGAGAGCGGCACCACCTTCAACGTCATCCCGGACTCGGCGACGCTGCTCGGCACGGTGCGCGCGCTCGACGCGGATGTTCGCGCCTCGATGCCCGAACGGCTGCAGCGCATCGCTCATGGACTCTGCGAGGCGATGCGCGTCGAATTCGACTTTGAATACTTCTGGAACTATCCGCCGACGGTGAATGACCGTGCGATGAACGACGTTGTCCGCGCCGTCGCGCTCGCGGCGCTCGGGCAGAACAACATCGTCGATCCGCACGACATCGTGATGTGGTCGGAAGACATGGCGTATATGCAGGAACTACGTCCCGGCGCCTACTTCTTGGTGGGCGCGCGCGGCGAAGAACTCGGCCGCGAGCCGCAGCACAGCGCGCGCTACGACATCGACGAACGGGCGCTCGACGTCGGCTTTCGCATGATGGTCGGTCTCGGTCTGCACGGCTGACGAGCACCCTGCGAGGGGTTGCGCGAAGAAGGGAACGTCTGTGGCATCGTCCGAGGTTCGTCGTTACGTCATCGTCGGGAACGGTTTTGCCGGAACGACCGCTGCCGAACAGTTGCGTAAGCACGACCCGGCCTGCGAGATCGCGTTGTTCACGGACGAGCCCTACACGCTCTACAATCGCATATCGCTTCCGCCGATGCTGCGCGGCCAAATTCCGCAAGCCAAGGTGATGATCCGCGACTTGCGCTGGCACGAAGACCATCGTATCGGCATTCACCTGCGGACGCGTGTCGAGCGCGTCGTCCCGGAAGAGAAGATTGTGATCGCCGGCGGCCGCAGCTATCCCTACGACGCGCTGTTGGTCGCAACCGGCGGACGTCCGAATCCCATCGGAAAGCCCGGTTCCCATGATGCGGCGAACATCTTCAACTTTCAGTATCTCGACGACACGCGCGCCATCTCCGAGCAGATCGATCGCAGCAAGACGGCAGTTGCCATCGGCGGTTCGTATATCGCGTACGAATTGGCCGAAGCATTCTCATCACGCAAACTCGAAGCGCATTGGCTCATCCGCGGACCGCATTTTCTCCATCGTATGCTCGACGAGGTCGCCGGTGAGTTCGTCGACACCGCGGCGCGCAATGAAGGCGTTCACATGCACTACGGTGAGGAAGTGCGGGAGTTCGTTCGCTCCAACGGCGTGGCAACGAAAGTGATCACCAACAGCGGCCTCGAAATCGAAGCACAGTGCTACGGCGCCGGGTTTGGGCTGACGATGAACACCGATCTGCTCGACGGCAGCGGTATCGAAACGAGCAAGAACGGCATCCTCTGCAACGATCGCTTGGCAACGAACGTCGACGGCATCTACGCAGCCGGCGACATCGCCGACTTCTACGATCCGATCCTGGAGATGCGCTACCGCATGGGCACGTGGAACAACGCGGGCGCGCACGGAAAGATCGTCGCGCAGAACATGATGGGCGGCAGCGAGCGCTATCACGATGTTCCGGAATATTCGTCGCTGCTCTTCAAGGGGCAAACTATCACGCAGTTCGGACTTTCTCCCGACGTTCAACCGGAGATCGAAACCGCGCGCAAGATCGATCGCGAGAAGCAGTGGTATCGCGCGCTGTACTTCTGGCAAGAACGTTTGGTTGGCGGTTTGTTCCTGGGCAAAGGCAACCGCGCCGGCAAACGCAAGTACGTCGACGCCATCAAAACGAAATCCCGTTTCCCAAAAACCGAGTGGCCCGCCCTCCTCGATTGGACCGCCGACTAAAGGAAACTCTGATTTCCGCCAGGCCGTCGTTGCGGAGAGACTCGTGTACCAGAGTACACTTCGCCTCTCCGCGCCTCGGCCTGACGAAAATCAGAGCTTCCTTACAGACGGATGCCGGTGCCGACTCCGAGATAGTGAAAGCGGTTGGGGCCGGTGGGGGCGAAACCGAGGCCGTATTCGAGATCGAGTTCGACGCCGGAACCGATGAGTTTTTGCAGGCCGAAATCGGTGAAGACGCGGCCGCCTGAACCCGGAGCGGTTGCGGTGTTCGCGACCAATTCTGCATAGAACTGGTAATAGTGCGGTAGCTGATCGGTCACGACGACCGACGGATCGAAGGCGCCGAATCGTCGTGTGACGCCGGTTGTTGTGTCCGCGCCCGCCGACGAGACGGCGGCGAGCGTCGTTCCCACGCCGACACTGGAACTCACCTGATAGGCGATGTCGAGATTGAACGTCTGCACGGGTGCGCCGGTCGAGAAACCGTTGCTTCCGCTCGGCAGCGTCCAGAGTCCGTCGAGCGCGTACGTGAAACGCCCGCGCTGGCGAAATTCGTATTTCGCGCCGACTCCGTAGTCGCCGAAGCCGGTGGTCACGCTCGCACCGGCGCGAGCGCGGTTGAAGAGCGGTCCGATCGCATCCAGTTCCAGCCCCTTCCCGAGACCGAATCGCTGAAAGCCTTGTGTGTACTGCGCGAGCGTCTGCGGCGTTGCCGACGGTGCGACGGTGAGTTGGTATCCGTTTTCGAGAACGACGTGC
>DAHUXH010000014.1 GCA_027307235.1 Vulcanimicrobiota bacterium | reverse complement strand
TCGGTCGGCGGCGCGCAGGGCGAAGCGGCCGGTAACACGGGCACGCTCGACGGCACGATCCAACTGCAGGTCATCAACACCGGCGTCTCGATCGCCGTTCAAGAGACCTTCTTCGACAGCTCAAGCGGCGTCGTTTCGGTTTCCGGAACGCTGTTCGGCTCGCAGTCCACACAGGCCGCTGCGGTGTTCGACAACGTCACGCTGTCGTTCGGCGCGTTCACGACGGCCGACGTCGGCACGAGTTCGTTCATCAAGATCAGCCAGAACGTGGCGGCTCTGACAAACCCGAACAACCCGGCGTTCAACTTCCAGTCCGGTGCCAACGAAGGCGACGTGATCCAGCTCGGCATCCAGGCGACCAACACGCAGACCCTGCGCGTGTCGAACATCAACCTGGCGCTGTCGGCCTCGAACGCGCCGTCGCTTGGTGCGGAAGACGCCATCGGTCAGATCGACAACGCTCTGGAACGTCTGCTCAACCAGCGCGCGAACCTCGGCGCGGTCATCGTTCGTCTGAACGAAGACGCGAACAACGACAACATCGCTGCGGTCAACCTGCAAGCGGCCGAGTCGAACATTCGCGACCTCAACGTCGGCCAGGCGACCAGCCAGTTCACGAAACTGCAGATCTTGGTGCAGGTCGGAACCTCGGTGCTCTCCCAGTCGAACGCGAACGCACAGTCGGTTCTCGGACTCTTCCGGTAATCGTCCAAACGTTCTCGGTACCCTCGGGAGCCCGCCAGCCGGCGGGCTCCCTTTTTTCTAAGGAAGCTCTGATTTTCGTCAGGCCGAGGCGCGAAGACCCGAAGTGTACCATGGTACACGAGGGGCTTAGCAACGACGGCCTGGCGTAAATCAGCCTTCCTAAAGGCGCTGCTGCAGGGAGCCGAAACAGATTGCGATGCCCATTCGCGTGCGCTCCACCCGGCCGGCGCCGGCGGTCTCCCCGCTCGCAGTAGCGACTTCGACCGCGCTGCCGTTCGGTTTGCCGGTCCCTCCGCCGCAGTGGCCGCAAAAACCGCCGGGTATCACGCTGTGCATGATCGTCAAGAACGAGGAGCGTTTTCTCGAGCAGTGTTTGCGCAGCGTCGAGGGCGTGGTCGACGAGATGGTCGTCGTCGACACGGGATCGACCGACCGCACCATGGAGATCGCGCGTTCCTTCGGAGCCACCGTCGTCGAGCGTCCGTGGCGCAACGATTTCGCGTGGGCACGCAACCAAGCCAACGAACTCGCGACCAAACGATGGATTTTGCAGCTCGACGCGGACGAAGAACTCACGCCGGAGTCGCGCGCTGAACTCGCGCGTCTGAAGAACGTGCCCGCCTACAATCAAGGCGTGTGGATTCGTTGCCACAACAAATCCGACGACTACGCCGGGACCGGGTCGATGACGCACGCGCTGGTTCGTATCTTTCCCAATCACGAACGCATTCGATTCCGTGGCCTCATTCATGAATTCATCACGCTCGACGATCATCAGCACGGACTCGAGGCCGGACAATCGTCGATTGCGATCGTGCATCACGGATATTTGAAAGAGGTCGTTCAGGATCGAAACAAGGGCGAGCGCAATCTCGCCATCGTGCGCGCCGCGACGGAGAACGATCCCGCCGAGCCGTTCAATTGGTTTAATCTCGGCACGACCGCCTACGCGATGGGCGACAACGAGACGGCGCTCATGGCGCTGGAGAAGATGTTCGAACTGAACGGCCTAGCGCCGCGCGGTTTCATGGCCAACGGATTGGCGGTCCTCTCGGAAGTCTACTTGGAAAAGCGCAACGACGCCCAACGCGCGTTGCAAGCCGCCGAACAGTGTCTTGCGTTCTCCCCGCACTACGCCAACGCGCATTTTATGATCGGCAAAGCCTATGTGGCGATGCGCCGCTTCGACGATGCACGCGCGGCCTTCGCGGAGGCGATCGAAGACGGAAAATACATCGACCGGCAGTTTGTCGTCGATAATGAAGTGGCAATTTGGAAGGCCCACAGCGAGATCGGCACGACCTACGTCATGCAGGGCGACGACGAAAAGGCAATCGAGTGGTTCGAACGCGGTATCGCCAATCGTCCGACGGTGCAGCCGATCCGGCTCAATCGCGCCAAGGCGCTCGAGCGGCTGGAGCGCTACACTGAAGCGGAAGAAGCATTTCGCGATGTGTACGATGATTTCAAAGACGAGTTTTCGACGGTCAACTATATCGACTTTCTTCTGCGCCGCCACAGCTACGAACGCGCCATCGAGATCATAGAAGAATCCCACCAGCGTTTGACGCCGCGTACGGCCGTGACCGTTCTGTGTGCCGCGGCGTTGGCCGCCGGCCGGCATGGTTGGGATGACATCAGCTATCTTGAGAAGGCCGCGGCGATTCTCCCCGGGTGCGCCGATGCGCTCAATCCATTGGAAGCCCGCTATCGCGCACGCGGAGACGGCGCGGCGCTCGCGCGGCTGCTCGAGCGCGAACGTGAAACGCAACCAGAAGAAGCGGCGGATTTCATTCGGCGCGTGCTGCAACGTCTGGGCAGCGGTGATTTCCCGGGAGCGAACGATCTCGCCGCGCAGGGTTTGGCGCGGTTTCCCGGCGACGTGAGCCTGCGCTATCACGGTGCGCTCGCGGCGGTCAACCTGGGACGGCGCGACGAGGCCCTGGCGCTCCTGGAGGCCGTCGACGAGTGCTCGGCGGAGTGGACCGTGCGCGTGCGCTACCTATCGGCAGTGCTCCTGCGCGAATCGGACCGGCTCGACGAATCGCTCTCCAACGTCGATCGTGCGCTCGCGGCGCAACCGGATTTCATCGATGGCATCGTGCTGCGTGCCCATGCGTTGGAGTCGCTCGGGCGGCACGAGGATGCCGAAACGTCGCTTCGCGCTGCGATGCCGATGGCAAAGCAGCAGATCGGCGTGGAACTCGCAGCGCTCTACTTGCGTCAGGGGAAAATAGAGCTGGCCGGCAGCGTCGCGCAAGCAGCGCTCGCGTAGCCGCGCGGCGAATCGCTCCACGGCGATGGACTACTCGATCATCATTCCCGTCTTCAACAAGGCGGAACTGACGCGTAATTGCCTGACGACGCTACGCGCCACACTCGAGGGCGCGGGCGAGGGCGAGGTCATCGTCATCGACAACGCGTCGAGCGATCACACGCCCGAGGTCCTCGCTGAATTTCCGTGGGCGCAGATCGTTCGCAACCAGCGCAATCGCGGTTTCGCGGGCGCGAATAATCAGGGGGCGGAACTCGCGCGCGGGCGCTTCCTGGTGCTCTTGAACAACGACACCGAGGCGACGCCGCACTGGCTCGCCGCGATGTTGCGGGCAGCTTCGCAGCCTGACGTCGGTGTGGTCGGGGCGCGCCTGCTCTTCCCCGACGGAACGATTCAGCACGCCGGTGTCGCGATGAGCGCCTTTCAGTTCGGAAGCGCGGGGTTCGCGCCGATTCACGATCTGTATCAAGCGCCGGGCAATGACCGCGCGGCGAAGATGCGTACCGAGTATCAGGTCGTCACCGCCGCCTGCATGGTGACGCCGCGCGACTTGTATCGAGAACTCGGCGGGCTCGACGAAGCCTTCTGGAACGGGTATGAGGACGTCGACTACTGCCTGCGCGTGCGCGCCCATGGGCGGCGCATCGTGTACGAGCCTGACGCCGTGCTCACGCACTTCGAATCGCAATCGGGCATCCAGCGTTTTCGGCGGGTCGTCTACAACCTGGCGCTCCTTGCCGAACGCTGGAACGGAAAGATCACGTACGACGCGTGTAAACTTCAAATCCCGCGCGGGAATATCTATCGCATGGTGCGCGAGCCACAGGGACTCTTTGTCGCGAGTTTCCGCTCGGCGCCGCCGGCCACGATCATCGTACACGGCGACGGCGCGATGACCGAGGCCTTCGACCAGACGGTGCGCGCCAATGCCGCGCCGATCGCAGGTGTCGCGTATGTTGCGACCGCTCAAGCGATCGCGCGCATTCGCGAAGAGATGGAAGTGCGCGGCGAACGGTACCTCGCGATTGTCGAGGCTCGCTGCCGCCTCGAACCCGGATGGCTCGACGAACTGGTGCGCCAATGCGAGTTTTCGCCCCAGGTCGGGGCGTCCACGCTCGCGCCGGAACTGCCCGCCGCTCAGGACGTCGCAAGCGTGGTCGCTGACGGACGCTGCACCTTGCTGTCCCTGCGCAACATCCCGCAGCATCTGCGCTTGCGCGATTTCGACACCGTCGACGGCGCGATCGCTGATCTCATGCTGCGCTCGATTCCCGGATATGTGGGCGTGCGCGGCGGTTCGGTACGTGCGGCGCAGTTGCCGCCGTGCGCGCACGATGCCGCCTTCGTTGCAGAATACGGGCGCGAGATCGCCTCGCTGCTGACCACCGATCCGCAACCCATCGAGGAGTATCTGCGCGCCTTGCCCAAACCGCAGCGTCCGCTCGTCTCGATCGTGACCCTCAGTTGGAACGCACCGGAGTACACGCGGATGGCGCTCGACTCGATTCGGCGCTTTACCACCGATCCGTATGAAGTGATCATCGTCGACAACGGATCGGACAGCCGCACGACCGACTGGCTGAAGACCCTGGTCGACGTCAGGGTCATCTTCAATGAAACCAACCGAGGCTACGCCGGCGGGAACAATCAGGGAATACAAGCGGCGCAAGGCGAGTACGTCGTGCTGCTCAACAACGACGTCGTCGTCACCGAAGGCTGGCTCGACGGCTTGCTGGAGCCGTTTGCGCGCAGCTCGCGTATCGGCGTGACCGCTCCGCGCAGCAATCGCGTCGCCGGTCACCAAGTTCTGCTCGATGCGGCCTACAGCGACATCAACGGCGCGCATCTGTATGCCGAGAAGCGTCGCGAACGATTCTCAGGAATCTCGTATTTTGCCGATCGTGCGATCGGTCTGTGTCTGTGCATTCCGCGACGGGTCGTCGACGAAGTCGGCGGGATCGACGAACGCTATGCGGTCGGGAACTTCGAAGACGACGATTTTTGTCTGCGCGTGCGCGCGGCCGGATATCGCATCTACATCTGCGAGGACGTCTTCATTCACCATTTCGGCAGCCGCACGTTCGCAGCGAACAAGATCGACTACGGCAAGACGCTCGACGATAACTGGAAGCGCTTCTCGGCCAAGTGGAACATTCACAAGTCGGCGGACGGCGGCTACAATGCAACCGCCGCAATCGGCCGCGGCTTCGACCGCAGTCTGCACTACGCACCGATAGACGGCGCGCTTTCGGCTGCGCCGAGTCCAAAACCATCGCTCGACGGCACGGCGTACCGCAGCGAGTTTCTTGGGATCGTGCGCAATGATCGCGACTGGGAGGAAACCGCGTTGTTCGTTCGCCGCTATTTTCAAGCATTTTCCGTAGACGACGCGACACTCTTGCGCATCGCCGCCGTCGATGAAGCGACCGCCGCTTCGATCGCGCGGCGCGTCGAGCGCATCGCCGAGCGGTTGGGCATGGACGCCGCGCGTGTTGCCGACGTGGACGTGAGCGACGAAACCGACGTGGAGGATTGGACGTCGCGCTCGACCGCCGCCGTGTCGCTGCGCATCGACGGCCGCGGGAGTTCGCGCTACCTTTCGCTGGAGGAACTCGGCGATGACCGCAGCCCAAGCGCGCTGCGCCGCTCGATCGAGGCGATCCGATGAACGTGCGCACCGCGTCGTTCGCCGACGACTATCAATGGTGGTGCGGTCATGGCGCTGCCGCCGAGATCATCGACCCGCACACGCTTGCGATCGTTCGCTTCGAGCCGACGTCGCGTCGTTGGCATCTCGGCTCGGCGATGGATTGCATCTTTGCGCATGGTGACGCGATCGCCATCGTTCCGCTGATCGAAGTGCAGACCACGATGTTGATCGAGCCGGAGGCCTCGCCGTTCATTTGGCCGCTCGCAATCGCTCGCGCCGTTCCAAATGAGCGCCTAGCCGCCATTGAAAGCGAGACACTGCCTTGGCTGCGGTCGATCTCGCTCGCGCGTCAGATCAACGACGAGCGCATCAAGCGCTTCGGCGCCTCCGACGAGGTGTGGGCGCTGTTCGAGCGAGCGCGCACTCGCGGTTGGCTCGGCGCCGCACCGTACACGCAAGCTTTTGCCGATCTCGCCCCGTTCGTGTACGCATTGCGCTTCGCGCGCGGACGGACGGTCGCGATCGCCGATGCCGGCGGCGCGGCCGGAGCCGCGTACCTCACACATAACGGCGCGCACCGCGTCGATGCCGTGCTCGGCGACGCACAGGTCACTCGCGATGCGGCGCGCTGGTTCGCGCGGCCGTACGGCGATGCGTTGCCGGAGAAGGCAGCGCTGCTCGCCGGCGACGCGGCGACCGTGAGCGCACCGGTCCACGTGGTGCTCGATCGCGTGCCGGACGGCTACCGCGAGATTCCTGTCGTCCGGCCGATGCCGCGCGATCTGTGCGTGAGCTTCGATCCCGACGACGGGCCGGTCGTGCGGTCCTTCGGGGTGCGGGTCACCTCGCACGCGCAGCCGCGCCAGATCGTCGGATCGAGCGAGCATGTGCCGCTCGGGGGCTCCGCGGGGCGCATCGCCGTCGTCGTCCGCGAGGATGGGCTCCTGACCGATGACGCCGATACCGACGAGGCACGTGCGCTGACCGCGCGGCTCAACCGTGAGGGCTTTCTCGCGACGTTGACGACCGCATCGCAACTCGACCCCGCGCAGCACGATCTCGTCCACGTCGTCGGCCTGCTGCGCCCGGAACACGTGAAAACGAAGCTGGAGGCCTGTAAGGCGGCCGGTCTGCCGGTCGTGCTCGCGCCCTCGCTCACGGACGTTCATGGGTTGGGCGTCTGGGGCGATCGCATCACCACGATGATGCAGCAGCGCGTGCTGGACCGCGCGCTGCTCGAAGATTTCTTCGATCACCTGGCGGCGCGGCGTCTCGAAGCCGATGGGGCCGACCCGCGCGGCCAGGAGCCGTTTGCGGGATGGGGCACCCAGGTTGCCGAGGTCTTGGAGCTGGCCGATGTGCTCATCGTCGGTTCGGCGCAAGAAGAGCACCACTACCGGACCAAGTTCAACTGGCGCGGGCGCGCGCAGCTCGGGGGACCGAGCGTCGATCACGGCCCCATTCCGCAGCCCATGGATGACCTCGTCGGAACCGGCGATTTTCTCCTGATGCACGCACCGCTCGAGAGCCGGAGCAACCAGCTCCTGGCGTTGCACGCGGTGCGGCGCCTCGGATTGCCGGTGGTCGTCGCCGGGCCGATTATGGACGCGAACTATTACGTCATGCTGCGCGACGCCGCCGGCGACGCGACGATGTTCCTTCCCAAGCCGACGCCGGCCCAGATCGCGGCGCTGTACCGGCGCGCCCGTGTCTACGTCGACATCGGGTGGTACCCGCTCGGAACAGCGCGCGCGGCGCGCGCAGCGCTCAGCGGCTGTGCGCTGGTGGTCGGTTCCAACTCCTATGCGGCCCACTGGGCTCCCGGCCTTTGGGCGGTCGATCCGACCAACGTCGGCGCCGTCGCCAACGGGATCGGCGATGCATGGGCCCACGCCGCCGCCCGCACCGACGCGATCCGCGACTGCTCGGGGAGAATCGCCGCGTTCGCCGATCCGCGAGCGGTGCTCGCCGCCACCGCGCAGGCCTACGCGACCGCGCAATCTTTACGCTCCGGCATGTAGCGCCCTAAGCCCAGTCGGCCGATTGGCCGATATTAAGGTTAACCTCGCATGGCGTAGGGAGAAGGCTGCGAACGACATGGACGTACAATCGCCGGCCGCGCAAGGCAGCGCGCCACCCATCGTATTTCCGGTTCCGGAGAGTTCCGCGACCGTGAGTTCAGCGACCGCGGGGAGCACGAGCACGCCCGACCCGGGCGAGCCTGGCTCGAGCGCAAAGACCGGGTCGGCCAATCGCGCCGACATCGGGTCGGTGGTCGCGAAGCTGTTCGGACCCGCGAGTGCGCCGAAGACGGTCGGGCTCGACGTTTCGTACCGTGTCGCGCACCATCCCAACGAGATCATCACGGTATTTTCCGACCCGAAGACGGGAAAAGAAGTCGCGCAGTTCCCGCCGGAGATCCTCGTGCAGAT
This sequence comes from Vulcanimicrobiota bacterium, assembly GCA_027307235.1. Lineage (GTDB taxonomy): Bacteria > Vulcanimicrobiota > Vulcanimicrobiia > Vulcanimicrobiales > Vulcanimicrobiaceae > DAHUXH01. Next base: position 77,307 of record DAHUXH010000014.1, on the reverse strand, counting down.
CGCGGAGTTCTTCGACCAGCAGAGCGGCGTCACGCTAGATCGCAACGCGTAGGAGCTCCACACCATGTCGAATGTCCCCGTCCTTGGAACCAACGTCGGGCCGATCAGCTTTCCGGGCATCTCCTCGGGCCTCGACGTCAACGGCATCATCAACAAGTTGGTGTCGCTGACGCAGGCGCAGGCGGTCGTTCCCAACAACCAGATTGCCTCGTTGACGGCCGCGAATAGTGAACTGATCCACATCAATTCGCTGCTCTCGTCGGTGCAGAACGCGTTGACGGCGTTGTCGTCGCCGGCGCTGTTCGACAGCTTCAACGCTCAGGTCAGCGATCCGACCTTCGCCAGCGCGAGCGGCATTCCGGGAGTCGCGGCTACGCCGGGCGTCTACGTGGTCACGAAGCAAACCGCCGCGACCTCGACGCAGGTCGTTAGCGACGCAACAGCGGGGCACTCGGAAAAAGACTTGATCGCCGGCGTCCCCGCCGATCAGGTGGCGCTCGCGCAGTCGTTCGCCGCCGTCACTCCGAGCAACGGTACGAGTGCGAGCGGTCAGGGCTCGATAACGGTCGACGGTCAGACCGTGAAGTACAACGTCAACACCGACTCGTTGCAGACAATTCTGTCGCGCATTCAGACCGCGGTGGTGTCCTCGGGCGCGGATGCCGGCTTCACCATCTCCGAAACAACCGTCGGCGGCGCCAACGACGTGGTCCAGATCAACGCGACCAAGCCGGTCAGCTTGGGCAGCGCGGGCGACTCCGGGAACTTGCTCCAAGTCCTCAAGCTGGACCAAGCGCAGATCCAGCAGACCGGCCCGAGCACATTTCAGGTCACCGGAACGTCCGGCGTCGGCGGCATCAATCAAGCCGCCACCCTCGACGGCGGCAATAACGCGAATTTCAAGAACGTCGTCACACCGTTTTTCAGTAGCGGCACCTTCACCATCAACGGCGTTGCCATCTCGGTCAATACCTCGACCGACAATCTGGCGTCGGTGCTCGCGCGCATCAATTCCTCGGCGGCGGGCGTGAACGCATCGTACAATGCCGCGACCAATCAGGTGACGCTTACCGCAAAAGCGACCGGTCCGCAGAGTATCGTCCTGGGCGCCGCCGGCGACACGTCGAACTTTCTCGATGCAGCAGGTTTGACGAACAAGGACGGTTTTTCGCCGGCGACGACGCTCGGCCAACAGGCGAGCGTCACCGTGCAGAATCCTGCCGGGACCAACAGCACGATCTTCAGCAACTCCAACGCGATCACATCGGCGATCCCCGGCATCACGCTCAATATCACGGCGAGCACCGCGACGCCCTATACTGTGACCGTCTCGCAGGATCAAACCCAGCTCGTCAATGCGGTCAACGCATTCGTCTCGGCGTACAACGGCGCGATCACCGAGATCAACACGGCGACCCAGCCGCCGGTCGTCACCGCGCTGCAGCCCGGTCAATCGGCGGCGGCGGGAGCCACGACCACGCAATTGGGCGGCGGCGTTCTTTTCGAGAACGGCGACGTGCAGAGCCTCAAAGACAGGTTGACCTCGATCGTCACCGGACTGTTCGGAAACGCGAGCGATCCTTTCAACTCACTCTCGCAGATCGGCGTGCAGGTCGATGACTCGGTCACCGTGCTCACCACCGCCAACAACGGTCAAAGCAACGGTGGTCAGAATCAATCGTCGGGCACGGATCAGTTGGTGCAGACGACGAATTTCGCCGGTACCGATGGCGCGTTTGCACCGCTCGACACAACCAAGCTGGAACAAGCGTTTCAAAATAACCCGACGCAAGTTCAGGGCCTGCTCAACGAGTTCACCAATCAACTTGGCACCTATCTCGGAAACGTCACCGGCCTTCCGACCTCACTGAACTCCGGTTTGGTCGGCGTGCTGGCAGCGGGTCAAACGTCGACACTGCAAGGTTTCGAAAACTCGATCACCGATCAGATCGGATCGCTGCAGAAACAAGTCAGTCTCATCAACGACGAGGCGACGCTTCAGGCAACGCAACTTCGCGCTGAATTCATCGCTTCCGAATCGACGATCGCCGGACTGCAAGCCGAGCAAGCACAACTCGGTGCATTCGGTGTCTCCTCTTCCGGCCATTAGACGGGTTTTGAAGCACTGACGTGAACAAAGGCGCCGCGGAACAACGGTATCTGGAGACGTCGATCGCGACGGCTTCCAAAGAAGACCTGATTGTCAAGATCTACGACCTGCTGATCCTGTCGTCGCAGAAGGCGCTGGAGAAGCTCGAGTACGATTTCAACGACATCGAGGGCATTCATCGCTTGCTCTTGCGTGCGCAACGCGCGCTCTCGTTGTTGATGGGGGCGCTCGACATGGAGATCGGCGGTGATCTCGCGCGCAATCTCTTTCGAGTCTACGAATTCTGGCATCATGAGCTGGTGCTCGCCAACATGCAAAAGGACGCACAGCGCGTCGCCCGGCTAGTGCCGGAGTTTCGTGATTACCGCGAAACGTGGGTCAAGGCGATCGCGCAATTCAAGGCGCAGCAGCGCACGAATGTGACGCCGACCACCGAACCGGGCTCCTCGTTTGCCGCTGTCGGCTGACCGCGACGAGCTTCGAGCGGCGGTCGTGCGGGAGATGCACGCGCTCGAAGCGGCATGCGCTGAATTCGAACGTGCGCTCGCGGCGCGAGATTGGCCCGAGATGGACCGAGCGCTCGCGCAAGAACGCCGCTCGCGTCATGGACTTCAGAACGCTTTCGAGGCGGCTGCCTCCGTTCGCGATGAGGCCTTCGACCGGGAACTCTTCAAACGCGTCCGTTATGTCTATGCGGTGCGCGAGAACCAGCTTGCGCGCTTGCGGCAGTATCGCGACCAGGTCGGCGAACGCTTGACGCTGCTCTCGAAGTGGAAGCAGTTCGCGCGCAACTTCGGGAAGGAAACGCCGCGCGGCCGTCTCGGGCCGCTCGATCAGTTGCGCTGACGCATTCCCGCGTCACGCTCATTGGGCATGACCGACGCGAGTGCCGCCAGCACCCCGCGCGCGGCCGCATCGAGCGACGGTTCGGGCGCAAAGAGCAGTCCCGTCGTGCGGTCGACGCGAGCACGGACGAAGAAGCGTTGAATCACCGGCGCACAGCGTTGCGCATACTCGCGTAGGGCGACCTGCACCTCGTCACGAGCCGCTTCCGGTGCGGACGAGATGACGCCCTGCGCCTGCAGCGCCTGCGCGAGTTGTCGTCCCTTGACGAAGTCCCATCGGCCGGCCTCGTCTTCCATCTTGCGCAGGGTCGTCACCACCGGCGCCCCGAGTTCAGTGACGAGGATCACGCCGACGCCGGCATCGAGCCGTGGCGCCGCCATCACGTTGGACTCGCGCAGCCTGCTCGGCTGTGCGAGCATCGCACCCGCATACTCCGTCAACGGCTCTTTGCGTCCGAGTTTTTCGTGCAGCTTCATGCGATGCAGGAGTTGCGCTTGCGCATCGAGGTGCTGCTTGACGCACGCGTCGTCGTCGCCGTCGTAGCCGCGCGAACACGCGAGCGCGTTGCCGAACAAGAAGTGATCGAGCAGCACCGGCGGCTTCGTGGAGGAGAAGATGCGTTCAAAGAATGCGTGCGTCGCGCGATCGAATACGGTGGCGAGCGCCACGGCGTGTCGCTCGGGTAACGGCGCAGGCTCCGGCGGCGCGGGTGGCGCCTGCGGTGCCGGAGCCGGAGGCGATGCATCAGGTTGAGGCGTCGCAAGACGCTCGCTCGGGGGGACGATCGGTTCGAGAGCGGCGTCAGCGGCTTCGTAGACGAGTTGCTCCTCTTCATCCAGCTCGTAGATCGGCAGTTCCACGGCGCTGAGTTCTTGTGCGAACGCCGGCGCTGAGTCGAGCGGCACGTCGACGCGCTGCAACTCCGCTCCGAATCCGGTCAATTCGGCCGGTTTGCGCGAGACGATCAGAGGCCCAGTTCCGAGCACCGCACCGCGGGCGGCGCGCACCTGCGGCGCGAGCACCAGCGGATCGTTGCCGAGTTTCACCGACAGCTTCCACACGAGCGACACGCGCGCGCCCGCCGCGATGCGATCGATCAGGAGCCCCGATCCGGCCAGACTTTCCGCGCGATCGTCGGGCTGATCGCGCCCGTCGTGTACCAGCGAGCCGCGGCGAAACGAGGTATTCGTGGGGAGCGGTGCGCACACGATCACGCCGCGTGCCTCGTCGGCCCCGTCGTTGGTGAGCGCGAGACTGACGGTGACGAGTGCGCCCGCGATAACGCCATCCGGCGGCGAAGCCGCCATCTCCAGACGCAGCACTGCCCCGGCGCGCGCCGGCGTCTGCGCCTCGCCGATCGATGCTTCCTCAGAGATGCCCCCGTTTTGCCACGCCGTCGGTGTCGAGGCGACGCCGAGTGCGTTTCGCTGAAGTTCGAGCAGACGCATATCCGCGCTTGCCTCGAAGTTCGGCTCGCGGTTCATCGTGCAGCCGAACGCGAGAACAGCCGCGAGAAGAAACCGATGCGCCGCGCGCTTCCGGCGGCGCCGTTCTCGGCGACGACCGGAGCCTCGGCGCGCTCCGCGAGGGCGATGCCGCGGGCGCGCAGCGCCGTGCGGACGTGATCTTCGTTCACCAGCGTGGCCCCCCGGTCGGCGGCTTCTTCCATGGCCGCGTGAGCGAGCATGGTGAGGCGGCGCGGCGAGCCGCTCGACCCTTCGAATAAGAGGGTCCGAGCTTCGAGTGTGAAGACGGTGTGACCCGGCGTCATCCCGGCGCGCATGAGCCGAAAATCGAGGATGGCGCTCGCCATCGGGACATCGAGCGGAGGCAGGCGCACCCAGCCGTCGACGCGGTCGGCCAGATTGCGGCGTTCGGCGATGCGCGCTTCGAGCTCACTTTGCCCGAAGAGCAGAATGTTCACGAGTTTCTTCTGCGGCACGTGGTAGTTCAACAGCATCCGCAGCGCTTCGAGGCTCTCTTCGGTGAGGTTCTGTGCCTCGTCGATGATGAGGACCAGCGTGCGTTTTTCGAGGACGGCCGTTTCGAAGAAGAAGTTCTTGAGCGCGTTCTTGAGCGCAGCGCTGGAGCGGGGCGGCAGCGCGAGGCCGAACACACGGCCCACGGCGATCAAGAATTCGATCTCGCTTGCGAACGTCGGGTCGAGAATCTTGCCGAGCACGACGCTCTCGTCTTGCAGCAGGTCGAGTTCGAGGGCACTGCACAGGCTGGTCTTGCCGGTGCCGGGCTCGCCGAGGATCACCACGAGGCCGCGGGACTGGTCGACGGAGCCGCCCAGCCGCTCTTTGGCTTTGCGCAACGGCCCCAGCTCGCAGTAGAAGTGCGGGTCCGCGGTATCCAGAAACGGATCGCGTTCCAGGCCGAAGAAGCGATAGTACGCCGACATTTCTAAGATGAGATTAGCGAACGTCCGATAAAGTCTTTGTCGTGCTCGACGGTTCTTCGATTCTCATTACCGGCGGGACGGGCTCGTTCGGCAAGGCCTTCACGCGGCTCGTGCTCGAACGCTTCCGGCCCAAACGCCTGGTCATCTTCTCTCGTGATGAACTCAAGCAATACGAGATGGCGCAGACGATCACGGATCCGTGCGTCCGCTTCTTCATCGGCGACGTCCGCGATCGCGACCGATTGATTCAAGCATTCAACGGCATCGATTACGTCGTTCACGCGGCCGCGCTCAAACAGGTCCCGACCGCCGAATACAATCCGACCGAATGCATTCGGACCAACATCAACGGTGCGGAGAATGTCATCGCGGCGTCGATCGCCGCCAACGTCAAACGCGTCGTCGCGCTCTCGACCGACAAAGCCGTCAACCCCCTCAATCTTTACGGCGCGACCAAATTGGCCTCCGACAAGCTGTTCATCGCCGCGAATAATATCGCAGGCGGCCGCGTCACGAGATTCTCGGTGGTTCGGTATGGAAACGTCGTCGGATCGCGCGGTTCGGTGTTGCCTTTTTTCCGGTCGCTCGTCGATGCTGGAGCAACCGAGCTACCGATCACCGATCCGCGCATGACGCGCTTTTGGATCACGCTCACGCAGGGCGTCGAACTGGTGCTTTCCGCGTTTGATCGGATGTATGGCGGAGAGATTTTCATTCCAAAGATTCCATCGGCGCGCGTCACCGACTTGGCGACTGCGGTCGCGCCAGCGCTTCCGCAGCGCACCATCGGCATTCGCCCGGGCGAAAAACTCCACGAGTTGATGGTGCCGCGTGATGAGTGGCAATTGACGCTCGAGTTCGAGAAACACTACGTCATTCGGCCAACTATTACGTTCTTCGAGAACGTGGACTACTCGTGCGATGCAACCGGTGACCGGGGACGCCCCGTCGACGACGGTTTTGAGTACAATTCGGGGACGAATCCGCACTTCCTCACGATCCCGGAGATCGTCGCGCTCGGCCAAGCAGCGACATGATTCCCTACGCTCGTCAGTCGATCGACGAGGACGACATAGCAGCGGTGGCCGCCGTCCTTCGTTCGGATTTCCTGACGCAGGGTCCGTCGGTCGCGCACTTTGAAGAACTTGTCGCACGGTATTGCGGGGTCGAGCACGCGGTTGCCGTCAACAGTGCGACGTCGGCTCTGCACATCTCGTGTTTGGCGCTGGGCGTCGGGCCCGGCGATCTTGTCTGGACATCACCCAACAGTTTTGTCGCGTCGGCGAACTGTGCGCGCTGCTGCGGTGCTGACGTGGATTTCGTCGACATCGATCCAGGCACGTATAATATGAGCGTCGGCGAGCTTCACCGCAAGCTGGAGGGTGCACGCGCAACGGGGCGTCTTCCGAAAGCTGTCGTCGTCGTCGATTTCGCCGGTCAGCCGGCCGATTTGGCCGGCGTCGCCTTGCTCGCGCAAGAGTTCGGCTTTCGAGTTATCGAAGATGCCTCGCATGCGATCGGAGCCGCCTATCGTGGCCGGCCCGTAGGGTGCGGAGCCTATGCCGATATTACCGTCTTCAGCTTCCATCCCGTCAAGATCATCACCACGGCCGAAGGCGGTATGGCCGTCTGCAATGACGCAAGCCTAGCGCAGCGATTGCAACGCCTGCGTACCAACGGCATCACGCGCGATCCGGCGTTGATGGAAACGGCGCATGAACCGTGGGAATACGAGCAGATTGAACTTGGGTTCAACTATCGGCTCACCGACGTGCAGGCCGCGCTCGGCGCAGCGCAGTTCTCACGCCTCGATGAATTTGTGGAGCGCCGCCGCGAAATCGCGGCACGTTACGATCGCGAGCTGAGCGATCTTCCGCTCGTTCTGCCTTTCCAGCACGAAGATGCGCGTTCGTCGTATCATTTGTATCCGGTGCGCGTTCGACCCGAGTCCGGCCTGACGCGCCGGGGCGTGTACGATGCGCTGCGCGCGCGCGGCGTTGCCCCCAACGTGCACTACATCCCGATTCACACGCAGCCCTACTATCGCCGCTTGGGGTTCCGCGACGGTGATTTTCCGCACGCCGAAACGTATTATCGTGAGACCCTGAGCTTGCCGATGTATGCCGGACTCGATGCCGAGCGGCAAGGTCACGTGATCGCGGCGCTCCACGCAGTGTTCGGCGGCTCGAACAAACCGTAATCGTCGAGAAAGGACACCGAGAATCGTGGGCATGGAGATTGTCATTGGAGAGCGCGTCATCGGCGAGGGTAACCCCTGTTTCGTCACGTTCGAGGCGGGTGCGACGCACACCGGTGAAGAGAGCGCCAAGGCGCTGATCGACATCGCTGCCGACGCTGGCGCTGATGCCATCAAGTTTCAAATCTTCGACCCGGATCGCTTGGTCGCCGATCGCAAGCAACTGTTCTCGTACGATTTCTTAGCCGACCGAACGACCGGGCGAACTGAAAACGTCGAGGAGTCTCTCTACGAGATTCTCCTGCGCCGCTATCTCGACCGCGATGCGTGGCGTCGAGTCAAAGCCCACGCCGACGGCCGCCGCCTCGCTTTCTTCGCGACGGTGGGATTTCCCGACGATATAGAATTCGTGAAAGAACTCGGGTGCGATTCGATCAAGATCGCATCCGCCGACGTCAATCATATTCCGCTTATCCGTCAAGCAGCAAAGACCGGCCTTGTCATCCAGCTTGACACGGGAAGCTCGACGGTCGGCGAGATCGAACTTGCGGTCGACGAAGTTGCGCGATCGGGCAATAATCGAGTCATCATTCATCAGTGCCCATCGGGGTATCCGGCACACTTGCCCAGCATCCACCTGCGGATGATTCCGACGCTGAAACAGCTATTCGGAGTGCCGATCGCGTATTCGGATCACACGCCCGGTCTCGAAATGGACGTTGCGGCGGTGGCCCTCGGCGCGAATCTCGTCGAGAAGACCATCACGCTGGATCGAACGACGCGCAGCCCGGAGCACATGTTTTCATTGGAATCCAGCGACGCGAAGCAGTTCATCCAGACGATTCGCGACGTTGAGACTGCGCTCGGTTCGCCGCGGCGCGCGCTGGCCGACGAACAATTGCGCAAGCGAGATGCGATTCGCCGCAGCGCCTTCGCCAAACGCGCGATCGCTGCCGGAGCCACCATTTTTGAAGACGATATCGAGTTTCGCCGGCCGGGAATGGGGATTCAGCCGCCGTTCGTCGATCGCATTGTCGGCGTGCGGGCCGTGCGTCCGATCGCGGCCGGCGCGATGATCGCCTGGGGCGATCTCGAGAACTTTTGACCTATGCCCCGCTTCGCGAATGCCGTCATCCGGTGTGACGGCGGAACGGAGGTGGGGATGGGGCACGTCGTTCGTATGCTTTCGCTCGCGCAGCGCATGTCAGACGAGCGTGCTCAGGTCTGTTTTGCGATGCGCGCCGATTGCGGATCGGCGATCGCTGCGGTTCAGGATGCCGGGTTCGCGGTGCGGCCCATCGCGCCGGGATCGTCGTTCGAGCGACTAGCGGCCGAAGACGCCGCGGACCTCATCGGCATCGCCCACGAACGAGATGCCGCGGTTGTGGTGGTCGACCACTACGGTGCCGATCGCGAGTATTTTGCGGCGTTGGCGCGGGCAGGCATCGCGGCCGGGGCAATCGACGACCTTGCCGATCGCGATCTCCGGTCCGCTGGCTGGATACTCAATCCGTCGCCCGCGTTCGAGGCCTCCGCATACCCGGATACGCCGCGCGAGAATCTGCTGCTCGGACCGGCGTATGCGCTGCTGCGCGAGCCGTTCGCGCGTGCGCGCGCGGCGTCCGGTCGTGTCTTCGAAGCGAACGACCACCGCGTTCTCGTCACGTTTGGCGGGGGCGAGACGCGGCGCTACCGCGATGCCGTTGTCGTGGCGCTGCGCGAGCGTGAGCCATCGATCGAGGTCGAGCAGCCGGAACGATTCGGCGCATCCGAGATGGCGCGCTTGATGCTGTGGGCCGACGTGTCAGTCAATGCCGGCGGGCAGACATGCTGGGAGCTGTGTTGTCTGGGCGTCCCCATGATCGTCTGGTCCATTGCCGACAATCAGCGCATGAATGCTCGCGCCGTCGGCTCATTCGGAGCCGGCGAGGACCTCGGCGTTTGGAGTGACGACGCGTCACCCGCAAACTCGGCGACCGCCGTCCTCCGTCTCCTGCGCCAACCGCAGCGCCGAAGAACGATGTCCGCATGTGGCATGAAACTCGTCGACGGGATGGGTGCGGCGCGGGCTGCTCGCGAAATCCTTCGCCGGAGCTTCGCATGAAAGAACTTCGCATCGGCAACCATCTCGTCGGACCGGGCCATCCGTCATTCTTGGTCGCCGAGATCGGAATCAATCACAATGGCGATATGGCGCTTGCGGAAAAGATGATCGCAGCCGCGGCGCGTGCGGGCGCGACCAGCGTCAAGTTTCAGAACTATCGGACCGAGGACTTTATCGGCGACACGTCGCTCATCTATGAGTACTCCTCACAGGGGCGTCTGGTCGTCGAGTCGCAGTACGAGATGTTCAAGCGTTGCGAGTTGCACGCTGAACAGCTGACGCATCTCAAGCGAGTGTGCGATCGCGTTGGCGTCTTGTTTCACAGCACGCCGACCAATGCCGATGGCGTCGCCGATCTGGTGAACGCCGGGTCGCCCGTGCTCAAGAACGGTTCCGATTATCTCACCGATCTGGAGTTGATCGCCGCCATGGGCGCAACCGGACTTCCGTCCGTGCTTTCGACGGGGCTCGCAACGGTCGAAGAAATTGACGACGCAGTTCGCGCGTTTCGTGCAACCGGTAACGATCAGTTGATTCTGCTGCACTGTACGTCGGCGTATCCGGCACCGCCGCAGGAACTGCACATGCGTAAGATGGTTGAACTCGCTTCGACTTTCGACTGTTTGACGGGGTTCTCCGATCATAGCGAGGGGACAACTGCGGCGATCGTCGCGATCGCCCTCGGAGCATGCTGGATCGAGAAACACTTTACCATCGATCGCGGTCTTCCCGGACCCGACCAGTGTTTCTCCAGCGACGAGGCGGAATTCGCCGCGCTTGTCCGCGGCGTGCGCGCTGCCGAGGCTGCGTTAGTCGAGGCGCCGCTGGGGCCGAGTGAACGCGCGCGCGTGAACCGCGCGGACTTCCAACTTTCGTGCCAGGCCGGCACCAAACTGCCGGCGGGCCACATCTTGCAGCGGTCGGACATCGTGTGTCGCCGGCCCGGGAACGGGCTGCCGCCCAAGACCGCACCTTCGCTCGTCGGGCGAACGCTGCTTTGCGATGTCGAGGCTGGTCATCTCTTTTCGCTGGAGGACGTCGCCACGTGAGTGATTCCCGCAGCTATGTGGAACGGTTGCGCGGACTGTACGCTCCCATGTTGGCCGAGCACGGGGTGGCCAGTAGCCGTTCGGTCGGCTGGGGTTCGCGGCGAAATCAGCGCTTGCGATTTGAGGTCTTGCTGCAAGCATTGTCACGTCCGGCGCGTTCGATCCTGGACGTGGGCTGCGGTGTCGGCGAACTGGTCGCATTTCTCGACGAACGGCACATCGCAACCGAATATCGCGGAATCGATCCGCTCCCCGAAATGGTCGCCGCCGCGCGCGAACGCTTCCCTGGCCGCCGGTTTGACGTTGCCTTGCCAGAGGAAGCAGCGAGCACGCCTCCCGCGGACCTGGTACTCGCGAGCGGCATATTCACATTTTGCGATGACGCCACCATGCGTGCGACGGTTGAAGCGATGTTCGCCCGGTGCTCCACTGCGACCGCCTTTAACAGCCTTAGTGCGTGGGCAACCCAAAAAGATGATGGTGAACAGTATTGCGACCCGTTGGACATGCTGGCATTTTGTCGCACGCTGACACCCTTCGTCTCACTGCGCCACGATTATCTGCCCCACGATTTTACCATCTACCTGTATCGCGAGGAGACTGCGTGATCGTCTCGATCATGCAACCGGCGTACCTGCCTTGGCTCGGATATTTTCATCGGCTGAGTTTGAGTGACGTGCATATCATCCTTGACAGCGTACCGGCGAGCAAGGGTGACTACTTCAATCGCAATCGCATTCGGACTGCAAATGGATGGATATGGCTCACAGTGCCGATGCATGGCAACAACGACCGGATGACCCAGCCCATCTTCGAACTCAAAGCTAACCCACTGCAACGTTGGGCGCACAAGCACTGGCGCTCGATCGAGAATTCCTACGGACGATCGCCGTATTTCGAACGGTATGCACCGGCGATTGCTGACGTTCTCTCCAACCCGCCGGAGTCTATCGAGGAGCTGTGCACGCGCCTGCTGCCGGTACTCTTGAACGCGTTCGACATTCACCCGCAATTCGTGTACAGCCGCGATCTTGACGTCGCTGCCACCAAGAGCGATCTCGTCTTGCAACTCTGCCGCCGTACGGAGGCAGATACCTACGTGTCCGGTCCCTTTGGACGGGACTATCTCGATCTCGCTGCGTTTGCGCGAGAGCGAATCGCGGTGCGCTTTCACGATTACCGCCATCCGTCTTACACGCAAGCGTTTGCCGGATTCGAGCCGTACATGGCCGCTATCGATCTCTTGTTCAATCACGGACCTCGCAGTCGCGAGGTGCTGGAACGCGATCAACCGCCCATCGCCGTCGCATGATGGCGGCGAGGCGGTTTTATGGGTGCCGGCGTTGCATCAAAAACTCCGCCAGCAGGACATCGGCTTCCGTATCGATGTCCACGCTGCGCTCCCACGGCATCTCGTATGCCGCGAGCGGGTAAGTGTAGTAGTCCCGTTCACGACGCAGACGCGCGACATCGCAGATCGTGACCGCACCGTTGGCTCGGACGAGTCTGGGAAGCGGGTCCGGTGTTGCGCGAGCCCCGAGGCGCTCCAGCCATTCAGGCAAAAACGGTGCCATGAAACCGCCGGCATCGCAGGAGAGAGCGGCCAGCGGCGTGTGGTCGTAGGCGCTCACGCTCATCAGGACATCCGCTCCGCTGTCGACAAATCGCCGCATGGCGCCGCGAATGTCGTCCGTCGTGCGCAGCGGCGAGGTCGGGAGCAAGATGACGACGGTCTCATAGGTGCTGCCGCGCGCTTCCAGTTCGTCGAGTGCATGCAAGGTCACCTCGACGACGCCCGCCGGGTCCACGGCGAGCTTTTCGGGTCGAATGAATGGAACGTCGGCGCCTGCGCGACGCGCTTCGTCCGCGATCTCGGCGTCCTCGGTCGTAACAACCACCGCGTCGAACTCGCCGTAGTCGAGGGCGTCGGCCACGGCGCGGGCGACAAGGCTGATCCCCCCGAGCCGGAACAAATTCTTGCGCCGCAGGCGGGTCGAAGCACCCTTTGCCGGAATCAGGCCGAGTGTGCGCCCGGGTTTCATCATCGCATGACTTTGACTCATGCGTCGGGTATTCTTGCCTGATGAACGTCGAAGAGTTCCGTCGTTTGCTCGCGGACGCGATCGATTTTCGCGAGAACCGCTTTCATCCATTAGTGTGGATCCTCGGCGATCCCGAGATCGGCGAGGGCGTGTATATCGGCGGCATGTCCGAGATCAACGCAACCGGCGCACGACTGGTCATCGGCGACCATTGCGACATCGCCGGCTTCGTGTCGATCAACGTGGCGGACTCGCACCGCCGCTGCATTGGGTTGTCCGACGAGATTGACCGCCGGGACATCGTTCTCGAAGATCATGTCTTCGTCGGAACCGGCAGCATCATCAAGCCCGGCGCCCGGATCGGGCATCACAGTGTCGTGGCCGCGGCCACGGTGGTGGAGGGCGTGGAGATTGAACCGTATTCGCTGGTCATCGGCAACCCGATGACCGTGAAGGCCGGCTATTACCGCGAGCGCCTTTCCGGCCGATAGATCGTTGGTATGGACAATGCCGCTCGGTCGGTTCTCATATGCGCCGCCCACCCCGACGATGAAGTGCTCGGCTGCGGAGCGACGATGGCACGTCACGCGCAGCGCGGCGATGCCGTTCACGTTCTCATCGCCGCACAGGGCATCTTCAGCCGCACCGATGGAAGTGCCAACGGTGATGCACTCGAGGAGTTGCGATGCGCAGCGCGGCGTGCGAACGCGGTCCTTGGCGCTGCGACCGTCGACCTGTTGGAGTACCCGGATAATCGGCTGGATACCATTGCGATGCTCGATCTGGCCAAAGCGGTCGAAGAGGCCGTCGCACGTTACGACCCCGAGATCGTCTACACGCATTTTCCTGGGGACTTGAACATCGATCACGCTCGCATCAGCGACGCCGTGAATGTGGCGTGCCGTCCGACTCCGGGCTCGACGGTTCGGTCGATTCGTTATTTCGAGGTGCAGTCGAGCACGGAATGGCGCCCGCCGCACGCCGGAGCGGTGACTTTTGCTCCCAATCTCTTCGTCGATGCCGGGGCGACACTCGAACGCAAGCTCACAGCGCTTCAAGAGTACGACAGCGAGATGCGTCCGTGGCCGCACGCGCGTTCGATCGCAGCCGTCGAACATTTGGCCCGCTGGCGCGGCGCGTGCGTCGGGCTGGACGCCGCAGAAGCGTTCATCATCGCTCGCCATGTTGAATAACGGAGTACGTTCGTGAACGACCAAGCCGCGCACATCGCGTGGAAGACCAACGCATGGAAAGATGCCGGTATGGTGTCCGGCTATGCGCAGCGCATGGCTGAGCGCAGCGGCTGGAACGTGCTGAAGAATCACGTGGAAACACGGATATTCGAACGCTTCGCTTGCGGAAGCGACGTTCTCGACATCGGCATCGGAACCGGTCGCGCGAGCCTGCCGCTTGCGCGCCGCGGGTACAACGTCACGGGCATCGACAGCTCACAAGCGATGCTCGACAAGTGCCGAGAGCTTGCCGGACCGGTGCCGATCACCCTTTTGCCCGGCGATGTTGCGCGCCTGCCGCTTCCGAACGACAGCTTCGACACGGTCATGGCGCTCAATACCTTCGCGCACTTCCCGCACTGGCGGGAGATCCTCAAGGAATGGGTGCGCGTCGTTCGTCCCGGCGGGCGCGTCATCTTCGACGTCTACTCGCTCGATCACGATATTGCGTATGCACGAGCCGTCGGCAAACCGGCGGAATACGGTGTGTCGCATTTCGCACCCAAAGACGTCGGCTCGTTTTTTCTGCGTCTTCCCATCGACGAGTTGGTGTCGTTTGCCGACGAGCTTGGCTTTACGATCTCGGCCGTCGTACCTTATGGTGTGTTCTTCGGACGCGCGGGATTCAATCATTTCCTGACCGGCGGTGCGGTGAGCGGGTTTAGTTGGGATCGCCTGTTGTCGTGGGTGAGCGTCGATCCGAAGTTGTTTGAGCTGTTTGTTTTCTTGGAAGAGGAGATTGTTGCGCGCACCACCAGCGAGACCGCGAGCCGCTACATGGCGGTATTCGACCGGCGCGCGGATTCGCAGGCGAATAGCCGATGGCTGGAACGCAACGCCGAGTACGCAGGCGAACTGCGCGGCGGTTTGACGGCTGATCTTCTGGCAGCGCGCGGCGGCGCCGATGCGCCGAAGATGCGCGAACGTCTTTCGAACCTTCTTGCGCATGAGCCATGCATGTACGCGCTGGCGCGAATTGCGCTCGCGAACCTCGCATGGCGGTGGCCGATTCGTTACCACGATTTTCTGGAAGAATCGCAGTGCCGCGTCCTCGAGCGCGTGCTGCAGGCGGGGCGTCACGATGCGCAGATGCTTGAGTTGTTGAGCGAGCTGGGCAAGGTTGACGCGCTCGGCGCGCGGTGGACGCATGAGGGGGTGCCCCTCGTGACGCTGCTCTCATACGACGCGGCCAGTGAAATTCTCGATCGCGCGTTCGACGCGTTCTCGCCGGCGAGCGGGATATCCGCACGTGGCTAGGCCGGTCATCATCTCGCTCCTGTGGCAGCCCTTTGCACGGGTTGGCGTGGAGCTGGCCGCGCGTCACGGCTTTGACATTGCCTGCGAATACACGCTCTCGGAATCGTTGCGGTCGGAGTTCGAACGCTTGGGGCGGCGCTGGCTTGTGCTCGGCCAAGGCGAGCTGGCTTCGGATAGCGAGAGCGCCCGGCTCGACGGTGCGGTTCGCGTGGAAGAGGCAGCACACGTACTTCGCGACCACTTCACCGGCGCCATCGACGGCAAGCCGCAGGGAGCGCGTGCGGTTGAGGCCATACTCGATACCGCGAATCGGCGGCTTCCGTTGGCCCTGCATCTCGTCAATGTGCTCGAACGCGTGCGCGAAAAGGAACGGGTCGCCGCGGTGGTGCTCAACGAAAGTGAGGCGCTCACCGGAAAAACCGCGGCCCTTTGGGCCAAGCGGCACGGCATCCCGGTGTTTCTGGTCAGCCACGCCGTGGGACTGGGCACCCCCTACACCGTTACAGCGGACTTTCACGCCGATTTTATGACCTTCGCCGGCGAGCGCGGCATGGAGCCGTACCTGGATGTGGGCTTCCCGCGCGAGCGCATGATCGTCACCGGCAGCCCGGCATGGGACGGTTTCCCGGCGCTGCTGACGCGACGCAACGACCTGCGCGCACGACTGCGAGCGGAGGTCAATGCGCAGGCAAACGCGCCCATCGTCGTCTTTGCTACGACATGGAATGCCAAGCTGACTGCGCTGCGTGACGCAGACGTCTACGAAGCATCGCTGCGCGCATTCTTGAGCGCCTGCGCGGTGCTGCAGCGGCGCGGCGTTTCGGTTCACCCGCTGATCAAGGACCGCCCGCCAAATGCCGATTTTGCGCGTGAGGCTGTCGAGCGCATCGCCGCCGAGGTTGGCTGCACGATGACGATTTCATTTGGGTTCGGCGATCTCGCGTCGGTGGTGATCGGCGCGGACGTGCTGGTCGCGCACGATTCAGGGGCGATCGTTGAAGCCATGATGGCCGGCGTACCTGCCGTGAATCTCTGGATGCCGGCCTCGTGGTTTTCCGGCCCGGCGTTTGGGGCAGAGGACGCGATACCGTGCGTCCAGCACGGCAACGCCGAAGGCTTGGCCGACGTTCTGCAGCAGCTCCTCACCAATGCCCAGATTCGTCAGGACGTATTGCGCAATCAGGCGGCGCGCTTGCCGTATTTTCAGATAGCGAACGACGGCAACTCTGCTGTACGCTGCGCGCAGGCGATCGCGCAGCGACTCATGCCACCGGTGGACACCGCGCCGGCGAACGGTTCGACGCGGCATGTGTGGGATGATGTGACGCGGCCCGCTGAGCGGCTCACACCGGCATCCTTGGATCTCGTTGCCATAATCGCCAAACCGCCGCAACGCGTGCTCACGATCGGCGCTGCTTCAACCGGAGCCGCCGTGCAAGAGCGCTACAGCGGGGCGACAGTCATCACGTTGACGCTCAGCGAGGCGCTCGATCTCTCGACATGTGGCATCGAGCGCGGGAGTGTCGATCTCGTCATGCTGGCAGACGTACTGCAGAAGATGTACGATCCGTGGAGCTTCCTGGAGCGGCTCAAGCCCTTTCTCTGCGACGAGGCTGTGCTGCTCGCAAGCGTCCCGAACCTGCGGACGATCGACACGATCACCAACGTGCTCGCCGGACGTTGGGAGTACGCGCTCGACGGCCTCCTCGACATCACCAATCTGCGATTCTTCACGAGAAAGAGTATCGGCGAGCTTTTCGAGCAGACCGGCTATCGCATAACGCGGCTGCAACGTGCGCTCGACGAGCGCCTGCCGGCACAAGCATTGGCCGAAGGCGCAACGTGCAACATCGATACGGCGAAATTCTCGTTGAAGAACGTGACCGCCGGGAACTATGAGGAAATCCGCACCCTGTGCTACTACGTCGAGGCCGTCGTGGAAGATGTGACGGCGTCTACGGATTGATCGCGGCGAGCCGATCGACCGCGACGGTGTCATACTTGAGCTGCTTGAGACCGCACACACCGCGCTCCTCGTCGAACACGAGGCAGGTCGCAAGCGGATTCGCATACACGTGCAGCGATATTGCCTGCTCGCATCCGGGCGCGACCGCCACGCGGTGAATGTCACTATCGCCGTGGCGGTAGTCGGGTTCACCGATGCTGACGCCGCGGAGCGTTTCGGCCGGAGCGATTCGCGCGGCCCCCGGCGCCCGGCCGCCGCTGACCCGGCGATAGTTCTGCAAATCAAACGTCCCCGACAGCGCGGTGAACCAGCAGTGTTGACCGGCATGATCGTGGATGGCCGTCGTCGCGTCTTGGTCCCAGACGAGGACCATCAACTCAAAGTGCGCGTCGGCGTACACCAAGTTGCGTGTGTATCCGCCCTTGCGGACCGACATGAAAGGCTCCACCTCGCCGAGGCCAATGCGAACGTCGCGCATCAGGGTGCCGATCGTAGCGGGGCCATAGGCGAGCGGATCGATCCCTCGCAGGGTCCGGACGAGCTGACTTACATCCATGCGCATGTCACACGATATCCTTCGACGACCTCTCCCGGTTATCGGCATCGGAGGGAGGGCTTCTGAGGGCGCGAAGTCGGCTTCGATGAGTACACGGCCTGTCTGGAAAGAACTTTCCGATCCGACGCCGGCGGCCCAGCGTGGTTTCACCTCGGAGTACTATCAGCACGTGCGCAGCGAGTTGTTGGTGCTGATCCGTCATGAGCCGCGTGTTGTGCTGGATGTCGGCTGTGCCGGTGCGGCAACGAGCGGCGCCGTAAAAGACCGCTTTCCGAATGCCGTGGTTCACGGCGTTGAACTCAACAAGGAAGTTGCGCAGATCGCTGCTGCGCGAATCGATCACGTTCATGTCGAAAGTGTCGAGACGCTGGATTTCGAAGCGGTCGGTCTCGGCCCCGGAAGCCTCGATCTCGTATTTTTTCCCGACGTGCTCGAACATCTCGTCAATCCATGGAGGGTGTTGGAGCGGGTGCGGCCGCTGCTTGCTCCCGACGCGCAGGTTCTGGCGAGCATTCCAAACGTGCGCAATCTGTGGCTCATCGATCAACTGATGAACGGCAATTGGGATTACGTCGAAGAAGGCTTGCTCGATGTCACGCACATTCGCTTCTTCACGATGAACAGTATCGTCGAACTCTTCGAAAGAACCGGCTATCGCATTATGCGCGCCGGGACAAATCCGGACGCGCGCGTGCCGAATCTAGCGGTGCCGGCCGGTCAGGCCGTGAACATCGACACGAAGGGCTTCACGTTACGCGGCGTGACGCAGCGCGACATGGATGAGTTTCGTACACTGCAATTTCTGATCGACGCCGTCCCCGCATAGGCTCTTACGCCTACGATCGCCGGCCGGTGTTTTCGCCGGCGACGAGTGAACTCGCGCGATAGAGGCTCTCGAACGTTCCGGCGTCCGTCCACCAGCCGTCGAGCACGTCGTAGTGCAGGTCGCCTTCTTTGATGTACTGGTTGTTGACGTCGGTAATCTCGAGTTCGCCGCGATCGGAGGGTTTGAGTTTGCGCGCGAAGTCGAAGACGCGGCGATCGTACATGTAGATGCCGGTGACCGCATAGCGGCTCTTGGGCGTCGCGGGTTTTTCGACGATGTTGACGATGCGCTCGCCGTCGAGTTCGGCGACGCCGAAGCGCTCGGGGTCGTCGACTTGCTTGAGCAAGATGCGCGCGCCTGAATCCTGTTGCTCGAATTTTCTCACGTACGGACCGATGTCGTCTTGCACGATATTGTCGCCGAGAATGACGACGATCCGCTGTCCCTCGGCGAAATGCTCGCAGAGCTTGAGCGCGTCGGCGATGCCGCCTTCGCCTTCCTGATACGTGTAGTAGATGTCTTTCAAGCCGAATTCGGAGCCGTTGCCGAGCAAGCGCAAGAAATCTCCGGCCGAATTGCCGCCGGTGACGATCATGATGTCGCGAATGCCCGCCTTGCACAGCGTTTCGATCGGATAGTAGATCATCGGCCGGTCGTAGATCGGCAGCAGATGCTTGTTCGTGATCTTGGTCAGGGGGCGAAGGCGCGAGCCCAACCCGCCTGCGAGAATGACGCCCTTGATGATCTGCCCTCCCTAACGATGCGCGTACTGGCGCTTGTAGTATTCGAGGAACTCGCCGCTCTTGAGCGGCCGCCACCACGACTCGTGCTCACGGTACCACACGATCGTCGCGGCGATGCCGTCGGCGAACGGAACGCGCGGCGCCCAGCCGAGCGCGCTCAGCTTCGCGGTGTTGACGGCGTACCGGCGGTCGTGTCCGGGCCGGTCGACGACGTGCCGCACGTGCGTGTCGTGCGAGCGGCCGCAGCCCTCGAGCAGCAGACGCGTGATCTCCAGATTGGTGCGCGGATTCCCACCGCCGACGTTGTAGACTTCACCGAGCGTGCCGTGTTCGAGCACGTGCAGAATGCCGCGCGCGTGGTCCTCGACGTGCAGCCAGTCGCGAATCTGCAGCCCGTCGCCATACACGGGAACCTGCTGGTCGTCGATCAGATTGGTGACGAAGAGCGGGATCAACTTCTCGGGATACTGATACGGGCCGTACGTGTTGCTGCCGCGCGTGATCAGCACCGGCGTGTCGTAGGTGCTGCGATAGGCAAGCACGTGCAGATCACCGCCGGCTTTGCTCGCGCTGTACGGACTGCGCGGACGCAGCGGATCGTCTTCGGACGACTCGCCGCGCTCGACGTCGCCGTAGACTTCGTCGGTCGAGACTTGCAGATAGCGCGCGATGCCGCGCCGGCGTACCGCTTCGAGCAGCACGTGCGTGCCGAGAATGTCGGTGCGCAAGAACGCCTCGGGATCGAGAATCGACCGATCGACGTGCGTCTCGGCGGCGAAGTTCACGATCGCGTCGACGCCGTCGCCGATCGCCGATTCTACCGCGTTCACGTCGCCGATGTCGCCGTGGACGAAGCGGTAGCGCGGGTTGTCTTCCAGATCGCGCAGGTTGGCCGGGTTGCCGGCATAGGTCATCGCGTCGAGATTGACGATCCTCACGTCCGGCCGCTCGCGCAGCACAACGCGAATGAAATTGGACCCGATGAAACCGAGGCCGCCCGTCACTAACCAGCGCATCGCCGCTCCGTTTCGTCGCGTCAGTTCAAAAACCTTAAAGCAAAGGGGCGCCCCGGCGTAGCTCGTTGCGAACATGCGTTCGCTAAACTTGTTTGCGGGGGTGTGGGCGGCCGTGGTATACTCTGCCGGTTGTCAATACGCCCCGCACGGACGGGGGGCGATGATGGCTCCGCGACACGCCCGCTCCGCCATGACGGCACCGCGGCGGGGGCCAGAATGGAGTGAAATTCATGTCGGTCATCACCATGCGCGAACTCCTCGAGGCAGGCGTTCACTTCGGGCATCAGACCCGTCGCTGGAACCCCAAGATGAAGCCGTTCATCTTCCAGGAGCGTAACGGCATCTACATCATCGACCTGGCGCTCACCGTTCGCCATCTCCGCCATACCTACGAGGCGGTCAAACAGATGGCGCGTGAAGGCAAGGTCGTTCTGTTCGTCGGCACCAAAAAGCAGGCGCAGGACGTCGTGCGCACCGAGGCGGAGCGCGCGTCCACCTACTTCATCAACCAGCGCTGGCTGGGCGGCACGCTGACCAACTTCGCGACGATTCAGAAGCGCATCGCGCGCTTGCGCGAACTCGAGAACATGAAGCTTCAGGGCGATTTCGACCGTCTGCCCAAGAAGGAAGTCGCCAAGCTGCAAGACGAGTTGAACAAACTCGAACGCTTCCTCGGCGGCATCAAGGACATGCACCGCTTGCCCGACGCCGTCTTCGTCGTCGATCCGAAAAAAGAACGGATCGCCGTGATGGAAGCCCGCAAGCTCAAGATTCCGATCATCGCCGTGATCGACACCAACTGCGATCCCGACGAGATCGACTACCCGATCCCCGGCAACGACGACGCGATCCGCGCGGTCAAGTTGATGGTCGGCAAGATCGCCGACGCGATCGTCGAGGGCCGCACCGAGCGTGAAAGCTCGTACGAAGCCGCAACCTACACCGAGGCCGCCCCGGACTTCGTCGCCTCGATCGAAGAGGAGCCGATCACCACGATGGCCGACGCGGAAGCCGCGGCAGGCTAGGCCGCCGCGACGACAGCGATCACCCGGTTCACAGAGGCCTCGCGGCCTCTGTTTTTTAAGAAAAAGCAACTCGACGCCACGGGGAGAAACTCGTGTCCACCGCAATGACGTATCAACCGAAAGCCGATGAGATCAAGAACCTGCGCGAACAGACCAGCGCACCGATGATGGATTGCCGTAAGGCGCTCATCGAGGCGCAGGGCGACTTCGAGCGCGCTAGGGCGCTGCTGCTCGAACGCGGCGCGGCCCAAGCTCAGAAGAAAGCGGATCGCTCGGCCAACGAAGGCCTCGTCGCCTGTTACATCCATGCCGGCGGCAAGATCGGCGTACTGGTCGAAGTGAACAGCGAAACCGACTTCGTCGCCCGCAACCCCAAGTTCGGCGAACTCACCCGCGACATCGCCATGCACATCGCGGCGATGTCCCCGCGCTATCTCGATCGCGAAGCCGTGCCCGCCGACGTCATCGCGCAGATGCGCGAAGAATTTCGCGGTGCGGTGCCGGCCGGCAAGCCGGCCGACGTGGCCGAGAAGATCGTCGAAGGCAAACTGAACAAATGGTTTGAAGAGCACGTGCTGCTCGATCAGGCATTCGTCAAGGACGACAGCATGAGCGTGAACGATTTGATCAACGCGGCGGTGGGCGCGCTCGGCGAGAACATCAAGGTTCGGCGCTTCACGAAGTACGCGCTCGGCGAGATCTGATCGTCGTGAACGGAGATCGCCCCAAGTACCAGCGCATCCTCCTCAAGATCTCCGGCGAAGCGTTCTCGGGGACGGAGAGCGGTGTTGACGTTACCACCACCCGCGAGATGGCGCAGCAGATCGCCGACGTTCATGCCGACGGCGTGAGCATCGCCGTCGTCGTCGGCGGCGGCAACATCTGGCGCGGCAAGGTGCACGAAGAAGCCGGCATGGATCGTGCGACCGCCGATTACATGGGCATGCTCGCGACCGTGATCAACGCACTCGCACTGCAAGATGCGCTGGAACGCCTGGGTGTTCCGTCGCGCGTGCAGACGGCGATTGCGATGCATCAAATCGCCGAGCCGTACATCCGCCGCCGCGCGATGCGCCATTTGGAAAAGGGGCGCGTCGTCATCTTTGCCGCAGGCACGGGCAACCCGTACTTCACGACGGACACGACCGCTGCGTTGCGTGCCGTCGAGATGAATGCGCAAGCGATTCTCAAGGCGACCAAGGTCGACGGCATCTACACCGCCGATCCGTTGAAGGACAAGACCGCCACGCGCTTCGAGCGCATGGACTACATGGACGTGCTGCAGCGCGGGCTGGAAGTGATGGATTCAACCGCCATGGCACTGTGCATGGACAATCAGTTGCCGATTATCGTCTTCGACATGGGCGTCCCGGGAAATATCCGGCGCGTCGTGTGGGGTGACGGAATCGGCACGTACGTCGGCAAGAGCGAAACGGCGCCGGCAGTAAGATGATGATGAGGGACCGATGACCGCACAAGCACTCTTCACGGATATTGAATCACGGATGAACAAGTGCGTCGAGGCGACGCGGGGCGAATTCGCCTCGATTCGCACCGGGCGCGCGACCCCGGCGTTGCTCGACCGCCTGCACGTCGAGGCCTATGGGCAAACCGTCCCGCTCAAGCAAGTGGCCGGTGTCTCGACGCCCGACGCCCGCACCCTGGTGATTGCGGCCTGGGATAGAGGCGTCGTCGGCGACATCCGCAAAGCCATCGAGAAGAGCGATCTCGGGCTGACACCCAATATCGACGGCCAGACGATTCGCCTGGTCGTGCCTCCGCTCAACGAGGAACGCCGCAAAGACCTCGTCAAAGTCGTGAAAAAGAAAGCCGAAGACGGCAAAATCGCGGTGCGCAACGTCCGCCATAAAGCCCATGACGACCTCAAGCTTCAATTAAAGAACGGTGAGATTACCGAAGACGAGAGCAAGCGCATGCAGGAACAACTGCAGAAGATGACCGACAAGTTCGTCAAGGACATCGACCTGCTCGTCGCAACCAAAGAGAAAGAGATTATGGAAGTCTGATGACGCTTCCGGCCGACGATCTCGTGATGCTTTCGCAGACGCACGCACGACGCACGCTGAGCGCGCGTCACGTGCGTTTTTCGCTGTTGGCGCCGGTTGGGGCGTGGCTCGGCATGGGCGAGCTGCGCGTGTTGCGCGCACTGTCGCGCACGATCACCTCGCCGGACGGCGAGCAGACCGAGTGCGTCGAGTTGATGTGCGGCTACGAGTCCTACGAGCCGGTGCGCGCGGGTGAACGATGACGAGCCTGCCGCTGCATGCCGACGCCGTGCGCATCGAACCCGAGAACGTGCCAGCGCACGTGGCGATCATCATGGACGGCAACCGCCGCTGGGCGCGTGCGCACGGCTTGCCGGCGGTCGAGGGCCATCGCCGCGGCATCATCGCGCTGCGCAAGATCACGCGGGTCGCAAGTGATATCGGGATCAAAATTCTCACCGTCTACGGCTTCTCCACCGAAAACTGGCGGCGCGACGCCAGCGAGATTTCGTTTCTCTTCGATCTCTGCGTTTTCTTCGCGCGCACGGAAGTGCATGAACTCAATCGCAATAACGTGCGCGTCAACGTCATCGGCGCGTGGGCCGAGTTGCCGCCCTCCTCGCGCGACGCGCTCGCCGCGTTGCAGGAGCGCACGAAGAATAATACCGGACTTCTGCTCAATCTCGCGGTGAACTACTCGTCGCGCGCCGAGCTGGTGCGCGCGGTCCGTCTGCTCGCCGGCGACATCGTGCAAGGCCGTCTTGCTCCCGAGGCGATCGACGACGCGACCATCTCGCGCGCGCTCTACACCGCGCAGATGCCGGACCCCGATCTGCTGATCCGCCCCGGCGGCGAGCATCGTTTGTCCAATTTCATGCTCTACCAGGCGGCGTACACCGAACTCGTGATGACCGACGTGTTCTGGCCGGATTTTTCACCCGATGAATTCACGGGGGCGATCGTCGAGTTTCAAAAACGAAATCGCCGCTTCGGAGGAACGTGACCGCCGTCGCGCGCGATCAGCGACCGATCACCGTGCGGCGCGTGCTGGTCGGGTTTCTGGTCGCAGCGATCGGCTTGAGCAGCGTCGCCCTGCCGTGGCTGTTCACGCTCTTGGTGCTCGGTATTGCGCTCTCCGCGCTCTTTGAACTGAACGCGCTCTGCGAGATCAAAGGACAGCCGCTGGAGTACCCGGTGGCCGTGATCGGCGTCGTCGGTTATATCGGCCTTGCGGCGTTCGATCAAATGCACAAGTGGGAAGGCGTCTTGCTCGCGGGCATCACCATCGCCGCGTTCTGGATCGGCATGTACGGCGAGCAGAAGAGCTACTTCGCTCGGACCGCGTACACGGTGCTCGCCGTTCTCTATCTCGGCAAACTCGTGTCGTACTTCGTCTTCATTCGCGACGTGCCGCACATCGGCATATGGCTCACGGTATTCGTCATCGTCGTCATCGCGCTGACCGACACGAGCGGCATGCTGATCGGAACCATGATCGGGCGCACGCAGCTCACCAAGATATCGCCGCACAAGACGGTCGAAGGTTCGCTCGGCGCGCTCGCGGTGGCAACGCTCGCGGGGACCGTGATCGCGGTGCAGGTGCCCTTGCATTTCGCCTGGTGGCAAGGGGCGGTGCTCGGTGTTGCCACGTCGCTCGCGGCGCAAGCCGGTGATCTGGTCGAGTCGGCGCTCAAACGCGATGCCGGGGTCAAGGAATCGGGCTCGATGATTCAAGGTCACGGCGGGGTGCTCGACCGGTTCGATTCATACTTCTTCGGCGGCATGGCATTTTTTGGAGTGCTGCATCTGCTCGGCATTCTAGCCCTACCGTAGCGGGGACACACCATGCGTCGGAAAATTGCGATTCTCGGCTCGACCGGCTCGATCGGCACGCAGGCGCTCGATGTCATCGCGCGCCACCGCGACCGCTTCACGGTGGTGGGCCTGGCCGCGGGACGCAACGTCGCGCTGCTGCGCGAGCAAGCGGCGCGCTTCGCGCCCGAGGTGGCGACCTCGATCGACGACGGCCTCGAGGGGCTGCACCGCGTGGCCGTAGAGAGCGGTGCGGATATCGTCCTGGCGGCGACCGACGGAACCGTGGCATTCGACGCCGTCTTCGCGGCCGTCGATCGCGGCATCGACATCGCGGTCGCCAACAAAGAATTAGTGGTTGCGGCCGGCGAGTTGCTGGTCGCGCGTGCGCGGCGCAGCGGCGCGCGCTTGCTTCCGGTCGACAGTGAGCACTCGGCGATCTTCCAGTGCCTGCTCGGAGAAGATCGCGCCCGCGTCAGCGGTATCGTCGTGACGGCCTCGGGCGGGCCATTTCGCTGCACCAGCCTCGAGGAGATGGCGGGGGTCACCGTAGCCCAGGCGCTGGCGCACCCGACGTGGCGCATGGGGGTGAAGAACTCGGTCGATTCGGCGACGCTGATGAACAAGGGGCTCGAAGTCATCGAAGCGAGCCGCCTCTTCGAGATGCCGGGCGAGCGCATCGGGGTGGTGGTGCATCCGCAGTCGGTCGCGCACGGCATGGTGGTCTTCACCGACGGGAGCGTGAAGGCGCAACTCTGCGCGCCGGATATGCGGGTTCCGATCGGCTACGCGCTTGCCTACCCCGATCGCTTGGTCTGGAACGCCGAGCCGACGCACTCGGCGGCAAGCTTCGATCCGCTGGCGGCGGCGGGCGCTCAGGCGCTCGTCAGGGAGCTTCGGTACGATTTCGAACGCCCCGATTTGGATCGATTCCCCTGCCTGCAGCTGGCGTACGCGGCGCTCGCGGCCGGCGGGACGGCGGCGACGGCGCTCTCAGCCGCGAACGAAGTAGCGGTGGAAGCTTTCGTCGGCGGTGAACTGCCCTTCTTGGGGATCGCGCACGTCGTCGAGCGCGTGCTGGTCGAAACCCCGGTGCGCGATGCAACGTTAGAGAATGTCCGGGCGGTCGACGCGCAAGCTCGGATGCGCGCGGCGGCGCTCATTGAAAGCAAAAGGAATACATGGTCGTTTTCGCACTTGCCAGTCTGACAGGAACCGGCGTCATCATCTTCTTGGTGACGCTCTCGGTGCTGGTCGTCCTCCACGAACTCGGCCACTTCGCGGTGGCGCGGCGCGTCGGGGTGAAAGTCAACGAATTCGCGGTCGGCATGGGTCCCAAGCTCCTGGGGTGGACCAACCCGAAGACCGGCACGCTGTGGTCGATTCGCGCGCTGCCGATCGGCGGCTACTGCGCGATGCAGGGCGAGGACGGGAAGAGCAGCGAGGCCGAGCAGCAGCGCGAGTTTCGTGAGGCGCCGGCCGCCGACGGCGGCAACTTTCAGGCGAAGACGCCATGGCAGCGGTTGGCGATCGTGGTCGCGGGTCCGATCGCGAACTTCATCCTCGCCTACGTGATTTTACTGGTGGGAGCGTTTGCGTTCGGCGTCGCGAGCGACACGTTTCAGCCGGTCATCGCACAAGTCGTCCACGGCTCGCCGGCCGACGTGGCGGGTTTGCGCGCGGGTGATCGCATCGTCGTGCTCGACAACGTTCCCGTCACCAACGGCAAGATGCTGGTCGACACCATTCACGCATCGCTCGGCAAGAAGCTCGACGTCGTCTACGAACGCAACGGCGAGCGCAACGAGGTGTTCGTGAAAGCCGAGCCGTGCAAGGTTCCGGGACTCGAGCATGACGGCTGTTTGGGATTCAATCCGGCCAATGCGTTCGTGCGTGTGGATCCCGCGCAGGCGTTCTCGCAGAGTTTTCACGAGTACGGCGACGTCGCGTACCAAGTCGTCGGCAGTCTGGGATTGCTGGTCACGCACTTCACGAAGTACGCCGACCAAGTCAGCGGCCCGATCGGCATGGGCCAGGCGGCGGTGACGGTGCTCGAGTTCGGCTGGGGGCCGTATCTGCGGCTCGCGGCGTTGATCTCGTTCGCGCTCGGTCTCTTCAATCTGTTGCCCTTGCCGGCGCTCGACGGCGGACGCGGCATCTTCATCGTCGCCGAACTGCTGCGCGGCAAGCCGGTCGACGCCGAGAAGGAAGCGTTCGTGCATCTCGCCGGTTTTGCCGCGCTCATGGTGCTGATGCTCGTGGTGGCGTTCCACGACATCGCGCGCATCGCCAGCGGACAAGGACCGTTCTAACGACCATGATTCACCTGCGGCGTAAAAGCAAACCGGTCTTCCTGCAAAACAAAACCGGCAAACCGGACGCCAAGAGCGTGTGGATCGGCGGCGATCATCCCGTCGCCGTGCAGTCGATGACGACGACCGATACCGCCGACGCCGACGCGACGCTGGAACAAGTGTATGCGCTCGCGATGGAAGGCTGCGAGATCGTGCGCGTCACGGTGAAGGATCCGCCCGATGCCGCCGGGCTGCCCGCGATCGTGCATCGCTCCCCGGTGCCGATCGTCGCTGACATTCATTTCGATCATCGTATGGCGCTCGCGGCCATCGACGCCGGTGTGGCGAAATTGCGCTTGAATCCCGGAAACATTCGCGATCCCCAGAAGGTCGCGCAAGTCGTGACGGCCGCCAAGCAGCGCGGCATTCCGGTGCGCGTCGGCGTCAACATGGGATCGCTTGCACCCGATCTGGAGCAGCAGCACGGTCATACTGCGCTTGCGATGGTGGAATCGGCCTTGCGCCACGTCGCGATGCTGGAAGAGCACGGACACGACGACATCGTGATCTCGCTCAAGGCGCACGACGTGACGACGACCGTGCATGCCTATCGGCTGATGGACGCGCGCCTGCGCGAGCGCAACACGCCCTATCCGCTCCACCTGGGCATCACCGAGGCTGGATTGCTGCGCGACGGCACGATCAAGTCGTCGATCGGTCTTGGCATCCTGCTCTTCGAAGGCATTGGGGACACGCTGCGGGTCTCGCTTGCGGCCGATCCGATTGAAGAAGTGCCGGTCTGCTGGTCGATTCTCAAATCGCTCGGATTGCGGGAGAAGGGCTTCGAGATCACCGCGTGCCCGTCGTGCGGCCGCGCGGAAATATCCGTCCTCGAACTCGGCCGCGCCGTCGAAGCGATCGCCAAGCAGTACACCGCGCCGGTGAAGGTCGCGGTCATGGGCTGCGTCGTCAACGGTCCCGGTGAATCGAAGATGGCCGACGTCGGCGTGGCCGGCGGCAAAGGCAAAGGCGCGATTTATCGCGCCGGCGAGCTGGTCGGCACATTTCCTGAAGAAGAGTTGCTCGGCGCGTTGCGGCTGGAGATCGAGAAAGTCATCGCCGAGAAATATCCGCAGTACGCTCACGAAATCGGCATGCCGGCGTGAACTATCGGCCGGTGACGTGGCAGACGGTGACGCTCACTGCCGCAAGCGCACTGGTCGCCTCCGCGCTGCTCGCGTTTTCGCGGCCGGTCGACGTTCGTATCGATGGGCACACGATGGAGAGCGACGTCGCTCCGGTCACCACCGCCTCAGACAACGTCTTTGTGCCGTTACGTGCCTTTGCGAGCGCTCTCGGTGCGCGCGTGACGGTGAGCGAGGTGCGTGGCGACAACGACGCCGTCGTCGTGACGCGCGGCGAGCGCACCTTCGCAATTCGTGTGGGCGATCGTCACGCAACGCTCAACGGCATGCCCCTGACGCTCTCACACGAGCCCTTTCGCGTACGCGGCCGCATCATGATCGGACTGAAAGCGGTAGCAACCGCTTTCGACGTGCGCGTTCACTATGACGCACGCAGCGCACGCATCGACGTGCGCACCCCCGGCGTCGTCAGCATCGACACGACAACCGAGTAACGTGGATCCGCTAGGCTCTTAGGCCTGGACTTCGTAGAGCAGGCTCGCGCTACTCGCGGCTTTTCGAAGTGCTTTGTCGTTTGTCGCGAGTTTGCAGTTTGAGCGCATCGCGAGTTCGAGGTAGGCTGCATCGTAGGCGGTGAGGCCGTATTGACGTGCAAGTGCAAGTTCCGCGCCGAACATCATCGGGGGATCAATCTCGATCGGTATGTGCGCTAGAAGCATGACCGCCTCGGTCATCTGTGCCTCTGTTATCCGCTTTCGGCGGCAGGCCGTCAGCAGGATGTTCTGCACTTCCCAACGCCAGAGTGCGGGCACGCGAGCTCCGTTCTCCTCGACATATGCTGCGACGGCAATGGAGTAGCGATCGCGCTCATCGGCAAGCATCCACCCGATTGTGGTGGACGCATCGACAACGATTGCCGGTCCCGCGCCGGTCACCGGCGTCGTCCGGTATCCCGAAGGCCTGCAATTTCGTCGCGGTCGATGCGTAGTTTGAGGCACCGGAGCCGTCGCATTGCGTCTTTCGGCGAGAGGATGGCGGGCTTGGTAGCGACCGGGCTGATCTGCGCGACGGGCTGGCCGTGACGCGTGACGACGATGGTCTCCCCGGCTTCCGCTTGCTTGAGCAACTCGGGAAGATGGGTCTTCGCTTCAAATGCACCGACGGTTTTCATATAGACTAGTCTATCAGACCAGTCTATAAGACACCAGGCCCTGGTTTTCCGGGACCTTGCTTAGGCGAGGTCGGGGAGGACGTCGGAGACTTCGGGTTTGATGTCTTCGGGATTTGAGTGCCGGTAGCCGTAGCTGAAGAAGAAGATCAGGCCGAGTGCGAGGGCGAGAGCAAACCAGATCCAGGTCGCCCGCGAGAGGCCGAATACGGCTAAGAAGAGCGAGAACGCGATGCCGAGCAGCGGAAAGAGCGGCACGAACGGGACGCGGAAGGTGCGCGGCAAGTCGGGGCGGCGGCGGCGCAGATAGAGCACGCCTGCACACACGACGACAAATGCCATCAGCGTGCCGATGTTCACCAAGTTCAGCAGCGTGTTCAACGGCACGATCAACGTGAGCACCGCGACCGCGAAACCGGTCAGCATGGTGGTGATGACCGGCGTTTGAAAACGCGGATGGACGTATGCGACGACCGGCGGCAGCATCTTGTCGCGCGCCATGACGTAGAAGATGCGGGTCTGGCCGAGCAGAGAGCTGAGCGCGACGCTGGTCGTCCCGGCGAGCACGCCCATCGTGATCACCCAGTTCAGCAGCGGCATGTGCAGCGGGGCAAGCGCGTATACCAATGGATTTTTGATCGGAACCTGGCCCCACGGAAGCGCTCCCACCAGCACAATCGCCGTGGCGCAGTAGAGCACGGTGCCGACCGCTAGCGCGCCGATCACACCGAAGGGAATGTCGCGCTGCGGGTTCTTGCACTCTTCGGCGGTGGTCGTGGCCGTGTCGAAGCCGATGTAGCTGAAGAACACGTAGGCACCAATCGCGATGATGCCGTAGGGCTGCGTCGACTCGACCGCTCCGCCGAACGGCTTGAGCGCGCCCCAGCCCATCGGATTGAAGTCGTGCAGGTTCGCGATGTGAAAGAGCGAGGCGCCGGCGATGATGAAGACGATCAGCGCGGATATCTTCAATACGACGAAGATGTTGTTGGTGGTGGCGGATTCGCGAATGCCGATGGCGAGGACGACGCTCAACCCGATCACGAAGAGCGCGCCGACGACGTCGTACTGCGAATGCAGAAAATCCCAACTGCTCAGTTGCCACCAGTTGCCGTGAATCACCAGATTCGACTGCTGCGCCCAGTCGGGCAGCACGATGCCGAACGTCTTGAGCACGTCTTGCACGGCGGCCGAGAACTGCTGCGCGACCGGCGCGGCGCTGATGCCGTACTCAAAGATGAGCGCGAAGCCGATGATCCATGCGAAGAGCTTTCCGAGCGTTGCGTAGGCGTACGTGTACGCACTGCCCGCGATCGGCACCATCGAACCGAGTTCGGCGTAGCACAGCGCGGCGAAGAATGACGTCACGCCGGCGAGCAGATACGAGATGATCACCGCCGGCCCCGCGCCCTTGACGCCGGTGCCGATCGTGGTGAAGATACCGCCGCCGATCATCGTGCCAATCCCGATCGCGATCAGGTCTTTTCCGGTAAGGACGCGGCGAAGAATCCTGCGCTGCGAAAGCGCGCGAAGCTGTTCGAGGTTGGTGGTGGCAAACATGCGCGAGGCAAAAGACATTCGGCGGCAGTTCGCACGGAGGGGCGGCACGTCCCCCCGCAGGCGCGTGCGCGCGTGCGTTATCCGGGCGGCGACGTCTTCGGTTGCCAGAGGTGTTCGGGCACGCCCACCTCGTGATTAACCCAGCGCGCCCAGACGAAGAGCGCATCGGAGAGGCGATTGAGGTAGTGCTGACAGTCAAGCGAGACCGCGTCGTCGGTCTCGCGCAGCGTCACCAGGAGGCGTTCGGCGCGGCGACAGATCGTGCGTGCCACGTGCAACGCGGCGCCCGCACGCGATCCGCCCGGATGAATGAAGTTCGCGAGCGGCACGAGGTCGGTTTGGCATCGGTCGATGGAGCGTTCGAGCGCGGCCACGTCCGCGCTCGTGATCAACGGCATATCCTCCCAGCGATCCTGCGGCAGGGTCGCGAGGTCGCTCCCCAGGTTGAAGAGGACGTCTTGCGTCCAGGCTAGCCACGCGTCCAGGTCCGCGATGCGGGTGTGTTCGGCGAGCAGCGGGCGCAGTTCGGCGCGCGCCATGCCGATCGCGCTCGATAGTTCGTCGACGGTGCCGTACGCGTCGATGCGCAGCGCATTCTTCCTGATGCGTTGCCCGCCGACGAGCCCGGTCGTCCCATCGTCGCCGGTTCGCGTGTAGATGCGGGTCAATTTTGGCATGTCTCCTGGCTTCGCGGCGCGTCTGCGCCACGCCCGCGCAGGCGCCCCGGCGGGCTGACGGGAATCGACGCGGGTCATGTCCGAGCTGCTCCAGCAACCCGTCATCAAAGAGATTCCGCCCAAAGGCGACGACCTTTCGGCCTGGTACACCGCCGTCTGCATCAAGGCTGAACTGGTGTCGTATTCACCCGTGCGCGGTTGCGTCGTCCTGCGACCCTACGGCTATGCGCTGTGGGAGAACCTCCAGAAGCACCTGGACGCGCGCTTCAAAGAGACCGGACACGAGAACGCCTATTTTCCGCTGCTCATCCCCGAGAGTCTGCTCACGAAGGAAGCGCAGCACGTCGAAGGCTTCGCGCCCGAGGTGGCCTGGGTCACGCACGGCGGGCAGGAAGAGTTGACCGAGCGCCTGGCGATCCGGCCGACCTCTGAGGTGATCATCGGAACGATGTACGCGCAGTGGGTGCAATCGCATCGCGACCTGCCGATTCTGATCAATCAGTGGTGCAACGTGTTGCGTTGGGAGAAAGCGACGCGCCCGTTCTTGCGCACGATGGAATTTCTCTGGCAAGAGGGACACACCGCGCACGCAAGCGCGCAAGAAGCGCGTGAAGAGACGCTGCGCATGCTCGACGTGTATCAGGATTTTGCCGAGCACGTCGCCGCGGTTCCGGTGTACGCCGGTGTGAAGAGCGCGAGCGAACGGTTTCCCGGCGCGGTCGAGACCTATTCGATCGAAGCGCTCATGCCCGACGGCAAGGCGTTGCAATCGGCGACCTCTCATGACTTGGGACAGAATTTCAGCCGCGCCTACGACATCACGTTCACCGACACGCACAACGAGATCGAGTACGCCTACACGACCTCGTGGGGGATGTCGTGGCGCATGCTCGGCGCTGTGATCATGACGCACGGCGACGACCGGGGTCTGCGTCTGCCTCCCAAGCTCGCGCCGCTCGAAGCGGTGTTTGTGCCGATCGTCAAAGGCGGCGACGACCGCGCGCTGGCGGCCGCCAAGGACCTGGCGGCGAGACTGCGCCGCGAGGGCATGCGCGTGAAGGTCGACGATCGCGACGAATCGCCGGGGTACCGGTATTCCGACTGGGAGATGCGGGGCGTTCCGGTGCGCATCGAGATCGGTCCGCGCGATGTCGATGCCGGGACGGTCGTTCTGGTGCGTCGCGACAAACGCAAAGGTGAGGATGGCGCCAAAATTACCGTCGGCCATGCCGTGCTCGGGAGCGTTCTGCGCGAGGTTCTCGACCAGGTCGAAGCGTCGCTCTTCGAGCAGGCGACGCACTTCCTGCGCGAGCACACCTTCGTCGTGACCGATCGCGCCGAGTTCTTCGAGAAATGCCGCAACCGCGCGGGGATGATCGACGCCGCGTGGTGCGGCCAGCCGGAGTGCGAGGCACTCGTCAAGGCCGAAACCGGCGCCACGACCCGCAACACGCGCCCGCTCGACGGCGATGAGTTGACCTGCGTCGCGTGCGGAGAACCCGCGACGGTACGAGCCTACTTTGCGCAGAGTTACTAGCCCGCTCGCGCTGATCGCGCTGTTCGCTCTCCTCGGCGGCCGCGCCGACGCCGCTCGTCCGGCGCTGGCGCTGGTCAACGCGACCGCGCGTGCCGAAGGCAACGCGCGCGCGACCGCCGTGCGCATCGGTGAAGCGATCTTCGCGCGATCCTGGAACGCGCAAGTGCTGCACGTGGAAGCTAACGTGCACGCCGCGCACCTGGTGGTCGGCTTGATGCTCTCCGGCGTGAAATTTCACGCCGGCACGACGCGTGATGCGTTCTTGGACGAGATCGCGGCGCTCGCCGCGGTCACCTTCGCGCATTCCACCGCCGAGGAGGCCGATATTTGGGCCGCAGTGCCGATCCCGGTCGCGAAGGGCACGATCGTCAGCGGGGACCTGGCGCAGCCCACCGATCGTACCGTCTTCGCCGTGAGCGTGCGGCGAGGCGAGAGTGCGGCGGCGCTGACGCGGCGGCTGCGGTCACAAACGAATCTCTTCCTCGACCAGGAGTGGGCCCATCGCGCCTTCAAACCAAGCAGACAACGTGTATAAGAAGACAATCCTCGGCAACGGCGTGCGCGTCATCACCGAGACGATGCCCGCGTTCCGCTCGGCATCGATCGGCATTTGGGCAGATGTAGGCTCGGCGGCCGAGCAGCGAGCGCAGCGCGGCGTCTCGCATTTGGTCGAGCACATGCTCTTCAAGGGAACGACGACGCGCTCGGCGCGCGAGATCGCCGAGACGATGGACCGGATCGGCGGCAATCTCAATGCGTTCACCGACAAAGAGACCACCTGCTACTACGCGCGCACGATCGACACGCACGTGCCGCTCGCGATGGACGTGCTCTCCGACATGTTCTTGCGCTCGACGTTCGATCCGCACGAGCTTGCCAAAGAACAGAACGTCGTCCTCGAAGAGATCAAGATGTACGAGGACACGCCCGACGAGCTGATCCACGACCTCTTCATCCAGACGATGTGGAGCGGAGCGAATCTCGGCGATCCGACGATCGGATTCGAAGAGACGGTAACCCGGTTGACGAGCGACGACTTGCGCGCGCACATGCGCCGCCATTACGCTCCCAACTCCGTGCTGGTCGCGGCCGCCGGGAATGTCGATCACGATCAGATCGTTGCATTGGCCTCGGCGCAGTTCAGAGATTTTTCGGGAACGTGCGCGCTGCCGGACGCGGAATCGCCGATGACCATCCCGGACACCTTCGTTCGCCGCAAAGACAGCGAGCAAGCCCATCTCGTGCTTGGCGTCGGCGGGCTCTCGGTGCGCGACGAGCGCCGGTACGTGCTCTCGATCATCGACACGATCCTGGGCGGCGGGATGTCGAGCCGGCTCTTTCAAGAGATTCGCGAGAAGCGCGGCCTGGTGTACTCGGTCTACACGTTTCAAGCTGGTTATCGCGGGGCCGGGCTCTTCGGCGTCTATGCCGGAACATCGCCCGAGCACGTGCAGCCGTGCGTCGATCTCATCGCCGAGCAGTTCGAGTTGCTTCGCGAACACCGCGTGAGCGACGACGAACTGCACCTGGCAAAAGAACACATCAAAGGCAGCATCACCCTCTCGCTTGAGTCCACGTCGAGCCGGATGATTCGCTTAGGCCGCAATGAGTTCGCGCTCGGCCGTCACGTCACGCCTGAAGAGATCGAAGAGCGCATCGACGCGGTCAGCGCCGAGGACGTGCGGTCGCTGGCGGCCGAACTCTTGGGTGACGAACGCGTCGGGTTGTGCGTTCTCGGTCCGCTCGACGAAGCGGCCGTCGCATGGCGCAGCAGTGCCGCTTAGCGGCGATCACCTCGTCACGATCGTAACGACGACCAAAGAGGTCGTCGACGTCACGCCTCACCTGTGGTCCTGGAAACTCGCCGGTGCGATGGCGATTACGTTCATCGTGCAGGGTGTGACCATCGGCGCCTACGCGGCGCGGCTGGCCGGCGTGCAGACGCACCGCATCGCGACCTCGATCTCGCTGTTCAACCTGTTCATGACCGCCGGGCGCCTGGCGAACTTGTTCTCCGTCGTCATGGTCGGGCCGCTCTCAGATGGAGCGGGACACGCGGTCGGCGTCTTGCAGCACGCGAATGACGCGGCCGGTGTCGCGCAGTTTCAGCACAATTTCGATCTTCAGCTTCGCCTGATCATTCTCGCGGGAACCCTCGGCATGATCGTCTTCTCGATCTTCTTGCCGATGTTCACCTATCTCTTCCGGCGCGGGATCTCATCGTTCGAGCAGCGCGGCTCGGTTCCGCATTCCGCGGTGCGCTTGTTCGATCCGGCGGTGATCGCCCAGGTCGTGAAGGCGCAGCGTATGCCGTCCATGCGGCGTCTGCTCGAGTTCGACTGGCGCTCGCTGCCGATGCGCATGCTGGTCTTCAACGTGGTGGTCACCGGCGTCTACGCGATCGGCGTGCAGGCCTCGTACTACGCCTCCGTGCTCGACGTGGACGCCGCCCGCACGGCGCTCGGGCTCTCCGGCATCATCAACGGGATCGGCACGATCGCGTTCACCCTGTTCGTCGATCCGTCGTCCTCGATGATCTCCGATCAAGCCATTCACGGGCGGCGCACCATCGAGGAAGTCCGGGCGATGGTGTTCTATCTGTCGTTGACGGCGATTGTGGGAACGCTTCTCTCGCAGGTGATCTTCTATCCGGCCGCCGTCGTCATCGAAGAGGTTGCACGATTCTTCAATCATGTCCATGGTTAAACGGCTCTCCCTGATCGTCGCTGCGTGCTCGGTGCTCGCATCCACCGGCTGCGCCGGCCCGATCGAACGATGGATCGTCGACACACGCGTGCATCAGGGCGAGGTGGCGCTCGCGCGCGGAAACGTTCAAGACGCCGAGTTGTCCTACCGGCTTGCCTTGCGGGTCGATCCCGCCGATCAACGCGCTCGCGCCGGCTACGTCGACGCTTCAGCGGAGTTGGCGCAGCTCGACTACACGAAGGGTCAGTTTGACGATGCGCTCTCGGCTTTGAACGAGGCCGCGAAATACGATCCCGCCAGCGTCCGGCTTCAGGGCTTGCGCGCGACGATCGAAGAAGCGCGCCTCAAACGCGAGATCGTGGTCTCCAACTATCCGACCTACCGTGAAGCCGGAGTGACGATCGCGCGCGCATACCAGCAGCTCGACGTCTCAAACCGCGCGCTCCTCACCGCGATCCAGCGTTTTTCCTACACCTACAACTCCGACGACCTCACCGACGCGATCAAGAAATCGTATGACCTGCAACTCGATCTTGCCCGCAACACCAATCGATTGATCGCCTACCGCCAGCTCGTCGAATCCGGTGCGCCGCGCGAACCCGGCACCTCGGAAGGCACGTCCACCGCGGGCTCCCTGCTCCCGCTGCCGTAGACGGTCGCGCGCGGAGTTACTCTTCGCCGTCGAAGTAGTCGAGGTTCGGCTCGGCGCGCAGCATCAGCTTGCGGTCGCGAATCAGCAGTTTGTTTGAGTCGGGGTAGTACGCAACTTCGTCATGGCAGTGCATGCCTAAGAGCAGCAGGCGGCAGACGGCGCCGGTTTCATTGAGCACGTGGTGGGCGCCGCGATCGCCCGTCGGGAAGGCGATGACATCGCCCGGCCGAGCGCGCAGCGAGCCGCGTGTCGTGCGAATCGTCGGCTCGCCGGAAAGAACGAAGAACATCTCTTCTTCCTTGGCATGCGCGTGCAGCGGACAGTAGGTGGCGCCCGGCGGCAGTTCCGTCACCTGATATCCAAGTTTGCGTGCGCCGATGAGCAGTCCGATTTCACGGTTGTGACTCACGTAGTGGGCGTGATCGCGATCGGCCATGAGCACGGCATCGTCGATGTTGATACGATTGACGGCGGGACCGCCGTGCGTTTCGAGCAGCGTCGCGAGCGCATCGTCGGCACCGCAAAAGAGCGGCTGGCCATCGCAGAGCAACAGCGCGCGCAGCCGCCGCGCCCACAGACGCCGCAGCGAGAGCGCGAGCGCGACCGGATCGCCGATCTTCTCGTCGGCGAGAAACGACAGGCTTCCGGCCGGGGAGCCGATGATCGCATCGCCGACGATCGCGGTCTCGCTGCGCGGAAGATAGATCGCGATTTCACCGGGCGTCTTGCCGTGTTCGATCGCAACGGCGATAGCGCCGGGGAAGACCTCCTCGCCATCGCGTACCGTCGCGTCGATCGGCACGTCGAAGAGGCCGGCTTCGCGTGCCGAAGCGATCACCTGCGCACCGAAGCGCTCGCGAAAGGCCGCGGCGTCGCGACGATGATCGCGGTTGGTCAAGACGATCGTGCGCACGCCGCCCAGGCGTTCCATCTCCGCCAGCGTCGCGGGAGACGGCGGCAACGGATCGACGGCGATGTTCCCGTCCTCACGAGCGATGAAATAACTATTGAACGCCATCGCGCGGTCGTCTTGCCAGGACGACCACATCCAGACGCCGTCAAGCTCGAGTGGTTGCATGATCGTGTTCCTTGCACATGTCGTGCGCGTCGAGAAAGGCGCGGCCGCGACCGGAGCGGCCGGCGCTGCGAAACTGCTGCCACCACCGTTCGGCGTCAGGCGCGACGAGCGAAGGGTCTGTATCGTACACCGTCCACGTCGTTCCGGCGTCGATCACGGGAAAGCGCTGCATCCACGCGCACAGTTCGAGGTTGCGGCGCAAGCGGTTGTCTTCGATGGAGATGAAGAAGCGGGCGCCCTTGCGGATCGCGCTCTGTTCGTCGAACGGCGTCCACAGCAGCGGGTCTTCTTCCCAGCCGAAACGGTTGACGAAGTACTGCACGTCGGGGCCGTAATGGCCGATGACCACGATCGCGTTACGCGGAAGCCGCCGGTCGAGCATGCGCGCGTTTTCGAGAACGGACGGCTCGTAGCGGTAGTACGGTGCCGCGATCGAGCGGCTCTGCAGCAGCATCGCGAGCAACGCGATGCCGATGACTGCGTAGAGCGCGGTGCGCGGCGGCGCGGGCAGGTGCTGCGTCTCGATCGCGCGCACGGCGCTCGCGAACAGGAGGCCCGCGACCAGCGCGGCCAGCGGCACCATCAGAAAGAGATAGTAGTCGACGCGTTCGACGGTCACGACCGCATACGTGTAGAGCAGTCCGCCGGCAAGCCATGTCCATAGCAGCGTCTTCGATCGCGCGTTCGACCACGGCAGCAGCGCGAATCCGGCGATGGCGAGCAGAGTGATGGCCGGGCCGAGCATGGTGTGCCACAGCATACCGAGGGCGCCGGCACATGCTTGCGCCTTCGCGATGAAAGCGTGCGGCGACGTGAATGCGTCGCGCAACGCGGGAAGCACGTGCAGCGTCGTGATGCCGCTGGCCCAATGCCATTCCGCATGTGCCGCAACTGCCCGGTCGTACGACCACAGCACGAAGAGCGGCACGGCGAGCAGCACCGCGATCGCGCTCGCTCGCACGGTCCGGCCCGCGCGCCAGCGTTCGAATGCCAGCGCCGCGACCGGCAGGAACGCGACCAGCGCCACCGGCTTGGTGAGATAGGCGAGCGTCAACAACCCGGTCGCGCGCGCGAGATTGCGCGGCGAGAGTGCTTCGTCTTCAACCAAGAAACGCGCGCTCACGTAGAGCGCGGCGGTGAGGAAGAAGACCATCGTCGCATCCGGCGTGAACGTGCGGCCGTAGTAGATGCTTCCCGGAGCGATCGCGTAGAAGATCGCGGCGAACAGGCCGGCGATCCACGAGCGAAACATCCAGCGCGCGAAGATGCCGACGACCGCAACGGTGGCGGTGCTGAACGCAATCGTAATCAAACGGCCGATGACCGCGTGGACGCCGACGATCTTGTAGAGCGTCGCGGCGAGGAACGGCACCAACTGCAACTCCAGCTCGACGTAGTTGGGCGGCGGGCCGTTGTACATCGTCTGCGGATACAGAATGTTGTAGCGCAAGAGCGCGAAGTTGCGCGCAATGCTCGCGGTGTCGCCCTGCCGCCAGGCCGGATGGTCGAGTATGGGCGCGGTGACGTGCGCGAGCCGCAGAGCGGCAGCGACAAGCACGATAATCAGCAGGCCGATCGGCCACCACGAAACGCGGCGGCCGAAGAGCGTCAGTTCAGGTGCTTGAACGTCCAATATTTATTCATGAAGAAGTTGACGAAAACGCCTGCGAGCGTGGCCGCAAGCCATGTCGTCGTGAAGTGATGAAACCGGTAGTGATCGGCCAGCGTGAAGACCACCTTGCCGAAGACCAGCGCGACCAGCGAGACGACCAGGAACTGCGCGCCCTCGATCGCGGGATTGCGCTGCGAGCGAAACGTCCACACGCGGTTGAGCCCGTAGTTCGACACGCCGCCCGCCATGAAGCCGATCGCGAAATCGACGAAGCCGGAGAACGAGGTGCTCCGTTCGAGGGCGTGCGCGATGATGAAATTGACGATCAGGCCGGAGGCACCGACGATGCCGAATTTCACGAATTGCCGCACGCCGC
The DNA here is from genome assembly GCA_027307235.1 of Vulcanimicrobiota bacterium. Lineage (GTDB taxonomy): Bacteria > Vulcanimicrobiota > Vulcanimicrobiia > Vulcanimicrobiales > Vulcanimicrobiaceae > DAHUXH01. Next base: position 37,308 of record DAHUXH010000014.1, on the reverse strand, counting down.
GGCGTTGAGCGATGGACGAGAGCACGTCAGGCAACCCAATACCAGTCGGCAAAGAGCACGGTGAATAATCCTAAGAGCGGAAGTGAGAGCGCGACCACAATGTTGTTGATCCACGGACGTTCACCCCAGCGTGCGAGGATCACGAACATCGGGAAGAGGACAAGCGCGAAGCGCGGCATCGACATCAGGCTCGACGTCGACATCGGAATCAAAATCGAGAGGGCCATATAGGCGACGTATGACGGCCGCAGGCGCTTCCAGCCGAGCAGCAGCACGGCGATCATCAGCACCGTGAACGCGACTTCGAGCGATTGGTTGGCGACCGTCTGCGCCGAGGTCGAGGTGAAGATCTGCCCGAGCGCGTTGATGATGCTCGTCCACGGCATCGCCAGATGGCGGTTCCAATGGATCTGCACGTGCGAGAAGTACAGCGGGTCACCGCGCAGCACCCAGAGGTAGGCCATATAGCACGCCAAACCGAGCGGGATCAGCGCGCCATACCACAGTGTACGAACCTCCGCGCGCTCACGCGTTCGGTTGGCACCCCACCATTCGATGAGAAACGGCACCGCGAGCAGCACGCCTTCGACGCGCGTCATCGCCGCGAAGAAGCCGAGCATCGCCGCGAGCGGCCATTTGCGCTCGCGCAGATAGTAGAACGACGCGACCGTGAGCATGAAGAACAGCGACTCGGTGTACACCGCTGAGAAGAAGACCGCCGTCGGAAAGATCGAAACGTAGAAGATCGCGCGGCGCGCTACCGTCCGGTCGTCTTCGTGTTCGAGCAGCTTGTACAAGAAGAGCAAGCCGAAGAAGAACGAGGCGTTGGAGATCAACAATCCGGCGATAAGATGGCTGCCGAGCACGCTTCCCACCGCCGCGACGAGCATCGGGTAGAGCGGGAAGAACGCCATGTCCGTTCCTTGGTAGCCTTGCGCGGCGATGTCGATGTAGTGCACCGCGTCCCAACGCCCCCACACCGCGAGCAAGAGATGACGCGATTCTTCGACATGCTGTCCGGCGCGCTGCCCGATGATGACGGCGGCGAGTTCGGCGATGACGATGATCGCCAATCGCGTGCTCACGAAGTCGATCGTCACCTCGCGCACCGTTTGATTGAAGCGCGCGGCGAAGAACAGCTTGCCGACGCAAAACAGTCCGGCGCCGATCGCGAGCAAGCGTGCGCCGTGTGTCAGTTGCGCCGGCAAAAAGAACGTCAGCCACAGCAGGGCGAACGGCGCCCAGGTCAGCGCGTCGTAGCGTAACGAGCGCGCCAATGTGATGCCGGTGCGGCGGCAGAAGTAGCGCGCGTAGAGCCGCCATGCTTGCAGGGCGATCGCGATGCCGCCGAGCACGCCGAGCGGGAGCGCGAGGTTCGAGAGCAGCAGATCGTGGCGTGGGACGATGGCGGCGAACCAGCCGAAAAAGCCCAAGGTCAGCCCGGCGAACGCGACGACCGCAAGCGGCGCGTTTCCGGCCGCGCGATAGTCGGAAAAGTCAAAGCGCACGCGCACGCTCGACGCGTCGTGGGTATGGGCGAACACGGCCACCATCTTAAAGGAATCGTTGGCCTTCCCTTGTAGCTGGCGCCTGATGGTACGTTCTCTCGATTTTGTGACAGTGACCGAGAGCGCCGCACTTGCCGCCTCACGCTGGATGGGTCGCGGCGAGCGCGACGCCGCCGACGGTTCGGCCGTCGAGCAGATGCGCGAAGCGCTCGGCCAGATGGAGATATCGGGCCGTATCGTCATCGGCGAGGGCGAGCGCGACGAAGCGCCCATGCTGTTCATCGGTGAAGAACTCGGCGCGGGCGGTCGGGCGGTGGACATCGCCGTCGATCCGGTCGAAGGCACGAATCTCGTCGCCAACGGATTGCCCAACTCGATCGCGGTCATGGCGATCGCCGAGCGCGGCGGTCTGCTGCACGCGCCCGATTCGTACATGCAGAAACTCGCGGTCGGACCCAAGGCCGCGCCGTACGTGCACATCGACGCACCGGTGCGCGAGAATCTGGAAGCGGTCGCGAACGCCCTCGAAAAGCCGATCAACGACGTGTGTGTCGTCATCTTGGACCGTCCGCGTCACGCCGATTTGATCGCCGCCGTTCGCAGTGCCGGTGCGCGCATCAAGCTGATCTCCGACGGCGACGTCGATGCCTGTATCGCGACGACGATTGAATCGACCGGCGTTCACGTCGCAATGGGCATCGGCGGCGCGCCCGAAGGCGTGCTCGCTGCCGCCGCGATCAAGTGTCTGGGCGGCAACTTCATGGGACGCCTCAAGCCGCGCAACGCGGAAGAAGCGGCGCGCGCGCAGGCGATGGGTTTCGGTGATCTCGATCGCGTGCTGATGATCGACGATCTCGTCAAGAGCAACGAGGTTGTGTTTTGCGCGACCGGCATCACCGACGGCGATTTGTTGCGCGGCGTCCGGTTCTTCGGCAACCATGCGCGCACGCATTCGATCATCGTGCAGGCCACCGGCACGGTGCGGTTCGTGGAATCGACGCATCGTTTGACCGCGCGGCCTCGCGCCGTGCGCTGACGTCATGAGCGAACCGGCATACGATCTGATCGTCGTCGGAGCCGGTTCGGGCGGCTTCGCGGCCGCGCGCACCGCGCGCGACCTCGGCGCGAACGTCGCATTGGTAGACAAAGGCCCCCTCGGCGGATTGTGCATTCTGCGCGGCTGCATGCCGAGCAAAGCGCTGCTGGCGACCAGCGACGCGCTGGCCGATGCGCGCGAGGCCAAAGGTCTCGGCGTGCACGTCGGCAGCATCCGCATCGACGAGCCGTACGTGCTCGAACGCAAGCGCGCGCTGGTCAAAGAGTTCGCCGACTACCGCATCGATGGCATCTCGCGCTTTCCGCTGTACCGTGGCGAGGCGCGCTTTCTTTCGCCGACGCGATTGCAGGCCGGTGAGGACGTGATCACCGCGCCGAAGTTCATCATCAACACCGGGAGCATCGTCGCGCCGCCGGCGATTCCGGGACTCGCGCAAGCCGGCTATCTCACGAGCGACGAGGTGCTCGAACTGGCGCACACGCCGAAGTCGGTGGTCGTGCTCGGCGGCGGGTATGTGGGATGCGAACTCGGTCAGCATCTGGCGCGCATGGGCGCGAAGACGACGATGGTGATTCGCGCCGACCATTTGCTCTCGGGTGAAGATCACGACATCGGGCACGCGCTCACGCAGTACTTTCGCGAGGACGGCATCGACGTCGTGACCGGCGCCCGTCTGTTGCGCGTGGAAAGGCGCGACGGCAAGAAATTCGTCTACGTCGTCGTCGATGGCGTCGAGGGAGCGATCGAAGCCGACGAGATTTTCTACGCGCTCGGGCGCGTGCCGAACGTGGAGGGTTTCGATTTCGAGAAGGCCGGTGTCGCCTATCATGCGATCAAGGGCATCGAGGTCGACGACACGCTGCGCACGTCCAACCCGAACATCTTCGCGGTCGGCGACGTCACCGGTCTCTACCAACTCGTGCACGTAGCGATCTACCAGGGCGAGATTGCCGCGCGCAACGCGATCGGCGGCGGTGACGAGCGCGCGGTCTACGACTTGGTGAAGACGCATACCATCTTCACCGACCCGCAGATCGCGGTGGTCGGTGAGACCGAGCGCGCGTTGCAGAACAACGGCATCCCCTACGTCGCGGGCACGTACGACTTTGCCGAGCACGGCAAAGCCGAATGCTTGAACAAGACCAAAGGGTTCGTGAAGATGCTGGCATCCGCGCCCGACGGCCGCATCATCGGCGCGTCGATCATCGGCCCGCAGGCGGCCGAACTGATTCACGAAGTCATCGTGGCGATGAACTACCGCGCCACGGTGCACGAGTTCATGCGTATTCCGCATCTGCATCCGACGCTCGCGGAGATCTGGACGTATCCGGCCGAGGACTGCGCGGCGAAGCTCGACGCGGCTGCCGCGCAAGCGCGGGCGAGTTGGGCCGGTGTCGGGTAACGGCATCGGCGGCCCCGTGCGCGTCGCGATCGTGCAGACGAAGCCGCGCAAGGGACGCTACAGCGAGAATCTGAACGACCTGCGCGATGCGTTTGCGCTCGTCATGGACGACGGCGCCGCTGACGTGATCGTGCTGCCCGAAGCCGCGCTGACCGGCTACTTTCTCGAAGGCGCGGTCTACGATCTCGCGTTGCCCGTGCAGCACTTCGCCGACGATCTGGCGCGCATGTGGCGTGAAGCCGGCGCGACTCGACCGGTCGAGATCGCCTGCGGTTTCTTCGAAAACGACGGCGGCACGTACTACAACAGCGCCGCGTACGTGCGCGTCGAGAGCGACCGGGCGCAGGTGCTGCACCTGCATCGCAAGCTGTTCTTGCCGACGTACGGCGTCTTCGACGAAGAACGCTTTCTCTCACGCGGCCACCGCATGGGCGTCTTCGCCTCGTCCCTGGGGGCGACCGCGATGCTGATCTGCGAAGACATTTGGCATGCGATCGTGCCGACGATCGCGGCGCTCAAGGGCGCGCGCGTGCTGCTCGTGCCGAGCGCCGCGCCGGGGCGCGGCATCGAGGGCGGCGACGAGTTGGAGAGCATCGTGCGCTGGCGCGAGATTCTCGAAAACATCGCGGCGGAACACGGCGTCTACGTCGTATATGCGGGTCTGACCGGTTTTGAAGGCGGGAAAGGCATGAGCGGGACGTCGCGCATCGTCGATCCGCGCGGCAACACGGTGGTCGCCGCGCCGCCCGACGAAGCCTGCATCGTGCGCGCGGCGCTCGATCCGCGCGAGATCGATCTCGCGCGCGCGAATCTTCCGCTGCTCGGCGATCTGCGCGCCGTGCTGCCCGATCTGCTGCTCGACGAGGAGTTGCCGCTTCCACGCGGCCGGCGTGATGCTTCCGATCGTTGAAGCACCGCGCACCGCGCTGCACCCGCCGCGCATCAATGCGCCGCTTGCGGCACGCTGGCTCGAAACATTCTTACGCGACGAACTTCTCGGACGGCGCGGGATCGCACGCGCGGTGATCGGTCTTTCGGGCGGCGTCGACTCGGCGGTGACGGCATACTTGTGCGCACGCGCGCTCGGGGCGCACAACGTCTTCGCGTTTCGCTTGCCGTATCGTACGTCAAGCCCGGCCAGTCTCGCCGACGCGGCCTTGGTCGTCGAAGCGCTCGGCATCCACGAGCGCACCCTCGACATCACGGCCGCGGTGGACGGCTATCTGCAGAACGAGCCGGACGCCGACGCGCGCCGGCGCGGCAACGTCATGGCGCGCACGCGCATGATCGTGCTCTTCGATCAATCGGCCAAACTCGACGCACTGCCGATCGGCACCGGGAACAAGACCGAGCGATTGTTCGGATACTTCACCTGGCACGCCGACGACGCACCGCCGGTCAACCCGCTCGGCGATCTCTTCAAGACGCAAGTGTGGGAGCTGGCGCGCTATCTGGGCGTACCGCCCGCGCTGATCGAGAAAGCGCCGAGCGCCGATCTGGAAGCTCGCCAAACTGACGAAGCCGATCTGGGCATCACGTACGCGCGCGCCGACGCGATTCTCGCGCAGCTGCTGCTCGGCTACAGTGACGACCAACTGGTCGCGCACGGCTTTGCAGCGGCCGACGTGCAGCTCGTTCGGCGGCGTGTGGAAGGCACGCATTGGAAGCGGCATCTGCCGACGACGGCGATGCTCACCAACACCGCCATCAACGAGTTTTATCTGCGTCCGGTCGACTACTGAGATGTCCTACACGCCGTTCTTTCCGGTGAGTCTGAATCTCCAGGGACGCCGGTGCGTCGTCATCGGTCCCGTCGGCGATCGCGAAGCGATCGAGAAAGACGCCGCGTTGCGCGAAGCGGGCGCGAATGTGCTGTGGGTGCAGGACGTCGCGTCGCTGCGCGACGACGACGTGACCGGCGCCTTCTTCGTGATCTCGACTCCGCAGGACGCCGCGCTGTCGTCGCGTCTGCGCGCGCTCGCCGACGTGCACGGCTTTCTGCTGTGCTGCATCGATCAACCGGCGTTCGGATTCGTCGCGATGGCGGCGATCGCCAAGGCCGGCCCGGTGCGCATCGCCATCTCGACCACCGGTCTTGCGCCGCGCGTCGGCAAACGGCTCAAAGAAGGGTTGCAAGCGGCGATGGATGCGACCTTCGCACGCTTCGTCGAGCGGTTGGCGCAGATGCGCGCGCAGACCAAACGCGAGCATCCGTCCGCGGAGGAATCGGAGATTCGCCGTACGGCGATGATCGAGGCGGCGGAGGGATTCTCGGCCGAGGTGCGGTTCACGTATCCGCGCTGGTTCGATGCCGAACGTTGAGCTGATCTCGGTCGGAACCGAGCTGTTGCTCGGGCAACTCGTCGACACCAACGCGGTCTTCATCGCAGCACAGCTTGCGAACGCGGGCATCGACGTCTACCGGACGCAGACCGTCGGTGACAACCGTGCGCGCATCGCCGATGCGCTGCGCGAAGCGCTCGCCCGCGCAGATGGCGTCGTCACCACCGGTGGTCTCGGCCCCACCGTCGACGACCTCACCAAGGAAGCAGTCTGCGATGCTCTCGGTTGTGACACCGAGATGCACGAACCGGCGCTGCTCGCGATGGAACGGCTCTTCGCGTCGATGCGGCGCGAGATGCGCGAAAACAATCGTAAGCAGGCGCAGATTCCGCGCGGCGCGATCGTGCTCGAAAATCGTAACGGCACGGCGCCCGGGTTCATCGCGTTCGGCGCCGAGGGGAAATTCGTGGCGTGCATGCCGGGCGTTCCGCGCGAGATGAAACCGATGCTGACCGAACAGCTCGTGCCCTGGCTTCAAGCACGCTGGAATCTGCGTGAGGCGATTTTCACGCGCGTGATTCACACCGTCGCAATCGCGGAGTCGGAGATCGATCACCGCATCGGCGATCTGTTCGCTTCGATGGAGAACCCGAAGATCGCCGTGCTGGCGCACGAGTACCGGTGCGACGTGAAACTCATGGCGAAGGCCGCCAGCGCCCAAGCGGCGCACGCGCTGATCGAACCGCTCGAACAGAAGATCGTGTCGCGCTTGGACGGTCACGTCTTCGGCTACGACGGCGACACGCTGGAATCGGCGATTCTCGGGCTGTTGCGGCAGCGCAACGAGCGCATCGTCGTCGCCGAGTCGTGCACCGGCGGACGCATCGCGGCCGCGCTGACGGCGGTGCCGGGGGCGTCGCGCAGTTTCGTCGGCGGCGTGGTCGCCTATGAGAATTCGGTGAAGGTCGCAAGTCTCGGCGTCGATGCGGCGAAGATCGCGCGTGAGGGTGCGGTGAGCGAGAGCGTTGTGCTCGAGATGGCGAGCGGGGCGCGCCGGCGTTTCGGCGCCGACTACGCGGTCGCGACGACCGGGATCGCCGGGCCGGAGGGCGGCTCGCCGGAGAAGCCGGTCGGGCTCGTGTGGTTCGGGCTCGCCGACGCGACCGGCGCGAGCGCCCGCCATTCGCAGTTCCGGGGGGATCGTGCGGCAATTCAGGCGCGGGCGACGGTGGCCGCGCTCGGATGGCTCTGGCAACGGCTCACTCAGGGAACCGTTTGAACCGACCAATCGTAGAGAAGGTACGAATATGAGCTTTCAATCGACACTCGTCCGCACGGCATCCCTGATGCTCGCCACCGCGCTGCTCGCCGCCTGCGGCGGCGGAGGCGGGGGATCGAGCGTGCCGCCGCCAACCGCGGCGCCCACGCCGACGCCGTTGCCGAGCAATAATGCGACTGCGGGCGGTACCAACAGTATCGGCACCACGGGCCGCACGCTGGCGGTCGCGAGCGCGTTCTGCAATGTGAATCAGACAACCCAACAGCAGAGCATCGCACGGCAGGCGGCGATGAGCGCGGTGACGCAGCCGGATGGCGGCCTGCCGCGGTATCGCGCCACGCCGCCGGCGCGCGGCGTGACCTACGTTCCGGGCGCTATTGAGGTGACGTACCACACCGCTGCGATGACGCAGCGTTCGACGATGTCGGTGCAAGAACGCGCGGTCGGCAGTCAACTCACGAGCACGCTGACCTTCGATCGCTTAGGTTTGACGACGCATGTGTTGTCGGTGGCGCCCGGCACCGAAGGCAATGCGATCGCCGCGCTCTCGGCGCAGCCGGGTGTCGTCTCGGTGAGCCGCCCGATGTATCGTTCGAAAACCTCGGCGACCACCGCGAATTTCCCCAACGACAATTTCTACGACGGTTTGATCGTGACCGGACAACCCGCGCCGGCATCGCCGTTTTTCCAAAACAGCGGCGACGGCGGCGAGTGGGACATGCATCTGATCTGCCTCTCGCACGCGTGGGCGTACGCGGTTGCCGCCGACAACACGCTTGGCGTCGCGAACGCGGGCGCGATCGGAACCGGCATGACGATCGGCGTCATCGACACGGGTGTCGATCCCACGCATCCGGATCTCGCGAACAAGGTGCTCTCAACCGGGAAAGTGTTTGACAAAGGGCTCGGACAAGAAGTCACGACCGAGTCGATGCACGACAACGACGGCCACGGAACCGACGTCGCGGGCATCGCCGCCGCCGATACGAACAACGGCATCGGCTTCGTCGGCGCGGGCTACAACGCGAAGATCCTGCCGTACAAGGTCTTTCCCGATCCGCCGACCAGCGGCCCCGACGCGGGCTGCCCGCCGGGAACCAGTTCACCCGCCTGTCAGTCATCCACGGCCGACATCGCGGCGGCGATCAACGACGCCGTCGCGCAGAAGGTGAGCGTGATCAATCTCTCGCTCGGCGGTCCGTGCCCGGACGATCCGGCGGTTGCATCCGCTGTGAGCAACGCGGTGGCGAACAACATCGTCGTGGTCGCGGCGGCGGGGAATGACGGCACGAACTCACTCGATTGTCCGGGCGGCGACCCCGGCGTCATCCCGGTCGGCGCATCGGCGATCAACGATTTCACCAACCCCGGCACGACGACCGAAAGCGTGGCGAGCTACTCCGACTACGACGTCACGCATGCGACGACATGGGGTGTGGTTGCGCCCGGAGGGGACGCGCAAAACTGCACGTCTTCGAGTTGCAACGACAATGACTCCCTGCATTACATCGAACACATTTGGACGACGACGGCGGCGCCCGGCACCATCAATTGCAGCCCGCCGAGCGGTGCGACAACGCCGACGGTGCCGGAGCCGGTGGGCGATTGCCGTCTCGAAATCAATGGAACGTCGCAAGCGTCGCCGCACGTCGCCGGTATCGTCGCGCTCATGCGCGGCGTCAATCCCACTTTGACGCCGGCGCAGATCGGGCAGATGCTGTGCGCAAGCGCGGTGGACATCGGCGATCCCAAGGAAGGCTGCGGTCGCGTCGATGCGTACCGCGCCGTCGCCAAAGCGATCAACGATCCATCCGTGCCGTGATGTACGCAAGAAGAATCGCGGCGCCTTCGGCGGTGATGCTGACGGCGCTGCTTCTCTGCGCGTGCGGGGGCAAGTCGTCGAGTCCACCGGTACCGAGCTTCACGCCGATTCCGCTGACGCCGCTCGCGCAGGGCGCGTGCGTTCAAGGCGCATCGACGGCCGGCACGGTGGTGCCATCGCCGCTTCCGTCCGCGCCCGCGCCGGTGACGATCGACTCCAATCCGCAGGGGCTCACCGTTGAAATCGACAGCGTGTTCGCCGGTCAAACCCCGCTCACGAAAGCGCTGATCTTCAGTTCGGCGCTGCACAAGATCACGGTGCTCAACGGCGCGGGCGGCCAAGATTTCTTCACCTGTTTTCAACAAAACGGCCAAACGCCGGCGACGATCTTCTTCAATCGCGTGGCCGACACCACCGGTTCGACCGGAACCGTGCAATCGACCGCGAACGCGCGTCGCGCGGAGGCTTCGGCTGATGCCGCGCTGGTGCGTCGTCCGGTCGCGCCTGCGCGCGACGGGCAGGCGTTCGTTCCGGATGTCTTCGTCGTTGCCTATGACGCGGCGCGCACGACCAACCTGCGCGTAGCGGCTGCGGTCGCGCATGCGGGTGCGCTGTTTGCCAAGACGATGACGCCCGCCGATGCTCCGCGTCAGTTGCAAGTGGTGCGCGTGAGCGCCGCGCAGCTTGCGAGTGCGATGCAGGCGGCCGCGCGCGAACCCGGGGTCGTCTCGGTCGATCGCGTCGCGTATCGACGTCCCGCGACGACGGCACCGATCTCGCCCCTGCCGTCCAACCCGCATTTCACCGCCGACGAACAGTGGGACATGTTCGCAATCGGCATGCCCAACGCATGGGCGTACAGCCCGCCCGCGTTTGGATCGCCGTCTGTGAAGGTCGCGGTGATCGACACCGGCATCGACACCGCCGCGATCAACACCGACGTGCAGACCGATTTGATCGCGCATGTCACCTACGCCGAGCAAGACCTGAGCGGCGTCAAGACGGTCTGCGCGACGCTTCCGATTACCGGTTGCGCGGCCGTGCAAGATCACGACGGTCACGGAACCAATGTCGCGGGCATAGCTGCCGCCGCGATCGGGAACGCCGGTTACGCCGGTGTCGCGCCGAACGTCGACGTGCAGATCTTTGAAATCTTCGACAGCACCGGTAACGCGACCACCGCCGATGAAGCGCAAGCGATTCTGGATGCGGTCGCACAAGGCGCGCAGGTCATCAACCTGAGCTTGGGTGAGTCGCTGACGATCGCGGCGGCACCCGACCCGACCGAAGAGGCGGCGGTCGAGTATGCGCTCGCGCACAACGTCACCGTCGTCGCGGCGGCCGGAAACGATCGCGCGTCGGGTATCTCCGGCATCGAATTCCCGGCAGCCTATCCGGGCGTGATCGCCGTCGGTGCAACGTCGTTGCGCGACAACAATTCGGGAAATCCGAGCGGCGCGACCGAGTACGTCGCGAGCTATTCGAACTCCGGTCCGAATCTGGCCCTGGTCGCGCCGGGCGGCGATCCGGGCAGCAACAACGACTCCGACTTCCTGCACTGGATCGGCAACGTCTACTCGACGACGGGAAACCCGCCGTGCACGACGCCGGCCGACTGCCGCGTGCTGATCGCGGGCACGTCGCAGGCGACGCCGCACGTGAGCGGCGCCGCCGCGCTGCTGCTCTCGGTGAATCCGTCGCTGGCGCCGCCGCAGATCGCATCGCTCTTGGAATCGACCGCCGACAACCTCAGCGATCCCAATCAAGGGCACGGACGGCTCAACGTCTATCGCGCACTCGCCGCGCTCACGCGCGATCCGAAACCGCCGTCGTATCTGCCGAGCACGACACAGCTCGTTGCGTTCGCGTACACCAATTCCGGCGCGGTCAACGCGGCGCCGCAGATCGCCGACGTGACGTTCTCCGGCGGCATGCTCGTCAACGCGAACGGAAGCTTCCGCATCGCGGATATTCCGGCGAGCGCGCCGTCGTATCGCATCGGTGTGTGGTACGACGCCAACGGCGACGGGAAGATCGACGCGGGCGATCTGTTCGGTGCATCCGGGCCGTGCACGCCGTCGGCGCCGTGCGCGAGCGCGACCGGCATCAACGTGTCGCTCGTGACCGGATCGTCGTTCAGCCTGCCGTAGTGTAGCCGATCGCTTCGAGCACGCGCTGCGTGTCAACCGCGTTTTCGAACGTCGGAAGCGCATGCGGCTGCTGCTCGATCGCCTTGACCCATTCGTCGTAGAGTTCCATCAGCAGCGGAACGTTGCCGCCGATACTCGCGAACTTCGCGTACGGCGATTCCTTGCAATCGAGTTCCGACGTTTCGTCGGCGTCGACCGCGAACAGGCGCATGTCGTCGAGGTCCGAGCCGGACGCGACCGCCGTGCGGTTCTCGGCATGTACGGCGAGCGTCACTGATTCGACTGCGGTAGCGGCGTCGGCGGTGATGCGCGCCACCAGCCCCTCGCCGTAGTTCAGCAGCGCGAACGCGCCGTCGTCGACATCGGTCGTGAACGGTCCGTTCGCATCGCGCCGTTGCGCGTTGGCGGTACGCAAGAAACCGATGCTGGTAACCGGCGAACGCCCGGCAAGCCAATTCGCCGTGTCGATCAGGTGCGAGACGAGCGCACCGGCCACGCCGCCGCCCAAGCGCTTTTCGAACCACCAGCTGCGCGGGCGCGCCGCGCCGGCGCGCAACGAGGTCCCAAGCTGCGTCACTTCGATCTCGCGCAGCGGCGCGAGATGACCGTTGGCGATCAATTCCCGCAGTGCCGCCCGCTGCGGCACGAAGCGAAATTCGTGCGCGACACCGGCGGCGATCCCGGCCTCGCGTGCAGCCGCGAGCATCTCGTTTGCCTGCGCGAGGTTGAGCGCGAACGGTTTTTCGCAGATCACGTGCTTGCGCGCGCGGGTCGCGGCCAGCACGTCGTCACGATGCGCGAACGGCGGCGATGCGATCACGACCGCGTCGAGATCGACGCCCTCGATCATCGCCGCGCACGACGTGAACGCATGCGCGATGCCGCGCGCCTTCGCAATCGCCGCCGCCGTGTTCGGCGAGGCGAGCGCGACCACGTCGAAACGCGGATGCGCGAGCAGCGCCGGCAGATGGGCGGCCACGCCGAAACCGGCGCCGGCGATGCCGACGCGATAGATATTAGACACGGGCAATTTCCTCTTCCAGAATGTCGAGAGCGCGCACGAGCTGCGCTTCGGTGATCACCAGCGGCGGCGTCAATGCGATGACCTCGCCTTCAAGACCGGCTTGCAGCACCATGACCCCGCGCGCGAGCGCGCGCTTCACGACCGCCTCCGCCGCCTGCGCGTTGTCGAGTTCGATCCCCCACATCAAGCCGCGGCCGCGCGCCGGCCCCGCGACCGCATGCGTTCCGAGCGCATCCAAACGGCGCGCGAGCGTGTGCCCAAGTTGATGAGCACGTTGCGCGAGTTGCAGGCGCTGATGCTCGTCGATGGTTGCAAGCGCCGCCGCGCAGGCCATCGGATTGCCGAGATACGTCGAGGTGTGCAGCGCTTCGCCGCGTGAGACCGGCCAGGCGTCCATGATCTCCGGTTTTGCGACGGTCGCGCCGATCGGAAAACCATTGCCCATCGCCTTGCCGATGCAGATGACGTCCGGCACCACCTGTTCGGTGAGCGCCGCGAACCACGCACCGGTGCGTCCATACCCGGTGTAGATTTCATCGAGAACGAGCAGCACGCCGCGCTGCGCGCACAGGTGATGCAGTGCGGCGAGAAAGCCGGGCGGCGGAACGTGGTTGCCGCCGCGGCCTTGAATCGGCTCGATGATGACTGCGGCAACGTCGTGCGATCCGCGCAGCGCGTCGCTGATCTGCGTGAGCGCGGCCTCGGCGCTGCCGTGAACGCCGATGCGCGGATAGTCGACGAAGGTCGTGCGATGTGCGAGCGCGTGTGCGAACGGCGTGCGGAACTTCTCGATGCCGCCGACGGCGAGCGTTCCAAATGAGAGTCCGTGGTATGCGCCGCGAAACGCAATGAACGACGAACGCCCGGTGGCGAGCATCGCGGTCTTCATCGCGGCCTCGACGGCTTCGGCGCCGGTCGAGGTGAGGAACGTCTTGGTGAGGCCCGGCGGAAGAATCTCGGGCAGCCGTTCGAGGAGCTGCGCTTTGGTGAGCGAGGGGTGAATGTCGCCCATCGCGTGCATCACGCGCGCGGCTTGAGCGGCGACGGCGGAGACGACCTGCGCATTGGAATGCCCGGCGTTGGCGACGCCGAACGCGGCCGTCAAGTCGATGTAGCGGTTGCCGTCGACGTCGACCACGGTAGCGCCATGCGCGCTATCCCAAAAGACCGGAAAATCATCGGCCATGTAGGTGACGTTGCGTGATTCGTGCGCGCGCAACGAGGCGAGCAATTCTTTGGTGCGCGGTCCGGGGATGGGACCCGCGAGAGATTCAAGATCGCTCATAATTCGACCGTGATCCAGCGGACGAAATCGACGATGCGCGGGCGGCCGCCGTGATTTCCCCCGAGCATGGGCCGCTGCATCCCGTGAAACGGCGTGACACGCGACGCGCCGAGTGCGCTCGCGAGTTCGACCACGTCGGCGCGCGCGCTGGGCGCCGCGAGCGCTTCGAGCGTGACGCCGTGGTGCTGCAGATACCGCCGCGCGTCGGCGGTGGAATCGACCGCGTAGACGGCGAGTGCGCGCACAAGGAAGAGCGGCGGCTCGTCCAGCGGCGGATCGAGCACGATCAGGAACGAGCCGCGCTCGTCGCTGAAGAGCCGGCCCTGACCGCTCGCTGCGCGAAACGCCGCGAGCGAGCGCGCCTGCAGTAACGCGGCGTCAACCGAGGCTTCGCGCTTGCCCGGCGGAAATTCGACGCCGGCGCGTTCCGTGGCGGCGGCGAGCAACTCGGCGACGCGCTCGGGAGGGCAGTGTGCGGATCGCTCGACGAACATCACGTGCGGTGAGAGGCATCCCTCGGTGTCATAGAGCACGAAGCTGCGCGCCGCAGCTTCGAGAACGCCGCGCAGCGTGCGTTCGTCTCCAAGCGCTTCGCGCGTCACGTACCCGGCGCTCGCCTTCGCACCGAAGCCGATAAAGCGCGCGTGAATTGAGGTCTGTGCGCGAATCTCGCGCAAGGTGTCATCGCTGCCGAAGGCAGCGATAGCGTCGTACTCGCCGAGATCTTGGCTGGCGCCGCTCCACACACGCGCGGTTGCCGCTTCGGCGAATGCGTCGTGTTCTTGCGCGAGCGTGTCGAAAAACGCGCGCACCAGGCCGTCTTCGCGGTCCTTGACGACGACCGCGTTCTTCGCGCAGAGCGCGAAGACGGCCGGGACGATCGCGACGCCGATGGTCGTGCGGCTGGAGATGATGCACGCGGTGCCCACCGGCAGCGCCTGCGCGCTCATGCCGTCGCCGCGCGGCGTGAGCCGGTCGAGGACGTCGAGCGTACCGAGTTCGCGCGCGATCGTCTCGACAAGCGCGGCTTCGCCGATCGAACCGAAGAGCGCGTCGAGTGCGTACTCGACGACCGGCACGGAGTAGCCGGTGCGCGCGCAGATGCCGTCCAGAACGCGCACGCGCGGTGGAAAATCCGCATCGTGCCAGCGCGTGGCCGCATCCGCGATCGCGCGCACGATCTGGCGCGCGCGCAGCCTATGCACGCGCGCGCAGCATCTCTGCGTCAAGCGAACAGCCGCGCAACGCCGCGCCCTGCTCGCGCCCGAGCAGTATCACGCCGCCGTCGACGATCGCGCCGAGGTCTTCGGTCAAAATAGCGACGCACGACGAGCGATTGGCGCAATCGACGTGAACGAGCGCGCCGACGACGCCGTGCGGAACGTCCGCGCCGTCGAGGCCGACGACGCGCGGCCGCAGCCACGGCGGCGACACCTTCACGCGACCGGCGGCGACGTCGTCGTAGTATTGCGACGTGAGTTCGGTCATGCCGTATTCGGCGACGATCATCGCCGGAGCGACGCCGAGGCGATCGGAGAGATCGGCGTAGAGCGTGTCGCGATCGACGATGCGCGCGCGGCCCTTGAAACCGCCGGTCTCCATGATGCGCGACCCGGCCGGGAGCGCCACGCGCAGATCGCGTTCGCGCATCGCGTCGAGCAGATGCACGAGCGCGAACGCGGTCGCGGCGATGCATACCGGTTGCGCGTCGTCGAGCGCCGCATGCACGTCGGCAACGAACGCATCGAAGAAGAAGTCGTCGCCGCGCAGATACCAGCCGGTGTGTGCGTCACCGCGCGACGCGCTGACGCAGCCCATCATGTAGCCGAGCGAGGAGTCGGGACGATCGTGGGGATTGGGCACCAGATTCAGGTAGCGGAGGCGCGCGCGGTCGGCGAGCATGAAGCGGTCGAAGCCGGCGAGCAGCGCGGCTTCGTATAGAGCGCGCGTCTCCATGTAGTGACGGCCGCCGGTTCCGCGCGTCGTACCGCTGGTCACGAAGGCGAGCGCGGCGTGCGACACGTCGAAGGTCGCGAGCGTCGTTTCCTTGAACGCTGAGGATGGAACGGGCGGTATCTCTCGCCAGGACGACGGCATGCGCTGCGGCGAGATGCCGGCGCTCGCGCAGAAGCGCGCATACGGGTGGTTGTGGCGCAGTTGGTAGTCGAAGACCCGCAACGCCAGATCGTCGAACTCATGCTCGTCGAGTGACTGTCCGCGCGTGTGCCAGCGCTCGATGACGCGAAGAATCTCGCCGTCGAGATCAGACATGGCGGCGGCTGGTGATCAGCCCGCTGTTCATGCCGCCGACCGCGAGCCCGCCGTCCAACCGCGCGCTCTCCACTTTGATGCAGCGATCGACGACCACCGCAAGTCCGGCCGCATCGGCCAGCGCAATCGCTTCGTCGTTGATGACGCCGTACTGAAACCAGATCGCCTTGGCGCCGGCCGCGATTGCTTCTTTGGTGAGTTCAAGCACTTCGCTCGGTTTGCGAAAGACGTCGACAATGTCGGGTGCGCCGCGCTCGGCCGCGTAGGCCGCGAGCGACGGATAGGCTTTCACGCCGTCGATCTGCGCAATGGTCGGATTGATCGGTGCCACCGTGAAGCGGCCCTGCGTGCGAAGATAGGAGAAGACGGTGTAGCTCGGGCGCATCGGGTTGTTCGACGCGCCGACCATCGCGACGGTCTTGCTGCGATTCAGGAGCGCGAAACGCTCGGCCACCGTGCGCAGGATCATGCCGTCACCGTGCTTGCGGCCGTGCGCAGCGCGTTGTCCAGGTCCCACGTGAGATCGGCGACGTCTTCTAGGCCGACCGAGAGCCGCACCATCTCGGGCTCGACACCCGCCTTGTGCAACTCCTCGTCGGTGAGTTGCGAGTGCGTCGTCGAAGCCGGATGGATGACCAGGCTCTTCGCGTCACCGACGTTGGCGACATGGCTCCATAACTGCAGCGCATCGATGAAGCGGCGACCGGCGTCACGTCCGCCGCGAATACCGAAGGTGAAGATGGAACTCGCGCCGGTCCGCAGATAGCGTTGCGCGAGCGCGTGCTGCGGATGATCGGTGAAGCCCGGATAGCGAACCCATGCGACCTCAGGTCGGTCGCGCAAGAACTGTGCGATCGCAGCGGCGCCGCGCACGTGTTCGTTCATGCGCACGGGCAGCGTTTCAAGCCCCATCAGCATGAGCCACGCGTCCATCGGCGACATCTGCGCGCCGACGTCGCGCAGGACCTCGGAGCGCAAGCGCATGAGAAACGCATACTCACCGAAGGTTTCGCTGAAGACTTTCTTGTGATAGGCCGGGCTTGATTCGGAGAGCAGCGGAAACTTCGGTGAGGAGAAATCGAAGCGGCCGGAGTCCACGACGACGCCGCCCATCGTCGTGCCGTGCCCGCAGATGAACTTGGTCGCCGAATGCAGCACGATGTCGGCGCCGTGTTCGATCGGGCGGCACAGATACGGCGAGGCGAACGTGTTGTCGATCGCGAGCGGAATGCCGCCATCGTGCGCGATCCGCGCGAGTTCGGCGATGTCGGCGATGACGCTCGCCGGATTGCCGATCGTCTCCGCGAAGAGCAGTTTGGTGTTCGGCCGAATCGCCGCGCGCATCGCATCGAGATCGTTTACCGGAACGAAGGTCGTCTCGATGCCGAGGCGGCGCAGCGTGACGTTGAGTTGCGTGACCGTGCCCGCGTAGAGATTCTGCGAGCAGACGATGTGATCGCCGGCTTGCGCGAGCGACAGAAACAGACAGATTTGCGCCGCGTGACCGCTCGCGAACGCGACCGCGCCGAGCCCGCCTTCGAGGCTCGCCATACGCTCTTCGAATGCCGAGACGGTCGGGTTGGAGATGCGCGAATAGATGTGCCCGTACGAACGGAGCTGATACAGCTCACCCGCCTGCTCGCTCGATTCGAAGACGTAGGCGGCCGTCTGATAGATGGGCATGGCGCGCGAACCGGAGGCGGCGTCGGGCGGGGTTCCGGCGTGAATGGCGCGCGTGGAAAAGCCGAAAGCGTGGTCGTTCATGGTCTTGATGACGTTTTGCTGCGGGAGCGGCAGCAGCCTTTGGTAAAAACCGTCTTCTATGGGAATGACGCTCACCGAAAAAATTCTCGCTCGGCACGCGGGTCTGGACCGCGTCGAGCCGGGGCAGATCATCAACGCGAAAGTCGATCTCGTCCTCGCCAACGAACTCTCGGCGGCCGTGGCGATCGGCGTGATGCGCGGGATCAAAGGCGCGAGCCGCGTCTTCGATCCGACCAAGATCGCACTGGTTGAAGACCACTTCGTTCCGGCCAAGGACGCCCAGTCGGCCAAGCTCGCCAAGCTGATGAAAGATTTCGCGGCCGAGCAGAAGATCGTGCACTTCTTCGACGTTGGGCGCGGCGGCATCGAGCACGTGGTGCTGCCCGAAGAAGGTCTGGTGGCGCCGGGCGAATTGATCGTCGGCGGAGATTCCCACACCTGCACCTACGGTGCGCTTGGCGCGTTCGCGACCGGAATGGGCTCGACCGACATCGCCGCCGCCTTCGTGCTCGGCGAAGTTTGGCTGAAGGTTCCGGCATCGATCAAGATCGTCTACAGCGGGTCTCTCGGACACATGGTGTACGCCAAAGACCTCATGCTTAGCACGGTCGGCACGCTCGGCATCGACGGCGCGACGTACCGCGCCATCGAGTATCACGGCAGCACGATCGACGATCTTTCCATCACCGGCCGCATCACGATGGCGAACATGGCGATCGAAGCCGGTGCTAAGAACGGCATCTTCCACGCCGACGCCAAAGCGATCGCCTTCGTGAAGGAGCGCACCGACCGGGAGTTCGTCGTTGAAAAAGCCGACGCTGACGCCGTGTACGAACGCGTCATGGCGATCGACGTCGGCGCGCTCGAACCGCAGGTCGCGTGCCCGCACACGCCCGATAACGTGCATCCGATCTCGCAGGTCACGCGCGATGACATCGCCGTCGATCAGGTCTTCATCGGTTCGTGCACCAACGGGTACATCGACGATCTGCGTATCGCCGCGAAGATTCTCGACGGGAAGAAGATCGCGTCGAACCTGCGCGTGATCGTCAACCCGGGTTCGCAAAAAGTCTGGATGCAGGCCGCGCAAGAAGGCGTGCTCACGAAGCTGGCTGCCGCCGGATGCGTGGTGAACACTCCCGGTTGCGGCGCGTGCTTCGGCGGTCACATGGGCACGCTCGGCGACGGCGAGCGCTGCATCTCGACGACCAATCGCAACTACGTCGGGCGCATGGGCTCACCGAAAGCGGAAGTCTACCTCGCGTCACCGGCGACGTGCGCCGCATCCGCGCTCACCGGCAAGATCACCGATCCTCGCGTACTCGAACTGGCGGGAGTCTAAATCATGGAAAAAACGCTTCGCGGGCACGCGCACAAGTACGGGAAGAACGTCGACACCGACGTGATCATCCCCGGGAAGTATTGCAACATCATCGATCCCGCCGAGTTGGGCAAACACGCGCTGGAAGGGCTCGACGCTGATTACACGACGAAGATGAAACCCGGCGACATCATCGTCGCGGACACCAACTTCGGATGCGGTTCTTCACGCGAGGTCGCGCCGATCGCGATCAAAGGATCGGGCACGTCGGCGGTGATCGCCAAGAGTTTCGCGCGTATCTTCTATCGCAACGCGCTCAACATCGGTCTGCCGATCTTCGAATGTCCCGAAGCCGTCGATGCGATCGCCACCGGCGACGAGATCGAAGTCGAACCCGCGACCGGCGTCGTGCGCAATCTCACAAAAGGCACCCAATACCAGGCCGCCGCGTTCCCGCCGTTCATGCAATCTCTCATCGCATCCGGCGGTCTCGTTCCCTACGTAGAACAGCGCCTAGCGCAAACTGCCAACGCGCGCTAGCGCTTCACTTCGGGGGGTAGCCACCGGCGCCGCCGCCGGGAGCGCCTAATCCGCCGCCGCCCAGGCCGCCGAGGCCGGGCGAGATGTCGTCGAGCGGATTGTATTTCGGCCGGTAGCCGGCGGTGAAGGCGATGCGATTGTCGCCCATCGTCAGCATGCCGATCATGTCGGTCGTGCCGTCGAGCGTACCGTCGAAGACGAGCGCCGTGCCGTCTTTGAGCGTGACGGTGAGCGTGACGTTCTTGCCCTCAACCTTCCCGCTCGCCGGGAAGATCTTTCCGTTGTTGTCCATGTAGACGCCGGTGAGCGTCGCGGTGCTCGCGTTGGCAAGCTGCTTGAGTTTGAAGTGCGTGTAGACGGTCTTGTCGGGCTGCTGGATCGCCACTTCCCAAACGCCGTCGATGCCGACGCGCGTGTCCTTATGCGTCTTGGCGTTGACGACGTACGGAACCGGTGCGCCGCCGCCGGTGCCGGCGGGCAGGCCGGGAATCGGCGTGTCGAGCGCAACGGGGCGCGCGAGCGTGGCCGACGCACTGCCGCCGGCGACGAGGATCGCCGCGCAGAGCGCGACCGGAAGAGCAAACCACGGAAAACGCATAGCCTACCTGTTTGGCGATGGACTCGGCGAGGCCCCTCCATCGTCGGGGACGCGCCGGGGTTCATTGGGCATCAGATGGATCATGCGCTTGGGCAGCTTCTCGAGGCCGGCGAGCTTCTCGACCTGCGCCACGTCGGTTGCGAGCGCGGCGAGCGCCGGCGCAAACGGCGGACACGTCAGGTCGGCCGAGGTCCATGCATGATAGCGCACGTACTTGGCGGTCCCGAACGACGCGCTTTTCACGCACGAATGACCGGCCGCACCGGCATCACGTGCCGCGCGCGCGTCGGCGATCGTCCGCACGGCGAGCGCCCCAGGAACCGAGAACGGTCGCGTGCTCGTGACCAGCGTGCCGCTCTTGTTGGACGCGCCCACCCTCGCCGCTCCGTCGGACCAGAGCTTGATCGTATACCCGAGCGCGTTCGTCGAGCCGGTATCGACGATCGTCACCCCGTCACGCAACGGAGCCGCCGCGACGCCCAACGCCAGCGCGGCAAGACAAAGGCCACCGACCAATCGTTTCATCATCCCTCCAAAGAACGCCGTCCGTTCGAATTTTGTCTCTTGCCGGCAGCATACGAAACCTTTACAGTCGGAACCGCCGTGGTTAGGAGACCAAGTTTTCGGTTGCTTATAAGGTAGCGTCATCAGGCTGCCGGGGGCAACCGCGAGGCGGTCGCGGCTGGTCCCCATTGAACGAGCGAGCAGTTGTATGGTACTTTCGCCCTAACCTTGGTGGCGGCGGGTTCTCGCGCCAGGGTGGTGTGGGTTAGGCACCGGCCCTGTTAGCATTGCTCCGCTATGCTGCTCGGTTAGCGCCAACCGTGCGCTTGTGGGTGAGCCGAGGGGGACATGTGGGGCGCATCATTCGCGTAGCTCTAGCCGTGATGGCATTGGCGTTGGCTGCGCTTAGCAGTACGGGCGCTCGAGCGCGTGCCGCTGACGAAGCGGCCGCTTCGCCGAGCCCGCCACCAGCTGCGCTCGCTGTGGCGCCGACGCCTGCTCCCCGCGTTGCGTCGCAAGCGCCGTGCTTTCTGATCGCTCGCCTCCACGCTGACGGCATTCCGCAAGAACTGGGGTTTCTTCAGAGCGATCTGAATCGTCACGCCCGCACGTGCATCGGCGTCAGTGAGATCAACGCCATCAGTGCCGAGTTGACCGCCGACTTGATCGCGCACGGCTATGTGACCACGCGCGTGCGAGTTCCGCAGCAGAACCTCGCTTCCGGTGATCTGCACTATGAAATCACGCCCGGCGTGATTCACGCGATCGCCTTTGCAAGACCTCATTCGCAAACGACGTGGCAGGACGCGTATCCGACACGTCCGGGAAAATTACTGAACATTCGCGACCTCGAGCAAGGCTTGGAGCAGATGAAGCGCGTTCCGAGTCAAGACGTGCAGATGGCGATCGCTCCCGATACGCACCCGGGCGAATCCAACATCATGTTGGACGTGAAGCACAACAAGCCGTGGCGCTTTGTGACCGACATCAACGACGCGGGAAGCGCCCAAACCGGTCCTCTTCAAGGGTCGCTGACCGCTGCGCTCGATAATCCGTTTCATGCAAACGACCTCTTCAACATCGCGCTGAACAGCGCGGTGCAAGGCGGGATCGGAGGAAACACGCTCGGTGACAGCGCGTATTACTCGATTCCACACGGGTATTGGACGTTTCAATTCGGTGCAACCCGCTTCAACTACTCGCAGACGATCTCGGGTTTGAATTCGCCGTACACCCTCAGTGGTGTCACGCACCAAACGTCGTTCGGAGCGACGCGCATGTTGTATCGCACGCAGCGAGTCAAAACCGACCTGACGGTCAATCTCGTCAACTCGACGGGACGCAGCTTTCTCGACGATACAGAAATCGGCGTGCAGCAGCGTGACGAGACCTACGGCGAGGTGGTATTGTCGCGCAGCGCCGGCGACGGTCGCAGTTCGCTTCAGACGTCGATCGGGTTGCGGCTAGGGCTGCCGATTCTGGGCGCGCTGCCTGACATTCAAAGCCTGGCCAATCCACCGACGAATTTTTATACACTCGAAACAGCGGATATTTCGTCGTCACTACCGGTGCGTGGGACACGATTGCGTTGGGAGTCGCACCTGCACGGTCAGATGACGGGCGACGTGTTGTATCCCAATGACCAGTTTGCCATCGGCAACCGGTACACCGTGCGCGGTATCAGCCCGTCTGCCTCGCTGGCCGCGGAGAGCGGGTATTTTTGGCGCAACGATATCGAGTCGGCGCTCAATCAAAATACGACCGTGTATTTCGGTTTGGACACCGGTGCCGTGTGGGGTCAGAATACGCAGTTCCTGTCGGGCACATCGCTTGCGGGCTTTGCGGTTGGCCTGCGCGGCAATCGCGGGCGGATATCCTACGATATTTTCAGCGGCGTTCCGCTGCATGCGCCACCGGGTCCGCAGGCGGGCGATTCATCCGGCGGCGTTGACGTTCAAGTTCAGATATAAAGCACCCACATCACGAAGAAAGCGCGAAAAGATCGATGAAGACCGGGAAACGTACGATCGAGCGATTCAGGAAGTCGGCAGCGTCGGTGTTGCTGTTTGCATTTGCGGTGCAGCCGCTTGCGGCATTCGCCGGTGATACCAGCGGTGGTGTTGTCTCTGATCCACATGCCGGGAAGAATCAGCCGGTGGTTCAGCAAGCTCCCAACGGCACGGCGCTCGTTCAGATCACGGCTCCGTCGGCGGCAGGTGTGTCGAACAATCAATTCACGAGCTTCAACGTCGGCCCGGGCGGCCTGATCTTCAACAACAGTCCGCAAATCACGGGAACGCAATTGGCCGGCTATATTCCCGGCAATCTGTTCTTGGGCTTGGTGCCGGCCAAAGTGATTTTGGCGCAGGTGACGGTGGCGAATCCGAGCGCGCTGCTTGGATACATGGAGGTCGCCGGCAGCAAGGCAGACGTCGTGATCGCGAATCCGTTTGGAATCACGTGCAACGGGTGTGGGTTCATCAATGCCTCGCAAGCGACGTTGACGACCGGTACGCCGATCTTTGGTGCCGGGGGTTCGCTGAGCGGGTTTTCGGTCACGGGAGGCCAGCTGAATATCACGGGCAGCGGTTTGAACGGGACGAACGTCGACCAGCTCAATTTGCTTGGAAAGTCGATCTCGGTGTCGGGTCCGGTCTGGGCGCAAACGCTCAACGCGATTGCCGGCAGCAACCAGATCGACTATGCGACGCATGGCGCGCAGAACATCGGTGGAACCGGCTCGGGGGCTCCGGTCGTGTATGCGATCGACGTTTCGAATCTCGGCGGAATGTATGCGGGCCGCATCTACCTGTTGGCTACGGATGCGGGCGTTGGCGTCAATAGCGCGGGAACGATCGCGACACAGTCAGGGCCGTTGACGCTGTCTGCCAACGGCGATTTGACGGTGAGCGGCGCAATCACCTCGGCTGGAAGCGCGACGCTGAACGCAGCCGGAGCCGCGCAGGTGAGCGGCACGCTCTACGCACGCGATGGGATGACGCTGAACGCACAGGGTCAGCTTGCCAACTCCGGTACGATCGCCGCAGGTTCGAATCTCGGTGTGACCGCCTCGTCGGTAACATCGTCAGGAACGTTCGCGGCCGGCATCAATCCCGACGGAACATTTGCGGGCAGCGGTGATTTGACGGTAGCTGCGCCGGGCGCGATCGCAGCGAACGGTCAGAACTTCGCTGCAGGCTCACTCTCGCTCTCCGGCTCCGGCATCGATCTTTCAGGCTCGCACACCGGCGTCGGCGGATCGGCGACGCTCAACGCAGGCAGTGGCGATCTAAACCTTCGCGGCGCGACGACCAACGCGGGCAGTCTGACGGCGACCGGTGCGAATATGTTGAACGCCGGTGGTCAGTTGACGACGGCCGGTGCGACGACGATCACGGTCGGCGGGCTGTTCGATAATACGGCGGGCGTGGTTCAGGCGGCGGGCGCGCTTTCGTTGACATCGGGAGCGATGCAGAATAGCGGTCAACTGCTCTCGCTGGGCAGCGACGGGTTGTCACTGGCTACCGGCGTTCTCTCGAATAGCGGTACCATCGGTAGCAACGGCGACGTATCCATCATCGGCAATGTGGTGCAAAACAGCGGAACGATAGCGGCACCCGGCACGCTGAACGTGCTGGCATCGTCGTTGGACAACACGCAAGGTGTGCTTGGCGCCGGTCTGCTGAATCTGCAAGCGGGCGACCTGAGCAACGTTTCCGGGCAAATCACGCAACTGGGCACCGGGGTCGGCAGCATCGCGGTAAGCGGGACGTTGGACAACACCAATGGGAAGTTGCAAAGCAATGCGAGCGACCTCGCTCTTACGCCGACAACACTGATCAATATCGGCGGCACGATCGCGCACGCGGGCACGGGAACGCTGACGATCGCGACGCCCGTGTCATTGCTTGCGAACAGCGGCGGAATAATCACGACGAACGGCACGCTCGCGTTGCTCGCGTCGGGTGTTGATAATTCGCAGGGAACGATAGCGGCCGGAGGTTCGGGCGCGATCGCATCGTTGGGTGCATTCGACAACAGCCAAGGCACGGTGCAGACCGTGGGGGGGCTGGTATTCAATGCGGTGGGACTGAACAACAGCGGCGGGCAGGTGGTGTCGCTCTCCGGTGACGGGATGACGCTGTCGGTGCTCGGCGCGCTTGCCAACGATGGTGTGATCGGTGGAAATGGTGCGGTCAGCATCGCGGCCGACACGGTGCGCAATAGCGGGAAGATCAGCGCCGGTGGCACGCTGGAACTGGATGCATCGGCGATTGACAATTCAGGTGGCGCGCTATTCGGTGGTCTGCTCAACGTTCAAACCGGCACGTTGACCAACACCGGCGGTGTGATCGTGCAGAGCGGCACGAATGATGGCCAACTCGTGGTCAGCGGCACCCTCGATAATACGAAGGGGCAAATCGCTTCGAACGCGCTCGACCTTGCCTTGGCGCCGGGTCAGTTGATCAATGCCGGCGGATCGATCGCGCTGTCGGGCACCGGCACGCTCACCATCGACACCGCAAACGCGGTCTTGCAGAACGCCGGCGGCCTGATTGCCGGCAACGGCGCACTGAACATACGTACTGCCGGCATCGAAAATGGGAACGGCACGATCCAGGCTGCTACGGCCGCCACGGTCGCAACGGGTGCCTTCAACAACAACGGCGGCACGATGCAAGCCGGAAGCTCGCTCGCGGTGACTGCCGCAACGCTTCAGAACTTGGGCGGGAACCTCATGGCGCTCGGAAGCGGCGGCATGACGCTCGCGGTCAACGGCGCGCTTGCGAATAGCGGTGCCATCGGCAGTAATGGGAACGTGTCGATTGCCGCGGGTTCGCTTCAGAACAGCGGGAAAGTGACGGCCGTCGGCAACTTGCAGGTCGCAAGCGGAAGCGATCTCACGAACGCAGGCGGTCTCCTGCAAGCCGGCGGTGCGGCAATGTTGACGGCCACGTCACTCGATAACACGGGTGGTGCGATCGGCGCAGCATTGCTGAACGTGCAGGGCGGCACGTTGCGCAACGCGGGCGGCCAGATAACACAGAGCGGAAACGGCGCAACGCAGATTGCGCTGCGCGGAATGCTCGACAACACCGGTGGAACGATCGCGACCAATGGGTTGAATTTCGCGCTGACGACCGGTGCGTTGACGAATGCCAAGGGCACCATCGCAAGCGGCGGTGCGCTGAACCTTCAGGCATCGAGCGTTGACAATAGCGGTGGGCAGATCGCGGCGGGCGCGTCAGGGACGATTGCCGACGCCGGAACATTCGACAACACAGGCGGTCTGGTGCAGACCGTCGGCGGGTTAGCGTTCAACGCTAGCTCCTTGATCAATGGTGGGCAGATATTCTCGCTCTCGAACGCGGGCATGACGCTCGGCGTAAGCGGCGCCATGAGCAACAGCGGAACGATTGCCGGTAACGGTGACGTCGCCATCGCAGCGGGAACGCTGGCAAACTCCGGTAAGATCACGTCCGCCGGAAACCTTCAACTCGGCGTCGCCGGTACGCTGAATAATGTCGCCGGCGCGCTCGCCGCGGCCGGCACGACCGCGCTTGCCGCGTCGTCGATCGACAATTCGAACGGCTCGGTCATGGGGGCGCTGCTTCATCTGCAAGCCAATGCGTTGACGAATGCGCACGGAAGCATCGTGCAGAGCGGCACGGGCGCGACGCAATTGGCGATCAGCGGCGTTCTCGACAACACCAACGGGCTGATCTCGACGGCCTCCTCGGATTTCACGTTGACGCCATCGGCGTTGATCAACACCGGTGGTACGATCGCGCATGCTGGGAGCGGCACGTTCACGATCGCAAGTTCCGGCGATGTGCAGAACAGCGGCGGTTCGATCGAAACGAACGGCACGTTGTCGCTCTCCGGTGCGAACATCGTCAACACGCAGGGCGGGACGCTCTTCGCGCATGGAGACGGTACGGTGAGTGCGCAGGTCTTCGACAACACCAACGGCCTGTTCCAGGCGGATGGTGCGCTGTCGGTGTCGGCCGCAAGCGCTGTGAATGCCGGCGGCCAGCTGCTCTCGCTCGGGAACGGCGGATTGTCGCTACAGATCGCCGGTGCGCTGAACAACACCGGCGCGATCGGCGGCAACGGCACGGTGACGATCGCGGCGGGCTCCCTGCAAAATAGCGGCAAGATCACCGCGACCGGAAATCTCAACGCTTCTGCGAGCGGGGATTTGAATAACGCCGGAGGTTCGCTGCAATCCGGCGGCACGGCCACGATCCGCGGTCTCTCGATCGAGAACGCGGGCGGTGCGATCGGCGCGGCGCTGTTGAATCTTGGCGGCGGCACGCTCTCCAACGGTGTTGGCGGAATCATCGAGCAGGGCGGCAACGGCGCGGCGCAACTGTCGTTCAGCGGACTCGTCGACAACGCGGGACAGATTTTGAGCAACGGAACCGACCTGACGATGAACGCGGGCGCGCTCACCAATGGCGGCACGATTGGGCATGGCGGGACGGGTACACTCACGTTGCAGGTCGGTGGCGCGCTGCAGAACGCCGGAACGATCCAGACGATGGGCGCCGCAAGTCTGACTGCGGGCACGCTCGGCAACGCGGGATTGATCCAAACGGCCGGAGCGCTCGCTTTCAATCTGGGAAGCGGGAGCAACAGCGGCTCGATTCAGTCGGTTGGGAACAGCGGCGTATCGATCAGCGCGCAAACGTCGTTCGCGAACAGCAACACCATCGGTGCGAACGGTGACGTGTCGCTCGTCGCGGGAACGGTGCGCAACAGCGGCAAGATCACCTCCGGCCAGAATCTGGCGGTTGCGGCGGGGACGTCGCTCGACAACACCGGTGGAATCCTCGCGGCTGCCAATGATGTGACCCTGAACGCTGCCACCATCATCAACGGCGGGACGGCCGCGGGACAAGGCACGATCGTCGGCCAGGGCCTGAGCATTACCGCAGGTGCGCTGTCGAACACGAACGGCAGCTCTATCACGCAGCTTGGCAACGGCATCACGACGCTCGCCGTGAGCGGGACGCTCGACAACACCAACGGCACGATCGCCACCAATGCGACCGACCTGACGCTCACGCCCGCGACGTTGATCAACAACAACGGCACGATCAAGGCTGCCGGCAGCGGCACGTTCACGATCACGACCCCGGGTGCGCTGCAGAATGCGGGCGGAACGCTTGAGACCAATGGTTCGTTCGCGATCACCGCAGCGAGCCTAGCGAATGCCGGCGGCACGATCTTTGCCGCGAATATCGGCACCGCGCACATCGCCGGTCTTCTGGACAACAGCAAAGGCGGCACGCTGCAGACCATCGGCGGGTTGGCGTTTGACGCGGCGTCAATCGACAATAGCACCGGCGGCACCATCGATTCGAGCGCGCTCGCCTTGCAAACCGGCACGCTCAACAACGCATCCGGCACGATTCGCCAGACCGGAAACGGCGCGCAACAACTAGCGGTCAGCGGCACGCTGAATAATGCCGGCGGCCTCATCGAAACGAACGCGACGGACTTGACGCTTGCGCCGGGTTCGCTCATCAACACCGGTGGCACGATTCGCGATGCGGGAAGCGGCACGCTGTCGATCAACGCCGGAGGCGCCTTCACCAACGATGGCACCATTGAAGGAAACGGAACGGTTGCACTCGGCGTCGGTGGCTTGTTTAGCAACACGGGCAAGCTGTTCGGCCAAAATATCTCAATTGGAGCCGGTGGAGGTATTTCAAATGCGGGCACGATCGGGGCGAATGGCGCGCTGACGCTCACCGCGCCGACGCTCTTCAATCCCGGCACCATCGAAAACGCCGCCACGCTCGGCACGATCACGATCAACGCCGCGCAGAGCGTCGACAACAGTGCGACCGGTCAAATTCTGAGCAACGGCGGTATCGCGATCACAACCGGCGCGCTCAACAATGCCAAAGGAACGATCAGCGCCGGATCCGCCGTGGATCTTGCGGTGCGAGGTGCGCTCGGCAATGCCGGTGGTTCCATCAAGAGCCAGGGCACGCTCAACGTGACGGCCGGCGGGACGCTCGACAACACGCAGAACGGATTGCTCGGCAATAGCGGCACGGGCGCGACGTCGATCGCAGCGCAGGCGATCATCAACGACGGCGGCACGCTCGGCGGAAATGGGGCAACCTCCATCTCCGGCGCGACGCTGTCCAACGCGAAGGGTCACGTCACGGGCGGAGACCTCGGTTTCTTTCTCACGCAGTTGCTCAATAACAACGGCGGCAACGTCTTCGCAGGCGGCGCGCTCAATTTCAATGAGAGCGGAGCCACGCTCGACAACACCAACGGTGTTTTCGATGCAGTCGGAAACATGACGCTGAACCTGAGCAGCTTGCTGAATAGCGCGGGCGATATCGAGTCGCAAAACAGCATCATCATCACGACCAACACGTTCGCAACCGGCGGAACCCCGGCGACTCCGACGCCTGCGCCGCCGGCTCCCGTGCCGACGCAGGCGCCGACTCCGAGGCCCACGTTCACGCCACCGTGCCCGGCTTGCGGTGGCGGTGGCGGTGGCGGCGGAACTCCGCACGGCGGGCCGATACCATTTGCGCGTTGCGCCTTCGCCTGTGGCGGCGGTGGCGTTACGCCGACGCCCCCGCCGCGCACACTGCCTCCACCTCCGCCGTCCACGCCGAACCCGACGCCCACGCCGCCGAGCGGAATGGTGACCGGCTCTGTGCCGACGCCGCCGCCGGGCGCGCCCGATCCCGCGCCAACGGCCGGCGGAAAGATCATCGCCAGAACCGACCTCACGATCAATCTTCCGGGCAGCTTCACCTATCTGTCGGGCAACCAGTTCCATGCCAATGGCACGATGACGTTCAATCTTGGCAACCAGGGCATGTTCGAGAACCAATCCGATCTCGAAGCACTAGGCGGCCTGACGATCAACTCCGGAGCGCTCGACAATATGGCCGGTGCGAAGATCCGCTCCGGAAACACCGTCATCGACGCGGGCACGATCTACAACTTGGGAACGTTGGAGGGCGTGACGCTCACCACCAACGGCTCCGCCCTCTACAATACCGCAACCATTATGGGCGGCAACCTCACGCTCAACGCGGGAACGCTGGTGAACGCCGGCGCACCCGCAGTGATCGCCGCTGCCGGAACCGCGAACCTCTACGTGAACAGCCTGACCAATCAGGATAGCGCGAACATCTTCAGCCTCGGCAACATCGCCATTGCGAAAGACGGTAAGGTCGATGCCAACGGCAACTTGATCGACAACGCACAAAGCGTCAACAATGCGTCGGCGACGATCAAGGCGTCAAACGATCTCGCGATTTCAGCCGACGGAATCTTTAACGCACGCACGACGCTGGTCGCTACGCAAGTGCTGCAATCGTTCACAGCGGGGGAGACCGAGGCATTCTACGACAGCAGCGGCGCGCATTGTTCAGCGCCGTGGAACTGCATTGGCGTGCCCAACGGTTACAACCAAGGTTCGCTCACGTACGATCACAGGATCACGCAGACGGTCGTGGTCGCCGAATCGCCGCAAGCCCAACTCGAGTCCGGCGGGAACATGTTCCTCGAGGGCAACGCAAGCGCCGGCGGCCACATTGAAAATAACTACTCATTGATCTCGGCGGGCGGATCGCTCTTTCTGGGTGGCGTCGTGACCGGCGCATCCAACGGTTCCGGCACGACGCAGCAGAGCAATGTCACCCTCACCAATCGCGCTCTTGAACTCGACCGAGTCGAGACGTTCACCAACGGCGTCTGGAACTTCCAAGGAACGACGCGTTGCGGTTTTCTCGGCATCTTCGGGTCGTGCTCGACGTCGAGCCCGCCGTTCCCGCAGAACGACGTCATTCCCAATCCGACCAAGATCGGC
Organism: Vulcanimicrobiota bacterium; assembly: GCA_027307235.1. Taxonomy (GTDB): domain Bacteria; phylum Vulcanimicrobiota; class Vulcanimicrobiia; order Vulcanimicrobiales; family Vulcanimicrobiaceae; genus DAHUXH01. The sequence goes on along the minus strand of DAHUXH010000014.1, from coordinate 6,644 downwards.
TCGGTCGACGCGATCATCATGGTCAACGGCGGCATTTTGGGAAATGTCGGCAGCATCGACAATCTCACCGTAAACGCAAGCGGGAACTCTGTCGCGAGCAACGGCTCGAGCTTCAATCCGTTCGCCGCTCCGACCGGAGCCGGGCCCACGCCCACCGGACCAGTAAACACCGGCGGCGCCCCGCAGTCGGTTTCGCCGCCGCCTTCAGACCCTGGGATTATCGCCCGTCTGAATGACGGCATGAGAGCGACCCCGATCACGGTCAAGCCCGGCATCGGCGTTCGCTTGATCGGTACGACTGTTGCCGCGCAGAGCAATGCGACCGGCACGACGTCCGGCGTAGCGGCTGCCGCAACGCCATCCCCGATTACGGGCGTCCCAGAGCTGACCACGCGCACGACTATCGTCCCTGGCCGGCATGCGGGTGTTCTCGTCGGGGCGCTCATTCTGCCGGTTGCCGTGACCGGGATCAAGGTTGCGTCGAGCGCCGCGGTTCAGCCGCAGCCGCTCAACCTCTCGATTCAGGTGCCGAGCAACGGCCTGTATTCAGTGAACAAGGCACCCGGCCAAGCCTACTTAGTCGAGACCAATCCCGACTTTGCTAACCTCGGGAACTTCCTCTCGAGCAATTATCTGTTGCAGCAATTGCAGCTCGATCCGAGCGTTGTCGGTGAGCGCCTGGGCGACGGATTCTACGAACAGCAAGTAGTGCAACAGCAAGTGACGCAGCTGACTGGGCGTCAGTTCTTGCCGGGCTATGCATCGAATCAAAACGAGTACCAAGCGCTGCTCGACAATGGCGCCGTGTTCGCCAAGCAGTTCGGCTTGGAAGTGGGCATCGGCCTGACCGCCGATCAGATGGCGCACTTGACCAGCGACATGGTGTGGCTGGTGTGGCAGAACGTTGACGGCCAGCAGGTCCTCGTTCCGAAAGTCTACTTGGCGAAGGTCGATCAAAACGATCTGCAGCAAGGCGGAGCGCTGATCTCCGCGCGCGACATCAACCTAAAGACCGGCGATCTGCAGAACTCCGGCACGATCGTCGGCGGCAATCAGGTGTCGATCGATGCGACCAACATCACGAACAGCGGAAGTATCGTTTCGGGCGGCGACATGGTACTCGCGGCCAGCAACGACCTGATCAACGCCAGCGGCACGATCGCCGGAGGCGGGAACGTGGTTCTTCAGGCGACGCACGATCTGAAGAACATCACGGTGGTCGATCCCGGGATCGGCAACGTGAGCACCTCGACGATTCACGCGACCGCCGGCATTTCGAGCGGCGGCACGTTGACGCTTCAGGCGGGCAACGATCTCACGATCACGGGCGCGAACGTCGCCTCGGCGGGCGATCTCAAGATGACGGCCGGAAAAGATCTCACCGTCAACACGGCCGTTGCCGAATCGCGCGACGCGGTCGGGTGGTACAACCAGGACAAAGTCACAAACCTAACGAGCACGATTTCGAGCGGCGGCAGCATGACCGTGCTCGGCGCGGGAAATGTGAATCTCATCGCGGCCGATCTCAACGCGAGCAAGTCGCTCACCGTGAGCGGCGCGACCGTGAACATCGGCACGGCGACGGATAGCCAGTCGGCCAGCTATCATACGAGCGTCTCGAGCGGCGGGTTGCTGTCTTCGAGCAGCAAGACGACCGATGCGAGCATGTCGTCGACGACGGCGGTCGGTTCGGTGCTTTCAGGCGATTCCGTCGTGGTTCAGTCGAGCGGCAACCTGTCGGTGACCGGTTCGAGCATCGTCGGGACCAATGCGGTGAGTCTTCTCGCGCAGGGGAATCTGTCGATCGCTCCGGCGCAGAACACGTTTAGCAGCAGCTTTAGCCAAACCAGTTCGCAGAGCGGGTTGATGACCTTGGGCGGCGGCAGCAGCGGCGGGCTTGGGTTCTCGTTCGGAAGCGCATCGAGTTCGCACTCGACGACCAACAGCGGGGTGCAGCAAGTCGGTTCGACGATCGGCAGTCTGAACGGGGACCTGACGATCAACGCCAACGGGGCGACGACGATCACGGCCTCGTCGCTCAAGGCTGCCGGTGACTTGAGCGTCGGCGGTGCGAGCGTCACGATCACAGCCGCGAACGACACCAATCAGTCGACGAGCACCAGTTCGCAGTCGTTCAGCGGCTTCTCATTCGGGTTCAACAACAGTGCGTTGAGCGCCGGTCAGACGGCCTATCAAGACCTGCAACACGCGGGTCAGGTGCAAGACCCGCGTTTGGCTGCGTTGCTCGGCATCGAGGCGCTGCAGCAGGTGCAGAAGATCCCGGGTGACCTCAGCAGCCTTAAGAGCATCGATCACGGCTCGTCGTTCTCGGCCACGCTGGGAACGAGCAGTTCGCAGTCGTCGTCGACGACGGACTCCTCGACGGCGGTCGGGAGCACGCTTTCGGGCAAGAACGTCACGATCGACGCGCGCTCGGGTGACGTGACTTTGGTGGGCGCAAGCGTGAGCGCGAGCAACGACCTCTCGATCACGGCGGCGCAGAACTTGAGCATACTGTCGGCGCAGGATACGACCGATTCGCATTCGAGCTTCAGCAGTTCTGGTGCGTCGGTCGGGTCGCAGTTCGGGTTTGGGAATGCGCCGACGCTCAGTGCGAACGTGAATACGTCGCAGGGGACGACGGATGCGAGCAGCACGACATGGGTGGGCTCCACGCTCAACGCAGCCGGCACGCTGTCGTTGCAGTCGGGCGGCAACACGAGCATCGTGGGTTCGGCGGTCAAGGGAGCGACCGTCGACGTGAAGGTCGCGGGCAATCTCGACATACAAAGCCTGCAGAACACCAACACGTTCAATTCGAACTCGTCGAGTGCGGGCTTGAGCGTGACGATGACGGGCAACGTCCTGGGTGCATCGTTCAACTCCTCGAACGATACGCTCAACAGCAACTGGCAATCAGTGGTCACGCAAGCGGGCTTGTTTGCCGGCAGCGGCGGGTTCAACGTCAACGTCGGCGGGAACACGAACCTGGTGGGTGCGGTCATCAGTTCAACGGCAAACGCCTCGCTGAACTCGTTGAGCACCGGCACGCTGACGTACAGCAACATTCAGAACTCGTCGTCGTATGCCGGTCAGAACGCGAGTTTCGGGATGAACTACTCGCATGTGCCCGGTCAGCAACAATCCGGGTACAACGGCTGGAACGCCTCTGCGCCCTCGGCGGTGGATGCGCACGGCGCTAGCAGTTCGACGACGTCCAGCGCGATCAGTAACGGGACGATCGCGATCACCGATCCAAACGCGCAGCAGCAGAGCCTCGCGGGGTTGAGCCGGGACGCGAACCAAGGGCCGAACACGCTTGCGCAAGTCGATCTAAACAAGGTCAAGGAAGACATGCAGCTTGCCGGCCTGGTCGGGAGCGAGGCGAGCGATTTCCTCGCGAGCCAAGCAGCGAAGATCGACGCGTTGATGAAGGCAGCTCACGACGATCATGTTCCGCTAGAACAGCGTCGGGCCGATGCCGAAGAGGCCGGCAAGCTGCAAAAGCAATGGGGCTTCGGCTCCCTCGATCGTCAGGTGCTTACTGCGGCGGTCGGGGCGCTCACCGGGAACGCGACCGGTTCGCTCGGACAAGTGGTTCAAGCCGGTGTCGGCAACTTCTTAGAAGAGCAAGTCAGCACGCAAATCGGCAACCTTGCGGCAACGGGTGCTGTACCCGAAGGTTCAGCGCTGAGTATCCTGATGCACGCGGCGGGCGCATGCGCGACGGCGACGATCGGCGGCGGCAGCTGCAGTTCATCGGCGCTTGGCGCGGGCGTTGCAAGTGCGGCAACCAATCTCTTCGGTAATCCCAACGATCCGAACATGACGCAAAGCGAGAAACAGGCGATGGCCAATCTCGCGGACACGCTAGCCGGAACGATCGGCATAGCCGCCGGCACGAGCAACCTTGCCGCAACCATCTCGTCTGCGCAAAGCACGAGTGAGAACAACTGGCTTGGATGGCATCAGGTTACGGCGGCGGTTCATGAACTGAAGAAGTGTGCGACCACAGCCTGCAAATTGCAAGTGATGCTGAAATACGCCGCAATCAACAGCGAACAAGATGGCGCGTTTTATGCCGGACAGCTGAAAGGGTTTGGCAACGCGGTCGTTGGCACGTTGAAAGGCATCGGGTTCCTTGCGGCCCTCGGAGCGAATGGAACTTCGGCTCAGATTGAGGCGGAGATACAACTATCGACGGACGCCGCGCTGCTCTCCGACCCGAACGTGCGTGCGAAGCTCATCGCGGACCAGAAAGGAGCGCTGCTTGCTGCTTTCGACAAGGACATGAAAGCAATCGTCGACGGCGGCGCGGATAACATTGGCGCAATGGGTGAGCAAATCGGTCAACTTGATCTGACCGTTGCGACCCTTGCCATTCCGGGCGTTGGCGAGGCGCGAGGCGTGGGTGCCGTTGGTGAGGCTGGCGTCGACGCACTGGATGCCATTCAAGCGGCAGCAGGCAAGGATGTTGCTGCTGGCGCTGCCGAGAGTGCCTTTACGACGATCGGATCGACTGGAAAGGTTGGCGAAGATTTCCTGAAAACACTTGGAGGCGAGTCGCAGGTCCGTTTCGACACGAGCCTGGGGCCTCGAATTGTAGACCAGCTTGTCGACGACGTTGCCAACGAATCAAAGGTCGGCTACACAAGCCTTACGAGTGACGTTGCGAAGCAGATCGCGAAAGATGTTAAACTCATGAAGGACCGAGCGGTAAAAGAAGTTGTGTGGAATTTCTTCGTCAGCCCAGTTACCGGCAAAGGCGGACCATCTGCACCACTCTTGCAGGCCTTGGAGAATGCAGGCATTAAGGTCATCATTCGAACGCCATAAGTGAGGAGTACGGGACGTTGTTCACATGAATTATGAAGTCATAATCACGCCGTTTCCCATCACCGACTTCCGCTCTTTGTCACGACAGGAAATCAATACCTATTTCAAGTGGTACTGCGCCCAAACGGAGACCGCAATCTCTCGACTGGCGCGTGCGGTGCGTTCTACATCGGGCTTTGAGGGATGGGAGCCTGACTTACGTCGAGCATCGCTGATAGAACTCGGTAGATGGGTGGAACAAAACATCCAAGTCCGGCCGCGTTCACAAGCGGAAATTGACGCAGTGAAAGCGAGCGTTCCCTATGCAGTTGAGGTTCGTGAATTCGAATTGGTCGATTCAACGGTGTCGCTCATGTTTGATGTTGGGATATATTTTGCGGAAGTCCTAAGGACGCAAATCACTGGACTGAAATGGACAGTCATGACGAGAAGTCTAAGGTTTGTAGATTACGGTCAGCCTCTTCTGGCAGGCCACGGAAAAGTTCAGCTCAACCCTATGCGCGTCATGGTTACTTTCGCTTATTCGCTCGGCGACCACACGGAAACCGGAGCGGCTCTCCTTGAGATTTACGATGTCTGGGCGAAGAATCTGCTTGCAGCACAACCGTAGCAAGCGGAAGATGCACCTTCGTGGGGCAGCGACGTCGAACATCGCTAAGAAAAGTCCGGAGCGGGGCGAGCTATTTGCGATTGCGAGCGAATCCATTCATGGCGAAGATCGGTGAAAAAGACAGGCGATTGGATGTTCCGCATCGCGGCTCCGTTGCTCGTGCTTTCGGCGTGTAGTGGCCCCGTGTATCAACGGCTTAATCCCGGTGGGATGCCGTTGCAGCAGGCGGTGAGCTTCGGCCCGCTGAGTACGCCGACTGCGCCGTTGAGCGTTTCTCGTGCGTCCGGATTAACGGCTTCGATCACGGCTGCGCTTCCCGTGCAGAACATCTCGGTGAACAATGGGTCGGGCGCATGCGTCACGGAACAAAGTCCGAGCGGTTTTGTCCCTGGCCCGACCAACTACACGTTCACGTTTACCGCCCTTGCCAATGCAGTTCCCAATTGCACGCAGACCGTGACGATCACGGTCGACGGTTCCGCCGTCACTTTCTACATCATCGTGCCCTAGCTACGTCATTCGATCTTCCGGCGTGCGTGCCGGGTGTGCCAAAGGAAAGAAGAAGACCGTGTCCTTCGCTTTGAAATCGATTGTGTTCGCATGCGCTGCCGCAATGTGCTGCGCCAGTGCAGCACGCGCTGCCGCACCGCTTCCGACTCCCTCCCCAACGCCAACCGCAACACAGTCGGCTGCACCGGCGGTACAAGCCTCCCCACCCGCGCAAGCCTCGTCACCGGTGCAACCTGCTCCCAGCTCCTCACCCACCGCGGCTCCGACGCTGCCGCCGTTGACGGATGCGCAACTGAAGGATCCGGCAAGTGCGCTCGCTGCAGTCAAGACGATGAGCGGCGGGGCGATGTGGGACGCGTATGGCGGTGCGATCGTGAGCGGCGCGGTGAAGATCGGGGCCTCAACCTATCCCTACGTGTACACGGTCGACTTGCGCACCGGGTACGATCACATGCTGGTCGTGCTCGGTCCGAGCGGTACGTATGAATTCGGTGTGGATGCGCACGGTGGTTGGAGTGCGATGGGCGGCAAGCTCACCGACCTGCATAGCCCGCCGGCCGCGATTCGCACGGCTTCGTACGTCAACCGGTTCGGCTACTACAAGCCCAACGATCGGGCATCGCTGAAAGGAACCGGGATCGACCCGCAGTTCGGCGACAAGATCGTGGTAAGCCCGGCAGGCGGGACA
>DAHUXH010000011.1:27500-115930 GCA_027307235.1 Vulcanimicrobiota bacterium | reverse complement strand
GAGAAGAGTGGATTCGGGTACGATAGAAGTTGCCATCGGGCCTCCGTGTAAGGTTTGACACTCACTCGGTTCGCTCGATGGCCTCGTCTTTCTTACGCGGTCATCAGAGGCTCGATTTTACACCCGTCCGTGGACTTGGCCGTCTCGTTGCGGGGTGGTGTGTCGCAGCCACCCCAGATTTTGCGTTCCGCGAGAGGTGATTGCGCGGAACTGCGCTTATGGGGTGACGTATGCGCGGCCTCATGATGCACATCACCAATGGCGACACCGTCCTCTATCTGTTTCGCAAAGCAGGCATCATCGGCACGCAGTTTGCTTGGGTCGATGCGCTGTACGAGGGGCCGGTTCCGGCGGACGCAACGCTTGAAGAATTGACCCGAGTGCGCGCGAACTACGCGTCGGCTCGCGGGTACGGCATCCCGATCGCGATCCATCGCGCATTCGAAAAACGCGATGCAGCGCTGCGCAAAGCCGGCGACGCCGACGAGATCGTTCTGTGGTTCGAACATGACTTGTTCGATCAATTGCAGGTGCTGCAGATAGTGGTTGCGCTCGACGATCTCCACATCGATCGTTCGCGCGTGTCGATCGTGCAGACCGACGCGTATCTTGGAGTGATGACGGCGCCTGAACTCGGTGCGCTCTTTCCGAAGCGGCGCTCGGTGAGCGCGAGCGCGTTTCGCCACGCGCGCGAGGCCTGGGATGCCTTCACCGCGCCGACACCGGCCGGATGGCCGGTGATCGCCGCGCATGACACGCTCGCGTTGCCACATCTGCGGCCTGCCTTCCGCCGGCTGACGGAAGAACTTCCCGCAGTGCGCGACGGATTGTCGCGGTCGCAGCGGCAGGCACTCGATGCGGTGGTCTCCGGCCCGGCGGTGGCCGGTGAGCTGTTTCGCCGGGCACAGTCACACGAGGAAGCGGCGTTCTTGGGCGATGCGCAGTTTGCCGCCGTGCTGCGCGATCTGGCGTCGGAGCCGGCGCCGCTCGTGACGCTTGACGCCGACCGCTACGACGCCACGCCGCTTGGGCGCCGCGTGCTGTCCGGCGATGTCGATTGGCTCGACGAAGCTCCGATCGACCGCTGGGTGGGCGGCACGCACCTCACGGCACAGTCGTGCTGGCGCTACGACGACGCCCGCGGGGCGATCGTCGCGCCGGTGGCAGCACTGCCGTGACCACGCGGGAGCTGATCGAGGCGCTCTTTGCGGCCTGGCAGTCGCACGATGCCTACCGCGCCGCGGGCTTCTTTTTGCCGGACGGCGCCTATGCGGAGCCGGGGCGCGGGACGATCATCGGCCGCGACGCCATTTTTGAACATTTTGTAAAGTTCTTCCGGGACGGTCCAGCTTGGCGAATATTTGTCGATGACTTCATAGTCGAAGGTCATCTTGCGGCTGTGACATTTCGTTTTGCCGTGAAGACCTCCGATGACAACTGGCGCGAGAGCCTTGGCTGCGCGCTCGTTCGTGTGGAAAACGGATTGATCGCGCTTTGGCGCGAGTATCACGGCTAGCTGATCGGGGTGTCACAGAGAGTTCATGTCGTTCGACCCGCAACGGACTTCGAGAATCATGTCCTGGCCGCACATGACGCTGCTACATGGTGCCGCTACCAAGATCGCGTCCTTTCTCGAGATCATGTACAAGGATGAGCAGCTCGAACGCGCGGCCTGGGACGTTGCGCACGCCAGCGGAAGCCGCTTGCGTTTCGCCGCGCAACTGCACCAAAAAGGTGACCTCGTCATCAAACTCGGCATCGGGGCACGCACGAAAGAAGTGCTCGATCACCTCGAGGGCACGGCCAAAAAACTCGGCATCCCCTACACGTCGATCCGCACCGACGTCGGCAGAGTCTCGTGATCTAGGCTCCTAGCCCTGACAAGCCTCGTCGAGGAGTTCGACGACGTGTGCGACGCGCACGCCGGTGCCTCGGGCGCGCAACTCCGCTCGTAGTTGCATGGCGCAACCGACGTTGCAGGTCGCGATGACGTCGGCGCCGCTTTCCAGCAGGTGATCGACCTTGCGCTTGCGCAGGCGCGCGGACATCTCGGGTTGCGTGAGGCCGTAGATGCCGGCGGCGCCGCAGCAGATCGTCGATTCCACGTGATCGACCAGACGTAATCCCGGAATGGTGCGCAGGAGCGCCTTGGGCTGCGCGCTGATGCGCTGGCCGTGCGTGAGATGGCACGGTTCTTGGTACGTGACCGTTCCCTCGACGATCTTTGGTTCGGCGACGAAACCATGCACGGCCAAATACTGGGTGACGTCGCGTACACGCTCGACAAAGTGTTGCGCGCGCTCGCGCCAGGCGTCATCGCGGTCCAGCAGCGTGTCGAATGACTTGAGTTGCCCTCCGCAGCCGGCGACGTTGGTGATCAGAAGATCGGCGCCCGAGCGTTCAAAATCCGCGATGGCGTTGCGCGCGAACTCGCGCGCCGCCTCTGCATCTCCGGCGTGAGCGGCGATCGCGCCGCAGCATCCTTGCCGGGCGGGCACGACGACGGCTGCGCCCGATCGCTGCAGCATGCGCAACGTCGCATCGTGCATCTCGGGTGCGAGTATCCCGGCGACGCAACCGGAATGAAACATCACCGTCTCGCGCGGGTTCGGCGCGTCGATGCGCTGATTGCGCGCGATGAAGAATCGTCCGGGAATGCGCGGCGCGTTCTCCGCCGCAGCGTCGATGCCGAGGCGGCGCGTGATGCCGAGCGCGTGCGCCGCCACGTCGAGCCGCAGCCGTTGTGCGAAGCGGATGAGGCGAGCCAGCGACCGCAGCCATGCCGGTCGGAAGAAGAGGGTGCGAAGCAGCAGATGCCGCCACCGGCGCTGTGCCGGGGTGCGCTCGGCATCGACGGCCCGCTCGATTTGGGCGCGCGCGTTTTCGACCAACCTCCCGTACAGCACGCCCGACGGGCAGGCGGTCTCGCACGCGCGGCAGTCCAGGCATTCGTTCATCTGATGCACGAAGCCGGGGCTGCGCAGATCGAGCTGCCCTTCGGCGACCGCCTTGATCAGACTAATCCGGCCGCGAGGGCCGGAGGTTTCTGTCATAGTCTCCAAATACGTGGGGCAGGCCGGCAGGCAAAAGCCGCACCGCACGCAGCGATCGTAGATCGATTGCTCGGGGACGTCGGGTTCGGCGAATCCGGCGTGCGTTTGGGCCATCGCGCCGGTCGTTCGCCCTGCAAGAGCGCAATATCTCTCAGCCGAAGTGTTCTAGCCCGGCGGCTTTGCCGCGCGGTGCCAAAGGAGGTCGCCCGTGGCCGATGTCGCCACCACCGAATACCAGCTCGCACGCGAAGCCAAACTCACGGCGTTGGTGACGTCGATTCTCGAGAAGGTCGGGGTCGCACACGCGGACGCGCGCGTCGTTGCCGACGTGCTGGTCGCGGCCGATCTGCGCGGCATCGAGTCGCATGGCGTCGCTCGCCTGGAATCGTACTACGTCTCGCGCATCCGAGGCGGCAAGCTCAAGGCGAAGCCGAACTACGAGGTCGTGCGCGAAACTGAGACGACGGTGCTGTTCGACGCGGACAACGGTCTGGGCCATCCGGTCAGCAAGCTCGCGATGAGCAAGGTCATCGAAAAAGCGCAGAAGTACGGCTCGGCCTACGGCGCGGTGCGCAACTCCAATCACTACGGCATCGCCGGATACTACGCGATGATGGCGCTCGAACACGACCTCGTCGGGATGTCGTCGACGAACACCGTGCGCTACGGTGCTCCGACGTTCGGCAAAGATACGATGCTCGGCACCAATCCATTCGCATACGCCATCCCCGCGAAGAACGAGCCGGCATTCGTGCTCGACTTCGCGACCACGACCGTGCCGAAAGGCAAGCTCGAAGTCTACAAGCGCAAAGGCAAGCCGTTGCTCGACGGATGGGCGATCGACGAAACCGGGCATGCGACCACCGATCCTGACGCGGCGCTGCGCGGCGCGCTGCTGCCGCTCGGCGGCCTCGGCACCGAACACGGCGGACACAAAGGCTACGGCCTCGGCATGCTCGCCGACATTTTCTGCGGCGTGGTCTCCGGCGGTAAGTTCGGCTTGGGGCTTCCGGTCGTGACCGACGTGATGGAGGGCGCGATCTCGCATTGGTTCAGCGCATTTCGCATCGACGCGTTCCGCGACGCCGACGAATTCAAGGCCGACATGGACAAAGAACTGCGCGCGTTCAAAGATAGCGCCAGGGCGCCCGGCCACGATCGCATCTACGTCGCGGGCGAGATCGAACATGAGAACACGCTGCGTCATCGCGCCGGCGGCGTGCCGGTTCACAGCAAGGTTTGGGACGGCTTGCAAAAGCTCGCGGGTGAGCTGGGCATTCCGTTCGACGTGACGTGAACCCGGGCGATTTCGACATCGTTCATGTCAACGTCGCCTGCATCGCCGGTGCGCACACCGTCGGTAACGCGTCGTTCTTTCGGTATGTCGTGCGCATGGCTGACACCGCTCTTCCCTTGACGCATGCGGAGCGCGAAGCGGTCGAACCGCTCGGTGCGATCCCGCACGCATTTGAAGAAGAGGAAGAGACGTTGTTTCTCTCCGGGCCTGGCTGGCGCGTGGTTCCCGCGCGCGGCACGCTCGACTGGCCGGTGCTCGAAGCCACCCCGCAGCGTTTGCGCAGTGCGTTCGACACCGCCCGGCGCGTGCTATGGACGCACGGAAACAACGCGGGAGTCACCGCGCGCGAAGTGGTCGCGATCGACCAAGAACTCGACGCGATCGACGGGGTGCTCTCGCGCGCCGAAACCGCCGGCGTGGTCGTCAACGTTTCCTACGTCGCTTGAGGAGTCGCTTCCGGTGACGGAGCGGCCCATTGCGGAATTTCCGCTGCGTGGTGCGGGCGGCGAGCCGATCTCGTTCGTGCGCACGATCTGTTCGCACGGCGTCGCACGGCTTGCGCCGGCCTCGATCGCCGATGACCGCTGTGCGTATCGCACGGTCTTGCTCCTGGACGGTTCCCCGCGCGCGATCGTGCTGCGTGCGAGAGAAGACCTGCTCACCGTGTCGAGCCATGAGCGCCTGTCACGTTCAGCGCGCACACGAGCCGGTGACGCGGTGCGGCGGATGTTTCGGCTGGACGACGATCTCTCGCCGTTCTATCGCATGGCGTCTGACGACGCGACGTTGTCGTGGGCGGTATCCGGCGCCGGCAGACTGCTGGCGAGTCCCACGGTGTTCGAGGATATCGTGAAGACGATCTGCACCACCAACTGCGCGTGGTCGGGAACGGTTCGTATGACGAACGCGCTCGTCGAGTTAGGGGGCGGTGCGTTTCCCGAACCCGCGCTGCTCGCGAAGACCAAGGATGCGTGGTTCAAAGACGTCGCGCGGATGGGGTATCGCGGGCCGTACGTTCGCGAATTCGCTCGGATGGTGGTGCGCGGCGCGTTCGATCCCGACATGCTGTTGCCGAACTGCGGCCTCGGCGATGAAGAGGTCGAGGAGCGATTGCTCGCGTTACCCGGCGTCGGTCCCTACGCGAAAGCGCACATCATGCAGTTGCTCGGCCGTCACCGTCATTTGATCCTCGACTCCTGGACACGTCCGACGTATCTGCGTCTCACCAACAAGAAACGCGCGAAAGACACGACCATCGAGCGCGCCTTCCAACGCTACGGCACCTATGCCGGCCTAGCATTCTGGCTATTCCTCACCCGGGACTGGATTGAAGATACGTGAGGCCCGCATCGAGCCGAAGAAGAAGCGCGCAACCCGATGCACAGGTCGCGCGCTCGTTCGTTACGCCGCTTGCGACAATCGTACTTCCGCCTCAACCGCCGGCTTGAGCAACGCGGCGGCGAATTGCAGCAGGCTAGTCGGCGTCGTCGTCTCCTTGCTGCGCGGCTCCGCACTGCGCATCGCCCCCGAGGCAAAGCCCGCGTACATCTCGGCCAGCAGCGTCGCAGCGTGCTCAGGCATCCCAAAGTCGACCATCCTGCGTCGCGATTCGTCGGGAGAGATTTCGACGTACTCGACGGGTCGGTCGAGCGCGAGAGCGATGATTTCGGTCGCCTGTGCTTGCGTCAGATCTTGCGGCCCGTGCACACCGACCACCGAATAACCATTGCCATCGAATCTTTGCAGTGCGAGCGCCGCCTTATCTGCGATGTCGCGCGTTGCAACCAACGGGATTGCCATTTCCTTTGGATATGCTCCGAAGATTTTGCCGAACCGAGCGATCGACGGCACGTGCATGAGGAAGTTCTCCATGAACGACCCAGCGCGCAAGCTCACAACCTCGGGGCATGCGGCGCGAAACGAGGCCTCGATGGAAGGCAGGCAGCCGATCGGGCCGACGCCGCTGCTGTGTTGCGCCCCGACGCTGGAGATGAGCACGGCCTTTCGGATGCCGCATCGCGAAGCGATCGTCGCAGCCGTAGCGGCATTCCGCTCCGCCCAACCGACGTAATCGACTTGATCGAAGACGAACGGAGTGAGCCAAAGGAGCGAATCCGCGCCCTCAAAGGCATCGGTCAGAACGGCCGCGTCGTCGATCGAGCCGACGACCAGCCGGGCGCCTTTTGCGACGAGGCCCTCGATTTTGCCGGGATTGCGGCTGATCACCGTGAGCTGATGACCATTCGCGAGAATCTCTTCGGCGACGCGCCGGCCAATGTTTCCGGACGGGGTGTTCACGACGATATGCATAGAGTTCATCTCCCGAAAGCGATGCGTCATGATCGACGCTCGCCTCTATGACGAGCGGCCCGCCAACATTTCGACATCGGGTCTGCGACGTTCAGACGAGGAGAGGTCAGTATTTGTCCACACCGAATCGTATATCCACAAACAATGATTTGGTGACATGGAAACGCTGTGGATGGAGACCCTGTGGAGAGATATTTGAGGGCGATGTGGCTTCCTGCGGCGCATAAGGTGGGCGTACTTGAGCGTCGTCAGTCGCTGCTGCGGACCTCCGAGAGGTCTGATCGCTCGCCTCTTCGCGAGAAAGGCTCAGATCAAGATGCGCTCTTGTACCTAAGGAGAAAAGCGAGCCCTATTACGCATCCGATAGCGACGCCGAGCAGCCCGGCAATCAAATTCACTGCCAGACCCGAAAGGGAATTTCTTAGTTCAACTTCGATCACGAAGATGGGCACAAGGAGAGCGAGCAACGTGATGGAGCACACCAACATGATGCGCTTGTTGGCGTTCTCTGCGAGTTTTGACATGCGCCTGTATTCATGGCGTAAAAAGGCGCTCCTCTCGCATTCCCGTGCAGAGATCCAGCGATGAGCAGCTATATCCCGGCGGATCCGACGATCGCGGAGTTCTCGGCGTACGTGCGGCTTGAGCGTGGGCAATCGCCGAGAACCTCGGAGGAGTACGCGCGCGACATTGAGGCTTTCGGCGAGTTTCTGGAGCCCGGCCATCCCAAGACCGCGGCGTTCCTGAAGCTGGGCGGGGCGACAACCTCGGACGTGCGGCGGTTTGTCATGGAATTGATGGGACCGCGACGCTATACGGCGGTGTCGGTCCGGCGCAAGCTGGCGGCGTTGCGGTCGTACTTCGCCTTGCAAAAGCGGGAAGGCCGACGCAGCGACAACCCGGCCGCGGACGTTCCGCCGCCCAAGGCGGCAAAGCGGCTGCCGCAGGTGATGAGCGAGGGTGAGGTGGCGACCCTGCTGCGTACGCGGGTCTCGGGTAAGACCGATTTTCAGCGCTTGCGCGACGCGGCGATCATGGAACTGCTCTACGCGAGCGGCATACGCCGCGCTGAACTGGTCGGGATCAATCTCAGCGACGTTGATCTCGATCGGCGCATCATGCGGGTGATCGGCAAGGGAAATAAGCAGCGAACGGTGTTCATGAATCAGGCAGCCGCCGACGCGATCCGCGCGTATCTTGGCGTTCGCCCGCGCACTCCCGACGAGGCGCTGTTTCTGTCGCGACGCAAGACCCGGCTGTCGCACCGGCAGGCCTGGGTGGTCTTTCGCGATTTTGCGCGGCTCTCGGGGCTGACGCGGCACGTCACGCCGCACGTCATGCGCCACTCGTTCGCGACGCATCTCTTGGAAAACGGTGCCGACATCATGACGATCAAGGAACTGCTCGGGCACGAGAGTCTGTCGACCACGCAGATCTACACGAATGTCTCGCTGGAACATATGCGCCGCGGGTACGAGCAGGCACACCCACGCGACCGTACAAACGAGCGCTGATGAGATCGCGCATTTCGGCACTTCTTCTCCCGCTGGTGCTCGCCGCATGCGGCTCACCCGCGCCGACGTCGACCACCGTCGGGACCCTGCCGCCGCATTCCACCATGACGGTGCGTGCCGCGACGGCGCGTATCGCCGTCTACGCGCCGAAAGCCGGCGATCCACGCGACCAATACACCGTGCTCACCTTCGGGCCGCCGCCGGCACCGTCGGCAACGGCCCAGCCCGCGCGGATGATCGGCTCATCGCTGCAGATTCCGATTGCGAGCAGCGCGACCTCGGCGATCGTGCGCGTTCCTGACGGCGTTGATCTGGACGTCTCGACGGGCAAGGGCGATGTTGAAGTGACCGATATTTCAGGCCGAGCGATGCTGCACACCGACGCAGGCAGCATCGAAGCATTTGTTCCCGCCTATGCGCAGGCGAGCACGGGCGTGGGGAACATTACCGTGTCGATGGGCGCGACGCAATGGCCGGGGACGTTGCACTTTTCATCAGGACAAGGCGACATCGCACTCAGCGTGCCTGCCACCGCGCACTTCGCTGTGCATCTGCACACCGGCGACGGAACGATCTTCACCGAGTGGGGGCTTACCGGGACCTCGCGCGGCACGGAAGAGACGATGGACGGCCGCATCGGCGGGGGCCACGCCGGTTCGATCGACATCGAGGTGGCACGCGGAAACATTCGATTGCTGCAGCTGCGCCCGCAAGTGTAGCGGCCCGCGAGCGATACTTATTGAGGGATGGGAGCCAGCATCAGCGCCTCTTTGGCTTTGATGAGGCGCACCATCGCTTCGTTGAACGGCGTCGGCACGCCGGCGCGCCGTCCGGCACTCACCAGCGCGCCGTTGAGATGATCGATCTCGCTCGGATGCCCGGACTCCAAATCGAACGCCATCGAACTCTTTGAATCGGCTCCCACCGAGACGACTTCGGTCACGTAGATCCACGGGTCGTTGAACGGCAGGTTGACGCGCATCGCGGTCGCCACCGCCGCCGCTTCTTCTGCCAGATGGCGGGCGAGCGCTGCTGCGTCGGGCTGCGTCAGCACGTCACCGGCGTTGCAATCGAGCAGCGCCGAGAGCGCATTGATCGCGGCGTTGACGACCAGCTTGCCCCACAAGTGCGGCCGGATGTCGTAGACGACGCTGGCTCGCAGACCGGACTGCCCAAGCAGATCGGCGATACGTTTGGGTGTCGCCGGCATCGCGCTCGATGAACCGAAGATGGTCGTGCCGCGCTGCGAACTGCGAACGCGTCCGGGCGAGATGGTGAGCGCCGACTCGGTGGTGATGCCGAGCACCACCGGAACGGAGCCGCCGAGCGCGGTCTTGATGGCGTCGCCGTTGTTGACCCCGTTCTGCAGCGAAACGATCGGCGTCGATGGGTTGAGTTCTCCGGCAAACGGGCGCAGCGCGCGCAGTGTGTCGACCGCTTTGACGAACAGAAAGATGACCGACGAGTTGTAGAGATCGGCGGAGCGCCGAGCGACATGCACCACGTTCGGCGGCTCGTCGTTGACGGCCAGCCCGTTCTGCGCGATCTGCTCGAGCAGCGCGGCGTTACTGTCCAGCATGGTGACGTGGGCGTGGCGCGCCAGATGGTAGCCGAAGAGCGTGCCCATGGCGCCCGCGCCGATAATGCCGATGCGCATCGGAGTGTCGTTCATAGTCCGAGATCTATTCCGTACACGGTGCGACGATCCTGATGGTTGAGTGAGCGCTGGCCGAAGAACAGCGTGGCTGCCGGTGCGATGCGGATATTTCCATACAGATCGAGCGTCGGCCGGCGCGGATCGTAGAACAACGTCTGCACGCTCAGCGCGCCGCCGTAGCGAGCGAGAACACCGGGGCGCGAATACAAGATGCCTCCTCCAAGACCGAAGCCGTGGGCGCGTCCGCGAATCGCCGCCAGATTCCAGGTGGTGTTCGCGCCGATGTCGTTGACCCCGATGAGGACTCGTGTCGGCGACCGCGGCAAGAGAATCGCATAGAAGTCGCTCTGCGGACCGCGATCGCTCGACAACAGCGGCGTGCCGCAGCACACACGCTGGCGAGCGAGTCCGGTGGCGCGATAATGCACGATCACGAAATTGCCCGCGACAGAGCGGGGTCTCGTGCGGGCTCTCGCGGTGCGGGGCTGCGGCGTCGGCGCCGCGCCGGCCGGCATCGGGTAGGGCGATGTGCTGGGCACGACGATCGGAGCGGGCGTCGCACCCGTATCCACGCCGTAGACGCTGCTCGTTCCACCGAAGGCGCCGAGCAGGGAGTTGGCGCGCTGCGATGCGGCGTCGAGATTGGCGATCGTGTCGCGCATCTGCGCTTGCGTTTGCGGGTTGCCGGTGACGCTGCGAAGGTCGTGCGTGAGTTCGGAGATCGTCTGGGTCGTCTCGGCGACATTCTTCGCGGTCGCAACCACGCTGCTCTTGAGCGCAGGATCGGTGGCGAGCGCCTGCAGCGACTCCATCGACTTATCGAGCGACACCGACGTGCGGTCGAGTTGCGCGACGATGTTGTTGAGATGCGCCTGATTTCTCACCACGGTCTGGTCGAGCGTCGATGTCAGGTCGGCGACGTTGCCGCTGGCCGTTGACAGGTTCGTCTGGAGCACGCTCGTCAACTCCGTCAACTGCGATGACAAGCGCGTCATCGACATGTTCGCGTTGCGCGTCAATGAATTGGCGTTCTCGATGGAAGACTGAAGCGCGTCGAGCAAACGCGGCTCACGCCTGCTGATGTCGGCCAAGAGAATGTCGAAACGGCGAATCTCGCCCTGCCCTTGGTCGAGCAGGTCGGCGACGCTCGCGCTATTGTGGCCGATCGGCTGCTGATCGATCGGCAGCACGGTTCGCGGCAGCAACGCAGGCGGTTGGACAGCGACCGGCGCGCCGATCTGCGGACGCGGCGGCACGATCACGACGCTCGGGTCGCCGGTGATCGGCGCCTGGATCAGGAAGCGCGAATCGCGCGGAATGTCGATGCGGCGGTTCATCGAAAGGATGACCTCGACGCTGGCATCGGGCAGCAAGCTGATCTCGTCAACCGTTCCGGCGGTCACGCCGCTGAAATACACGAGCGCGCCGGAATGCAGTCCCGCAGCCGACTGGAAGCGCACGCCGATCTTGTATCCGGTTTGCCGCGTGCCGAAATCGGTGATGACAAAGAAGACGCCGAACAGCAAGACCAGCGCGCCGAGCGCGAACAAACCAACCTGCGCCTGTCTCGACATTTCGCTGTACTTAGGCTTATAGGGGGATTGGGCCTACTTCCGAGCCGTGGAGGAACTGCTGGACGATCGGGTTCTCGGACCGGCGAATCTCCTCCACCGGACCGTAGGCGATAATCGCACCCTCGAAGAGCATCGCCACGTAGTCGGCCATGCGGTAGATCGAGTGCAGGTCATGCGAGATCACGATCGCCGTTCCGCCGAACTTCTTACGCAAATCGACGATGGTGTTGGTGATCAGATGGGAGACGATCGGGTCGAGGCCGGTGGTCGGCTCATCGTAGAGGATCAGCTCGGGGCGCGTGACGATGGCGCGCGCGAAGCCGGCACGTTTGAGCATTCCGCCGGACAGCTGGTTCGGAAGCTGATGATAGACGTTTTGCAGCCCGACGCTCTCCAGCGCATCTTCGGCGATCTTGCGAATCTGCGGTTCGTGGAGATCGGTGTGTTCGCGCAGCGGCAAGGCGACGTTGTCGCCGATGGTGAGGCTATCGAGCATGGCCGCGAATTGAAAGGCGAGACTGACCTTTCTCCGCAGCACATTGAGCTCGCGCTCCGAGGTGTGGCAGAGATCGCGCTCGTTCAAGTACACGTGGCCGCTGTTCGGAACGATCAATCCATCGAGCAGCCGCAGGATCGTCGACTTCCCGGCTCCCGACATACCGATGATGCACGTAATCGCATCTTTGACGATGTCGAGCGAGCAATTCTCGAGCACGATGCGCTCGCCGAAACGCAAGCTGACGTCGTCGAGGGCGGCATAGATCGACGCCATCACCGCGATCCGAACAAGACGTACGAGAGGCTGAAGTTCGCGATGAAGATCAGGATGATCGCGATCACCACCGCGCTCGTCGTAGAGCGGCCGACGCCCGCGGCACCGCCACGCGTCCCGAGCCCTTGATACGACCCGATGAGCGCGATGATCATGCCGAAGACGACGGCCTTGAGCAAACCTTTGGCGAAGTCTTCGAAGCCGACCGTCTGACGCATCGAGGTGATGAACGATGAGTAGCTGATGTGCGCGTAGATGTTCGCGATCCAGGCGCCGCCCGAGATCGAGATGACGTCGGCGAAGATCGTGAGCAAGGGCATCATGATCAGCAACGAGAGCAGGCGCGGAACGACCAGAAAGTTCGCCGGTGAAACACCCATCGAACGCAGCGCCTCGATCTGCTCGGTCACGACCATCGAACCCAACTCGGCCGCGATAGCCGAGCCGACGCGGCCCGCCACTACCACCGCCGCGAGCATCGGCCCCAACTCGCGAAACGCACCGTATGCGACCGCGCCGCCGACCAAGTTCCCCACGCCGAACTGCACTGCCTGAATGGCCGATTCGAGCGAGATCACCATGCCGGTGAACAACGACGTCAGGAGAACGATGGAGACCGACTGAACGCCGAGCAGCGCGCTCTGACTGATCGTTTCGGCAACGCGTACCCTGAGGCGGAAGATGTCGCGGAAAGCATCGATGCCGAGCTGCGTCACACCGCCGGCGTACTCCAAGAAGTCGATCGTGCTCTGACCGAAGCGTTCCAGTGCGTTCATCGCGGTGCGTCGGTCAGTCGCGCGATCTCATCGAGCATGCTCGCGGTTGCTTCGATGCGCCGGACGGCGACCCCGCGCTCGGCCGTCAGGTTAAAGTGGACCTGGTTGACCTGTTCGATCCGCCGGTCGACGTCGCGGAGATGCGTGCGCGCCTCGCGTTCGAAGCCGCTGAAATAGCGTCTGACCTCGCGCAGATACCGGGCCACCACGTCATCGCCCAGGCGGTCTTCTTCTTTGAGGCCGGCTTCGACGTCGCGCTGCGCCTGGCGCAGCCGCCGCTCCGTGACGTGAAATTCGGCAACGCGCGCGACCAGGGCTCGCAGCGTTTCGCGATCAGCCGGCATGCGCGATGTGCAGCACTCCGGCACGCGCCAAGGCCGCGTTTTGCGCGAGGAACAATTCTCGAATGCCGGATTCCGCCAATGCCAGCAGCGCGTCGAGGTCACGCCGGTCGAAGGGATGGGCTTCGGCCGTCCCTTGAAGCTCGACAAATTTTCCGTCGTCACACATGGCGACGTTCATGTCGACGTGCGCCCGGCTGTCCTCGTCGTACTTGAGGTCCAGCATGCGAACGCCCTCGACGATGCCGACGCTGGTGGCGGCCACTTGCGCGCGCAGCGGCCAGCGCGAGCGTACGTCGGGAACGAAACCGGCCGCAGCCAGCGCGATCGCGAGCGCGACGTACGCGCCGGTCACCGCCGCCGTCCGTGTGCCGCCATCGGCTTGCAGCACGTCGCAATCGATCACGATCGAGCGTTCACCGAGCAGCGTCAAATCGGTGACGGCGCGCAAAGCGCGGCCGATGATGCGCTGGATCTCGTGCGTTCGCCCGCCGATGCGTCCTTTCGCCGATTCACGCGGGGTGCGCTCGACGGTCGCGCGCGGGAGCATCGCGTACTCGGCGGTGACCCAGCCCGTGCCGCGGCCGCGCATCCACGGCGGCACGCGCTCCTCCAACGTGGCGGCGCAAAGCACGTGCGTATCACCCAGTTTGATCAATGCGCTGCCTTCGGCATATTTTGCCGCATGCGGTTCGATGATGATGGCGCGCATCTCATCGGGACGGCGATTGTCGCTGCGAAGCATCGGCTATTCTACCGTGACGGTCTTGGCGAGGTTGCGCGGCTGATCCACGTCCTTGCCGTCGAGATCGGCGATGTGATACGCGAGCAACTGCAACGGGATCACGTTGACGATGGGCGAGAGCAGTTCGTCGACGCGCGGCACGTAGAAAACGTGGTCGGCGATCGCCTTGGCTTCTTCATCACCGTGATTGGCGACGACGATCACCGGTGCTTCGCGTGCGCGCGACTCGGCCAGGTTCGAGAGAATCTTCTCGCGCACGCGCCCCTCGGTCATGACACCGACGACCGGGACGCTCGAGTCGAGCAGCGCGATCGGTCCGTGCTTCATCTCGCCGGCCGCGAACCCCTCAGCGTGAATGTACGAAATTTCCTTGAGCTTGAGAGCGCCTTCGAGCGCGGTGGGAAAGTTGACGTAACGCCCGATGAACAGCACGCTGCGCGCCTTGCGCAGCTTCTTGGCAACTTTGCGAATCTCGTCCGAAGCGTTGACGACGACGTCGACCGCCGCCGGCAGCAAGCGCGTGTTTTCGGCGATCTCGCGCAACCGCTCGATCGGAGCCGTGCCGCGAATGCGCGCGAGATAGAGGGCGAAGAGCGTCATCGCCGTCACTTGCGACACATACGTCTTGGTCGCCGCTACGCCGATCTCCGGGCCGCCGCGTGTGAACAAGGTTCCGTCGGCCACGCGCGTCAGGTGCGAACCCAGCACATTGCAGATGCCGAGCACGGCGGAACCGGCGGCTTTTGCGATCCGCACCGCTTCGATGGTGTCGGCGGTCTCACCCGATTGCGACATGGCGATCGTCAGCGCGGTGGCGTCGATGACCGGATCGCTGTAGCGAAACTCACTGGCCAGCTCCATCTCAACCGGTAGATGGACGAGCGAACGCAGCAGGTACATGCCGACCATGCCCGCATGAAATGCCGTGCCGCAGCCGGTGATGGCAATCTTGCTGATGCGCGCGAGACGATCGGGAGTGATCGCGCCGAGCTGATCTTCCAAGCGCACGTCGTCGTTATCGTCGACGCGCCCCGCCAGCGTCTCCTTGATGACGTTGGGCTGCTCGAAGATCTCCTTGAGCATGAAGTGCTTGAAGCCGCTCTTCTCGGCGGAAGTAGCATCCCACATGACTTGCACGACGTCGCGCGCGAGCGGTTTTCCGTCGTAGTCGGTGAGGCGCCAGCCATCACGGCCGACGACGACCATCTCGCCTTCCTGCAAGATAATCTCTTTGCGCGTGTGCTGGAGGATCGCCGGTGTATCAGAGGCGACGAACATCTCGCCCTCGCCGATTCCAACGACCAGCGGGCTCGCGCCGTTGCGCGCAAAGATGAGGTGCTCGGGATCGTCGCTCGAGATGACGCCGAGGGCATAGGCACCACGCACTTCTTTCAGCGTCCGGCGTACGGCGGCTTCGAGATCGCCGTCACGATATTTCTCGATCAGGTGCGCGAGCACTTCGGTGTCAGTCTCACTCTTGAACGTGTGACCTTCTTTGATCAGCATCGCGCGCAGCGGCGCATAGTTCTCGATGATGCCGTTGTGGACGACCGCGATCTTCCCCGTGCAATCGGCGTGCGGATGGGCGTTGGCGTCGGAGGGGCGTCCGTGCGTCGCCCATCGGGTGTGACCCAGGCCCACCGTTCCCGCGAGCGGTTCGCCGTTGCGCAGGCGCTCGGCCAGACGCGCGAGCTTTCCTTCGGCTTTCGAGCCCTGGAGCGTCCCGCTGCCGTCAATCACGGCAATGCCCGTGCTGTCGTACCCACGGTACTCCAGCCGCGCAAGCGCCTCCATGATGATCGGAACGCTATCACGTTTCCCGATGTATCCAACGATCCCGCACATAGCAGTAGTCTACTTGATGCCTTCCCGCGTGCGATGGTACTGAATTTTGCCGGACGCGATCTCGTCGAGTGCGATCGAGATCGGCTTGTTGCGATTGATCGACTCCTTTTCGACCAGCGGCTCCGCGGTGAAGAACTCACGGCGTTCGGTGGCCGGCAGGTCTTGCGTGCGAATCCAGTTGTTCAACTGGCGCGCGCGTTTGGTGGCGATGTTGACGAGGCTGAACTTCGAATCCGTGTGATCCAGCAACGCTTCGAGGTCTCCGAAAACGGTCTTGGTCATGTGCTCCTGATGTTCTAGGATTGCTCCACCGTTCGCAGCGAGTCGTCGCTGAAGCGGTGGATGCGGAAACGTTCCGCGTGCAGGATGGTGTGCAGATCGGTGACGGCGGCGTCGAGCTTGTCCTCGGCGTTGATCACCAGGTAATCGAACGAGCGGATGTGCCGCACCTCTTGATGAGCGATCTCCAAGCGCCGCGCGATTTCCTCGTTGCTTTCGGTGCGCCGGGCCAAGAGCCGTTCGCGCAGGCTCGAGAACCGATCGGGCAAGAGAAAGATCAGCACGGCATCCGGAAACGTGTTCTTGATGGCGAGGGCGCCGTGGACCTCGGGCTTCATGATGAGGTCGTACCCTTCGGAGAGCGTCCGCTCAACGAAATCGCGCGGCGTTCCGTACCGGTTTCCGTTATATTCAAACCATTCCAGAAACCCGTCGGTGGCAAGGCTTCGGTCGAATTCCTCATTCGTGAGGAAAAAGTAGTGTTCGCCGTGGCGCTCGCCCGGGCGCGGCGCGCGCGTGGTCGCCGAGACCGAGTAGCGCAATCTCGCCATACGCGCACGCAGCGCGTCGACCAACGTGTCCTTGCCTGCCCCCGAGGGGCCGGAGACCACGAAGAGCAGACCGGGGCCGTATACCAACTTCGCTCCAGATGGGTGGGGAGTTGCATAGTACCGCGCCTCGCCGAATGACCCCTTGCGCTCCCAAGAAAACTCCGCGCGACGTTGAATCGCCTGGCCCATGTCGATTGCACTTGCATCCGTTCTCGCCGAATCGGCTCTGCGGTATCCCACGCGCACCGCTCTGGTCATGGGCCAGGAGCGCATCGCCTATGCGACCCTCTGGGAGCAAGCCCGCCGCTACGGTGCGGCGTTGCAGCACCGGGGTATCCGCCGCGGAGACCGCGTCGCGATCATGCTCCCGAACATCCCCGACTTTCCGCGCGCTTACTACGGCATTCTCGCGCTCGGCGCGGTGGTCGTCCCCGTGCATGCGCTGCTGACGCCCGGCGAAGTCGCGTACATCCTGCGCGATTCCGGGAGCAAAGCCCTGATCTGCGCCGCCCCGCTCTTGCCCTCAGGGTTGGCAGGCGCGCGCGAAGCCGGCATTCCGTGCCTTTCGGTGCTGGCGCCGCCGGGTGCCGCCGACGCCGCGCTCGAGGCCGAGGCGGCTGCCGTCGAGCCGCTCGCCGATTTCGTGCGCCTGTCGAATGAGGACGACGCGGTGATCCTCTATACCAGCGGAACCACCGGAGCACCCAAGGGCGCCATCCTCTCGCAGAGCAACCTGATCCTCAACGCGACCGTCTCCGCGTTCGATCTCTTTCACGGGACGCCGCAGGACGTGTTCCTCGGCTGCCTACCGCTCTTCCACTCCTTCGGACAGACGGCGGTGATGAATACCGCGTTTCGCGTCGGTGCCAGCATCGTGCTGATGCCGCGCTTCGATGCGAAAGCCGCGCTCGATCTGCTGGTGACCGAAGGCTGCACCGGTTTTGCCGGCGTTCCCACGATGTACATCGGTCTGAATGCCGCCGCCAAGGAAGACCCGCGCAGGCCGAAGCTGCGGTTGGCCGTCTCGGGCGGGGCGTCACTTCCGCTCGCCGTGCTCGAAGAGTTCGAAGCGACCTTTGAAGCGCCGATCTACGAAGGCTATGGGCTTTCGGAGACCGCGCCGGTCGCGTCGTTCAATCAAGATGACTTCGGCCGAAAGCCCGGCACCGTCGGTTGCGCCATCTGGGGCGTCGATCTGGCGATTGCCAACGCCGACATCGACGACCGCATCGAGTTCATGCCGGCCGGCGAACTCGGTGAGATCGTGATTCGCGGTCACAACGTCTTCAAAGGCTATCTCAATAACCCGCAGGCGACGAAAGCGGCGATCGTCGACGGCTGGTTTCGCAGCGGCGACCTCGGGACGAAAGACGCGCAGGGTTTCATCACGATCGTCGATCGTAAGAAAGACATGATCCTGCGCGGGGGATACAACGTCTACCCCCGCGAGGTTGAAGAGGTGCTGATGCGGCATGCGTCGATCGCGCAGGTCGCGGTCATCGGCGTTCCACACCCTGAGCACGGCGAAGAAGTCGTCGCCGTCGTGGTGCTCGCGCCGGGCGCCGCTCTCGGCGATGCGCGCGAGATCATCACGTGGTCGCAAGAACAGCTCGCCAAATACAAGTATCCGCGCCGCATCGAGGTGGTCGAGTCCTTGCCGCTCGGCGCGAGCGGCAAGGTGCTCAAGCGCGAACTGCGCGTGCGCTTCTCGTAACATCGGGTGTGATCACTGATTGGATCCTCATTCGGCGCATCGCGGTCGAACTCGACGCGAGCTTTCGCGGCGCGCGCGTCACCGACGTCGGACTGCTCCCTGACGGACGCACCGCGCTTGCGCTCTGGCAGCGCGGACAGACCACGCTCTTCTGCATCGACGTGTTCGCGTCGACGCCGCTCGTGAGCGTCGAATCCGGCGAACTTCCGATCGCGAGCGAGCCCGGTTTTGTGCGCGCCCTGGGCGCAACCTTGCGCGGCACGCGCGTGCAGCGCGTGCGCAGCCGCTTGGGCGATCGCCTTCTGCGGCTGGAGTTCGCGGCGCGCTCAGCATTCGGCGTCGAGGATGCGGTCGCGCTCGTCTTGGAACTGGTGCCGCGTTTCGGCAACGCGGTGTTACTCAAGGGAGAGACCGTGGTCGCGGCGCTCAAGGAGTTCTCGCTCGATGAAAACGCAGCGCGAGCGGTGGAATCGGGCCGCACCTATCAGCCTCCGCCCCTGCGCGACGCGCGCTCGATCCCGCGCCTGATCGCGCAATCGTACCCGGCCGCAGCGGCTGCGGCACTGGTCGAACGCTTCACGCAGGCGGAGTTTCCGGTGGAGCCGCTGTTCGTCTACCGTCGCGAGGGCGCTATCGTGCAGGCGCACGCCGTAGCTCTGGAGGGATTCGACGATTGCACGCTCACGCGTGAGGCATCATTGCTCGACGTGCTCGGCGAGTTGCGCGTCGAAGCGGTCGCGCAGCGACGCGCGAGCAACACCGGCGCGCGACGCCATCGTCTGATCGCGCTGCTCGCCGAGCGTGAAAAGAAGCTCGGCCGCGAACGCGCGCGCGTC
This sequence comes from Vulcanimicrobiota bacterium, assembly GCA_027307235.1. Taxonomy (GTDB): domain Bacteria; phylum Vulcanimicrobiota; class Vulcanimicrobiia; order Vulcanimicrobiales; family Vulcanimicrobiaceae; genus DAHUXH01. The sequence continues at coordinate 96,666 of DAHUXH010000011.1, read as the reverse complement.
GCGGGTGAGATCGAGCGTGCGCGCGGGCGCGATGCATTGCGCGAGCAAGGCGAACTGATCTTGACGACGCTGCACGAATTGGACCCGGCGCAGCGCGATGAGGCCAAGCAGCGCGCTGCCGAAATCTTCGCGCGCTACAAGAAACTCGGCGCGACGCTCGCGCACGTTGAACGACGGCACGAGGAACTTCGCAGCCTTGCCGATGGGCTCGCTCAGTTGCGCTGGGAGGCCGAGCGGGCCGACGATGCCGACCTCGACGACGTCGAGCATGCCATCGAAGCGCTCGACGTCAAACGGCATGGCGCTGCGCCCGCGCGAACGGGCCGCGCGAAGAAGCGCGCACCGCTGGAATGGCGCACGCCCGGCGGCTCGCGCATCCTGGTGGGCCGTTCGCCCACGGAGAACGCGGAGCTGACGTTCAAGATCGCGCGCGCCGACGACCTCTGGTTTCACACGCAGAACATCCCGGGCGCCCACGTCATCCTCCAGCGCGACGATCGCCACGATCCCCCGCTCGACGACATCGTCACGGCTGCCGCGCTCGCCGCACTCTACTCAAAAGCTCGCGAAAGCGCCAAAGTCCCCGTCGACTACACCCATCGCAAACACGTCAGAAAACAACAAAACGCCCCACCCGGCCTCGTCTTTTATACTCACCAAAAAACCATCATCGTCACCCCATCACACCCCCCCACCAACCGCGTGAAGCGTGAAGCCCTGATTTACGTCAGGCCAGCCACCGCCCGCGGGAAGGCGTGATTTTCGTCAGGCCGAGGCGCGGAGCGGCGAAGTGTACTACGGTACACGAGCCGCTCCGCAACGACGGCATGGCGTAAATCACGCCTTCCCGCTAAGGGAGGCGTGATTCGGATGTGGCCCAGCTCAAATTTGCGAAAAAGGCTTCGATGTATTTCGAGCGATCGGCCGGTTTGTAGTCGCGGATGAACGCGTGTTCCCAGACGTCCATGACGACGATCGGCACGAAGCCGGCGGGATTTCCGTCTTGATGCTCGGTGATCCAATGATTGGTGATTTGCCCGTTGACCGTGTCATAGTAGGCGATCGCCCAGCCCACGCCGCGCATGCCGCCGGTTGCGAAGAAATCTTTCTTCCATGCATCGAACCCGCCGTACGCTTCGCCGATCAGATTGTACAGCTTCCCGGACTTCGGCTCGCTCGGGCTCTTCGTAAGATTGTCGAAGTAGTATTCATGCAAACGCATGCCGTTGTATTCCCAGCCCAAACGCCGCACGAGTTCCGCGAAGGCCGGATCTGACCCGACGTTCTTGCCGGCGGCGCGGAGTTCACCAAGCCGCTCGTTGAGCAGGTTCGTATTCTTGACGTAGCCTTCGTAAAGGCCGAAATGCATCTGCAGCGTGTCGTCGGAGATGCCGGTAAGTCCGGCTAGATCCCACTTCTTTGCGGTGTACGTCTTCATCGGGTGATCCTCGCTTCTTGATAGCATGGCTGAATGAACGTGCAGTTTGAACGTGCCGCATCGCCTTCGGCGGCTGCGCTACGCTTTACCTTCGGGATCGATGAACATCGCGTCGCCGAAGGAGAAAAAACGGTACTGCCGCTCGATCGCCTCGCGGTAGGCGTGCAGGATGCGTTCGCGGCCGGCAAATGCGCTGACCAGCACCAGCAACGTGGAGCGCGGGAGATGAAAATTGGTGATCATCGCGTCGACCACCGCGAATCGAAATCCCGGCGTGATGAATATATCGGTCTCGCCCTCGCCGGCAGCGACGACACCGTCGTGACACGCGGCGCTGCCCTCGAGTGCGCGAACGACGGTCGTCCCCACCGCGATGATACGGCGGCCTTGCGATCGCGCTTGCGCCAGAACGGCAGCCGTCGCTTCGGGAATCTCGTAGCGTTCGGCATGCATGCGATGGTCGTCGATGCGTTCGGTTGCCATCGGCCGAAACGTTCCCAGACCGACGTCCAGGACCAACGGCGCGATGATCACGCCTGCCTCACGGACCTCGGCGAGTAACTCGTCGGTGAAGTGCAATGACGCGGTGGGCGCTGCGACGCTGCCCGGAGTGCGCGCGAACACCGTTTGGTAGCGCCGCTGCGCTTCGTCCGAATCGTTGTGAATGTAGGGAGGCAGCGGCATGCGGCCGCAACGTTCGAGGAATGCCTCAAACGGCTCGCGCACGTCGAATTCGATCGTGCGCATCCCCTCATCACCTTCTTCCACGATGGTCGCCGTTGCGCCGCCGTCGAAGAGGATGCGTGCCCCGCGCGACAGGCGGCGCGCCGGTTTGGCGAGCGCCTTCCAGCGCACGGCGTTCGGGGAGTACCGCGCGCCGTCGGCAGGACGCAAGAGCAAGAGTTCTACCGCACCCGCGCTCGGCTCGCGCCGCCCGAAAAGCCGCGCGGCGATGACGCGCGTCTCATTGACGACAAGCACGTCGCCGCTGCGCAAGACGCGCGGAAGGTCGGCAAAGGTGCGATGCGCGATCGTGTCAGCGCGCAGGTGCATCAGACGACTGCCGTCGCGGCGGGCAGCCGGAGCCTGCGCGATCAGCTCCGGGGGGAGATCGAATGCATACGCTGCGCTCAGCCGGTGTTGGGTGTCGATCGTTTACCTTCGAGTTCGAGAAAGTGTGCGAGCCGCGTTCGATCGTCGTCGGTGAGATCGACGAACTGAATGCCGGCTTGATACGTATCCTTTTCGAAGGTGCGAATCCACCGCACCTCTCCCCGAACGCAAAGAAACGGATTGCGTTTCATGGTGAACAAGTATTTGGCGTTCTTCGGGAGATACTGGTCGGCGATGACGCGCATGCCGCTCGGCGAGATATCCGCTACCGCGCCGCGAAAGAGCGTTGCCGATATGGGGTCTTCGACGACGATGTCGATGTATTTGCGCAACCGCACTTGAAGCCGCTTCTCGACGATCGGCTCCTGCGGCGCGCCGGGTGATGCCCGCGCTGGAAAGTCAGTCATGATCGATCGTTGTCCCCGGAAAGTACCACGCAAGGATTGATCGAGCGTCCGACCCACGATCCGCCATGCCGCGCGCTCCCCACTGACACATGCCGACGCCGTGTCCGAGGCCGCCCCCTTCGATGCTGACGCCGGTTGCCGCCTGCGTTGGATCGATCTTCACGATCAAGAGACTTGGAATGTCACGATAGCCGACCGCTCGCCGAAAGAGCGTCGCGGAGATGACGCGTTCGGGTTGAGCGAGCACGCGCATCGTTCGCGCGCGACCGCTTGCATCGATCGCGCCGACGGCGACGCCGGTGATGCCATCCGCTTCGATACCCGCGCTTCGCAATCGTTGCGTCGCCTGCTCGAACGACAGGTCGGTGCGCCAGCGGTAGTGCGGCGAGCCGGCGCAGTACGGACACACGACGCCGCTCAAGTACGGCAGCGGCCTTCCGTTCCAGGCATCCGCCGACGATTCGGTGTGGCCGCCGCAACACGACGAATAGGCGACGGTCGCGAACGCACCGCCGTAGCGCAGCACCATTCCGGTCGTGTCGAGCACGGCTTGGCGCGACGTTGCCGACTCGACTCGCATGCCGAGATACACTTGATCGGCTTCCGATGGAACGAGGTCGTACTCGGCATTGGGATTGCTGCGCGCAAGGACGTACGTCCGCGCGCACACCGCCTGTGCTTGCAGCGCGGCTGCCGGCCACGACGGCGGCATCTCCTTGGCGACGACGCTTCCCAGGTAGTCTTCGAGCCCGACGAGATTGACGACGCTGCCGTCAGCGAGCATGCGATAGCTGCCGCGATAGGGTTGACCGTTGAACGCAAACGTCACGGCATCGATCGGCGTGACGGTGCCGTGACCGAGCAGCACGCGCAGTTCCGGCGTGGCGGCGGTGGTGGCGGGGTCGATCTCCTGCGGTCGCAACCGAAGCGGCAATGCGCAGACCGCGGCCAACCCAGCCATCGACGTGACGAAGCGCGCGCGCGCAATCACAGCAATCGTTCTTGGGTGGCCGGGCCGCCCGCGCTCACGCCGAGGTGACGGTACGTTTGCGGGCTGGCCTTGCGGCCGCTGGCGGTCCGCACCACGAAACCGGTCTTGAGCAGATACGGCTCGACGACGTCTTCGAGCGTCTCCGTGTCTTCGGAGAGCGTCGCGGCGATGGCGTTGATCCCCACCGGGCCGCCGCCGTACTGTTCGACGATCGTGCGCAGATACGCACGATCCAAGCGATCCAGACCCAATTCGTCGACGCCTTCGCGCAGCAGCGCCTCATCGGCGATCGCGGCGTCGATCGTGCCCTGCGCACGCACTTCGGCGAAGTCGCGCACGCGGCGCAGCAAACGATTGGCGATGCGCGGGGTTCCGCGGCTGCGCGCGGCGATCGTCGTCGCGCCCGGCGCGTCGATCGGAACGCCGAGCACCCCCGCCGATCGCGTCACGATGCGCTGCAGTTCGTCGACGTCGTAGTAGTCGAGATGATGAGCGATGCCGAAGCGATCGCGCAGCGGAGCCGAGAGCATGCCCGCACGCGTGGTTGCGCCGATCAACGTGAAACGCTTGAGCGGCAGTTTGATCGTCTTGGCATACGCGCCGCGGTCGACGAGGAAGTCGATTTGAAAATCTTCCATCGCGGGATAGAGAAACTCTTCGACGACGCGTCCGAGGCGGTGAATCTCGTCGATGAATAGCACGTCACCCTCTTCGAGCGACGTGAGAATACCGACGAGGTCCTTGGGCTTTTCGAGCGTCGGGCCGCTGGTCGGCCGAAGCGAGCGCCCGAGGTCGCGAGCGATCAACGCCGCTAGCGTCGTCTTGCCCAGTCCGGGCGGACCGTAGAACAAGATGTGTTCGAGCGTTTCGTTGCGCTTCTTGGCTGCGTCGATCGCAATCTTGAGATTCTCAACGACTCGCGTCTGGCCGACGTATTCGTCGAACGAACGCGGCCGCAACGACGCGCCGTAGACTTCGTCGGCGAGCGACTCGCCGGCATCGACGATGCGGTCTTCCGGACCGTCGCCGGCGGCTTCCGGACCGAGAATGCGCCGACGCGCGTCCTGCTCCATCTACGCTACTTCGACGCGGTGCGCCGGTAAATCTGCGCGAGCAACTGTTCGGGATCGGTGATCGCGGGCGTCGCTTCCATCGTTTGCGCGATCAGCATTTCGGCTTCGGAACGCTTGTATTCCAACTGCAAGAGCACGGCCAGCGCTTCGCTCGCGAAATCGGGCATCGGAGCGGGCTCATGCTGAGGAGCTTCGCGAATCAACAAGAACTTCGTGATCTTTCCTTGCAGCTTGGCGACGATGTCGCGCGCCTTCTGCTGACCGATGCCGGGCAATTGCTTGAGGTAGGCGGTGTCGCCGCGGTCGATGGCGCTCGCGATCTGCGCCATCGGCCGCGAAAACGCACGCGCCGCCGAACGCGGCCCGATCGACGCCACGCTGATGAGCGCTTCGAAGAACTCCCGCTCGACCGCGTTGGTGAAACCGTAGAAGGTGAAGTGACCGCTGTTTCCGTCGACGTTGAGCACGCTATGAATCTCGAGCGTGACGCGCTCGCCGCTCGACTGCGTAATCTTCTCCGCGACGCACGGCGGTAAGATGACCGCATAGCCCAAACCGCCGGCGTCGAGCACGACGCCGTCGGGGGTGCGTTCCAGCAACGTTCCCGCGATGCGTGAGAACATCAGGCGATGCGCCGACCGTGCATGTTGCTGTACGCAAGCGCGAGCGCGAGCGCGTCGGAGACGTCAAGCGGTTTTGGCGCCGCGCGCAAGCCCAGCAGCCGCACGACCATCGCGTTGACCTGCTCCTTGGAAGCGCTGCCCGAGCCGGCCAGAGCGCGCTTCACGTGCGCGTGTCCCAAGGTGCGCACGTCGAGGCCGGCCTGCCCGCAGGCAAGACAGATGACGCCGCGCGCATGCGCCATCGCGATCGCCGTCGACGGGTTGCGATAGGTGGTGTAGAGTTCTTCAATAACGACGATGTCGGGCTGCACGCCGGAGATGGTCGCGGCGATCCCGGCATGTAAGCGCGCCAAGCGCACCGGAAGCGCTTCGCGTGGATTGGGTGCGACGACGCCGGCCTCGATCAAACGCGCGCGCGAGCCGTCATACGCAATGGCGCCGTAGCCGGTGACGCGCAGCGCGGGATCGATGCCTAAGATGCGCACTAGCGCGTGGGCCCGTTGACGATCAACGTCACGAGCGATCCGGGCGCGAGGCTCGTTCCGGCTTGCGGATCGGTACCGATCGCGCGTCCGCCCGCACCTTCGCTCGACGTCCTGGTCGCGCCGACCGGATATCCGGCCGCCGTGAGGGTGAGTCGTGCTTGGTCGACCGTCATACCTTCGGTATCGGGAACTTCGCCGGGAACCTCCAAGACGATGGTGACGGCCGAGCCGGCTGGAGCCGACGCGCCCGCGGCCGGTTGTTCCTGGACGACGTTGCCGCTGCCGCCGGGTCGCACGACGTAGGACGGATTGACCGAAAACCCGGCAGCCTTGAGCGCCGCCGATGCGTCGGCGAACGGCTTGCCGTGCACGTCGGGAACGCCGGTAAGCGGCGTGTCCGACCCGCTACTGACGGTGAGATGGACGACGGTAGCCGGGCCGAGCGTGGTTCCCGCAGTCACGTCTTGCGCTGCGATGACGTCGCCCGGCACACCCGGAACGGAGACACGTTCGGTGACGTCGAGCGCGAAGCCCATCTTCTGCGCGAGCGCCTGCGCATCGCCGATGCTCATCGACACCAAATTCGGCATCGCGAGCGGACGCGGACCATCCGAAACGATCAGCGCGATGGTCGAGCCTTGCCGAACGTTCGCTCCAGCCTTGGGGTGCTGGTCGATCACACTGTCCTTGGGAGCAGCATCGAAACGCCGAACGATCTTCACGCGAAACTTTTCGTACACGAGATCGCGCTGCGCGTCGGTCACCGTGTATCCGCGCACGTCGCGCAACCCAACCAGCGGCAACCCATTGCTGACGATCAACTCCACGACCGAGTGCTTTTCGACCCGCGCCCCGGCTGCCGGGTTCTGGCGAATCACGTGGTTCGCGGCGACCGCGTCGCTCGGCGATTGAATGATGTGGGCGACCAATCCGGCGTTGACGATCTGTTGCTGCGCGGCCACGTCAGTGAGATTGGTGAAATCGCCGAGGGTGATGGTGGCCGCGAAGTTCGGAACGCCGCGACCGAATGCGAAGTAGCCGACGCCGAGCGCGGCAACGAGCACGGTCAGCAGCACAAACAGATTGGCGACGCCGCGGCGCGGCCGCTCACCCGCGTCGATCGTGCGGCGCGCGGAACGGTCGGGTAGCGGAGAACGGCGCGGCGGTAACGCGTGCGCCGCGAACGGCTGCGTTGGAGCGTCGTTTTGCGGTGTGAACGCCGCTTCAGTCGGACGCTCGCGCGCTTCACGCAAGGCGCGCGCGACGTCGCTCGCCGACTGAAAACGGTTCTCGGGTTGCTTCTGCAGCAGCTTGTTGACGATTGCGGCGAGCGCCGGGCTGGTTCCGCTCGCGTGTGGATCGATGATCGGCACGGGATCGCCGATGTGTTTGAGCGCGACGGTGACCGGCGAATCCCCGGTGAACGGCAAGGTGCCGGTGAGCATCTGATACAGCACGACGCCGACGCTGTACAGGTCGGACGACTCGCGCAGGTCCTTTCCTTGCGCCTGCTCGGGCGAGACGTAGTAGACGCTTCCCATGATCAAACCCGGCTTGGTCATCGCCATCGTCTGTTGCGAGACGGCGCGTGCGATGCCGAAGTCGGAGAGCTTCACGACGTCGTCGCGCGTGACCAAAATGTTCGCAGGTTTGATGTCACGGTGCAGCAGGCCCTGACGGTGTGCATAGGCCAGCCCGTTGCACACCTGAGCGGCGTAGTCGATCATGACCGGTTCGGGAAGTTTGCCGTCGGCGGCGATGATCTCCGCGAGCGGCGCACCGTCGATGAGTTCCATCACGATGTAATAAGCGTCGCCTTCGCGGCCGACGTCATACGTTGCGACGATGTTGGGATGCGAGAGCTTCGCGGCCGACTCCGCTTCCTGATAGAAACGCCGAACGAATTCTTCGTCGGCGGCATATTGATCGCGCAAGACCTTGATCGCGACTCGGCGGCGCAGGAGCGTATCGGTCCCGCTGAAAACCGTAGCCATGCCGCCCTCGCCGAGCTTGTGCTCGAGACGGTAGCGATTGTTGAAGATGCGTTGTTCGATCACGATGTGCTGCTCTGCAATGCCGTCCGAAGAACCTCTCGCGCGATCGGCGCCGCGACCTCGGCCCCGTATCCGGCGTTTTCGACGATGACCGCCACCACGACCCGCGGATGATCGGCCGGCGCGAAGCACACGAACCACGAGTGCGCACGGCCGAACGGATTGGTCGCGGTGCCGGTCTTTCCGGCGACGACGACGCCTGCGATCCTCGCGCTCGTGCCAGTGCCGAATCGCACGGTGTCGATCATCATCTTCTTCACCTGCGCGGCCGTATCCGCCGATATGGGTGTCGTCAACGGCGCAGATGAGAAGACGCTGCGCGCATGTGCACCTGCCACCGTCTGGCGCACGATGAACGGCCGCGGTTCAACGCCGTCGGCCGCGACGGTCGACGCGATCAGCGCCATCTGCAGCGGCGAGACCAGCAGCGCGCCCTGCCCGAATCCCATCTGCGCAAGCTCGCCCGGCGTCAGTGCGTCCTTCGACGGAATGCGCGCAGGGCTTGCGGGCAACTGGAAGTCGAGCGCCGCTCCGATTCCCCAGCGCGTCATCGTGTCGTAGAAGGCATCGGCTCCCATCTTGAGCGCGATCTGCGCAAAATCAACGTTGCTCGAGAGCGCGAAGGCCCCGTCGAGCGTCTGCCGTCCGGTTGCTTCGCCTTCATCGTCATGGAGCGTGAAGGTGCCGATCTTGAAGAATCCCGGATCGTCGAACGACGACTGCAGCGAGACCGCGCCGCTCTCCAACGCGCCCGATGCGGTGACGATTTTAAAGGTCGATCCCGGCGGATACAATCCGTCGAGGGCGCGGTCGAGCAGCGGGCTTGACGCATCAGCGGCGATCCCGGCGAAATCCGCGTCAATGCGATTGGGATCGAAACTCGGAACACTCGCAAGCGCCAGGACGGCACCGCTGCGAGGATCGATGACGACACCGGCCCCGCGAGCGTGACGCGAGAGCTGGTCGTAGAGTGCTTGCTGGACGGCGGGCTCGAGCGTCGTGACGATATCCGCGCCTCGTTCCGGGTTAGACGTCCCGGCGATCGCGTTCCACAATCGTTGGGCCTGCGCGACCGGGTCACCGGTCTCGTCGGCCGGACTGAGCGCGGCGTCATACGCACGTTCCAGTCCGCTCGTCCCATACCGCGTCGAGACGTACCCGAGCGCATGCGCGAGCGCAGGACCGAACGGATAGATGCGCTTTCCATCGCGGGTCTGCGCGAGGACCGTGCCGTCACTTGCCAGCACGCGACCGCGATTGACGTTCATCATCTGGTGGCGTGGATTGAATGGGCGCGCGGCAATCGACGGCGCCGCGATCACCTGCACGTAGAACTGCCGCACCGCCAAGACGGCAAAGAGCACCACGAGGAGCAATTGCACACGCGCGAGCGCGCGATTGGTCATGCGGGCGATTCCACGGACGCGCCCCGCTCGCGCATGACGGTGTACCCGTCTCCCAGCCGCACGGCCAAATGCGGCCGCTTCGCGTCAGCGGCGATCACGTCGTTGACAATGCGCCGCGCGAGCCCGTCGTCGACGTCGTGGACCGACAGCACCACGTCCACGTCGAGTTCTTCGAGCAGCGGTGCGGCGACGTACGCGCACGCCGGCAGCGTCTCGAAGTGGCGGCTCTCATAGGCGCCCTCGCGCCACGGTCCACGCTTTCCAAAGACTTGCTGATGGTAGTCCCACGCGCATAGCCGCCGCTCGCTCCAGACGAAATCATCGCGAACGCACAACCGGCGGCACGCCGCGCACTGCACCAGCGATTGTGCCGGATGCGCGAGCGCGTCGGCAATTTCATCGGGCAGGTCGTCGATGTTGAGCACGGACTGCGCATCGAGCGTCTGCGGAAGCTCGCCTTGCCATCCGATGCGCAGGAGCAATTCGACGTCACGCAACGGCGACATGAACGCGCGTTCGTCTTCGGGTGGAAACGTGCGATCCACCCACTCCAAGAGCGCGCCGGGCGCGACGCCGACGTTCTGCCAGGCGTCGCCGCACACCACGCCGATCGGCGTCCACGCGAGCGGCACGAGCCGAATCGGAATCGTGCCCTTCTCCTCTTGAAAATTGTGCACGAAGGCGAGGGTGCTGGCGTTTCCACCCAGCACGAACACACGGGCCTGCAGCGCGGGTCGTTCATCGACGGATTGTGCTTCCACGGTGCGCTCGTTCACCCCGAAAGGCTCAAATGACTGCTCCGGCGTTAGCCGCGAGCAGCAAGTGTGGTCGCGTGATACTCCTGCAGGCTTCGCGGCGGTCCGGCGCGATGTTCCAGCGCCTCGGCGAGAGCGTTGGCCGTGTCGAGGCTGGTCAGACACGCGATGCTCGCCTCGACGGCCGCGCGGCGAATGCGATACCCGTCGGAGACCTCGCGCGGTCCCTTCGCGTCGTTGACGACGAGGTCGACGCCGCGCTCGTGAATGAGATCGACGACGTGCGGCGAGCCCTGCGCGATCTTGTTGATGCGCGTGCACGCGATGCCGGCGGCGGCGAGCACGCGGTGCGTTCCGTCGGTCGCAAACAACGTAAAGCCCAGTTCGCGATAGCGCCGCATGATCGGCACTGAAGCCGCCTTCTCTTCTTCCGCGATCGAGACCAGCATCTTTCCGTCGCGATCGGGCACGCGGATGCCCGCGCCGATGAAACCTTTGCGCAGCGCGCCCGCAAAGGTCGCATCGATCCCCAGCACTTCACCGGTCGATTTCATCTCCGGACCGAGGACGGTCTCCACGCCGCGCATCTTGGCAAATGAGAAGACCGGAATCTTGACGACGACGAAGGGTACGCGCGGGCTGAGTCCGCTGCCGTACGGCATGTCGCGCAGCTTCTCACCGAGCGCGATGCGCGTCGCCGCGTCGACGATGTTGATGCCGGTCGCCTTCTGGATGATGGGGACGGTGCGGCTTGCGCGCGGATTGGCTTCGATGATGTAGAGCGATCCGTCGTGCACCACGAATTGAATGTTGATCAGTCCGCGAATCCGCAGTTCGCGCGCGATCGAGGTCGTGACCTCGACGATGCGGTCGCGCGTCGCATCCGAAAGACTCTGCGTCGGGTAGACGCTGATCGAATCGCCGGAGTGGATGCCGGCCCGTTCGATGTGTTCGAAGATGCCCGGAATCAAGATGTCGTCGCCGTCGAAGACCGCGTCGACCTCAACCTCCATGCCCTGCAGGTACTTGTCGACGAGCAGCGGCGCGTCGGGCAGAATCGGCGGCGCCGACTCCGCGTATGACGCAAGCTGTCCTTCGTTGTACACAATCTCCATCGCGCGTCCGCCCAGCACAAACGACGGGCGCACCAGCACCGGAAACCCGAGTTCGCGGGCGATCGCGCGCGCCTCGCGAAAGCTGCGCGCGGCCTTGCCCTGCGGGCGCGCAACGCCCAGACGAGCCAGAGCGGCGTCGAACTGCTCGCGATCCTCGGCCATGTCCAGACTCGCCCGATCGCTGCCGACGATGGTCACGCCTCGCCGGTTCAACTCGGCCGCCAGATTGATCGCGGTCTGCCCGCCAAACGCGAGCATCACGCCGCGCGCGCCGGTCGCACGGTAGACCGCCTCGACTTCGTCGGCACCCGGCGGCTCGAACACGAGGACATCGCTGACGTCGAAATCGGTCGACACCGTCTCCGGGTTGTTGTTGATGACGACCGGAGAATATCCGGCAGCCTTGAGCGCCCAGGCCGCATGCACGCAGCTATAGTCGAACTCGATGCCTTGGCCGATGCGAATCGGTCCGCTTCCCACGACGACCACCGCTTGAGACGGCGTCTTGCGCATCTCGTCGGATTCGCCGCGCGAGATGTAATAGTACGGAGAACGCGCGGGAAACTCGGCAGCAGCGGTGTCGACCATGCGGAAGGCGGCCGGCGGAAGCTCCACCTTCGCACTTTCCTGCGCCACGATCTCCGCGAATTCATACAACCAAAACCGGTCGATCGCGCTGGCTGCATGAATGCGTTCGATCGCGGCGGCGGTCTGCGTGCCCGCGCGGCGCAGCACTTCGGCGATCGCGAATAGACGCTCGTGCGTCGCATATACGATGACGTCGTTGAGCTCGACATCGCTCCACGATCTGAACTCGGCGCAGGTCAACGTTTGGCGCTTGAGGTCGAGACCGCGCACGGCTTTCATCAACGCATCGCCGAAGGTGCGGCCGATGCCCATCGCCTCGCCGGTCGATTTCATCTGGGTGCCCAGATGCGTGTCGGCGAGCGGAAATTTGTCGAACGGCCAGCGCGGAATCTTGACGACGCAGTAGTCGAGCGTCGGTTCGTACGCTGCGGTGGTGACGCCGGTGACCGGATTGGGAATAACGTCGAGGGTCTGGCCGAGCGCGATGCGCGTCGAGACCTTCGCGATCGGGTATCCGGTGGCTTTGGAGGCAAGCGCCGAACTGCGGGAGACGCGCGGATTGACCTCGATGATCGCGTACTCGCTGCGATCCGGGTGCAACGCGAACTGAATGTTGCAGCCGCCCTGCACGTTGAGCGCGCGAATGACGTTGATCGACGCCGTGCGCAGCATCTGGTACTCGACGTCGGAGAGGGTCTGCGAGGGTGCGACGACGATCGAGTCGCCGGTGTGGACGCCAACCGGATCGATGTTCTCCATGTTGCACACCACGATGCAGTTGCCGGCACCGTCGCGCAGTACTTCGTACTCGATTTCCTTCCAACCGAGGAGCGAGGTCTCCAGCAGTGCCTGACCGATGAGACTCGCGTTGAGCCCGGCATCGAGCGTCTCGCGCAATTCGGTTTCGTCGCGCACGATGCCGCCGCCCGTGCCGCCCAGCGTGTATGCGGGACGCACCACCAGCGGATAGCCGGCGCGACGTGCGAAACGCACGCCGTGCTCGATGTCGGTGACGATCTCACTCTCGGCGACCGGCTCGCCGATTTCGAGCATCTTTTTCTTGAACAGGTCGCGGTCTTCGGCCAGCTTGATCGTCGCAATCGGCGTGCCGAGCAGCGCCACGCCGTAGGTGTTGAGCACCCCGGCGTCGTCGAGTTCAACCGCAAGATTCAATCCGGTTTGGCCGCCGAGCGTCGGGAGCAGCGCATCGGGGCGCTCCTTGGCGATGATGCGCTCGACGGAATCGACGGTCAGCGGCTCCAGGTAGACCGCGTCGGCGATCTGCGGATCGGTCATGATCGTGGCCGGGTTGGAATTGACGAGGATGACGCGCAGGCCTTCCTCGCGCAGCGCCCGGCACGCTTGCACTCCCGCATAGTCAAATTCGGCAGCTTGACCGATGACGATCGGCCCGGAACCAAGTACCATCACGCTACGCGGGGGCATGCTGGAGCGCTAGCGTTAGCCCTGAACGAGACGAAGTCCTAGACGAGAAAGGTCGCTCGAGCGCCGAAGGCACCTAGGGCTGAAGTCGTTCGCGCGTCCAGCCTGCGGCGGTGCGCACATAGGCGACGCGGTCGTGCATGCGATTGGGGCGGCCCTGCCAGAACTCGAAGCGTCGCGGCGCGATGAGGTAGCCTCCCCACGAATGCGGCCGCGGAACCTCCTCACCCTCAAAACGGGCGCTGAAATGCGCCAGACGTTCGTCCAGCACCGCGCGCGCTTCGACCGGCTCGCTCTGCTCCGACGCCCACGATGCGAGCCGATGGCCGTGCGGTCGTGTCGCGAAATATGCGTCCGACTCATCCTCCGAAAGAAGCGACACGACCCCTTCGACGCGCACTTGCCGTTCGAGACCCGGCCAATAGAACACGGCGGCCGCGTTCGGATTTTCCGCCAACTCATGGCCCTTGCGGCTTGAATATGACGAATAAAAAATCAACCCGCGCGCGTCCAAGCCGCGCAGCAGCACCATGCGTGCCGACGGCATGCCGCTTGCGCTCGCCGTCGCCACGCACATCGCGTTGGCATCCTCACCGTGCGCATCGTAGGCCTGCGCGATCCACACGCGCAGCTGATCGATCGGATCCGCGGCGACGGTTGCCTCGTCCAGTTCTCCGCGCGTGTAATCAACGCGGCTCGATGCAAGCCTCAGGGAAATCGTCCGATCCACATGCCGAACAGTACGCTCACCGCAAACAGTATTCCGCTCGCGAACGCACAGAACGCGGTTGCATCCGCCGGTGCGATCGCGATCGAGGTCGCGCGTCCTAGCCGCCCGAGCACGTCGCGCAACGAGCCGGCGCTATCGACGCGTGCGTAGGCGCCGCCGCCGGCCTGCGCGTAGGCGCGCAGCGCGTCCTCATCGATGGTCGCTTCTTCTCCCGTCCCGGGAATCACGCCGCCGCTCTGTGTGCCGATCCCGACGGTGTAGACCGCGACGTGCCGCGCCCCGAGTTCTTGCGCGACGGTCAGCGGATCGACGCCGCGATTGTTCACCCCATCGGTGATCACGATGATGGCGCGCGATCCCGCCGGCGGTAGCTGCGCGCCCGCCAATTGCAGCGCATCACCGATGGCGGTCGCCCCGTTCGGGCTCGGAAGATCGTCGAGCGCCGCAAGAACCGAATCGCGGTTCTCTGTCGGCGCAGCGATGAGTTGCGCGCCGGTTGCGAAGGAGACGATGCCGACGCGCGTTCCGCTCGGCGTTTCGTGCACGAATGCGGCGGCAGCGTCGCGGGCGGCCGACCAGCGTGTGGGATCGATGTCGGTTGCCGCCATCGACCCCGACGTGTCGATGCACACCATCACCGTTCCGTTGTGAACGACGTGCGGCAGCGGTACGTGCAGTCCCCCGGCGCCGAGCGCCAACAGACTCGCCGCCGCAACGGTCAATGCGTGAAGCACGCGCTCCGGCCAGCGGCGCATGCGCAGCGCTTCGCGCGCAAAGGCGAGGTTCGAGTAGTGCAACGCCGATGCACTGCGGTGCGCTTGTGCGCGGCGTAACGCCCATAAGAACAGGACGGCCGCGAGCGCGCACACAACCAGCCACAGCGGACGCTCGATGCTCATTGCAAGCCGAACGCCGCGAAAAGCGCGTGCGCTCCGGAACCTTCGGCCATCACGCCGCAGCGCCAACCCGCGGCTTCGAAGCGCGCGAGCAATGATGCTTCGCGCGCGCACGCCGCTCGCATGAAACGCTCGCGTTCGCGCCGGCCGAGGTAGAAGCGCTGTTCCTCCTGTGTCTCGGCGTCCACGAGCGTGACGAACCCGCGCAGCGGCAACCCGTCGATCCAGGGATCGCGAGCCAACAGCGCCGTGCAATCCAGGCGCGCACCGAGTTCGCTCAGGATCGCGTCGTCAGGGTCATCGAGGTCGAAAAAATCGCTGATCGCGAGCAACGCGCAGCCGCGCGGAAGTACGGCGCGCGCGAGGTCAAGACTTTCGCGCAGCGAGAAGCGGGGGAGCGGCGAGAGCAGGCAGGCGGCCGCCGAGCGCAAACCGCGCATTGCCGGGGCGATCAGCGTGTCGCCGGCGATACGCATGCAGCGATCCTCGACGTCGGCGGCGTCGAACCACGCACGCAGCGCAGCCGCCGCATCTTCCGCCAGCGGCGCCGTGCGTCCGAGCGACATCGATTGCGATTCGTCGACGATCGCGGCGAGCACGAGGCACACGTCTTCGTGCAGTACGCGCGTCTGCAGGTCACCCGTGCGCGCGGTCGCGGCCCAATCGATACGACGCGGATCGTCGCCCGGCGCGTACGCGCGCAGCTCGGAGAATTCGAAGCCGTCGCCGCGCCGCAGCGCGGTGGAACCCGAACCGCGCGCGCGCGGACGCTTGCGACCGCGTAACAGCGCGTCGCGCAGCGCGCTCACGGCGCCTTGACGGCGCTCACCAGCGCATCGACGATGTCATTCGGATCGACGCGCTCGGCGAGCAGCCGGTACGAGAAACCGATGCGATGACGGAACACGCCGGCGGCTGCGAGACGAACGTCGTCGGGCAGCACGAAATCGCGATCGTCCAGCAGCGCGCGGGCGCGCGCCACGTTGACTAGCGCCAAGGTCGCGCGTGGGCTCGCGCCGCGCTCGACATAGCGCGCAACGCTCTCGCCGAGCGTCTGCGCGCGGCGGGTCAACGTCACCAGATCGACGATGTAGCGCTTGATCTTCTCATCGACGTGGATTGCGCGGGCTGCATCGCGCCACGCCAGAACGTCCTGCAGCGATGCGACGCCGCCGGCCGGCACGGTGTCGCGCATGGCAAAGCGTTCGAGAATCGCCAACTCTTCGTCGTGCGACGGATACCCAACGTCGACTTTCAGCAGAAAGCGGTCCATCTGCGCGAACGGAAGCGCGTACGTGCCATCGCTGTCGAGCGGATTCATGGTTGCCATCACGACGAACGGATCGGGCAGTGCGTGCGTTTCGCGATGAATCGTGACCTGTCGTTCCTGCATCGCTTCCAGCAGCGCCGATTGCACCTTCGCGGGAGCACGATTGATCTCGTCAGCCAGCACCACGTTGGCGAAGATCGGCCCACGTTCGGTCGTGAACGTCGCGTCGCGCTGGTTGAAGATACGCGTGCCGACGACGTCGCTCGGCAACAAGTCCGGCGTGAACTGAATGCGCTTGAACTCGCCGGAGAGCGCGGTGGCAAGCGTAAGGCACGCGAGCGTTTTGGCCAGTCCCGGCGGACCTTCGAGCAACACGTGCCCGTCGGCGATCAAGGCGATTGCAAGCGATTCGACGACGTCGCGCTGGCCGACGATCGTCCTAGCGATCGCGTCGAGCAGCGCGCGCGGACGCACCGTGCTCATAACGCGAGACCGCGCACGCAGGCGATCAACTGATCGAGCGCACCGGCGAAACCCGTCTCGTCGGTGAAGACCGCCCGCTCAGCGGCGGTGAGAGCGGCGCGCTGCCGCGGATCGAGCGCCGGACGCGTACGCATGACTTCTGAGAGCGTTTCGCCGTCGCCGGCTCCCACCATGCGCCGCAACAGCGAGCGCAGCCGCATGGCGGCGCTGCGCGTGCGCTCGCGCTGCAGTACGGCAAACGCATCACGCGCCTCGTCCCGAACCGACCGGATCGGCACCGCCTGCGGCAGCACCATCGCCGGCACGGTGTGCACGGGTGCCGCCGGACGCGCTCGACGGCGCAGCGCCAAGACCACTGCGAGCGCACCGACGACACACACACCTGCGAATAGGAATATCCCGCCGAAGGCATTGGCCGCCGGAATCGCGGCGGCGCTCATTCCGCCGGTTACCAGCAAGTGGAGGGGGTTGGAGAGAAATCGCTTGGGCTTGCCGTCGCGCCCATCGATCGCGTCCACGTAGACGGGCTGCACGTCGATTGGACCCGACACATGCGCGACGATGGTCAACGACTCGCGATAGTCGGTCCCGTCTTTCGTATGCACGACGTGACGTTCATCACCGAGAATTTCAAGCCCGGAGAGTTGCGGCAACACGACGCCGAGACTGTCGATGCGCTCGCTGACGTGAGCGAACATCGTCAGGTGAAAGGGGCGCTCCGCCTGCGGGCGCGCGCGATCGCTCGCCAGCGTCAAGGCGGTGATGTGCAGCCGCGGCAACGGATCGGCGCACGCGAGTCCGGCGAGACCAAGCGCGAGCACCAGCGCCGTCGCGCAGCGCGCGGCGACGCGGCTAGCGGTGCGCGATTCCCGCGAGATCAAACCATTGCGCGAACAGACGTTTTGCATCCGACGGTCCCGGTGACGCCTCGGGATGGAACTGCACGGCGGCAATCGGCAGGCGGCGATGATGAAAGCCCTCGTTGGTGCCGTCGTTGAGGTTGGTCATCGTCGCTTCCAGCTCCGGCGGCAGCGAGGCAGCATCGACTGCATAGCCGTGATTGTGCGCCGTGATGATCACATCGTTGCGAACGTGATCCTTGACCGGTTGGTTCCCACCGCGATGTCCGTAGGGAAGCTTGTAGGTGCGCGCGCCGCATGCCAGCGCGAGCAACTGGTGACCCAAGCAGATGCCGAACAGCGGCTTCTTCCCGAGCAGCGCGCGCAAGGTCTCGATCGTGCCCGGGAGATCGGTCGGATCGCCGGGGCCGGGCGACACGAAGATCGCCTGCGGATCGTGCGCGAGGATGTCCTGCGCGCTCGCATCATACGGGAGAACGTCGATCTCCGCGCCGAGCGCAGTGAGATCGCGCAGAATCGCGCGCTTCACGCCGCAGTCCACCAGCGCAATGCGCGGCCCGCCGCGAACGCCTTCGCGGTGCTCGCGCGCCACCGATACGCTCGGAACCAGTTCCTTGGTCGAAGCGGTGCGTGTAAACTCCACCAGACGCCGCTCGGCGTCGAGCAAGGCGCTCTCACCGACGGCGAGCGCCGCCCAAATCGTACCGTGTTCGCGCAGGGCGATGGTGATCGCGCGCGTGTCGGCGTCGATCATCGTCGGAATGCGCTGTTCGTCGAGCCACCCGCCAAGATCGCGTTTGCTCAAATAGTGCGACGGGTGACGTGCGATGCGCTTGATGATGGTTCCCGTGACGCAGGGGCGCGGATGCTGCGCGGCCGTTCCGGAGACTCCGTAGTTGCCGATCATCGGATAGGTGAAGGTGAGAATCTGACCGGCATAGGACGGGTCCGTGAGCGCCTCTTCGTATCCCGTCATTCCGGTGTAGAAAACCGCCTCTCCGAGCGCGATGCCCTCGTGGCGGAGGCCGGCGCCGTCGAAGCGGCTGCCGTCGGCGAGGAAGAGCGCGGCGGGAATGGTCATGTCGGGCCCGTCGCTTTGTCGCGATAGCGCGTTTCGCCTGCGACGATGGTGGCGACGACGCGCCGCGGCAGCACGCGTCCGTCAAACGGCGTGCTCTTGCCCTTCGAGGCGAAGGCGGTGGCATCGACACGCCACGGCCGCTCGGCGAAGACCGTGACGTCGGCCCGATCGCCGACGCGCAAACGTCCCCCCGCCACGCCGAGAATGCGCGCCGGATTGGTCGAGAACATGGCAACGAATCGCTCCGGCGGCAGGTCGGGGACGGCGAGCGCGTAGGCTCCGACCGCCACCTCGAGGCCGGTGAAGCCGACGGCGGCGGTGCGCAGGTCGCCGGCCTTCTCGGCTGCGGTGTGCGGCGCATGATCGGTCGCGAAGACATCGATCTGACCCGCGCGCACGGCATCGCGCAACGCACGCGCATCGTCCTGTGGTCGCAGCGGCGGATTGACCTTGGCCCCGGCGCCGAGATCGCGCACGGTTTCATCGGTGAAGACGAGGTGATGCGGCGTCACTTCGCAACTGACGTTGACACCGGACTCACGCGCGCGCAGCACCATCGCTAGCGAGACGTGCGACGAAAGGTGCGCGATATGCCAGGGGACGTGCATCTCGTGCGCGATCAGCAGATCGCGCGACACGATCACGTATTCCGCGATCGACGGACTCCCCGGAACGCCGAGTTCGTGCGAGACGGCGCCGTCGTGCATCACGGCGTCACCTTTGATGTGCTCGTCTTCGGCATGCGAGATGAAGACGGTCTGCAGGTCCCCCGCCGCGCGCGCAGCATCGCGCAGCACGCGCGCGTTCATCACCGTGTTTCCGTCGTCGCTGAAGGCGACGGCTCCGGCGGCGCGCAGCGCGTGCGCGTCGGCCGGCTCCTCGCCGCGCCGGCCGAGGGTGATCGCGGCCACCGGATAGACGCGACAGCGCGCCCGGCGCGCAACCTCATCGCGCAGCCATGCCAGCACGCCGGGTGAATCGAGCGCCGGATTCGTGTTGGGCATGCACGCGATCGCCGTGAACCCGCCGCGCACCGCCGCCTCGGTTCCGGTTTCGATCGTTTCTTTTTCCGCATAACCCGGTTCGCGCAGATGAACGTGCATGTCGATGAAGCCGGGTGCGACGATGCATCCCTGCGCTTCGAGAACGTCCTCGTCGCCGCGCGGCTGCAGATGCTCGCCGATCTCCGCGACCGCGCCTTCGCGGATGCGAACGTCGAGACGCGCGTCGATTCCCTGGGCGGGATCGACGAGGCGGCCGCCGCGAACGAGCATCAGGCTGGAGTCTTCAAGACGCGACGGCGACGCCGTTGCACAGAAAGTCGAGCACGGCCATGCGCACGCTCACGCCATGCATCACTTGTTTCGCGTACCGCCAGCCCGCATACAGCAGCACCGAATCGTCGAGTTCGACACCGCGATTGTACGGACCGGGATGCATCACGATCGTCTCGTTGCGTACTTTCGCCAGACGCTTGGCGTCCAGGCGATAGTTCCGGACGTACTCTTCGAACGAGAGCGGCATCTCGGCGAATCGCTCGCGTTGAATACGCAACAGCACGATCGCATCCGAGGAACGCAGCACCGCATCGAAGTCGCGCTCGACACGGACGCCCTTGCCGGCATAATCGTGCGGCAGGAACGGCTCGGGGCCGACCAGCACGACCTCGACGCCCAAGCGCTGCAGCCCGCGAATCGTCGAGTGCGCGACGCGGCTGTGCAGTATATCGCCGACGATGGCGACCGAGCGTCCCGCAAGCTGGCCGAATTCGTCGCGAATCGTGTAGATGTCGAGCAGAGCCTGCGTCGGGTGCGCGTGCCCGCCGTCGCCGGCGTTGATCACGTGACCGTCAAACCATTGTGACACGGTAGCCGGAAATCCAGGCTCGGGATGACGAACGACGAGCACGCCGATCCCCATCGCACCGAGCGTGATCGCGGTGTCTTCCATCGTCTCGCCTTTGGTCGCAAGGCTCAAGTCCTTCGGCGCAAGCGTGATCGAATAGGCTCCCAAACGCTGCTGCGCGAGCGCGAACGAGGTGTACGTACGCGTGCTCTGTTCGAAGAACATGTTGGCACACGCCACCCCTTCGAGCAGATGTCCGGGCGGCTGCGATTCGAACTGACGCGTGCGTGCGAAGAGATATTCGATCTCGTCGGCGTTCAGATCGTCGAGATCGATGAGGCTACGACGCGTCCGCATGGATCGAGACCTCGTCGGATGCGTTGGGTTCGGCACCGATGGAGACGGTAATGCGCTCGCGCCGGCTGGTTGGAATCACCCGGCCGATGAAATCTGCTTGAATCGGCAACTCACGCAATCCGCGGTCTACCAGCACGCACAGACGAATCGCGGCCGGACGTCCGAGGTCGGTGACCGCGTCGAGCGCCGAGCGGACCGTTCTTCCGGTGAAGAGCACGTCATCGACGATGACGACCACTTTGTCGGTGACGTCGACCGGGATCTGCGACTCGGGCAACGGATGCGCGACCGCGTCGTCGCGATACAGCGTGATGTTCAAGAAGCCGACGGCCGGCGCACGGCCGCTGATGCGGCTGATCTGGGCGGCAAGCCGCCGCACCAGCGTTTCGCCGCCACGCCGGATCCCTAGCAGCACGAGGTCGCGCTGCATGTCCTCGGGCTCCAACATCTGATGAGCGAGCCGTGCGATCGTTCGCTCGATCTCGTCGGCGCCGACGAGCACGCGCCCGTTCGTCGTCGCGGTCATGCCTGTGCCTCCATCGCTGCCAGGTCTTCGCGCACACGCGCGAGTTCGCTCCGATAATCTTGGAGCTTTTCTCGCTCCTTCGCAACCACGTCGGGGGCGGCCTTGGAGACGAACTGGTCGCTTGCAAGTTTACGCTCGCCGCGTTCGACTTCGGCAACCAAACGCGCGGCTTCCCGCCGCAGCCGTTCGAGCATCACTCCCGCCGGGGCCCTTCCGCTCACCAGCGTCAGCAATGCGACCGGGTCGTCGCCTGCGAGTGCCGCGGTGCGCTCGACCTCGCCGCCGCACAACTGCGCGAGCAGATCGACGACGCTGTCCGGCAGCGCGGCGGGCACCGACAGCACGATGCGCCCCTTTGGCGCGACGCCCATCTCCGCGCGCAGGTTGCGAATACGCTCGACGCAGGCGCGCACCGCTTCGAAGATGCGCTCGGCGTCGCGATCGACCGGAACTTCTAGGCGATCGGGCCAGCTTGCGGTCAGAATCGTTGCGCCGTCATGCGGGAGCGAACGCCACACTTCTTCGGTGATGAACGGTTCGATCGGATGCAGCAAGCGCATGGCATGATTGAGCACGAATGAGAGCACCGCCGCGCGCGTGGGCTTCGAAGACTCGGTCTTGACGGCCTCGACGTACCAATCGCACAGTTCATACCAGATGAAGCGCCACAGCGACTCGGCCGCACCGCCGAAATCAAATGCGTCGAGCCGCTCGCCGGCCTCGACGATGGTGTCGTGCAGACGCGCGAGCACCCATCCATCCGCGATCGTCAGCGCTCCAGCCGGCGGAAGCACCATCGCGGGCGGCAAGCCCTCGGGCAGTGCCAGCGCAAAGCGCGTCGCGTTCCAAATCTTGTTGTTGAAATTCCGCGCCTCTTCGCAGCGCGACTCCTGGAAGCGCAGTTCCTGCGCCTCGACGCGCATCTGCCGCAGGATCCCCATGCGCAGCGCATCGGCACCGTACTTCTCGACCACATCCATCGGATCGATCGCATTACCGAGCGACTTACTCATCTTGCGTCCTTGCGCATCGAAGACCAGCGGCGCGATAAAGACGGTCGGAAACGGGACGTCACCCATGACATGCATGCCGAGCATCACCATGCGCGCGACCCAGAGGAAGATGATCTCCCAGCCGGTGATCAATACGCTCGAAGGATACCAGCAGGCCAGTTCCTCGGTTTTCTCCGGCCATCCGAGAATCGAAAACGGCCAGAGCCCGCTCGAAAACCAGGTGTCGAGCGTGTCGGGATCGCGTGTCAACACGGCGCCGCCGAAACGCTCGCGTGCAATGGTGTGCGCTTCTTCTTCCGTCTCCGCGACAATCACGTCGCCGTCGGGCGTGTACCACACAGGAAGCTGATGGCCCCACCACACCTGGCGCGAGATGTTCCAATCGCGGATATTTTCGAGCCAATGTTCGTACGTGCGTCCGTATCGCTCGGGAACAAACCGCAAACGCCCGTCGCGATAGGCTTGCAACGCGGGCTCGGCAAGCGGCTTCATCTTCGCGAACCATTGCTCGGAGAGCAGCGGCTCGATCACCTCGCCGGTACGCTCGCTCACCGAGACGCTATGCCGGTAGGATTCTTCTTTGACGAGCAGCCCGAGGTCGCGCAATCCCGCGATGATGCGCGCGCGCGCGTCGTACCGGTCGAGTCCGGCATACGCGCCGACATCGACGTCTTTGCCGGTGATGCGTGCGTCTTCGTCCATGATCGACGGCATCGCAAGACCGTGACGCTCGCCGATCTCATAGTCGGTCGGATCGTGCGCGGGCGTCACCTTCACCGCACCGGTTCCGAAACTCGCGTCGACGGCGCTGTCGGCGATGATCGGAATCTCGCGTAGCAGCAGCGGCGGCGCGAACACGGTCTTTCCGATGAGGTGCGCGTAGCGCGCGTCGTCGGGATGCACGGCGATCGCCACGTCGCCGAGCATCGTTTCGGGCCGCGTGGTCGCAACCTCGATGCCGTGCGAACGATCCTCACGCGAGAACGGATACCGGATGTGCCACAGGTGGCCGTCGCGTTCGACGTAGTCCACCTCCGCATCGGAGATGGTCGTCTTGGCTTTGGGATCCCAATTGATCAGCCGTTTTCCGCGATAGATCAACCCCTCGCGGTAGAGCTGGACGAACACCTTGCGTACCGCTGCCGACAGACCGTCGTCCATGGTGAACCGTTCGCGCTGCCAGTCCGGCCCGAATCCGAGCGTGCGAAACTGCGTGTTGATGGTGCCGCCGTAGGTGCGCGCCCACTCCCAGGCCCGTTCGAGATAGCGTTCGCGCCCTAACGAATCACGTGAAAGCCCCTCCGTCGCCAACTGGCGGACGAGCACCGCCTCCGTCGCGATCGCCGCGTGGTCGAGGCCGGGCAACCACGTTGCGTCATCGCCCAGCATACGATGGTAACGCGTGAGCACGTCCATCGGCGTGTAGGTCGATCCATGCCCCAAATGCGCCTGGCCGGTCACGTTGGGCGGCGGCATGCAGATCACGAACGGCGGCCGCGATGGATCGGGCTCCGCGTGAAAATAGCCGTTGCGCTCCCACTCCTGGTAGAGCCGGGGCTCGACGGCCTTGGGGTCGTATTGTTTGGGAAGCTCGGCGTTGTTGTGCGGCGCGCTCATCGAAGCGCGATGCGTTCAGCGTGTCATGCACGAGCCCCTGGGAGAATGACTTCTTGAAAAAAACGATCGTCCTGACAGCCCTCATCGTCGCCATCGCGGCGGCCGCGCCCGCCCATTTACCGCGCGTTCCCTCCGGACGCGTGCTCACCATCTCGCCGATCGGCTTCGGCTCGGAGCCGGCGCTCGCCATCGACGAGCGTGATCCGCGCCATGCCGTCGCAGCCTTTCAAGTCGGTGCGCACGTCGCGAATACGACCGACGGCGGACGCACGTGGCACACGCACAATCTCGCGCCGCGCAATTATGCCGTGAGCGGCGACGTCTCACTTGCCTATGCGCGCGGTCGCGCCTACCTCTGCTACATCGCGTTTGACCGGCTCGGCAGCGATCAGTATTGGGCGCACGGCGCGACGCGCAACGCCATCGACATCCGCCGGTCGCTCGACGGCGGTGCGCATTGGGAGTCGCGCGCGATTCCGGTCATCGCTCACGAAGGCCACCCGAATCTGTTCGAAGACAAACCGATCGTCGTCGCTGACGACACCGGGAGCCCCTACGCGGGGAATCTCTATGTCGGATGGACGCAGTTTCGCATCGCCGACGCGCAGATCGTGTTCTCACGATCGACCGACGGCGGCTCGACCTGGTCGAAACCGCTGCGCATCAGCACGAACAACGGAACGCCGCGCGACGACAACGGCACCGTCGAGGGGTTTGACGGCACCGTCGACGCCGACGGGACGCTCGATGTCGTGTGGCAAGACGGTTCGCATCTTATCTTCACCCGTTCGCGTGACGGCGGAAAGACGTTTGAGGCCTCGCGTCCGATCATCGACATTCCGGCGGCGAATTTTCCGCTGTCAGGATTCGACGGCCGCACCGCAAACGGGTTTCCGCAGATCGACATCGATCGCAAGAACCATCGCCTGTACGTTGCCTGGTCAGACACTCGCGACGGTGGTGCCGACGTCTTCGTCGCTTCGTCCACCGACGGCGGCACCACCTGGAGCGCGCCGGTTCGCGTGAACAATGATGAACTGCACAACGGCGCCGATCACTTCTACCAATGGATGGCGGTCGACCGCGCCACCGGCGACGTCTACCTCGATTTCAACGACCGTCGCGGCGATCCGCGCAATCTGGTGGCGACGATCACCTTGGCGCGCTCCACCGACGGCGGCGCAACGTTCACCAATTACGCCTGGACGACGCGCCCGTGGAACCCCCGTCATCAGTTCGTCGGCGACTACAGTGCGCTCGCGGCCTACGCCGGCCGTGTCTACGGCGCCTGGACCGAGACCGTCCCGCCCACCGACACCAAGACCCTCCGCGGTCTGTCGAAGCCCCGAACGTTCATCCGCCTAGGCGAAGCGCAATTCTAAAAGGCAAGGGCTGATTCTCGCCATGCCGTCGTTCCGGAGAGGCTCGTGTACCATAGTACACTTCGCCTCTCCGCGCCTCGGCCTGACGAAAATCAGCCCTTCCCTCTGAAGCCCGCCCTTCTAGGCAGGCATATCTTTTTTTGTGCGCTCTTCGGAGTAGATGAGTGTCGGGGGTTCTTTTTTGTCGATGACTTCTTTGTTGACGATGCACTTCTTGACGCCGTGCAGGGACGGCAGATCGTACATGACGTCGAGCATGATCTCTTCGAGAATCGAGCGCAAGCCGCGCGCGCCGGTCTTGCGACCCTGCGCGCGTGAGGCGATCGAACCCAATGCTTCTTTGGTGAATTGCAGATCGACGCCGTCCATGTTCATGATCTTCTGGAACTGACGCACGAGCGCGTTACGCGGCTCGGTGAGGATGCGGCGCAGCGCCAGTTCGTCGAGCGCATCGAGGGTGACGACGATCGGAAGACGGCCGATGAACTCGGGAATCAATCCGAACTTCAGCAAGTCTTCGGGCAGCAGTTGCTGCAGGAGTTTGCCGACGTGCTGGTCGCGCTTGGACTCGGGGTGCGCGCGAAAACCCATGTTGTTCGCCGACACGCGGGACTCGATGATGCGGTCCAAGCCATCGAACGCACCGCCGCAGATAAACAGCACGTTGGTCGTGTCGATCTGGATGAACTCTTGGTGCGGATGCTTGCGCCCGCCCTGCGGCGGAACGTTGGCGGTCGTGCCTTCCAAAATCTTGAGCAGCGCCTGCTGCACGCCCTCGCCGGAGACGTCGCGCGTGATCGACGGGTTCTCGCTCTTGCGCGCGATCTTGTCGATCTCGTCGATGTAGACAATGCCCTTCTCAGCGCGCTTGACGTCGTAGTCGGCGGCTTGAATGAGCTTGAGCAGAATGTTCTCAACGTCTTCGCCGACATAGCCCGCTTCCGTCAACGAGGTTGCGTCAGCCATCGCCAACGGTACATCGAGAATCTTCGCGAGGGTTTGCGCGAGATAGGTCTTTCCCGAACCGGTAGGGCCCACCAGCAGAATATTCGACTTCTGCAGTTCAACCTCGTCGGCGGCGGTCGTGCCGGCGTTGACGCGCTTATAGTGATTGTATACAGCGACCGCCAGTGATTTCTTCGCGCGATCCTGGCCGATCACGTACTGGTTGAGGATCTGGTTGATCTCTTTTGGTTTGGGAATATTGCGAAGACGCAGGCTCTCGTCGACGTTCTTGTAGAGCTCTTCTTCGATGATCTCGTTGCAGAGTTCGATACATTCATCGCAGATGTAGACACCGGGGCCCGCGATCAACTTGCGCACCTGCTCCTGCGTCTTTCCGCAGAAGCTGCATTTCAGTTGACCTTTTTCGTCTCCGAAGCGAAACATGTGGCTTCGATCGCCCTCGCTAGGATGCCGGCGCCAGCGATGTGCGGTCCGTGATGACCGTGTCGATGATGCCGTACTCTCTGGCTTCCTCTGCCGTCATGTAATAATCGCGGTCAATATCCTTCAAAACCCGGTCCAGGGGTTTCTCGGTGGTCTCTTCGTAGATTCTCGCGATCGTCTGCCGGGTCGCGATCAGGTCGCGAGCGGCGATCTCCACGTCGGTGGCTTGACCGCCGATCTGGGAGACCCAAGGCTGGTGGATGAGGATTTTCGCGTGCGGCAGCGCCATACGCTTGCCCCTCTTGCCGCCGGTCAGCAAGACCGACCCCATCGAGGCCGCCATGCCGCAGCAGATCGTCGCGACGTCCGGTTTGATGAAGCGCATCGCGTCGAAGATCGCCAGACCCGCGGTCACGCTTCCGCCGGGGCTGTTGATGTACATATCGATGTCTTTATCGGGGTCTTCGCGTTCGAGGAACAGCAGTTGCGCGATGACCAGGTTTGCGATCTGATCGTCGATCGGCCCGCCGACGAACACGATGCGATCTTTGAGCAACCGGGAATAGATGTCGTACGCGCGCTCGCCGCGAGCCGACTGCTCGACCACCATCGGAACCAAATGACCCATGCGGAAAATCTCCCTCCGTTGCGTCTAACTACGCCGAAGGTGTCGCGGTTGCTTCTTGAACGGCGGCGCTGTCGATCAAGAATTCCAGGGTCTTGTTGCGGACGATGCCGTCCATGAGCGAGAGCACGTTGTTCCCGAGCGCCTGGCGGATTCGGTCGATCGGTTGTCCGTACTGTTCGGAGAGCGATTCCAATTCGGCGGCGATGTCGGCCGGCGTGGCAACGATATTCTCGGCTTTCGCGACCGCTTCGATCAGGAGCGTGGCTTTGACGCGCGACTGCGCATCGCCACGGTACTCGGCGCGCAGCTGCTCTTCGGTCTTCCCGGCACGCTCAAGGTAGGCGGCCATCTCCACGCCGGCTCGCGCCGCGTTGGAGGCTAGGTCGCTCAGCATGTGGTCGACTTCGCGATCGACCATGCTCGCGGGGAGAGCGACGTCATGCGCGGCGAGCAGGTGTTCCATGACCCGGTTGCCCACATCGCGCCGGGCCCGAGCCTGCGCCATGGCCTCGAGCCGGCGCCGGATGTCGGCGCGCAATGCCTCGACCGTCTCGTTGTCGGAGACCGTCTTCGCGAAGGCGTCGTCGAGGGGCGGCAGCTCGAGTTGCTTGACGTCGTGCACGGTTACGGAAAACACCGCTTCCTTGCCGGCCAGTTCCTGTTGCGGATACTCGCTCGGAAAGGTCGCGTGGACGTCCTTGCTCTCGCCCGCCGACATGCCGGCGATGCCGCTCGCGAACCCGGGGATGAAGCGCTGTTCGAGCAATTCGATGGTTTGGCCGGTGGCGGTGCCGCCCTCGAACGGCGTGCCGTCGATCCGTCCCGTGTAGTCCACGCGGATCACGTCGCCGAGCTGCGCCGCGCGTTCGACCGGCACCAGCGTGGCGCGCTCCTTGGCAAGTGCCTCGAGGCTGCGTTCGACCTCTTCGCCGGTCACGCTAACCGGTTCGCGCGCAACCGCGATGCCCTTGTATTGGCCGAGGGTGATCTCGGGCCGCACCTCGACCGTGACCTTGATCCGGCTCGGCTTGCCCGGCTCCTCGGGGAGCATCTCCATGTGCGGACGGTCGACCGGTGAGAGATCGTGTTCCCGAACCGCCTTGGCGTAGACTTCGGGCACGACGTCTTCCATCGCTTGGCTCGCGATGCTGTCGGTGCCGTAGGTCTGCTCGAAGACGCGGCGCGGGATCTTCCCTGGGCGGAAGCCGGGCAGCCGCACGTTGCGGGCGAGCTTACGGAAGGCGCGCTCTTGCGCGGCGGCAAGCTCGTCGGGGGTAATCTCGATCTCGAGCTGCACCTCGGTTGGAGCGAGGCGGGTCAGGGTTGAGGTAGTCAGGGAGAGGTCTCCAAGAAGAAATGGAGCGGAAGACGAGATTCGAACTCGCGACCCTCGCCTTGGCAAGGCGATGCTCTACCACTGAGCTACTTCCGCACGTCGCAGTGCTGTGTTCACCATGGGCAAGCAGAGACTCGAACTCTGACGGGTTGCCCCACTGGAACCTAAATCCAGCGCGTCTACCAGTTCCGCCACTTGCCCATAAGCGGTGATCGCGCGCCGGCGACCACCATAAATATCACGCCCCGACTGCTTTTCCTTTCGTCCAGCGCGGATTTTTTCGCGTCAGCCGCCGGGTTCGCGCAGCACGGTGAGGTCGGGACGTGGATAGAACATCGCGTGCAGGTGGTA
Organism: Vulcanimicrobiota bacterium; assembly: GCA_027307235.1. Classification (GTDB taxonomy): domain Bacteria; phylum Vulcanimicrobiota; class Vulcanimicrobiia; order Vulcanimicrobiales; family Vulcanimicrobiaceae; genus DAHUXH01. Next base: position 67,411 of record DAHUXH010000011.1, on the reverse strand, counting down.
ACCGTCTTCCGGCGCGATCGACTCGAATCGGATCGTGGCGCCGTCGAGATTGGTGTGTTCGAACTTCATTTTCGCGTCGGTGTGTTCTTGTTCGATGTACTGCGCGCCGTTGACGGTGGCGAAGTCGACCGTCCACGTCGACGTGCTACCCGGACCGTTCGAGAAGTTCCCGTCGTTGACCAGACGCCAGGTGAGAAAGGTGTTCGTGTCAACCCATATCTCGCGCAGCCGAAAGCGGCGCGGGTCGCGCACGGGAACCAATTTCAGGTGATAGACGCTCTTGCCGTCGAGCAGTTCGACTCCGGCCAGGGTGATGGTATAGCTGCGCGCCGTCGCTTCTTCCCTGGTGATGACGGGAATGCCGTTGGTGACGACCAGCGGCGTCGGCTGGGCGGACGGGTCGTTGTACACGTCACGAATGTGATGCACGAGTTCCGATGACGTTGACGCACGCGGTGCGACGTAATGCGCGATCCCGAACGAATAGGCCGGTGCGAGTTCGGGAACGCCCATGACGTCGACCGGAACTTCGAGTTTCCCGACTTGAATGAACACCAGGGTGAACTTCACGCCGCGTCCGGACGCCGGATGCGCACGCTCGTAGTCGCTGACCGGATCGACGTCGATCACGTTGTGCGCGGCGTCGTAGTATCCGCCGTAGCGTTCGGTGATCGGCGTTCCGTCGCGCACGGTCTGGACGACCACGTCGTAGTCCATCCGGTCGGGATAGGCTTGCGCTTCCCAGGCTTGACGCGCGCGCGCAAAGATCGCGTACGGATCTCGCATGAACGACGCCGGCGACGGCGACTGCGACTGCGATTGCGCGGCGGCGTTCGCGCCGACGGCGAATACGGCGATCAGGCCTGCAATCAAGCGAATCATTCGGTGGTACAACGCAGTGCGTGCGCCGATTGTCTCAGCCATGCCCGTCCTTGCTCGCAAACGGCAGAATCCTCGCGCCGAGAACGCCGCGAGGATTCATGAACGCTGGTGCACCGCGAAGGACTCGAACCTTCAACCAATTGATTAAGAGTCAACTGCTCTACCATTGAGCTAGCGGTGCGTATTCTCTGCGCCCTCCGGGACTCGAACCCGGGACCAACGGATTAAAAGTCCGCTGCTCTACCGACTGAGCTAAAGGCGCGTTTCAGAACCGTCCCAGTGTAGTCGGCAGTTGGCACTTTGACAAGCGGTTACGATGTGCGCCGAAGGTCCCCTTCTCGACACTGCGAAGAAAGTCGCAGTTTATGGGAGTCAACGAACTGCGGGAACCGGCGACCCTCGCCGATGTTCTTCGCAACCTCTGCGCGACGTCGCCGTCAGCCGAGGCCATCTCCGACGGCACACGGCGCATGACGTGGGCCGAGTTGCAGCGCGCCGCCTACGGCGCATGGGCCTCGTTCAACGAAGCGGGGTTGCGCAAGGGCGATCGCATCGCCGTCGTTCTTCCCAACCAGATCGAAGCGATCGTGCTGTACTGGGCATGCGCTCTCTCGGGTGTCGTCTTCGTCGCGGTGAACCCTTCGCTCGGTCATGACGACATGCGTGCCGTCCTTGAGCACGCGGCTGCCCGGTACGCTTTCGTATCCGAGAGCATGCGGCCGGAGATTCGCGCGGCATTGCCGCACGACCTCATTCTCGTCAACGCCGACGAGGTCGCCAACTTCTTCCCGAAAGCTCGCGCCATCGACGCCCAAAACGCCGCACCCATCGCGCCCGACGATCTGTTTGCGATCGTCTACACGTCGGGCACGACCGGCGCCCCCAAAGGCGTCATGCTCACCCATCGCGGTCTGTTGTGGAACGCGCAGGTCACGCGCGACGCGCTGCGCATGACCGCCGACGATGCGCTGCTGCTCGCCGTGCAAATCACGCACATCTTCGGACTTTCTGCCGGAATCCTCGTCGCCGCGTGCGCCGGTGCTCGCTGCGTTCTCATGCGCGAGCACACCGCCGGCGGCGCGCTCGATCTGTGCGAATGGGAACGGATCACCATTCATCACGGCACGCCGACCATGCTGACACTGGAGTTGGCGGCGCAACGGCGGGCGCCGCGCGACCTCTCGTCGCTGCGAACCGGCATCATCGGCGGGTCGCCGGTCGCCGAGGGCCTCCTGCGTGCGATTCGTTCCGACCTGCATTGCGATATTCAAATCGCATGGGGCATGACCGAAGCGTCGCCGTGCATCACGATCACCGATTTCGACGACCCTATCGATCTGCGTACGCTCACCGTCGGCCGCCCACTTCCCGGCGTTGAACTGACATTCCGCGACGACGGCGGGGAATTCGGCGAGATATTGGTGCGCAGTCCCGGCGTCTTCCCCGGCTATTTCCGCGACGAGGCGCAGACGCGAGCCGTTCTCCTTCCTGGCGGATGGCTCTGTACCGGTGATCTCGGCTATCTCGACGACGACGGCTGTTTGCGTCTGGCCGGCCGGCAAAAAGAGATTATCATCCGCGGCGGAATGCACATCTATCCCAACGAGGTGGAAGAACACGTGCGCGAGCTTCCGTGGGTCGACGCGGTCGCGATCGTCGGTGTTCCGGATGCAGTGTTGGGCGAGCGGACTTGCGCGTGCGTCACGATCGCCGAAGGCCACGAGTTCCCCGCCGATCCGATCGAAGCGGTTCGCACGGCGATCGCAGGAAAACTCGCCGATTACAAGGTCCCCGATCTGGTTCTTCGCGTCTCTGACCTACCGCGCACTGCCGGCGGGAAAGTACTCAAACGCGTGCTGCGCGAACGCGCGATGGCCGGCATCGCGGCCGGCTAACCGCTCGACGTCGTCGGCCTCCAGCGGCACCGAGAAAAAGAACCCCTGGCCGCGACGGCAACCGCGCGCGATCAGGAAATCACGTTGCGCGATCGTTTCAACCCCTTCGGCGACCACTTCTATCTGCAGCGATTGTGCGAGCGAGATGATCGCTGAGGCAATCACGCCGCTTTCACGGTGGCCGCTCTCATGCGGGAGAAACATCCGGTCGATCTTGATCGCCGCGATCGGAAAGCGTTCGAGGTAGCTCAATGATGAGTATCCCGTGCCGAAATCGTCGATCGACAACCGAACGCCGAGCTCTTTGAGCTGGGCTATCGATTGCGTCGAGGACGAGATGCTTTGCATCAGCGTGCTCTCGGTGAGCTCGAGTTCCAGAAATTCCGGCGCGAGGCCGCTGGATTCCAGGGCTTCGCGGACCAGCGTGCCGATCGACGCGTCGAACTGGTGCGCGGAGAGATTGACGGCGACCGGCGCGCGCAAGATGCCGCGCGTCTGCCAATCGGCGCAGCGGCGGCAAGCCTCGCGTAACACCCACTCGCCGAGCGCCGAGATGATGCCGCTCTCTTCAGCCAGCGGGATGAACTCATCGGGGAGCAAGAGTCCGCGTTCGGGATGCTGCCAGCGTACCAGCGCTTCAAAGGCGTGCAGCCGCCCCGTCTCCATGTCGATGATCGGTTGATAGTACAGACGCAGCTCCGACGCAGCGATGGCACGGCGCAGATCGCTTTCGAGCAGCAAGTATTCGATCGAGCGCGCGTCCATCGATGGTTCGAAGATGCGCCACGCGTCCCGCCCGCGATGCTTGGATTCAAAGAGCGCGAGATCGGCCTGCTTAATCAGCATATCGGCGTCGGCCGCATGGTCCGGGGCTAGGCTGATTCCCAAACACGCGGTCACGATGAACGCGCGATCATCGATGATGAACGGCTCGCGCACCGCTTCGAGGATCTTGTTGGCAACGCCGATCGCATCCGACTCGTCGGTGATTCCGGGCAGCACAAAAACGAATTCGTCGCCGCCCATGCGCGCGACCGTGTCGCCGGCTCGCACGCACATGCGCAAGCGCGCGGAGAGCTCTTGCAGCAACGTGTCGCCCGCGCGGTGGCCGAGCGAATCGTTGATGTTCTTGAAACGGTCGAGATCCAGGAAGATGACCGCGATCTTGCGGCCGTCGCGCAGCGATTGCGACATCGCCACCTGGAGGCGGTCGGAGAGCAAACGCCGGTTGGGGAGATTGGTGAGCGGATCGTGATAGGCAAGATGCTCGATCTGGCGCTCGAAGGCGCGCCGATCGGTGACGTCCTCCGCCGTTCCGACCGCACCGCGCTGGCCCTCGCCGTCCAATAGCGGCACCAGGCTGCAGGCGACGATGCGCGTGTCCCCATCGGCGGATGCGAGTTCCGCTTCGAAGTGCTGCTCCTTGCCGTGCTCGCCGATGGCGGCCGCCAAATGGCGCCGAGCCTCGAGCAGCGACGCATCGCTGAAGATACCGGCGAACGGCGATCCGAGGAGATCGTGCTGACGAAAGCCGGTCAGTTCCATCACGCGACGATTGACGAACGTGAAATATCCGTTCTCGTCCAATGCGAAGACGGCTTCGGTGATCGTCTCCAAGACGTTCTCCAAGAAGTCGTTGGCACGTTCGAGCGCACGTTCCATGCGGTAGCGGCGCGTCACGTCGGTCGCGACCATCATGACGAGCACGCTTCTTCCGTCGTCGAGCGCGAGCGGCCGTTTGATGATATGCAGACGGCGTACCGCCCCCGAGGGATCAACGACGTCGCGTTCCACCACGCGAGAACGCCGGGTGCGGGCGATCTCGGCGTCTTCCTTGAGCTCCGCCTCGACCTCGGCGGCGCTGGTGGTGAAGGTGCCGATCGCTTCGCCGATCATCGCCTCCACCGTGGTTCCGCGGAAATCCGCGAACGATTGGCTCACCAGCACCAGCCGTCCGCTCTGATCGCGCACGCTGACGTAGTTCGGCGTGAGGTCGAGCAATTTGAAGGTCAGCTCTTCTCGCAGAGCAGCCGAATCGATCGCGCCCCGGTCCAGCGGCGCAAGCAGCGACGACGCGCGCTCAATCGCAGCGCGAAGATGGACCCCGTCGCTATGCAGCACCACGTCGAGCGCGCCCACGCGCGTGGCATACTCCACCGTCGCCACATTCATCGCGCGTGACGAAACAACCACGGGAAGCCGGGGATCGCGCAGCGGCAGGATAGGGTTGCCCTCGGCGTCCAGACAAACCACCACCGCGCTCAGGCCGGTTTGGTCCGAATCATAGGCTTCGGCGATGAATCGCCCGTCCAGCAGCGCGGCGATGTCGCGCACATCGGCGGGCGACCCGGCGACGCCGATTCTCAAGTGTGCGGGCGGGTCGGCGGTCTTCATAGCGTTGCCGGGCGAGGCGCCCGTCCGAGGATGGCCGGATACGATGCGACCATCTCCTGTGCGCCCAACGGTCGCGAGAAGAAATAGCCTTGCGCCAGGCGACAGCCGATAGCGCGCAGTTCCTCGCGCTGACGGGTGGTCTCGAGTCCTTCGGCGACGACGTGAACGCCGAACGCTTCGGCAAGGGTCATGAGCGTCCGTACGATCGGCTCGCTGGCGAGTTCACCATCCAGACCGCAGACGAACGTGCGATCGATCTTGATCGCGTCCAGTTTGAACTGTTGCAGATAACGCAGCGACGAATACCCGGTGCCGAAATCGTCGATGCAGATTTTGAAGCCGCGCTGACGCAGGCTCTCGATCAATGCCGTCACGCGCGAGCTGGCCTCGATGACGACATTCTCCGTGATCTCAAGGGTGATCACCTCAGGCGGGATGGCATGTTTGTGAACTTGCGTGACGAGATGCGCTTCAAAATCGGGGTCGAGCAACTGCGACGGAGAAACGTTGACGTGAAGCACGAAGGGATCGCTGCTGCCGCGCCGCTGCATCCAATAGGCGTATTGGCTGCAGGCGCTCTCGATGACAAAACGGCCGACCGGCGTGGCCATGCCGATCTGTTCCACGATGCCGATGAACTCGTCGGGAGTCATCAGGCCTTCGACGGGATGATTCCAGCGCAGCAAGGCCTCACAGCCGACGGGCACGCCGTCACCGATGGTGACGATGGGCTGGTATACCAGGTGCAGTTCACCGCGAGTGAGGGCGAGCCGCAGATCGGTGGCAAGCTGCAGACGCCGCTGCGCGCGCGCCGCCATGTGCGAATCGAAGATCGCGTAGCGTCCGCCCCCGCTGCTCTTGGCAAACTCCATCGCGACCGTCGCGTCACGAACGACGTCGTCCGTGCGCGGATTCGTTCGCGATGCCACGGCGATACCGATGCTGGCCGTGACGAAGACCGACCGTCCGCCGAGCGATATCGGTTTGGTCAGCGCGTTGAGGATGCGCCGCGCGACGCTCTCCAATTGAAAGATGTCGCCGAGCGACCCGACGAAGACCGCGAACTCATCGCTGCCCCAGCGTGCCACGACGTCGTCGGCGTCGACGGCCATACGTAAGCGATGTGCGACTTGTCCCAGCACGTAATCGCCGGCGTTGTGCCCGAGTGATTCGTTGATCTCCTTGAAATTGTCCAAATCAAGGAACAGCACCGCAAAGACCGCGTCGACGCTCGCTGCCGATTCCAGGAAACGCCCGTGAACCCGCTCTTCGAACGCAGCCCGGTTTGCCAAGCCCGTCAATTCATCGTGGGTCTGCGAGTGCTCGATGCGACGCTGGCTTTGACGAAGCGCCGTCATGTCGCGGAACATGCAGATAACGAACATCGGCGCGCCGCGTTCATCTGCGACCTTCGAGAGCGAGACGTCGGTCCACGTCTCTTTTCCATCGACTCCAAATGCCTGATGCTCGAAGTGCAGCACGTCGCGTTCGCCTGCGATCAGATCGGCGAACGCGTCGGCTCGTCCGGCGATCAACGCGCGCGCATCGCTCCCATAGACGTCGCGAAACACCGCGTTGGCGTCGACCAGATCGCCGTTCGGGCGAAGAATGGCGATGCCCATCGCGGCAGCGTCGAAGACCGCGCGAAACTGCGCCTCCGACAAGCGCAATGCTCGCTCCGCGCGCTCGCGTGCGAGTTCCGCGGCGAGCGTCTCCGACTCGCGCTGCGCCGCGGCGAGCACGCGACGATCGCGTCTGGCCACGATCTGCCCCGCCATCAGCATGAGACCGACGAGCACGACCGCCGCCGCGAGCGCGGCGATGTAGAGTTCACGCGCCTTGAGGGCATCTGCGGCGGCGCGCTGTTCGAGACCGCGCTGCAGAATGGTTTGGAAGATGGAGATGGCAGCATCGGCGGTGCGCCTCGCGCGCAGCGCCGGGGTGTCGAGGGCTGCCAAGCTCACGCTCGGACGGGCCGGAATGAGGACCCGGGTACTCAGCAGACGGCGCAGGTTCGAACCGGCCTGCGGCATCGCCGCTGCTATCGCCGCCGCTCGACGATAGGCCGGCGCGAAATTCGGATCGCGAGTCTCGAGGACGGCAAGAACGTCGCCGATGTTATCGGTGACGTCGGGCTCGAAGTTCGTGCGCATGGAGGTGAGATCGGAGGCGAGCATGAGGCGCCGTGCAAGCGTCATCGTGTGACCCGTCACCGCGCTGTACGCGATCGCATGCCCCACGGCCGCGGATTCGCTAGCCCTCGGCAGCCCGGAAAACAGAAAGTCCGCGAGATTCTGCAGGACGACGGACTGGTCGTATTCGAAGCCCGAGGTGTCCGCGGTGGCATCGAACAGCGCCGTGAGCGATGCGGTGGTCTCGCCGAGCCCGTCGATCGCCGGCGCTAGTCGCGCCGCCTTCCATGCCGTGCTCACCGCACCCATCTGCGCGCGCAGATCGATCCCTTTGCTTTGTACCCGATCCACGGCGTTCAAGAGCGATCGCATGTCCGCATCGACCACGGCGCGCAATTGCCCGGCCCGTTGCGGCTGCGCGTAGCCTACTTGTGCATCGCGATAGTCTTGGAGTCCGCGCAGCAGGGCCGTTTCTTCGCGATAGAGACCCATCGCGGCAAACTCGCGTTCGTGCGCTCGATCATCGGAAGCGCCGCGATCGATCAAACGCGAGCGTTCATCCGCTCCGCCGCCCGACGTGGCAATCTGCCACAAGACAAACAGCAAGACGACCGCGCCAACGGCGCTGACGATGATACCGAGCGAGTCGCGCAACTCATGCTGTGCCGCTTTCGCCTGGCCGTCCATGCCCTCTCCGTTTTCGCGGGCCGTGCGACGCACTACTGCGCCGCTAAAGGAAACTGGGGTGGCTGACGGGACTCGAACCCGCGACCTCTGGAGTCACAGTCTAGCGCTCTAACCAACTGAGCTACAGCCACCGCGTCGTGCGAAGATGGGCGAAGATACGCGCCCGGAGGGACTTGAACCCCCATCTTCGAGTTTAGAAGACTCGTGCCTTATCCGGTTAGACCACGGGCGCGCAAGGGCACCCGTGCGAGGGCACCACGTTAGGATACCACGCGGCGCAAGAGGTGGAATATCGGGACGACTGGATTCGAACCAGCGACTTCTAGCTCCCAAAGCTAGCGCTCTACCAAACTGAGCTACGTCCCGAACCTCGCTCGCCTTTGGCGACCGACCACCGCTCACCCTATCATGCAACGCTGCCACCGGCCATATCCTAGAACGCCAGGGCGTGACATCCCAAGTACCGCGAGAAGTCGCCGGAGAACGCCCGGCTGGCGAAGATACTGACATGCTCCACGCGCAGCGCGGCGCGGCGCATCGCCCGCAGCGCCCGGACGTTCGCGCCGGGAATCAACGCCGTACACCAGGACGCGCCGTAGGTTCGCGTCAGCGAGACCAGCGCAAAGCCGAAGAACTGCTCGACAAAGGCCGTCGACGCGGCCGCGAACGGACCGATGCGTCCGCTCGGCCAGATATACGCGTACCCGACGAGCTCGTTGTTCAAGGTGAACGCGATTCCGCTCGCACGTTCGGCGAGCATCGCATGCAGCGCGCGGCGCGACGTTCCGCGCACCTCGCGGTCGAGCCCATCCACGGCAAAGCCGTGCGTGGCGAGATCGATCGGACCGGCGCCGAATCGGTACTCTCCGGCCGCCAGGCGCGCCAGGTCTTCTTCGCGCGGAATCGCTCCGGCGACGCGAAAAACCGGCGCATGCGCTGCGATACCGGCGCGGGCGCAGAGCGCTACCGCGCCCGTCGCAGAGGGTTCGAATTGCAATGCGGCGCGGGCATCGCCATCGTCTTCGAAAACGCGCTCGAAGAGCGCACGCGCGATGCCGCTGCCGCGAAAGCTCGGTTCGACGAACAGTTCGCACAACTGCACTTCGCCATCCGATGCGTAGCCGAACGCAATCGCGATCGGAGTCTCGTCGTCTTTGGCGACCCACGCGCCGCTTGACGCCTGCGCAGCCAGATCGAGATACAGACGCGCATCGTGCTCGTTTCCGCACCGCGTACGCGCAAAGGTGAGAACGTCATCCTCGCTCGCCGGAACGATGCGCACGCGCGACTCTCTCATGCCGGCGCGAGCGACGCAAGCAGTTCGTCGGCGGCGCGACGGCGGTGGCTGATCGCGTTTTTTTCCTGCTCGCTCAACTGAGCGAAGGTGCGATCCGCGCCGGTCGCCTGAAAGAGCGGATCGTAGCCGAATCCGGCTTCACCCCGCTCGCGATCGACAAGCGTGCCGTCGATCGTGCCGAGCGACGACAGCGTTTGCCCGTCGGGGAGCACGAGCACCATCGCGCAGACGAAGCGCGCGCGGCGGTCGCGCAGTGATGCGGCTTCTTCCATGAGCAAACGGCGGCGCGCCGGCCAATCGATCGATCCGCCATACCGCGCGGAATGCACGCCGGGCCGCCCGCCGAGCGCACTGACTTCCAACCCGCTGTCGTCGGCGAGCACAGCCGCGTCGATGCCGCAGGCGTGCAGTTGCTTGCGCAACGCGAGCGCCTTGAGCCGCGCGTTGCCGAGGTAGCTCGCATCGTCTTCGGAGACGTCGCGATAGCCGGGGTACACGTCGAGATCGAGAACGGAGCCGGCGAAGATGGCGCGCAGTTCCGCGAGCTTCCCGGCATTCTTGGTCGCGACGTAGGTCTTCACGCTGCCGTTTAGTCGCCGAGTTTCAGAACGGCCATGAACGCCTCTTGCGGCAGCTCGACGCGGCCGACGCGCTTCATCCGCTCCTTGCCCGCCTTCTGCTTCTCCAACAGTTTGCGTTTGCGCGTGATGTCGCCGCCGTAGCATTTTGCCAAGACGTTCTTGCGCTGCGCGCTCACCGTTTCGCGCGCCACGACCTTCCCGCCGATCGCCGCTTGAATCGGAACCTCGAACATCTGTCGGGGAATCAGCTCCTTCAGTTTCTCGGCCAGTGCGCGCCCGCGCGATGCGGCTTTGTCACGCGCCACGATGAAGGACAACGCATCGACCGGCTCTGCGTTGAGCAGAATTTCCAGCTTCACGAGATCGCCTTCACGATAGCCAACGACCTCGTAATCGAGTGACGCGTAGCCCTTGGTTCGCGATTTGAGTTGGTCGAAGAAATCGACGATGACCTCGATCAACGGCATCTCGTAGGTGAGGATTACGCGCCCGTCGTGGAGGTATTCCATGTTGCCGAGCATACCGCGTCGCGTTTGCGTGAGGTCCATGATGGCTCCGACGTAGTCCGGCGGCGTAATGATCGTGGCCTTGACGTACGGCTCCTCGATCGAGCGGATCAGGTTGGAGGCCGGCAGCTTCGAGGGGTTGTCGATCATCTCGACGCTCCCGTCGGTGCGCGTGACCCGAAACACCACCGAGGGTGACGTCGCGATCAGATCGAGCGAGTAGTCGCGCTCCAAACGCTCCTGCACGATCTCCATGTGCAAGAGGCCGAGAAACCCGCAACGGAAACCGAAGCCAAGCGCAATCGACGTCTCCGGCTCGTAGACCAGCGCGGCATCGTTGAGCTTGAGCTTTTCCAATGCGTCGCGCAGGTCATCGTACGCCGCACCCTCGTTGGGATAGAGCCCGCAGTACACCATCGGCACGGCTTTGCGGTATCCCGGCAGCGGCACGTGCGCCGGGTTGCCGGGCGAGGTCAGCGTGTCGCCGACGTCGATGTCGCCGAGCGATTTGATATTGGCGATCACATAGCCGGTATTGCCGAGGCTGATGCGCTCGGTGGCGCGCATGGCCGGCGTGAAGACGCCGACCTCGGTGCATTCGTACACATGCTGATGCGCCATCGACATGAACTTCGTGCCGGCTTTGAGTTCGCCGTCGACCACCCGAACATACGACACGACGCCGCGATAGGGATCGAATTGCGCGTTGAACACCAGCGCGCGAAGATGATCGTTGTGGCCTTTGGGCGGCGGAATCCGATGCACGATCGCTTCGAGAATCTCGTCGATGCCGATGCCGTTCTTGGCGCTTGCGAGAATGCAGTCGCGTTTCTCGATGACGAGCAACTCTTCGACCTCGCGCATGACCCGCTCGGGGTCGGCGGCAGGCAGATCGATCTTGTTGATAACCGGGATGATGGTGAGATCGTGTTCGAGCGCCAGATGGTAGTTGGCGAGCGTCTGCGCCTCGATGCCCTGCGCCGCGTCGATGATGAGCAACGCGCCCTCGCAGGCTGCGAGCGAGCGCGACACCTCATACGAGAAATCGACGTGCCCCGGCGTGTCGATCAAGTTCAATCGGTAGAGTTGGCCGTCGTCGGCTTTGTAGCCCAGCGTGACCGGATGCATCTTGATGGTGATGCCGCGTTCGCGCTCGAGGTCCATGGCGTCGAGCAGTTGCTCTTCCATCTCGCGCGAATGGACCGTCTTGGTCACTTCCAGCAAGCGGTCGGAGAGCGTGGTCTTTCCGTGGTCGATGTGCGCGATGATGCAGAAATTCCGCACGTCTTGCGCGACGATCAAACGATGAGGATTGGCCTCGGCCTTGGAGAGCGACAACGTGAATCCGCGGCTTTCAGCCGAAACACAGGTGACGCGCGGCGTCGGCGAGATACGGCCGAAGCACGAAGTTGAGCGCCAGAATCAGAACGAGGAAGGCAAGATCCAGTCCGCCCGTCGGAGGAATAACGCGGCGCAGGGGGTTGAGGATCGGTTCGACGAGCATGCTGACGTACCGGACCCAAGGCCCTCGGATATCCGGAATCCACGAAACCACGGCGTAGACGAGTAACACGAGGGTGTAGAGGTTGACGAACATGACCGCGGCCTGTCCGAACTGGCATGAGATCGCCGACACGATTCTTCTTTCTGTGCTACGGAAGCGAAGCCAAGGCGCTCTTGGGGACGCCGTCGAGATACGGCGTGGGATCAACGGCGCTGCCGTTTCGCATCACTTGATAGTGCAGGTGCGGACCCGTTGAGAACCCCGTCGCACCAACCAACCCGATAGCTTGCCCCTTGTAGACGCGCTGTCCCTGCACGATGTCGAGGTGCGAGAGGTGCGCGTACCACGTATGGTAGCCGTTACCGTGGTCGAGGTCGATCTTGATCCCGTACCCGCCGTCCCATCCGGCGAATGCGACCGTACCGGCCGCAGTGGCCCGGACGATCTCACCATAGCCGGCCTCGATATCGACACCCTTGTGAAACTCAACGTCCGGATAGGTGCGGTAGCAGTAGCAACCGGTCACCGGCGCGCCCGCGACCGGATCGATGGAGGGAATGTACGCGATCTCGCGCGCCAGTTCAATGTCGCGCAGATGCCGCACGTTGAGCACGTGCATCGCGAGTTGCCGGAGCTGATCTGCTTCGAGTTGCGTTTGCGCTGAGACGGCCGCGAGCAGCTGCACTTTCGTTTCCAGCGCGCTCATATCGCGGCGAGCCGGCCGCGAGAGCGACATGCGCTTGGCGGTACCGTGTCCCTTCGGCGGTCCGACGCCGATGAGCTGGCGAATTTCGTTGTTCTGGCGCTGGACACGCTGGAGCTGCTTGCGCAAGGCGTCGGTCTGTTGGTCGATGCTTTGCAGGCGGCGCTGTTCCGATTGCCGCTGATGAGCGAGGGCGTTCGCCTGCGCGTTGGCTCGCGCCACTTGAACGAGCGCAAAGAGCAATGAACCAAGCACGACCACGCCGAGCACCCCGAGCGCCGTCGCGACCAACTTGCCCGTCACCGTGAATCGATGCACCGCATCACCGCGATGCGGAACGATTCTCACATGGTAGCGTTCTTTTATCACTGCGCTTTCAAAGAGTCGCGCACGAGCGCGATTGCCTTCAGTTCTTCCTCGGATGCCGTTGCCGCGGGTTGGAAGCGCTCGACCGCCTTGCCGTACGTGCGCGTGTCGGTTCGGGAGTAAAGACTGCTCAACACGACGCCGCTCCCCTCACGATTCAGGAGCGCCAGCGCATACGACAAGTCGGACCCAGTATCTTCAAATGCGTCGTAGCGAACGAACCCCACCCGGCTGACGTCACTCCGAGAGCGCTCCTCGAGTTCGCTTACTCGGTCCGAAATGCCCTCTGCCCGGCCGGACAGCGAGGTTAACCCTGCTTCCAAGGCCGCCATCCGCGAGGATGCCGCCCCGCCCGGCCCGCCCAACAGGTCGTCGTGGGTCGCGGCCAGTTCCCGCAGCCGTTTCAGGGCCGGCGCCACCGCCAGCGCGTGGTAGAGGACGAGCGCAATCAGCGCGCCCGCCAGGGCAACTGAGGGCATGAGCAGAGGTTCAGGCGTCATTGGCGTCCGTCACACTTCGATGCAGAGAAGGAAAAGAGGACCACGACGAGAGTTGAGTGGTTCACGGCACCCGCAAGGGTTCGCTTACCGTTGCTCCCTTCCGGTCCTGGCGGAGTTCACGAGTTTGCGCCGCGTGAAGCCCAACCCCCGTCATGGCTCGCACATGATAGCACGCACGTTCAACCGGCGCGCAAGGATCAAAGCACTCGAGCGCAAGGATGCGCGACGCCGGACTCTAACATGTGGGCCCCATGAAGTATCTCTTTGTGGGCATCGCAGCCGCGCTCGTCTGCCTCCCCTCGCTGCTCGGGGCAGCGACGGCGTCCTCCGGGAATCAGACGTCGGTCAACTGGAAGATTGCCGCCGCCGACATCGCCTCGACGTGCGACGCGGACATCAAGCGCACCGACACCGCCATCAAGGCGATGCTCGCGCGCAAGACGCGGCCGACGTTTCAGAGCGTGGTGAAGCCGCTCGAAGACATCACCGCCGATCTCAACGACGACACGGTCGCGCAGCAGTTCCTCGTGAATGTCGCCGACGACAAAGCCTCGCGCGACGCGTCGCTGAAGTGCGACACCGATCAATCCGACTACTTCAACGAACTCACCGCTCGCCCGGAACTCTATCGCGCGGTCGCGGCGGCGGCCAAGAGCAACACGGCGAAGACCGTGTACGACAAGAAGCTCACGGCGATTTGGCTCACGCAGCTCAAGCGATCGGGCGCGGGGCTCGGCGACGCCGACCGCAAAGAGTTTATCAATTTGCAGAACAAGCTCACCGATCTGCAGAACCAGTTCAACCAAAACCTCGCCAACGACGCGACGACGATTTCCATCTCGCCAAGTGAGATCGACGGGATTCCGAAAGACATCTTGGCCGGATATAAGCGCGGTGACGGCGGCTCGTACGTCGTGCCCGTCAACGAAAGCACGTTCGCGTTCATGCTGAATGCGAGCAACGAGAATGCGCGCAAGACGTACTTCTTCGCCTATGCCAACCGCGGCGGACAAAAGAACGTCGCGCTGCTTGAATCGGCGATCGCGGTGCGCGACCGGCTCGCGCATCTGCTCGGATACGAAACGTGGGCCGCGTTCGTGCTCGCCGATCGCATGGCCGGTTCGCCCGATCGCGTCGCGAAATTTCTGAAGACCGTCGATACCGCCATTCTGCCGCAAGCCAAGGAAGAGCGCGCACACCTGCGCGATCTCAAAGCCAAGCTGACCGGCGATCCCAACGCGGTGCTCAATCCGTGGGACACCTCGTACTACGACAATTACCTGCGCAAGACGCAGTACGCGGTCGACGAGGACCAAGTGCGCCAGTACTTCCCGGTGCAGCACGTCCTCGACTCGGTCCTCAATTTCTATCACACCATGCTCGGTGTGAACTTCACGCAGATCACGCCTTCGGACGCTTGGGACCCGCAAGTCTTCGAATACCGCGTCGACGACACGGCCACCGGGAAGCTGTTGGGGTACACGTACTTCGATCTCTTTCCGCGTCCCGGCAAGTACGATCACTTCGCGAACTTTCCGATTCTGCCGGTACGCGACGTCAACGGCACGATGCGTCCGCCGATCGCCACCATCGTCGGCAACTGGCCCAAACCCGCGTCGGGGCAGCCGGCCCTGCTCAGCCACAGCGACGTGATCACGTTCTTTCACGAATTCGGTCACGACTTGGCGGCGTTGCTCACGGCGGCACCGTACGAAAGCTTGAGCGGCTTCCGCCAAGACTTCGTCGAGGCGCCCTCGCAAATGCTCGAAAATTTCGCATGGCAACCGAGCATCCTCAAGAGCGTCAGTTCGAATTGGAAAACGGGTCAGCCGCTTCCGGATGACTTGATTCAGAAGATGATCGCGGCGCGCTACGTCGACTACTCGAGTGCGACCACCGGTCAGATCCTCTACGCCAGCGTCGATCAGGCCTTTCACACCAGTGGCCCGCATGTCGACACGACGGCGGTCTGGGCGTCGCTCGCTCCGCAGCTCACCCCGGCAGCGATGGCGCCGAACACCGTTCCGCAAGCGGCCTTCGGACATCTCATGAGCGGGTACGACGCGCAGTACTACAGCTATCTGTGGGCGCTGGTCTACGCGCAAGATATGTTCACCGCATTCCAAGACGGCGGCATCGACAACCCGTCCGTCGGCCTGCGCTACCGTCAGGACATCCTTGCGCCGGCACGCACCTACGAACCCGACGTGGAGATCAAGAACTTCCTCGGCCGCCCGATGAACCCCGATGCGTTCTACAAGACGCTCGGGATCAAGAACCCCTAGGCTTCCCAGAACGCAGCCCGCCCGGTCCTTCCCTGAGGAAGACCGGGCGCGGAGGCGAATGAGCAACGCATGGGCGATGTAACGATCAAAGTGCGCGACAGCGGGCCGTATCTAGTGAAGGGTCCGATCACGCTGACCGACGCAGACGGCAACCTCTACGAGATCACCGGCGAGAACGTGGCGCTGTGCCGCTGCGGGGGCTCGCAAACCAAACCATTTTGCGACGGCACGCATAAAACCTCAGGCTTTTCCGCCACCGAGCGAGCGGGCGTGAGGGTCTAGCGGCGCACGCGCATGCCGACATACATTCGAGCGGGCGAGGTTCCGCCGAAGCGGCACATACAGTTCCGGCGGCCTGACGGCGGTCTCTACGCCGAAGAACTTCTCTCGACGCGCGGCTTCGAGAGCGTGTACTCACTGCTCTATCATCTTCGACCGCCGACCGCGACGCTCGACGTGCGTCCATGGGATCGTCCGCACATCCGTTTTTCTCCGAACGATCCCGTTCGCAACCGGCATTTCAAGACCGCCGCGATCGATGCGAGCGGCAACGCCATCGACGCGCGCACGCCGCTGCTCGGCAACGACGACCTCGTGCTGTCGCTCGCGCACGCCACGCTGCCGATGCCGTACTTCTATCGCAACGCCGGTTGCGACGAGCTGTTCTTCATCCATCGCGGCACCGGCACCATCGAAACGCCATTCGGCGATCTCGCGTACCGGCCGCACGATTACGTGCTCGTGCCGACGGGCACACCGTACCGCCTGCTTCCGAACGACGCGACGACGATGCTCGTGTACGAATCGTCCGGGGCGATCGAGATTCCGCGCAGATACCGCAACGATGCGGGACAGCTCGTCGAGCATGCCCCCTACTACGAGCGTGATTTTCGCGCGCCCATTTTGCGTGCGCCGCGCGACGAGCAGGGAGAGTTTGAGATTCGCGTCGCCGCGCGCGAGCGCAGCGCGATCTACGTCGTTCAGAACCATCCATGCGATCTCATCGGTTGGGACGGATACTGCTATCCGTACGCATTCAATCTCGACGAGTTCGCACCGATCACCGGCGCATTACACCAGCCGCCGCCGGTGCATCAGACGTTCGAAGCGCCGGGCGCCGCATTCTGCGCGTTCGTGCCGCGCCTCTTCGACTACCACCCGCTCGCGGTTCCGGTTCCGTACAATCATTCTAGCGTAGACTGCGACGAAGTGCTCTATTACGTCAGCGGCAACTTCATGAGCCGGCGCGGCGTCGAGGAAGGCTCGATCACGCTGCACGCCGCCGGTGCGCCGCACGGCCCCCAGCCCGGCGCGGTCGAAGCCTCACTAGGCAAAACCTCCACCGACGAAATCGCCGTCATGGTAGACACCTTCGCCCCTCTCGCCATCGCCCACCCCGCCGAAAAAACCGAAGACAAAACCTACTACCGCTCCTGGCTAACCTAACCAGCGAGTTCTCCAGCACCATCCAGGAAGCACCAAAAACTTTCAGAGATGCGTCAGGCCGAGGCGCGAAGAGCCGAAGTGTACTACGGTACACGAGGCACTTCGCAACGAAGGCATGGCGCATCTCCGAAAGTTTTTCCTACCCCCGGTAGCGGAGGAAGGCGGGCACCTCAATATCGTCGAGGTTCACAGGCGCGACGGCGTCGAGCTTGGTGTCGAACGCGTAGCCGCTGTCGCGCCGGAACTTCGGCGCACCGAATCCGGCGGCAAGCACGGTCACGCGCACGCGGCCGGTCATCGACGGATCGACGCTTGCACCGAAGATAATCTGCGCTTCTGAATCGACGCTGCGGCTGATCATCTCGGCTGCCTCGTTGACTTCGTACATCGCCATGTCGGGGCCGCCGGTGATGTTGAAGATCACGCCGCGCGCGCCTTCGATGGTGGTCTCGAGCAGCGGCGACGCGATCGCTTTCTGCGCGGCGTCGGCGGCGCGGTGCTCGCCCGTGCCTTCGCCGATCCCCATCATCGCGGAGCCGGCATCGGTCATGATCGTCTTCACGTCGGCGAAATCGAGATTGATCAATCCGGGCTGCGTGATCAGATCGCTGATGCCGGCGATGCCTTGACGCAGCACGTCGTCTGCGAAGGCGAAGGCCTCGTTGAGCGGGGTCTTCTTCTCGATCACTTGCAGGATGCGCTCGTTGGGAATCGTGATCAGGGTGTCGACCTTGGCTTCGAGTTCTTGCACGCCTTGCTCGGCAAGATGCATGCGCTTACGGCCTTCGAACGCGAACGGTTTGGTCACGACCGCGATCGTGAGTGCGCCCGATTCGCGCGCGATCTCCGCCAC
This sequence comes from Vulcanimicrobiota bacterium, assembly GCA_027307235.1. Lineage (GTDB taxonomy): Bacteria > Vulcanimicrobiota > Vulcanimicrobiia > Vulcanimicrobiales > Vulcanimicrobiaceae > DAHUXH01. Next base: position 49,380 of record DAHUXH010000011.1, on the reverse strand, counting down.
GACCGGCGCGGCGCCCGTGCCGGTGCCGCCGCCCATGCCGGCGGTGATGAAGACGAGATCCGCGCCGTCGAGGACCAACGCGAGATCCTCGCGCGAGTTTTCGGCCGCTTCGCGTCCGAGCACCGGGTTCGCACCCGCGCCCAAACCGCGTGTCATACCGCTGCCGATCTGCACCGTGTTGTCGGTGAGGGCGTTGCGGAGTGCTTGAACGTCGGAATTGACCGCGTAGAACTCCACACCGGAGAGTCCCGCCGAGATCATGCGGTTGACGGCATTGCAGCCGCCGCCGCCGACACCGACCACCTTGATCGTCGCGGCGTGTTCAGGAACGAAGCGTCGTGCATCTGCCATCGTCTTTTCTCTTGCCTCCGTCATGAAGAGTTCTGGTTGTTCGTCCACGGTGTACGGTCAATTCCACAAATCGCTGAGCCAGGTTCGGATGCGCGCGAACATGTTGCCCCCGCGGCGCGCGGACGGGGCCTGCTCCATTCCTCCGTTCATGCCGAAGAGCACGAGCCCGATCGCCGTCGCGTATTGCGGTGCCGACATCGATTCGGTGAGCCCGCCGAGCGGCTGCGGAATGCCGACGCGCACCGGCAAACCGAACACCTCTTCCGCAAGCGCTTCGATCCCGCCGAGCAGCGCGCCGCCGCCGGTGAGCACGACTTCGCCGAGGACCAGATCGCGCGGAACGTTGTCGACGATCTTCGTCCGTGCCATGCGGAACGTCTCGACCACACGCGGAACGACGATCGAACGCAATTGCGCCGGCGTCACGTCTTTGGTCGAGCGCCCATCGAGCATCTTCACGCTGAAGCTCTCGCCATCGGCTTTGTCGCTGCCCGAGCCGCGCGTGCGCTTGATCTCCTCGGCTTCGCCGAGCGTCGTTTTCAGCCCGAGCGAGATGTCATTGGTCAGAATGTTCCCGCCGACGGGAAGCGTCGCGGTGAAGATCGCGCCGCCGTTGGAATACACGGCGATGTCGGTCGTTCCGCCGCCGATGTCGAGCAGCACGACGCCGACCTGCTTCTCTTCCGGCAAGAGCGTCGCGGCCGAGCTCGCGAGCGGTTCGAAGACCAAGCCCGATGCTTCAAGGCCGGCACGATGCACGCACTTGAGGACGTTGGTGATGAACGTGGAGCCGCCGGTGATGATATGCGTGTCAACTTCCAAACGGCCGCCGGCCATGCCCACCGGATCTTCCACGCCGTCTTGGCCGTCGACGGTAAAATAGCGAGGCAGCGCGTGCACGATCTGGCGATCGGTCGGCAAATTGATGATCTTGCTGGCATCGACGACCCGGCGCACGTCGCTTGCGGTGACCTCGCGGTCCTCGCTCGAAACGGCGACGACGGCGCGGTTGTTCGTGCTGCGAATATGATCGCCGGTGATGCCGACGAAGACGTCTTGTACGGGCGAGCCGGCCATGCGCTCGGCTTTTTCCACTGCCGCTTCGATCGACTTGATGGTCTCTTCCAAATCGACGACGACGCCTTTGCGCATGCCCAAGGACGGCGCTTCGCCGACACCGATGATCTCGAGGCCGCCCGGGCCGTCGGTTGCCACGACCGCGCAGGTCTTGGTAGTGCCGATGTCGAGGCCGCATACGGTCTCGTTTTTCATGGGCAGGCGTCCAAGCCCCGGTCGTTCGTCCTCATCCCGCCATATATTGGGTTAGATGGGGCGAATCCCTACTATCCATAGGGGCATTCGAACGGATTTTTTCCTTGCCTCTTTAGCCGGCCGGGCGGCTTCTCAGAGCTTTCCAAAATAACAAAGGGAACCCGCTCAGACTAAGGAAGCGGGCCCCATGAACGAACGGCGCTCTACGCTCGAACGAAATCTTGGCTTTACCTTAATCTTGATTGTGGTCGCGATGGTGCTCGTGGTGGCTGTCGCACTCGTTTCGCTCTTCCAAACCGGCACCCAAGCCGTGGGACTGCGCGAGACGACCGTGCAAGGGGAACTAGCTGCAGCCCACGTTTCAGCGCTGGCGCAAACCTTACAATCCGATCTTCTTCAAGCCGCCAGCAACCCCGACGCCAAACAGGCGAAAGCCTCCGCGTCCGACGCGAAAACCACGTTGACCAATCTCTCCAACGTTGCATCCGGCCTGCAGACGTTCGCTTCGGGCATCCCTGCTCTGAAGTCGACGGCGGATGCCTTCAAAAACGACGAAATGAACCTCGAAAATGCGTCGATGATCATCATCAGCGCCGTCGGAAGAGGCGACAAGGCGGGCGCTGCGTCCGCGATCGCGACGATCAGCACCGCGTACATCACCCAGCAAGGTGACGTCACCGCTCTCTCTTCCGGTTTAGCGAAGGAGACCGGCGCGCATTATGAGTCACTCACGCGCGTCCGGACGATCGGCACGGTCGTGCTCGTCGTCCTCGCGATCATCGCGCTGCTCGTCACCGCCTACGCGATGAACCGAATGCGCTTGGTGATGCTGCGCGGCGTCGGACGCTGTGTCGAAGTGCTCGAAGCGATGGAGCGCGGCGACCTCATGCAGCGCATCGGGTGGGTCGGTGACGACTTGCTCGGCCGGCTCGCTAACGCCATCGACGAGCATTTGCAACGCTTGGCAAATATCGTCTCTGGCATTCAGCGCACCTCACATGCCGTTGAGGACGTCAGCAACACCAATCGCCTGGCCGTGCGCGAGTTGCGCTCGCGCGTCGACAGCGAGGGCTTGGCATTGCAGGACGCCTTGGGGTATTCCGACGCGGTCGCTCGCACCTCGGGAACGGTTGCGGACAACGCCGAGCAGGTGGCGCGACGCGTTTCCGACATCTCCAGCGCGATCGCGCAGATGACGGCGTCGATTCAAGAGATGGACAGCAACTTGCTCAGTCTTGCGACCGTCGTCGAACAAGCCGTCGCTAACACGCAAGAGATGTCCGCATCGATCGTGCAGGTGGCGAGCAGCGCCGAACGCGTGCGCAGTGAATCCAACGTCACCGATCAACAAGTGCGCGAAGGCCGCAACGAAGTGCAGACGCTCTCGCGCGGCATGTCGAGCATCAGCGAAACGGTCGGCGAGGTCGTCTCCGAGATGAAGGGACTCGACGGCGCCTCACGCCAAATCGGCGAGATTCTCGGCTTGATCGAAGAGATCGCCGACCAGACGAACCTGCTGGCGCTCAATGCCGCGATCGAGGCGGCCCGCGCCGGCGAGCACGGACGCGGCTTCGCGGTCGTCGCCGACGAAGTGCGCAAACTAGCTGAAAACTCCGCAAGCTCGGTTCGCCAGATCGGTCAACTCGTTGCCGACATCCAGCGCCGCACCTCGGCGGTTCTCGAACGTACCGCCAAGGCAAACTCGCTCGTGCAAAACAACGCCGATTCCGCGCTCAACGTCACATCGATGATCGAAACGATCAGCCGTCGCGTCACCGACGTCGCTCAGCTCGTGAGCGAGATCAGCATCGCGACACAAGAGCAGGCACGTGCATCCGAAGAACTCGCGCGTGCGAGCGAACAGATGGGTGCGATGACGCATGAAGCCGCAGCGACGATGCGCGAACAAACCATCACGTCAAATCAGATCCTCGAGAACATCTCCGAGATCGAGCAGCGCACCGCGCAAGTCGCGCGAGCATCGATAGAACAGCAGTCGTCCGTCGACTCGCTGGCCGCGCGTCTTCGCGAGTCGAATGAGCTTGCCAGCGCCAACGTACCGGCAGTCGCGGGCATGGCGGACCGCGCCGAAAACGTCTACGATGAGGCCTCGGCACTGCGCGACATGGTGACCAACTTCGAAACCGGCGGACAGCAGATGGCGCTGCCGAAATCTGCTAGCGCCTAAACACCACGACGGGGGCGGTCGGGGCGCGCAGGTCGATCGCCGTGACGCCCCGCCCCTCTCGCTCGGCATGATCCAGGATCGGCATCACCAGCGGCAGGCGTTTGACGAGCTGGCTATCATCGCCGAAGAGTACGTCGATGCCGCTCGGCAGCACAGCGACGAGATCGCCGAAGCGATCGTCGGCAACGCTTCTGACCGACAGACCGCCCCGCGCCATCGTCGTGATGTCGTCACGCAAGGCGACGACGGAAGAATCCGTTAGGAACATCCCCGGAGCGAGCGGTTTCGACGGCGTGACGTGCATCTCGACGAGCCCGCGCGGGTTTGCGTTCGCTTCCTCCAACACACGCAGATCGCGATCGACGACAACACGCCGCGTTCCCGCGACGAGCAGGGCGAACGGCGTGCGCTCCGCGATCTCGATCGTCACGCCGGCCGGCAATCGGCGGTGAATCGCCGCGGTCTTGACATACGGGATGGAAGCCTCGATGCGGCGGGCGGCCGCGTGCGTGTTCTGCAACCAGATATTTTCGTGGGCGTCCAGGGCGGCGCGCGTCACGATTTCATTGCTCGGCACGACGCTGTTGCCGACCACGTCGATGCGCGTTGGAAAGAAGCCGGGCCACGTCGCACCTTCGTATCCGCCGAACGCGGCCGCTGCGATCGCGAGCAGCAACAGGAGGCGAAACGGTCGCAAACGCGCGGCCGCTGACGGCTTATGCCGGCGTGCGCGCTGGCTCACGCAAGCACGTACCGTTCGAGCGCTTCGGCGACGCCGTCTTCTTCCACCGTGCCCACCACCGCCGCCGCGTGCTCGCGCAGCTCGGCTGGAGCATTTCCCATCGCGATGCCCAATCCGGCTGCCTGCAACAGCGGCTCGTCGTTCCACGAGTCGCCGATGGCGACCACGTTCTCCATGGTGATACCGAGCCAAGCCGCGACGTCGGTGAGCGCGCGCCCTTTGTCAACCTGCGGGTTGATGACTTCGATGAACTCCGGATACGAACGCGTGACATAGCCGTCGTCACCGACAGCTTGGCGTACGCGCGGAAGATAGCGTTCGGCACTCGCTGCATCGTCCACGATCACGGCCTTGGTCGCGCCGCTTTCCGAAAACGTCTCCAGCAGCGAGCGCACCACGATCGGTTCCACACCCGACAGTTGCGCGTAGAGCGCCGCGTATTCGTTGCGCGCTTCGCAGTAGTAGCGATCGTCGCGATAGAGCTGCAGATGCTTCCCGTCGCCGCGCGCGGTTTCGATCAGCGTACGCACGACCGGCGCTTCTAACGCGACCTCGCGCATCACGGTGCCGCTTGCCGGATCGAAGATCGCCGCGCCCTGATAGCAGATCATCGGCGCTTCGAACCCTAACGCGCGAACGTACGGAACGGCCGCGCGATACATGCGTCCGGTGACGATGCAGCCGGCGATCCCGGCTGCGCGCATGGCCGCGACCGTCTCGAGAACGCGCGGGCGCAGCAGCACGTCTCGCCCGATCAGCGTCCCGTCGAGATCGAAGGCGACCAATCTGACCGGCGAGCGCGGCGCAGCCACGCTATGCCGCACCGCTGCGAACGTTTTCGTCCCCAAAGATGCCGGCGAGCAGCGCGCGCACCTGCTCGCTCCCATCGACCGTGCGCGGCAGACGATGCGCGCGTCCCTGCGCATGCAGCACCACCGCGGTCTCGCCCGGCCATTCGTCGAGCACTGCCGCCAAGTGATCGATCTGCTCGCGCGTGGTCACATCGAGGTGCCACGCATGCGCGGCCGGCCGTGCGGGCGGCAGAAAGACACGCACCTCGTTGGCGGTCACCGACGGTTCGAGCGCGTCGTCGGCGCCGCGCCCGACGCGCAAGCGCAGACGCCCCTTGATCATGAGCAGCCGATCGTTCTGGAACAGCCCGCTCACTTGCGCGAACAGCTTGGCGAACACCACGACTTCCACCGGGCCGGTCGCATCTTCAATCTGCGCGATCAGCATCTGCTGATTGCTCTTGGTCATCGTGCGGCGCACGCTCACGACCATCCCCGCGATGGTAACGTTCGCATCGTCCTCCAGCGAGCGCAACTCGCGTATCGCGGTCGCTCCCGAGCGCGCGAGCGCATCCTGCACGTCCGCCAGCGGATGGCCGGAGACGAAGATGCCGAGCGTTTCCTTCTCCCATTGGAGTTGCTCGGTCTTGGTGGGTGCGGGAAGATCGCGCAACACCGGCGTCAAGCTCGGCGCAGCCGCCGGCGTTTCGGCGAACAGGGACGCCTGTCCCAGTTGCGCGTCGCGCGTCGCGCGCGCCGCCACGTCGAGCGCGAGATCGAGCGCGTCGAGCTTTTGCGCGCGATGACCGGGCATCGTGTCGAGCGCGCCGGACTTGATCAGGGCTTCGAAGACGCGCCGGTTGACTTTCTTGGCATCGACACGGCGGGCGAGATCGAAGAGATCGCTGTACCGGCCGCCGGCGGCGCGCTCGTCGATGATGCTGCGAACGGCCTCCTCGCCAACGCCTTTGATTGCGGCCAGACCAAAACGAATGCGCGTCTCGACGACCGCGAACTGCATCAGCGACTCGTTGACGTCGGGCGGCAGCACCTCGACGCCGATGCGCTTGGTTTCGTCGAGATACTCCACCAGCTTGTCAGTCTTGTCATGGACGCTCGTGAGCAAAGCCGCGAAATACGCCAACGCGTGATTGGCCTTGAGGTAGGCGGTTTGATAGGAGATCCAGGCATACGCCGCCGCGTGCGACTTGTTGAAACCGTAGCCCGCGAACGGTTCGATGAACGCGAAGATGTCCTCGGCGAGCTTGCGCGCGATCCCCGACGCCGCCATCGCACCCTCGATGAACTTCTCACGATACGCGGGAATCTTCTCTTTTTGTTTCTTGCCGACGACCTTGCGCAACTCGTCGGCTTGCCCCATCGAAAACCCGGCGATGTCGCGCGCCATCTGCATGACTTGTTCTTGATAGCACGCAACGCCGTACGTCTCGGCCAGAATCGGCTCCAGCTTCGGGTGCAGATAGACCGGTTTCGTGCGACCATGCTTGTTGTTGATGTACTGCGGTATCCATTCCATCGGCCCCGGCCGGTACAGCGCGACGAGCGCAATGATGTCCTCGAGCCGCGACGGCTTGAGATCGACGCAAACGCGCTTCATCCCGTCGGATTCAAGCTGGAACACGCCCACCGTCTCGCCGCGGCCAAGCATCTCGAAGGTCTTCGGGTCGTCCTCGGGGATGCGCGCAAGATCGAACGACGAATCGACCGTGCGGCGGATCTCCGCGACCGCATTGTTCATGACGGTGAGGTTGCGCAGCCCCAGGAAGTCCATCTTGAGCAGGCCGATCTTTTCGACCCACACCATGTCGTATTGCGTGTTGACGTTGCCGTCGGCCAGACGCGTCAACGGCGCGTAATCGACGAGCGGACCGGCCGCGATCACCACGCCGGCGGCGTGCGTCGAGGCGTTGCGCGCGAACCCCTCGATCGCCTTGGCGGTATCGAGCAGCTTGCGAAGGTCCGGACGCGTGTCGTAGATCAGCTTCAGTTCGGGTATCTGCTCGAGCGCTTGCGGAATCGACATCCCGCCGGGTCCCGAGGGGATCAGCTTCGCGACGCGGTCGACTTCCGGTAGCGCAACGCCGAGCGCGCGTCCCGCGTCGCGCACCGCCGCGCGCGCGGCCATGGTGCCGAACGTGATGATTTGCGCGACCCGATCGCTGCCGTATTTTTGCGTGACATACTCAATCACTTCGTCGCGGCGCTCGACGCAGAAGTCGGTATCGATGTCGGGCATCGAGATGCGCTCGGGATTGAGGAAACGCTCGAAGAACAAATTGAACTTGATCGGATCAAGGTCGGTGATCTTCAAACTGTAGGCGACCAGCGATCCGACGGCCGATCCGCGTCCCGGACCGACCGGAATGTCGTGATCGCGCGCGTACTTGATGAAATCCCAAACGATGAGAAAGTAGGACGCGAAGCCCATCTTCGTGATGACGTCGAGTTCATACTCCAGACGCTCGCGCAGGGTGTGATCGGTGCGTGCACGTTCCTCGCCGTACCGCTCGATCAGGCCGGACTCACATAAATCGCGCAGATAGGTTTCGGCGGTTCTTTCCGGTTCGACGATGGTCTTGGGAACCGGATATTCGGGAAGATAGTACATCTTCTCGGGTATCCGGATGTCGATACGCTCCGCGATCTTGACCGTGTTCTCGCATGCTTCTGGAAGATCGCTCCACAGGTCGTACATCTCTTCGGCGGACTTGACATAGAACTGGTCGGAGTAGAACTTCATCCGGCTCGTGTCGGCGACGGTCTTCCCGGTACCGATGCACAGCAGGACGTCGTGCGCCGGCGCATCGGTCCGGTCGAGATAGTGCGAGTCGTTGGTCGCAACAATCGGCAGATGCAGCTCGCGCGCCACCTTGATCAACCCGGTGTTGATGATCTCTTCTTCGGGCATGCCGTGCCGCATGACTTCGATATAGAAGCGATCGCCGAAGATGTCCACGAACGTCTTGGCGTTCTTGACCGCGGTCTCATGATCGTTTTTGAGCAGTGGTGAGGCGACCATCCCGGACATGCAGCCCGAGAGCACGATGAGACCTTCGTGATGCTCGGCCAGCAAGTCGAGATCGATGCGCGGCTTATAGTAGAAGCCTTCCAGGAAGCCTTTGGAGATCAGCGCGGTCAGGTTGCGGTAGCCGACGATGTCGGCGGCCAGCAGCGTGACGTGGGCCTCGTCGCGCACCGTGCGGTCCGAGCGGCCGCGCGGGGCGATGTAGGCTTCACACCCGATGATCGGCGCCAGCCGGTGCTCGCGAGCGGAATAGTAGAACTCCATGGAGCCGTACATGACGCCATGGTCGGTGAGCGCGACGGCGGGAGCCCCGTCTTCGGCTGCGCGGCGGCAGAGCCGGTCGACCCGGCAGGCCCCGTCCAGCAGCGAATACTCCGAGTGTACGTGGAGGTGAACGAAGTTTTTCAACCGACGGACCGAATACCCGACACCATGGCTGCGAACCTGTACCCGGACCCTCCCGGACCGAGGCCGCGCCCGGCCACGGTGCCCGAGCTGCTCGCCGAGATCGAGCGCCTGGAACAGCGCGTCAGTCTGCTGGAAGACGAGCGTGACGAATACGCCCAGCAGAACGCCGAACTCTTCGTGCTCCAGCAAGTCTTTTCCACGATCAACTCCGCGCTCGACATCACCGACATCCTGTCGATGGTGCTGCGCGGCGTCCGCGAGTCCCTAAAATTCAAGCGTGTCATCCTTTTCGACGTCGTCGGCGAGGGTGAGCAGATCGTACGCCGCCTCGAGTGCGACGACCTCGGCGAGGTCATTCACAGCGTCGATCCCGCTGAGTTCCGCCGTCCGTCGGCGCTGCACGACGTCGCCGCGGGCACGCTGCAGCTTGCCTACGGCTCGTCCGCCGATCACGACGCGCCGCTCGAAGACGGACGCCGCTGGTATTGCGTCGCGCCGCTGGTCGCCCGCGACGTGGTGCGCGGCCTGTTGTACGCGGACGATCCTCCAGATGACGAGATCACCGAGAATCAGCTGCGCGTGATGCTCGACTTTGCGTCGCAGGCAGCCGTCACCGTAGAGAATGCTCGCCTCTACGACGAGACCCGGCGTTTGCTCGAAGAGACGCAGCGGCTGGCGCTGACCGACGTTCTGACGGGGATTCCGAACCGCCGCGCGCTGCACGAGATGCTGGAGCGGGAGTTGCACAACTCCGAGCGTTACGACTCACCGTTCGCCTTCGCGATCCTGGACCTCGACGATCTCAAGAAAATCAACGACACCGGCGGCCACAGCCTGGGCGACTTGGCGCTCAAGCGCTTCGCGCAAGTGCTGAAAAAGTCGGCGCGCCGCGGCGATATCGTGGCCCGCTACGCGGGCGATGAGTTCGTGCTCGTCATGGTGCAGACCGACCGCGAGCAGGCGGTCAGCGGGGTGGAGCGGATGATGGCGACCTTCCGCCGCAACGGCCTGTCGACGTCGGTCGGCATCGCGATGTTTCCCGACGACGGAATCGACAGTCAGACACTCTTCTTCGGCGCCGACGAGGCGCTCTATCGCGCCAAGCAGAGCGGCAAGAACCAGTTCCGCTTCTACGCCCGCGGCGGCGATGGGGCCGCGAGCCAAGCCGAAGGCCTTTCCCCCTAATGTCGTGGTGGGCGGACGGCCGCAAGAGTATAAAGAAAGCAACTGCCTCGATCCCCCAAGCATGAGGAATACGTGATCAAGCACGACGTCGTCGTCATCGGCGGCGGTCTGGCCGGTATGCGCGCGGCGGTGGAAGCCGCCGAGCTCGGCGCGGACGTTGCCATCGTCTCGAAGATGCACCCCGTTCGCAGCCATTCCGGCGCGGCGCAGGGCGGCATCAACGCGGCTTTGGGCAACCGCGATGACGACACCCCCGACAACCACACCTTCGACACCGTCAAGGGCTCCGATTACTTGGGCGATCAGGATGCGATCGCAGCCATGTGCGAGGACGCTCCCGGCCAGATCATCTGGCTGGAACACCGCGGCTGCATCTTCTCGCGCCTGCCCGACGGCCGGATCGCACAGCGTCCGTTCGGCGGCGCCGGCTCACCGCGCACCTGCTACTCGGCCGACGTGACCGGCCTCGTGATTCTGCACACCCTCTGGGAGCAGTTGGAGCGCTTCAACGTCAAGGTCTACGAAGAGTACTTCTGCACGGCGTTGTGTGTCGAGGACGGCGTCGGCTCGGGTGTCGTCGCGTACAACATGCGCAACGGCCAACTCGAGTTGATCAACGCCAAAGCAACGATTTTCGCGACCGGCGGCGCGGGCCGCATGTATCTCAAGACGACCAACGGGTACGCATCGACCGCCGACGGCATGGGCATCGCCTTCAAGGCCGGCATCCCGCTGATGGACATGGAGTTCGTTCAATTCCATCCGACGACGCTCAAGGAAAACGGCGTGCTGATGACCGAGGGCGCGCGCGGTGAAGGCGCTTATCTGCTCAACTCGCTGGGCGAACGCTTCATGTTCAAGTACGCGCCGAACAAGGGCGAACTTGCCTCGCGCGACGTCGTTTCGCGCGCCGAATGGACGGAGATCCTCGAAGGCCGCGGCGTGGACGGCTGCGTGCTGCTCGACATGCGTCACCTCGGCCGCGAGAAGATTCTCGAGCGCCTGCCGCAGATTCGCGAACTCGCGTTGGACGCGACCGGCAAAGATGCCGTCAACGACCCGATTCCGATTCTTCCCGGCGCGCACTACACCATGGGCGGCATCGAGACCGACAAGTGGGGCGCGACGCGCGTGCCCGGCGTCTACGCCGCGGGAGAATGCGCCTGCGTCAGCGTTCACGGCGCCAACCGCCTGGGCGGTAACTCGTTGCTCGAAACCATCGTCTTCGGCGCTCGCGCCGCCAAGCACGCGGTCGAGTACATCAAGAAGGCCGGCGACGTGCGCCCCTCCGAGCGCACGCTCAAAGCCGAACAGGATCGCATCAACCAATTGCTCGCGCGCAGCGGCGGCGAACGCGCGCCGAAACTGCGTACCGCGATGAACAGCGCAATGAGCGAGAACGTGTTCATCTTCCGCAACGAGGGGCAACTCGGCAAGGCCGTCGACGAACTCGTGGCCGTGCGCAAAGAGTTCGATCAGAAAGCGTACGTCATGGACAAGTCCGCGACGTTCAACACCGATCTGGTCGGTGCGCTCGAAACCGATTTCCTCATCGACGCCGCGCTCTGCGTCGCGACCGGAGCGCTCGCGCGCAAGGAATCTCGCGGCGCGCAAGCGCGCACGGACTTCCCTGATCGCGACGACGCGAACTGGATGAAGCACACGCTCGCGTGGCGCACGGCCGAAGGACAGCCGCGTTTGGACTACTCGCGCGGCATCACGATCACCACATACGAACCGCAGGTGAGAACGTACTAATGGCTCAGATTACGCTCGACATCTTCCGCTTCGACGAAGCCACGGACACGGTGCCGCACCGCGACAAAGTGGCGGTCAACGTGCCTCCGACCACCACCGTCCTCGATGCGCTCGAAGCCGCCAAGGCCGAAGTCGACGGCTCGATTTCGTTCCGGCGCTCGTGCCGCTCGGCGATCTGCGGATCGTGCTCGATGAACATCAACGGCGTCACCGGCCTTGCCTGCAAAACACCGTGCAACACCGTCATGGACGAGAACGGCGTGGTCAGCGTCGACCCGATGCCCAACTTCCAGCCGATGAAAGACCTCGTCGTGCACATGGACCCGTTCTGGGACAAGTACACGCGCCTCAAACCGTATCTGCAGCCCAAGGACAAAGACAGCGATCACGAACGCGAGCGTCGCGTCGACCCGGAAGACATGAAGAAGCTGGTCCAGGTCGCCAACTGCGTCATGTGCGCCACGTGTTACGCGCTCTGCCCCGTGGTCAGCGTCGATCCCTCGTTCGCGGGGCCGGCCGCGATCGCGTACGCCTACCGCTTCATTGAAGACGTTCGCGACGACCAGCGCGGCGAGCGCATCGCGCAGATCAGCGACGACTACCTGTGGCTGTGCGCCCACTGCTACGCCTGTTCGTATTGCCCCAAGCACGTCGACCCGCACGACCGCATCGTCGACGTCAAACGCGCCGCGATCAAGGATCGCGTCATGATGAACGAACGCGGACCGCGCCACGCGCTGGTCGTCAACAAGACGATCCGCCAAACCGGCATGTTGCAAGAGACCGAGGTCATTCAAGGAACCGTCGGGCGTTTCAACATCACCGGCTTGATCAAAGTCGCGCCGCTCGGCTTGCGTCTGGCCAGCCGCGGCAAGCTTCCGCCGATCTTCATGAAACCGATTCCGAAGGTCGATGAAATCGGCATCATCTTCGATGCCTTGGAGGTTCCTGTTTCCTAATGACTACCACGCTGCTCCCCGAAGAACGCGCCATCGACTCGCACCGCAAGTCGCACTCGGCGCAGACGCGGCGCTACGGCTTCTTCCCCGGCTGCGTCGCCAAAGAGTCGTGCAAGGAACTCTTCAACTCGACGATGCTCCTGGCCGAGAAAATCGGCATCGAGTTGATCGAGTTGACCGCCGCGTCGTGTTGCGGCGCATCGGTCGTCAACGACACCAACCGCGACGTCGCGCGCGTGCTCAACGCTCGCACCTACGCGCAAGCCGAAGCCCTCGGCCTCGACGACGTCATCACCATCTGCTCGACCTGCACCGGCCACATGCGCGCGGCCAACAAGGAGCTGCTCGAATCCGAAGAGCGTTTGGCGCACGCCAACGGCATCCTCGGCAAGTTCGGCGCAAAGTACAACGGCTCGGTGATGGTGCGCCACCTGCTCTGGCTGCTGATCGACGACATCGGCCTGGACAACTTGAAGAAGATGGTCGTTCGTCCGCTCAACGGTTTGAAGGTCGCGCCGTTCTACGGCTGTCACATCATCCGCCCCGAGAGCGTCAACGGTTGGGAATCGGCTCGCCAGCCGCATTCGCTCGAAGATCTGATCACGGCGATCGGCGGCGAGCCGGTCGACTATGCCGGCAAGACGCGCTGCTGCGGCTTCCACATTCAACTCGAAAAGGACGGCATCGCGCCCGCGATGGTCGGCCAGAACATGCGCATGGCCAAAGATAACGGCGCGGAAGCCGTGATCACGCCGTGCCCGCTCTGCCATCTCGCGCTCGACGGCTACCAAGCCGACTCGGCCGCGCGCTGGGGCCGCACCGATCTGCCGACATTCCATCTTCCGCAACTGGTCGCGTTCGCACTGGGCGTTCCGGCCGACACACTCGGTCTCAACAAGCATATCATCGATCCGCGCGGCGCCTTGGTCGCGCGCGAACTCATCTCGTAACTCCACCCGGTACTTGCGTCACGGCCGCCGAAGAGCACGCCATGACGCTTTCTACAGCGGTACCCGCCGAACTCGACCGCTCCCTCGAGGACCTGCACGCAGGCAGCACCGCCTGGGCGGCGCTGCCTGCGGCAGAGATCATCCCGCTCCTCGACGAGGTGCGCTTGCGCGTTGCGCCGCGCGCGCACCGTTGGGTCGATTCAGCCGCCGCGGCGAAGGGGCTTGCTCCCGACTCGCCGCTGGTCGGCGAAGAGTGGATCAGCGGCCCCTGGGCCCTCATCTATGCGCTCAACCGCTACCTGCGAACCTTGCGCGAATGCGCGGCGACCGGCATGCCGCAACTTGCGCCCGGCCGCATTCGCGAGCGTCCTGACGGGCGCGTCGTGGTCGACGTCTTCCCGGCAGGACTCTACGATCGGCTGCTCCTTTCCGGCGTGAGCGCCGAAGTGTGGATGCAGCGCGACGTCACGCGTTCCTCGGTTGGCGCGTCGATGAAGCCGTTCGTACGGTATCCCACGCACGACGGCCGGGTCGCGCTGGTGCTCGGCGCCGGCAACATCGCCGCGATCCCGCCGCTCGACGTGCTCTACAAGATGCTCGCGGATGGCTGCGTATGCGTGCTCAAGATGAATCCGGTGAACGCCTATCTCGGTCCGATCTTCGAAGAGATCTTCGCACCGTTGATCGCACGCAACTTTCTGCGCGTCGTCTACGGCGGAGCCGACGTCGGACAGTACCTCTGCTCGCACCCGCGCGTCGACGAGATTCATATCACCGGCAGCGCGACGACGCACGATGCAATCGTCTTTGGAACCGGACCCGATGCCGCCGAGCGCAAACGCCGTGACGATCCGGTGCTCGCCAAACCGATCACGAGCGAACTCGGCAACGTGAGCCCGACGATCGTGGTGCCCGGCACGTGGAGCGCGGCCGATCTGCGTTTCCAAGCCGAACAAATCGTCACGCAGAAGATGCACAACGCGGGCTGCAACTGTATCGCCGCGCAAGTCGTGATTCTTCCACGTGACTGGAGTCAGACTGGAGCGTTGGTCGATGCGATCGAGACGGCGATGCGCGAACTCGCCGACCGGCCGGCATACTATCCGGGTGCGGCGCAGCGCGCTGCCGCGATGAAAGCGGGCGGCGACGCCAAGCATTTCGGCCGCGAGGACGGCGGGTTCGTCGCGCGTACGATCGTACATCTCGACGCGCACGACGTCACCGCCGCCGGTTTTACCACCGAAGTGTTTTCCAGCGTGCTCGTCGTCACCACACTTCCGGGTGATACCGAAGCCTATCTCGAGGCGGCCGTGGCCTTTGCGAACGACCGCCTATCGGGCTCCCTTGGCGCCAACCTCATCGTCCATCCCGCAACCGAGCGAACTCATCGCGCGGCGGTCGATCGCGCCATCGCCGGTCTCGCATACGGCTGCGTCGCGGTGAATGCCTGGACCGGCGTGGGCTTTCTTCTCACGGAGACGACGTGGGGCGCCTTCCCAGGCCATGTCCGCAATGACGTTCGCAGCGGTATCGGCGTCGTGCACAACAGCCACTTCTTCAGTCGCGCCGAGAAATCGGTCGTGCGCGCGCCGTTCGCTCCGTTTCCGCGCAGCCTCTTCGGCTATGGCGCGACGCTCTTGCCCAAGCCGCCGTGGTTCGTCACCAATCGCAACGCGGCCAAGATCGGCGCGGCGCTGGTCGGCTTCGAATCCGCGCCGTCACCGATCGCGGCGGCGAAGATCGCGCTGCTGGCGATGCTCGCCTAAGGCGTCTGCGCGGTCGCGGCGTGCGCCGCCGCGATCATCCGCAGCACCGGCGCCTGCGGCAACGCAAAGAACGTGACACCGCCGCGGCCGGTCATCGTCTTGGCGGAGAACAGCGCGTCGTAGATCGCCGCTTCGGTGGCTTCGGCCGTTGCGCGGTAGAGCGCGTTCAGCGTCGCGTCGTCTTCGAGCGGCTGCACGGTCGGCGCCAGCACGTTGAAATCGGCGCTGCGCGCGTAGACGTGACTGGTCGAAAACGCGAGAAAGAGATCGCCGCTGCCGAGGTCCGAGGTCAGGCCCGTGCGCGCCATGCCGAGCGTTGCCCGCGTCGCGAGCGCGTGCAGTTGACGGTTGTCGAGCGGCGCGTTCGTCGCGACGACCACCACGATACTGCCCGACGCCATGCGCCCGACGAGCGCGACCCGCTTGGGAAACACCGGCAGTGCCTGCTTTCCGAGGCCACGTCCAACCGCCACGCCGTCGACGCGCAACTGGTCGCGCGACGAGCCGGTGTTGTCGTTGACTAACACGCCGACCGTGTATCCGCCGAGAGCCGCCGGCAGCATGCGCGACGCCGAGCCGATGCCGGCTTTGAATCCGAAGGCCTTCATCCCCGTGCCGGCACCCACGTTACCCCGCTCGAACTGCCCCGTCGACGCCCGATCGAGCAATCCGGCGACGTCTTGCGCGCCGACCGCGCGCGCCTGAATGTCGTTGAGCAATTGGTCGTCGCACTCGGCGACGACCGGGAGCGGCACGTCGTCGGTCACGCCGATGTGCGGGTACTTGTGGATCATCCATTCGATGACGCCATCGTCAGCGCGGCCGATGTCGAGCGTGTCCGTCAGCACGATCGGCGTTTCGAGATAGCCTGCCTCGTTGACCCAATGTGTCCCGGTCATCTCGCCGTTCCCATTGAGCGAGACGAACGCCGCGGAGACCTTGCGATTCCACGGATCGGAGTTGGGGAGAATCGCGGTGGCTCCCGTGCGGATCGAACTGCCTTCGATCTTCGTCAGATTGCCGACCTCGACGCCGGGCACGTCGGTGATGCCGTCCAGCGGCCCGGGGGTAAACGTCCCAACCTGAAAGGGGAGCACGGCGTTGGCCCTCGCCAGCGCACAGCACATCAGAAGCAGCGCCGCTGCACAGCACACGGACAAGCGATTGAGCATGCCGGGTCGTTTCGGGACAGACCGGACGCGCCGCCTGCAGGCGCACTCGCACTTTGAGAAAAAGATGAGAGCTTTCGTCCCCCGCCATTGGAGAGGTTTCGCCATTCTCACCGCCCCGGAAAAGATCAACGCCGCCAACCTGTGGGAGAACCTCTCACCGGCGGAACTCGTCGAGCACGCGCTGCGGCGCGGCGAAGGTGTGCTCGGGCGTGACGGCCAGCTGATCGTCGACACGCGCCCGCACACCGGCCGTTCGCCAAGAGACAAGTTCTTCGTCAGGGAGCCGTCGAGCGAGGCGCACATCGACTGGGGCGAGACGAACCAGTCAATCGACGCGGACACGTTCGATCGGCTCTGGGATCGCGTGCAGACTTATCTCTCCGAGCGCGACGTCTACTCCGTCGATTGCTTTGTCGGCGCCGACGAAGCCTATCGTCTTCCGGTGCGCGTGTACACGGAACTCGCCTGGCATAGCCTGTTCGCGAATCATCTGTTCATCACGCCGCCGACGCGCGAATCCGGCTTCACGCCGGCGTTCACCGTGGTTGACGCGGCGCTCTTTGAAGCTGACCCCGCGCGCGACGGAACGCGCACGTCGACGTTCGTGCTCATCAACTTCGCCAAGCGCGTGATCTTGATCGGTGGAACGAGATATGCCGGCGAGATCAAGAAGTCGGTGTTCACGATCATGAACTACCTGTTGCCGCTGCGCGACACGCTGCCGATGCATTGCTCGGCGAACGTCGGCGCCGACGGCGACGTCGCCATCTTCTTCGGCCTCTCCGGCACCGGCAAGACGACGCTGTCGTCAGACTCCCATCGTCCGCTCATCGGCGACGACGAACACGCCTGGTCTGCCGACGGTGTCTTCAACTTCGAAGGCGGATGCTACGCCAAAGTCATCCGTCTTTCGCAAAAAGCCGAACCCGAGATTTGGGCTGCGTCGC
Organism: Vulcanimicrobiota bacterium; assembly: GCA_027307235.1. Taxonomy (GTDB): domain Bacteria; phylum Vulcanimicrobiota; class Vulcanimicrobiia; order Vulcanimicrobiales; family Vulcanimicrobiaceae; genus DAHUXH01. The sequence continues at coordinate 31,845 of DAHUXH010000011.1, read as the reverse complement.
ATCGCTTCTCCGCCGTGCTCGAAAACGTCGTGTACGACGAGAAAATGCGCGCGCTCGACGTCGATTCCGAGGAGAAAACCGAGAACACGCGCGCGGCGTATCCGATCGACTTCATCCCCAACGTCGTGCGCAGCGGATGCGGCGGCGTTCCCAAGACGGTCATCATGCTCACCGCCGACGCGTTCGGCGTGCTGCCGCCAATCGCCAAGCTCTCGCGCGAGCAAGCGATGTATCATTTTCTTTCCGGCTACACTGCGAAGGTCGCCGGCACCGAGCGCGGCGTCACCGAACCGACCGCGACATTCTCGACGTGTTTCGGAGCCCCGTTCATGGTGCACCATCCGACGGTGTATTCAAAGCTGCTCGGACGCAAGATCGAAGAGAACGACGTCGAGTGCTGGCTCGTCAATACCGGTTGGACGGGCGGTCCTTACGGTGTCGGCAAGCGCATGTCGATCGCGCACACGCGCGCGATGGTCAATGCCGCGATTGAAGGCCGCATCACGGGAACCTTCACGCGCGAACCGTTCTTCGGTTTGCTCGTCCCCGAGCAGGTTCCCGACGTTCCCGCAGATGTGCTCAATCCGCGCAACGCATGGAGCGACACAGCGGCATACGACGCGCAAGCAAAGAAACTGGCGCGCTTATTTTTCGAGAACTTCAAGCGCTTCGCGTCGCACGCCACCGACGCCGTGAAAGCGATCGCGATTACGCCATAGCGTTCACCCGTCGAAGGTGATGCCGTCGCTCCCGGCGCGCAGCACCAGCGCCGCCGCGCGCTCGACGGTGAACGGCGCCGCGGCGGCAAAGGCCGCATCGCGTCCGCGCAACACGGCGACGACGTCCATTCCAGCGGTGCGCGCCGCGGCGATGCCCTGCGGTGAGTCCTCGACGACGAGCGAGCGCGCGGCCTCGACGCGCAGCCGCGATGCGGCCAGCAGATAGCCGTCCGGCGCCGGTTTGCCGCGCGCCACGTCGTCGGCGGTGATCACGGCCCGCGGCTGCGGCAGACCCGAGCGCGCGATCAACGCGTCGGCCAGCCGGCGGCTGCACGACGTCACGATCGCCCACCGGTCCGACGGAAGCTCCGAGAGCATGTCGATAACGCCGTCGAACGCGTTGCCCTCGTCGTCGACCAGGGTGCCGAACAAGTCGAACAGCACCGCCGCGTAGGTCAGTCCCATGCGCTCTACTTCCGCGGGCGCAGGTGAGTCCCGGCTTCGCGCCTGATACCACGCTCAACACGTCGTCTCGTCACGAGGTTGTATGCGCAGCATTTCGATCATCGCATTGGCCGCCCTCGCGCTGGCTCTCCCGGCGATTTCCCTCGCCGGCTCGCAGCCCCATGTTCCCAGCGGGTTCTCGATCGACACCATCGCACACGTGGATGGTGCGCGAGAACTGGCGGTCGCGCCCAACGGCGACCTCATCGTCGGAACGCTCGGTAGCGACGTCTACGTCGTTCCCGACGCCGAAGGTTCATCGCCCGGCGCGGCCTCGGTCTTTCTTCACCTCGACGACAGCTATGCGGCCGGCGTCGCGCTCCAGGGCGACACGCTCTTCATCGGCGCGCAGTTCGGCGTGTATCGCGTCGGCTATCATCCGGGCGATCGCACCGCGCGAACGGCGCCGCAGAAGATCGCCGCGGTTCGCACCTCCGGTATCTCGCGCGATCACGTCACCACGACGGTCGCGGTGGACGGTGACACCCTCTACGCGAGCGTCGGGTCGTCATGTAATGCCTGCGTGCCCGACCTCGACGCGACGCGCGCCACGATTGCGCGCATCGACCTTCGCAGCGGCGCGATGCGGTTGCTCGCCAAGCGGATTCGCAATGCGATCGCGCTCGCGATCAATCCGCGAACGCATGCGCTGTGGGCCGGCGTCGCCGGCGCCGACGATCTTCCGCTCGGCCACCCCTACGACATCTTCGATGACGTGAGCGCGCACGCGGCGCCGGTCGACTACGGCTGGCCTTCGTGCTACGAGAACCGCAAAGCATTTGCGAAGTGGCCGGGTGACTGCTCTCAGACGGCGATTCCACGCGTCGTCTTCCCCGCGTATGAAACGCCGATCGGCGCGACGTTCTACGATCCGCCCGCCGGCGCTCGCTACGCGTTTCCCGCCGTATACCGGGGCGGCGCTTTCGTGGCGCTCCATGGCTCGTGGCACGGGCCGCCGCAGGGATTGCCCGGATACATTCCGCCTCGCGTTGCGTTTGTGGCGATGCACGGTGACACGCCGCAAACGCCGGTCGACTGGAACGCACCGACCACGCAATGGCGCGACTTCGCCGACGGCTTTCAAGGGAACGGAACCATCCAGCGCATCGGGCGGCCGACGGGCGTCGCCGTCGCGCCCGACGGGAGTCTCTTCGTCGCCGACGATCTGAGCGGCGCGATCTACCGGATCCGGCCGTCGCGCTGACGCCGCTCGCACATGTGAAGAGGACCGGCCGCGATACGCGACCGGTCCTCTTCATCTATTCATCTGGCGCCGTTCTACTTTCGAGGGGCCCTGCGGCCCGACTATCATCGACGCTGGCGGGCTTAACTGCCGTGTTCGGGATGGGAACGGGTGGAACCCCGCCGCCATAAGCGCCAGAAACCTGATCCCCGACCGCAGCGGCGAGTCGGAACTCGAGCCGGCCGCGGCGGGAAAGCTGCACAGAGAAGAACTTCCAGTGATGTTCGGTGAGAGCGAAAATAGGTAGTAAAAAATTTCCGGGCGATTAGTACCGGTCAGCTTCACGTCTTGCAACGCTTCCACCCCCGGCCTATCAACGTGGTAGACTACCACGGCCCTTCACTCTGTTCGAGTTTGAGGTCTCATCTTGGGGTCAGTTTCACGCTTATATGCTTTCAGCGTTTATCTGATCCGAACATAGCTACCCGGCGGTGCTCCTGGCGGAACAACCGGTTCACCAGCGGTTCGTTCGACTCGGTCCTCTCGTACTAGAGTCCACGCCCCTCAAACCTCCCGCGCCCACAGCGGATAGGGACCGAACTGTCTCACGACGTTCTGAACCCAGATCGCGTACCGCTTTAATGGGCGAACAGCCCAACCCTTGGAACCTACTACAGCTCCAGGATGCGACGATCCGACATCGAGGTGCCAAACCTCCCCGTCGATGTGGACTCTTGGGGGAGATAAGCCTGTTATCCCCAGAGTAGCTTTTATCCGATAAGCGACGGCCCTTCCATTCGGTACCGCCGGATCACTTAGCCCTGCTTTCGCACCTGCTCGACCTGTCCGTCTCGCAGTCAAGCACCCTTATGCCTATGCACTCTAACGAACGGTTTCTGACCGTTCTGAGGGTACCTTTGGGCGCCTCCGTTACTCTTTAGGAGGCGACCGCCCCAGTCAAACTGCCCGCCTGACTCTGTCCCACCACCGGATCACGGCGGCTGGTTAGAATCCCAAGATCATCAGGGTGGTATCCCAACGTTGTCTCCCCTTGAACTAGCGCCCAAGGATCATCGACTCCCACCTATCCTGTACAGACAATCTCAAAACCCAAAATCAGGGTACAGTAAAGCTTCATGGGGTCTTTCCGTCCTGCTGCGGGTAACCAGCATCTTCACTGGTACTGCAATTTCGCCGAGCCCCCCATTGAGACAGCGTCCAAGTCGTTACTCCATTCGTGCAGGTCGGAACTTACCCGACAAGGAATTTCGCTACCTTAGGACGGTTATAGTTACCGCCGCCGTTTACTGGGGCTTCAGATCAAAGCTTCGCTTGCGCTAACCTCTCCCTTTAACCTTCCAGCACCGGGCAGGAGTCAGCCCCTATACGTCCGCTTTCGCGTTCGCAGAGACCTGTGTTTTTGGTAAACAGTCGCTTGGACCTATTTTCTGCGGCCTCCCTCAGCTTTCGACGTAAAGTCTAGTCCGAAGAAGGCACCCCTTCTCCCTAAGTTACGGGGTCAATTTGCCGAGTTCCTTAACAGGGGTTCTCTCGTCGCCTTAGCATGCTCTGCCAGTCTACCAGTGTCGGTGTACGGTACGGGCACCTACGATCCTATTTAGAGCCTTTTCTTGGCAGCGTAGAGTCTGTCACTTCGAGTCCGAAGACCCTCGTATTCGCTTCTCGGCGTTACATGCTGCGGATTTGCCTACAGCATCGCCTACCTGCTTAAACGCGCACATCCATCGGCGCGCTGACATATCTTCCTGCGTCAGCCCTTCAATTCATAGGCTCTGTCAGACGATATTGGACGAAACGTCCAACATTGTCCGGCAGAGTCTAAACGGTCGTCGGTGGTAGCAGAATATGAACTGCTTGTGCATCGCCTACGCTTCTCAGCCTCGGCTTAGCTCCCGACTCACCCTGAGACGATTGACGT
>DAHUXH010000011.1:0-22500 GCA_027307235.1 Vulcanimicrobiota bacterium | reverse complement strand
GTTCCCGACATGTTGAATCCGCCGAACGGATGAACGCCGACGAGTGCACCCGTGCTCTTGCGATTGAAGTATAGATTGCCGACGAAAAAGTCTTCGCGCGCGCGCTCGATCTTCTGCTCGTCGGTCGTGTACACAGAGCCGGTCAAACCGAATTCGGTGTTGTTCGCAATCTCCATGGCGTGCTCGTAATCACGGGCTTTGATCACCGCCAGCACCGGTCCGAATATCTCTTCTTGGGAGATGCGCGCAGCGGGATCCACGTCGGCGATCACCGTCGGTTCCAAGAAGAATCCTTCGCTGCCGACGCGCTTGCCGCCGGCGACAAGACGGCCTTCTTTCTTACCGATTTCGATGTACTCGGAGATGGATTTCAAGGCCGCTTCGTTGACGACCGGACCCATGTAGTTCTTCGGATCGGCCGGATCGCCGACCGTGATCATTCCGACGCGCGCGACGAGTTTGGCGACGAACGCATCATAGATGCTCGCGTCGACGATCGCGCGCGAACATGCCGAACACTTCTGTCCTTGAAATCCGAACGCGGAGACCGCGACAGCTTCCACCGCGGCATCGACGTCGGCATCACCGGCGACGACGATGGAGTCTTTTCCGCCCATCTCCGCCACAACGCGCTTGATCCACTTCTGACCGGGCGCGGTCTTGGCAGCGAGTTCGTTGATGTGCAGACCGGTCTCTTTGCTGCCGGTAAACGAGATGAAGCGCACCTTCGGATGCGCGACGATCGGATCGCCGATCTCGCTGCCCGAACCCGGGATGAAATTCAGCACGCCTTTGGGCAAACCGACTTCGTGCATGAGGTCGACGAACCACGCCGCGATCACCGCCGAATCGCTCGACGGTTTGAGCACGACGGTGTTGCCGGTGACGATCGCCGCCGACGCCATACCGACCATGATCGCGCACGCGAAATTCCAGGGCGGAATCACCGCGCCGACGCCGAGCGGAATGTACACCATCTCGTTGCGCTCGCCGGCCACCGGAGTGATCGGTTGCGGGCCCGCGTAGCGCAATGCTTCGCGCGCGTAGAATTCGAGAAAGTCTATCGCTTCGGCCATATCAGCGTCAGCTTCGACCCAACTCTTTCCGACTTCGTACACGAGCAACGCATCGTAATGGAACCGACGCTCGCGCAAGAGCGCGGCCGCCTTGAAGAGATAGCTCGCGCGCTCGTCCGCGGGCGTCTTGCGCCAGCTCTCGAACGTGTGCGCGGCCACGTCGATGGCGCGCATCGCGGTCTCACGCGAGGCCGAACTCACGATGCCGATGACCTCGCTCGGGTGCGCCGGGTCGATCGAGCGAATCTTCTTCTCGGTCTCGATGGCTTCGCCGTTGACGATCAGCGGATACGCTTTCCCAAAGGTGCGCTTCACGGCAGCCAGCGCCGCTTCCATGGCGGCGGCATCGGTTGGGTTTTTGAAATCCTTGATCGGTTCGTTGACGAAAGGCGTGATGCGTTCGAGCGTAGTCGTGTTCACGGAAATCTCCCGGGGATCGGCGGTGGTGAGTGCGGTTCTTCTCCTTTTGCCACCAATTCACTAGCGGGCACGCCGGCTCCGGTGAGAGAATCTGACCCTATGACGTACGATATCGCGATCGTCGGCGGCGGGATCGTCGGCCTTGCCACCGGCCGGGATTTGCTGCTGCGCCACCCGCACCTCAAGCTCGCCATCCTCGAAAAAGAAGACGTGCTGAGCAAGCACCAGACCGGTCATAACAGCGGTGTGATTCATTCGGGCATCTACTACGCACCAGGCTCGCTCAAGGCGCGGCTGTGCGTTGAGGGTCGGCGCTTGCTCTGGGAGTACTGCGACAAAAAGCAGATTGAGTACCGTCAGGTCGGCAAGCTGATCGTCGCGACCGAAGAGAGCGAGCTGGACCGGCTCGACGCCCTCATGCAGCGCGGCAAAGCCAACGGCATCGAGAACCTCGAGATCGTGGACGCCAAGGGCATCGAAGAGCGCGAGCCCGCCTGCCGCGGGATCAAGGCGATCTTCTCGCCGGTGACCGGGATCGTCGACTACGGCGTCGTCGCCAACTCGTACGGCACCGATATTAAAGAAGCCGGCGGCGAGATCTTCACCGGCCGCGAGGTCCACGCGATCGATCGTATCGGCGGCGTGTCGGTACTGCACACCAACGCCGGCGACTTCGAGGCCAAGCACGTGATCACGTGCGGCGGGCTGCTCTCCGATCGTCTCGCGAAGATGACCGGCGGACAGAGCGATCCCAAGATCGTGCCCTTCCGCGGCGACTATTTGATTCTGCGCCCCGAGCGCCGCGATCTCGTCAAAGGCAACATCTATCCGGTCCCCGATCCCGCCTTCCCGTTCCTCGGCGTCCACTTCACCCCGCGCATGAACGGCGACATCTGGCTCGGCCCCAACGCCGTGCTCGCTTTCGCGCGCGAAGGCTACTCGTTCAGCACGATCAACCTCGGCGATCTGCTTGAAACTTTGACGTACTCGGGCTTCATCAAGCTTGCATCCAAGTACCTATCGATGGGCATGGGCGAGATGTATCGCGACGTCGTGCGCGGCGCCTACGTGCGCGCGCTCCAGCGCTACATCCCGAGCCTCAGAGTCGAAGACACCTTGCCCGGCCCCTCCGGCGTGCGCGCGCAAGCGATGAACAGCGACGGATCGATGGTCGACGACTTCGTCTTCGACGGCGATGACAACGTCATGCACGTGCGCAACGCACCATCGCCGGCAGCCACGTCGTCCCTCGCGATCGGCCGCTACATCGCCGCCGACGCCGACACCCGCTTCAGCCTAGGCAAATCCGCAGCAGTAGTGTGATTTTCGAAGATCACGGATCAACGAGCCGTGACCGTAACCCCGTCGAAAGGAGTACTGCCCACGACGGCACCTGCGTCATCGACGTTACGGAGCCAAACGCGACGGTCGGTGAAGCTAACAAGATGTCGCGGTGACCCAGGAAGAACAGTGATATTTCCATGGTCCTCGCATTCTGATAAACCAACTGGTAAAAGTGGTTACACGGCGGAATTGCAACCGTCGAAATCCAATCATTGCTCCTTCGCACGGCGGATGATCCTTGACTGCCCGATTCGGGCGGAAATCCACAGGCTATCCCTGGCTCCGGTTTCATGGCCTATCCCACGCCGTTGTGAAAATGTCTGACAGGACCTCCAATCGACCATTCGGCCCAATTTTCAAAATACGTGATTACGAAATATTTCGTCAATTCTGCGGCCCGTGCTCGGATCGTTCCCGATCGACGGGATGTTCACCGAGATCGCACGCCGGCCGTTGGGGAGTATGCGCGCCCCTTTATATGACGTCACCCCACGCAGATTCAAGAGGCCCAAAAAGCTCATTCAGAAACCGACCCACGTGACCGTCGAACGATACTCCGCTGCCGTTAAACTGACCAGCGGTTGCGTCATCACTGATAAATATGTCGAGCACCACGCTGTTCGTGTCATCGAGAAAAGACAATTCCCACCGCGTTTCAAGATCGGGCCACGGTGAAGCAAGCTTAGTCATGTGATTGATGATCGCTTTCGCTAATGCCCGCGATCGACCATCACTGAATATGACGCGCTCAACATGGGTATGAGGCTCCCGCGCGATGCGTTGAAATAAAGCAGGGGCCAGGGGATTTATAAAATCGACATCATTTGTTAAGTGCCATATTTCAACACTACTTATGTGTTCAAGGCTTGGTGCCGTGACTGCATACTGTTCCGCTAGTACAGCTGATTGCGTTATCAGTACCAGCATGACCACTGCGATTGCTCTTATCAGCATAACTGATTCCTCATCGGAAGAGTTGATCAATACTGATCGATCGGGGACGCAACGCTAAAGTTCATATCTATCGTAGCAAAATGGCTTCTCCTAATACCTTGTCCCATTCCCAGCGCTGCTGCCCATTCAAACTCCGATATGACCAAGTATTCGTCTGCGTTACCGTATAAACCCATCTTTTCCGACTTAAGTCCTCTCATCGCAAAGAATCCCAACAAGTTATTCGCAGCGCCATGGCCAAACTCGTGGTAAAGGAAGAGCGCTGGCGAGATGTTCTTTCCATCTGAAGTTTCTTGCGCGCCTCTCGGGTCCCAATCAATCTCCGCTAGCTCAGAGCCATTTATTGCCTTATATGCTGCACCATAGATATCACCACCGGCTCCAGACGATTGAATAACTATATTGATTGGTCCACTTGATTTGGCGGCGGCTATTACATCTGCGGCGGCTGGGTCTAGAGCAATGACGTACTTGAGCGAGAACGCAATTTGATCACAAGCTGCCGTGCAATTAATCCCGTCCATGATGTTGCTCATGAATTTTGGGTCGCTGGCCTCGCTAGCGGCCAACTGGTCCGCTGCCATCTGATCGGCTTCAATCGCGCCTTCCCCATCGATGGGACCATCGGTTGAGGTGTAGCACATGGAGCCGCAACTGCCGTCGGTGACGGCTTCGAAGCCGCTTGGATCGTGGAATTGCAATGGGTTGTTGGCATTCCAGGTGTAGGGTTTCTGGGATTGCGGATTTTCTAGGCTGCCGCCGTAGACATCGGGGGTTGTCCACTGTGTCGTGAGCGGATCGTAGACGCGGGCACCCTGAAAGACGTTGACACCATCGCTCCAGCCGTCGCTGCCGTGTTGTTTGAGCGGCTGGATGCCTTGCGTGTTCTGCTCCTCCAATATCTGCGGCGACCAGTCCGGCGGTTGAACGCCGTCGGGCGCGGTGATCGGCTCGGGTGATGGATTCGGCTTGGGTGTCGGACAGACCAAAGTTTTCACCCCGTTGATGAATTGGAACGTGCACTGCGGATCGGGGATGACGGGGCCTTGGTATGCATTGGGCGGCTCCCACTTGGTGAAAGTCGTCCCGGTATGCTCGTTGACCACATTGCCGGTCCAGTCGCGATCGAACACCCACAACTGCGCGGTGTCGCCGTAATTGATCTCGCCGATCGACCCGACGTAGATCGCCAACGTCGGTTTCAGATGATTATCAGGGCTCGTCTGCACCGAGTAGAGCATCGAGCCGCCGTCCCAATGCAAGGCTTGCTCGGTCGAGGAGTTGGCGGTTTCACTATAGAGCTTACCATCAGGTCCGAAGGTCATCTGCGCGGAAAACGTTTGCGGGCAACTGGCCTGCGATGCCGGCGCTTCCGCATTCTTTATGGCGATTTCGTGATTCTCCGCATCATACGTGCGGGTGAGCGCACACGAGCCGTTCACCTGTTGCGTCAAGCGCCCTTGAACGTCGTAGCTGACATCGAGCGTGTTTTGAGCCCCGGAGCGCATGTCGATGTTGAAGGGCGCGGGGCCGCTGACCAGGTTGCCGTTAACGTTGAACTTCAGCGTGTCGAACGTCGACCAGGGTGAGGTGTCGTTCGGATTGCTCGGCGGCGGCGTCGATGTGACGTTGACCGATGACAACTCGTTGCGATCGGTGAAGTCATTGGTCGTGACCGGCGTGAAGCCTGGCATTGAATACCCGCTATAACTGAGTATCTGGCCTTCGGTGCTGTACGTAAACCCGAAATACGAGGGCGAGGTCGCTCCCGTGCCGTTGCGCGGCAGCGACATTGACGTCATGCGCCCGATGGCATCATACGTGTAGGTCTTGGGCGCCAGGGTGATCGACGCGACCGCGCTCCCGGTGTACGGATCGGTTTGCCGAACTTCGCGTCCAGCAGCGGTGTAGGCCCAAGTGAAGTTCCCATTCGCGTTGGGCGCTTGCATCTGCAGCGTTTGGATCGGGCCGTCGTTCCGATAGGAGTATTGGAAGAGGTTGGGCAGCGAATAACCGATCGGCTGGCCCGTGCTCGGATCGTTCCCGATCGACGGGATGTTCACCGAAATCGCACGGCGCCGGCCGTCGGGATAATACGAGTAGGTCTTCGTACCCGCGCCCGGATACGCACTGGTCGGCTCCTGATCGCTCACCACATTGCCGTCGATGTCGTAGCTCACCGTCTCGGTTCCGTATAGTGATGACGTAACGCTCGCTGGGCGCCCGTCCGGGTCATAGGCGTACGAGCGCGAGGGCGTGAGGCCGTCGTTGAAGGTTTCGGAAGTGAGATCTCCCGCCGCATCGTATGCCCGTGTCGCTCCTTCCCCTGAAGCATTTTGCGTAAGCGACAGCAACCCCAGGTTCCCGTTGAGATCATAGCCGTAGTTCATCTTCGGCGCCCCGCCGAAGGCAACTTCATACTGCGCGAGCGGGCGGTCCAGCGCGTCGAATTCCGTTCCGCGCAGGTCCGTGAACGCACAGCCAAGCGCATTCAGGGTGCCGTTCCAGTTGTTGGGCAAACATTCTTCGGTCTTATAGAGATTGCCGTGCGCCGTCACTCCTGAAACGATGCCGATGCCGACCGTGCTGTTCTGGCTGATGTCATAGATATAGCGTGTGATCCAGGGCGACTTGAAAAAGGAATCGCGCGCACTATCGTACGGCTCGATCACCTCGATCAGGCGGTCCAAACCATCGTAGAATTTCTGCGTGACGTTCGGATGATTGTTGAAGTGCGTCGTCTGACTCGTGAGGTTCCCGTCGGCATCATAGGTGAAGGACTCGGCGGCCGGACCGGGGACGGGGTTGGCTTCGTTGCAGGTCGGATTGCCGTCGGCGGCATGCTGCGCCGCCGATTCGGTGTAGGCAATATCACCGTTCTCGAAGTAGCACGTGTAGCTCGACACCTGATCTGGGTCGGTGCGCTGAATGACCCGGTTCATGGAATCGTAGACCATCGTAGCCATGCCGAAGCCCTTGTTGAATCCGGTGACATTGCCGTATTGATCGTACGTGAAGGTCTGCATGGGCGCAAACGTCGAGCCGTCGGCCTGCCCAAACGAATCGCCTTGCACGCTCGTCGGCAAGCCAAAGTCACCGCCTTCCACGGTCTGATTGTACGTGAACTGCGTGTGATAGCCCGACGCCTTGTAGACGTCCGTGAGAAAACCCAGCGGCTCATTTGCATCGCCACAATTGTAGACCGCATGCGCGACGCCCGCCGGTGCCGTGCCGGAGCAGGACGGCGCACTCGGCGCTCCGCTTAGCGTGCATGGGTTGATTCCCGAGCCGAAGTCCCCGCCATGGTTGTGCACGAACATCGGATCGCAACTGGCGATCAGATTGTTGAATTGATCGTACGCGTAATACGAGGTCGGCCGAAACGTGCCGAGGCTCGTCGCGATCGCGGGCGCCGCCGTGGCGATGAGATTGCCGACCGTATCGTAGGAGTAGTTCGACGTGTTTCCGCGTGCGTCGGTCGCGGCGACCATGTTGTTGTTCGCATCCCATTGCACCGAGGTCGTGAGCGACGGCACACCGCTCATCCCGGTCTGCACCACCGATTGCGTGACGCGGGACGAGCTGTCAACGCTGTAGCTCGCCTCGTGCCCATCGCTATCCACCCAACTGACCGCGCCGGTTCCCATGCCTGAATAGGCCTTGTGCCACACGATCTGCTGTTTGGTTGCGCCAGGTTGCAGCACGGCGCCGCTGCCATCGTTGGGTATGAAGTTGAGTGCTGCGTTGACCTGCACGAGCGTGACGTGGCTCGACAGGGCGGGGCCGTCATATTGAAAGAACAGTCCCTGCCCTTGGCTCAACGACTGGTTCGGATTACTGATTAGCGCCATTTGGCCGGCGCTCGTGTAACCGTAGTTCTCCGTGCGGCTCGTGAGCGTCGTGCCATCCGCCATCTTCGTGTTCGTCGGTGAGGTCACGGTGAACAAGTCGCCTTGTGTCCCATAGGCGTAGGTGATGCTCAAGCCGTTGGGCTGGGTGATGCTCGACAGCAGTACATGACCACCGACGGTTCCGAAGGTCAGCACGAGCGATGGACCATCTTGGTGCGTGACCGTGATGGTCTGGAGGTTTTGGATCGTCGATGAGTCGCCATTTGCGAACGCGTAGCGGAACACCAAGTAGTTGTTCTTATTGCGGCCAAGAATCTCGTAGAGTCTGCCGGCGTAAGCCCCCATACTCGGCATCAACGTCGCCAACGTGGGCGTGTTGAAGTAGTACACCGTCCCCGATTTCTTGTGCCACAAATATCCAATTCCCGTATCCCAGGTGATCACGCTGTATTCGCCCGGGCTCGCTGACCCGAACGTCTGGCAGCCCATCGGAGCGGCGGTATTGGCCTGCGTGCAGGTGAAATCAAACCGCGTACCATCGCCGTCGTAAGCCGACAGCACTTGCGTCGCAGCGTGATAAACGAGATGCGCGTCGAGCGAGTTCGTCCACCCGTTGCCGTAGAGCGACACGACACCCTGGCTGCCGTTCACGTCGTAGTTGCTCTGCGAATTATACGTACGTGCAAACGCGAGATCGATCCCGCGTTCGGCGATATCTTCGTCCACCGACGACACGACCAGATTCCCCGTTCCAATATTGACGCCGTAGCTGCCGAGACCGGGGATCGGGCGGCCGTCGAACGCCCACCACGCATGCTCACCGGTCGTGGCCGGACCCAGCGGTGCGATCGTGGGAACCGGAGTCGGCGTCGGCGCGGGTGTCGCGGTCGGTACCGGAGTCGGCGTCGGCGTTGGGACCGGCGTCGGGGTTGGTGTCGGAATCGGCGTCGGCGTGGCGGTGGGAATCGGTGTCGGACGCGGCGTCGGCGTATCGGTTGGCAGCGGCCTCGGCGTACACGTGCCGCAGAAGTTGAGCGGTCGAACCGTCGCCTGCACCACGGGTGCCGCCTTCGGCGCACCCAGCGGGCGCCGCGTGAGGACAGGCGACACGTTTCTCGGCGGCAGCGACAGACGCACAGACCCAAGCGTCGGCAGCGCGCGCTTTGGCAGCGCGGCTTGCAGCGGGACGGCTTGGAACGGCCGCAGATTCACGTTCGGATGCGGTATTGCCACGAACGGAATCTCGCGCACCGACAGCATCCTCGGGCCCGGGACCGCTCGCGCGAACGCGGAGGAAACATGCGGCCGGATCGCGATCGGGTGCAGCATGGCGTACGTCGCCGTCAGCGTCGGGAAGGTGTGGCGCACGAGCGGCAGCGGCCGCTGCAAGGGAAGGGGCGTATACTGCCGGACCGGTTCCGCGAACGTCGCGCCCGCGGTCGAATTAACGATGAAGATTGCAACGAGCGCAACAGCTAAACGCCGACGCAACATGAAAAAATGCCCACCCCTCAGAGACAAGAATGCTTATCTGAGAGAGGATATATCCAGGCGAGCCCCTGATTCCTTCGTCTTCCGCGGGTCAGGCCTGTTTCGCGGCTGCGATGAGCGGTTGGGCGAATGCGACGGCTGCTGTTGCGGCCGCTGTTCCATTTTTTCCGGCGTAGGCGTCGATGAGCGCACTGCCGACGATGATCCCATCGGCGTGGGGTGCGATCGCACGCACGTGTTCAGCAGTGCTGACGCCGAATCCGATGGCGAGCGGTTTGTCGCACACGCCGCGAAGGCTGCGTAACTGATCGATGAGCGGCGAGAAGTTGGGTGCGGTGCCGGCGCCGGTCACGCCCAGGCGTGACACCACGTACACAAACCCGCTCGCATGTGCCGCGATCGTCGCCGCGCGGTCGAGCGGCGTCGATGGTGCGACAAGCAACGGCATCGCTACACCATGCACGCGCAGCGCTGCTTGAATCGGCGCCGCTTCTTCGAGCGCGACGTCGGGCACGATGACACCGGCTACACCCGCTTGTGCAACATCGCGAGCGAAGCGATCGATGCCGTACTGCAAGACCGGATTGACATACGTGAACAGCACGATCGGTGCGCTGCGCGCCGCGATCGCGCGGCCGGCCAGTTCGATCACGTCGGCAATGCGCGTGCCGGCATCCAGCGCGCGAATACCGGCTGCGGCGATCGTCGGACCGTCCGCCAGCGGATCGCCGTACGGAATGCCGAGTTCGATCGCATCAGCCCCGGCGCGCGAGAGCCCTTCGATGACGGCTTGCGTCGTCGCCAGGTCCGGATCGCCCGCCATGACATACGGGATGAACGCGCAGCGCTGATCGGCATGCGCTCGTTCAAATAGTGCGGCGAGCATTAACGTCTCCGAATCTGTTCGATGTCTTTGTCGCCACGGCCGCTCAGATTCACGAGAATCAGATCGTCCGCGCTGCGCTCGCGTGCGAGTTCACGCGCGAAAGCCAAGGCATGTGAGCTTTCCAGTGCGGGTATGATACCCTCGGTCGCTGAGAAATCGTAGAACGCGCGCACGGCTTGCTCGTCGGTCATGGGAACGTATGTCGCGCGGCCGGTTTCTTTGAGGTATGCGTGCTCGGGACCGACGCCCGGATAGTCGAGACCCGCGCTGATGGAATGCGTGTTGCGCACTTGTCCTTCTGCGGTCTGCAAGAGATACGAACGCGAGCCGTGCAATACGCCGATGCTGCCCGCGCCGAGCGCGGCCGCGGTCCGCTCCGTGTCGATACCATCGCCTCCGGCTTCGACACCCCACAGCCGCACATTGTCGTCGCCGACGAAACCCGCGAAGATGCCCATGGCATTGCTGCCGCCGCCGACACAGGCCACAACGTCGCTCGGTAGGCGCCCGTAGCGTTCCAAACACTGCTTGCGCGCTTCGATGCCGATCACTTTCTGAAACTCACGCACCATGAACGGATACGGATGCGCTCCGACGACCGAACCGATGACGTAAAACGTGTCCTCGACTTCGCTCGCCCACACGCGAAACGCTTCGTTGGTCGCGTCTTTCAGCGTCCGCGTGCCGCCCGTCACCGGATGCACGGTTGCGCCGAGCAGTTTCATGATATAGACGTTGAGCGCTTGCCGTTCAACGTCGAGTGCGCCCATGTAGACGTCCACCGGGAAGCCGAACTTCGCGCCCACCGTCGCGGTGGCGACGCCGTGCTGTCCCGCACCGGTTTCCGCGATTAGCCGCTTCTTGCCCATGCGCCGCGCGAGCAGCGCTTGCCCGACCGTGTTGTTGATCTTGTGCGCACCCGTATGATTGACGTCTTCGCGCTTGAGCAGAATAGGCGCGCCGGACTGTTCCGAACCGAAACGCTGCGTGCGATAGAGCGGCGATGGCCGGCCGACGAAATCGCGCAGCGTCTCGTCGTACTCGCGCCAGAAGGCTTGGTCGGCAAATGCCTCGTCGACGGCACGAGTCAGCTCGTCGAGCGCGCGCACCAGCACTTCGGGAACAAAGCGTCCTCCGAACTCACCGAAATAGCCACGCGAATCAGGCTGCATCGAACTCCCTTGCGGCACGAGCGAATAGTGTCATCTTCGACGCATCTTTGCGCCCATCGGTTTCAATGCCGCTGCGCACGTCGACACCGAACGGCCGCAGCGTGCGAACGCATTCGCCGACGTTCTCGGGCGTCAGGCCGCCCGCCACGATACAGCGGCGCGCGCGCACGATCGGCGCGACCACATTCCAGGCGAAGCGCTGCCCGCTCCCCCCGCGCGTTCCCGCGACGCGAGTATCGAACAAGATGGTCGCACCCGCATAGGCCGCACAGCGCGCACCGATCGTCTCCGGCGACTCCGTCGCGGAGTCAACGTGGATCGCCTTGATCACCGTGCCCGGCAGCGCGGCGACAAACTCCGGTGTCTCCTCGCCGCTCAACTGCACGACGAGGTTCGGAAAGTAGCCCCGCACGGCTTCAACGTCCTCGCGGCTTGGATTGACGAATACACCGACCGGAACGATCGACGAGAACCCGCATCGCGCGATCACCTGCGCTTCTTCGAGCGAGATCGCGCGCGGCGACGGCGCGAAGATCATCCCGAACGCATCGGCCCCGGCCGAAATCGCGAGTTCGACATCCTGCGCGCAACGGCAGCCGCAAAACTTCACCCAGGTCGCCATCGTTGTCCGGTCGCCTACGGCGCCGCCTCGGCGAGGGCATGCTTGAGCGTCGCGATCAACGCGGTCGGATCGTCCAGGCGCATCAGCGACTCGCCGATAAGGAATGCACGCGCGCCGGCGCGATGCAGGCGAACGATGTCAGCCGGCGTGCGCATCCCGCTCTCGGTCACCGCGATCGCGCCGGCCGGCACCAATGGCACCAGGTATTCGCTCGTCGCGAGATCCGTCTCGAAGGTATGCAGGTTGCGGTTATTGACGCCGATGAGCGTCGCTCCAAGCGCCGCGGCGCGTTCGAGTTCGCGCGCGTCGTGCACTTCGACGAGCACGTCGAGCGCGTAGAGCGCCGCCTCTTCGAAGCAGGCGTGAAGCTGCTCGTCGGTGAGACCAGCCACGATGAGCAAGACGGCATCCGCGCCGTATGCGGCCGACTGCGCGATCTCAAACGGCGTGCTCAAGAAATCCTTACGCAGCAACGGTCGCGATGTGGCGGCGCGGACCACATCCAGATAGGCGAGCTGTCCAAGGAAATGATCTTCTTCGGTGAGCACGCTCACGGCATCGACGTGCGCGGCATCGTATCGGCTTGCGATCGCGGCCGGATCGAAGTTTCGCGCGATCAATCCCGCCGACGGTGATGCACGCTTGATCTCCGCGATAATGGCCGCCCCGCGTGCGCCGCGCAACGAGTTCGCGAAGCCGCGGCGCTCGCCGGCGCGTGCCAACGCCCGCTCGCGCATGCGCTCGTACGGTTCGGCAGCGCGGTCGCGTTCGACGTGCAGCGCTTTCGCGGCGAAGATCTTTTCGAGGATGTCACTCATGTGAAAGCTCCTTCGCTCGTTCGAACACGGCGAGCGCGGCCCCCGAAGCGAGCACGGCGCGCGCGGCGTCCACCCCCTCGCGCAGCGTGGCCGCCTTCCCACAGACCAACAACCCCAGACCGGCATTGAGCGCAACCACATCGGCACGCGGTGAGCGCTCGCCGCCGAGTATCGACAGAAACGCATCGCGTGCGGTATCCACGGAATGCACCCGCAATGCATCCAGCGTAGCGTGAACGCCGAACTGTGCCGGATCGATCGACCACGTCCGTTCGCCGTCGCCGTCGAAGGAATGAACGGCGGTCAATCCGTCGCCGGAGACTTCGTCGATGCCGCTCTCCGCGTGAACGACCGCCGCGGCCTGCGTGCCCAGGTCACGCAAGACCCGTGCCATCGGTTCCAACAGCCCTTCGCGCGACACGCCGACGACCATATGCGTCGCACGTGCGGGATTGGTCAGCGGGCCGAGCACATTGAAGATGGTCCGCACGCCCAGTTCTCGGCGGGTCGGTCCGACGTTGCGCATCGCGGGGTGATAGCGCGGCGCGAACAAGAACGTGAAGCCGATCTGCGCCAACAGCGCCGCCGATCGTTCCGGTGCGATGTCGCAGTGAAAGCCGGCCGCTTCCAAGACGTCAGCGCTGCCGCACGCGCTCGACGCCGCCCGGTTTCCGTGTTTGGCGACGGGGACGCCGGCGGCGGCCACGACGAGCGCGGCCATAGTGGAAACATTGATGGTGTGGGCGCCGTCGCCGCCGGTGCCGACGATGTCGGCGACCATCGGCACGGTATGCTCGACGTGAAGTGCGCGATCGCGCATGGCGCGCGCCGCGCCCGTGATCTCTTCAATTCGCTCGCCTTTCGCTGCGAGCGCTACCAACAGGCCTGCGGTTTGGACCGCGCTGATGTCACCGTCAAAGACGGCACCGATGACGAGCGCCGCTTCCTGCGCCGTGAGATCTTCACGTGCGATCACACGGCGCAGGAGCGACGGTACCTCGATGGCCGTCATAGCGGCGCCGTATCTGAGTACCGGTTACTTGACAAGCTCGAGGATCGAAAGCTCCGCGGCATCGCCATGACGCACGCGCGATTTCGTGATGCGCGTATAGCCGCCGTTGCGTCCCTTGAGCGAAGGCGCGATCTGTTCGACGAGCTTCTTCACCACGGCAGGCTCCGTGAGGAACTCGGCGACCTGGCGGCGCGCCGCCAGATCACCGGCCATGGCGGTCGTGATCAGGCGTTCTATGACCTTACTGATCTCTTTGGCTTTGACGCTGGTCGTCTCGATCTTCTCGTGTTTGAAGAACGACGTCGCGAGATTACGCAACAGGGCTCGGCGATGACCGTCCGTGCGCGAAAGACGCTTGTATTTGATTTGGTGCGGCATGGTGTATCGATCTCACTACGACTGGCGCAGCGAGAGCCCCCTCTCTGCGAGTACGTCCTTGATTTCGTCGAGCGACTTCTTGCCGAAGTTGCGCATCTTCATGATCTCGTCTTCGCTCAAATCGATGAGTTCCGAGACCTTCGCGATGCCCGAACGCTTCAAGCAGTTGTACGAACGAACCGACAAATTGAGCGTTTCGACCGGAATGTCCCATTCGCTCGGCGCGCTCTCAACCGTTGGTTTTTCCTCGGTTGTGAACGCGACGAAGAGGTCGAGTTGCTCCTGCATGATCGTCGCAGCGGTCGAGAGCGCATCGTCCGGCGTGATCGATCCGTTGGTCTCGATCTCGATCGTCAAACGATCGTAGTTCACGCTCTGGCCGACGCGCGTGTCGTCGACGACGAAGTTGATCTTGCGAATCGGCGAGAAAATCGAGTCGATTGGGATCAATCCGATCATGTGCTCGACGTTGCGCTGCTTGTCGGCCGGGACGTAGCCGCGTCCCTTCTCTACGCCGAGTTCCATCGAGAGCCGTGCGTCTTTCGACGTGAGCGTCGCGATGTGGTACGACGGATCGAGAATCTCGACGTCGGCGTCCGGCGCGATGTCGGCGGCCGTCACCGCACGGTTGCCGCTCGCCTGAAGCGTCAGCACCTTCGGCTCGTCGGTGTTGAGCTTGAGCGGCAGCCCTTTGAGGTTGAGCATCATCGCGATCGTGTCTTCGATCACGCCCGGTATCGTGGTGAACTCGTGCAGCACGCCATCGATCTTCATGTAGGTGATGGCGGCGCCGGGAATCGAGCTTAACAGAATGCGGCGCAGCGCGTTGCCGAGGGTGATGCCGAAGCCGCGCTCGAGCGGTTCGATCACGAATTTGGCATAATTTTCGCGGCGCTCGCGAACTTCGATCGCGGCGCCCTGCGGTGCTTCCAAGGTGGTCATGTGTGTACGTGTAGTCCTTTGTGGCTGCTTACGTTATCCGCGATCGTCCCCGACGAACGCGATCGGACGCCTAGCAGCGGTGAGGTGTTTTTCGAAAGACGAACTATCTCGAGTAGTATTCGACGATGAGCTGCTCGTCGACCGGTGTATCGATCTGCTCGCGCGACGGAACGGTGAGCACCTTCGCGGTGACCTCTCCGTCGTTCCATTCCAACCAATCCGGCGAACGGCGGCTGCGCGCAACTTCGAAATTGCTCTCGAAGACCGGCGCTTTGCGGCTGCGCTCGCCGATCGTGATCACGTCTCCGGGCTTCACGATGAACGACGGCACGTTGACGATCTTGCCGTTGACGCGAAAATGGCGGTGCGAGACAAGCTGGCGGGCCTGCGAGCGGCTGGCAGCCAGATTCAAGCGGTACACGACGTTGTCGAGACGGCGCTCGAGCAGCTGCAAGAACGTCTTACCGGTCTGTCCCGGAACGCGGGCCGCTTCGCGGAAGTAGTTCTCGAACTGCGTTTCGTGCACGCCGTAATAACGGCGCATCTTCTGCTTTTCGCGCAGTTGCCGTCCGTATTCGGAAATCTTGGTACGCTGCTTCCCGGCGGTCTTTTGACCCGGTGCCGTGCCGCGGCGCTCGACCGCGCACTTTTTGGACAGACAGCGGTCACCCTTGAGGAAGAGTTTGATCTTTTCGCCGGTCTTGCTCGCTGCGGTTTCGCGGCGGCACAAGCGGCAGACGGGTCCTACGTATCGCGACATGTTCTCTCAATAATCCTTAGACGCGGCGGCGCTTGGGCGGGCGGCAGCCGTTGTGCGGAATCGGCGTAACATCTTTGATCATCGTGATCTCGAGGCCGGCGGCTTGCAGCGAACGAATCGCCGCCTCGCGCCCGGCGCCCGGACCTTTGACGAAGACGTCGGTTGATTTCATGCCGTGATCCATCGCCTTGCGCGCGGCGGCTTCAGCCGCCATCTGCGCCGCGAACGGCGTCGACTTCTTCGAGCCCTTGAACCCGAGATTACCGGCCGAGGCCCACGAAATGACGTTGCCGTGCGAATCCGAGATGCTCACGATCGTATTGTTGAACGACGCGTGAATGTGCGCGACGCCCGACCCGACGTTCTTGATCTCGCGCTTTTTGCGCGTTTTGGTTTGCTTCTTAGCAGCCAACGATGACTCCGATGTCGTTTTTCCTGCCCCGAACGACGGGGTGTCGTCGCCTCGACCTCACCTCTTCCGCTTGAAGCCCGAAGGCCCGGAAGAGCCGATCTTGCGAAACGAGCGCTCGGCGATTGCGCTCGCTCTCACCGCGAAGCGATGCCCACAGGGCACAGATTCGCAAGCGAGGCAGAATGATGCCGCGCGCGCCGTGAGAGAACGGCGCCAAGGCAGCATGTTACCAAAAGCGAGAGCCCGGCGCAAGCCGGGCTCTCGTCGGGGTTCCGCCGTGCGGAGCCTCCCGTGTCCTAGAACCTGATGCCCAGGCCCAGGTACGGACCGCTGTTGGTGACGTTGCTCGGTGCGTTGGTCTTGTTTTGCAGCGAGCTGCCCAGGAAGCCGAGGTCGAGGAAGACCGGGCTCGTCCCGAAGCGGTACGTTCCGCCGATCTGGTACTTGAGGATGTTGTACGAGAGCGTGAACGGACCGCTCGGGCAGACGGTCACGTCGCACGTAGCCTTGTTGTTCGGGTAATACCACACGCTGCCGTAGACCGACCACGGCTGATCGAGGTCGGGAAGCTTTTCAGCTCCGTAGCCGATGCCCTTGGTCTGCGGGTAGCCGTAGTTGTTGCTGCGTGCGAGGTATCCGACACCCACGTAGATGCGCGGGTCGGCGACCTTCAGGCCGAAGCGGCCGTCGAAGTCCATGTCGCGCACGCTGAAGGCCGGAACGACCGTCTGCGTGCCGGTACCGATGGAGGTGACCAAGCACTGCGGATCGGCCGCGCTCGCGCAGTTGTGCGGGTACTGGATGTCGCGGAAGTCGCCTTCCAGCATCCAGGGAAGGTTGCCGGTATTGAACTCGATGGCTCCGCGAACAGCGTACGAACCGTTCTTTCCGGTGTTGCCGGGGCTGAACTCGTTGTACACCTTCGGCGAGAACAGGTAGTCGCCGGCGATGAACAGGTCGTGGTACGGGGTGGCCTTGGGAGCCGGGGTCGGGGTCGGCGGTGCGGTCGGGACCTCGGTCGGAGCCGCGGTCGGCGCCTCAGTCGGCGCCGGAGTCGGCGGCGGCGTCGGCGGCAGATAGCGGACCACGACGATCTGACGGTCCGGGACCCATTCGACGTAGGCGCCCATGCCTTCAGAGATCACGCGAATCGGAACCAGGACCTGGCCCTTCACCATGATGGGGGGAACGTCGAGCGGCCGCGATTCGCCGTTGATCGTGACGGTCGGCTGGCCAACCGTCACCTTGACGTCGGCCCCCGGCTTGCTGACGTCGACCGTCTTGCTCGCCGGATCGTAGGAGACCGTCGCGCCCATCTGTTCGAACATCGAGCGCAGCGGAATGAGAACCGTGCCGCCGCGCACCAGCGCCGCGAGAACGCGGCCCTGCTTGAGCGTATCGGGCTTTGCGTACACGTGGTGATCGTTGAAGAGAATCGGAATGGTGCCCGAGGGCGGGGAACCAAAGTTCGCCGTCGGCATCGAGGAGCCGGACGTTTGCGCAACGGTGCGGTCGCCTGTGTTGCCCGCCCCGTGCCCATTCGTCGCCAGCGCCGTCGCTCCGAAACCTGCCGCGCAGAGCACGGCGAGGAATCCGGTGCTCAGTCGTTTCACGAATGCCTCCTTAAAAATTTTGATTGCGTAAAAACGTGGCCCCAACGGGTCCACGCCCCCCTAACGCTGACGAAACACATGCGGTTCCATCGGCAGGGAGTTCCTTGCGATTATACCCGCTTGTCCCCAGGAGGTAAACGAGCAAGCCACAGCACCCCGACCAGCAACTCGGCTGCGGCCAGCACAAAGGCGACCTTCGGCGGCGCAAGCCGGGTCAGCGTTTGGGAGGCGGTGATGGCGAGCCCGGCGGCGATCGGCGCCGCCATCTGCGGCAGCACGATCGAAAGATTCCACACCGCCATCCCCCACGCCATCGCGACCGGAGGCAGCAAGCGGCAACCGATCGACCAATCGGCGGCCAGAAAGATACCCCAGGCAGTCCCAGCCAACACCGACCCGGCCGCGGCGAGCGAGAACTGCCCGGTCGCCACCAGGGTCAGCAGCGCGAGCGCAAGGCCACTTCCCCCAACGCCGGCGACCACCCGCGCATCGCTGCGCCTCCCGAAGGTCGCGGCCAACGCGGCGCCCGCGATCCCCGCCACGGTGAAGAGCAGGATGAGCACGCCGGTATCCATCCGCGCGCCAGCCGCGCGCACGCCGGGCAGGCGCTCGACGTAAAAATACAGATAGCCGAGCAGCGTGTAAAAGCCCAAGTACAACAGCGCTCGCGAGATGAAAAGGTCGATGAACACCCTGCTGATGACCGCAGTGCGCACTGCGGGCAACGGAACGAGCGGGAGCCGGCGCGCATGCGCGACCGTCAGCGCGCACGATAGCACGAGTGCGGCGACCAGCGTGATCGCGAGCGCCATGTTCGCGTGCAGGAATGTCGCCGCGAGGGCTCCCGCGGCATTCCCGGCGCTCTGCAGGCCCGCGAACCACGACGAGAACCCGAGCGTGCGTTCGCGTGCGACGAAATCCGGGATGACAGCTTGATACGGACCGATCGCGACATTGACGCACACTTGCAGCGTCACGAACGCGATTCCGAGTTGCAGCGCATCGGGCGCGGCGTAGAACCACATGAGCGCCACGGCTGCTCCGAGCGCACCCCACACATAGAATGCCGTGCGGCGTCCTCCCGCCCGGCGGACGGCGTCGGCAACGCGCCCGATCAGCAGTTGCGTGAGCGCTGCGCCGGCCGCACCGAGGGCAGCGACAACGGCATACTCGCCGATCGCCGCGCTGCCGCTGGTCTGCGTCAAGCGCGCTTGCAGCGAAAGCCCGAGCACGGCACCCCACATGAGTTGCGTGCCGAACCAAAACGCGCCGAGCAGCGCCGGGTTAGGCGTGCGCGCTTGCGTGCCGGTAATCGTCGACGGTGTCGATGTCATAAGCCAACTCCGGAGCGCTCTCGCGCACGGCGCGCGCCGGAATGCCAAGCACCTCCGTGGCGCGCCGTTCCAGACGCGCGATCGAGAGGCGCCCCAATACGAATCGTATGAGAAACGGAAATCCGACGAGTCGCGCCATCGCGAGCGGATCCTTGCGCGCATCGAAGAAGTGCGCACCGAGCGCCGCGATACGGTCGATGGATCCGGTTGGAATGATGAATGCGCAGCCGTTGACGACGCGCTCGCCGGCGAGGCGAACGTTCAGCCCCGGACGGCGCGCGAACCGCGTCTCGTACGCGGCCACGTCGCAGATCGGCATTGCCAGCGCGTCACGTCCGGCGCGTTCGACGAAGTCACCGAGATGCGCGGCCTCGATGTACGGCAGATCGCTGGTGAGGTAGAGAAGCGGCACATCGTCGCTCCACGCACGCAGGGCGCGGTGCACGTTCTCCGCGCCGCTGTCGCCTTCGTCGATCATCGCGTCGACGCGCGCCGCGCAGTGCGCGCGCACATCGCTTCCGCCGATAACGGCGACACGCCGCGCGCCCGCGCCGCGAGCCGCACCGATCGCACGATCGATCAGCGCCGCACCGCGAATGCGCGCCAGCGCCTTCACCGGCGTGCCCGCCTCACGCGCAAATTCATCATAAACCCGGCCACCCGCCGTAATCACCGCATTCATGAGCGATGGCCTGTTCGGCAAACGGGACTACTTTCTTTTCGGAGCTGTCCACGCATGGGCGCTTGCGCCCTGATTGCCGACCCGTAAATTCGCTCGGATATGACTATTCAGAACTTCTATGGGAGTTCAAGCTCAAGATGGACATACACCAGCCGAACGGTGTCATGGTCGATCGCGTACTCAAAGTATTTGTCGTACTTGCAGCATCGTTTTCCTTTTTCGTCGTAGGGGCGCTCAACCGTAATATGGCTTCCTTCAAGGTTCCACCCATATCCATATCGCGAAGGAGTATCGGCCTCTGGAACGCGTGCGAGCAATATCAGTCGGCGATGCTGAACTTCAAAAATTGCAAATGCCGCGAAGCCGCTCAGAGTAGTGCCTGTATCAATGGGAACACCCCAGTAGATTCGTTTGCCGATGGTGACGTTTTTGGCTCCCAGTAGTTCATAGCGCCCGCGGTCCCCGTGAATAGTCACTCCTTGCAACAGGGATCGGCCGTTTGCGAACTGCTCAATAGGAATGCGCCGAGGCCACACTGGAGCGGCCGTCCAAGCCGGCAAGAAGAGGATCACGAGTACCGCGAAAATCGCCTGAAACGACGGATTCTGTCGAACTTTCAACTTTGCGCTCTCTCGCAGGGGCTTACGGGGCGGCTTCCGCCAGGTTCCATAACTGCTGAGCAGTTGTCATTGGCACTCCAAATGCGACCATATCCTCCACGGTAAATGCGCCGCCAACCTTCGCCACACCGATCCAACGTTGGTTCGATGCGTTGAATTGCCACAGCTGCTCGATGCCAGTATCATTGGCGTCCACGCCGACAAGAACGTAACTCTGAAAGGTGACGAGGTACATTATCGATACGGGCTTGTTAGGCGTATTTGAAACGACTAGTTGCTGCAGTTGCTGCAACTGGCTAGCGCTTGGGGTGGGTACCGGAGACGGCGTTGGCGTCGGAGCAAGCGTTGGGGCAGGTGTTGGCGTTCGGGGTGGTGACGTTGCACACGTTGGCGGGCACGGCGGTGAGCAATACGGTGGGCAATGCCCAACTGAAAGGGGTACGGGAGTTGCAAAACTTGAAAGTAATGGCGACCGAGCATCGGCAAATCGAGATGACGTTGAGAAAGTAAGCGCGGCGGCAACGGCGGTAAATGTGGCGAGAGACGGAACGAACCGAGGTTTTGGTTTCATTTGTCGGACCTCATGATTGCTTCGTTGCTACTGCTTGATATGATAGAATGTCGATGGTTCCGATGGCGGAAGACCCATGTTGGAATCATGATAGTTATTCATGAATTCGCGACTTCCAGTCGAATTGGACGCGATCTGCGAGCAGCCAACGTTTAAGCAAATACCAACGTGACTCTGCGCCGGGCTATTCAGATCATTTGCGTGGGCGTAGTCCGCTCCATCCATGACGACGATGTCGCCCGGGCCAGCGCTCGCGGCACTTGTTCCTAAGGGAACCACATTAGCCGTGTCGGCATCCAGAGCCTCAACCATCGACGGAACCGAGTACCCAGTACCATATCCGCGACCAAGGGTATTTTGCAAGATTCTGTTGACCATGTAGGCGCACGCCACCCTACCTTGCCGTGTGCCTGGAATATTTCTTGTACTGAAGCCTTCCATCATTATAGCGTACGCAACGATGCGCTGCGACGCCGGAATATTCTTATTGCTATTCGGCCCAGGTGTCGGGCAGTACCCTTGGCCCGTAACCGGATTACACAATCCATAAAAGGGTGGCGGTCGCACACTTCCGCCGCAAACGAGACACTCGCCCCAACCGATCGGCGCACATTCGACTCCAGCTAAGCTACCCGACTGATACTGATAGCCAGCAAAATAGTAGTTGCTAGCGCATGGGTTACTCGGTTGTGCCTGCACAGGTGGGAACTGTGGCAATGAGCCATCCGCGCAAAGACCTGTGGTCTTATCTGACGTGGAACCGTCATCGCACGATGCTGTACCATCGCTCACCGTCATGCTACCATCGTCACGCGTTCGGTTAGATGCGCGCTCGATTGTCGGAGCAAGACTAGGGCTACTGCAAGCTGCCAACGCGCTGGAAAGCACAAAGCCCGCGAGAACAAGCGCTAAACGAGTGGAAATCGTTACCCGAAAACGAACCATTCGCATTCTCCAGGAGCGGTCATAAACGATTTAGACGAAATAGAACTGAAGAACCTCTTTGAACTTCGTTCAGCGATTCCTCGACATTATCCGCTCACCTGCCACCAGCAGCTCGCCGTATCCTAACGCTGATATGGGCTCCATTGATACGATGAATCCTTGCGCTTAGGCTTCCAGACTCGCCTTCATTATTTGTATAGTCCTAAAGGCCTACTTCTTGGTTGTTACCTTCTTCTTGCCAGCCACGGTGCGTTTGGGTCCCTTGCGCGTACGGGCGTTGGTCTTGGTTCGCTGACCGCGCACGGGCAGGCCGCGGCGATGCCGGATGCCGCGATAGCAGCCGATGTCCATCAGGCGTTTGACGTTGCCCGAGACCTCGCGGCGCAGATCGCCCTCGACTTTGACGCCGAGCGCCTCGATCGCCTCGCGAATCTTTTTTTCATGCTCTTCGGTCAATTCTTTGACGCGAAGATCATGGCTGATGCCGGCATGAGCCAGTATCTTGTGCGAGGTCGTCAAGCCGATCCCGTAAATGTACGTCAAGGCGATCTCAACGCGCTTCTCGCGCGGCAGATCGATACCAGCGATACGAGCCAC
>DAHUXH010000007.1 GCA_027307235.1 Vulcanimicrobiota bacterium | reverse complement strand
ATGTAAACGAGGCTGCACCCGCACGCTTTGCTTGCAAGCGGGCTTGAGTTGACGACGCAAAAAGGCGAGCGTATCGTGAAATTCCGGGTTCTCTTGCCTCGCGGATGGTCCGCGTGTCGTAAGAATTGAGGCATGACCATGGCGACAATGACCAAGAAGTACATCGACTGCAGCGAGTTTCCGAGCACCCTGAATTGCACGCTGCGTATCTCGGGCACCGAGGAGGAAGTCTTGAGGGCTGCTCGCGAGCATGCCATCTCGACGCACGGTCATAAGGACTCGCCCGAACTTCGCCAACAGTTGCAAGGCGCGATCCATAGCGAAACCTGAACGAAACGCGCATCGGAGTCCGCAAGAGGCCGGCAGATCGCCGGTCTCTTTTGTTGCTCCCGCATCGGCGCGAGGCGAAAGCCTCGCCGCGTGAGAATGACCTCGGTATGCATGCTAGCGCTACGTCACCGGCTCGCTTTGCGTTGCTCGACTACGCCATCGCGGGAGCGCTCGGCCTCGGTTCGTTCTTCTTGTCGTGCGTCAACTATTGGTATCCGCCGAGCAAGATCTTCGATGAAGTGTACTTCGCGCGAGCGGGCGAGGAGTATCTCAAGAACACCTACATCTACGAATCGACCCACCCGCCGCTCACCAAACTCATCATCACGTTCTCGATGATGCTCTTCGGCGGCCTCAAACCCGGCACGCTGGGCGACACCGCTTGGGGATGGCGCTTCATGGACGTCGTCTTCAGCGCGCTCGTGGTCATGCTGCTCTATGCATTCGCCAAGCGCATCACCGGGTCGCGACTCTTCTCCGCGATAGCGGCAGTCTCGCTCGTCTTCGATGGCATGCACTTCGTGCAATCGCGCATCGGCACGCCCGAAGGAATCGTGATCTTCTTCTCGCTGGCGGCGCTCTACGCGTTCTATCGCTACTGGGAGGCGGCGCAAGCCGACGTGCGCGCACCCGAACACGCAAGCGCTGCGCGCGAGATCGGCGTCGCGGCGTTCACCGCGCTCGCGCTCGGATTCGGCACGAGCCTGCTGCTCGTGCGCGCCGTCTTTCACCAATCGACCGCCGCCACCGTGGTGTGCGGCGTCTACGGCGCACTCGGCATCTATCTCGCGATGCGCAGGCTCGTGCTCCCGCGCCTCTTCGGCTACACACCTCGAACGCCGGGCAACGCGGCGCTCTGGCTCTTGATCTTCTCGGTCGCGCTCGGGGCGCTCGTCGCGAGCAAGTGGTACGGCGTCATGGCGTTCGGCGTCAGCTTCGTCGTGGTGCTCGTCGTGCGGCTGCGCCATCGCGACGTGTTTCGCCCGGATGTCGTGCTGACGGCGGTGCTGTTCATCGCGACGACGACCTACGCGTTCGCGTACGTGCCGGACTTCCTTCGCGCATCATCGTGCGCGACGTGCGACATTCACAGCTTGAGCGACGCCGTCTATCACCAGTACGCGATGTACCAGTACCATAGCACCCTGCGCGCGACGCATCCGTATGCGTCCTCGTGGTGGCAGTGGCCGCTCGACCTGCGCCCGGTACTCTACTTCACGAATTACGCACGTACCACCACCGCCGTCATCTACTCGTTGCCCAACCCGATCCTGCTGTGGATCGGGTTGATCGCGGTTCCCATCGTCGGCGTCCTCGCGTGGCGCGAGCGCAACAACGCGTATGCGCTGATTGTGCTCGCGTATCTGCTGCAGTGGCTGCCGTGGATGTTCTCACCGCGCATCGCGTGGGAATACCATTTCTACGTGAACATCCCGCTGATCTGTCTGTGCAACGTCATCGTGCTGCAGCATATCTGGCGACATTTTCGCGAACGCGACGAACCCTACGGGCCGCTCGTGGCCGGCGCGTACGTCGTAGCGGTGATGTGGGCCTTCGTCTTCTTCTACCCGATCCTCGCGGGGCAGCCGATCTCCACCCAGCAATGGCATGAGCGCCAGTGGTTGAAGACGTGGTTATGAAATCTTCAGCATCGCCCCCGATACTGGAGAGGCCGTGCGTTTCACGCTGCCGTTCGTAGACATCCAGATCTCGCTGCGCCCGCCGCGGCGCGGGCGCTTTCTTGCCGTGCTGCTCGGCTCGTCGCTGCTCCACTTCATCGTCCTGAGCCTCATCGGCGGGCTGCTGCTGGCGGGAGCGCTGACGGTCGTCGCCAAGCCGCCGCCCGACCAGGTTGTCACCATCTCGAGCGCCTTGAACATCTCCAAGCGCACGGTCGCGGTTCGCACGCACGGCATGAGTCACCCCGCGCCTACGGTGCCGCAGGTTAAGCGGAACGTCCCGCCGCCGCCGCTGGTCAAACGCGAGCTGGCGGCGATCGCCCCGACGGCGCCGCCGCTCGGGAACAGCACCCGCGAGCGGCCGGAACGCCCGAGCCTCACGCAGTCCGACTTGGAACGCGATCAGCGCACGTTCGAACAAACATCGCAGCAATTGAAGGCCGAGAACGATCCGCTCGCCGGCACCGCCAACGCCAACGTCAAGCCGGAAGCGCCCAAGCCGTACCACATGAACCTCAACGGCACGATGGGAACGCCGACGCCCCAAGGCATTCTCGAAGCGATTCGCATGTGGCGCGAGGGCGACAACGACGTCTACTACGTGCGTTACACGGTCGAATATTCCGACGGCTCACAAGAGAGCGGCACCGTCCCGTGGCCGATTCACTTT
The DNA here is from genome assembly GCA_027307235.1 of Vulcanimicrobiota bacterium. Classification (GTDB taxonomy): domain Bacteria; phylum Vulcanimicrobiota; class Vulcanimicrobiia; order Vulcanimicrobiales; family Vulcanimicrobiaceae; genus DAHUXH01. Next base: position 252,326 of record DAHUXH010000007.1, on the reverse strand, counting down.
CCGCACGACAACGATCCGCTGGCTCGCGGCGACCATCGCTTACCGCTCCCCGGACCGCCGCCCACCTTCGTCGGCGATCGCTCGACGATGACGCCGCTCGTCTTAGACTGCTACGACCACCGCTACCCGTACTGCCTCATCGAACACGAATGAGGCTTACGCAATCAAGCCCGCTTCTTCTCCGACGGCTTTGAACGCGGCAAGTGCGCGGTCCATCTCTTCGCGCGTGAGTTTGGCGCTCATCTGCACGCGGATGCGCGCGGTGCCTTCCGGCACGACCGGGAAGCCGAAACCGGTGACGAACACGCCGCGCTTGAGCAGCTTGTCGCTCATCGCGATCGCGAACGCGGTCTCGCCGACGATGATCGGAACGATGGCGCTCTCGCCTTCGAGCGGCTTGTAGCCGAGCGCGCGCAGACCCGCGCGAAAATATGCGACGTTCTCACGCAAGCGAACGACAAGCTCAGGATGCGCGTCGAGATAGTCGAGCGCAGCGAGCGCGCTGCACGCCACCGTCGCCGGGAGCGCGTTGGAGAACAACTGCGGACGCGACTTCTGAATGAGCGTGTCGATCAGCGCGCGGCTGCCGGCGACGAACCCGCCCGCGGCACCGCCAAGCGCCTTGCCGAGCGTTCCGGTGATAATGTCGATCTGGCCGGTCAGCCCATAGTGCTCGATCGTGCCGCGCCCGGTCTTGCCCATCACACCCGTGCCGTGCGAATCGTCCACCACCGTCACCGCGTTGTACTTCTTCGCAAGCGCAACGATCTCGGGCAGCTTCGCTAGATCGCCTTCCATTGAGAACACGCCGTCGGTCACGATCAGGATCGGCGAGCATCCTTGCACGGCTTTGAGCTTCTCTTCCAGATCGGCCATGTTGCCGTGTTTGTAGCGCTCGCGGCGCGCCTTGGTCGCGAGCCGGCAGCCGTCGATGATCGAGGCGTGATTGAGTTCGTCGGAGACGATCGCCGAGCCATCCTCGCAGATGGTCGGGAAGAGACCCGTGTTCGCGTTCCAGCACGAGACGTACGTGAGCGCGGCCTGCGTGCCGAGGAACGACGCGATGCGCTCTTCGAGCGTGCGGTGAACGTCGAACGTGCCGCAGATGAACCGCACCGACGCGGTTCCCGCGCCATAGGTGTCGAGACCGCGCTTGCCGGCTTCAATCACTTCGGGTTGGTCCGACAATCCGAGGTAGTTGTTGCTCGACAGGACGATGACGTCGCCGGCCTCTTCCATGTGAACTTCCGCCGACATCGGCGTCGTCAGATGGCGCAGATGCTTGTAGGTTCCGGCTTTCTTGAGCGCTTCCAGATCGGCGCTCAGCTTGCTCTCGAACGACGCGTTCACTTGGCGAGGTCTCCCTTGAGGTCGAGGACGATCTTGGCGGCATCGCCGCGCTTCATCAAATCGAAGGCACGATCGAATTCTTTGAACGGCAGCACGTGCGTGATGATCGGACGCAGATCGACGCGCCCGCTCTTCACCAACGCCTGCGTCTGATACCAGGTCTCGAACATCTTGCGCCCGTTGATGCCGAGCACGGTCAAGCCTTTGAAGATGATGCGTTCGGCGAGATTGATCTGCACGTCGTTGGAAGGAATGCCGAGCAAGGCCGCGCGCCCGCCGTTACGCACCATGCGCAGACCGGCGTCGATGGCCGAACCGCTTCCGGACATTTCGAGAAGCACGTCGACGCCGTCGCCGTTGGTGCGGCGCTTGATCGCGTCGACCAAATTCGGATCGTTCGCCAAGAACGTTTCGTCGGCGCCCAGGCGCGCGGCAAGTTCCAGCTTCGCCGGGTTGATGTCGATCGCGAACACCGAGGATGCACCGGCCGCGCGCGCGACCGGAATCGCCATGAGGCCGATCGAACCGACGCCGGTGATCGCGACGCTCTTGGTGCTCACGCCGGCGGCCATCACCGTATGCACGGCGTTACCGAGCGGATCGAAGATCGCGGCGAACTCATCGGGAATCGACGGATCGAGTTTCCACACGTTGTATTCGGGCATCGCGATGTACTCGGCGAACGAACCGTCGCGATCGACGCCGATGATTTCGACCCGTTCGCAGATGTGCGCTTCGCCCGTGCGGCACAAGAAGCAGGTGCCGTCGGCGATGTGCCCCTCGGCCGAGACGCGGTCGCCTTCACGCAGGGAGCGAACGGCCGCTCCGACTTTTGCAACCGTGCCCATGAATTCGTGGCCGATCGTAAGCGGCGGCTTGATGCGGTGCTGCGCCCACGCATCCCACGTGTAGATGTGCTGGTCGGTGCCGCAGACACCGGCCTTCTCCACGCGGATGAGGACGTCGTTGGGACCGATCTGCGGAATCGGCACTTCTTGCGGCACAAAGCCGGATTCGGGGCGCAGCTTGCGCAACGCCAGCATGGTTTCGTTCATGTCGGGCGTCACTATTCGTCCGCCCTAACCCCACACCCTAGAAAAGCGCTCTTGCAGGCCATGCCATCGTTGCGGAGCGGCTCGTGTACCGTAGTACACGTCGCCGCTCCGCGCCTCGGCCTGACCTACAGAGGCTTTTCTTAGAACAACAGCGCTTTTTTAGAAGTCGTATTCGAGCTGAGTGCGGTTGTACTTGAAGAGGGGGGTTCCGCCGAAGAGGGCGGTGTTCTGGATCGTGCGTTCCGCGTAGCGTTCACGAATCGACCAGCCCTTGAACACGCCCTTCCCGACGTGATTCAGGAAGTACTGTGCATCAAGGTTGGTTTCGTACGTGTTGGCGCTGCCGATCGCATTGCCGTAGTTGTACATTGCGCGGCTGGCGATGAACACGACGCGATTGTCGTTGGACGTGAACTTCGCCGCGAGCTTCCACGACGAACCCGGGCTGCGACGATCGACCATACCCTGCGAGATCGACGTCGTGAACAGCGAGTCGGTTGCGTACGAGTCGCTGTACGGGCTTGCGATACCGCCGTAGTGGATCGTGGTGACGCCGGCGTTCGTCTGGCAAACCGGCGTTCCGCCCGAGGGCAGGAAGTAGGTCTGATAGACGCCCGAGATCTGACTCGTGGCGTTGCACGACACACCCGCGGGCAGCGTGACGTTCACGCTCTTGTCGGGGATGGTGTCGTAGCCCAAGGTGAGCCCGACGTTCTTGGTGAGGCTGACGCCGCCTTGAACGCCGTACACCGACGAACTGATGATGCCGAGGAAGCCGCTGCCCGAATTGGTCTCCGTACCGCCTTGAACGGCGATAAAGGGCTTGAGCTTCGAGTTCCACTGATACTTGCCGTCAACCCACGTCATATTGGCGAGATTGTTGAAGGCGTAGTACGAAACGTTCGCCGAGATGCCGTTGCCCTTGCCGGCATATCCCAGGCGGCCCATGACGAAGCCGTTGGTGTTGAAGTTGTTGGGATTGATCGACTTCTTCTGGGTGTTTCCGGGGATGCCCGGCGCATCGATCGGGTAGCTGGTCAGCAGCGTCGCGCGGTCGAAATTCGACTCGACGCGATTTTCGAACGCGATCATGTCAGTAGCTTGGAACTGCCATTCGGGATTGAGTTTCTGAACGAAATCCAAGCCGCGGAAAGCATCGGCCTTCAGGCGCGAGTCGGAGCTCGGCGCCCACGCGCTGTTGATGATCTGATCGCCGACGCGCAGGGCCGTGCTGTCGTCTTTGTACTGCGCGTAGAGTTCGTACAGGGTGTTCATCACGTAGCCCGGGAGCGTGTTGTCCGGGTTGATCGACGGCGGCGCGAGCCCGGTGCACGGTGGGCCGAACTGCTGCAGCGCGTTGTTACACGCACCGAGCGGATTCGCGTACAGATACGATGCTCCGACGTTGAACAGGTTGTTGTTCATCCCGTAGTCGAGATGCAAACGGACGGCCGAGTTGAACGACGCTTGGTTCGCCGACTTGAAGCCGTTGCTGGCATTCTGACGCGTGAAGAAATATGAGCGCAGGTAACCGTTGAACTGCAGCGGACTCGACGTGGCCTTCGGCGCTGGTGTAGCCTCTGTATCCGCCAGCGCAAACCCGGTCCCCGCCAGAATCAGCACGGCAACGGCTGCCGCGCGTGCGAGGTTCTTAAACACTAGTATCTCCTAATTTCGATGGTGGGTCGAAACGACGCCTTTAGTGTAGCCACACCCGGTTAAAAGCGCCTTAACCCCAACGTTGTCTTATAGCGTAGGGTTCCAAAGAGAACAAGGCTTTTTTGTCGCACGGATCGGCCCACACCCCGGGGGGGACCCCGCTTTCAGCGGGAAGTCGGACTACCCGTACCGGCCGGTGATGTAGTCCTCAGTCCGCTTGTCCTCAGGCTTGGTGAAGACCTGCGAGGTCGTCCCGACCTCGACCAGTTCGCCCATAAGGAAGAAGGCGGTGAGGTCGCTGATCCGTGCCGCTTGCTGCATCGAGTGGGTGACGATGACGACGCTGTATTCTTTCTTGAGATCGTTGATGAGGTCTTCGATCTTGCTGGTGGCGATCGGGTCGAGCGCCGAGGCCGGTTCGTCCATGAGAATCACTTCGGGATCGACGGCAAGGCAGCGCGCGATGCACAACCGCTGCTGCTGGCCGCCGGAGAGTTCCAGGGCGGAGCGATCGAGCCGGTCCTTGACTTCGTCCCACAGCGCGGCGCGCTTGAGGCTGCGCTCGCAAATCTCGGCCAACTGCGCTCGTCCGCCGATCCCGTGAATGCGCGGGCCGTACACCACGTTTTCGAAGATCGTCTTTGGAAACGGATTGGGGCGTTGGAAGACCATGCCGATGCGGTGACGGATCGTCACGGGATCGATCGACGGCGCGTAGATGTCCTCGCCGTCGAGCAGCACTTCGCCCTCGACGCGCGCTCCGGGAGTCAAGTCGTGCATGCGATTGAGCGCGCGGATGAACGTCGATTTTCCGCATCCCGACGGGCCGATGAAGGCCGTCACGTTGTTCGCCGGCACGTCCAGCGATGCGTTCTTCATCGCATGAAATGCGCCGTAGAAGATGTTGAGGTTGCGGATGATTAACTTCGCCGAAACGGCTACGTCGGGGGGCTCTTGCAACATCGTCGTCATCACAGTTTCCTTGGCGAGCGTCTTTCGGTCTGTCGAGCCACGTGCCCCGCCGGACCAAGCATTATGAACGGCTTAATCTTTCTTAATAATGCTTATGTTTCGCGCTTCACGTGCATCATCGGAACACGAACGGTAAAGGTCGTACCACGTCCGAGCATCGACGCCGCGACGACGGAGCCGCCGTGCGCATCGACGATTTGCTTGACGATCGAGAGGCCAAGTCCGGCTCCGCTGATGTCACGCGCGCGCGAGCGATCGACGACGTAGAAGCGTTCGAAGATGTGCGGGAGATCCTTGTACGGAATGCCGATGCCGGTGTCGCGAACGCGAATGATCGCCTGCGGTCCCTCGGCATCGACTTCCACGTCGACCTTGCCGCCCGACGGCGTGTGACGTAACGCGTTGTCGACGAGATTGACCGCGACTTGCGCGAAACGATCCGGATCAACTTCCACGCGCACCGGCCGCAGCGCCCGGAAGGTCAGCGAGACTCCCTTGCTTGCGGCTTGCGGCTCGAACGACGTGAGAATCGGTTGAACCACGCTGTCCAGTTCGACGTCGCGCAGATTCAACTGCAACTGACCGGATTGCGCGCGTGCCTGTTCGAGCAAGCGTCCCACCAGTGAAGCGAGCCGATCGATCTGCGTCAGCGCCTGCGGCAAAAAGAGATCGCCAGCTTCGTCGTCGGGTGATTCGATGACGGTCTCCAGCATCAACTTGATCGACGCCAGCGGCGTGCGCAGTTCGTGCGAAACATTCGAGATGAAGTCGTTGCGCGCACGCGCGAGCGCGATCGCCTCGGTTTGATCGTCCGCGAAGATCAGCGCGCCTGCGGCGCTAAAGCCGTCGCCCTCAGGCAACGGGTAGGTTGAAACGGCATACGTGCGTTTCGCATCGCGACCGGCGACGATCAGCGGCGCGAGGGAAGCCTCACCGCGCAGCGCTTCGTCGACGCGGCGTTCGAGTTCGACGTTGGGCACCGACTGCAGCAAGTGCGCACCGACCGCGCGCGAGGGGTCGAAGCCGAAGATCGTCGAGGCGGCGCGATTGGCAAACGTGACGTGCGCGGTGCGATCGACCATGATCACACCGAGCGGCAGCGCGCGGACGACGCGATCGAAGACATCGCCGAAGCGCGACTGCACGGGCGCCGGCAGAAGCACAGGCGCGGCCGCTGCTGCGCGCTCCGCGCTGCGGCGCAATCGCATCGCCAAGACTCCCACGGCGATACCTGCCGCGAGCGCAACCGGCACGAGCCAATCGACGCTAATGCGCTACTCCTTGAACATGTAGCCACGGCTGCGCACGGTGATGATGTGCCGCGGGTTTCGGGAATCTTCTTCGATCTTTTCGCGCAGCCAGCGGACATGGACACTCACCGTCTGCTGCTCGCCCTCGAAATCGTAACCCCATACCTTGTCGAGCAGCGTTTGGCGCGTCACCACGCGGCCGTGATTTTCCATCAGCACGCGCAACAGCGCGAACTCCTTGGGCGCAAGCGACACGTCCTTGCCGCGCACCGTGAGCTGTTGGCGCGACGGATCGAGCACGATCTCGCCGAGCGCAAGCGCTTGATCGTGACCGGTCTGCAACGGAATCGGACGGCGCAACCGAGCTTTGACGCGCGCCAGAAATTCGTGCAAAGCAAACGGCTTGGTGACATAGTCGTCCGCGCCGAGTTCGAGCGCGAGCACCTTGTCGATCTCCTGATCCTTCGCGGTGAGCATGATGATCGGCACCGACGAAATCTTGCGAATCTCTTTGCACGCCTCGATGCCGTCGAGGACCGGAAGCATGATGTCGAGCACGACGAGATCGGGCTGCTCGCGCTGCGCGGCGGCAATGGCGCTGCGGCCGTCGCTCGCGGTGACGACGCTGTAGCCGCTGCGTTCGAGGTTGTAACGCAGCGTTTGTAGGATTGCCGACTCGTCGTCGACGACGAGAATCTTCTTATTGAAGTCGGGGTTCTTGACGAACGTCCCCCGCGGCAACTTGCTCTCCGGCAATTCCGTCATAAAACTTAGCAATCGCGGTATAGTCCCGCGAGCCGTCTCCTTCGGCGGATTGGAGCGTGTAGAGTTGGTAGGCGAGCGCCGATGCGGGCATCGGCAGTACCATCGTACGAGCGGCTTCGAGAGCGGCGTTCAAATCCTTGCGCAACAGGTCGAGTGCGAAGCCACCTTCGAAGGTCCCGGCGAACCAGGTCTTCGGCAGCCAGTGCTCGAGCAAGTAGTTCGAGCCGGTCGCCGACGAGATCACCGCCCGGACGGCCTCAAGATCGGCGCCCGAGCGCTTCGCGAACGTCAAGGCCTCGGCGTTGGCGATCATCACGTTGGAGATGATGATCTGATTGACCAACTTGACGGTCTCGCCCATGCCGACCGGACCCAAGTGGTGCGGGGTGCCCATCGCTTCGAGCACCGGCCGCGCCGCCGCCACGTCGGCGTCGGAGCCGCCGGCCATGATGGTCAGCGTGCCGGAGGCTGCCCGGACCGGGCCGCCGCTGACCGGCGCATCGACGAAGCGGTGGCCGAGTTCGGCGAGGCGGCGCGCGTAGGTCCGTGTCGCCACCGGCGAGATGGTCGACATGTCGATGAACAGCGTCCCGGCGTTCGCGCCGCTTGCTGCTCCGTGCGGGCCGAAGAGCGCCTCTTCAACCTGCGGCGCGTCGGGGACGCACGTGATCACGACCTCAGAGGCCGCGGCAACGGCGGCCGGATGCTCGGCTTCGGTCACACCGCCGGCGAGCAATCGTTCGAGCCGCTCGCGGCGCCGGTACGCGCACGCGGTCACGGAAAAACCGGCCTTTTGCAACGAACGGGCCATCGGCTCGCCCATCGCGCCCACACCTATGAATCCAATCTTCGAAGACACGCACGCCCGATTGCCCAGGGTTCGCCCGTCCTCCTCGTTGAAGCGGCTTCTTTCACCGTCTTTTGGAGAAACAGATGATCGCCGTTCGCCGACCCACGTTCGATGACATGAACCTCTCAACCGGAAAGCGTGTGCGCTTGCACCGGCTGATGTACGAACACGGCCCGGCCAACGGAACGCTGATGATTCTGCCGATCGATCAAGGCCTCGAACACGGTCCGATCGACTTCTTCGAAAACCCCGAATCGATCGACACCGACTGGATTTTCCGCCTCGCAGTCGAGGGAAATTTCTCCGGCATCGCGCTGCACGTCGGTTTGGCCGAGCGCTATCTCAAGCACTACGCAGGCAAGGTGCCGCTCGTGCTCAAGGTCAACGGCAAAACCAACGTGCCTTCCGACGAAGAGTCGTTCTCGTCGTGCACGTCGTCGGTTGAAGATGCTGTCCGTTTGGGCGCCGACGCCGTCGGTTACACGCTCTACGTCGGGTCACCGGCGCAAGACGTCGACATCGCGCAATGCAACGAGATCCGTCGCGATTGCGAAAAATACGGCATGCCGCTGATCGTGTGGGCCTATCCGCGCGGCGCCGCGATCAAAGCCAAAGGCGGCATCGATTCGCTGTACGCAATCGACTACGCAGCCCGTGTCGCACTCGAGATGGGCGCCGACGTCATCAAGCTCAACGTGCCGAAGTGGGACGCGGCGACTGCCGACAAGATGCCCAAACCCTACAATACGCTGCAGTTGCCCGAAGAACAGGCGCTGGCAAAGGTGGTCAAGTCGGCGGGCCGCGCGCTCGTGCTCGTGTCGGGCGGCAGCAAGATGGGTGACGACGATACCATTCACAAAGCGCGCGTCGCGATGGAAGCCGGTTGCGTCGGCCTCATCTTCGGGCGCAACATGTGGCAGCGCTCGTGGAACGACGCGATCGCGATGTCGACGCGCATGCACGACCTCATGCGCGGCTACGGCCAGTGACCGATTCGCGAACCGTCGAGGAACGCGTCAACGCGGCCCTCGACAAAGTGCGCCCGGGCATCGCGGCCGACGGCGGCGAAGTCTGGCTAATCAAGGTCGAGAACGGGACGGCGTTCGTGCAGATGCTCGGGGCGTGCGGCGGCTGCCCGGCATCGAACATGACCCTCAAAGGCGCGATCGAAGCGGTGGTCACCGCCGACGTGCCTGAAGTCAAAGAAGTGGTGCAAGTCTGAACATGAAGCGCATCGTCTCTTGGTGCATCGGCGTTCTGCTCGGTGCGTTCTTCGTATGGTTCGGTGTAGGATTCTTCGCGGCGCAGCGCGCGTGCGCGAGCGATCCGCAGTTCACCTGCTCGCCGCGCGACCTCGCCCATCCGGTCGAGGTGACCGACGCCTCGCACGCGCAAGCGTATTATGGTGTGCTTTCGTCAGGCGAGCGCGACATCTATCGCCTCACGATCGCTTCAGCGACGTCGCTGCCGCTCGCGCTGCTCATCCCCGCCGGTCAAGCCGCCGGCCCGGCGAGACCTCTTGCGACCGTTATCGACGCGAAGGGAGAGACGGTGGCAAACATGACGATGCAGGCGACGCAGCCCTTCTTCGACTCGGGCACGCGCATGGACTACGTCGAATCGCGCGCCACGATCGCCCTCGATCCCGGAACCTACTCCATCTACGTCGGCGTCAACGCCGCCATCACACCGCAGCGCTACGTGCTAGCAATCGGAACCGATACAGCATTCAACCCCGCCGAACTGCCCTACATCCTAGGTTCAATCTACCGCATCCACACCATGCGATAAGCATTCCCGGTACCTGTTCAAGGAAGCTGCGGTTCATAGGAAGCGTTGATTTTCGTCAGGCCGAGGCGCGGAGGGGGTGACGTGTACTACGGTACACGAACCCCCTCCGCAACGAAGGCATGGCGGAAATCACCGCTTCCTAGTGTGAGCAGCGGTGGCAGAGCCAGCTGACTGCGCCATCGTGAAGGCGCGGCGTCATGTGCTCGCGCAGGCCGCGCCGGCCGCACGATGCGCAGGCGAATGATTGGCCGATCGGCACGGTCTGCGCGGTCTCACCGCGCTTGGCCAGATACGTTGCGACGAAAATGATGATGCCGAGCGCGAACGGCGCGGCGGCAAAAAACCAGGCGAGTTGCTCGGATGACATCTGCGGATCCATATGCTACGCCGTTGCCTTCTTCTTGTACCACTCGGCGTTGATCACCGTGTAGTTTCCCCACTTCTCCGGAACATCGGAGTCGGCGAAGATCGCTTCGACGGGACAGGCCGACACGCAGGCTCCGCAGTCGATGCACACTTCGGGATCGATGTAGAGCTGCGGATCGTCGTCGCCGCCGTGGATACAATCGACGGGGCAGACGTCAACGCACGACTTGTCTTTGGTGCCGATGCACGGCTCGGTAATGACGTAGGACATGACCTCGCTTGTATTGGCAACGCCCCCGGCCCGCGCCTCCCCGACAAAGGCCACACACGTGAGGACAGGAAGCTAGCGGCTAGTCAGAAAAGAGCGCTAGTTGACCTTCCGAGCCACGCGCATGCGATTCCGGCTCGTAGACATCGATGTCTATCGTGAGTTCGCCGAGCATCTCGACGATCACCGGCTTCACCTCCGCCCACTCTAAACCGCCGTTGCCGCAGCCGAGAGCGGGGAGAGCCAGCGAAGACACACCCCAATCGGAAAGATGCTGCCGAAGAAATGTCAGTCCGCTCCGTATATCACGTAAGCGGGACGACGAACGCCAATGCCCCTTTGTCGGGAAATTGATGATTCGTTTCGGAGGTTCCCCATCGTACAAGTACGGCTGACCTAATCGCACGTCGCCGGCCTCGCAACGGCGAACATAATCGCGGTACATGTGCGGGTACTCTTGCTTAAATCGCAAAGCAAGGCCCTTGCCCATAACTCCGACACAGTTGACCGTGTTGATCAGTGTCTGGGCTTGCGATCGCAAGACATCTCCGCGACAAAATCGTATCATCGCTGGTCACCAAAAAAGAGCGTGGCCTCAATTCTGCTGGGAAGCGCCGGTTTGAAGAGGGCGGTAAGTCGACTGCGATCATCCTCAGACCGAAATGATAATCCACGGATGAAGCAGGGGTCAATACGATCCCGGACCAGGACTTCGGCCTGCATCGCCGCCTTGATGTCATGGTCCGGTCGCCCTTCGTCATTCAGCCAGAATCGCTTGTACACGATGGCCGGGTCGAGGTGCTGCAACTCGCCGGCACGTTCGGCGCACGAAAAGAAACGGGCTCCGGTGACCGATGCGTTCCGATCGTTCGCATAATCGTGCAACGGTCGCCCCGAGGGAGTACAACATGCGAACGAAGCTTTTGAACCTCTGGATTCGCTACGGACAAATGCGGCAGATCGCACCGATTATGCGAGAGTATCCCATGCGCTAAGATGCTGCCGACATTCGCATAGTCCGTGATGAAGGCGAGGTAATAGATCCGCGATCGGTCGATGGCCATGCGCCGCGTCATTCCCGCGCCGATCGTCCTTCGGCTAGGCGCTAGGCCACAAACTCCGGGACTCGTGCGGGCAGAACGAAACGAAAGACGCAGGCCGGGGGTAGATCGTTCGGAAAGCCTGTCAGGACAGGAGGGTTTCATGCACCATCGCACCCCGTTGCTTGCCATCGCGATCGCGGCTGCGCTCGCCGCACCGTCGTTGGCCGCCGACCCGGCCCGTCCCACGCAGATCGTCGTATATGGTACCGGCCACTCGTCCCAAACGCCGCGGCAAGCCGTCGTCAACCTTGCCATCAACACCAACGACGCGGTCGCGGCAAATGCGACCCGAGCGAACAACGATATTTACAATGCCATGGTGGCTCAGCTTGCTCCGCTGGGCGTCGGCGCAGCGGATGTGAAATTCATCGGCTTCAACCTGAATTTCGTCCCTCCGCCGCCCAAAGGCACGCCAGCCTACTCGCGTTCTGGATATTACGTCAACCGCAGCGTGGCGATCACTGTCCATGATTTCAACAATGTCGGCAAGGTGGTCGACGCCTGCGTCGCAGCGGGCGTCACCAACGTGTACAATGTCAGCTTCGGGCTCGGCGACGCATCCGCGCCGCAACGCGACGCCTACGCGCACGCCGTCGCCGACGCGCGCGCGCAAGGTGAGGCGCTCGCGCGGGCAGCGGGGTTGCGCATCATTCGCATCGCGTCGATTCAACAGGGCTATGCGCCGATCGCGCCGCGCACGGAGATAACGAGGATCATGACGATGGCCAGCGGGATTCCAGTCCCGCAGCCGCCGACCGCGCTTCAGCCATCGAACATCGAGGTGACGGCGAACGTCACCGTCGTCTTCGATGCGGTACCATGACGCCATGACACGATTGTGCGCGGACTGCAACGAGCGGCCGGCGACGCGCTTCGACGGCGCGCGCGATCTGTGTGATCGCTGCGCGCAGCGCCGCGCGACGGCGAGCGCATTGCCGGTGCTCGGCGCGGCGCTGGCCGCCGCCGGACTGCTGGCGGGCGGTGCGTTGCTGGTCGATCGCCTCTCGCGCGATGCCGATGCGAACGCGCCGTCGCCGCTCGACGCGCTGACCAAGCGTTTTCGCGGCGGCACACCGACGCTTTCGGCGTTCTCGCGCGATCTCACCGAACTCGCACGCAACGGCAAGCTCGATCCGGTCATCGGACGCCAACATGAGATCGAGCGCATCGTCGCCATTCTCGCGCGGCGCAGCAAGAATAATCCCGTGCTGGTCGGCGAGCCGGGTGTCGGAAAGACCGCCGTCGTCGAAGGTCTCGCGCAACGCATCGTCGCCGGAGCGGTTCCCGCCACGCTGCGCGACAAGCGCGTGCTCGCGCTCTCGCTCGGGCCGCTGGTCGCCGGCACGAAGTATCGCGGCGAACTCGAAAGCCGCGTCAAGCGCATTCTCGACGAAGTCAAACGCGCCGCGCGCGACGTGATTCTGTTCATCGACGAACTGCACACGCTGGTCGGCGCGGGTGCGGCCGAAGGCGCGCTCGACATCAGTTCGATGATCAAGCCGGAACTCGCGCGCGGCGATCTGCAATGCATCGGCGCGACGACGTTCGATGAGTACCGCAAGTACATCGAATCCGACGCCGCGCTCGAACGCCGCTTCCAGCCGGTACAGGTGGCGGAGCCGTCGGTTGAGGACACGGCCGCGATCTTGCGCGGCCTGCGCAACCGCTACGCGACGCACCATCATGTCGAGATCGGCGATGACGCGGTCGAAGCGGCCGCGACGCTCGCGGCGCGCTACATTGCCGATCGCTTCCTCCCCGACAAGGCGATCGATCTGCTCGACGAAGCGGCCGCGTCGGTCGCGCTGGTCAATGCGGGCCGCATTGCGAACCCCCACGTCGGCGCCGACGACGTCGCGGCGATCGTCACCAAGTGGACCGGCATTCCGCAAGGCACGCTCGCCGAGACCGAAGCCGGGGAATTGCTGGCGCTGGAAGACCGCCTGCGCGAGCGTGTCGTCGGCCAGGATGCCGCGATTGCCGCCGTGAGCGAAGCCATCCGGCGCGCGCGCGCGGGCTTGCACGATCCGCAGCGGCCGCTCGGCAGTTTCCTCTTTCATGGTCCGAGCGGCGTTGGGAAGACCGAGCTTGCCAAAGCGTTGGCTGCGGCACTGTTCGGCACGGAGGCGGCGCTGGTGCGCATCGACCTCTCCGAGTTCACCGAACCGCACAGCATCTCGCGGTTGATCGGAGCCCCGCCGGGGTACGCCGGCCACGACGAGCCCGGTCAACTGACCGAGCCGGTGCGGCGCCGCCCGTACTGCGTCGTGCTCTTCGACGAGCTTGAGAAAGCGCACCCCGACGTCGCGGCGCTGCTGCTGCAGCTTCTCGACGAAGGGCATGTCACCGATGCGAAGGGCCGCACCATCGACTTCCGCCATGCGCTCGTCATCCTCACCACCAACCTCGACGAGGAGGACCTACCGCTCGTCCTGCGCCCGGAGCTGGTGAACCGGATCGACGACGTGATCGCGTTCCGGCGGCTGGGCCTGCCGGAGATCGAGCGCATCGTCGCGATCCACGTCGATTCGCTGGCGGCTCGGTTGGGCGCGCGCGACGTGCGGCTGCGACTGAGCGATGATGCGCTGGCATTCCTGGCGACGCTGGCCACGCAGGCCGGTGAGGGAGCCCGCGAAGTCGGTCGCACGGTCTCGCGCACCCTCGGAACGCCGATTTCAACCGCGCTTTTACGCGGGGAGCTTCCGGCCGGCTCGACCGCTCGCGTAGAGTGCGTGGGCGGCGAATTGAGACTCCTTTGAGGACCCGGCGCGACGCGCGGCGCTAGGATGACGTCATGCCGCGCTTTGCAATGCCGCCGGTTGTCCTCCTCGCGGTGCTGTTGCTCGCGCTGCTCGCACTCGGCCTTGCTCCGTCCGCCGACGCCGCAAGAAACGAGTGCCGCTGCTTGCGCCGGACGGTTGCAGCGATGCACCGTCCCGCCATGCGCCACATTATGGAGATGCTTTTCCATCACCACCACATCTCGCCCATAACTTAAGGAAGCCCTGATTTCCGCCATGCCTTCGTTGCGGAAAGCCTCGTGTACCGTAGTACACTTCGGCGTTCCGCGCCTCGGCCTGGCGAAAATCAGGGCTTCCTTGATTGCCTCGGGCGCCTTCGTTGCGGAGCGCCTCGTGGATTCCTTGGCTAGAGCAGGGCTTTTAGTTGGGATTCGAAGACGGGTTTTGTCATTGGGCCGACGATGATGTTGGCGATCGTTCCGTCGCGTTTGATGAAGACGCTGACCGGCATGCCGTTGATCTTGTAGGCGTCGCGTAACGCGCCGCCGTCCACGACGATCGGGTACTGCAGACCGTATTTCTTTGCGAAACCGTCGGCTTTCTGCGAGTTCTCGAGGATGTCGACACCCACGAACTCCACACCGCGCGCCGCGAACTTCTTGTCCTCGGCCCGCAGCAGTGGCGCTTCGTCGTTGCACGGGGGGCACCACGACGCGAAGAAGTTCAGGTACATCGGTTTGCCGCTCAAACTCTGCGAGGAGAGCGTGCTGCCGAGCACGGTCGATTCCGACCACGATGGCGCCGACTGACCGACCGTCGGAACCCCATTCGTCGCCCCGCTTTTGCCGCACGCGGCAAGAGCGACCACGGCGCCGGTCGCCAGAACCAGACGCAAAACCAGTGATAGCTTCTTCATCTTTGCCCTATTCTCAGGTGGAACTGAAGGTAGGATAAGCGACCGCGCTGAGATCTCCCTGCATCTGCTCCATCAGATCGTGGACCGTCGCGAAGGTCCGCTGCTCTCGGACGAAACGCAGATCGCGCAGCGTGAGTTCGCATCCGTACACGGTATGGTGAAAGTCGCGCAGCCAGGCCTCGATGGTGCGCTCCGTGCCGCCGAAGTGCGGATTCTTTCCGATTGAGACCAACGTCGCATAATCGCGCCCGTCATGGCGCGCGGTCGCGGCGTAGACGCCGTCTTTCGGCAGCAGTTTGCGCGGCACGCGCACGTTGGCGGTCGGAAATCCGAGGTCGTGACCGCGCCCGGCTCCGAGCTCGACCCTCCCGCGAATTTCGTAGGCGTGGCCGAGCAAACGATCGGCCTGCTCGACATCACCGGCGGCGATCAGCGCGCGAATCCTCGTGCTCGAGATGCGCTCGCCGTCGTCGACGACGTTCTCCACGTCTGCGAAGCCGATGCCGTGCTGGTCGCAGAACTGCCGCATCTGCTCTGCGTCGCCGGCGCGCTTGTGGCCGAAACGAAAATTCTTTCCCACGACGACGCTTCCGGCGCGCAATGCGCGCAGCACCACGTCTTCGAGAAACTGCTGGGGTTCGAGGTTTGCCACCGACGCGTCGAATCGGACGAAGTAACACTCTTCGAAGCCGGCCTGTGCGAACAGATTGAGACGCTCGTGCGGCGTCGTGATCAACGGCGGTTCGGCTCCCGGCCGCAAGAACGAAGCCGGATGGTCGGCAAACGTCAACACGCCGACGCGCCATCCGGGTTTGCGCATCGTGCGTGCTTTGCGAACCAGTTCATAATGACCGCGATGCATGCCGTCGAAGAACCCGATCGCGAGCGAGAGCGGCCGATGTGACGCGCGCTCGAATCCGTGGTAAATCTTCACACGAACACCTTGCGCGGCGCGAGCAACGCTCCGTGCGTTTCGCCGACGCCGACCAGCGTGCGCGACTCGTCGCGCACGAAGACGTGACGCGCCGGAGCACCGTGCGGGAGCGGCACGACGCGCCCTGCACGAAAATCAGCCGACCCGCGCAGATCGAGCACGATCGTCGGGAACGGGATGATGTGCTCTGGTGCGATCAGCGCCTCGCGCGGGCCGGCGGAAATCTCTTCGAGCGTCCGCGCTTCGTACGACACGAAGGGACCCGAGGCTTCGCGCAGCAGCGCGCCCATGTGAGCTGGCACGCCGATCGCCGCACCGAGGTCCTCGCACAACGTGCGCACGTACGTCCCCTCGCTGCAGGCCACGCGTAAGCGCGCGGCGTGCTCTTCGACGCCGAGCAACGAGATCGCGTAGATCGTCACGGTGCGAGGTTTGCGCTCGACCTCGATGCCGGCGCGGGCCAGTTCGTACAGACGTTTTCCCTCGTGATGCACCGCCGAGAACATCGGCGGCATCTGCGCGATCTTGCCGATGAAGCGGGGCAACACGTCGCGCAAGCGTTTCTCCCAGTCACTCGGCACCAGGGCTTGCGCCACCGTCTCACCGTGTGCGTCGGCCGAAGACGTCGAACGCCCGAGCACGAGCATGCACGCGTAGGCTTTGCGCTGATCTTCGAGCAGCGGAATCAAGCGCGTGGCCTTGCCGATCGCGACCGGCAACACACCCGCCGCTTGCGGATCGAGCGTTCCGAGATGTCCGGCGGCGATGCGCCGGTCCTGCGAATAGAGCCCGTAGATGCGGCGCAGCCGTGCGACAACCTGCGCCGACGTCGGTCCAGCCGGCTTGAAGACGTTGACGAATCCGAGCAAGGCGTTCGCGTGGGCTACAGCCCCTCGGCGAGCAGCGCCGCGTCGACCGCCGCGAATGCGTCTTCGAGCGAACCGTGATACGTCAAACCGGACGCGCGGAAATGGCCGCCGCCGCTCAGGCGTTTGGCTGCGGCTTGCACGTTGACGCGCCCGCTCGAACGCAGGCTCACGCGAATCTCGCCGTCGAACGCCTTGAACAAGGCCGCAACTTCGACGCCTTCGATCTCACGCAAGCGATTGACGATCTCCTCAGTGTCCTCGCCGTCCGCGCCGTAGCGCGTCAGCATGGCATCGGTCGCGTACGAGTAGAGGTAGCGTTTGTCATGCGCAAAACGCATCTCGTCGATGACGGCTGCCAGTAAGCGCACCGCCGCTTCGCGTTTGTTGGCGAAGATCGCCTCGGTGATCTCTTCCTTGTCGGCGCCCAGACGCATCAACTCAGCGGAGAGTTCGAGCACTTCGGGCGTGGTGTTGGAGTGCATGAATCCGCCGGTGTCGGTCATGATCGTCGTCAGAATACAGGTCGCGATGTCTTTGGTCATCGTGGTGCCGAGCGCGCGCAGCAAACGCATCACGCACGTCCCGGTCGAACATTCGGTCTCGATCACGTAGTTTAATCCGCCGAAATGCGAATTGCCCAAGTGATGATCGATGTCGAGAACGTTCTCACGCGCGAGCGGCGGAATCAACGGACCGGCCCGATGCGTGTCGCTCATGTCGCCGAACACCCACAGTGTGTCGGCTGGGAGCCCGGCCGGGACGACGCCGGTGACCTCGCCCGCATCCGGGAGAAAGCGCAGGTTGCGCGGCACCGCGTCCTGCTGGAAGTAATGAACGCGCTTGCCAAGTTGCTTGAGCGCGAGACCGAGCGCGAGCCCGGCGCCGAGCGTATCGCCGTCGGGCTTGACGTGCGACACCATGACGAAGGCGCTGCGCTTGCGCAGTTCCGCAACGACTTCTTCCGTCGTCGAGTGTACGACCGGTTGCGAAATCACGCGCTCTCCTCCTGGCCGGCTTGGGGCGGCACGACCTCACGCAACGTTTTGGCAAGCGCGATCGCTCGCTCCGCCGAACGGTCTTCGACGAACTGCAATTCGGGTGTGTGTCGCAGCGTGATGCGATGCCCGAGCTCTCCGCGAAGAAAACGGCTCGCATGATCGAGTGCGTCCATCGTTTGACGCGCCACGTGCCGGTCGCCGATCACCGAAACGAACACCTTGCAGTGATTGAGGTCGTCGCTGACTTCGCAGCGCGTCACCGTGGTGAATCCCAAACGCGGATCGGTCAGTTCCTGAGAGATCAACGCTCCCAGAATCTTCTGAATCTCATGATCGATCCGCGCGAGACGCTGTGCTTTCATCGTGACAGGCGCTCCGTTTCGGTCTTACGCATGCGCGAGTTCCGGGGCGACGATCTCCTTGACATAGGCTTCGATGATGTCGCCTTCCTTGAGATCTTGGTAGCGAGCGACTTGCAGACCGCATTCGAAGCCTTCGGCGACTTCCTTGGCATCGTCCTTGAAACGGCGCAGCGATTCCAGTTCGCCGTCGAAGACCACCGCTGAATCACGCAGCACGCGCACCTTGGCGTTGCGCACGATCTTTCCGCTGG
Organism: Vulcanimicrobiota bacterium; assembly: GCA_027307235.1. Classification (GTDB taxonomy): domain Bacteria; phylum Vulcanimicrobiota; class Vulcanimicrobiia; order Vulcanimicrobiales; family Vulcanimicrobiaceae; genus DAHUXH01. Next base: position 233,826 of record DAHUXH010000007.1, on the reverse strand, counting down.
TGACATAGCAGCCGACGATCGTGCCGACTTTACTGACCTTGAAGACCTGACGCACCTCGGCGCGGCCGAGTGTGACCTCGCGTTCGACCGGCGCGAGCATCCCGCGCATCGCCTTCTTGAGATCGTCCTCGATCTCGTAGATGACTTGGTAGAAGCGCAGATCGACCGACTCGTGCTCGGCGAGGCGCTTGGCCGTCTCGTCGGGTCGAATATTGAAGCCGATGAGCACAGCGTTGGAGGCCGATGCGAGATTGACGTCGTTGGGTGAGATCGCGCCCACACCGCCGTGAATCACGCGAATCTCGACCTCTTCGTTCGAGAGCGACTCCATGCGCGTGCGCAATGCTTCGAGCGATCCTTGGCCGTCGGCTTTGATGATGAGGTTGAGGGTCTTCTTGCCCTCGGTCGGCATCGACATGAAGGTTTCGAGCGAGACCTTCGACGAGCTGGCTGCGGCGATACGCACGTCACGACGCCGCGATTTGCGTTTGTCCGCGGTTTCGCGCGCGACGCGCTCGTCGCTGACGACCATCAGCGTGTCACCGGCGGCAGGCACGTCGGAGAGGCCCATCACCTCGACGGGAATCGAGGGTCCGGCTTTCTTGACTTGTTTGCCTTTGTCGTCGATGAGCGCGCGCACTTTACCGAACGTGCCGCCGACGACCACGATGTCGCTCACGCGCAGCGTTCCGTTCTGGACGAGCACGGTTGCCACGGCACCGCGGCCGCGGTCGAGTGACGATTCGATGACGACACCGCTCGCGCGACGGTTCTTGTTGGCTTTGAGATCCTTGATGTCGGCTTCGAGCAGCACGGTCTCGAGCAGCGAGTCGATGCCGTCGCCCGTTCTCGCCGAGACCGGCACCATCTCGATGGTGCCGCCCCAATCGACGGGCTGCAATCCTTGCTCCATGAGCTGTTGCTTGACGCGATCGGGTTGTGCGTCGGCTTTGTCCATCTTGTTGATGGCGACGACGATCGGCACGTTGGCGGCGCGCGCATGGCTGATCGCTTCTTTCGTCTGCGGCATGACGCCGTCATCGGCCGCCACCACCAGCACCGCAACGTCGGTGACGCGCGCACCGCGCGCGCGCATCGCCGTGAACGCTTCGTGGCCAGGCGTGTCGATGAACGTGACCTTGCGATCCTTATGCTCGACCGTGTACGCGCCGATCTTCTGCGTGATGCCGCCGGCTTCGCCCGCGGCCACGTTGGCGGCGCGAATCTTGTCGAGCAGCGACGTCTTCCCGTGGTCGACGTGTCCGAGGACGGTCACGACCGGCGGTCGCGGCGTCATCATCTCGGGTTTGTCTTCTTCTTGCTCGACCGTGACTTCTTCGCCGGCTTCCTTGACGACCGCGTTGAAGCCGAACTTGCGAGCCACCGCGATCGCGACGTCGCTCGGGATGTTCTGATTGATGGTCGCCATCGTTCCCATGCGAATCAGTTCGGCGATGACGTCCTTGGCAGGAACGATCATCGACGTCGCTAGTTCCTGGACCGTCAGCAGGTCGGGAATTTCGATGGTTTCGAGCTGGCGCTGCGGCGCAACCGGCACCGCGTCGGTGCGCTTCTTGCGATGCCGCTCTTTTTCGAGCAGCAGTTCTTTCTCGCGGTCCTTTTTCGCGGCGGCTTTTTCTTCGTGCGTGCGCACGCGATCGCCGGGACGGCCGCTGCCGGCCGAGGGCGACGGCATCTGCGCCGGCGGCGTCGTCGGAACGCCCGGGCGAGGTCCGGTCAGCGGACGCGGACCGAACGGACGCGGCGGGTACCCACCGCCCGGACGGCGCGCGGGAACGCCCGGCGCGTTGAGCGGGCGCGGCGCGTTGGTCGGGATCGGAGCTTTGCCGCCTTGGCCGGGCATGGCCTGACCGGGGCGGGGCGCGACGCCCGGACGACCCGGCATACCGGTTCGCGGACCGGGCGAGGCTGAGACCGAGGTGGTCGGCGGCGGCGGCTCGGGACGGCGCGGCGGTGCGATCGACGACTGTCCGGCCGGAACCGGCTTCAGACGCGGAATCAACTCGTCGGCGCCCAGCGGCGCTAGACGCGGCGGCATCGGACGCGGCGGCGGCGCTGCCTTCGGGGCAGGCGGCTTGGGAGGCGCGGGCTTGGGCGGCGCGGCCTTGGGCGGCGCAGGCGACTTTGGAGCGGTCGCGGCTGGCACGGCCGCGGCCGGCACGGCCGCAGCCAGCGTGGCCGGCGGTTCCGGCGCAGGTGCGACCGGCGGCGTCACGGCGACGGGCTCGGACGGTGCGGCGGCAGCGGGCTTGGCCGGACGGGGCGCTTTGACCGGTGCGGCGACCGGCTTGAGGCGCGGGATCGGTTCCTCGGCGACCGCAGCGGGTCGCGCCGGCGCAGGTGCCGCGGGGGCCGCCGGAGCTTCAGGCGCGGCGGAAACGGGAGCGGCGGCGGCGGGTGCCGCTGCGGCGGGTTTCTTCGCCGCCGGTTTGGGCGCGGGCTTGAGCAGCACGCTGCGCACCAAATCCGCGATCTGATCAGGAACGACGCTCAGCTGGTTCTTCGCTTCGAAGACCCCGCCCAGGCGCTCGTTGAACAGCGCGATCAGTTCTTTCGAGGTGAGTCCGAGCTCTTTGGCGAGCTCGAAGATCCGCACTTTACCGGTAGACAAAAACGCTTGCCTTTCTTGCATTGCCCTCGTCGCTCCGCGACGGGGAGTTTTGCGGGCGAGGGTCGTGCGTCACCCTCGCATCAGGCGCGCGCTAGCTCATCCCACCGTTGCGACCGAATGGTCGAACGGCTCCGTAGACCGCTCTACGAAGCATGGCCGTTCGGCTTATTCATTGCTCGGAAATTGCATCTGCATAACTTTCTAGAACCCGTATTCGACGGCGACGGCTGCAAGCCCCGGATATCGCCGATTTTTCGCCGTGCGCTGCGCGCACGCCGTCGAACACACGTAGACACCGCGACCGGGAGCGCGCGGCTCGCCGCGCCGGTCGGCCTGCCAGCCCCCCTCGATTCGCACGAAGCGCACCAACTCCGCTTGCGGACGACGCTCGCGGCAGCCGGCGCACTGACGAACCGGAATGTGCCCGCCCGTCTACTCTCCTTCGCCCAGGCGCTCGCGCCGGAACTCTTCGAGCTTGCGGATGAGGTCCTCGTCGATCGAAACGCCCTCGCCGGCGGGCATCGCCGCTTCTTCCTCCGCGACCGCCGCTTCCGGAGCCGCCTGACCACGTTCCTCGCGCTCGGCCAGATAGCGCTCGCGCGCCTCGGGCGCTTCCGATTCGCTCGCAATGTCCAGCCGCCAGCCGGTCAGCCGTGCGGCCAGACGCACGTTCTGACCGTCGCGCCCGATTGCAAGCGACAACTGATAGTCGGGGACCACCACCAGCGCGACACCGTCATCCTCGAATAGCTCGACGCCGATCACCTTCGCGGGCGCAAGCGCATTCATAATGAACGTTTGAATATCGGCATCGTACCGGATGATGTCGATCTTCTCGCCGCGCAAATTGTCCGAGACGTTGGCGATGCGAATCGACTTCGGTCCCAAGCACGCGCCGATCGGATCGACTTCCGCACGACTGCTGCGCACGGCCACTTTGGAGCGGCTGCCGGAATCACGCGCGATCGCCATGATCTCGACGACGCCGTCGGCGATCTCGGGGATCTCCAGCTCCATCAAGCGTTGCACCAGACCCTCGGCCGCGCGCGAGAGCACGACCTGCGGCCCCTTCGGCGACTTGCGCACGTCGAGCACGTAGGCGCGGATGTTGTCGTTGATGCGGTACATCTCGCCCGGCACTTGCTCGGATGCCGGCAGAATCGCTTCGTCACGGCCTTCGAGCAGCACGTACATGTTGCGCTGCTCGTAACGCTGCACCGACCCGACGACGATGTCGTTGAGCTTGCGCGAATATTTGTTGTAGACGGTGTCGCGCTCGGCTTCGCGGATGCGCTGCACGATGACTTGCTTGGCAGTCTGCGCGGCAATGCGACCGAAATCTTTAGGCGTCGTCTCTTCATCGAAGAAATCGCCGGGCTGGTACGGCTCTCCAGCTTGCGCGACCGAGATTTCCAGCTTGGGATCGGCCACGTCCGCGACGACGGTACGGCGGTGGAACACCTTGTACGCACCGGTCTGGCGATCGACGAGCACGATCGCATTGGCCTCGCTGCCGAAATGCCGCTTGTACGCGGTGAGCAACGCCGCTTCGAGCGCTTCGATCAGCATCTCGAATGGAATGTTGCGCTGTTCCGCGATCTGTTTCATGACGACGATCAGCGATTCGTCGCGCTGTTCTTCAACGTGTTCTTTAGCCATGATGCTTTCGCTCTCGTTTATCGCGCGTCAAATCGGCGCGCGGATCGTATTCCAAGTTGGCGGTCTTGATCGCCGCAAGCGGAATCAGCAGTTCGCCCTCGGGGCGTTCCAGCACGACGTTGGTGCCGCGCACGCCGCGCAAGGTTCCGCGATGCGTCTTCGCTCCGCCGATCGTCAGCGTGGTCACCACGCGCACCGGCTTTCCGCCGAAGCGCTCGTAGTCGCCGGGTTTGAGCAGCGGCCGTTCGAGACCGGCTGACTCGACCTCCAGCGAATAGGCTTCCTCGCACGCTTCGAGGCTGGCGTTGATGCGTGCCGCGATGCGCTCGCAGGTCTCCAGATCGACGCCGCCCTCTTTGTCGATCGACACCGAGAGCGCGGTCGAGCTGCGGCGGCGCTGGGCCGAGTGCTGCACGATCTCAACGCGCGCGAACTCCGGATCGTGCGCAAGCGCGTCGATCTCTCGTTCGAACAGGTCGGTTAACGTGGACACGCGGCTGAACCCCCGACAAAAAAGCGCGGGACGAGCCCACGCTTACTGCGATTTTCACCTGGGCACAGGATAACGAAAAATGCGGCGGGCCGCAACCCCACGTGGGCACGGCCCCTCGCTCTGCAATGAAACGTCAATCGAATCGATTGTTGGTTGTGTTGTGTGCGACGCGCGCCGCCGGTGTACGTCCGGCTGCCGTTGGGCGCGACATGCGCTCTAGCTTCGGCGCGATGTGTCGCGGGCTCGATGGCCCGGTGGATCTTCCGGAGTCAACCGCCCTCCTTGTCGCATCTGCGCGACGATGTGTCGTCTAGTTGATGGACACACCGTCATGGTAGCGCGACAAAGGTCGTAGTTCAATTAAGGCGACGGTGACGGACTGGGCGTGAACGGGACCAGATCGCGCGGGCTGCACGGCATCGACGCATCGGTCTCGACGATCGGATGATACCCGGCCTCGCCTTGAGCGGGCGGCAGATTCACCCGTCCGAGGATGGTGATGCCGTGCGGGTCGCCGCCGATCGTCGGCCCCTGCGGGTAGCGGACGAGCCAGCCGACGCAGGTCTGCCCTAACGGCCCGTGCTTCACCTGCGTCACCCACATCTTCACGGCGCGGTCGCGGCCGATGCCCTTGCTCGTCTCGAAGATGAACTGCGTGTGCGCGAGCACCTCGGGCGGCGGAATCGGTTCGACCGAGGACCCGAGCGAGCCGGGCTTGAGCGTGTAACCGCCGCGCGTCGGATTGATCGGGTTGTTCGGCAGCAGCGCGCGCAGCTTGGCGTTGATGTCGGGGGACCCTGCGGGCGATGGTTTGGGCTTGGGGGCGGGCGACGGCTCCGGCGTGGCCTGCACGGCCACCGGGCGCTGCGGCGCGGGCTTCTTGGCGGTTCCCGTTCCGGCGCTCGGCCCCGGTGTCGAGGTCCCGAGCGGCGCTGGGCTCGCGGGCTTGGGCGAGGATGCGGCCACGGGAGCGTGGGTCGGAAGCGGGCTCGGAACACCCGCGACGACGGCGGGCGGCGCGGAGGCGGTCGGCCGGGGCGAGGGCGAGGGCGGGGCAGTGCGCGCGAGTGTCGGCTGAGGCGCGGGCGTGGCCGGTTTCGGCGTGGCGGTGGGAACCGGAGCGGGGGTCTGCGGTGCCGGTGTCGGCGCTTGCGTCGGACGAGCCGTGGGCGCCGGCGTGGCAATCGGACGCGGCGAGAGCGCGACCGCGAGCGGGCTCGGGTTGGCGCTCGGCACGGCCGGCGGCGACGGCCGCGGACTCGGCTGGAAGACCGGCGGGTTGCTCGGGGCCGGAATCGGAGCCACCGTCGCCTGCGGACGCGGCGGCGGATTGGGCGTGCCGCGCGGCGTCTCTTTCGCGAGTTCATGGCGCGCCGGCGGCTGTTTTTGCGCGGGCGGGATATGCTGCGCCGACGTGTGCAGCGGAGCGATGCGCGGGGCGGTGCGCGCCGGAGCGCGCGCGGCAACCGTCGGGATCGGAGCGGGCGCGCTCGTGATCGTGACGACCGTGCCGCCGATGGTGCTCTCAGCCGGGCTCTGCGTCGACGTCGACGACGGGAGCGAGAAGAGCAACGCGGCGATCAGCAGGTGGAACACGATCGACGCCAGTCCGCTGATTGCGAGACGCCGTCTGCCGTGCTCGTCCCGTGGATCGCGCGCAAACATCGCGCTTACATGCGCTCCGGCGAACGCAGGAGCCTGCAACAGGCGCCGCGCACACGCAGCCTCGATGGAACAAATCTTGCAAAAACGCACGAAGATCGTCGCGACGATCGGACCCGCATCACGCGAACCGGCGATGATGCGCTCGCTGTTCCTGTGCGGAACCAACGTGATTCGCTTGAACTTCTCGCACGGAACACCCGACGAGCACGCGGAGGTCATCAAAAACGCGCGCGCGATCGCAAGCGAACTCGGCATCTACGTCGCGGTGCTGCAAGACCTTCCCGGCCCGAAGGTGCGCACCGGAAAACTGCATGACGGCGTTCCCTCGGTGCGCTTGGAGCGCGGCGCGCGCTTCGTGCTGACGACCGATGACGATGCCGGAACGGCCGAGCGCGTGTCGGTATCGTACCGCGATCTACCGCACGACGTGACCGTCGGCAACCGGCTCTATCTTCAAGACGGCGCGATCACGCTACGCATTATCGGCAAGACCGCGCACGAGATCGAAACCACCGTTGAGTTCGGCGGCGATCTGCGATCGACCCAAGGCATCAACTATCCCGACGGCTCGCTCAACGTGGCCGCGGTGACCGACCGCGACTTGGAATATTGCGAGTTCGGATTGCTGCACAACGTCGATTTCATCGCGGTGTCGTTCGTGCGATCGGCGGCCGATATTCACCGCATCAAGCACTTCATCGCGGAGCGCGGCAAGAACACGCCGGTGCTCGCCAAGATCGAGAAGCATGAGGCGCTGGAAGAACTCGACGACATCATCGCGGCCTCCGACGGGATCATGGTCGCGCGCGGCGACCTCGGCATCGAGATTCCGCTCGAACGGGTGCCGCTGGTTCAGAAGCAACTGATCGCCAAGTGCAATCGCGCGAGCAAGCCGGTCGTGACCGCGACGCAGATGCTCGAATCGATGATCTCGTCCGCGCGCCCGACGCGCGCCGAGACCACCGACGTCGCCAACGCGATCCTCGACGGCACCGACGCCGTGATGCTCTCGGGCGAGACCGCTCGCGGCATGTATCCGGCGCAAGCCGTGCGCACGATGGCCGAGATCGCGCGCGAGATTGAAAAATACTACCCGCACGCCCAGTTGCGCGACCGGCGGCTGGACGGCATCGAACCGACCGTTGCGACATCGATCGCCGAGGCGGCGACGCGCTCGAGCGACGAGTTGGGCATTCCGTACATCGTCACCGGCACCACCACCGGAAACACCGCGCTTCATATCGCGGCATTTCGTCCGCGCGCACGCATCATCGCGTTGACTCCCGATCCGGCGGTCGCCCGTCGCTTGTCCTTGCTGTGGGGGACCGAGTCGATGCTGATCGATCACTACGCCAGCATCGACGTGCTGCTCTATATGACCGAACAGCGCATGCTGCAAGCAGGGCTGGTACGCACGGGCGAGCGCATCGCGTTCACCACCGGCATGCCGGTCGGCACCGGCGGCACCAACGTCTTAAAAATCCACCAAATCCCGTAACGCGCCCTCGCCGAGCAGAGCGCGCGCGTGTGTGAGCGCGGCGTCATGCGTCTCCCCGGAGAGCATGCGCGCGATCTCGGCTTCGCGGTCGGCGACGGCGGCGAGAAGCCGCACGCCGATGGTTGTCGTGCCGTCGCGTTCGTGCTTCGTGAGCACGTAGTGCGCATCGGCGTACGCGGCGATCTGTGCCAGATGCGTGACGCACATGACTTGACCGCCGCGTGCAAGGCGGGCGATGCGCGCGCCGACGGCGCGTGCGGTCGCACCGCCGATGCCGGCGTCGATCTCGTCGAAGACCAGCGCCGTGCGCTCGCGCGATGTGGCGAGCGTGACCACCAGCGCCAGCAACAGCCGTGACAACTCACCTCCCGACGCGCACTTCGCAAGCGAACGCAACGCTTCGCCGGGATTGGCCGAAAAGAGAAACTCGACGCGCTCCGCGCCGTTCGGACCGATCTGCTCGTATGGCTCCAGCCGCACGTCGAAGCGTCCGGCGGCCAATGCCAGATCGGCGAACTCAACGGCAATTGCGTCCGTCAACGCGCGCGCGGCATCGCGCCGCAAGTTGGTCAATTCCCCGGCGGCCGCGCACATTGCGCTGTCAGCAACGTCCATCGCCGCGCGCAGTTCGGCTTCGCGTTCGTCGTGCCGCTCGAATGCATCGACGACCTCGCGCGCACGCGCCTGATGAGCATGCACGTCGTCGAGCGACGGACCATACCGGCGCTTGAGTTTCGCGAGCGCATCCAGACGCGCGTTGATCGCTTCGAGTTCGCCGTTGTCGAACTCTCCGGCGTCGAGTTCACGCGACAGGTCGAGTGCGAGATCGTTGGCATCGCTCTGCAGCGCGCGCAGGCGGTCTGCCATGCGCGCATAAACCTCGCCGTACGGCGCTACGGCGTCCAGCGCTCGCAGCGCGCTGCCGAAGTCTTCGACCGCGCTGCCCTCGTCGCCAGCCAACGCTTCGTGCGCGGCACGCAACGCCACGGTGATGCGTTCGAGATTGTCGAGCACGCGACGCCGCTCTTCGAGACGACGGTCCTCGCCGGGCTCCAGCCGGGCAGCGTCGATCTCATCGAGCGCTTCGCGCGCATCGTCCCGCTCGCGTTGTGATCGCTGCGCATCATCGTGCAGCGCCGCCATCTTGGCGCGCAGATCGTGCAGACGGGCGTGTGCCTGTGCGACGGCCTGCCGCACGGCAATCGCGCGAGCTCCCGCGAAACGATCGAGCAACTCAGCATGAAAAGCGGGCGCAAGCAGACGCTGCGCTTCGAACTGTCCGATGGTATCGGCGAGCCTCGCCGCGATCTCACGCACATACACGGCGGTCGCCGGTTTTCCGCACAGACGCGCGCTCGAACGTCCGTCGGCGCCGACCTCGCGCACGATCGCCGCCTCCTCGCCCGCATCGAGCGCGAAACCGTCAGCCGACAGGCGTTCGCGCAGCGCGTCATCGGCGTCAAACCACAAGGTCACCACCGCTTTGCCCGCACGGCTGCGCACCATCTCCGCGCTCGCACGCTCGCCGAGCGCGAGCGCGAGCGCGCCGAGCAGCATCGTCTTGCCCGATCCGGTCTCGCCGGTGAACAGCGTCGCACCGGGGGAGAATTCAACCTCGGCCCGCTCGATCAACCCGACGTTTTCGATGGTAAGCCGGCGCAACATCGCGTGGATGCTCTTACCGCAAACGTTCTTTGATGGAAACACCCCAGCGCATCTTTTCTTCGAGCCGTTCGAAGAAACGGAAGCGCCCGAGCCGCACGAAGCGCACGGGGTTGGGATGTTTGCTCACGATCACGCTGGTGCCCGGCACGATGTCGCTCAAGATGTCGCCGTCGCATTCGAGTTGCGCTTGGGCCATCTCTGAGTCGCACCCGATCTCGATGCGCGTCGAGGTCGCGACGATCAGCGGGCGCGAGAAGAGCGTGTGCGGCAGCAGCGGCACGATGCCGAACGCATCGACGTCGGGCGAGATGATCGCTCCGCCGGCGGAAAGGAAGTACGCGGTCGAGCCGGTCGGCGTGGCGATGCAGATGCCGTCCGCCGGAATCTGCGCGGCGGGATCGTCGTTGACACGCAAGCTGAACGGGACCAACCGCGAGACGCCGCCCTTGCGCACGACCACGTCGTTGAGCGCGAAAAAGGTCTTGTCCTGATAGTACGCACGCAACGCTGCACGCTCTTCGATCTGCGTGCCGCCGTCGAGCACGGACGGGAGCGCGTCAATGCGCGGATCGCCTTCATCGAGTTCGGTGAGAAAACCCAGACGGCCGGTGTTGATCCCGAGGATCGGCAAACCGTATTCGTCGGCGATGCGTGCGGCGCGCAGCAACGTGCCGTCGCCGCCGATCGTGATCACGAGCCGAGCATCTTCGATCGATCCGCCGGTGCCGATCGCCGCGACATCTTCGTGACGCGGAAAGAGCGCGATCTGATAGCCGCTCGCCGCGAACGACTGCGCGACCCGGTGTGCGATGGCTTTCGCGTTGTCACGGCGCACATCGGCGGAGATCGCGATGGTTTTTCGCCTCATTGCGCTAGCTCCCCATCGACGACGGCGTCGATGACGGCGTCCTCCACCGCGTGGCCCTCGCGGCGCAGCAGCAGAAGGAACTCCCGGTTTCCGGCCGGTCCAAGCAACGGCGATGCGATCAGGGCGACCGGCATGAGTCCGCTTGCGATCATCTCGTCGCGCACTTCTCGCAGCACCGCGCGGTGCACCTCGGGATCGCGCACCACGCCGCCTGAACCCAAGCGTTCGCGGCCGGCTTCGAACTGCGGCTTCACCAGCGCCACGATCCAACCGCCGGAACGCAAGAACGCTTGCGCTCGCGCGAGCACGGTGCGCAGCGAGATGAACGAAGCGTCGACCACGATCGCATCGAATCCGGCGGGAAACGCATCGCCGGGGACGAGGCGAATGTTGGTGCGTTCGACGTTGGTGACGCGCGGGTCGTTGCGCAACTTCCAGTCGAGCTGCCCGTAGCCGACGTCCACGGCGGTCACGTGCGCGGCGCCGCGCTGCAACAGGCAATCGGTGAACCCGCCGGTCGAGGCTCCGACGTCGAGCATCGCGAGGCCGGCAACGTCCAATCCGAACGCATCGAGTGCCGCTTCAAGCTTCTCGCCGCCGCGGCTGACGTAACGGCGCGGCCGCTCGATCTCGATCCGCGCCTGCGGCGCAATCGTCTGCCCGGCCTTGAGCACCACGTTGCCGTCTACGCGCACGCGGCCTTCCATGATCAGGCTGCGCGCTTGCGAACGCGTCATCCCCTCGCGATCGGCGACGACGACGTCGGCGCGTTCACGGCGCCCCATGATCCGCGCCGGGTGTCATCGCGCGCTTGATCTTCTCCTGGGCGTCCTTCAACTGCGCTTCGCATGCGCGCACGAGCGTCTTGCCTTCCTCGAACAGCGCGAGCGATCGGTCGAGATCGACGTTGCCGCTTTCGAGTTCTTTGACGATCGCGTCGATACGAGCGAGCTTCTCTTCGAACGTCTGTGGCGCGCTGTTACTCATCGAGATGCACGCCTTCGACGCGAGCATCGAGCGTCCCGCGACGGACGCGGGCCCGCAGCACGTCGCCCGGCGCAACCTGCGCGGCATCGCTCACCGCGTGGCCGCCCTTGGTGACGATCGCATATCCTCGCTCCAGCGGCGCCGAGGGGTCGAGCGCAGCCAGCCGCGCCGCCGTCCGTTCGAGGACCCGTTCGAAGCGCGCTTGCGACGGCCACGCATCGAGCCGGGCGCGCACGGCGGCAAACCGTTCGGCGCGCTTGGCGAGTTGCTGGTGCGGGTTGAGCGATTCGATGCGCCGTGAACGCGCGTAGACGCGTTCGACGCGATTGGAGATGAGATGCGCCGCCGCCAAGCGCAGCGCGTCCTCCTTGGACGCGGCACGTTGCGCCGCGCGAACGATGGTCTGCTCGGCGCTGCGTTCGAGTCGCCGCTGCGCGTCGCGTACCGTGCGGCGCGCATCTTCCCAGCGGCTGGCGATCGCCTCGGCGGCCAGACTCGGCGTCGGGTACGTGCCGTCGGCGACGTCGTCGGCCAGGTGGTGGTGTCCCTTGTGACCGATCGCGGTGATGACCGGCCGGTTCGAGCGAACGATGGCGCGCACCACCGGCTCCAAATTGAACGGAAAAAGATCTTCGTAACTGCCGCCGCCGCGAACGAGCGCAATCACATCGACACGTTCACGCGACGCGTCGTCGATGGCGCCGGCGATGTCGACTTCAGCGAATTGGCCCTGCACGCGTGTCTCGACGAAGACGATCTCGACGTGCGGCGCGCGCGTGCGCAGCACGTGCTCGAAATCCTCGGCGCCCATGCCGCGCGCCGAAACGAGCGCGACCCGCATCGGCAGCAGCGGCACCGCGCGCTTGCGCGCATCGGCGAACAGACCTTCGCGCATGAACTTCTCGCGAAGCGCTTCGACTTGAGCCGCGAGCGCGCCGATGCCGGTGAGTTCAATGCTCTCGACGTGCAATTGAAATCCGCTGCGATCCGCACGCACGCGCACATCGCCGGTGGCGATCACCGACGTGCCGTTGTCGAAGAGTTGCGCGGTGCGTCGCTTGTCCGCGAACATCACGCATTCCAGTACGGCTTGGCCTTCTTTGAGGCGGAATCCGACGTGACCGTTGCCGAAGGCGCGTTTTTCGGAGACCTCACCCGCGATCGCGATGCTTTGCAATCGCGGCACGCGCGCAAACCACGCGCTCATTCCTTGCGCGAACTCTCCGACCGTGTAGATGCGCCGTTCGTCGGAATATCCGGCGCTTTCGGATTGCGACATTAGCGCGCGCGCGGTCGCGGGGGCGGCGAGGCGGCGGGCGGTGATGCGGCAGCCGGCGACGCATCGAGCGTCACGAAATTCTGGCCGTCACCGGCGGAGTTCGGCGGCGGCGTCGCGCTCGGCGCGACCGTGGCTGATGCCGCGGGCGACGGCGATGGCGACGACGGCACCAGCGACGTGTCAGCGGCGGGAATGGGCGTGAACGTGCCGGACTGATCGCACGGTGACGGGCTCGCGAACTGCGCGAGCACGTAATCGACCGGCGCGCCGCAGCCGCCGATACGGCGCACTTCATTTTGCGGCATGACGAAGTCATGCGGCGGCACACCGGCCAGCGCCGCTTTCATGAAACGCGCCCAGATGCGCGCCGGGATGTTGCCGCCGTAGGATTCGTTCATGCGTGAGTTGTCGTCGTTCCCGATCCAGACTGCGGCAACGAGGTCGGGCGTAAAGCCCACGAACCATGCGTCGCGAAAATCCGAGGTCGTGCCGGTCTTTCCGGCTGCAGGCCGCCCGATGTTGGCGTTGGTTCCCGTGCCGTAGGCGATCACGTCTTCGAGCATCGAGGTGATGATGAACGCGGTTCCCGCGCTGACCGCGTCGGTCTGTTGCGGAATGCGGTTGTCGAGCACGACGTTGCCCAGCGAGTCTTTGACCAGCTTGAGCGCATAGGGTTCGATGCGGATGCCGTCATTGGCGAGCGTCGCGTAGCCCGAGGCTTGATCGAGCACCGTCACGACCGATGTTCCGAGCGCGAGCGAGAGATTGGCTTCGAGTTGCGATTGGATGCCCATGCGGTGCGCGTAGTCGATCACCTGATCGATGCCCACGCGATCCGCGAGCTTGACCGCGACGACGTTGCGCGAGAGCGCGAGCGCGCGGCGCAGCGTCACCGGTCCGAGGAATCGCAGATCGTCGTCGGTCGGCGACCAGCGCGTTCCGTCGCCCATCGGATACGAGACCGGACTATCGTCGATTACCGTCGTCGGCTGCAGTCCCGATGCGATCGCGGCCGTGTAAACGTATGCTTTGAATGAGGAGCCGGGTTGGCGGCGCGCCTGCCAGGCACGGTTGAACTGATTGTCGAGCGTGAATCCCTTGCCGCCGACCATCGCCACGATCTCACCCGTCGACGGACGAATCGCGACCAGCGCACCTTCGTGCGCGTTGATGCCCTCGGCGACCGCGGCTTTGACGCCCCAGGTCACGGCTTCTTGCGCGATGTCTTCAAGATGCGGATCGACGGTCGTATAGACTTGCAGACCGCCTTCCTTGACCGCGCGATCGCCGAAGTATTTGTCGAGCTGATCGACCGCAAACGTCGTGAAGTATGGATCGACGTATCCCGCGATTCCCGACGAACGCTCGGGCATGAGACCGAGCGGCCCGCTATACGCCTCATCGGCTTGCGCTTGCGTGACGTAGCCGCTGCTCACCATCCGGTCCAAGACGTGCCGTTGGCGTTCGCGCGCGAGCGTCAAGTTGGTGAGCGGCGAGTAATCCGACGGCGCCGCCACCACGCCCGCCAGCATCGCGGCTTGCGCGAGCGCCAGCTTGTCGACGGAACGGCCGAAGTAGGTGTGCGCGGCGGCATCGACGCCGTAGGCTTGCGATCCGAGATAGATCAGGTTGAGATAGCGTTCGAGAATCTCGTCCTTGGTGTAATAACGCTCGATTTCCATCGCGAGCAGCGCTTCCTGAATCTTGCGCGTGATCGAGACTTCGTCGTTGAGAAAGAGCCCGCGTGCCAACTGCTGCGTGATCGTCGAGGCGCCTTGCAAGTGCTGGTGCAGGAGGTCGGCGAACGCGGCGCGCGCGATGCCGCCGAAATCAACGCCGTGATGGTAGTAGAAATTATGATCTTCGTTGGCGACGAACGCCTCGCGCACGATCGGCGGGATCTTCGAGAGCGGCACCCAGACGCGATCTTGATCGTACACGTCAGCCAAGCGCGTGCCGTCGCGCGCAAAGATACGCGTCGCGCTCGGCGGCTGATAGTCGGCCATGCGGCTGATGTCCGGCAGGTTGCGCGAGTAGGCGGCCACCATGCCGCCGAGCAATCCAGCCGACGCAAAGGCGATGAAGAGCACGGCCAGCGCCAGCGTTCGCCACACGGCGCGGCGCTTACGCGGCGTCTTGGTTGCCGGCTTACGCCTTCTCCGATACCCGTCCATGTGCTCGTCCCAGGCGCGCGAGGACGCCGTTCACGAATCGCCCCGAGTCTTCGGTGGAGAATTTCTTCGCGAGTTCCACGGCTTCGTTGATGACGACCGCCGCCGGTGTCGAGAGATGCGTCAACTCGAAGGCACCCATCTCCAAGAGGAGACGGTCGATGGTCGGCAGACGCTCGATCGTCCAGCCTTCGAGCAGCGGCACGATCTGCGCGTCGCATTCCTCGCGCCGCTCGAGGGTGCCGAGCACGAGGTCGCGCACGAACCCGCGATGCGGTGAGTCCGCGTCGGTGCCGGTCACCTCGTCGAGCGCGTCGGCGGGCTCGCGATGTCCGACCTCGATGCTGTAGAGCGCTTGCAGCGCGTGTTCGCGTCCGGTTCGTCGTGTGGGCATGATCGTTGCGCGCTTATGCGACGGTCGCGGGCCGCAGCAGGTTCGGCAGGAAGTCGATCGCGTAGCGGCCTTCACGAAATTCGCGCGTCCCCAAGATCTCCAAACACATGTCGATGGTCGTGTTCACGCCCTCGATCACCGTTTCGCGCAGTGCGCGTTCCATGCGCGCGATCGCGGCTTCGCGCGTCTCGCCGAACGCGATGATCTTGGCGAGCATGGAATCGTAATAGGGTGGCACCATCGCCCCCGAATGCACGTGCGTGTCGACGCGAATGCCGAGCCCTCCGGGGAAGACGACCTTCGAGAGCGTGCCGGCTTGCGGCGAGAAGTTGTTGCGAGGATCCTCGGCGTTGATGCGGCACTCGATCGCATGTCCGCTCGGTTTGAGATCGCGCTGCGCATAGCCCAGCGCCTCCCCTGCGGCGACGCGAATCTGTTCCTTGACCAAGTCGATGTTGTAGACCATCTCGGTGACCGGATGCTCGACTTGGATGCGCGTGTTCATCTCCATGAAGTAGACGTGATCGCCGCTGACGAGAAATTCGAGCGTACCGGCGTTGGTGTAGTTGACGGCTTGGCAGGCGCGCACGGCCATCTCGTGCAGCGCGGCGCGTGACTTCGACGACAGGTTGGTCGCGAGCGCCTCTTCCACCAACTTCTGGTGCGACGGTTTTTGCACCGAGCAATCGCGCTCGCCCAAATGCACCACGTTGCCGTGCGTGTCGCCGAGCACTTGCACTTCGATGTGACGCGGGCGCACGATGAGTTTTTCCAGATAGACGCGCCCGTCTTTGAACGATGCTTCCGCCTCGGCCGTGGCGCTTGCGAACGCGCGTTCCATCTCGGCGGGCGACTCGACGGTGCGCATGCCCTTGCCGCCGCCGCCGGCCGTCGCCTTGAGCAGCACCGGGTAGCCGATCTGCTCGGCCGCGCGGCGAGCGTCCTCGACGGACGGCAGGATGTCGCTGCCGGGCGTGGTCGCGATCCCGGCTTCCTTCATCACGCGCTTGGCGGTCGCTTTGTCGCCCATGGCCGCGATCACACGCGGCGTCGGTCCGATGAACGCAAGGCCGTGGTCGGCGCAGATCTCGGCGAAGCGCGCGTTCTCGGCGAGAAAGCCGTAACCGGGATGCACCGCGTCGCAGCCGGTGACGAGCGCGGTCGAGATGATGTTCGGGATGTTCAAATACGAGCGTGGCACGGGGCCCGGACCGACGCAGAACGCTTCGTCGGCTTGGCGCACGTGCAGCGAGTCGCGGTCGGCCTCCGAAAAGATGGCGACGGTCAGCACGCCCAGCTCCTGGCAGGCGCGGTTGATGCGAAGCGCGATCTCGCCGCGATTGGCGATCAGTACCTTGCGAAAAATGGTGGGCGTCCCTCTCCGCTTATCCGCGGTCGATTTCGAAAAGTTCTTGGCCGTATTCGACGGCGGCTCCGTCTTGCGCAAGGATGGCGACGATGGACCCGCCGCCGAGCGAGCGCACCGGGTTGCGAATGCCGAGAGCCTCCACAAACCCGAGTTCCCGGTCGCCCGCGAGCGTTTCGCCGAGCGACGGCGCCGGGCGCCCCAAGCGAAAGATGCCGACGACGTCGGAGCGCAGCGTGTCCACATGGCGCGGCTGCGGAGCGGGCGCGGCTGCCGCCTCGGCGACGGGAGCCGGCTGACCGCCGCGACGGCGCAGCTCGACCGTGACGCCGTCACGCTCGATGGAGAGCCGGATCAGGTCGGTATCGTCGAAGGCGTCGGCAAGACGCCCAACGCGAGCGGCGATGGGCTCGCCGTCGATCAGATGCACAGGCATGGGGGCTTGGCTTTCGCTCCGGCCGGGCCGAAGCACTTCCGCACCCTCAGGACGCGTCGCCGATACGCGCGACGCCTGCCGCCTCGGTTTGCGGCAGCGCGGCCGCGAGCGGCGCGTACGCCGCATCGATCTCCGCGAGCGGAATGAGGACGAAGGCGCGTTCGCGCAGGCGCGGGTGCGGCACGACGAGATCGGCTTCCTCGATCTCCCGCGCATCGTACGTCAGCAGATCCAGGTCGATCGCGCGCGGTCCCCAGCGCCGTGCGGGGCTGCGGCCCAGGCGCACTTCGATGCGTTTGAGCGCCGCCAGCAGGTCACGCGGTTCGAGCGTCGTTTCGAGCAGCGCGACGGCGTTGATAAAGTCGGGCTGCTCGCGCACGCCCCACGGCGTGGTGCGATAGAGGTGCGAGGCCGCGCGCACGACGCCGATCTCGGTGAGCGCGCGCAGGGCAGCGCGCACGGCGGCGGCGGCATCACCGAGGTTCGCGCCGACGCCGACGTAGGCGCAATGCGTCATCGCGCCGGTTCGTTTCGATAGGCGGCGTTCACACGCTCGATGCACACGACCGGCGTCGCGCCATCGAGCTTCGCGGGTTTCGACACGCATACCCGGACGCGAGCCACCGGCGCATTCGCGCAGAGCGCGTCGGCGATGCAGCCGCCCAACGCTTCGAGCAGTGCAAACGACTGCGCCGTGACGATCTCCACGATGCGGCGGTGCATCGCGGCGTAATCCAGCGTGTCTTCAAGTCGATCGCTGCGCTGCGCCGCCGAGAGATCGAGATCGAGTTCGATCGACACGTCGATCGGCTGCGCGTGATCGCGTTCGCCGGGATCGGCACCGTGGTGACCGTAGGCGCGAATGCCGCGCACGGTTATGCGATCCATCCGCTCGGCCTCCAATCGCGCACCACCGCATCGCACACGCGCACCACGTCGCGTTGCTCGGCGACGTCGTGCACGCGCACCACATCGATGCCGGCGGCGATCGCAAGCGCAGTGGCGGCGGACGTCGCGAAGACACGCTCGCGCGGCTCGCGCCCAGTCACCTTGCCGAGCGTGGATTTGCGTGACGCGCCGATCAGCGTGGGGAATCCGAGCGCGACCAGTCGATGCAGTTCGCGGAGCACCTCGATGTTGTGATCGGCCGTCTTGCCGAAGCCGATGCCGGGATCGAGCACGATACGCTCGCGCGCGATGCCGCGTTTGACGGCGCGCGCGGCGGCTTCATCGAGTTGTTCGAGCACGTCGTCCATCACCGGACCGTCGTAGACGGCATCGCGTTTGTTGTGCATGATGACGACGCCGAGATCGCACGCGAGCGCCGCATCGAGCAGCGCATCGGGCAGCAGCCACACCGAGTTGACGACATCCGCGCCTGCGGCGGCGCACGCGCGCAGCACGGCCGGCTTGTAGGTGTCGACCGAGATCAGCGCATCGGGCAGACGTTCGCGGACGCCGGATATGACCGGCACCACGCGCGCCATCTCGGTACGGTCGTCGACCGGCTGATGACCCGGCCGCGTCGATTCTCCGCCGATGTCGAGGATATCGCTTCCGCGTTCGTGCTGCGCGAGCGCATGCTCGATCGCGGCTTCGGTGCCGACGATGCCGTCACCGGAGAATGAGTCGGGCGTCGTGTTGACGATGCCCATGACGAACGTGCGCTCGCCCCACGAGAGTGTTCTAGCGCGCACCGGCGAGCACACCGACGTTCTCGCAGTACCATTCGCGCACCAGCGCGACGACGAACGTCGAGCCGGTGACGACGACGATCTCGTCGGGTGCGCAGGTGCGGCGCGCCAATGAAAACGCATCGACCGGATCAGAGATCGCGCGTCCCCATGCGCCGAACTCTTCCGCGAGCGATGCCAGACGCGGCGCCGGCACCGCCGTCTTTCCGGGAAGCGAAAACGCGGTGAAGGTGAACGACGCGGGCAGTCGCGTGAATGCGCGCAGTATCTCGCGCGCGTCTTTGCTCTCGCCGATCGCCACCACGTAGTGCAGGCGGCGATCGCCGAAACGCTCGCGCAGCGCCGCAGCGAGATTGGCGGCCTTCTCGGGGTTATGCGCGATGTCGAAGACGACGCTCGGGTGACCCGGCACGAACTCCATGCGGCCGGGCAGCACCAGGTGCGCCAGACCGCGCTCGACCGCTTCGCGTGACGGGCGCAGATCGCCGGCGCGCTCCAGCACGGCGATCGCCGTCGCGGCGTTACGCGCTTGAAATTCGCCGAGCAGCGGGATGTCGGCGGTATAGCGGTCGCATTCGGTGTCGATGATCACGCGCTCGCCGTACGCCGTCGGCGTACGTTCGCGGACGCGCGCCGCGTCGTCGACATGCACAAAGGGGGCACCGGCGTCACGCGCGTGGCGTTCGATCACGGCGCGCGCACCGCCATCGCGCGCGGCGCACACCAGCGGCACGCCGGGTTTGGCGATCCCCGCCTTGTCGGCAGCGATCGCTTCGAGCGTGTTACCCAGAATCTCGGTATGGTCATAGCCGACGCTCGTGATCGCGGCGACGCGCGGCACGATGACGTTGGTTCCGTCGAGCGTTCCGCCGATGCCGACCTCGATGACGGCCGCGTCGACTCGCTCTGTCGCGAAATGCGTGAACGCAAGCGCAAGCAGCGTTTCGTAATATGTCGGACGACCGTGCTCGCCGGTCACCCGTTCGATCGCGGGCATCATCTCTTCGATGAGTCCGGCAAAACGATCTTCGGCAACCGGAATCCCATCGATGCGCGCCCGCTCGGTCATCGAGCGCAGGTGCGGCTTCGCGTGCAATCCGGTACGCTTGCCCGACGCGCTCAACACCGACGCGATCATCGTCGAGGTCGATCCCTTTCCGCTCGTTCCGCCGACGTGGAACGTCGGATACGCTTCGTGCGGCTGCCCGAGTTCGCGCAAGAGCGCGCGCATCCGGTCCAGACGATTGGGCATGCGACGCGAGGCGCGCTCGTCGATGGTCGCGTTGACGTACGCCTGCGCTTGTTCGAAGGTCATCATCCGTCGACCACCGCCTCCGCGAGCAGATCGAGCGCGTGCGGCAGCACCGGCACCAGCACGTCGAGCGATTCAGCGACGGCCTTCGGACTCCCGGGAAGGTTGACGATCAGCGTGCGGTGGCGCACGCCCGCGATCAAACGCGAGAGCATCGCCGTCTTGACGATGCGCATGGAAGCGGCGCGAATCGCTTCACCGATGCCGGGCACTTCGTAGTCGAGCACCGCGGCGGTCGCTTGCGGCGTGCGGTCGCGCGGCGCAAGCCCGGTGCCGCCGGAGGTGAGGATGAGATCGGCCGCGCCGCGATCGGAAAGGTCGATCAACTCAGCCTGCAGCGCCGCCGGATCGTCGGCCAAGACCAGCGCTCGAACCACATCGTACGCATCGCCTAACCGCTCGCGCACAACCGGAATACATCCGTCGGCACGCTCGCCCGACGCGGCGCGATCCGACAGCACGATCACCGCAACACGAAAGGTCATGAGCGTTTCCACGGGCCGCTCTTGCCGCCAGTCTTTTCCAGCAAGCACACGGACTCGATGACGATGCCCTTGTCGAGTGCCTTGGCCATGTCGTAGATGGTCAGCGCCGCCACCGACGCGGCCACCATCGCTTCCATCTCGACCCCGGTCGGCGCCGACGTGGTCGCGACCGCTTCGATGACGAGCGCGCCGTCGTCGCTCCAGGTGAAGCGCACGTCCACCGCCCCCAGAGGAAGCGGGTGCGCGAGCGGAATCAGCGTCGCCGTCTGCTTGGCCGCCTGAATGCCGGCGATCTGCGCGGTCACGAAGGCGTCGCCCTTGGGTGCCGTCGCGTCGAGCAGCGCGCTGCGCGCGTCCGCGCTCATACGAACCCGCGCCTGCGCGCGGGCCATTCGGACCGTCGACGTCTTCGCGGAGACGTCAACCATGGAAACGCCGCCGTCAGCGGCAATATGTGAGGGTTTCGGCACGGTGATAGATAAAACGGCGTACTCAATGACGCTATTCCAGGACGCCGGGAGCGATCCTCGGCTCGCCGCGCGCCGATTCGCAGACCTGCTTGCGTGCTTTGGCAGCATTGGGAACAGCATTCTGGGATTGCCGCTCGATTTTGGCGAACGCAAAGGTGCGATCGCGGCCTCGATCGCGCGCACCGCACACCGCCCCGACCTGGAGATCAACGCGCTTTATTACGCGGGTGTGCTGTCCGGCATCGGCGCGGTCGGCAACGCCGCGCTGCGCAAGGGAACGCCGCCCACCGCACGCATCGCGGCCATGCTGCGCTGGGACGTTCCGGCCGACGCGGCGCGTATTTGCGAGCAGATCGCGGGCCTTCCGGCGGGAACCGCGGACATCGTTCGATGGCACATGGAGAATTGGGACGGAACCGGGTATCCCGATCAGTTGCGCTGGCACACCATCCCCGTACCGGCCCAGATCCTGCATCTCGGCGACGTCGCCGCGCGCGTCACCGACCCCGAAGACGCGCTGGCAACCGTCAACCTGGAGAGCGGCCGAACCTACGCGCCGGAGATGGCACGCACGTATTCGAGCTGGTTCCATCTCACCGGCGGCGCGCTCGACGCCGGCGGCGCGCCGCTCGATGCGCTTGCGCCGGAGGCGTCGTCAGCGGTCGACCTGCTCGACACGATGGCCGATCGGCTTGACGAGCATAACGGCACGCCCGACCGCTGGCGGCGCGTGTCGGCGCTGGCCGAAGGTGTGGCCGAAGCGCTGGGCGCCGGCGACGAGGATCGCCGCGCGCTTGCGATTGCATCGATGCTCTTCGGCATCGGCGAAGCGGCGGCTGAAGAGCCCGAAAACGTGAAGTTCGATCCGCTCTCGCGCCTGGGAAGTGCGGAACGCGCACGCAATGCCGACACCGCCGCGCGCGTGCTGGCAAC
The DNA here is from genome assembly GCA_027307235.1 of Vulcanimicrobiota bacterium. Taxonomy (GTDB): domain Bacteria; phylum Vulcanimicrobiota; class Vulcanimicrobiia; order Vulcanimicrobiales; family Vulcanimicrobiaceae; genus DAHUXH01. The sequence goes on along the minus strand of DAHUXH010000007.1, from coordinate 211,819 downwards.
CCGCGAAACGCTGCACGCAGCGGAAGCGACGGTGCGCTCGCGCAGCGAGTGGTACGACGGTTCGGGAAAACCCGGCGGATTGCAGCACGATGCGATCGCGCTCTCGTCGCGCATTCTCTCGGCGTGCATCGCGTATGAAGCGATTGACCAAGCGCACCGCACCCAACCACGTCCGGATCGCCTTCGTCCGATCGAACGCATCGAGACCGCCTCGGGCTCCCAATTCGATCCGACCGTCACACGCGCGCTGGCCGTCGTCGCGAGGACGCACGCATGATCGAGTTGCACGAGCGCACGCGCCGCATCTCACCGTCGCGATTGATCGAAGTGTTGCGGCGCTACGACGTCAGCAGCGTGGTCGATCCGTTCATGGGATTGCCCACGCATCTGAACTACCTCAAGCGCCACGGCATGGCCGTCCACGGCGGCGATCTTCTCGATTGGTTCGTGCGCGTCGGCGAGGGCATCGTCGCCAACGACCAGACCGTCTTGCGCGACAGCGAGGTTGCCGAGATCGTGGAGATGCTCCCCGGAAAGATCTACGCCATCGATCGTTTTAAGGCATGGGAAGGCGTGTTCTTTAGTGAGGAGCAGTGCATTTATCTGGGGGTGTGGCATGACAACGTGCGCGGGCTGCGCAGTGACGGCCAAACCGGACTCGCCGTGCTCGGGCTGTGGCACGTCCTGTGCTACTGGCTGCTCAAAGCGCAGTTTCCCGACGACATGCAGGACGTTCCGCCGAGCGAATTAGCGTGGTCGTACATTCGCCAAACCGAGCAATGGGTGATGACGAACCTGCGTCATAATTCCGTGCGCAACGCCGACGTCTTGGCAACCATCGGCGCGCATTCGGCCGACGCGCTTTTCCTCGCGCCGCCCGCGCGGAATTCATTCCGCAACGCCGACGCGCGCATTTGGATGTGGGAAGCGTGGTGGCAGGGCGATGCCTACTACAACATCGAGCATGCCTATCGCAACTCGCTCTTCGGCGCGCGCAGCGTTGAGGAGCACGCCTACGCGCGCGCCATGGCGAGCGTCCTTTCAGCGGCGCAGAACTACCCGCTGATCGTCATCCAAACCACCGAGCAGCATCTGGCCGAATTCGAACCGCTCCTGCGCGACGCCCGCACCCACATCGAAACCATCGCCATCCACTCCGACGAATATTATTTGGTCGGCCGCCGCTAGTCCGTCGTTGCAGTCGTCGTTACTAGTCGTCGTTACTAGTCGACGTTGCTAGGCAGCATCATTTAGGAAGTTCTGATTTCCGCCAGGCCGAGGCGCGGAGGGGCGACGTGTACTACGGTACACGAGCCCTTCCGCAACGACGGCATGGCGCAAATCAGGACTTCCCCGCCTCAGCAGAGGCAAAGCGCCACCAGACGAGACACAACAACGCGAGCACGATGTAGAGAATCATGTGTTTGGTGTGCGGTTGGCCGTTGAGGCCGAGGAATCCAAGGCCGGGAACGGAGAGCGCTCCCAAGTGCACGAGCACCGCGAGCACGACGAAAACGATGGCGAGAACGAGTGCGAGAATCTTCACGATAGCATCCCCATGCGAGCGAGTAGGAAACAAAGGCCCCCGAACACGATGCAGTACCAACCGAACGGGCGAAGATCGTTGGTACGAAAATAGCGAGTTAGAAACGCGACCGACAGATACGCCGTGATGCCGGCCACCACGCCGCCGAGCGCCGCCTGCAGCGCGACAACGTGCGCGCCGGGCGCCCAAAGATCGGGAATTTCCAGCAACGCCGCCGCCATGATCACCGGCGTCGCCAACAAGAACGAATAACGCGCGGCGTCGGCGTGATCGAGATCGCAGAGCAGGCCGGCGACCATCGAAGCCCCCGAACGGCTGATGCCCGGCAAGAGCGCCAGCGCCTGCCCGAAACCGACGAAGACACTCTGCGCCCATGTCAGTTTCTGCAGCGGTTTTTCCTCACGCGACAACGTCGCGTGCTGACGCGCGCGCAGGTGTTCGCCGACGAACATGACGACGCCGTTGATCGTCAAGAAGATCGCGGCGGTCGACGCCGATGCGAAGAACTGCCGGACCGGATCCTTGAGAGCGACACCCAAGAGTCCTACCGGCACCGTCGCCACCACCAGCAGCCAGATGATGCGTTCATTGGGTTCATCGCCGATGCGGCCGCGAACGATCGTGCCGATCAACGAACGCGCGAGCACGAACCACTCGCGGCGGTAGAAGACGAGCAGCGCCAGCGCCGTTCCCAGGTGCAGCACGACGACGAAAGCGAGGAAAGCCGGGTCCGAGCGATGGATGTTCGTCCAGTGCAGCAGCGCGGGGACGAGAATGGTGTGGCCTAGGCTCGAAACCGGAAAAAGCTCGCTCACTCCTTGCAGTGCGGCGAGGAGCAGCGCTTGCAGCAACGTCACCCCGCCGCAGTTACGCCCCCGCGGCGCGCGCAGCCTTCAGAAAGTTGACGGTCGGCGCGCAGGATTGCCCGCGGGGTCGGCCTAAGCCGCACATGTGGACAACAGCGAAACGGGAGTCGCACGCCAAGAGGAACGCCGCTTTGAGCGCGTCGGCGATTCGTTGCTCGTTTCGTTCAGCATCTCCGATGATTTTCCGCCGGAGTTCACCGAGACGTACGACATCGCTCTTGGCGGCATGGCGATTCTCACCAGCGCCGAGTTGACGCGCGACGCGCCGATGACCGTGCAGATCGAACTGCGCGGCGATGAGCGCCCCGTGCTGCGCTTGCGCGCCATCGTGCGCTGGTCGCGTTTCGACACGCTCTTGCAGCGCTTCCGCACCGGCGTCGCCTTCCTCGACCTCGACGACGATACCAAGGCGCACTTGCAGCGGTACATTGATACTCTCCACCTCCTTCGCGACATGGGCATCCTATAGGCGGGAAGGTCTGATTTCCGCCAGGCCTTCGTTGCGGAGAGGCTCGTGTACCGTAGTACACTTCGCCTCTCCGCGCCTCGGCCTGACGAAAATCAGACCTTCCATTGGCTTTTACATCCGGCTATGGGGGGCTCGTGTACTTTGTACACGTCGCTTCTCTGCGCTTGGGCGCTTTTTTTTACCAGCTGATGAATTTTATGGAGAGGGTGTAGGTGGAGGTTTTGGGGGTGCAGTGGGATTGGGCGGGTTGGTAGGTGGCGTGCTGGGCCATCTGTAGGGCGATTGCGTCGAGTTGCGGGTCGCCGGAGGATTGAGCGATCGCGGCGGATGCGATGTCCGCTCCGGCGGTGATGGTGAGGGCGACGCGCGCTATTCCGGTGGCGCGGGCGGCGCGCGCGGCTGCCGGAATTTCGGGAACGTCGGGAAGGTGCGTGACGCGCACGGGCGTGTCGGTCTGCGCGCAGTCTGCGGAAGCGGCCGGCGACGGTGCGATGCTTTCTCTTGGTGCCGGTACGTTCGCCGGTGATGCGGCTGCGAGCGCCGCAGCCGTCGGGGTGCCGGTGGTGTGAGGTGTGAGGTGCGCTACGTTGACCGGCTGGAGCGCCGGCCGCGCTTGCGGGTGCGGTGTCACCGTGACGCGGGGGCGCGGCGGTGCGGGTGTGCGGTGTGCGACGATCACCGGCGGGCCGATGCGAACGATCTCGGTCGGCACGGGCGCGTTCCTCGGCCACCGCACGATGACGGCGACGATGAGGTGAACGAGCAGCGACAGCGCAAGCGCGAGGAGCAGGATGTGACGCGGGCGCCCCCACCATGAGGGCGCCCGCTGGTTCTCTACCGGGAGGCGCGTCGGATCATTGCGCCTGGAAGTCGACGACAAAGTTATATTGGCCCGTCGTCGGTTTGCAATCGACGACCTTCGGCGAGTACGTTGAACTACGCGCTGCGTTGATCGCGTTGCGGTTGAAGATGGCGTTGGTCGTCTTCGAGACCGATGCGTCGACCAACTGACCCTGCGGACCGACCGTCACGAGGACAATGACCTCGCCGTTGCCGGCGTTCATCTCGGTTGCTTGATCGGGGTAGTCAGCCTGCGCCTGATTGACGACTTGTGCGTCCTTGGCGGGAACCGCGCACGCAGCCGGGGTCGCCGTTGCCGGCGCCTCGGTCGCGGCCGGAGCCGCGGTCGAAGTAGTGGTCACGACTCCGCCTTCAGATCCGTTGGCCGGCGGCTTATAGGCTTGCACCTCCGGCCCAGGTCCGGCGTTTGCGTGCGCATGCACCACGTTGACCTTGATCTGCTGCTGCTGCTGTTGCGGCGGCGGCGTGCTCTGCGGCGGGGGCGTCGGGGTCGGAGGCGGCGTCGGCGTCGGCTTGGGCGTGTGAATCACGACCGGTTTGATTTTTTCGATCGTGACGTTTTCGACCTTGGTCGACTCCGTCTTTTGATTCATGCTGGGGAGCAGCGGTGCGATGACCACGTGAAGCAGGAGCGAGACAACGAATGCCAGCCCGAGGTAGGAGCGCACCTTCTCGCCGGTGGTGAGAAACGTGTTCTTGTCGTTCTTCGCCATCGGTTATGAAGACTGCCCTTCCGGCGTGCCGTGCACGTGATTGGCCAAGCCGAAGTAGGTGAGATTGGCCTGTTTGGCCGCATCCATCACTTGGAGGATCGTCCCGAAATTGGCCTTGGGGTCCGCCTTGATGATGACGCTCTGCTGCCCGGGATCGTACTGCTTGAGCTGCTCGAACGCGGCCGGCGCTTCCGCCACGGTCACCGTGTTCGATCCGATCTGGATGGTGCTCTTATCGTCGATGCGCACGACGATCTGCGACATGAGGACCTTATGCTTATTATACGCGTCTGGAAGCTTCGGCTCTTTGGTCACCGAAGCGAGGATGATGAAGATGATCAACAGCACCAACAACACGTCCGTGAACGGCGTGATATTGATGGTCGACATCACATCATCGTCTTGTCCAACCGAAACGGCCACGAGAATTACTCCACTCTTATTGGCTTATGATGTGACGAAACCGACGTCTTCGAGGCCGACGGCTCGCGCCGCATCCAGAATGCTAATGATCACCCCATAGGGCGCCTTCGCATCGGCGGTGAGCGAGACGTGCTTGTTCGGCTTCTTCTTGACGACTTGCTGGAAGACGCCGTAGACGCCCTGCGCGTCCGTCTTGGTCGCGTCGACGAAGATCACACCCTTGTCGTTGACGATGACGTTGATGTCGTTGTGGTTCTGCGGATTGCTGGCCGAATGGCTGTTGGCGTTCGGAAGGTTCTTTTCGAACCCCGGCGGCGCAACCAGTGCGGCGAGAATCATGAAGATGATGAGCAAAACCAAGAGCACGTCGGTGAACGGCGTGATGTTGATCTCCGCCATGACCTCTTCGTCTTGCTTTGCCGACAGCAGGCTCACGATGTGCTCCGCGCGCGCTTACTTGGCCGGCGCGCCGGCAGGTTGATACAGGTCGGTTGGAATCGCGGCGCCGGTGTTGTGGAAGTGGAGAAGCTCGGCGAGCTGGTTGGCGGCGACGATCATCTCTTGGTTGTACGACTTGATGCGCGTCTTGAAGAAGTTGAAGAAGATCACGGCCACGATGGCGACGACGAGACCGCCGAACGTCGTGATGAGCGCTTCGGAGACGCCGCCCGCGACGACGGCCGGCGACGAGTTGCCCTTGGAAGCGATGTCCGAGAACGCGCGAATGATACCGAGAACGGTGCCTGACAGACCGACGAACGGCGCGATAACCGCGATCGTACCGATGATGCCCAGGTTACGTTCCAGTGCGCTCAGGTGCTCCATGAGCGCGATCGACAGCGCGTCGGTGATGTCGGCGCGGTTCTTGTCGCCGCGCTTGAGGCCGAACTCGAGAACGCGCGGCAGCATGCCTTTGTTCTGCTGACAGACCTTGACCGCGCCGGGCAGATCGTTCGCGGCGACCTTCGCACCGATCTGACGCAGCAGACCCTTGGTGTCACCGTGTTGCGATGAGAAGAACCACAGGCGTTCGCCGACGACCGTGACGACCGCGATCGACAGCGCGAGCAGGACCCACATGTCCCATCCGCCCGAATTCATGACGCTTAGGAAACCTTGAAAAATCCCCACTGATTCGACCCCTTCCGAATAGGTTTTCGTGCAGAAACCTAACGTGAAAAAAAATGTGCGGGTGCTGTTGCCCGCTTACGTGCGGGCGCTCAATTTGCCGAGCGGGAGCAAACTCCTCGTCGACCGCTAGCCCCCTCCGCCGCCGTAGCCGCTACCACCGCTGTAGCTGCCCCCCGACGGTGAAGAATGCGCCGCCGGCTGCGGCGTCGCCTTCGCCGCACCGAACGAGTTCTTTACAAACGTGTCGATCTGGGATGCCAAGTCGGCGTTCCCGGCACCTTGCGCGAGCGATTTCGCCTTGTTCAAGTAGCTCATCGCTTGGTTCTTGAGTTCGTCGTTCGGCTTGGCCGCCCACTGGCCGGTGATCGCGTACCCTTCCAAATAGTTCGCGTTCGCGTCGCTCGCGTTGATCGCAAGGGCTTTGTCGGCATACGCTTTGATCTGCGCGAAATCGGGCTTGAGCCCCTTGGCCAGCGTGTTGCCGGCATTGAGGTCGGCGACGATCGCGATGTCGGTGACACTGAGCGCGGCCGCCTGATTGTACGCGGAGAGCGCGGCCGCGACGTCGCCGTTCGCGCCGGCGGCGTTGCCGATCTCGAGCAGCTTGCGGCCCATCGCCCGTTGGGCCGTCGTGCTGCTCGGGTCGAGTTTCTTGATCTCGGCGAGCGTCGTTTGCGCGCCCGTCATGTCACCGGCGCCGATCTGCGCCACCATGAGTTCGGTGTCGATGTTGGCGCGCACTTTCTCGCTGCTCTTCCCGCCGGAGACCAGCGTGCGCGTCTTCTGAAGGGTCGCGACCGCGTCCGTGTAGCTCTTGGCGGCGAGTTGCGCGGCGCCGAGCGTGTAGAGCGCGTCGGCGTTGTCGGCGTTGTACTCGGTCGCCTTGAGCGCCAACGCGACCGCTTGTTGCGTGTCGGTCGAGATGAGCTTGTTGGCCACGTTCGCGAAGCTTTCGCTCGCGATCGTGCGGTAGTCACCGGCGATCGTGGAGACGTGCGAGAACGCTTCGACCGCGGCTTGGTAGTCGTTGAGGTAGTACTCGGAGACACCGAGCAACTGGCGCAGCTTGGCGTCGCTCGGCGTCTGGCTCAACGCGGCTGCCGCCTGCGCCTTCGCCGCAGCGTAGCGACCGTTACGGAGCAGCGCCGTGACCTGTTCGTCCACGCCTTTGGTGTCTTGAATCACCTCGACGCCCGATGCCGTCACCCGGAACGCGACGTCGATGAAGGCCGGGACCGGCTTGCCCGCGTTCATGGCCGGGGTGTACTTCGAACGTTGCGCAGCGTCGCGTGCCGCACCGTCAACGGTGTGATTGGTCGATTTGATGATTTTGATAACTTGGTGCGACCCATCAGACTCGACGCGGACCTGTATCACCACCGTCCCCGCGCCGGCGGGCGGCGTGGACGGTTGCGCGAGCGCGGCGATCCGCGGCGCGACGTACCCAATGATCTGGTACTGCTGCGCGGGTGACGGCAACGGAAGCGCGATGGCAAACAGGGCCGCTGCGGCGGCAAGCGTGCGTGGGAACATCGGTCTCCTTCTTCTACGGTGGCTGCGCCGGCGATGCGACCGCCAGGCACCCACTCGATCCAGTAACGTTGCGAACGGCGAGAACGTCAACGGCTGATTTTCAATGGATACTGTATCGGCGCGTCCCGCGGGTCTCGCTAGTCGGTTGCGGCCGAACCAACGGCGCGCAAGGCCGCCAATTCGCGCGCCGTCGGTGCTCGGCCTTGTCCTGGTGCAAGGCTGCCGAGCGCGATCGGACCGAAGCGCGTGCGCGTGAGCGTCACTACCGGATGTTCGACGCTCTCGAGCATGCGTCTGACCTGCCGGTTCTTGCCTTCGTGAATGGTGATATCGAGCACGGTGACGTCAGCACGCGAGGCGACCACGCGCACCTTGGCGCCGGCCGCGCGAAATTCGTCCAAGCGCACGCCTTCGAGCAACTCGCGCATGTCGCTCGGCAGCAAGCGCCCGCGCACGACCGCGCGATAGGTCTTGTCGACACCGAAACGGGGATGCGAGAGCGTATTGGCGAGGTCGCCATCGTCGGTCAGCAACAGCACGCCCGACGTGTCGTAGTCCAGGCGTCCGACCGGAACGATGCGCGGGAAATCGCGTGGGATCAGGTCCACGATGGTGCGCCGCCCTTGCGGATCGCTCATCGTCGTCATCACCCCCGCCGGCTTGTTCACGATCCAGTAGGTCTTGCGCGTCGCGACGCGCACCGGCACGTTATCGACTTCGACCCGCGAACCGGCCGCAACGTCGGTCGCGAGTTCGCGCACGGTCTTCCCGTTCACACGCACACGCCCCGCGACGATCAACTCCTCAACCGCCCGCCGCGCCCCCACCCCCGCATGCGCCAAATATTTATTGAGTCTCATGTCTTAGGAGGGAAGCGCTGATTTTCGCCAGGCCGAGGCGCGGAGAGGCGAAGTGTACTACGGTACACGAGCCTCTCCGCAACGAAGGCATGGCGGAAATGAGCGTTTCCCTAGTACTTGCTGCTGGTTTCTTCGTATCCGCGCGACATCGACAGCGCTTCTTTGGTGACGGATTGCAAGAACTCGTCGTTCGTGCGCGTCTGAGCCATCTTGTCGAGGATGATCTCAGTGATGTCGCCGGTGTTGAGCACCGCGGTCGCGCGGCGCAGCATCCAAATCTTGCGCATCTCGTCGGTCGAGAGCAGCAGCTCTTCATGACGCGTGCCGGAACGCTTGATGTCGACGGCGGGGAACACGCGCGACTCGGCGAGTTTGCGCGTGAGGTTGAGTTCCATGTTGCCCGTGCCTTTGAACTCTTCAAAGATGACGTCGTCCATCTTCGATCCGGTCTCGATGAGCGCGGTCGCGATGATCGTGAGCGAACCGCCTTCTTCGATCTTGCGCGCGGCGCCGAAGAAGCGCTTGGGTTTGTGCAGCGACGCGGTGTCGAGACCGCCGGAGAGCGTACGGCCGGAGGTCGGGATCACTTGGTTGTACGCACGCGCGAGACGCGTGATCGAGTCGAGCAGAATCACGACGTCCTTGCCGAGTTCGACCAAACGCTTGGCGCGTTCCATCGCAAGCTCGGCCACCGCGGTGTGGTTCTCGGGATGTTCGTCGAAGGTCGAGGCGACGACTTCGCCGTCGATCGTGCGCTGCATGTCGGTGACTTCTTCCGGGCGTTCGTCGACGAGCAGCGCGATGATGTGCGCTTCGGGGTGATTGATCGAAATCGAGTTGGCGATGTTCTTGAGCAGCGTCGTCTTACCGGCTTTGGGCGGCGAGACGATGAGCGCGCGCTGCCCTTTCCCGATCGGGCAGAAGAGATCGATGACGCGCGTCGAGAGCTGCGTCGAGCGGACTTCGAGCTTGTAGCGCTCGTTGGGATAGATCGGCGTGCCCTTTTCGAACAAGCGCCGCCCACGAATCGCTTCGGGTTCGAGATCGTTAATCTTGTCGACCCGAATCAGGCCGAAGTACTTCTCGCTCTCCTTCGGACGGCGAACTTGTCCTTCGACGAAATCTCCGCGCCGCAATTCGAAGCGCCGAATCTGCGACTGACTGACGTAGACGTCCTCGTTGCCGATGATGTACCCGGCACGGCGCAAGAAGCCATATCCCTCGGGCAGCATGTCGAGGATGCCGCTCGCCTGTTCCAGACCGGAACGCGCCGCTTGAATCTCGAGAATCTTCGCGACCAGTTCGTCTTTCTTAAGCTTGACCGGCGCTTCGATGTCGAATTGCGTCGCGAGATCGTTGAGTTCGGTCTTCTTCTTCTCGTTGAGCTGCGCGGAGGTCAGGAGCGGCGGTCCCGCCGGCTCGAACTGCGTCAGTTGATCGAGATGCGCGTGCTGTTGCGGATTGAAATGCGGGCGACGGCGCGAACGGCGTCGGCGGCCGCCGCCCTGCGGCTGGCCGTTTCCGGGTGGACGATTATCGAGTTGCAGCGGACTTGTCTCTCATGGAAACGCACACATCGAAAACGCGCTCTACGGCGAGGCTGCCGTTGTCGGCGAGAGACATATGCGCGAGGAATGTACGAGATGTTGCGGCGCTTAGAAGAACCGTGCGCAACGCCGCCACTATAGCACAGCAGCGAGCGCGCTATCAAGCGGCTCGCTACGGCGGCGAGAGCGAGCGAGGCCCGCTGAGGTATGGGTTGCCGGCCGCGTAGAAGCGCCAGCGCATCTCGACCGCCGCCGAGATGCCGACGCGCCTGCTCGATCCGATGCGCGCGGCGGGTGGCCGCGGTCCGGCGAGCCAGATAGCCGTTCCGGCAACCAGATCGGCGCCGTTGTCCTCGGGGCCGATCGCCATGGCGCGGCATAAGCGGCCGGGCCCTCGGCACAGATCGCGATCGCGAACGCCGGCGCCTCGACGCGCGGCCATGACGTCGATGCCCGCGACTGGTTCGAGCGCGCGAACCAGCACACCGCCGCCTACGCCCGGCGGCTCCGCCGTGACGTTGAAACAATAGGACGTTCCATAGATGAAGTAGATGTAAGCGTGAAACGGCGCGCCGAACATCACGGCGTTTCGTTTCGTCCGTCCGCGATAGCTGTGTGCGGCCGGCTCGCTCTCGTGATACGCCTCGGTCTCGACAATGCGTCCGACGGTCATGACACCGTCGCGCTGCGTCACCAGCAGCAGCCCGATCAGCGCGCGAGCGAGCGCGGGCGCTTCGACGGCAAGATCGTCAGTATGCAGTCGCGTCACGCGGCGGCGTGATGCTCGACCTCGGCCCGCGCGCGCAGCATCAAATCGCCGACGTTCCCCAGTTCCAGGCGCACGCGGCCGAAGCGACGGAGCGCGCAGCGCGCGCGAATGTACGGAAGATGGAGCGCGGCGGGCAGCGGCCGGCGCCGCTCGATATCTTCGAGGAGTTCGCCGTCCCCGATCCGCAGCACGAGGCGTTCGATGCCGTAGTCCGCCAACGCCGACGCGGTCGCCGTTACGGCCGCGTAACCGACCTCACGGCCGAACAGCGCAGGCCGGCGCGCGACGGCGAAGGGGATACGAATGAAACGCCCGCCCTCGCCTGTTCCGAAACGAGCGAACGCGACGCCGTCGCCGGCGGGGTCAGCTGCCCACCCCACCGCGATCTGAACTTCGGAAAGCCGTTGTCGTGCCATATCGACCTCGCCCGATGAGTGCTCGGTCTATGATAAGACGAACATATGTTCGATGTCAAGGCGCGACGGCTTCGCCCAACAGACTCCGGTAGAGGTCGAGCGTCCGGCGCACCTGCGTTTCCAGTGAAAGCCGCTCGGCCGCGGCGGCGCTCGCCGCCCGCTCAGCCCGAGGAGAGCCGGCCGCACGCTCCAGCGCCGCCGCGAACGCGCCAGCGTCAGCCGGGACGAAGATGCCGCTCTCACTCAAACCCTCGCGGTTCTGCGGCGTATCGACCGCCACGACCGGCAGGCCTGCCGCCGAGGCTTCGCCCAGCACCAAGCCTTGGGTCTCGGTCATACTGGGAAACGCGAAGACGTCTGCGCTTGCGTAGACGTCCGCCAGTTCGTCACGCGCGATCGCACCCATGAAGCGGACGCGATCGAGCTTGAGACGGCGCACGTGTTCCTCGAGCGCCGGGCGCTGCGGGCCATCGCCGACGATCGCCAAACGCAGCGGCGAATGCCGCAGCCGCGCGAACGCGTCGAGCAGCAAATCGACGTTCTTTTCCTTTGCCAAGCGTGAGACCAGCAACGTCAGTGGTTCGCCGGCGGCTGCGCCCAACCGCGCGCGCAGCGCATCGCTGCGGCGCCCGTCGCGGAACGCCCGCACGTCGATGCCGGAGGGCACGACCTCGATGCGCGCGCTGACGCCGCTGTCGTGCAATCGGTCGGCCATCGCGCGCGTCGGTGCGATCACCACGTCGGCCAGATCGGCAAAATGACGAACGATGCGCGTCGTCGCCATGCGCGTCGCGTTCGGTTCGAATGGAACGTAGTGCGCGTATTCTTCGAACTGCGTGTGATAGGTGTAGACGAGCGGCAGGTGCCGGCGCTTGGCGATGTGCGCCGCGGTCCAGCCCATCACGAACGGCGAATGCGCGTGAACGAGATCGAACGTGTCCGCCGCCGCCGCGAGCGCGCCGGGTAAGGGTATCGGCATCGCCAGCCGGTACGGCGTGCGCGTCGGCAGCGGCATCGACGGTATGCGGATGACGTGTGCTTCCTCTATTGCTCCCGACATCTGCGGGGCGACGATGGTGACGTCGTTGCCGTTGGCGCGCAGCGCCTGCGCGAGCGTGTCGACCGCGACCACGACGCCGTTGGTGACCGGCCGATAGACCTCGGCGAAGAAGCCGACACGCAAAGTTTTCACCAACCCGCGCTTCGCCACGAGGCAGAACAAGGACTACCCTTCTTTGTCTACGACTTTCGGCATATTCGGGCGTCGAGCGGGCCGTGCTATAGTGCGCGGGTACTTCAGGTCGCCCCTAAGCGACCGGCCGCCCACAAGATAGCGGCCCCACCCTCGGGATTCGGCCGACGGCTCTTCTGAGGCTCGACCGGCCCGGCGGAACTCTGGCGTTTCCAATTTCGGATCCGTCAACTGACGACCCACTTCAATCGGCAGCGCCGCCGCGCCCCGGCACCCTCGTGCCGCACGCGCCGCGGATCCTGTCGAGGCCAAGAAAGGAGCCACGGTTGATCGGCATACTCACTGCCTCACTCGTCGCCACCATCAGCTTCCCGTCCGCGATTGCGACTGTTCCCGTCACGATCGATCTCCACGGAGCCACCCGCACCGTGATGACCTCGGCCGACGACGTCGGCGCGGCCTTGGAAGAGGCGGGCATCGAACTCGGCGCTCACGACGTCGTGCAGCCTGCGCTCTCCGAGCGCATCCGGCCCAACGAAACGATCGTCGTCAACCGCGTCATCGCCTGGACGCGAACCGAACACACCCCCATCGCGGCGCACACCGTGCAGACCTTCGTCGTCTCGCTCGCGCCCGGAACCACACGTGTGGTGACGCGCGGTCGCTCCGGCGTGCGTGAGTCGACGGTGCGCTACGCGCAAACCGACGACGGGCGCATCACGCGCGTCGTGCTCGCAACGCACGTCGTGCGCGCGCCGCAATCGCGCGTCGTCGCGCAAGGCATTAGTGAATACGATGCTTTCATGCGCTTCGCCGATCGCGGCTTGAAGAAAACCGCGTACATCGCCAGCTCCGCGCTGCGTATGATCGCCACGGCCTACACGGCCTCATGTTACGGCTGCAGCGGGTACACTGCGCTTGGATATCCCGCCGGACACGGCATCGTCGCGGTTGATCCGCGCGTGATTCCCTTGGGCACCAAACTGTTCATCCCCGGCTACGGCGTGGCGCTCGCGGGCGACACCGGCGGAGCAATTCGCGGGAATCGCATCGATCTGGGATTCACCTCCGAACGCGCCGCACTGCAGTTCGGCCGTCGCGAAATCGTGGTGTACCGATTGAGATAGATCCGGCGCAGCGCCGCCCGCGCGCGCTCCTCGACGCGCACGGATTACGCCCGAAAAAATCGCTCGGGCAGAATTTCTTACTGGATCGCGCGGCATGCGCGCGCATCGCGTCGCTCGCGCTGGAAGGCGCGGCCACGCAACGCGTGCTCGAAATCGGCGCGGGCACCGGCGAGTTGACGCATGCGCTGCACGAACGCGGTGCCCGGGTGACCGCCGTGGAGATCGACGACCGTCTGGTCGATATTCTCCAATCGCGCGACGACTTGCGCGGCGTCGAGATCGTTCATGCCGACGCGCTGGATTTCGATTTCGAAGCCTATGCGCTCGGCGGGCCGTGGCGCGTCGCCGGCAATCTTCCGTACAACGTAGCGACCCCGCTGCTGGTGCGCCTGGCCGAGATGGAGCATGGCCCCGACACGATCGTCGCGATGATCCAGAAGGACGTCGCTGACCGGTTGCTCGCCAAGCCTGCGACGCCCGCCTACGGCAGCCTCACCATCGCGGTGCAATGCAGCATGCAGGTCGAACGCGCGTTCACGCTTGGTCCGCAGGCGTTCTACCCGCGGCCCAAGGTGGATTCCACCGTCGTTCGCCTCATCCGCCGCGACGCGCCGCTCGCGCAACCGCGCGACCTTCCATTCTTCCGCCGCCTGGTGCGCGCGGCATTTGCCTACCGGCGCAAGACGCTGGTCAATAGCGTATCGCATGCGCTCGGCATCGATCGGGCGCGCATCGCGCAGGCGTTGACGTCCATCGACCTCGAACCCGAGGTGCGTGGTGAGCAACTCGACATCCTCGCGTTCGCCCGTTTGGCCGACGCGCTTTGCACCTGACTCGTTTCGACCGCTTCCGTTCGCACTCGACATCTTCGGGCTCGTCGTCCTCACATTCGTGGTAGGACTGGCCGGGGTCGCGGTCTTCATCGCGATACACCCGGAGATGGGGCAGATGATCGCACGCGGGCAACGCCCGGCGATCTCTCCGACGGTCGCGATCGGCGTACAAGCGGTCATCGATCTCTCGTGGATCGTCTACCTCCTCATTCGCCTGCCGCGCCTCTCCCGCACGTCGCTGCGCGGCCTGGGTTTCGTGAAGCCGAATGCACGAACGATCCTGATCGCGCTGCTAGGCGCGGTCGCGATGGTGGTCATCGTCGACGGCTTGGCTTCGGTGATTGAAACGGCGTTGCACAGTCATCACCAGCAAACCGTCGTTCGCATGTTCGAGCAACTCTCCGATCAGCGCTCGCGCGTCATGCTCGCCGTCTTCGCCGTCACGCTGGCGCCGATCGCAGAAGAACTCGCCTTTCGCGTCTTCTTGTTCAACGGATTTCGCAAGTACGTGCCGATCGGGTGGGCGATGATCGCCAGCGGCGTCGCGTTCGGAGCGCTGCACGCGGATGCGATCGCGCTGGTTCCGCTCATTCTCGGCGGCATCGTGCTCTGCGTCGTCTATCTGCGAACCCGCAACGCTTGGGCCTCGATCATCACGCACGGACTCTTCAATGCAAGCACCGCGATCGCACTGTTGACCACGAAACCTCCGCACTAGGAGCTTGTCGTAGGAATCTCCCGCGCATCCTGATGAACGGCGATGATGCGTTGCAAGGCGTCGGCGAATCGTTGCGGTGAGAACGACTGCGCGTGTTCGAGCATCCGGAGCGGGTCGTATCGCGAGCGGTCGAACGAACGCAGGACCGCCGCCAGCGACTGCGGTGATGCATCGTCGAAGAACGTGCCGGTAACGCCGTCAACGATCGTTTCGAGCGCGCCGCCGCCGCGAAACGCGATGACCGGAGTGCCGCACGCCGCCGCTTCCACCGGAACCAACCCGTAATCCTCGATGCCCGGAACGATCACGGCTTTCGCATCCGCCATCAGTGCCGCGACGCACGCGTCGTCGACGAATCCGAGCATCGTGGTCGTGCTGCCGTGCGCGCGCCGGCGCAGCGCCGATTCGGCCGGTCCGGTTCCAGCGACGCGCAACGGGACACCCGCCGCGCGCGCGGCCTCGATCGCCAGATCGATGCGCTTGTACGGCAGCAAACGTGATGCGATGAAAAAATAGTCGCCTCGCCCGGCGCCGGGCGAGAAGCGCGCGAGATCGGCCGGAGGATGCAGCACTTGAGCCTCGCGCCCGTAATACGCGGCGATCCGCTCTTGCACGGTGCGCGAGTTGCAGACCAAAGCGGTCGGCCGCTGCGCGGCGCGCACGTCCCATGCGATCAAACGCGCGAGCATCGGCCGCGCCAGACGCGCCATGCCGAAACCGCCGACGTAGCGCTCGTAGTCAAAGACAAAACGGGACACGGTGTGGAGGTAGCAGACGTGGACGGCGTCGGCGCGCGCGCGCACCCCTTTTGCCCATGCGCTCGACGAACTGACGATGACGTCGAACTCGCGCAGATCGAAGGACTCGAACGCGCGCGGATACAGCGGCGCGAGCATGCGGAAGTTCCGGGTCGCCCCGGGAATCTTCTGCAAGAACGATGTGCGCACGCGCGAACGTGCGAAGAGATCGCCGACGACCCCCTCGTCGTAGATCGACGTGTAGATCGGCGCCTGCGGCCAGATGCGCGTCATGTGCCAGAAGACGCGTTCGGCTCCGCCGCGCTGATTGAGATAGTCGTGGACGAGCGCGAGTCTCAGTTCGGCCCGGCGGCGTCGGAGCGCGGCAGCACGATCGCAACCGCAGGAGGCTTCAGGTACGCGCGCGCGACCCGTTGGACGTCGGCTGCGCTCACTGCGTCGATCGCGTCGTCGGTCTGTTTGAGAAAGTCGGCGGAATTCGTTCGCGCCGCGAAGATCGCTGCAAGCCACGTACGGCGCTTGAGCGTCATCGCATCAAGGGTGAAGCGCCCGGCTGCGGCGCTCTTCACCGATTCCACCGGCGCTTGCAGGTCGCCGCTGCCAAGCCGATCGAGCATGCTCAACGCCGCGGCGAAAGTGGTTGAGGGATCGCCGATGCCGCCGTCGACGAAGACGTCGAGCGTCGGGGCGGCGTCGGAATAATCGTACATCGATCCGACCGCCTGATCACCGATCCAGTTCTCGACCAGGTCGGGGATCTGCGCGGCGAAGCCCAGCGCGCGCTGAATCTCCGCCGTCAGCACCAGCATAGCGCCGAAATCTTTGGTGCCGATCGCCGGTGCTTGGAACTGGGCGACCAGCCACGGCGCGTTGACGTCGCGATGCGCCACGTATTGGTGCGTGAGGGCGGGAACGGTTGCAGCGGCGATCTTCTGCGGTGCTCGGGCGGCCCCGGCCGGCAACGCAGCGGCGATCGCTTCGACGGTGCCCGGCGGCACCGTATCAAGCGCGCCGGCCGCGCTGACGATCGCACCGTCGCGCCGGTAGGCGCTTGCGAAAAACGCGTCCACATCGGCAACGCTCAAGCGCGAGAGGCCGAGCGGTGAACCGAATTGCGGAAAGCCCGCCGTCGAATCGAGATAGCGCGCGCGCTGCAGCATCTCCACGCCGACGACGAGCGGCGTATGCTCGTTGTCGTCGATCTTCTCCAGAAGATTCGCGCGCGCCTCATCCACGGCGTGCGCGTCGAACGCCGCATGCGCGAGCGTACTGGTGAACAATGCGAGCACCGCCGGCGCTTGAGCAGCGGTTGCTTCAACGTAGAACCGAACGTCGTGCGCATCCACCGTGTAGTCGATCGAACCGCCGGCGGCAGCGATCGCATCACCGAGCGCCGCCGGCGATCCCGGCGCATGACTGCGCTCCAACGTCTCCGCGGTCAAGGCGGCGATGCCGTCTTGCGCGACACCTTGGCGATCCAGACCGGCGGGAATGACGACGCAGACACCGACCAACGACGAGGTCGCGTCGGGCTGACGCACGATCAAGGCGGCGCCCTCATGCGTGACCGGCGCCGGACTTGCGCTCTGCTGCGCGGCCGAGGCCGGCGCGATGCAGGCAACGGTCAGCGCCGTCGCCGCCATCCATCGAGCGATCATGCGCCTTGCGTCTGCTGCGCGTTCGAAACGAGTCGCACGGTAACACCTTTCATCAAATACTTCTTTGCGACGGAGGCCACGAATTGCGGATCGAGCGCCTGCGCGATCTGGACGTAGCGCGACGTTGCACCGGCCGGTGCGTAGGCCGGATTGCCTTCGGCCGAATACCAGCCCAGATTATCGGCGCGCGCATTCGGCGTATCGCTTTCGGAGAGCAGGTGGTAAACGAACGCGTTGCGGGCCGCCGCGAACGTCGCCGCGTCGAGCGGCTGGGCCATCGCGGTCAGCGCGGCGAGCACGCGTTCGTGCACCGCATCCGATCCGTCGCCGGAGATCGCCAGCACGAAGATCCCCGGATCGTGCAGCGTGATAAACTGGCCGTCGATGAGGACGCCGGCGTTCGAGCGGGCGAACGCGCGGGTGACTGCTCCGGTCTGGTTTCGAAAGAGATAATCGGCGATGAAATCCAAGGCCGTGGCATCGCGTTCATGTGCGATCGGCGGACCGATCCAGCCGTACGCGATCCCATGCCCTTCGCCGGTGATCGTGACGTTCTGGGGCGACGCGCTCAGCGGCGAGTCGATCGGTGGATCGGGCGTGAACGCGGTCGCATGCGATGCGTTCATCGCCGCCACGTCGGCCGCCGAGACGGCTCCCGCGGCAGTGACGAATGCATTGCTCGCGCGAAACGCGCGTTCGGCATACGCTTGCACCGCGTCGAGTGTGTACGTCGTCAGCGCGCGCACATCGGTCGGCGTTGCGGGCATGTGCGCCGGCCCTCGGTCAAAAAGCGCGGCGAAGACGCCGTCCTTGAGGAGTCCGTCGGGGTCGAAACGCGCTTCGACACCGAAGACGGTGGCGTCGCGCATCGCCGCGTGCAGCGCGTCCGCGGCAAATTTGGGCATGAAATAGGCGGCCGTCATGGTGGCGACCGCGCGTCGCGCGGACGACGCGGGCACGAGCAGCGACACGGAGGAGATGTCCGGGTAGACGCTGATGGTGAGACGTCCGCCGACGGAACGCGCGAAATCCGAGAGCGATCGCCCACTTTCGAGCGGCGACGCCGCCGCTGCCGCAAGCGCGATCCGCGCTATCCCGGGTTTCGAACCGTCGTAGCCGTCGCTCGGGGCGCGAAACCACACTTCGATCGCAGCCGTCGGTGCGCCGGGTTGCGTATCGACCAGAACGTTGGGCGCATCGGCCGCAGACGCGAACGGAAGCGCGCAGCACGCGAGTGCTGCGAGCAGGCCGAACGCTCGGCGCACTACGCCGGCTCCGGCGAGATCGTCGGCGGAAGCAGCGATGGGTGTTCGCTGCGTGGTGCAGCCGGGGCATTGGGTGCGGGCGGCTCCGCGGTCGTCGCCGTGCCGCTTCCCGAATCATGCCGGTCGTATGGAATGCCTTTGAGGATCGCTTTGACTTCCTCGGCATCTACCGTTTCGTATTCGAGCAGCGATGCCACCATGCGTTCGACTTTGTCCCAGTTGTCGACGAGCAACTGACGGCCGCGCTCGTAGCACGACTCGATGATGCGGCGCACTTCGGCGTCGATCTTGCTCGCGACTTCCTCGGAGTAGTTTCGCTCCTCGCCGAAGTCGCGTCCGAGAAAGACTTGATGCGCGCCGCGTCCGTACTGAATCGGACCGAGTTCGCTCATGCCGTACTGCGTCACCATCCGGCGCGCGAGTTCGGTCGCCTTTTCGAAATCGTTGCTGGCGCCGGTCGTCACGTCGCCGAACTGAATCTCTTCGGCGAGCCGGCCGCCTAACGCCATCGTGATGTCGGCGAGCAGTTCATCCTTGGTGCGGCTGTGACGGTCATCTTCCGGCAACGACCAGGTGATGCCCAACGCCATGCCGCGCGGGATGATCGTCACCTTGTGCACCGGGTCGGATTTTTCGAGCATGCCGCCCAAGATCGCGTGACCCGACTCGTGGTAGGCGGTATTCGCTTTCTCTTTCTGCGACATCACCAGCGACTTGCGTTCCGGGCCGACCATCACGCGGTCGATCGCCTCTTCGCAGTCGCCCATGTCGATGGCGCTCTTGTTGCGCCGTGCCGCGAGCAACGCCGCCTCGTTGAGCAAATTCTCCAAGTCCGCTCCGGAGAATCCCGGCGTGCGCTTGGCGAGCGTTTCGAGTTCGACCTCGCGCGAGAGCGGCTTGTTGCGCGCGTGCACTTCCAGGATCTTCTGTCGGCCTTTGACGTCGGCGCGATCGACGACGATCTGACGGTCGAAGCGTCCCGGACGCAGCAGCGCCGGGTCGAGCACGTCGGGACGATTGGTCGCCGCAATCAAGATGACGCCGGTGTTCTGATCGAACCCGTCCATCTCGACCAGCAGTTGGTTGAGCGTCTGCTCACGCTCGTCGTGTCCGCCGCCCAGACCAGCGCCGCGCTGGCGGCCGACCGCGTCGATCTCGTCGATGAAGACGATGCACGGTGCCGACTTCTTGGCTTGATCGAAGAGGTCGCGCACGCGCGAGGCGCCGACGCCGACGAACATCTCAACGAAATCGGAGCCGGAGATCGAGAAGAACGGCACGCCGGCCTCGCCCGCGATCGCGCGCGCCAGCAGCGTCTTGCCTGATCCCGGCGGCCCGAGCAGCAGCACCCCCTTGGGAATGCGCGCTCCGAGCGCCTGGTATTTCTTGGGATACTTCAGGAAGTCGACGATCTCGCCGAGTTCTTCCTTGGCTTCATCGATGCCGGCAACGTCGGCGAACGTGACCTTCGGCCGATTCTCCGAGAGCATCTTCGCGCGCGAGCGTCCGAACGAGAGCGCTTGATTCCCGCCCGACTGCGCCTGCCGAAAGATGAAGAATAGGAACGCCGCCATGATCAGGAACGGCACGAACCCGAAGAGATTGTTGAGGATGCCCACGTTGGCCGGCTCTTCGAACGAAACTTGCCCGGACTTGATGTGCCGCTGGACGTCGTTGACGAAGGCGGAATCCTTGTTCGGGATCGAGACGTAGTACTTCGCGCCGCCCGTCATCGTGCCGGCGGCCTGCAAGCCGGTGGCATGGAACGATTGAATCTGACCGGCTTCGAGTTTGGTGTAGAACGTTCCGTAGTCCAGCTTGGTCGTGTCTTCGTTCGCCGGAACGAACTTTTGCACGAGAAAGAAGACCACGACGACCGCGCCGATGATCAGAAAAAGGGACTTCAGATGTTTGTTCACTCGGGTATGTATGCCTTAATCGGTGATGACCGTGGGGCGAAGCGTAGCCAGATAGGGCAGATTACGAAAGCCTTCTTGGTAGTCTAAACCGTAACCTACGACGAACGCGTCGGGACAATGCAGCCCCCGGTATTCGACCGGGACGTCGACCATCCGCCGATAGGGCTTGTCCAAGAGGACGCAGGCTCGCAGACTGGCGGGACCACGTGCCGCGAGCAGGCGGCGCAGGTAATCGAGCGTCAGACCGTTGTCGACGATGTCCTCGACCAGCAGGACGTGACGCCCGGCGATCAAGAGACTGGTGTCCTTGAGCAGCCGCACCTCGCCGCTGCTGCGCGAGCGGTTTCCGTAACTCGATACGCAGAGGAAATCCATCAAGAGCTCGCTCGGACCGTCCTCACGCCGGGCGATCGCCCGCGCAAGATCGATCGTGATGAACAGCGCCCCTTTCAACACACCGAGGATCACCAGTGGTTTCCCACGGTAGTCGGCCGCGATCGCGGCAGCAAGACGCTCGATCGTGGCAGCGATCTCCTCGGCCGAGAAGAGTTGGGTCTCAATCGCCCCGCGCGAACCGTCGCTCACGTCATCCATCTTCTCTATGAACGCGAAATCGGCCGCGTTCGATGACCATGGTAACGCCCGGCTTCATCAAATACCGGCCGCTGCGGCCGCTTTCGATCGCGCGGACTGCCTGCTCCACGTGCGAAAAATCGACGTCGAGCAGGGCGCCTTCATCGCGCAGCGCCGCGCGCACGCGCTCGCGCAGCTCGGCGCGGGCGCTCCCCGATCGGTCCAGACCGACCAGGTGGGCCGCGCGCGCGACGGCCGCGTCCAGGCCCGGGAAGAGCGGGCGCAGCGCATCCAGCGCGGCGCGCAGGGCATTGCGCCGGTACGCGACGTCGGCGTTGGTCGGATCGACCGCATACGGAAGACCTTGCACGTGGCAGTAGGAGACGAGATCGTCGCCGTCCAGCCGCAGCAGCGGGCGAACCAGATCGATCCCGTCGGCCAGTGGCCGGCGTTGCGGCATCCCGGCGAGCCCGTCGGGTCCGCTCCCGCGAAAGAGCGCCAGCAGGACCGATTCCGTTTGGTCCTGCGCGTGATGCGCGGTCGCGACGGCGGTCGCGTCATGCCGGTAGGCGAGCTCAGTCAACGCCTCGTAACGCGCCTGACGCAACGAGGCTTCGTCACGCCCGGCCGGCTCGATACCGGCGGTATGGGTCGCCATCGAGAGCGCGGCGCCGGCGCGCAACACGACGGCCTCGTCTTGCCACGCCGAAGCGCGCGTGCCGTGATGCACGTAGGCTAGTTGCAAGAACAGTTCGAGCGGCTTGGCGACGGCCGCGAGCAACGCGGCCAGCGCGACCGAGTCGGGTCCGCCGCTGCACGCGATCAGCACGCGTTCGCCGCGCCGCAGGCCGCCATCGCGCTCGACGTGTTCTTCCAACGCCCGTTCGGGATGCGAGCCGCGCATCTACCGCACGTGGCGCGCGATCTCGCGCGCAACGTCACGCTTGGTTTCGGCCTCGCGCTTATCCCAAAGCTGCTTTCCGCGCGCGAGCGCCAATTCGACCTTCGCCATGCCGCGCGTGAAGTACAAGCGCAGCGGCACGATCGTCAAGCCTTTCTCGGTGACGCGGCTCTGCAGACGCTCGATCTGCTCTTTGTGCAGCAGCAGCTTGCGCGGGCGATTGGGATCGACGTTCGAGAAACTCCCTTGCTTGTAGGGCGGAACGTGCATGCTGAGCAGCCAGGCTTCGCCGTCGCGAAAACGCGCATAGGCTTCATTCAAACTCACGCCGCCGGCGCGAATCGATTTCACCTCGGTGCCGGTCAGGACGAGCCCGGCTTCCAGCGACTCGAGAATGTGATACTCATGGCGCGCGCGCCGATTGTCGATCGCGGGCGCGCTCACGGGACGCTGCGCGGCCGCTTGGGCGCGCTTCTGCTTCATCTTCGCCATCGGTGCTTACCGGAAGACGACGTTACGGCGATCGGCCACGGCGTCGATCGAACCCTTGGAAACAAAGCGCCCTTCGCCTTCGACCAACGGTGTTCCACGCTCGTCGAGCACGCGCGCTTCCACGCCCACGACGTTGCGGCGTTGCCAGCACACGCGCCCTTCGACGATCAGCGGCACGCCGATCGGAAGTGGTTTGCGAAAGCGCGCCGTGACGCTGGCCGTCATGCCGCGGTGTCCCGCGTAGGCGGCGGCATGCGCCATCGCCTCGTCGAGCAAGGTCATCGCGATCCCGCCGTGCGCGATCCCGGCCCATCCCTGGAACGCCGGCTCAAGCGCGATCTGCGCGCGCACGCCGCCGCCGTTCGATTCAAAATGCAGATGCAGGCCGATGGCATTGTCCGGGCCGCACGCGAAGCAGTTCCCGTCGTCGACCGGAATCCCGCTCACCGGCCCACCTGCAGACGGGCCGCGAGATAGTCGGGCAAGCACGCATCGTGAATCTTGCGCTGCACGTCGGCGATCGGGTACGGATAGCGAATCCATTGCACGCGCTTGATCTCCGGCTCGTAAAACGCCATCGACGCCTCGGGATTGAGATCGCGCGGCTGGCCGACGCTTCCGACGTCCAGGATGTAGCGCTTCCCCTCCTCCAAGAACACCTCGCCGCCGAACTGCAGATGCTTGTGCGTGATCGTGCTGTCGGGTTCGAGCACGTAATACTCGGCGATGTGCGTGTGGCCGACGAAGATCATCCGCGCATCGGTATTGTCGAACGCACGCTGCGCCGAGCGATTATCGAGGATGTACTCGAAATAGTTGACCGGAGCGCCATGCACGAGCAAGAACTCGGGAAGCCGCAGTTCGTAGGAAAGCGTGTCGAGCCAGGAGCGATGTCCTTCGTCGATGACGTCTTGCGTCCAGTGAATCGCCGCGCGCGCCACGTCGTTGAAGCGCTCGACGCCGAAGTTCTCAACGGCCGCCAGATCGTGGTTGCCGAGCACGACGAAGTCCGCCCGCTCGCGGATGAGGCGCAGGCATTCATTGGGATTGGGCCCGTAGCCGACGATGTCCCCAAGACACACGAGTTTGTCGTCAGGGCGCAGCAACGCAAGCGCGCGTTCGAGCGATTCGACGTTGCTGTGAACGTCGGAGATGAACGCGTATCTCACGCCGGGACCACGGCCAGCACCGCCCGGAACGCATCAGTAAACGCGGCGCGCATCGGCGCGGTGCCCACGCTCACGCGCACGAAGCGATCGAGCGGCCGCGCGCCCGGCTTACGAATCCACACGCCGCGCTGCAGCAGCTCGTGCATGACGCGCGTCGCGCGCTCACCCGTGCCGCAATCGATGCATACGAAGTTCGTGTGTGAAGGGAGCGTGCGTAACCCAAGCGAGGTCGCGAGCGCGACATACTCCTCGCGTCCGGCTTGCGTCTGCGCGATCACGCCGGTCACGAAGGCGGTGTCGGCGAGCGCCGCGAGCGCGCCGATCTGCGCGTTCCGATTGACGCCGTATTGCAGGCGGACTTTCTGCAAGACGTCATGGTGCGCTCGCGTCAGCAGCGCGTATCCGATGCGCGCGCCCGCGAAACCGTAGGCCTTGGAAAACGTGCGCGTGCGAATGACGCGATCGTCCAGCGGCCGTGCGAGCAAACGATCGTCGGAGACGAAATCCGCGTAGGCTTCGTCGAGCAGCAGCAACGTGCGCGCGGGAAGCGCATCGATCAACCGTTCCACCTCGCTCGCCGGCAACAGCGTTCCGCTCGGGTTGTCGGGATTGGCGAGATAGACGAGGTGCGGATCCAGCCGCCGCGCCGCCGCGATCATGGCGTCGACGTCGACGAATCCGTCGTCGCGATAGTCGACCGTTTCCAACGTTCCGCCGTAGCCGTGAACGTGATACGCGAAGGTCGGATAGGTGCCGCGAGCCGCCAGCGCGAGGCCGCCGGCTCCGACGTAGGCACGCACGATCAGTCCCATGACGTCGTCGATGCCGGCGACGACCAGAATGGAGCCGGCGTCGCACGCGTGTTTGCTCGCGAGTGCATCGCGCAGATCCAGCGAATCGGGGTCGCCGTACCACGAGAGGCGCGGCAGCTCGCGCTCCATCGCCGCGATTGCGAACGGCGACGGACCGAACGCGCTTTCGTTGGCGCCCAGCCGAACCAATTCCGAACGTCCCGTCTCGCGCATCAAGCGCTCCGGTCCGATGAAGGGCGTCGCCGGCGGCAATGCCTCGACGGCCGGGTGCGGCCGAATCACGTCCTGTGTGCTCCCCCTACCAGAAAATGCGTCACCACGACCTTGGTACCCACGGCCGCCTCGCTTTCCTCTTCGCCGAACGTGGAATACCCGGCCGCTCGCGCGAGCAGACTCACGTGCGAGGACCGGATCGGCAATGGATGCGCCATCGCTTCTCCGTCTTCTTCTTTCAACAGCATCGGAACGTACCACGTCCAGCCCGGCCGCTTCACCACCGGCGCGGCCAGCGTCGCGGTGGTCGAGGCCGGGTACGCGCGCGCACCGACCAGGTGCGCGACGATCGGCGCGACGACGGCTTCCAGGATCAATAGCGCGGAGGCCGGGTTGCCCGGAAGACCGATGACCGGCTTGCCGTCCACGGCCGCCAAGACGGTCGGCTTCCCGGGCTTGACGCGCAGCCCGTGCACCAGCACGCCGGGCCTCCCGAGCGCAGCGATGGCCGCGGGCGTGTGATCGCGCTCGCCGACCGACGACCCGCCGGTAAGCACCACGCCGTCGTGCGCCGCGTGGGCTGCCCGGAGTTCCGCCTGGAGAAGCACGGGATCGTCGGGAACGGTCGGGAGATGCACGGGCTGCGCGCCCATCGCCCGCAACGACGCGGCCACCGCGTAGCGGTTAGAGTCGCGAATCTGCCCGAGGGCAGGCGTGCGATCGGGCCGGACGAGCTCGTCGCCGCTGGAGAGCACGGCGATGCGGGGGCGGCGGTAGACTGGCACCTCGGTGACACCGAGCGTGGCAAGCAGCCCGATCTCCGGCGCGCCGAGCCTTCTGCCCGGCTCCAGCAGTAGCTCTCCGGCGCGGACGTCATCGCCTCGAGGGTTGACGCAATCGCCGAGCGCCACCGCACCGTCGACGATCAGCACGCCGCCCTCGACGCGCACGTCCTCGACCGGCACGACCGCATCCGCACCCTCCGGCAGCACACCGCCGGTCGGGATGCGCATCGCCTGCCCGCTCGCAAGCGCCGTCGGCGGTGCATGCCCCATGCGAATCTCGCCCACGATGCGAAAGCGCCCCGGCGCTCCCGCCGCCGCGATGGCAAATCCATCCATCGACGATCGTGCCGCGGCCGGAACGTCGGCGTCGCAGACGATCGCCTCGCGCAGGATACGTCCTGGAGTCTCGTCCAGCGAGATATGCTCGCCGCCGCATGCCGCAAGCTCCGCGCGTGCGAAAAATGCCGCGAGCGCTTGACACGGTGCGTGCAGCCGCTCGACGTCAAATCCGGCGTCGGGTAGGAGTGCGCTCGTCGCGGGCGTAACCGTGCGGTTCTTCATGCTGGACATCGTGCTCGTTCGTCGCGATCCTGATCGCGTTCGTCAATCTGCCGTTCGTCGCGGCATCGATGCGTCGTTCGTCGACGACGTTCTGCGCTTGGATAGCGAGTACCGCTCGGCGCTCGCCGCGCTCGAGACCGCCAACGCCGAAAAAAACCGCATCTCGTCCGAGATCGGCAAAGCGGCGGATAAAGCCGCGGCGGCACGCGATGCCAAACCGAAACTCGACGAGATCGCGCGCGCCGTCGCGCTCCATGAAGCGACGGCCGCGACCCTGGCTCCCGACGCGCCGGGCTCGCCGCTGCGCGACGTGCTCGAACAGACGCCGAACATCCTAGACGCAAGCGTCCCCGACGGGCGCGACGCCGACGACAACGTCATCGTGCGCGCGTGGGGCGAGCCGCGCGCCTTCGATTTTGACGCGCAACCGCACTGGGAGATCGGCGAGCGCCTGCGCATTTTGGATTTCGAGCGCGCGGCAAAGCTCTCGGGCAGCCGCTTCTCGGTGCTCATGGGAATGGGCGCGCGGCTCTCGCGCGCGATTGCGCAGTACTTCCTCGATCGCGCGCACGATCGCGGCTATGTTGAAGTCGCACCGCCGTATCTGGTGACGCGGCGCACGATGTGGTCGACCGGGCAACTCACCAAGTTCTCCGACGCGATGTTCGCCGACGTGGACGGCGAATTGTTCATGATTCCGACCGCCGAAGTGCCGCTGACCGCGCTGCACGGCGACGAGATGCTCGACGGCGCGACGCTTCCGCGCAAATATGCCGCGTACTCGCCGTGCTTTCGCAAGGAGGCCGGAGCCGCCGGAAAGGACACGCGCGGCTTGATCCGTCAGCATCAATTCGAAAAAGTAGAGCTTGTCCAGCTTGCGCTTCCCGATCGATCGTTTGACGCACTCGAAGCGCTCACGCACGATGCGGAGCTGCTCTTGCAAGAACTCGAACTGCCGTACCGTGTGGTCTCGCTCTGCGCCGGCGACACCGGATTCAGCGCCGCGAAAACTTACGACCTCGAAGTGTGGCTGCCCAGTGCCGGCGGCTATCGCGAGATATCGTCCTGCTCGAACTGCACGGACTTCCAAGCGCGCCGCGCCAACATTCGTTTCCGTCGCGACGCCGGAGCGAAGCCGGAACTCGTGCACACGCTCAACGGTTCCGGTCTCGCCGTCGGCCGAACGCTGGTCGCGATCTTGGAAAACTACCAGCAGCGCGACGGCAGTGTCGCCATACCGCACGCGCTACGCTCCTACCTCGGCATCGATCGCATCTCAGCGGGCTGAAGCGCCGAAAGTACACACTCGTTCAGTGACCCGTTCGAGTTTCTAGAAATTCCGCCAGCCGGTCTACGGCTGTTGACGAGAGGCGGGGGGCGGCGCCGGCCGGGTAACGAGCTTCGATCCGGATGCGCGCGTGTGCATCGCCGGCGGCTTCGCACGTGACGTGCAGCCGCTCGGCGTCGATCAGGCCGAAACCGATGTCGATGGTGCCCTGCGCCCGATCATCGTGCAGCACGTTGGCACCGAGCACCGCCGTCACGGCGTCGAGGCACAGCGCGTACGCTTCGGAAATGCCGAGATCGAGTTCGACGAGGCGGTGCGGCCGCAGGCCGACGCGGTCGCGCAGCGGCTCGTGACCGAGCCACTTCAAGATCGCGCGAATCATGCGCGTCCCACGAACACCGCGGCGATGATACCGAGCAGCGCGACGATCGCGAGCAGCACCGCAGGCCGCACGGCGTCTCTGCGGTGCGCGAACGCTACCGTGTAGGCCGCCTTCAAGAGATTGTTCGACGATGCCGCGACGAGAATCGCCGAGACCGCGAGCGCGCCGCCGACCGACGCGCCTTGCGCCAAGCTCAAGACGAACGGATCGATGTCGGTGACACCGACGACGGCTGCGAGCGCAAAGACACCGGCTCCGTTCAGATGCGCGCGCACCCAGGTCGTCACCAATGACACGACGACAAAGAGCACGGCGAAGATGAAGGCGCTCGTGAGTTGCAGCGGATTGCCCGGCGGCGGCATGTCGCGTCCGCCCATTCCTTGTGCCGCACCGCGTGCAAGGACGAACGCGAGCACCGCCGTCGCAACCGCGAGCGCCAGTGCGGGAAGCGCCAACGCCGTCGCGAGATGCAGGTTGAAGACCGCGACCACCGCGAGCATGCGCACGTACATCATCGCCGTCGCGAGCAGAATGCCGGCCGCCATGTCGGGAAACATCCCATGCTCGTGTGCTTCACGCGCGAATACCACCGTCGTCGCGGTGGATGAATACAAGCCGCCAAGCGCCGCGGCAACCAGCGCGCCGCGACCAGGCAACACATAACGCTGCACCAGATAACTCGCATAGGAGAGCGTGGAGATCGCGACCACCGCAAGCCACGCTTTGAAGGGCGAGATGCCGGCGACCGGCGGCAGCGGCGCGAGCAGCGGCAACACGACGCCGGTCAGCAGCAAAAAACGCCCCGCTGTGAAGATCTCTTCGGGAGCGACGTTTCTCGTCCACGCGTGCAGCGCCGAACGTTCCGTCAAGATCAGCACGGCGGCAACCGTGACGCCCAGTGACAACCATTGCGGCGCGACCAGTGCGAGTGCGCCGAGCGCATAGGCGAAGATATTGCACGCCGGAATGACGAGCGCGCTGCCGGGCGGCGCCTCTTGCGCCGTCTTGCGCAGCACGGAGCGCAAGTACGCATAGATCCACGCCCCGATGATGAGCAGTCCGGCGACGAACGCCATCGCAAATCGCGGTTCTAAGAGGTAGAGGCAGAGCCCCGAAAGCGCGAGCAACGGAAACGTGCGAACGCCGCCCGGCCGATTTGGGATGCCCGCGTAAAAGCTCTCAAAGGCAAAGCCGAAGAACAGCGCGAGCCCGAGGGCGAGGAGGACGTGTCCCGCATCGACGGCCGGCATACATACGTTCTTCGCTCACGGCAGCATTTTCGCTTTCCATGACGTGCAGGAATCTGACGATGGGGTTGCGATCCTACGCCCATGCGCTTGCTCTCGGCACTTCTCTGTTGCGTTCTTGCCGCGCTGGCGTGGTCGCCGGCGCGAGCCACCGGCTGCGGCGCACGCTGCGCCACCGTACCGTTCTCGTTGGTGGACCAGCGGATCATCGTCCCGGTGCGTATCAACGGGCAAGGCCCATTCTCGATGATGCTCGACGTCAGCGGTGCCGACACGATCGAACTGCTTCCGAAAGCGGCGGCGCAGTTGCGTGTTGCGCACCGCCCGACCGGTGCGGGGATCGGAACGCTGTCGAACGTCACCGTCGCGAACGCATCGCTCGAACATCTGCCGTTCATCGTGCTTCCGAGCGCGTTGGAGGACTTCCGCCGCCTCAACGGTTTCGAACACTTCGATGGTTTCATCGGATCGCAGCTCTTCGATCGCTACGCGGTGCGCATCGACTACGCGCGCAAGCTGCTCACAGTGGCGCCGCACGCGGTTCCCAAGTCCGGCATGACGCCGCTGAAGTTCCATCTGGTCGAAGGCGCTCCGGCCGTCGAAGGCACAGTGGACGGGGTCCGCGCACGGTTCTTCATCGACACCGGCGATCGCTCGACGCTGACGCTCTACGCGCCGTTTTGGCAGCGCCATCACCTCGACCGCCGCCATCCGTCGACATCGACGATCCTGCGCTACGTGCAGACCGTTCCGGGATTCGTCGCTGGGGGGCCGGTGTTGGGACGCGTGATACCCGTCTCGTCCTTCGCGGCGGGCCCGCTGCATCTCACCAACACGTCGATCGTCCTCTCGATGCAGCGCGAGCACCTCGATCCGAATTTCGACGGCGTCATCGGCGGCGGTTTCCTCAAACGGTTCGACCTCATCGTCGATTTCGCCAACACGACGCTCTGGGTGCGTGATGGCGCGCTCTTCTCCGCACCCGACCGGTACGACGGATCGGGCATGTGGCTCGCACTGGGCGCGAGCGGCGAGAAGGTCGTGCAGTTCGTCGAAACCGCCGGCGCGGCGGCTCGCGCCGGGCTGCGCGCGGGCGACGTCATCACCGCTATCGACGGCGCGCCGGCGGCCGGCATGCCGGTCTCAGCCATACGCGACCGGCTCGCCGATGCGACCCATCCGCGCGTCACCGTCACCTATCTGCGCGCTGGGAAGGCCGCGTCGGGCTCGATCGTGCTCGTCCCCCCTCTTGCACGCTCGCGCTGAATCTGCTACAGTGCGCCCTAAGATGCTCGTTCGCACCTACGCCTATGGTTATTACTATTACGGCTACTCCGCAGAGAGTCGGTCGAGAACGGTATTGCTCGCGTAAGAACAGAACAGCTCAAACGCCTTCAAAACCGCCTCGCCGACGCGAGGCGGTTTTTTTCTGCCGTCAAGGAGAGATCGTGATCACCGAACCCCGCCCCGAAACCGGTCTAGACGAATTGCGTGCAGCGGTCAACGATCGCATCGGTGCGCATCCGATCGTCGTTCGCAATGCGTTCACGACGTGGTTTGCGCGCGGCGAGGCCACTGACGAACAGCTGCGTCATTTCACGCTGCAGTTCTCGGTCTTCAGCCATCTCTTCATGGAAGCGCAGTTGCGCAAGTGCATCAACGCGCCGGACCTCGCACAATATCGCGCCGGCAAGGAGATTCTGCTCAACGAACTCGGCGTCTCGTTCACCAAGGAGGGGACGGTCGAAGGGGGGACGTTCCGCTTTCGCGCCGGGCACTTCGAATGGCTGACCGAGTTCGCCAGGGTATTGGGACTCGACTTCGCGCAGATCGGCAAGCGCCGCTTCGGCACCCCGAGCACGCTCGCGTTCTGCGACGCGTTGATGGAATGGTACGGCTCGGATGATCCGTCGACGGCTGCCGGCGCGTCGTTCGCCATCGAACACTGGGCGGCGGCCGGATTCTGGAAAGAACTGATCTCCGGTCTGAAGCGCATCAAGGCAGAGCGCATCGCCGAGTTGCCGCTCGGATTCTGGACGTGGCACGACATGCTCGAAGAGACGCACGCCGAGCACACCGACGACGAACTCGCGCTGGTCGCCGTGGATCCCACCTTCGACGCGCAACGCTTCCTCGTCGCCGCGCAAGCCATGCTCGACGCCGTCGCCACCTTCTGGAACGGCTTAGAAGCCGACCGCCTGAAGCTAGCTGCTGCGTAACGCGCGACGGGAAGTTCTGTTTTCCGTCAGGCCGAGGCGCGGAGAGGCGCAGTGTACTACGGTACACAAGCCTCTCCGCAACGAAGGCATGGCGGAAAACAGAGCTTCCCGTTACTTTAGGGATTCAACGAAAGTGGCGACGTCGGTAACGTCTTTTTCGGTGAGCGGGCTAGGGTAGAGTTTGGGCATCGGCGGTTTTGGGTCTTCGATCCATGCGATCGCCGCGGCTAGATTCTTACGCGAACTCTCATTCGTAAGCGCGGGACCGATGCCGCCTTCACCATGCGCTCCGTGACAGGACGAGCAGTCTTGCATGAAGATCTGCTTGCCGTGCCCCGCGTCGCCGGGCGCGACGTGACTCATGGCAGCCGCGCTCGCCGCCGGCGCCGGCGCCGCCGACGCTTGCTGCGTCGCCGTTGTGCCGCCGGCGTTTTCACTCGATTTGTTGGACGAGCATCCTGCCATGAGGATCGCTCCGAGGGCTAGCACCGCGGTGAACGTGTGAATGCGCACGTTATACCTCCAAGCGTGAGCAAGAAACGATGGGACTCCATTGGTCACCGCCCTCCGGTAGTCATTCCGAACCATTGCAGAAAGCGATCCGGTGCGATATAACGGCCACACTTGCGGAAGCGGAGGGGCTGACATGGCTGATTCCACCGATATTCTCGCGCTTGAACGGCGCATCGAGCAGTTGGAGCGCAGCGCGCAACGCTCGCGCTGGGGCGCCATCGCCGCGACCGCGGCGCTGCTCGCTGTCAGCGCGGTCGGCGCATCGCAGCAACCGGCGACGAGCGGACCGATCGCCATTCGCGATACGAACGGACACGTGCGCGTGCGCATCGACGACACCGGACTGCTCCTGACCGATGCCAACGGAACCAAACGCCTGCGCCTGGGGTACAACACCCACGATCAACCGGCGCTCAATCTCTATGACGCGTCGGGAACGCTGCGCTTGGAATCGTATCTCGCTCCCAAACAAACCGCGCAGCTCGTTTTTCACGACAAAGATGCAAACCCGCGCCAGTGGCTCGGACTCGGCGACGACGGCACGCCGTTCGTCGAAGAGATGAACGCCGACGGCAAGGACCTCGTCTACCTTGCGGGCACGGCCAAGCCGCGTCTACGGTTCTACGACGGCGTCAATGAACGCGCCGTGATCGGCATGAGCAGCGACGGTGACGGCCTGCTGCGCATGTTTGACGCTGCCGGCAAGGAATCGGTCTCGCTCGAAGGACAGACCAAGCCGTTCTTGCGACTGTCGGAACGAGAGATCGAGCGCATTTACTTCGGACTGTCGAGCGAGGACAGTCCGCTGGTCTTTCTCAACGGCGCCACCGGCAAGGCGATCGTCGACATCGAGGCGCAAGCCGATCCCTACATTCGGCTGCGAGATGGAAACAACGCCGAACGCGGCTACTTCGGCGTCTTCGACAATCACGCCAGCGGCTTGGCGATTTATGACGCCACGGGCACCCAACAATGGTCCACCCCTTGAGGAAGCTGTGATTTTCGCCAGGCCGTCGTTGCGAAGAGGCTCGTGTACCGTAGTACACTTCGCCTCTTCGCGCCTCGGCCTGACGAAAATCACAGCTTCCTCATGACGGTCGGAGGCCTTCGTTGCGACGAAGCTCGTGTACGTGGTACACGTCGCTTTTTAGAGTAGGGCGATGCCGGGGAGTTTTAGGGTGAAGGTGGTGCCGGCGGCGTCGTTTGAGAGGGTGCGAAGCTCGCCGCCGATTGCGTCGAGCGGTTCGGACACGGCCGATTGACTCTTGGCCGTACCGGCGACCGACAGGATGAGTTCACCGTCGGGACGATCGCATCCGAGCGTTACCGCACCGCCCGGCGGCGTAAGACGAACGGCATTGATCAGCACGTCGCGCAGAATTTGTCCGATACGATCGCTATCGCCACGGAAGAACGTGCAGCCGTCGTGGCGCGTGCCGCACCGATCGTGGATGACGCGCACGTTCTTGGCCGCAGCCATGCCGGAGACGAGCGCGACTTGGGACTCGACGATCTGACAGATGTTGAAGGTGTCGATGCGTACACTGGTTCGCTCGCGTTCACCAAAACGTCCCTCGCGCCACCCGTCGAGCAGCCCACCGGCGGTGGTCAGCGCATCGTGAATGCCCGTCATCCGCGCCGGAGTCGGCTCCAAGATTCCGTCGATGATGCCCTCGAGGTTCGCCTGCACGATGGAGAGCGCGTTGCCGATTTCATGGCGCAGTTCGCTCTGCCGCTCGGCTTCTCGCCGCGCTCGTCGTTCGGCAGCCGAGATCCATTCGAACAGCCGGTCGGCTAGCGGATCGTCGACCGGCTCGAGCACGGCTTTGGCGGCATCGAACTCGCGCAGCATCGCCAGGTCGATGGCATGCAGCACGGCATCCTCAGCCGGTCGCCGATCGGCAGTCATGAGCGCTTGAGCTTGTAGCCGACTCCGTAGACGGTGATGACGTACGACGGGTTGGCGGGATCCGGTTCGATCTTCTTGCGGAGATTGTTGACGTGCCGATCGAGCGTGCGCTCGTAGATCGATCCGTCGTCGTTGATGCGATCGAGCATCTGCGCGCGTGAAAACACGTGATCGGGTGATTCCGCAAGCACCAGCAGAATATCGAATTCGGAGCGCGTCAGCGAGACCGGCACGGATGCCACATGAACGCTGCGTGCGGCCGGATCGATTTCGAGCTCGCGAATTCTCAACA
Source organism: Vulcanimicrobiota bacterium (assembly GCA_027307235.1). GTDB lineage: Bacteria > Vulcanimicrobiota > Vulcanimicrobiia > Vulcanimicrobiales > Vulcanimicrobiaceae > DAHUXH01. Next base: position 177,859 of record DAHUXH010000007.1, on the reverse strand, counting down.
CGGCCGCGTTCGAGGACTCCGCCGCGTTCTTGATGCGCCGAAATACCGCGCGAACGCGGGCAACGACTTCGCGCGGTGAGAACGGCTTGGTGATGTAATCGTCGGCGCCCATCTCGAGTCCGACGATGCGATCGACTTCATCGGTACGCGCGGTCAGCAGCAGCGTAGGTATGGCGCGGTCGGCTCCGTAATCACGCATCACGTCCAAACCGCTGCCGTCGGGCAGATTGATGTCGAGGATCATCAGGTCGGGGCGTTCTTCTTCCACCGCCGCAATTGCGGAAGCGACGGTATCGCGAACAATCGTCTCAAATCCCTCACGCTGGAGATACGCGTTGAGAACTTCGACGATTTGCGGTTCGTCATCGACCAACAGAATGCGCTTCTGAGCAGGCATCGTTGCTCCCGATGATACCACGTTCAACGCGAAAAATCGATTCTGCGCGCCAGAGCGCGAACGCGCGCCACCACCTCGCGCGGCGAAATCGGCCACGTCATGAAATCATCGGCGCCGGCTTCGAGTGCGCGCACGCTCTCACCGAAGGCGCCTCGCGGCGCGAACACGATGGCCGGGATACGGCGCCGGATGCGAGCCGACGACAGGAACGCGCAGCCGTCACCGTCGGGCAGGCGGCTTTCGAGTAACAGCAATGCCGGGTTTTCGCGTTCCATGTATTCACGCGCGGAGAGCAGCGTCGATCGCACCACAGCGGAGTAGCCCTCGTCCAGCAGCACCTCGCACAGCGACATCGCCAAGCGGCTGTCCGGCTCGATGATGAGGACCGTCATCGCGGCGGCGCCGGTGGACGCGTGTTCAGTTGTTCGATCGTCGGCGAGCCTGACTCAAATTGACGGTATCGCGACTCGGCGTAGTCCGCCACTTCCCGGAGCAGACGCCCGAGACTGTCGCGAGCGATCCACCGCCCGACCAACGCGTCGAAGATCGCCCCGGCCATGCCCCCCGGAGGCACGTACTCACCTTCCAGCGACAGACACGCTCGCGCGAAATGTGGACGCGCCGTGATGACACCGCGAAAGCCCGGAAAGAACCGGCGGTTCGGGCGCCAGCGGATCGCACACGCGTCGTGTCTGCGCACGACGTCGGTTGCATCGTCGATCAGTTCGTAGGCGACGATCACGGGCGCCGAGACCCTCGCGACGGTCTCGACGCGCAACACCGACTCCTGCCGGAAGAAGTCACCGACGTACTCCATGACCGAGCTGAGCGGCGCTTTGACGAGCGTGGTGCGAGTGATCCTTGTCATTCACGCACACGATACCCAACCGCGCGGAAGCGCTGGTGAAACGTCATCGCGGGATTGTGAATAACCTGAGAATGCGCCCCGCGATCCGTTCCTCACGTCTTCGTCCGCTCGCGATAGGATCGGGGCGCATGACGGAACTGTACCAGCGTGTCCTCGTCAAGACCCCATACCGGCTCGCGCGCAAATTCCTGAGCGATTGGCTCTCGGCGCGTGCGGGCACGCGTGAGCCGACGACGATCACGCTCACGCTTCCGGCCGGCCGGTCGGCCGAGGGCGGCATCCACCGCGAGGTGCTGGCGACTTACCATCGCGGCTCCGATCCCAACCATTTCGATGAGCCCTGGCGCGTGCATTGGACGCCCAAGGGCGGTGGCCCGTTCCCGGATTTTGACGGCGAGATCACGGTCCGCGCCGACGAAAACTACGTGAGCAGCATCCTCGAGTTGCGCGGGGATTACCGGCCGCCGGGAGGCATCGCCGGCGCTGCGTTCGACGCGATGCTCGGCAACCGGATCGCGTCAGCAACCGCGCGCAAGCTGCTCACGACCATCGCGCGCGAGATCGAGCAAACGTACCACGCGCAAGAAGAAGCGAAGGCGCAGCGTGCCTCCGATTGAGTTGCGCCGTGAGATCCCGTTGCCGGCGGTGCTGGTGGCCGACGAACTCGTTTCGCTGTTCACAGCGCTCGCCGCCGACGAATCGCCGCACGCGGATCTCTCCATCGCCGCGGATTTTAGTGACCTGCATCTTCCCGGAAGCGGCAGCGTCGAAATTCCGATCGCGATCGGCGTTCGGCGCATGCATGGAAAGCCGCCGTTTCGCATCGACTTTCGCCTAAACGCACGAGAACGCGAGCGCTTGTTCCCGACCTTTGACGGCTCGCTCGACGTCGATCCGCAGGGACCATCGGAATGCACCGCTTGGCTCAGCGGAGAGTACACACCGCCGCTCGGTCCGGTCGGCAAAGCTCTCGACGCGACCGTCCTCAACAACGTGGCGCAACGCACCTTGTCGGCATTTCTCGATCGCCTAGTCGAAATCGCATCCGAGCGCGTCAAAGCCGAGCAAGAACGGGCCGAACAGGCCGAGCGATTCGGACACCGCGAGCCAGCTTCACCCTCAAGGAGAGATCATCCATGAAACGCGACGGCGACGACTCCGTACCCAAGGACGTTCCATTACACGGAACGCTCTTTTTTGTGTTCGCACTCGGCATCGCCATCACCATCGGCTGGTTTGCCATGTTCATGCTGCTCAAGGATCGGTGGTAGCATGCACATACATCGTTACGAGCGGTGGTGGATGATGTTCGGCATCGCCATGCTCATCGTATTTCTCGCGATCATCGGCGTGGAAGCGATCGTGGACAACATGAACCCGCCGAGCGGACTGCGCGCGATCGACCCAACACGCGTCGCGCAAACGCCGCCGTTCGATCATCCCGGCCTGCGAAACCTTTCACCGGGGCGATATGAAGCGTATTACATCGCACAAGTATTTTCGTTCAACCCGTCGAGCATCACGCTTCCGGTCGGCAGCACGGTCACGTTCTACGTGACGAGCCCCGACGTGGTCCACGGATTCTATATCGCACGCACGGACGTGAACATGATGGCGGTCCCCGGTTGGGTGAACAGCGACACCCACACCTTCACGCGCGGCGGAACTTACTTGTTGATCTGTCACGAATACTGCGGCGCGGGACATCAGAATATGTTCGCCAAGATCGAGGTGCGTTGATGATTGCCGAGCTTCCGAGCGCGCAGGTGCTGCGCGAAAACAAGGTCGTTCTCGCGCACGTCTACACGGCGACCGCCGCCATCGTCATCGGCGCTCTATTCGGCGTTCTCCAGGGGTTTTCGCGCGCCTCGGCGATCACGCTGCCGGCCTGGTTCGACTACTACCGGATGTTGACCATGCATGGGGTTCTGATGGCGCTGGTCTTCACGACGTTTTTCATCACTGGGCTTGCGTTGTTCGTCGTGTACCGCAGCCTGCCGCGGCCGCGTTCGACCACCGTGGGATGGGCCGGATGGTGGGTCATGCTAATCGGAACGGCGATGGCCGCCGTCACCATCTTGAGCGGCAACGCCACCGTGCTGTACACGTTCTATGCTCCGCTCAAAGCCAATCCGTTCTTCTATATCGGCGCGACGCTGCTGGTCCTGGGCACATGGATCGTCGCATTCGAGATTTTCGAAAACGTCGTTTGGTATCGACGCATGCACCACGCGGCGGTGATTCCATTGCCGGTCTTTTGTGTGACGACGACGTTTCTCATGTGGATGGTCGCGACGTTCGGCGTGGTCGCCGAGATGGCGTTTCTCATCCCGTGGTCGCTTAACTGGACAGCGGGGATCAACGTCACGATGACCCGGCTGCTGTTTTGGTATTTCGGACATCCGCTCGTCTATTTCTGGATCATGGGCGCCTATGTGATCTGGTACAACATCGTTCCCGTCTGGTACCGCGGCAACGTCTTCAGTGACGGCCTGACGCGGTTGACCTTTGTGATGCTGCTCTTGCTCTCGACCCCGGTCGGCATCCACCACGAGTTCACCGAACCCGGCATAGCATCCACCTGGAAGATGCTGCACACGGTCACGACGTACGGCGTCGCGATCCCGTCCTTTCTCACCGCGTTCGCGATCTTCGCGAGCTTCGAGATGTCGGCGATTGCCGCCGGAAAACGCGGCTTTCTCGCCACCGTGCGATCGCTGCCGTGGAACGATCCGGCGTTCAGCGGCGCGGCATACGGCATGCTGCTCTTCATCCTGGGCGGTTTCGGCGGGCTCATCAATGCGTCGTACAGCATGGATACGCTGGTGCACAACACGATCTGGATCGTCGGGCACTTTCACGTCACCGTCGGAGGTCCGGTCGCGTTGACGTTCCTCGGCTGCGCGTACTGGTTGATTCCGCGGTTGACCGGACGTGCGCTCTGGAACCCGGCGCTCGCGCTCTGGCAAACGCGGCTTTGGTTCATCGGCATGCTGGTGATGTCGTTGTCGATGCACTACGCGGGATTGCTCGGAGCGCCTCGGCGCACCGCGGAGGTCAGCTATGTCGGCGCGGCGGCGGCCAACATCTGGCAGCCGTCGATGCTCCTCGCGGCAGCGGGCGGTTTCATTCTCTTTATCAGCGTGCTTGCGTTCGCGCTGGTCGCGCTCGGAACGCTCATCTCCGACGAACGCACGGAGCCGATGCAGGCGGACCTCGCTTGCCCGGCCGACACATCCGAGCCGACGCCGGCGTTTCTCGTGCCGATCTTCCGCTGGGCGGCATTCGCGCTTGCGCTCGCGTTGCTCGCCTATGCGGGACCGGTCAGCGATCTCATCCACCACCCGTCGTATCTTGCTCCCGGGATGCGCACGTGGTAGCCGGTGCGAGATTGGCGCTCATTCGGTGTTATCGCGCAACCGCACGTCGGTGAAGTGGCGCGTTTCGAACATGTCGTGCAGACCAGCCACGATCTCTTCGCGATCGGCGTGCTTGCTGAAGACGGCATTTGCTCCTGAGAAGTGACAGGCCTTCGCCCACTCGGCGGTGCGATGGCCCGCATAGACACAGATAAAGGCCTGCGGCAGCAGCGTGTGGATCAAACGGATGAGATGCAGCGGCTCTTGTTCGGTGAAGTCGACGTCGATGAAGACGACGTCAGGTTGTTCGTCGAGCAGTTGCCGGAAATCGGCGTCCTTTGAAACACTTTGCAACTGCAGCCCGGCATCCGCGAACACGTCGACCAGCGTCGAGACAAAGAGTTCTTGGGCCTCTATCAGGTGTACGCGCAAGTAACGAGACCCGCTCCAATCTGACGATAGCACGTGCATCTACGGTCATGCCGTGATCATCGGCTCCTCGGTTGCTTCGACGGCAGCGAAACCGAGTTGGTAGGCATCATAGTCCTGTCGACGCGGAACGACGCGGTTGAGCACGAACCCGAGAATGTTGCGAACTCCGATCTGCGAGAGTCTGCGCAGGGCCTTCTTGGCGTTGCGTAAATCAGTATGCGAAGCGGAAAGCACGATCACGGTGCCGTCGGCCTTGCGGCCGATCACGGCTGAATCGACGTTGACGCTCAGCGCAGCGCCGTCGATGATCACGCAGCCATAGCGCTCGCCGGCCTCATGCAGGACGTCGTCCAAGCGTGTGGATTCGAGCAACTTTATCGGATTGGGAGCGGGCGTTCCGCTTGTCAGAATATCCATGCCGCTGTACCGGCTTTTCTGCACGACGTCGCTCAACTGCGCGCGTCCCACGAGGATGTCGGAGAGACCACGCTCGTTGCGGATGCCGAGCTTGGCGTGCAGGGATGGGCGGCGTAGATCCGCATCGATCAGCAACACCGGCGGTTCCAGCTTCGACATGGCAAGCGCGATGTTCAGCGCGATCGTCGATTTCCCGTCGCCTTGCGACGGGCTGGTCACCACCAGCGAATGTAGTTGCGCATCCGACGAGTATTTGATCGACGTGACCAATTGCAGGAACGCTTCGACCGTCAACGTCTGCACCCAGGGAAGTTCAGGGGTACCGTTACGCATTCGGACCAATGGGATCGCACCGAGCGGAGCAAGCTCCAGCTCTTCCTCGACCTCGCGATCATCTTTGACCGTGTTGTCGAAGTAGTCGATGACGAATGCGCCAAGGACGCTCAAGACCGCTCCGAGCACGACGCCGAGTATCAGATTGAACATGAGATTCGGTGACTTGGAGGCGGACTGCGCGGTCGCTGGTTGCGTGATCACGACGTCGCTGAGCGCCGTGTCCCGCGCGATCGCCGCGTTGCTCTGCTTCTGCTGCAGAGCATTGTAGACGTCGGTCGCGGCTTTTGCCTGACCTTGCAGGTCGGCAAGTTGCGTCGCTTCAGCGGGAAGATTCGCAAGCACGGGGTTCATCGCGCGGCGCTGCTGCTGGAGCGACGTGATCTGAGCGCCGTCGGCGGCAGCTGCCGTTTCGTACTGCGCGCGCTGCTGCTGCAACGCCTGATAGAGCGGGTTCGGGACCGTGTTGGTGCTCGCGATGACGGTCGCTTGCTGCGCCGCGATCTCACGCTTGAGCTGCGTCTCCTGATTCTTGAGATTGATCACGACCGGAAAGGCGCTGGTGTACTGCCGCAGCGCCGTCTGCAGTTGCACCTCGACCTGCGAAAGCTGTGTCTGGAGCTGCTGCAGCACCGGGTTTGCCGCTACGGTCGTTCCGCCGTTGATCGTCGGCGGCGTCGATGCGAGACTGCTTTGGATCGATGCGAGTTGCGCCCGTGCTTGCTGCTGATCGGCTTGCGCTTGGCCGACCTTGCCGTCGAGCGTGGCGAGTTCCGCGATGATCGACTGGGTCTGGGCGCCGATGTCCGCGAGGTGATGGGTCGCTTCAAACTCCGCTAGGCGCGCCTGAGCGGTGTGCATCGAGTTCTGAGCAGTCGGCATCTGCTGTTGGAGTTCGGCGATCGCGGTGTTGGCTTGGCTCGCGATGAGTTGCCGCTCACGATCGACGACCGCGTCACCGAAGGCATTGGCGATCTTCGCCGACGTCTGCGCATCGGGCCAGGTGACCGCCAGCGAGAGAATCGAGGTGTTGGTGACCGGCTTGATGCTGACGTTGTTCAACAGCTCGTGCGGCGATACGTGAAGGCTGAGGCGATCGATGACTTGCGCGGCGACCGGTGTCTCCTGAAATAGTTCGACATAGGTTTCCGCCGTCTGCATGCCGCTTGCGAGCAGCAGCGCATTGAGAACCGGGATTTGCGTGTCGGCACCCTGACCGACGTTGCCGTTGGAGTTGCCGGCGATCAATTTCACGACCGTCGTGTATCGGCTTGGAAGCAGGAGCGTGAGCAAGATGACGAGCCCGAGAAATCCGACGAAGATCGCGATCATCGCGCGCGCCCGGCGTGTCAGCGTTCGAACCAACGCCGAGAGATCGGTGTGATAGACCTCGTTCTGTGCGACGCCCCCGGTGAGTGCGCGTCGCGTGCCAGCGAATGATTGCACTCGACATGCCTCCTATGGGATGAGCCTAGTGAGAATGTAGAGCAGCGGCGATCCGAGATAGTCGTTCTTCCGTTTGGATTGGGGAACGAACACCATGTCGCCCTTTTGCAGCGCGATGTCGGCGCTCATGTCGCCGTTCTTTAGCGCCCGATAGAGATCGACCGAGAGCGTCGTTTGCTTTCCGTCGGGCCCCAGACGCATGACGCGAATGTTGTTGAGGTCGGATTGAGCTTGGGCGCTGTTGCCTGCCCGCGCGATGGCTGCGGAGAGCCGGTCGCCCTCATTGAGCTGAATCTCGCCGGGGTGATCGACCGCGCCGGCAACCTCGATCATGAAGCGCGTCGGGCCGGGCACGTACACTACCGATCCCTCGCTCAACGATTGATCCAGCGTGACGTCACCGCCGCGCAGCAGCTTCTGCAGCGATATGGTCTCGACGTTGCCGTTAGCATCCGAGACGCGCGCTTCGGGATAGGCTCCGTTCACCTCGACGAGTCCGCCTGCCGCGGCGATCGCGTCAGTGATGCGTCCGTCGGAACGCAACTGGTATTTGCCCGGATTCTTGACGTCACCGAGCACCAGCACATCGGGCTGGGCGAGTTGCGCGATGGAGATGGTGACGACGGGGTGCCGCACGTAACGCAGGAGTTTTGCGGCGAGCGCATCGGCCGCTTGATCCGGCGTGAGTCCGGCGACGGCGACTCGCCCGATCAACGGATACTCGACGGTTCCGTCACTGAGCACCATGACGTTTTGCGTCAAGGTCGCGTCGCCGAACACTTGCACGGCAAGCTGGTCTCCGGGATGAATGACTGTGTCATGCGCGGTGGGACCGCCCGCGCGGGCCGGCGACGCCACCAGCGCGCACATCATCGCCAAACACACCGTCAGTACCAAACGCGCCAGTATCACGCTGTTACTCCCTCGTCGCCCAAGCAACGTCCATGGTATCCGGACGCACCGGTTGCGCGCAGGGCACGTAGACCGGTGACGGCCATGCAACTAGCCCGGGCGGAATGAGCAGAATGCCTCACGGCGTCGGCGCACCGACGCAAGCGCTCGCCGGGCACGGTGTCGGCAGCAGCGGGTCGCCGGAGTTCTTCACGTTGGTCAGGTCCACGGCGATGGTAGGATTGGCGCCGGCGGCGGCATCGAGATCCCAACCCGACGCGGGGATGGTCGGAAAGAGCGATTGGTCGTTCTGCTGCGAAAGCGTGATATCGGCAGCAAGTTTCTGTTCGGCAGCGTTGGCGCCGGCGCGCATCGCCTGCGTCCATGCCGACATCGCGTTGAAATTCCACGCATCGAACGATTGGTCGCTGTTGTTCGGCGAGAAATAGAACACATACAGCGCCGCCGCCGTGCTCCACGCATCAGTCGAAAGCGTACTTCCGCTAGGCGAAAGGCTCAAGTCGCGCGGCGGCGTGTTTCCGAGAAAGACGAACGTCCATGACTCCTGGTGCGTCGTCGTGTTCGCGCCCACCACCAGGTAGTTTCGTCCGGGAACCAGCGTGTACGTTGGGTTGGGACTCGATGGGATCGCCGTCGAGGTTGCGGCCAGCGTGAAGTTTCCGTTGGCGTCGGTGGTGGTTGTGCCGGCCTGTCCCGAGCAACCGCACGTGAAGATGACGGAAGCGTTGGCCAGCGGCTGCGCGTTCGCGCTCAGCACGCCGTTCGCGCCCGGCGGGGTCGTCGGCGTGGTTGATGTCGTGTTGCCGCCGCCTGGAGTCGGTGATCCGGAGCCGCCGCCACCGCAGGCGCAAAGGATCGCTGCGACGGCCAGCGAGAGCGCCACGCCGTGCAGCGGCATCAAAAAAAATCTCGGAGGTGTCATGGTCGCCTACTTTCACTGGAGGTCGAGTGTGCTCATGATCGCCTGATGTGACCGAGCGGCATATTGCCAAAATGCCCCTCGCGCAGGGAAATCTGGGCCACGCCATATGCGTCCGCCAGGTGTACAAGGAGAACATGCCGCTCGTCGCCATGTCCGGCCTCGACCTGTTTTGCACCGAGATCGCGCGTCAGCTTGACGATGCCTACCCGCACTGGAAAGCACAACGCCTGAACACCGCCTCACGAGCCGGAGTGCTTGCATCGCTCGCGACCCTGGCTCGTTCAGACGTTTGGTATTCCATCGGAAATCCCAAGGCGGATCGTTGGGTTACTCTGCTCGCGCAGGTCTTGCGCAAGCCGCACGTGATGCACTGGGTCGGCTCGGACATCGACCAGTTGCGAACCAACCGGTCGCTGCGCATGCACGTTCGTTCGCCGTCGATCACGCATTTGACCGAGATCGACTGGATGAAGCGAGAGCTCGACGAGTTGGGCATTGATTCGGCGGTCGCTCCGCTTCCGATCCGTCACGTGAACGCCGCCGTCAAGCCGCTCCCTGAACTGTTTACCGTGATGCTGTACGTACCGAGGACGCGCGCCGATTTTTACGGCGGATGCAATTACCAGCGCTTGCTCACGGAGTTTCGGTCGGCGCCGATGCGCGTGTTCGTCGTCGGCGGCGGTGAGCTGTGCGCGCCGCGCGGGCTCGAGGTCCACAATCTCGGCTGGCTCGATAACCTTCGCGAAGTCTACGAGCAGTCGACCGTGCTGATTCGCAACACGCGCGCGGATGGACTGTCGCTGATGGTGCTCGAGGCACTCGCACACGGGCGTCACGTCATGTGGTCCAAACGTTTTCCTTATTGCATTCCGGTCGAACGCTATGACCAGATCGCCCGGCAACTCGAACGACTGCTTGCGCTTCATCGCGAGGGCCGGCTGCACGCGCAGTACGGCGCCGCCGAGATGATCCGCGAACGCTACGCCAACGAGGGCGCGCTGGCGCGCATCGTGGGCGCCTGGGAGGGAGCATGCACCTAATCGAGCGGCTCGACGTCGACGCGTGGATGCGCTTTGACGAGGAACATCCGGCGCCGACGTTCTTCGCACGACCGGCATGGGCGCTGGCGCTGGCGCGAACCTATCGACACATCACGCCCAATCCGCTGCTCATCCGCATCGCGGGTGCACGACTGATCGTCCCGCTCGTGCGATTGAGCGGCGGGCCATTGCGCTGGCGCGAACTGCGCGGCAGCCCGCTCGGCGCATATACCTTCATCAGCCGCGACGACGGGACGCCGGCAACGTCCGACGAGATCGATGCCGTTATGCTCGCATTGACGCACGCCGGCGACACGGCGAACGTCATTCCCTGGCCGCTCGGGCCGCAGCCGCGACCCTCGCCTCGCTGGAAGCAGCGCGAGCACGATACCGCGGTGATCGATCTGTCAAATGGCGCGGACGCGGCGCTCGCGGGCTTGCGCGGCATCAGCCGCCGCATGTCGGGACAGGCACAGCGGCGCGGTGTCGTCGTGCAGCCCTACGCGCAGGGCGATGCGGTCGAACGCTACTGGGAGATGCTGACGCAGGCGTCGCAGCGCTGGGGACTCTCGGAACCTCCGGTTCCGCGCGCGCTCATCGAGAACGTGTGCGCCGCCGGCGGGCGCAATGTCGAGATATGGTTCGCGTACCATGACGACGAGCCGATCGCCGGCGGACTGGTCTTTTACGGCTCACAGGAGTTCTTCTTTTGGAGCGCCGCGATGCGTCATGAGTTCGCGCGCCTGCGCCCGAGCAACGCGCTCAATGTAGCGCTCATCCAGAATGCCGCCGCGCGCGGGATGCGCTGGTACAACCTCGGATCGAGCGAAGGCCTTCCCGGCGTTGCGCGGTTCAAACAGGATCTCGGCGCGCGCACGATCGCGTATCCCGAATACGAGTACGTCCGTCCGGCGTACGCGCTCTATACCAACGTGCGCGATGCGTTCACCCGCGCGACGCTCTGATCGCATGGAAACGCTGCTCACTCGAGCCGCGCCGGCGCGACCGCGCGACGCCGCTCGCTCCTCCTTTCCGGAAACGCTCTCGCCGCACTGGCAGCGCGCGCTCGCCGCGAGCGATGCCGCCGTCATCTGCGCTGCGTGGCTGTTGGCCGCGGGCAGATCACAGGCGATCGTTGCTCTGCTCGCGGCCGCGATTCTCTGCGCGGTCGCCGCACTGTGCGGATACTATCGCCGCTCGTTCGCGGTTACGGCACGCGACGAAATCTATGCGAGCGCCGTCGTTGCCGCACTGGCGCTCGTGCCGTTTGCGCTGGTGGCGGCACAGCTGCAGGAAACACCGCCGTGGCCGTATCTGGCAGCCGCGCTGCTGAGCATCGCAGGCATGGCAACGATGCGTACGCTGCTCCACCAAGCGCGGCGCAGCGACCCGCAATTCAGTCCGTCCGTCGGCGCCGTCACGCGCGGAGCGATCGAACGCGCGGAGGGAGCGCTGCTCTCCAAGCGTGTGTTCGACGTCGCGCTGGCGTCGCTCGCGCTTGCGTTCTTCGCACCGGTCATGCTCGTCGCCGCGATCGCCGTCTATGCCGAATCCGGCGCTCCGGTGTTCTTCCGCCAAGAACGCATCGGCCGGCACGATCGACCGTTTTCGATCCTGAAATTCCGCACCATGCGCGTCTGCGACGACGCAACCTGGGCGCACCCCGGCGACGCGCGGATCACGCGCGTCGGCGCCGTGTTGCGCCGGACCAGCTTGGATGAACTGCCGCAGCTCTTCAACGTGCTGGCGGGCGAGATGTCCCTGGTGGGAGCGCGTCCCGAGATGCGCAGTTATGCGGAACGCTTCGCACGCGCCATTCCTCACTACGAACAGCGCCACGTGCTTGCACCGGGCATCACCGGATGGGCGCAGATCCATCTCAAACGCAACTTGCAGCCCTCCGACATGCCGGAGGTGCTGCCGTACGATCTGTTCTACGTCCAGCATGCATCGCGATTCTTGGACGCGACGATCGTAATCAAGACCGCCGCCGAATTTCTCTTCCATCGGGCCGTGTAGAGCGTGGAACAAGAAAAGCCGCGTCGCGGTGAGTTGATGTACGACGGGTTGTACACCCTGACGCTGCGTCTGCTCAACATCGCTTGCGCGGCGGCGCTCGGCATCTTGACCGCTCGGCTGTTGGGCCCCGCCGGCAAAGGCATCTACACCTTGCCGATGGTGCAAGCCGGGCTCGTCATCGCCGCCTATGCCGGGCTCGGCAGCACCACGTCGTATTTCATGCTTCATCGAAAGCCCGGCTTGGGCACGCTGCGAACCGCGTTCACCGCCGGCGCGGTGTTCATCGCTGCCGGAGCGATCGTCGTGGCGCTGGTCGCGGTGCTCGGGAATCAACGCTGGGCGGCGCTTCCCGCGATCCTGTCACTGCCCTCCGCGGCCATCGTCAACATCGCGACCGGGTATGCCGTCGGCATCAAGCGTGTGCGCTATTCGACGACCGTCGCCGCGCTCACGACCGCCCTGACGCTCGCGATCATGGCGATCGGTTTTCTCACGATCGGGCGAACCGCGGGCATCGCGATCGCCGCGTGGTTGCTGGCCAACGCCGCGATCGCGATCGCCGCATTGATCGTGATGATCGCGCACGCCCGCCGATTCCATGATTCCGACGCGGTCGGACTTGCCGAATTCATGCGTTTCTCACTCAAGATATCGGCGACGAGTCTGGTCTCGATGCTGAACTACCGCGCGGACTTGTATGTGGTGGCCATCATGACCTCACCAGCCGCGCTCGGCATGTATTCGGTCGCGGTCTCGGCGGCGGAGATGCTGCTGGTCCCGACGCAGGTGGCCGCGCTCGTCACCGCGCCGCACATCGCAAGCTTGGATCGGTCCGGCGCCGCGCATTTGGCAGCCCGGACGACACGGCTCAACCTCATGATCGCGCTGGCCGTCTGCGGTCTGCTCTTCCTGGTCGCCCCTGGAGTGATCACGTTGCTCTACGGCGCGGCGTTCACCCCGGTGGTGGGGGCGCTGCGCGTTCTGCTCGTCGGCGTTGTCGCCATGTCGATCGGGAGTTCGCTATCGAACTACTTCACGCTCAGGCTCGGAAAACCCGAGATATCGTTCGTGATGGCGGGAAGCGCCGCAACGCTCTGCATCGTGAGCAGCGTTCTCTTGGTCCCGCATTTCGGTTTGATCGGCGCGGCGACTGCCTCCACGGTCGCGTACTTCATCGGCCAGTCGCTGGCAGTTGCTTATTTCTCGATGACAACCACCCTGCCGGTCCGCGAACTCCTCGTGCCCACGATGGCCGATCTTGGTCTCTATCTCTCTGCTGCACACAACATCTACGAAGACAGCCGCAAGCGGCTGCTTCATTCGGAGCTTTGATCATGCGCACTGCGTTCTTACCATACTGCCGTCCCGACATCACGCACGACGAGATCGACGCGGTCGTCGACGCGATGAGCAACGGGTGGCTCACCAGCGGCCCGCGAGTTCGCGAGTTCGAAACCGCGTTTGCCCAAGCGTCGGGCGTTACGCATGCGGTCGCGGTGAACAGTTGCACGGCGGCGTTGCACCTGGCGTTGCTCGCGGTCGGCGTCGGCCCCGGCGACGAGGTCGTCACCCCGTCGCTCACCTTCGTCGCCGGTGCGCAGTGCGCGATCGAAATAGGGGCGACGCCGGTCTTCTGCGACGTCGACCCAACGACGCTGTGCGCCGGTTTGGAACAGATCGCCGCAGCCATCACGCCGCTGACCAAAGCCATCATCATTTTGCCTTATGCCGGTCGTCCGTTCGACATTCGGCCCGTCGTCGAGTTTGCGCATGCGCGCGGCATCGCTGTGATCGAGGACGCCGCCCACGCGGCGGGCATGCTTTCGGCTGGAACGTGGGCGGGGACGTACTCCGACGCAGCCGCGTACAGTTTCTATGCCACCAAGAACGTCGCCAGCGCCGAGGGCGGGATGCTGGTGACGAACGCTCCGCCGGTGGCCGATCGTGTCCGCGTGCTCTCCTTGCACGGCATGAGCCGCGATGCGTGGAAGCGTTACACGCAAGACGGCACCTGGCGTTACGACGTCGAGGAACCGGGATTCAAATACAATATGCCCGACGTGCTGGCCGCCATCGGGCTCGTGCAGCTACGCCGGTTGTCCGAGATGCAAGCACGGCGCGAGCGCATCGCCGCTCGCTATCTGGAAGAACTCGACGGTATCGCGGGTCTTGCGTTCCAGGCGCCGCCGCGCAACGCCGGTGACCGGCACAGCTGGTGCATGTTCGTCGTCAAAATCGAGCGAGAGCGTGCCGGCATCGATCGCGATGCGGTGATCGAGGCGTTGAAGCGCCGCAATATCGGAACGAGCGTTCACTATATTCCAACGCATCACTTCACCGCATACCGCCGCCTGGCGCACACCCCGCTGCCAGGCACAGAACAGGTGAGTTCGCAGATTCTCTCGCTGCCGCTCTTCCCGACGATGAGCGACGACGACGTCAGCGACGTTGTGGCCGCCGTGCGGGAGAGCATCCCGGCAGCTTACACGAGCCCCATCTTGATGGCGTAGACGGCGGCTTGCGTGCGCGCGTAGATATTCAGTTTCGAGAAGATACGGCTCACGTGATTCTTGATCGTCTTTTCCGACAGGCTCAAGCGTGCGCTAATCTCCTTGTTTGACAATCCCTCTGCGATCAAGCGAATGACCTCGGTCTCGCGCACGGAGAGTTCATTGAGATCGGGGCGGCCGTTGGAGCGGCTGCGACGGCGCAGCAAGCAGCCCGCAACACGCGGATCGACGTAGGTCTCGCCCGAGGCTACGATGCGCACGGCGCGCATCAACTCGGTTGGCGTCACGTCCTTGATGATGTAGCCGTCGGCGCCGGCGGCGAGGCAGCATTGCATCATCTCCGGATGCGGACGCATAGAAAGCACGCAGACGCGTGCTTGCGGTGCGGCCTCGCGGCACGATGCCATCGCCGCTCCGATCTCCACGGAGCTGCCGTCGAGATCGAGGAGAATCAGGTCGGGTTTCGCTTTCGCGATCTGCGCAACGTCGACACCCTCGGCATCGCCGACCACCTGGATGTGTGAATCCATGTCGAAGACCTGACAGAGCACTTTTCCAAATAGGACCTGGCCCTCGATAACGTAGAGCCGAACCGCATCACTGTTGATTGTGGATATCAAGGCAGTTTCTCCTCAAAGCATCCACTCCCGGACATCGATCGTAGCGCAAAATTGTGGATAATTTTCTTATTGCTCGGGAAATTCTCGGGAAAAATATCGCCGTTTAGATAAACTGCCCTGGAGCCGAAGGGTCCTTTGCCTCATCGTTTCGATCGTTTCCGAAGATCGGCCGCCATCGGGTTTGCTCTTGGTCTGCGATCGTGGGGCTTTTAGTCTACTGTCGTTGGTCTAAACGCGACCCGACGTCGCGCGCACGCATCGCTAGAATGACGTTGCATGATCACGCATTCGAACCAGAACCGCACGGCGTCGATGTTCCTCGCCGTGACGCTGATCGTCGCGGCCGGCGTTGTCGCCGCTTATGCAAGCGTGGCGATGAGCGGAACGAAGACCGGCGCCGTGCTCGCGGCGGGCGCGACGATTGGTCCGGCCCTGGTCTATACGGCCCTTACCGCCCCGCTCGTCTTCCCCTTCGGCGCGCTCGCGGCGCTGACGCCGTTTGACAGCCTTTTGAATGTTTCGCTCTTCGGAACGGCGACCCGCCTCCTTGGGCTTGCGACCGGCGGCGCGATGCTCTTCTACATGTTTCGCACGCGCCGTTTTGTCGCACCGGATCGCAGTTTGATCTGGTGGATACTACTCACGGTGTGGATGGCTGCCAGTGTCTTTTGGGCGCTTGACCCGCCGTCGTCGCTGCTCATCCTCCCGACGGTCGTTCAATTGCTTGCACTCTACGGCATCGCTACGATGTTTCCGATGGACATGCGCAAAGTGCGTATCGCCGTCGTTGCGGCCGCGCTCGGCGGCGTGAGCGCGGCCGCGTACGGCATCTATCTGTTTGAAATCGGCGCCGCCGTCAAGCAGTCGCGCTTGTGGATCCAAACCGATTCGAGCACGCTCAACCCCGATCACTTCGCGGCGTCGCTCATCCTTCCAATCGCGCTCACGCTGATCGCGATGCTGTGGAGCCGAACTCGGCTCGTGCAATTCGGCGCAGCCGTCGCCGCCCTCATGATGATGCTGGCGATCGCGCTCTCCGGCTCCCGCGGAGCGCTGCTCGGATTGCTCGCCGCCTTGCTCTATCTGGTTATTTGGGACCGTCACCGCTTGCAGCTTGCGGCCATGAGCTTCACGGCCGGATCACTGGCGATGATCTGGTCGGGCGCCTCGCTGATCGAGCGTATTCAAATCGCGGGAAGCACCGGCGGAGCGGGACGCACCGACATCTGGCAGATCGGCTGGATCGCGCTCAAAGCGCACTGGCTGATCGGGGCCGGATACGCGAATTTTCCGTTCGCCTACGATCAAGCGTTTCTCAGTTCGTACGAACGGCTCTACACCGACTGGCATCGCGCGCCGCACAACATTTTGCTCGGCACGACCGTGGAATTGGGCGTCATCGGAACGATACTGCTGGTGCTCGCCTGGATCGGCGAATTTCGCATGCTCAGGACGGTGACGCGCGAGGATGCACGCTATCCGATTCGGCTGGCCATTGAGTCGGCGATCATCGGTCTGTTCGTCACCGGCATGTTCGCCGACATCATGATTTGGAAGTATGTGTGGCTAGCGTTCATCCTCGCGGCGCTCACGCGCAACGTCGTTACGCCGGAACTTTCCGGCACGCCATCATCTCGGTCGACGGGCCTTCCGGCAGGATCGACGTCAACACGACCTCGATTGGGTACAGAAGCATCCCGATGATGTAGCCGGCGACCGGGTTCTCGGACGCGGCGCTGACGACTTTCCAAAACAGTGCGTGGATCCGGCTCGTCGAGTCGACCGGATTGTTCATCAACACAAAAATCGGACGCCGTTCGATCGGTTCGAGACCAGAGTCGTGAAGAATCTTCTCGATCTGATCGAGCGGACGGCTCGTCATGTGCGGAGCCCGGAAGGCCGGACCGTGCAAGAAATTCTCGGTGAAGATCAGCGTGCCGCCGGGCTTGAGCAGCATCGCACAGTTGCGGATGGCGCGTTCGTAGTGCTCGTCGTCGACGATGTGATGAAACACGTCGATGACCGAGATCGCGTCGAACGACTCCGGACGCAGCGGAATTGAGTCGCTGCCGAAGTCCATCTGCACGGCCTCGATCCCCGTAAACCTCCGGCGCAGCGCGTTCACCGACGTCTGCGTGATGTCGCTCGCGGTCACGCGCGCAACACCCAGACGCTGCCAAAGATCGACGAAGAACCCTCCGCCTGAACCGATATCGAGTACGCGTGAATTCGCGAGCGCGACTTTGCGCGCCATCCCCAAGAAACGCCGCGTGCGTAGGCGATACAGCCACGAAACGAACGCGTTACTCAGCCCGAGATAGCCGACCGCGTGCAGCGGAATATCCGGACCCAACCGGTTCTCCCAATACCGACGCTCTTCATCGACAACAGTCACGACGAGAACCTCCGATTCACGAGGGCGGCGCAATGCCAGCCGCTCACCGGTTTTCAGTCTATCGAAACGCGCCGGATGCGTGACGAGGCTTTTGGTCCATTGGCACGCATCGGCAGCGAGGCTTTCGGGGAAGCCGCCGGGGGACCGGAAGCTACCGAGCGGTTCGTTTCATTTTCCTTTCTTAATCAAGTTTTTTTTGTAAAATTTGGGTAAAAGCGAGCATAAGATTTTACCAACCCGACCGATCATTCGGCCTAGGGGTGGTAGTCGAAAATCCTAATGAAAGCGGAGACTCTAGTCCCTTGCATCACCGACTGTTCTTACCCATGCTCGCTTTTTCCACACTGGCGATCACCGCGTGTGGCGGCGGGGCGGGCACCACGACGCCGCCCGCCGGCGTTGCCCCGTCGTCGATCGTCTCGATCGCCGGCAACACGGTCACCATCACCGGGACCATCGTGCAGATGATCCCTAGCGGGTTTCAGATCCAGGCCGGGCAGGGTGCCGGCATCAACGACGTCTTCATCGGCTCGGCGACCAGCATCAGCGGCCCCGCCCCATTCGTGGGCGAGCAAGTCGAGGTCACCGGAAACGGCTCGCTGAGCACGTCGATCAACGCCACCAGCATCTCGCAAATCGGCGGGACGACTGCCGGAGCCCCGCCGCCGGCGACCGCAACCCCGGTTCCCGCGGGAACGCTCTCGGTCGCGGGGCCGGTCACCGGCACGATCACCGGCGGGTTCACGATCAACGCAGGACCCGGCATCGGGTTCACGCACGTCCTTACGAACGCCTCGACGGCCTTCACCGACGGATCGGTTCAAGTCGGAAAATATGCCGTGATTACCGGCAAAGGCACCATCGGCGTCAGCGTCACGGCTCTGGCCGTCGCGCAGTTCGCCGCGGCTCCATCCGCAACGAGCCTCAGCGGCACCGTGACCGCCATCACGTCATATGGCTTCACGCTCAAAACCGCGTCCAGCGTACCGGTGCTGCTCACCTCGGCAACGCAACTCTCGGGTTCGGCGCTCGCGACCGGCTCGAACGTGAACGTCAGCGGAACCGGTTCAGCATCCGCTGGCATCCTCGCGGCGAAGGTCGCCGTGGCATCCACGCCGGTCGCACCGCCCACCTCGACGCCACAGCCCGTCAACACGCCGACACCGCAACCGCCGGTACCGGCGCCCAATCCCACGCCCCCGCAGTCGACGCCCGCTCCCACCGCGATGCACCACGTGCTCACCGGCGATTATCTGGGCGGATATTTTGGAACGAAGTCGATTGCATGGTCGCAGGCGGCGCCGTATCTGACCTGGGCGCAGACCAACGCCAACGACGCCAACGCCATCGCGGCCGCCGGCATGAAGACGCAAGACTACATCGATCCCAATCGCTTGCAGGGCCCCGGCGATCCGATGTGGGGATACTCAGGCAACACCGAATCCGACTTCGCGCACACCTGCAGCGGTGCTCGCGTGACGATGACGACGTCAAACGGCGCGGTGTTCTTCGTCACCAACCCCGAGTCGCCGACGCTGCAGGCACACCTGAATCAATACACCACCTACTTGCGCGGCATCGCGCACTTCGACGCCTTCTTCCAAGACAACGCCGGGCCGCTCAGCATGTACACGCAGTACGACAACTTCAACGGCATGCCGTGCGGATACACCGACGCCGGCTGGATCGCGGGCAACGAAGCGCTCGATTCCAGTTCGGTCTTCCCCGTGATCGTCAACGGCCTCGAAGCCTACGACAACAACCATGGGCCGTCGATCGAATTACCGGTGCTGCAGAACAGCAACACGTTCTCTGGGAACTTTGAAGGCTGTTACACCGGTTTCGGCACGCTGAAAGCAGCCACGTGGTTCTGGACGATGACCGAAAACAGCGAACTGATCGTCAACAACGAGCACAAGACGTTCGAATGCATGGCGCGAACGCTCACCCCCGCAAGTTCGTCGATCGACACGCGCATCTACACCTACGCATCGTTCCTGTTGACCTACGACCCGCAGACCAGTATCTACTGGAGTGAGTTCTCGACGCCATCGGGTCTGCACGTTCTGCCGGAGACGCAGCTCGTGCCGACGGATCCGCTCGTCCCGAGTCCGTCGTCGGTCAGCGCACTTCAGGTTTCCGGGGGAGCGTACGGGCGCGAATACGCCCACTGCTACCTGCACGGCAGCTTGATTGGACCATGCGCGATCGTCGTCAACCCCGACTCGTCCTCGTCACACCCCTTCCCGTACACGACCTACCATCATTCGCTGGTTCTGAGCGGCAGCGGCGTGCTCGACGGCGGCACCATCGCCATCAACGGCGCGGCGCCTCCAGCGTCCATTCCAGCCAACGAAGCGATGATCGTGTTCCCCTAGGAGCCTGTCGGGGGGAGGGGCTCCTCTAGTACTAGAGGCCTAGGACTACCGCCCGCGTGGGCGGGACAGCGGCAGGCAGACATCTTCTCGTCTTTCTGGGTACATGAAGACGGTGAAGATGTCTGTCTGCTGCACGGCGCTCCTCGCGGGCGCGCTCGTGGGCGCCGCGCCGGCTCACGTGCAGACCGCCGACTACTTCGGCGGCTACGCCGGAACGAAGAACGTGCCCGCTCCGATCGCCGCACGCTGGCTTTCATGGGCGGAGACCGGCGTACCTGAATCCGGAACTCTGGCCGCGCTCGGCGTGCGCACGATCCTCTACAGCAACCCGCACCGCACGATGCCGGGCGATCCGCTCTTTACCTCCGACGAATCGACCTTCGCGCACGATTGCGCGGGCGCTCGCGTGAACGCCGGCAACGGGCGCTACCCGGGACTCGTGCTGATGAATCCCGCCGCTCCCGCAATCGTTCGCTTGTGGCGGCAGTTCGTCGACGCGCATCAGAGCGGTGGCCACTTCGACGCGGTCTTCGAAGACGAAGCGGTCGGCGACGCCTATGCCGATCGGCCCTGCGGCTTCAGCATGGAGGCATGGCTGAGCGCGACGATCGACGCGCAACGCCGGCTTGGGTATCCGGTCATCTACAACGGTCTCGAAGACTTCAACGGTCACGAAATCGCGCCGGAGATCGCGCTCAACGCAAGCGCGATCGGCGGCATGATGGAAGAGTGCTACGCGCAACTGGCGGCCGATCATCGCGTGAGCGGCTGGCAATGGACGGCCACTGAAGACACCGAACTGCGCATGGCGCGCGAACGCAAGTATTTCTTCTGTTACGGCCGGGACCTCACGCCAGCAGAGCAAGCCGACGCGTCGCGCATGTTCGTGTACGCCTCGTTCCTGTTGAGCTACGATCTGGACACGAGCGTGCTGTGGGAGTATTACCACACCGCTTCGGGCGGTCACGTCATGCCCGAAAGCCTGCTCGTCGCGCGCGATCCGATCCGGCGCGACGTCGCCAGCGTCGATGCGCTGCGCATGCCGTCGGGCATCTACGCGCGCGCGTATCGCGCGTGTTTCATCAACGGTCGCGCGCAGGGCGGCTGCATTGCCGCCGTCAACCCCGACAGTTCCGCGACGCGCGCGGCTCCGTTGACCGGCTACTCGCGCACGTTGACGCTGCACGGGTCGGGCATCTTCGATGGTGGAACGGTCTCCGTCGACGACGTCGCGCCGCCTTCGACACTTCAACCGCTGCAGGGCGTGATCGCCTTCAAGTGATGCGCATCCTCATCTTTCCCAAAGATTTTCCATCCAAAGAGTCGCCGACCGCGGGCATCTTCATTCTACGCAGCGCGCAGGCGCTGCGGGAGCGCGGTCACGAGGTCGAAGTCGTTCGCATCGTCCCGCACGCACCGCCGATCGGAGCGAAGTGGCGCGCGTATCGTGCGGTGCCGCCCTTCGAAGAGGTCCAAGGCATCGCGGTGCGCACCATTCGAGCGATCGTGCCGCCGCGCATGATCGGTCTGGAATATCTGCCCATGCAGGTCGACCGCGCGCTCGCGCGCGAGATCGAATGCTTCCGCCCCGACGTGCTTCACGCCAATTTCTTGCTCCCGTGCGGACACGTCGCGGTGCGGCAGCATGTGCCGACGGTCGTCACGGCTCACGGCAGCGACGCCTACCGGTGGCCGCTGCACCGCAACGGACTGCGCCGGGCCGCGTCGGAAGCGATCGCCAAGGCGACGCGCGTCACCGCCGTCAGCGATTTCATTCGGCGGCGCGTGCAGGAGATCGAGGAACGTGACGTTACGATCGTCATGAACGGCGCGGACGAGCGCGTGTTTCATCCGCGCGACGCACGCGACGTACGCGAACGCTTCGATCTGCCCTGCGATCGCTTCGTGGCAGCGTTTGCCGGAAACATCGTACGCACCAAAGGCGTGTTCGATCTGGTGTCGGCAGCGTCGATGATGGAGCCGTGCAACCGTCCGGTCATCGCGCTCGCGGGCAGCGGTCCGCAAGCGACGATGTTGGCCGATTACGCACGCGAGCGCGGCGTCGACCTTCGACTGCTGGGATCGCTCGATCAAGAGGGCGTTGCCGCGTTGTTCAGCGCCGCCGACGTCGTCGTGCTGCCCTCGTACAACGAAGGCATGCCCAACGTCATCTGCGAGGCGATGCTGGCCGGCCGCGCGGTGATCGCCTCGACCGTCGGCGGCATTCCGGAGATTATCACGCACCGCACGACCGGCATGTTGATCGAGCCCGGCGACGTCACCGCCCTCGCAAGCGCACTCGAAGAACTGCGACGCGACTGTGGTCTGCGCGAAGCGATCGGTTCCAATGCTCGCGCCTATGCGCGCGAGCATCTGACGTGGGCCATCAACGCGCAGGGATACGAGCGCGTCTATCGCGAGGCCATCGACCAAGCCTGAACAAGCCGTTCCACCACCCGATGCCGTACGCCAGGTGCATGGTCACCAGCACCGCAGGCACGAGCAGGGCAAGCGCGTGCAGCGCTTTCCACGCCCGCACGACCGCCGCGGCGACGAAGAGCGCGTAGAGCAGCGGCACGATCGCAGCGAACGCACGCAGCGGCGTGAACGCCGCCGCCGCCGAGAGCACGAGTCCCGCAACCAGCACTGCCGGTGCATACACCCGCAGCGGAACGCGCTCTCCGTGCTTGATCTGCGTGAAGCGTCGCCAGTAGCCATAGCGGAACATCTGCAGCGCGAGCGCACGCAGCGAATGGCGTACGTGATAGCGCACGCCGATGCGCGGCGAGACCACCAATTTCACGCCGATGCGCCGCAGCCGGTAGTTGAGGTCGGCATCCTCGTCAAACGGAATGCGCTCGTCATACCCGCCGACGTCCCGCAGCGTCGCGCAGCGGGTGAAGATGCTGAAGACGGTGTCGCTTTCCTCTTCTTGCTGCGCGAAGCGGAAGCGCGCGTTGCCCACCCCGAATGACGACGACATGCACCAGGCGATCGCGCGGCCGAGCGCGCCCTCCCCGTGCGACCGTTGCACCCCGCCGACCGCGCCGGCGCCGGTGCGCCGCATCACGTCCAAGCACGAAGCGAAGTAGGTCGGGCTATAGTCGGCGTGCGCCAGGATCATGGCAAAATACTCTCCGCGCGCCTCGCGCAGCGCCATGTTCCATGCGTGAACTTGCAAGCGGTACGGGTTTTCCAAGAGCCGGATCTTGCTGCCGAACTCCGCGAACCCGCGCACCACATGCGCGGTGCCGTCGGTGCTCATGCCGTCGATAACGAGAATCTCGAGTTCTTCGTCGAGCCCGTGTTGCGAGAGCAACCCGTCGAGACAACGGCCGATGTGCGCGACTTCGTTGAAGGTCGCGACGACCGCGGTGATGCTCACGCGATCTCGGCGTAGAGCTGCGTCAACTTCTTCGCCTCGTTGTTCCATTGGCAGCGTTCCATCACGAAGCGCCGTCCTCGGGCGCCCATGGCTTGCGCCGCGTCCGGATGATTCACCAAAAACGTCACCGCCTGCGCGATCGCGTCGACGTCGCATGGATCGACCGCCAGTCCGCAGTCGAACTCATGCACGATCGCACTGCAATTCAACGAACGCGAGACCACCACCGGAAGACCGGCGCCCAAATATTCGTAGAGTTTGGTCGGCATCGAGTCCTCGAAACTCGATGCCGGCTGCAGCACCAGCAGCCCGGCGCGCACGCTGCTCAACAGGCGCGGCACGTTCGAGCGAGCGCACCATCCGCTGAACTCGACATGACGCCATGCCGGCAGCGCGCGCAGGCGCTGTTCCAGCTCGTCGTCTTCGAAGCGGCCCGCCAGCATCAGGCGGATGTCGGGCGCCATCTGCGCCGACGTCAGCGCCGCGACCATCTCGGCCGCGCCGCGCAACGCCGTGATATTGCCTAGGTACGCGACAGCGCGAGGCCGTTTTTCGAAGTCCGATTCGCCGGCGCGCAGCTCTTCGAGCGACGGATAATTGCACACGACGACGGTGCGGCCGCGCGGAAAATTCCGCGCGATGGCGGGCGTTGCGGTGACGATCGCGCTGTACCACCCTTGTACGGCGTGCAGCGCGATGCGCGATCCGGCGGCGATCATCGGGCGCAGCCACGCCGGAATCCAGTTCTTGTAGCGGATGTCCACTGGGATGTCTTCATGCACGTCGAAGATGACGCGCGCGCCGCGCGCACGCAGCGCAAGACCGACCGCGATCAGTTCCGGGTCGTGGAAATGGTAGACGTCGGCGCGTTCGTCGAGAGCTGCACGATAGATACGCCACATCGTTCGCGTCATGCGCTCGAAACGCGTGCGCGCCGGAGCGACGCTGCGCAAGCGCACGCCGCGCGGAAGATCGCCGGCCGCACCGGGCGCGATGAGCACGACTTCGTAGCCCGCAAGCGCCAGCGTCGCGCATTCGCGAAACGTGATGCGCGTGTCGGCAGGCGTGTGCACCGAGGTGAGATGCGCGACCTTCTTCTTGCGATGGCTCATGCTCTTCACCGCGATGGTCGCAGAACGCGGCGGAAAGGGCGACTGTGAAAGGTCCCAACGATCGAGGTCCAACGGCCTGCGGAAGCCGCGCCGCCGCAGGCGTACACTAGCGGTAATGAAGCACGTGCTCCTGATCACGTACGTCTTTCCGCCGGAACCCTCGCCGGGTGCGCAGCGCCCCGGGTTCCTCGCGCGATACCTGCCCAGATTCGGTTGGAACGTGACCAGCCTGACCGCGACCTGCACGCAGCCGTCCTTTCCCGCGCGCTTGATCACGACCGGGCACGTGGGATCGAGCTTCGAGCGCCGCGTTCGCGATTCGATCGCGGAGCGCGGCACGCCGGACCATGCGATGCTGCGGCGCATGCTGCGTGGCGCGAAGGAGATGCTGCTCTTTCCTGATCGCACCGCGCCCTGGATTCCGCACGCGCTCGCTCGCGGCGCCGCCGTTTTGCGCAACGAACGTTTCGATGCGATCGTCAGCACGGCGATGCCCGCTTCGGCGCACGTCATCGGCGGGTTGCTCGCGGGGGTCTCCGGTCTTCCCTGGATCGCCGACTATCGCGACCCATGGGCGGGCAACGCCTACGTGCGGCGCGGACCGGTGCGAAAAGCACTCGAGGAACTCTGCGAGCGACGGCTGATCGCGCGCGCCGCGACGATCACGACGATCTCCGAACCGATCGCCGCGCAGTTGCGCGCCTTTCACCGGCGCTCCGACGTGCACGTCATCCCCAACGCATACGACAGCGCGGAGTGGGACGCACTCGGCGACGTCTCCCCGTCGGGTTTCGATCTGTGCTACACCGGATCGATGTACGACGGGCAACGCAGCCCGGAGATGCTCTTCACCGCGCTGTCGGCATTGCGCGAAGGCGGCGAAGCGGCCGGCCTCGCGGCGCGCGTCCACTTCTATGGTGCGAACAGCGACAACGTCGTCACCTGCGCGCACCAACTGGGCGTCGGCTCCATCGTGGAGCAGCACGGCGTCGTGCTGCGGCCGCTTGCGTTGCGGGCGCAGCGCGAGTCGGCGGCCTTGTTGATCTTTCTCAACATGGACCGCTCGACCGGTCACGAACTCGGCAGCAAATTTCTCGAGTACATGGGAGCTCGCCGCCCGATTCTCGCGTTCGGGCCGCCCAATAGCGCCTTACGCGAGCTTATCGAAGGGCGCGGTCTGGGCTGGTTCGCATCGAGCGTGGACGAAGCGATCAGAAACGTGCGCGCCGCGCATGCGAGCTATCGTGCGGGGATGTATGAACGTGCACCGGATGCAGCCGGTCTTCCAACCGCACTCGATCTGGCGCAGCGCTTCTCCGAACGTCTCGACGAGGCGGTGAATCCGGCGGCGGCGCTCACGCGAGCGCCATCTCCGCTACCGTCGGGTGGCGTTGCAGCACGGTGACGATCTGACGTGCCGCATCACCTGCGGCGAGGGGCTTGTTCTGACGCATCGGCATGACGCGCCGCACCGAAGCGACGATCTTCGCCGGATCGCATCCCGCAAGCGCATTCCAACCGTCCTCGAGCGTGTCGAGCCATTCCGTCTCCTCACGCAGCGTCGTGCACGGCACGCGTAACGCAAAGGCTTCCTTCTGCATGCCGCCGGAGTCGGTGAAGATCATCGCCGCACGGCTCATCAGCGCGATCATCTCGCCGTAGGAGAGCGGAGCGCTCACGATGATGTTGTCGCCGGTGCCGACACCGTGCGCGGTGGCGAGCGCCTGCGTGCGCGGATGCACCGCGAAGACGATCGGCATGTCGATGCGGCGCAGCCCTTCAATCAGTTGCGCAAACCGCGAGTGGTCGTCGGTGTTGGCTGCCCGATGAATCGTGGCGACACCATAGGCGCGCGGCTGCACGCCGAATCGGTCCAGAATCGCGGGGCGCGCCGGCAGCGTGCGCGCGACGTTCACGACCAAGTCGATCATGAGGTCCCCGACGACGTGAACGCCTTTGGTGACGCCTTCGCTCGCCAGCTGCTGCGCGGCGTGCAGACTCGGCGCGAAGAGCAGATCGCAGACGTGGTCGGCGACGACGCGATTGATCTCTTCGGGCATGGCCCGATTGAATGAACGCAGCCCGGCCTCGACATGCGCGGTCGGAATCGTCAACTTCGAGCCGACCAGCGCACCCGCAAGCGTGGTGTTGGTATCGCCGTAGACGACGATCGAATCCGGTTTTTCAGCCAACACCACGGCCTCCAGGCGCTTCATCATCTCGCCGGTTTGCGCGCCGTGGTTGGCCGACCCGACGCCGAGACGGTAACGCGGCTCGGGCAACTCCAGTTCACTGAAGAAGACGTCGGACATCGACGGGTCGTAGTGCTGACCGGTGTGGACGAGCACCTCTTCCATCCCTTGGCGCGCGAACTCCGCACTGAGCAGCGCAGCTTTGACGAACTGCGGGCGCGCACCGACCACGCTGAGAACGCGCATCGTCATGAATGCGCGAGCGAGAGCGCGTCGTTGAGCGCGTCGACCACGTTCTGACGGTCGTCGTCGTCCAACTCGGGATACATCGGCAACGACAAGACCTCGCTCGCCGCGCGCTCTGCTTGCGGGAAATCGCCGAAACCGTATCCGAGTTCGCCATGAACCTTCTGCAGATGCAGCGGAATCGGATAGTAGACCATCGTCTGAATCCCGCGATCGCGCAACCGCGCGGCGATGTGATCGCGGTCGGCATGAACGCGAACCGTGTACTGATGGTAGACGTGTTGCGTATTGGCCGGTTCGTACGGTGTGTCGACCGATTCCAACGCGTCAAGCGCGACGTTGTAGCACGCGGCGTTGGCGCGCCGCCCCGTGATCCATTCGTCCAGGTAGGGCAGCTTCACGCGCAGGATGGCGGCCTGAATCTCGTCCAGGCGGCTGTTGACGCCGAGCTCGTCGTGATGGTACTTGACCTGCCCGCCGTGGCTACGCAGCGCGCGAATCCGCATCGCCAAGCCGGCGTCGCTGGTCGTGACCATGCCGCCGTCGCCGTACGCACCCAAGTTCTTCGACGGAAAGAAACTGAAGGCGCCAATCGTCCCGATCGATCCGACGCGCCGGTGGTCGATACGCGCTCCGATGGCTTGCGCGCAATCCTCGACGACGGCCAGATGATGGCGTCCGGCGATGACCATGATCTCATCCATCGCCGCCGGAAGGCCGTACAGATGCACCGGCAAGATCGCACGCGTGCGCGGGGAGATCGCGGCTGCGATCTCAGCCGGATCCAGATTGTATGTGAGCGGATCGATGTCGACGAAGACCGGCGTCGCGCCAACCATGCCGATCGCCTCGGTCGTGGCGACGAACGTGAACGGCGTCGTGATCACTTCGTCGCCGGGGCCGATGTCGAGCGCGCGCAGCGCCAGATGCAGCGCGTCGGTGCCGGAGTTCAGCGCGACCGCATGTTCGGTGCCGATATACCGGGCCATCTCCGTCTCGAACGCGACGACGTTCGGGCCGTTGATGTATTGACCACTCGCCAGCACGTCCGCAATGGCTTCGTCGAGTTCCCTCTTGAGAAACCGATATTGACGGGTGAGGTCCAAGATGGGAATCATACTCCGATCCTTTCAACGACATCTTCTCGTTTGAGATACGTGCGGTGGCACGTCTCGCAGCGTGCGACCCCGAAATCAAAGCGCAGCGCGGCACCGCATTCGCAGGCGTACCCATGAATGCGCGCGGGGTTTCCGTAGACCATGGCATAGGCGGGGACATCATGCGTGACGACCGCCCCCGCACCCACGAATCCAAATTCACCGATGGTCGTTCCGCAGACGATGGTCGCATTCGCACCGATCGTCGCGCCGCGCTTGACAAGCGTCGGCGCAAAATCAGCCGGCGTGTTGCGCGGCGTGCCGGATCGCGGCGTCGTGACGTTAGTGAACACCATGCTGGGTCCGCAAAACACGTCGTCTTCGAGTTCGACGCCATCATACACCGAGACGTTGTTCTGTATTTTCACGTTGTTGCCGATGCGCACGCTTGGACCGATCATCACGTTCTGGCCGATCGTGCAGTTTCGCCCGATGCGGCTGTTCTTCATGACATGCGAGAAGTGCCAAATCTTGGTTCCGCCGCCGATCTCACACGGTTCGTCGATGTACGCCGATTCGTGCGCAAAATACGGCGGCAGGTGCTGCTCAACCATGGTCATACCAAAGCCTCCAATCGAACCCGCGACGCAGAGTGGTGCTCCGGATAGGTGAGCGCGAGCGCGCGCACCACGTCGAGTCCCTCGGTACCGTCGGTGAGCGACGGCTTTCCGCTACGCACAGCGCGGCAGAACGCGTCGATCTCCAGTCGCAGCGGCTCGCCGGCGGGAATCTCTTGCGGCTGGGCGTCCCGGCGCCACAACTCCGGATTACCGCGCCGGCCGATCCCGTCACCGCACGGGGTCAGCGTCAGGGTTGCCGATTCTCCGGCGTCGACGAACGTCAGCACGCCGCTCGAACCGAAGACGTCGATACGCGCGTTCTTTTGCGGATCGAGCCAGGTGACTTCAACGTGCGCGCCGCGCCCCGACGGAAAACTGAAATCGGCGTACGCAAAATCGCCGATGTTGTCTTGAACGCAACTCCAGCGGGCATGCGTGGCGCCGACCGGACGTTCATCGAAAATCGACAGCAGCACGGCGACGTCGTGCGGCGCGAAGCTCCACCACGCATCTTCATACGAACGCAGACGTCCCCAGCTCGCGCGCCGCGAGCGAAAGTGGCGCACGGTGCCGATCGCTCCCGCCGCGATCAACTCACGCAAGCGATGGATCGCCGGATGATACATCAGCAGATGGCCGACGAATAGCGTCAGGCCGGCGGCGCGCGCTGCGTCGACGATGTCGCGTGCGTCGTCGGTGCCGAGCGCCAGCGGTTTCTCGACGAACACGTGTTTCCCCGCCGCGATCGCTTGCAGCGCGAGTGCTGCGTGCAGCTGCGCAGGAGCGGCCACGATGACCGCATCCACGTGCCCAAGCGCCAACATCGATTCAGGATCGCAGAAGAGCCGAACGCCTTCATAGCGCGTTCGAATCTGTTCCAGCGGATGCAGGTCGCCATCGCAAACCGCTTCGAGAACGCCTAGTTCCGCGCAGTTGCGAATGATGTTCATTCCCCAGCGTCCGGCGCCGATGACCCCGATGCGTGGGCGACGGCCGATCACAGCAGCACCACGTTGCTGCAATCGCCGCTCACGTTCCGGGTGGCGTTGCGCGTATCGACGATCGAGCGCGCGCTGCGCACGACAAGATCGTAGTCGACCGGCGAGTGATCGGTAAGGATCACGACGCAATCGGCTCGCTCCAAGGCGTCGCGCGAGAGCGGCACCGAATGCCACTGCCGGCCGTGGTGATCGATGAAGCTTGGCACGTACGGGTCGTGATACTCGACGTGGGCGCCGTCCCGATCGAGCAGTTCGATGACCTTCAGCGCGGGTGACTCACGACAATCCTCGATGTCGTGCTTGTAGGCCACACCCAGCACCAGTATCTCGGCGCCCTTGATCGAACGGCTCGTCCGGTTGAGGGTCTTGACCACCTTTTCGCACACGAAGTACGGCATGCCGACGTTGATCTCGCCCGCAAGTTCGATGAAGCGCATGTGGAAGTCGTATTCGCGGGCCTTCCAGGCGAGGTAAAACGGGTCGAGCGGGATGCAATGCCCGCCGACACCGGGTCCCGGGTCGAAGCGCATGATGCCGAACGGCTTGGTCGAGGCCGCTTCGACGACTTCCCAGATGTCGATGCCCACGCGATCGCACAGCATCGCCATCTCATTGACGAGCGCAATGTTGACCGCGCGGAATGTGTTTTCGAACACCTTGGTCATCTCGGCCACGCGCGGCGACGACACGGTGAGCACGTTGAGAATGGTTTGTTCGTAGAAGCACTTCGCGACGTCCGTGCAGGCCGGCGTCATGCCGCCGACGACCTTGTTGGTGTTCTTGGTCGTGTAGCGCTGGTTGCCCGGGTCGACACGTTCGGGCGAGAAGCAGAGAAAGAAGTCCTCGCCGACGACCAAACCCGTCTTCGAGAGAATCGGAAGCAAGATTTCTTCGGTGGTGCCGGGATAGGTGGTGCTCTCCAGGCAGATCAACTGCCCAGGGCGCAACTGCTGGGCGATCTGCTCCGCGACCGACGTGATGTAGGAGATGTCGGGATCGTAGTGCGCCGTCAGCGGCGTCGGCACGCAGATCACGATCGCGTCGCACTTGCCGAGCGACGCGACGTCCGCCGTCGCCGAGAGCTTGCCCGAATCGACGACGGCGGCCAGTTCTTGATCGTCGACGTCGCGAATGTAGTTGAGTCCCTGGTTGACTTGATCGACGCGAATCGGGTTGCGATCGTAGCCGATGACGGTGAAGCCGACTTTGGATTTTTCCACGGCGAGCGGCAGCCCGACATAGCCGATGCCGACGACGCCGATCAGGGCAGAGCGATCCGTGAACTTCCGTTTGAGGACGTTTTCGCGGAGAGACGGGGATTCGAGAAGCTGCACGAGGTGCTCCCTTATGAGGATAGCGTGGTGATAAGGTGCTCCGGCGCGCGTTCGGGTTGATACTCCGGAACGAACTCGCGAATAATCGCAAGCGTGGTGCGCCAGTCGGAGGCGGTCACCGAGCGCGCCAAACGTTTGAGTCCGAAGCCCAGACGTGAATAGTCGAGGCGATCTTGTTTGGCGATAAATAGCCGCTGGTGACTGGTCCGAGAGAAATCTTCTGAGTCGGTGAGAATCTCTTCGAAGAGTTTTTCACCCGGCCGCATGGCCGTTTCGACGATGCCGATGTCGCGGTACGGCTCGAAGCCCGACAGACGAATGATGCTCTCGGCGAGATCGATGATCTTGATCGGCTGGCCCATGTCGAGCACGAGCACCTCGCCGTCGCGTCCCATCGACATCGCCTGCAAGACCAATGACACGGCTTCGGGGATGGTCATGAAGTAACGCTTCATCTCGCGGTGGGTGATCGTGACGGGTCCGCCGCTAGCGACTTGCTCCTTGAAGATCGGAACGACGCTGCCGCGGCTGCCAAGAACGTTGCCGAACCGAACGGTGACGAACTCGGTGCTGCTTCCGCCGGCAAACGACTGGCACAGCAACTCGGCCATCCGTTTGGTCGCGCCCATGACGCTGGTCGGATTGACCGCCTTGTCGGTCGAGAGCAAGACAAACTTCGCAACCCCGGCCGCGGAAGCGGCAAGTGCGACCGTGCGTGTCCCGAAGATGTTGTTGCGAACGGCTTCGCAGATGTTGTCTTCGAGAATCGGAACGTGCTTGTGTGCCGCCGCATGGAAGACGACGCGCGGCCGGAAGCGGCCGAAGATGCTGCGAATCGCCGGGCCGTCGGCGACGTCCGCGAGTGCCATGCGCGTACGCGTGAAATGATACTTCGTGCGCAGTTCGCCCTCGATTGCGAACAGACTGTTCTCGCCGTGCCCGAGCAGCACCAAGAGCTTCGGATTGAAGGTTGCGATCTGCCGGCAGAGTTCGCTGCCGATCGAACCGCCCGCGCCGGTGACCAGCACGACCTCGTTCTCCAGATGCGGCCGCAACGCGGCGGTGTCGACGACCACCGGCTCGCGCGAGAGGACGTCTTCCAATCTGATGTCGCGAATGCGTGAGATCGTCACGTTGTCGCTGAGCAACTGCGACGCGTCAGGAACTACCTTGACGGTCGGCGGGCTCCCGTTGGGAGCGCGCGACGACTTGCACAATTCTTTGATGTGATTGATCAACTGAAGCGGTGCCGCCGGAATCGCGACCACGACCGAGTCGACGCGATGACGAGCGATCAGCGCCGGCAGGTCATCGACCTTGCCCAGGATGCGTACTCCGTCGACACGCTTGACCGCGATACCGTCGTCGACACAGCCGACGACCGAGAGCATCATCATGTTCCGGTCTTCTTGAATCTCGCGAATCAATGAGAATGCGGACATGCCGACGCCGACCACAATGATACGCTGGGCATCCGGGCGATGGTTGAGGATGCGCTTACGCAGCAGCACCAAACCGATCCGCAGGAACATGCGCGCGATGAATGCCGCCATGGCGGCGATGACGACAATACGACCGGATGCATGCAAGAGCGGGCTCGGAATCCACCATACGAACGCAAAGGCGAGCGCAACGCCGGCCAGCGCCCCGAACAACAGCCGCAGCACGTCGTGCAGATCGAACGTGCGCGCACTTTCATAGCGAAATTGGATGTACGCACCGGACAAGAAGAGCAGCCCGGCCAGGAACAGCAACTGGTAGGGCCCCATCGTGTGGATGTCGCCCACCTCCGGCGCGAGAAAAACGGTTCCGACGCAAATGAACAAGTCAGCAAGGAGCAGTCCAAAGCGCAGCTCAGGGCGGATACCGCGAACGCTCGGTCCGCTGGGAAGGGTTAGCTGCATGAAGCTCCGAGCGCACGGTAGTGCGAACAGATCATCCCGGCGGTTGAGCGCGTGGCGATCGAGCGAAATACCGAAAGCATGCTCTGTAGCCTCCTCGTGAGTGGTTTGGTGCCGTCATCGTAGCCGGTGACGGAATACGCTCACGAGATTCGGATGCGCTGAGATGCTAGGCTGAAGACCCGCTCCCCCTAGGCCGAAAGGGAAAGCGCTGATTTACGCCATGCCGTCGTTGCGAAGGGCCTCGTGTACCGTAGTACACTTCGGCTCTTCGCGCCTCGGCCTGGCGAAAATCAGCGCTTTCCCTGGGCTATGTTCGAGGTGTGAGTTTTCCGTTGATCTTACGCGGATTGCGTGAAGGCGCGCAGGGGATGGATGCTTCGTCAGTCGATCAAGCCGCGGCGCGCGGCGTGTGCGACCAGCGCGGAGCGGCTGTTCACGCCGAATGCTTTGAAGACCAGCTTGAGATGATTGCGGACGGTATGATGACTGCGGCGCAACTCGCGTGCAATGGCATCGGTCGAGTGCCCGGCGCAGATCAACCGGAAGATCCGTTCTTGCATGGGCGTCAGCCGCGGAGACTCGTCCCGGTCCGGCTGTTCCATGCTGCGCCGCCATTCATCGGCCAGCCATGACTTCGCGTACGGCTCGAACTTGTCTTCAGCCAGGTGCGCCCACCGGCTCTTGCCGGTCGTTTCAAATAAGCGCAAGGCTGCGCGTCCGGCGCGCCAGGCGTAGCCGATGCGATCGAAGATGGTCCAGGCGGTGCGAAACGACTCTTCCGCCGCGGTCGCATTCCCATTGGCGCGCTTGACGATGCCGGTCGCGTAGGCGGCGAGCGCCTCCATCCGGTGATCGAACGCGAAGTGGTGGAGATTCGAACGGACCGCACCGAGATTGCTGTAACGCGCCACATAAAAGGTGCCGCGCGCCGGATCGATCGGCGAGACCGACTCGGCCAGCAAGAGCAACGCGACTCGTTCTTCGCCGCCGGTGGCCTCCCAATCGATCGACGCCGCGATCTCCTCGGCGGCGGCAACTTCGTTGTCAGCCCACTGCTCCTCACGAATCGTTCGCGCGAAGTGCGCACGGTCGAGATGGACCATGGCGGTCCACACCACACTCGGCGCGACGCTCTGCGCTCGGCGCAGGTAACGAAAGGCGTTGAGACTATCGCCTTGCAGGGCCTTGCACCATCCGACGGCTTTGAGCGCTTGAAACCAGCTGGTGCGGAAATCGTCCGGCCACGCCTCGCCGGCGTCGAGCTCGCGCTGCGCTCGCTCGGCGAAATCAAAGAGCGGCAACTCGCGGGCAAGGACGGCAAGCGTGTGAACGCACGTGCACCATTCCTCGAGAAAATCGTCGCGCTTGTTTCCGATTGCGTCGAGGACGGCAACGACACTGCGCGCCTGGTCGACGTATCGCTCCTCCTGAGCAAGGATGAACGAACGCAGTTGCTCGCTGCGAATTCTTCCTGCAAGCGAACGATCGGCGCTCGCCGCTTCATGCCAATGCCATGCGCCGAGCGTGTCGCCGTGTAAGAGGTGCCGTCGCGCCCGCTGATACGCAAGTTCCGAGCGAAAACGCGCGTCGCCGGCATGCGATGCCGCCTCGGAGAAGTGCCGGTCCGCTTCGGCAAAGTCGCGCATCCGGGCGTACGCCATGCCCAAATACATCGACCTCGTCGCCCGCTCGCGCAGCGGCGCATGCTCGAAACGGTGCGCAAGCAGAAACGGCACCGCCTTCTTCTCATCGAGCTTCAAGAGGATGCGGGCGCGCAGCAAAATCGCATCCGGGGCCGGTTTCAGACCTTCGGCCAACGCCCCGTCGTAGGTGGCGGCGGCGGTGCTCCATCGCGCTTGCGCAAACTCGCTGAGCATCTGCGCGTACCAACCGCGCGAACGAGTTGAACTGGCCCGAGGCGACATGATCGCCATTGATTAGGGCGGCGAGCCTCCAAGACCCGCCGCCGCAATCATAGGAGCGCTACTTACCCGGCATCACACCTCCGGAATCCTCGGCGCTGCGGACCGGAATCGCCGGGCTGAGCGGTTTCCCGGCGGTGTGACAACCCGCAAGCCCCAGGCAGAGCAGCGCGAGAGCACCGATGATGCGACGAACGCACATGGCAATTTCACCCTTTCCGTCGCCTTGACGGCGACATAAACGAGTTAGCCCATATGAGCTAACTCATTCATGTTCGGACGGGCCATGTGAAAAAGAACGGCGCGAGTGAAAACTCGCGCTTCTGCTTAATTCATCGTAAGAAAGCGGTCAAGAAGCCGTTAAAACATCGGCCTTGGAATACCGTAATCACGAAACTTCACCAAGCGTACGGAGTGCTCGCGAAACGTACGCGACGACTCATCTTCGGACAGGCGCCGAATACCGTGACGACACTGCGGCCCCATCGGGAGGGCGAGCGTATTGCGATTGGGAGCGGAAAGATACGCGCCGCGAAAACCGTTTGCCAACACGTCGAGCGGCACGGCCAGCCCTTCGATCCGCAGGCAATCGCCGCTCGGAACATAGGCAGGCGCAAGGCGTGTCACGATGGCATGTGTTTCTCCGCGTTCGAGCAGCACGCGCGCGTACGCGCAGTTGTACAAACTCAAGAAATCGTGCATGACCAGACGGCGCGCCCAACCGTCGGGAACAATTCCGTGCGCGTCGGGCTGCACGCACTCCGGCTGAAAGCTCGACACTTCGGCGTAGAGCGATCGGTGGTCGCCCTCACGCACGTGCCGCGTGACCGCCTCGCGGTAGCGAACGTGACCGTAGTTACTGAGCAGACGTGAACGATACCGATCGCCCAGCCATAGCGCTTCCATGACGGCGCGCACGTCCGCAGACAGTCCCTCGAGATCCAACATGCCCCACACCCCTCTGCACAGCATGCGTTCGACCGCCAGATCGTTCCGCGCCTGCCGCGACTAGCCTGAATGCGGCATGGCTTGGTTGGGCCATATGACCCGGCGAAGGGTTGTGTTGCCAAGCAGCCGTAGGAGGCTCCATGCGTACCATTGCTTTGGCCGCCGCATTCGCGCTATGCGTATGCCTGTCGGCCCCACTTCCCGGAGCTGCATCCCCGAGCATCAACGCGGTGCTCGACGCCAGCTACTCGCTCCATAACCTGGGAGGGCTCGCGCTCTCGCCCGACGGCGCGCGGGTCGCCTTCATCGACACCGTCCGGAACATCGGCTCCGCGACCGACCCGACCCCGCACAGCGCACTCGAAATTCTCCCGATCGGCGGCGGAACGCCCGTGCGCCTGACGGCCGGCGACGGCACCGCGTTTGCCGACGAAGGCTCCCCGGTCTGGTCACCCGATGGTACGCACGTGGCGTTTCTCTCCGACGCGCGCAGCAAAGGCCAGTTGCAGGTGTATGTCGCCGCAGCCGACGGCAGCGGCGTTCAGTCCGTTTCGAAGCTCACCGGCGACATCCAAGGCCTCTCGTGGTCGCCCAACGGAAAGCTGCTGTCGTTCCTCTATATTCACAACGCGCCGGGGAGAGCCGGGCCGCTCGCGCCCGGCGCACGGCAAGTCGGCGTCATCTCCTCGACGATCTACGAGCAGCGCCTGACGATTCTCGATCCGTCGAACGGCTCGATGCGGATGATCTCGCCCTCCGACGTGTACGTCTACGAATATAGCTGGGCTCCCGACGGTCATGCTCTGGCGCTGACGTATGCGCACGGCGACGGCGACAACAACTGGTGGATCGCGCACCTCGGCACGATCGATGCGCACAGCGGCGCGCTGACGTCGATCTACGCACCGAAACTCCAGATCGCGCAGCCTCGCTGGTCGCCCGACGGCTCGTCGATCGCCTTCATCGAAGGCCTGATGAGCGATGAGGGTTCGACCGGCGGCGACATCTACACGATTTCTCCCAAAGGCACCGCCAAGCGCGATATCACACCGAACTTCAACGGTTCAGCGGCCGGCATCGCGTGGGTTGGACACACGCACACCCTGTTTGTGACCTACCATCGCAGCGGTTCAATGCGTCTGGCAAAAATCGACGTGGGCGCCGACCGATTCACGCCGGTCAGCAGCAACACCGACTCGATCCTCGGCGGCGCGAAACTCGCCGACGACGGCACGCACGTCGCGTATGTCATGCAGTCCGTCATGCATGCGCCCGAGGTGTACGCGGGAACGCTCGGACACGTGCAGCCGCTCACGTCCGTCAATCAAGATGCCGCGCGATTCTGGAGCGGCGCCAAGTCGATCGAATGGACCAATGACGGCTTCCACGTTCAAGGCTGGCTGATCGCGCCGAAGAACGTCCAGGCCGGAAAACGCTACCCGATGGTCGTCGTCGTCCACGGCGGCCCGGCTGCTGAGAATCTTCCGAGCTTCCCGACACGCCAAGAAGCCGCGCTCCTCAGCCAAGGGTACTTCGTGTTCCTTCCCAATCCGCGCGGCAGCTTCGGACAAGGCGAACGCTTCACGCAAGCCAACGTCAAAGACTTCGGCTACGGCGATCTGCGCGACATCACCAGCGGCGTCACCGCCGCGACGAAGGTTGCGCCGATCGATTCCAAGCGCGTCGGCATCTACGGATGGAGCTACGGGGGCTACATGACGATGTGGGCAATCACGCAGACGCATCGCTTCAAAGCAGCCGTCGCCGGCGCCGGCGTCTCGGATTGGCTGAGCTACTACGGCGAAAACGGCATCGATCAATGGATGATCCCGTACTTCGGTGCGTCGGTCTACGATGATCCGGCGGTCTACGCGCGCAGCGCGCCGATCACGTTCATCAAGAACGTCCGCACGCCGACGCTGGTCGTCGTCGGTGAACGCGACCTCGAATGCCCGGCACCCCAATCGTTTGAGTACTGGCATGCGCTGCGCACGCTCGGCGTGACGTCAACGCTCGTCGTCTACCCCAACGAAGGCCACGCCGTCGGCAAACCCGCCGACCAGAAAGACATCGCACGCCGCCTCGTCGGCTGGTTCAACACCTACCTCTAGGCGGGAAACACACCCACCTCAAGGCGCGGCTCACGATGTGGGCCGCGCCTGTTTTTTGCGCGCGAGCGACTAGAGCATTTGACGTAGCGGGCCGTTCCGTGCCATGCTGAAGGCCACACCTGCGCGATCTTTCGAATGCGATCGAGCCGCGCGCTCTCGTGAAAGATTGCGTCATCTCTACTTTTGAACATCTCGGCTTACAGCCGGAGCTTCTCCGTGCGGTGCAGGATCTGCGCTTCACCGAACCCACACCGATTCAAGCGCTCTCCATCCCGCCCGCCCTCGAAGGCCGCGACATCCTCGCAAGCGCGCAGACCGGCAGCGGAAAATCGGCCGCGTTCGGGCTGCCCATCCTGCGTACGCTCATGGAACAGCCGCGCGGCAAAACGCGTGCGCTGATCCTCGCGCCGACACGCGAACTCGCAGCGCAGATCGCCAAGCACCTCACGGCGCTCGCCAAGTACACCGACGTCCGCGTCGCACCCGTCTTCGGCGGTGTCGGTTTCGTCCCGCAGGTCAACACGTTCAAGCGCGGAGTCGACGTCATCGTCGCGACGCCGGGCCGGCTTCTCGATCACATCAATCAGGGCACCGCGCGTCTCCAAGACGTGTCGATGCTCGTCCTCGACGAAGCCGATCGCATGTTGGACATGGGTTTTCTTCCCGACGTGCGCCGCATTCTCAAACATCTTCCGGCGACGCGGCAGACGTTATTCTTCTCCGCGACGCTTCCGCAAGAAATCGCGGCGCTGGTGCGCGAGATGCTGCGCGATCCCGTTCGCGTTGAACTCGCACAATCAGCGGCTCCGGTCGAAACCCTGACGCAAACCATCTACGCCGTTCCGCAAGAACACAAGACCGATCTCTTGCTCGAACTGCTCAAAGACAACGCGATCTTCTCGGCGATCGCGTTCACGCGGACGAAAGCGCGCGCCAATCGCCTGGCCGCGGCGCTCGAGCGCCATCGCGTCCCCGCCGACGTGATTCACGGCGATCGCTCGCAAGCCCAACGCACCCGCGCACTCGAAAACTTCAAGCACGGCAAGTACCGCGTGCTCGTCGCGACAGACATCGCCGCACGCGGCATCGACATCGCACACCTGGGTCACGTCGTGAACTACGACGTCCCCAATGCCCCGGAAGATTATCTGCACCGCATCGGGCGCACCGCCCGCGCAAAAGCAACCGGCGATGCGATCACCTTCGTATCAACCGAGGAAGAACCGGCATTCCGTCAGATCGAGCACGCGCTCGGTAAGCGGCTGGATCGATCGGCCAATCCGCTCTTTCCCGAAGCAAGCGTCGAACCGCCGAAGCCGCGCATCCTGTTCCGCTCGCGTCCGCGTCGCCGCCGTTAAGGCGATCGTCCCACTGCGTTAGGTCTCTCGCCCTCGTCGAGCGTGCATGCGGCGCGCTAAGATGAATGGATGCCGTACTCGTGCGAGAGGACACTATGAGCGAAGAACAG
This sequence comes from Vulcanimicrobiota bacterium, assembly GCA_027307235.1. Classification (GTDB taxonomy): domain Bacteria; phylum Vulcanimicrobiota; class Vulcanimicrobiia; order Vulcanimicrobiales; family Vulcanimicrobiaceae; genus DAHUXH01. The sequence goes on along the minus strand of DAHUXH010000007.1, from coordinate 138,471 downwards.
CGCCCCCTGACCACGCGTCAAGGGCACCCGCTTTCCGACAACCAGAATCTGCGAACGGTCGGAGAGCGCGGTCCGGCGACGCTCGAGAACTACCCATTTATCGAAAAGATCACGCATTTCGACCGCGAGCGCATTCCCGAGCGCGTCGTGCACGCGCGCGGAACCGGCGCGCACGGATACTTTGAAGCGTACGGGAACGTCGGCGACGAACCCGCCACCACGTACACACGCGCGAAGGTCATCACCGAATCCGGTTACCGCACGCCGGTGTTCGTGCGCTTCTCCACCGTCGTCGGGAGCAAGGGCTCGCCGGAGACCGCGCGCGATCCGCGCGGATTCGCGGTGAAGTTCTACACGAAAGACGGCAACTGGGACCTCGTCGGCAACAACCTCCCGGTCTTCTTCATTCGCGACGCCATGAAGTTTCCGGACATGGTCCACGCGTTCAAACCTGATCCGGTGACCAATGCCGAGGAGCCCTGGCGCTTCTACGACTTCGTGAGCAATTCGCCCGAATCGCTGCATATGATCACGTGGGTGAAGAGTCCGTGGGGAATTCCGGCCAGCTACCGCGAGATGATCGGCTCCGGCGTCAACACGTACAAATGGATCAACGATCAGGGTGCGGCGTTCCTCGTCAAATACCACTGGGTGCCGAAGCTGCCGGTTCGCAATCTCACCGCCGCGCAGGCTGCCGAGGTGCAGGCCAAAGATGTCGGTCATGCAACGCGCGATCTGTACGACGCGATCGAACGCGGTGACTTTCCGTCATGGGAGCTTCGCGTGCAGCTCATGCCCGACGGCGAGCACCCCGAGTTGTCCTTCGATCCGCTCGACGACACGAAGACGTGGCCGGAGGATCAGTTTCCGAAGGTGCCGGTAGGGTACATGGTGCTCAACCGAAATCCCGAGAACGTGTTCGCGGAGACCGAACAGGCGGCGTTCGGCACCGGTGTGCTGGTCGACGGGATGGACTTCTCCGACGACAAGATGCTGCTCGGCCGCACGCTCTCATACTCGGATACGCATCGTCACCGCGTCGGTCCCAACTATCTGCAGTTGCCGATTAACACATCACACGCGCCGGTACACACCAATCAACGCGACGGAGCGATGACAGCGTTCGTCGATGCGAGCGGAAAGAATCCGCACGTGAACTACGAGCCGAGCGTGATGGGAGGTTTGAGCGAAGCGCCCAAACGCGAACGGGACTACGCCGAAACCGTGCAAGGCAGCCTCGTGCGCCAGCCGCTCTCACGCACGATCGACGACTACAAGGCCGCGGGCGACCGCTACCGTTCCTTTGAAGCATGGGAACGCGAAGAGCTGCTGAGCAACATCAGCAACGATCTGCGCTCGTGTTCGCCGGAGATCGCATTGCGCATGGTGTGGCATCTCTACCACTGCGACGAAGACTACGGTACGCAAATCGCGCGACGCGCCGGCGTCGACCTACAGAAAGCGCTGAAGCTTCCGCCGCTGCGTCACCATCCGGGTCCCAACAAGAACCGCGAGCCGGCGGCACCGGGCATTCCGAGTCCGACGACGATCCGCGGAACCGTCGAACCCGGCGTTCCGGCACACTAGGAACCATCGCGGTTTTGCCCAATCGGACCGGCACAGGAGGTCTACTGATGCCGGTCCGCTTTCGTCTTGCCCTCGGAGTGGTCTTTTCGGTCGGAATACTCGCGTTTGCCGGGTGTTCGACGGCGACACAAAACGCTTCGTCATCGCCGTCACCGTCTGCATCGCCCGCAGCGGCTGCGCCGCCGTTGCCACTCGCGAACGGCAGCAGCATCTTCCATACCGGCCTCGATGCAGCCGGCGTCCAAATCGTCGCCTCAACGCATCCGTTACGCCCGAGCTGCGAGGCTTGTCATGGAGCGGACGGTTCAGGCGGCGTGCATCTGCCCGGTGGTGCGGTGAGCGCCGACCTGCGTCACGCCGCGCTCGTCACCGGTCAGAAGCATCCGTACACGCTTGCGCTTCTCGAGCGCGCCATTTCGACAGGCATCGACAACGACGGCATGAAGCTGGATCCCGCGATGCCTCGCTGGAAACTCTCCAAGCAAGACTTGCGCGACGTCGCCAAATACGTCCTCACCTTGTAAACGCGAAGAGAAACCGCACGACGTCGTTCTGGATGGGGGCGTGAACTGCGACGCGATCGACGCCCGGAGGATCGATGCACTGCGGCGGAGCCAGCGCGCGCATTCGTGACGTGCAGGGTGCGAGAAAAACGAAGTTCCGCGTGCGGGGAATCACGATGAACCGCGACGCGCGTTAGGATACACGGCCAAGCGCTACCTGTGAAATCTCGAAGAATCCAAAGCGACACCAACTCGGCTTCTACAACGCATGGTACTAGCGGCTAGAGCGATGTGTGGTAGCTGATGTAGAGGCTCCGAGACGGCAGACCGAACTGCTCCGTAGCACCGGCGCCGATGTACGGTGCGTACGCTGACGGACCGGCGAGACTGCTGAGCGGAAGCGGCACGCCTTGATAGCGCAATCCCGCTATCGATCCCCATTGATTGAAGAGATTGAGAACGGTCGCGGTGATGGCGCCGCCGTGCGCAGAGGGATAGGTCAAACTCAGATTGCTGTAATCGTACGCCGGCAAGGCCTTGGTATTGTTGACAGAGACGGTATCGAGCGTGTATCTCGCATCGAGGCCATGCCCGAACGTGTAGTCCACTGAACCGCTGAACGTGTGCAACGGCAGGCGCGGAAGTTGATCGCCGGCGATCAGCGTGACGTTTTTCTTCAGCACCTGAGCATTGGCGCCCAGGAGCACGGTCGACGTCAGCGCCCAGTCGTAGTCGACGTGGAGTGAACGGCTTGCACGAATGCGTCCACTCAGATCGGCACCTCGCGCGCGAAGCGTTCCGACGTTGAAATTTCCGGTCACACCAAGCAGCGCGGGCGCGATCGCAGCCCCGCACTTGCCGGCGACGGCCGCCGTCACTTGCGCCAGGTACGCGACGGGAATGAAGGTCGTGCCCGATTGCGAAAGCGGCACGATCGTCGAGAAGAGTTCGTCGAAGACGTTGGTGTTGTACAGGGTCAATTGCGTCTGCGTATCGGTTTGCCAACGGTGCACGAAGGAGAAATCTTCATCGACTCCCTCTTCGGGTTTGAGTACCGTCGACGGTGCGCTTCCAATGGTGTTCAGACCGCCGCAGGTAATCGGCGCACCGCCTCCGGCGCCGCCGATGTTTCCCTCGACGAACTGCTGGCCGAGCATGTTCTGGCTCGGCTGCGTCGTCGTCGAGCCGATCGAGATGCGCGCACGATCGCGCGGCGTGATGGCGTAGACCGTCGAGACCCGCGAATCGACATACGAGGTGTTGGTCGCGGTTGAGTGCTTGGCCCAGAGATTTGCGTACGCGGAGAACGGCGACTGCCACGGATGATAGACGTCGCGCCCGAAGAATGCGGTATCGCTGATGACCGGCGCGCCTTTTTGTTGGCCGTTCTTGTCGGTGAAGTACGCGCTGTTCATGTACGACGATCCGAACTCAAGATCATTATTCCGCCCCAACAGCTCATCGCTGGCGATCGCACCGGCCTCGCTGACGCCGACGTTCTGCCGACTCGCGTTGTTGCCCGGCTGGAACGTGCCGAGCGGCGGCGCGAGATTCGGCAACTGAAACGTGCGGTCCGTCAGGTTTTCGTAATAGCTGTTGAAAACGCCAACGTGAACCATCGAGCGATCGCCTTGGTGCCGGTAGTCAAGCGCGTTGTCGTTGAGCTTCAGCGATTGCCAGGACGTCCCCGCGCCGTACCATCCGGTATTGAAAGCCGCATATTGTTGCGGAGTTTGACAGGTGACGCCACCATCGGGCCTGCCGTCGGGTCCAACGCCGTTAGGTTGACCGTTGGCGTTGGTTCCCACGAACGTTCCGCTCGGACACGCCGCCAGCGTTGGAAAATTCGCCGGGTTGTATTGTGAGAGCAGTTGCTGACCGAATGCGAGCGCAGGCGAGTAGGCGAGATAGTCGCCGTCGCCGTTGCCGGTCTTGTCCACCCAGCGGTTCTCGCCGACCGACGTCACCGTCAGTGTGCCGCGCGGCGTGACGGTATACTGGAGCTTGAAGAGGCTTGCGCGTGTCACCGCCAGGGAATCGTCGCGGTAGATGCCCAGATCGTGAATCGGGCCGGATTGCACCGATTGGTCGAACGCCGCGCCGGTCTGATAGAAGGTGGCGTTGCGAAACGCGCCGTCGAGGCTGCTGACGCCCGCTGCGAGCGCGTAGCCGAAACGGCCGGTTGTGCCGGTTGCCGACACGCTCGTCGAGAGTTGATCGAAGGTGCCGTAGCCTTGCATGAACCGCAGCGTGTTGCGCGGCGTCGGATCGAGCGTTTGGAAATTGACCACGCCGCCGATGGCGTTGGCGCCGACGAGATCGCTGCCGCCCGAACCGTAGAGCACCGCGATGTCACGGTACGGGTAGACGGCCGAGAGCTGATAGTTGAAACCACCCTTCATGCCGTACGCGATCGGATGACCGTCGATCGCCGCGAGTGTTTCGAGCGTACCGATGCCGTGAATGCTCAGACTGACGTCATCGGAGAGCGACGCGGTGTCGCCGGTTATTCCATTGTTGACGCCGGACTCGGTACGAAGCGCATCGGCAGCGCGCACGATGCCCGCGCTCGCAAGCTGCTCCGCGTTGAGCGTTTTCGTGAATGCGCTCGCTTGTTGCAGCGATTCACTGCTGCGCGCCGAGGTGACCGCAATCACGCGCAGATCGTTGCTGCCGGCGTGCATCGAGAGCGTTGCATGCACCACTGCTGCCCCGACGGCGATAGGCTCGGAGATTGCTGGCTGATAGCCCGCTCGTGTCAGCGAGAGGCGATAGCTGCCGGGGTCGAGTGACACGATGGTGAAGCGCCCAGCATCGTCGGTCCGATCGCCTTGCGTCGTTCGCACGACGCGGACCTCGACGTTGGGCAAGGGCAGGCCGGTTGCCGCGTCGTCAACGACTCCCGAAATACCACCGGGCGGTGCGAATGAAGCCGCGCAGACCGGCGCGGCGCAAAGAGATGTCAGCACGATCGCGAGCGCGACTCGCGGCATGTGAAACAGACGGAGAAACACGGAAGACTCCCTCGGTGCGAATGGCAACATGATGCTGGCGAAAGCGAGCACCATGCGGAGGTCCGCGTTTGCACCGGCGCAGCGCACGGGCGGTACGCTGCGGGCGCGGCTTTGTGGAAAGACGGCGCAGTCTCTTCTCGCTTCGTTGCGCCCCGGAATCGCGCGCCATGAGGGTAACGATGATGGCCGCGATCGCGTCGCGATGCGAAACGAGCCACCGCGCGACTCCGAACACGAGCACCGCAACGAGCGTCGCGCACGCCATGGTGATGCCCAGACCGAGGAAGACCGAACCGCCGAAGGCATCATCGATGCCGCCAACCGGAACGCCGGCCAGGCGTGCGTCGAGCACCTCCATCGCCGGTACGATCAGCGCGGCGAGCCCGACCGTCGCAAGCGTGAAGCGCAGTGCGGACGGCCAGGAAGGAAGCCGAGCCGGAAGGCTGCCACGGTGAGCAGCTCCAATCTCACAGCATCTGCGAATGCCGCGCACCGCGAGCATCGCTGCCGCCGCTAGCGCGATGGCTGCGAGCAGTTCGCGAGAACCGTGAGCAACGTTGTCGTACGTGTCGTGCGGCAGAGCGTAGTCTCCGACCACGTCGATCGCAACGTGGGACAGCGCCGCCGCAGCAGTTGCCGCAGCCACGCAAAGTCCAACCAATGAGCGACCGACGGCGCGCACGTCCGCCCGGTTCGCGCCGCCGGGTCACGCCCCTCCCGGGCAGGGGCTTTCAACGGCCTTGGAACGACGGCCAACGCGGATGGTGGCGGAGTGGTTGAACGGAGCAGTCTTGAAAACTGCCGAACGCGATGAGCGTTCCGTCGGTTCAAATCCCACCCCATCCTCAGTGCATCATCACGCCGGCTACCGGCTGAACCGGCGTGCTCGGCAAGCGCACGCCCTGCGTCGCAATCGCTCGTCCAATTGTTGGGCTTGCGGGTCACGCTCTAGCGCGTTTCGACACGTTCTCACCTCGTAAACGCGGAAAGAAACCGCACGACGTCGTGCTGGATGCGGGCGTGAACCGCGACACGATCGACGCCGGGAGGATCGATGCACAGCGGCGGAGCCAGCGCGCGCATTCGTGACGTGCACGGTGCGAGAAAAACGAAGTGCCGCGCGCGGGGAATCACGATGAATCGCGACGCGGACAGGCCTAAGAACGAAGCTATGCGACGCGAGTTGTCGGCGGGAGCCAACACGTCGTCGTCTTGGCCGTCGAAGAGCAGCACAGGCACGTGGATCTTCGCCAGCCCGGCGCGATCGAAATACAACCCGACTGGCGCCATCGCGATCACCGCGCGAACCCTCGGGTCGGCAACGGCGCGCAATCCGCTCGTACCGACCTTGGTCGCGCGTCCGTCCCAACAGAAGGTCGGGTCGTGCTCATGGGTTTGGCAATAGGCGTTCAAGAGCGCGAAATTTGGTTGCGCACCCGCCAAGACGAGCGCGGTGTATCCGCCCGCAGAGAAACCGCCGGCATAGATATTCTTGCGATCGAGGTTCGCACCGAGCACCGGATCGGCGAGCACGCGATCGATGAGCGCCGACATCTGCCTCTCGCGGCCGATGAGCACGCGATCCGTACCAAGGCCCGATTTATCTTTGAAGTTATCGCCCGGATGCGTCACCGACGCGACCACGTACCCGGCACGCGCCAGCGCCTGGGCGAGGTCGTGCAGATCCCATTTGCTCCCGCCGGTCCCGTGCGAGAGCACCACCAGGCCGTTACCACCGAGATAGCGCGCATTACGCGTTGCCGCGATCGCATATGGCCCGATCGTCGTCGTGGCCGTGGCCACGGACGCGGGATAGAATGCCACCGCACTCATTGCGCCGCCACCGATCGGGTCCACGACGTTGAACTCTCGAAATCCCACGCCGGTCGTCGGCGCACCGGCGTCCGCGGCCGACCACGCGGTCGTGGTCGCGGCCAAGAGCGCCGCGACGATTGCCGCCACGAACCAATGCGGTTGCACACTCATTCTCACTCGGTCACTACTCCTTATGTCCCGCTCGCCAGAAGTTCCACCTCGCCGGCCCGTTCTCTTCAGCCCGCGAGCAGGGGGCTCCAAACGGCTTTGGAACTACGGCCGACGGCGGATGGGTGCCGGAGCGGTTGAACGGAGCAGTCTTGAAAACTGCCGAACGCGATGAGCGTTCCGTGGGTTCAAATCCCACCCCATCCTGAGTGCATTCGGAGTCGCCGTCCAGCAGTAGGCGCGACCGCCTGCCGGCCGAAGCGAGGTTCTGCCACGACGCGCGCCGTGGATTAGAGAACGATGAGAAGGGCGGGGGATAGGAAACCGGCGGTCCAACCTGCGCCCGATGAAACGTCGCAGAGCGCTGCTCCTCGTCGCTCTCCTCGCGTTGGCCACACTGGCTATCGCGGGCTTTCGCGCCCTGCGGGCGCCGATCGAACATCAGATCGCCGTCAGCACCGCCGATCAGGTCTTCGGATCGCACCGGCTCAACGTCTTGCTGCTCGGCTATCAGGCCGACGAGGGGACGTCCGACACCGTTCTGCTGGCGCACTTGGACATCGACCGGCGCACGGCGACGCTGGTCTCGATTCCGCGCGACTCGTGGGTGGCGATACCCGGCCACGGGCATGACAAGATCAACGCGGCAATTGGGCTCGGCGGCCCAAGCAGCACGGCCCGCGTCGTCTCACAACTGATCGGTCAGCCGATCGACGGCACGATCGCCGTGCAGCCCGACGCCGCGAAAGCGATCGTCGATGCGATGGGCGGGATCAACGTCGACGTCGATGAGACGATGAACTACGACGACAACGCGGGCGGCCTGCACATCCATCTTCACAAGGGCGAGCAGTACCTGACCGGCGGGCAAGTCCTCGAGTACATTCGCTTCCGTCACGACGCCGCATCCGATTGGGGACGCGTTCGGCGACAGCAGCGCGTGATCAAGGACATCCTTGCGCAAGTTGGACAACCGCAGCAGTGGGCCAAGCTGCCGCATCTGCTCGACATCGCCGGTAAAAACATTCGCACCACGCTCTCACAAGCACAGATCACCGCACTGATGAAGATCTATCGCGGCGTTCCCGACGACAACGTGCGCACGTTCACCATGCCCGGACGCGCCGGGTGGGCGGGCGACGCCTCCGTCGTCTATCTCGACGAGCACTGGGCGCATCTCATCGGCAGCCTGCTCTTCGACAAACACGAACCGCCTCAGGATAACGTCTTGGTCGTGAATGCGACCGGGAACGTTGCGTTCGACTCCGCCGTCATCGGCGCGTTGCGCGGCGGTGGGTGGAATGTCAGCACCTTCGTCGATTCTCCGAAGCGACCGCATAGCCGCATCGTCGGCAGCACCGTCGCAGCGAGCGCGCTCGGCATGCTCTTGCCGGACCTTCCGCACGTCGCCGGCGCGACTACGACCCTGGTATTAGGATCCGACCTCGCGCCACAAGCTGACTAGCCGAGGTCGGTTGCAGCGTCAGACAGTGAGCGCGCGCGTAATCGAACGTGAATCTGTTGTAAACGTCTTGCGCGGAGTCTACACTTTACGAGCGCGACCCGCTCAAAAAAGAGGAGGCCTGCACATGGGAAATCCGGTCGTTCATTTTGAGATCGTCAGCAAGGATGCACCGGCACTGCGCGACTTCTATCGCGACACGTTCGGATGGAAGATCGGCGAACCCATCGGCGGCCCGGATTTCCGGACTACACGATGGCGCGCCCCGAAGGCGGCACTGGCATCGACGGCGGCATCGGAACGAGCCCGCAAGACTATGACGGACACGTGACGTTCTACATCGGTGTAGAGAACGTCGCGGCCACGCTCGCTGCCATCGAAAAGCGCGGCGGCAAAAAGATGATGGGGCCCGAGCAGGTTCCCGGCGGCCCGATCATCGGATTGTTCGAAGATCCCCAAGGCCACGTCATTGGACTAGTGGAGATCGCAACAGCATAACGATCGCAGCGGCCGCCGGCTGGGCCGCGCGCAGCGTGATCGGGCCCTTCTCTACGATGCGCAGCGTGTCGCCGGTTGTAACCGCCGTTGGCGCTCCGGGCGTGTCGACGATGAGGCGGCCGGCCGCGCAGTACACGAATCGCTGCGTTGCCTCGTCGATGACGTGCTGTCCGGAACGTTCCATCAAACGCACGATCTCGACGAGATGCGAGCAGCGCGCGCGTTTGGTCATTACGTTGAGATCGTGTGTCGCACTGCCGAGCAAACGCGATGCGGCGCTCGCGTCGCCTGAAAACGCGAATGGATCGAACGGATGCAACACCGCCGTCTTCCCGTCCACGTCGAGCTCGATCCCGCCTCCGTCCAGCACGACGATCGTTCGATCGTAGCCCGGAAAGTGCGAAAACGGGCCATCGCGTTCGATGGTCGCAATCGACAGGCGCCAGTCGGGCTCGTCGTGCTCGGTGTCACGCGCGACCTCGAACGTAAACCCGCCGCCGTTCTTCCAGGGCACGCGGCGGTACGATGATGCGGGCAACAGCATGTCGCCCACAACCCTTATTTCGGCGCCGCGGATGCCGCCACGAGGACAATGCCGCGCGGTGCGATAGTCTCCACCATGAAGAAGAGCAGCTTTGTCTGTCTGTTGGCGGCGCTTGCATTCCTTGCCTCACTCGGCGTCGCCGCCGCCGCGCCCATCGATTTCGCGGCATTCCGGTCGCTGGTCTCGCTGTCGTCGCCGCGCGTCTCACCCGACGGTTCCACGATCGCGTTTATTCGCGGCATTCAGAATTTCGCCGATGACCGGTACGATCAGACGCTGATGGTGATTCCCGTCTCGGGGGGAACGCCGCGTGCGTTGACGACCGACCTTGCCGCGGGCGTCTCGGCCCCGGCGTGGTCACCGTCGGGCGACCGCATCGCCTATCTCGCGCAAGGTTCCGACGGACAAGCCCAGATCTTCGTGGTCTCCGCGAATGGCGGCGCGCCGCAGGCGGTGACCGCAGCCAAGAACGGCGTGCAGCACTTCGTGTGGAGTCCCGACGGGCAGCAGTTCGCCTACGTGACGCCGGACGATCCGCCCAACGCCGACGCGATCAAGCGTCACGACGACCTCTTCGACATTCACGACGACGGCTATCTGACCGCTGCACCGGCCGTTGCGTCGCACGTGTGGATCGTCTCGGCAAACGGCGGGACGGCGCGCCGCTTGACGCACGGCTCGTGGAGCGTGCTCGAATATCCGCCGCCGATCGTCGGTGGAACGGTCGCACCGTCGTGGTCGCAGGACGGCACCTTCATCACTTTCGCCCGCGCGGCCAACGCACACGCAGCCGACACCGATCGCTCGACGATCGCCACCGTGAATGTGAAGACCGGCGCGGTGCGCTCGGTGACGGAACGCACACACTACGAATATCAGCCGGTGTTTTCACCTGACGGCACGACGATCGCCTATCTCTCCTATCACGGGCCGACGCCCCTGAGCGACAACGACGTCTACGCCGTCTCAGCACGCGGAAACAATGATCGCGACGTCAGCGCCGCGATCGATCGCGACGTGCAGGACGTGGAATGGATGCCCGACAGCCGTTCGTTCCTCGCGCTCGCCGACGACGGCATCAGCGTCGGCATATGGCAGCAACCGCTCATCGGTGCGCCGCATCGCATCGCGCTCGGCGCGCTCAACCCCTCGGAAGTGTCGGTTGGACGCAACGGCACGATCGCGCTGATCGCGAGCGATGCAACCATACCAAGTGAACTCTACGTGCTCAAGACCGTCGCTGCCGCACCGCGCAAACTCACGTCGTTCAACGCCCGTCTCTCCGCCTATCAGTTCGGACGCGTTCGCGAACTGCGCTGGACCGGCCCCGACGGTCAGGTCTCCGACGGCGTGCTGACGTACCCGCTCGGCTATACGCCGGTAAAAAAATACCCGCTCTTCATTCACATTCACGGCGGTCCCGAACAAGCTTCCGGCGCGCAATTCATCGGGCAAGAAGTCGGCATGGACCGGCAGATCTTCTCCTCACACGGATACATCGTGTTCGAGCCTGACTACCGCGGCAGCGATAATCTCGGCAGCGCGCACATGCACGCGATCTTCGGCGATCCCGGCGTCGGACCGGCGAACGACGTGATGGCGGGCATCGCCGCCATCGAAAGACTCGGGATCGTCGACACGTCACGCATCGCGATCGCCGGACATTCCTACGGCGGATTCATGACCACGTGGCTCGCCTCACATCACGCGATCTTCCGAGTCGCGGTCGTCACCGACGGAGCCGTCGATTGGAAGCAAACGTACTCGCTCTCCGCCGACGGCAACTTGGCCTGGGCGCGTGACTCGCTGGGCGGAGGACCCTGGGATTCGGCAACCGCCGATCTCTACCGCACTGGCTCGCCGATCTCGTATGTGAAGAATATGCGCATTCCGACGCTGATCTTCTCGGGCACCTCCGACCAGACCGTCCCGATCACCGAATCGTACGAACTCTATCACGCGCTCAAGGACAACCACGTTCCGGTGCGCTTCGTCGGCATCCCCGGCGCGCATCACTTCCCGGCCGATCCCGTTCGCATCGAGCGCCTCTATCAGATACTCTACGGCTGGGTCGTCGACCACATGAAGTGAGGAGCAAGCAGGCCTCGCATGGCGCCGGGCGTACGTTTGCGGAGATGAAACTCGTCGTGGTCGAAGACGATGAGCGTCTAGCGGACGTCTTGCGCCGCGATCTCACGGAGCAGGGCCATGTCGTCGATTGCTGCACCAACGGTGTGGAAGCCCTGTCGTGGCTCGAGCATGGTTCGTACGATGCCGCCGTGCTCGACATTAATCTTCCGGGACTCGACGGGCTGTCGGTGCTGCAACGCGCGCGCTCGCGCGGCATCGCGCTGCCGGTGCTGCTCTTGACCGCGCGCGACACCACCGACGACGTCGTGGCCGGACTGGACGCGGGCGCCGACGACTACCTACGCAAGCCGTTCGCCCTGGCCGAACTGCACGCCCGTCTGCGCTCGATCGCACGCCGCGAGCCGGAACCGCCGCGCACGGAATTGCGCGTCGGAGACCTTCGCTTCGACCTGACCGCGCGGCGCGCGTTTCGCGGTGCGCGCGAACTCAGCCTCACGGCCCGCGAAGCCTCGTTCTTGGAGTACTTCATGCGTAATGCGGATCGCACGCTGTCGCGCGCGATGATCGAAGATGCGCTCTTCGATCGCCGCAATGAAAGCCTCTCGAATGTCATCGACGTGTACGTGCGCCGCTTGCGCGCCAAGCTCGCCGAAGGTAACGAATCGCAACTCTTGCACACCGTGCGCGGCATCGGCTACCGGATGGGGGACCGATGAAGGGGCCGTCACAACCGCTGCAAGCGCGACGCCTGACCGTCACCTTTGCGCTGGTGCTGCTCGTGAGCCTCATGGTCTTCGCGGCTGCCTCGATCGTTGCGATCGATCACGTGCAGCGTACCGGACTCGACACTAGCTTGGTCGCATCCGCCAATGCCGCAACTGCGTTCGTCGACGTGAAGGACGGCGCGATCCGCATCGACGGTGACGACCGCCGGCAGTTCTTGAGCGTGCTCGGTGTGAATACGTCCGGCGCGGTTCTCGACGCGCGCGGCGCCGACGCGCTTTCGTCGGAAGCGAACATCCCACCCGGCGTTCTCGGCGTAGGTAATGAACGAGACGTCCGTTTTCGTGATGCCGGCACCGGCGATGGATCGGTGCGAATCGTCAGCGTCCCGGTGGTGCGCGACCACGCCGTCGTCGGCAGCGTCGTCGTGTGGCGGCCCAACAACTGGGTCGCGCTCTTCGATCGCAACCTGCTGATCGCATTTGCGATCGCCGCGCTGGTGCTCTGCGCGATCGCCATGATCGCCGGATCGCGTATCGCCGAGCGCGCGCTCGAAGACGCCTTTGAACGTCAGCGCCGTTTTACCGCCGACGCATCGCACGAACTGCGCGTTCCGCTGGCGGTACTGCGCGCCGAGTCGGAGTTCGCGTTGCAGCGGCAGCGCTCGCCGCACGAGTACCAAGCAGCGCTAAAAACGGTGTTGGGCGAGGCCGATCGCATCGAAGCCTTGGTCGCCGATCTGCTGGCAGCCGCTCGCGCCGAGTCCAAGCCGGTCTCGCTTGAGCCGACGACCGACGTGTCGTCGTTGCTCAATGCGGTGGTGCATCGATTCGTCCCGCTGGCCTCCGCCGCTTCCGTGCAGCTCGTCACCGCGATCGAGCCCGCTCTGCTCACGCGAGCCGACGGCGAGGAACTGACGCGCGCCTTCAACGCGATCGTTCACAACGCGGTGAAGTTCGCGCGCACCGCGGTTACCTGCAGGGCCGAGCGCGTCGGCGATCGCATTCGCATCGACATCTCCGACGACGGCGCCGGATTCACGCCGGACGCCCTGCTCCACGGCTTCGAGCGGTTCTGGCGAGATGACGCGGCCCGCTCTCCGGGGTCGGGAACGGGCCTCGGACTTGCCATCGGGCGGGCGGTCGTCGAAAGTGCCGGCGGCGCCGTCACCCTCGCCAACGACGAGCATGGCGCGGTGGTGACCTGCACCCTTCCCGCAGCGTAGCGCTGGAGTTCATTTGAGAGTCATCCTGGCTTCCTAGGATCAACCCCATGATGAATCTCAAAAGGCACGCGCTGGCGGCACTGGTCTTGACCGCCTCCATGACCTCGGCGGCACTCGCGACCGATCACTACACGGGGATGAACCTCGCGTCGCACGCAAAGGTCACGATCTCGCAGGCTCGCGCGATAGCGCTCAAAGCGCTTCCCGGCGCAAGGATCGTCGCCGAAGAACTCGAGCAGGAGAAAGGCGGCAGCGGGTATCGTTTCTCGTTCGACATGATCGTCAAGAACGTCAAGCATGAAGTCGGCGTCGATGCGGTAACGGGAAAAGTGCTCGAGAACGGCCTTGAACAGGGCGCCGACAGCGACAAGAACTAACTAGCAAACCGTGGATTTCGCTTCCTTCGCGACTCGCCACGAGCGAGCCATCATTTTCCTTGTGGCCGTGCTTGTCGTCCTGGGGCTTGCGTCGTATACGCAGACTCCGGCAAGCATTTTCCCGGAGATGAAATTCTCGCGCATCGACGTGGTTGCCGACGTCGGCAATCTTCCGCCGGAGCAAGTGCGCGTCGCCGTCACCATGCCGCTGGAACGCGAATTCCTCGGTCTTCCATCCGCGCAAAGCGTGCGGACGACCTCCGCGCTCGGCAGCGCGGAATGGGTGGTCGAATTCGATCCCAAGACCGACCCGCAGGTCGATCTCCAGTACGTCGACCAAGCGATCTCTCGCGAACGCGCGCAGCTCCCGCCCGGCACCAACGTTGACGCCAACGTCGTGCAGCCGCAGAGCGAACCGATTGTGTCGTTCGCCTTGACATCACAGACCGTGTCGCAGACGTTGCTGCGCGAGTACGCGCAACTGAACATCATTCCGGCGCTGTACGGCGTCCCCGGCCTCGGACGCATGCTGCTGGTCGGCGGCCCCACGCGCGAGTATCACGTCACGCTCGATCCTTCGGCGCTTGCCGCCGCCGGAATCTCCGCAAAAGACGTCGGCGATGCGGTCGCACAAGCCAACGACGTCGAAGCCGTCGGCATCGCCGAGCACTTCTCGCAGCGCTCGGCGCTTGTCGTCGACGCGCAGTTACGCACCGCCGCACAGTTGCGCGACATCGTCGTGCCCAACGCGCAGGGCAGGGGAATACCGCTCTCCTCGCTGGGATCGGTCGAACTCGCGACGGCACCGGTGACACAACAGTTTGGATACGCGGGCGAGCACGGGGTCGCCATGAATTTCTACGCCCTGGCCGGCGCCGATCAAGTGAGTATGGGCGAGGGCGTCAAGTCGCGCCTGGCTGCCCTGGCGCGCCGGCTGCCGAGCGGCATCGTCTTGCATCAATACTGGGATGCGAACGACCTCGTCGTCGATTCACAGCGCAGCTTGCGCGACGCCATCCTGCTTGGCGCGGCGCTGGCGGTCGGCGTCATCTTCTTCTTCTTGCGCAATCTTCGCATCACGCTGGTCTCGGCCATCGTCATCCCGGCCGCGCTCGCCATCGCGATCTTCGCGTTGCACACCTTCGGGCAGACGCTTAACATCATGAGCGTCGGCGGTCTCGCGATCGCGGTCGGACTCATTATCGACGACGCGATCGTCGTGGTGGAAGGCATCGCACGAACGCTGCACGATCAGCCGGAGATGCCGATTCGCGAAGTCGTCGAAGCCACCGTACGTAAGCTGGTCGGCCCGATGACGGCCTCGACGCTCGCGACGGTCGTCGTCTTCTTGCCGTTGACGCTTCTGAGCGGAGTCAGCGGCGCATTCTTCCGTTCGCTCGCACTGACGCTCGCTTCGGCCTTAATCGTGTCGCTCGCGCTCGCCGTCGGCTTCACGCCGGTGTTGGCGCGTCTTGCGCTACGCACGCACACGCCGCACGACGAGCCGTCGTCGATTACGCGCGCGCTGCGCCGCTACGATCCGATCCTGCGCTGGGCGCTGAATCATCGCATCGCCGTCTACGGTCTTTCCGCGCTCGTGCTGATCGTCACGGTCATCCTGCTGAAGATCTTGCCCAGCGATTTCTTGCCGCAGTTGGACGAAGGCCAGTTCGAGATCGCCTACGTCATGCCGGTCGGAACGACGATCGCCGAGAGCGACGCGGCGGCGGCGAAGATGGAACGCATCGTCAAAGCCGACCCGGCCGTCGTTGCCGAAGGCCGCTTCACCGGTATCGACACCAACGGATTCTCGCCGACGCCGGTGCGCAACGGAACGATTCGCGTCAAACTCAAACCGCTGAACGAGCGCGCGTCCTACGACGTCATCAGCGAGCGGTTGCGCGACGCGCTCGGGAACGCCGTTCCGGCAGCCCAACTCGACATCCACCAGATCATCGAGGATTTGATCAACGACCTCTCAGGCGCGCCGCAACCGATTCAAGTGGCCGTTACCGGTCCAGATCAGACCGTGCTCAACGGCCTTGCGACCAAGATCTCCGATGGGATGAGCAAGATTCCGAGCATCACCGATGCGTTCTCCGGTGTGGTTCAGGACGATCCGACCACGCGCGTCTCGCCGTCATTTGCACAGCTCGCGCGCAGCGGTATCGACACGGGATCGCTCGTGAGCGCGCTCTCGGCCGCGACGCAAGGCACGGTCGCGACCCAACTCGCCGAGCCGACGATGCTGGTTCCGGTGCGCATCGGCGTCACCGGGGCGCAGGGCGGGACACCCGCGGACGTGCCGTTTCATGGCGCCGATCTGCCGCTCAGTCTGCTAGCGACCACCTCAGTCGATCGCACCTCGACCGACATCACCGAACTCAACGGTCAGCGCGAAGTGATCGTGACCGCCAATCTCGCGGGCAGCCTGTCGTCGGCCATCGACGGACTCAACCGCGAACTCGCGGGGATCGCGATGCCACCCGGGTATCGCACCGAGATCGGCGGCGCGTATCGTCAGCAACAGGATTCGTTCCGCGAATTTCTCTCGGTGATCGCCATCGCCGTCCTCTTCGTCTTCTTCGTGATGCTGGTGGCGTTTCGTTCGTATCGTTTGCCGGTCGTCGTGCTCGCCGCTGTCCCGCTCGCGCTCATCGGCGTCGCGCTCGCTCTCACGATCACGCGCACGCCGTTCAACGTCTCGTCGTTCATGGGTCTGCTGCTGCTCGTCGGCATCGTCGTGAAGAACGGCATCTTGCTGATTGACGCCGCGAACCGGCGCTCGTCGCAAGGCGAGCGCACGACCGACGCGCTGGTCGGCGCGGCGCACGAACGTCTGCGTCCGATCTTGATGACGACGTTTGCCGCGATCGGCGGCCTGCTGCCGCTGGCCTTCGGGCAGGGTTCCGGCGCCGCGATGGAACGGCCGCTCGCCATAGCCGTCATCGGCGGACTCTCGACCGCAACGGCATTCACGCTCATCTTGATCCCGGTGCTGTACGGAGCCTTGGCTCCTCGCCACGAGGTGCATTCCGCATGATGTTCGCGACACTGACCTTCGTTGCGCTCTCGCTCAACGACGCGCAGACGCGGGCTGTCGAGAACAGTCCCGCCGTTTCGGGAGCGCGCGCGCTCGTGCGCGAACGCCTGGCTGAACTGAGCCTCGCGCGCCACACGCCGCTGCCGCATCTCTTCGGCGACTACTCGCAATCCGTGCAGGCGAGCAACACGAACACGTCGATCGAGCAAAAATTCTCAACAGTCGGCATCGCCATCTCGCTCGACGACATTCTCGCCACGTCGCCAGCAGTACGCGCAGCCTCGGCCAGCCTGCTCGGCGCCGAGCGCAGCTTCGACGCCGCCGTTCGCGCCGAGCGCGAGCAGACGATCCGGCTCTACTTTGCTGCTCTGCAAGCGCGCGCGGTGACGGATTTCCGCACGAAGGCGCTCGCGACTGCGACCGACGATTACAACGGAGCGGCGACGCGCGTCAAGAACGGAGATGCGCCTCGTCTGGATCTGCTGCGCGCGGCGGTGGCACTCGCGCAGGCGCGCGCCGATCTCGCCGGAGCCCGTGCCGTGCAAGCCGACGCCCTCGACGCGCTCGCGGTCGAGGCCGCCGTCGATCCGCACCAACTCGATCAGGTCGCCGAGGCCCCGAGCGTCCCGGCCGCCGCCGGCTCTACCCCCGAGGAGGCGGCCAAGCGCGCGGCAGCGTTGCGCCCCGAAGCGCGCTCGTTGCTGGCGGCCATCGACGCGCAGCACGCCGCGATCGACGCGGCAGCACGCCGATTGCTTCCGAGCGTCACCGCCAACGTCGCCGCGCAACATGGGACCGACACCGGCATTCCGGTCAACGGATCGGCTGTCACCGTGCATCTCGACCTGCCCATCGGCAATCTCTCTGCAAGCACCATCGACGTCGAGCGCGCGCGATTGGACGAACTACGTGCGCAACTCGCCGATCTTCAGCGCACGCTCGCGCTGATCGCATCCGCCTCCGTGCGCGACGCGCAAGCCGCCGACGATGCCGATACGGCGGCCCAACAAGCACGCCTCGAGGCCGCCGACGAATTGAACGCGGTCGCGGTCGGGTATCGCGAAGGCGCTAGTTCCAGTCTCGACGTTACCGACGCACGGCGCACGTTCATTGCGGCATCACTCTCGGCGCTCGGCGCTGATTACGCCCGTGCGCAAGCGCACGCTCTCGAGGAGGTCATCGTTCCGTGAATCGCCGCTGGTTTGCGATCGTCGCCGTCGTCGCCATCGCCGCGACGAGCACATGGTGGATGCTGACGCGCCGCGCGCCACAGGAAGCGGCCGCCACGGCGACGCCGGCCGTTCCAACCCTAGTCGCACAAGATGGAAGCCTCGAACGCTCGCTGCGGGCCACCGGACGCGTGGGCTCTCCCGCCGGTCTGCAGACGAAGCTCGCATTCGCGATCAGCGGCGTGCTCGCTAGCGTGGACGTTTCCATCGGACAACACGTGAGCGCCGGGCAAACGATCGCGCAGTTGGACGCCACGTCCCAGCAGCTCGCCGCCGGCGCCGCCAACGCCGATCTGCGTGCCGCCGATGCGAACGTGGCATCCGCACGCGTCGATCGCGTCTCGGCACGTCTGCACGTCGATCTCGCGCAACTCAATCGCGAGCAGCGGCTCTTCGATGCCGG
Organism: Vulcanimicrobiota bacterium; assembly: GCA_027307235.1. Classification (GTDB taxonomy): domain Bacteria; phylum Vulcanimicrobiota; class Vulcanimicrobiia; order Vulcanimicrobiales; family Vulcanimicrobiaceae; genus DAHUXH01. Next base: position 119,789 of record DAHUXH010000007.1, on the reverse strand, counting down.
TGTCGCCGCCCGCAAGGACGTCGAAGCCGCGCAGGCGACGCTCGCCGCCGATCGCGCCGACGCCGCCACCGCGCAGGCGAATCTCGATGCGGCGCGAGCGCAAGCGCGTTCCGCGAGCGCGCGTGCCGCTCTCGCGCAAACCGACGTGTCGCGCGGTACGCTGCGCGCGCCGAGCGACGGCGTGGTCGTCGCCGTCTACGCGCGCCCCGGCGCGACTGTCGATCCGACGGTCCCGGTCGCGGCTATCGCACCGTTCACGGCGCGAACGGCGACGCTCGACGTTCCCGTCGGCGACGTCACCAACGTCAGCACCGGTGCCGTCGTGCATCTGCGCGCGGGTGCGACGACCTGGGAGAGCCGCGTCGTCGGCATCGCGCCGGTCGTCGATCCGGCAACCGGTCTCGCGCTTGTCACGGTCGACGGCGTGCCTGCTTCAGTTGCGGCCGGGACCCCGATCGATGCGCAGATCGTGACCGGACACGCTGACGGGCTGGTGATCCCCGCCAGCGCCATCGTGCAGGACCCCGAATCGGGCGACACGCTCGTCTTCGTGCAGAGCAAGGACAAGGACGGAAATCTCCACTTCGACGCGCGCAGAGTGACGATTGACGCCGAAGGCGACGGCCAGGTGCGCGTTGCGGGCGGCCTGCGCGCCGGCGATCGCTTCGCCGCGCGCGGCGCCATCGAATTGCTCGCACCGCAGTAATCGCTGCCGCGCTTCCCGATAATGGCCACGCTGCGTATCGCGACACCGTTCGGGCGCGACCTCGTCGTCGAAAGCGACGGCGAGCGCATCGTGGCAAGCACATTTCATGCACGCTCGCGCACGAGAAGTGTTGTCATGCGCACCCCAGACGCGCTGCTGCACGAGACCGAGCGGCAAGTGGCCGCCTATCTCGCGCGAACGCTGCGGCGCTTCGAGCTTCCGCTCGGCTTCACCGGCACGCCGTTTCAGTGCGCGGTCTGGGAGTGCGTGACGCGCCTGGAATTCGGCGAGGTGGTCTCGTATGCCGACATCGCGCGTGCGATCGCGCATCCGCTCTCGCACCGCGGCGTCGCCATGGCGATGGGCAAGACACCGCTCGCGCTCTTCATTCCGGCGCATCGCGTGATCGGCGCCGATGGGCGCGTCAAGGGTGCCGGCGCCGATTCGATGCGCCGCCGGCTACTCGCCTTTGAAGGCTATCGCCGTTAGCGGCCGATAAACCGGCGCAATTCGAACGACGCGCCGAACCCGTTGTTGCGATCGCCCGCCTCTCCGGTGTTGACGAACTTCGCCGCGAAGTTGATCGAACGAATGCCGAACAGCATCTCTCCCCGGCGCTGCGGAATGCCGAGCGAGAGCCCGATGTCCTCTTCAGCCGCGACTTCCGGCTTGTTGACCGGCAGAAGTCCGTTGCTGTACACGAAGTGATCGCTGCCGAACAAACGCGGCGCTGCGGCGATCAACGCTTCGACGATGCGTCCGTTGCGCGCCACCGCGCGATAGCGCACTTCGTATCGCACCCCGGCTAAGCGCGACGACACGACTTGCGAGATGTTCGGCAGCGGCGTGTGCTGATTGATCACCACCGCTCCGATGCCCGCGAAGAGGTGCATGCGGCGATCCAAGGTTGTGCGAAACGCCGTGTCGACGATGCCGATCGCCGGGGTCGCTTGCCCGTACGCGACGCTCGCTCGTTGCGGAATCGACACCACGGGAATACCCTCGATGTGCAACTGCCACTGCTTATAGACGAGCAGCGCTTCAGCGAACGCTCCGGCACCGATCCCGTATTGCGCGCCGGCGACATCTTTGTGCACACCGGTCACGATCAGCGCTTGCGCGCCGATATACGATCGGTCATCGGCCGATGCGCCGGCGCTCGCGGCACAGAGGATCGCGAGCGTCAGCACGACAATGCGGCGCACGCTACTCCTTCGTCGCGTCCACGAGCACGACGGCGCGTTCGTTCTTTGTTTTTACCGTGTCGTAGGCGGCGAGCGCACCGCCGATCGGCGACGACGGATCGAGCGCCTGCGTGCCGGTGAATCCGTAGCGCGCTTGGATCTGATCGTCGAGCGGCTTGCGAAGAAACTCCGGCAGCGAACGGTACTTCTCGATGAGGTCGATCCCCGCGCCCAGGTGGGTGGTGAGCGTGGCCGGATCGATGGCGAGGACGAAGACGCCGACGCGTTTGCCGTTCTCCGTCTTCTCGAACGCGGCGAAGTCGATGCCGTAGCGATCCAGCGTCGAATGAACCTGCGCGGTCTTGGCTTGCCCGCTCATGCTCGCAAACCCGCTCGGCGGGTTCTTGTCCAGGCCGTCGATCCAGGATTGTAGTTCGTTGAACGACGCGTTGGTCGATACGATCACCCGATGTCCCGTATAGGTCCCGCTTCCTTGCGATGCGAGCGCCGTGGTGCCCGAGGAGACCGTCTGCGTCCAGGGCTGAGAGCTTTCCGTCGTGCTGTTCGGATAGAGCGGGAAGCCGGCGAGCGCGCTCGAGACCTGTGGCGAAGCAGCCGGGCTGCGCGGGCTCCCGCCCGACTGCGTCGCGCTCGAACATGCGCAGAGCAGCGCGGCAATGCATACCGGGACGGCGGCAGCGGACCTGGTCATGGGGCCGATGATTCGAGGAGAAGGTCGCGGCGCCCCGTAAGGCATGCGGATGCGTTTCGAAGAGTTTTGGCCTCGATATCTCGCGGCCCATCGCGATCCGCGCACCCGTGCGATGCACGTCGCGGGCACGCTGGCCGGGAGCGCGCTCGTCCTCGCGGCCGCCGCCACGCGCACGCCATGGCTCGCGCTCGCGGGGCTCGCCGCCGGGTACGGCCCGGCCTGGGCGTCTCACTTCTTCATTGAGAAGAACCGCCCGGAAACGCTGCGCGCACCGCTCGCGTCGCTCGCCGCCGACTACCGGATGGCTTGGCACGTGCTGCGCGGCACGATCGACGACGAGTACGCGCGCATCGCCGCCGGATAACCGATGAGCGACCGGCAGACCTACGGGTCGTATCTGAAGATCGACGGATTGCTCGCGTTGCAGCATCCGCTGTCCAAGCCCGAGCATCACGACGAGCTGCTCTTCATCGTCATCCATCAAGTGTATGAGCTGTGGTTCAAGCAACTGCTGCACGAAATAGATTCGGCCATCGCCGCTCTCGATTGCAACGAAGTACCGCGCGCATCCCGGCGCTTTCGCCGCATGCATACCATCGAGCGCGTCCTGGTGGAACAGGTCGATGTGCTCGAAACGATGCCGCCCCAAGAATTCAACCAATTTCGCGACAACCTCAACCCCGCGAGCGGTTTGCAATCGGTGCAGTTTCGCGAACTCGAATTCACCTGCGGGCTGCGGAACACCGGCATCCTGACCCGGCTCGACATCAACGACGCCGAACGCGCGCGCTTGGAGCGCCGCGCCTCCGACCCGTCGCTCTATGACCACGTCAGATCGCTGCTGACGCGCCGCGGTTATGACACGCAGACGCCGGCGCAGCTGATCGAGACCTACCGCGACATCTACGCGCATGAAGCAACCGCGACCGATCTGTACACGTTGTTAGAGGACATGATCGAATTCGACGAGCGCTTCTTGTTGTGGCGCGCACGCCACGTGCGCATGGTCGAACGCATGATCGGGCAGATGCGCGGAACCGGCGGCACGTCGGGCGTCGACTACCTCAATGCCACCCTGGATCAGAAGTTCTTTCCTGAACTCTGGCAGGTGCGCACCTTGCTTGGAAAGGGAACCTATGCCTGAGGCCGTCGCCACGACCGCGCCGCTCCTGCGCGAGCATTTTCCGACGCTCGCCGACTCGACGTACCTGGTCAGTCACTCGATGGGCGCGGCTCCGGTGGAAACGAAAGCGGCGCTGGCCGCGTACGTCGACGAATGGACCGCTCACGGCCCCGAGGCGTGGGATCGCTGGCTGCCGCGCATCGCCGCGATCGCCGACGGCATCGGCGCAATCGTCGGCGCGGTGCCCGGCAGCGTGTGCCTGGCGCCCAACGTCACGCTGTTGCAAGCGGCGATCGCCTCGTCATTCGATCTGCGCGGTGCGCGCAACGAGATCGTTGTCGAGTCGTTGCAGTTCCCGTCACTGCTCTACATCTGGAGCGAGTGGGAACGCCTGGGCGCGCGGCTGCGAACGGTTGCCTCGGATGACGGGCGTTCGATCCCGACCGAGCGCATCGTCGAGGCGATCACCGAAAAGACCGCGATCGCCGTGATCACGCACGCCTACTACGTCTCCGGCGCGATCGTCGACATCCGTACGATTCAAGCGCGCTGCCGCGAGGTCGGAGCGCTGCTGGTGGTCGACGCCTATCAAACGACCGGCGTCTATCCTTACGACGTGACGCAATGGGATTTGGACGTCGTGTGCGGCGGCTCGCACAAATGGTTGTGCGGCGGTCCCGGCTGCGGGTGGATGTATGTCAAGCCGGGCTTGCGCGAACGCTTTCGCCCGATCGTGACGGGATGGATGGCGCACGCATCGCCCTTCGCGTTCGAGCCGCCGCCGATGCGGTACGCGCACGACATGTACCGGTTCGGAACCGGCACCCCGACGATACCCGGCTACATCGCGGCACAGCCCGGACATGCCGCGATCCGGCAGATCGGCGTCGCGCGCATTCGCGAGCACAACATCCGGCTGACGACGCGCATCGCGCATCTCGCGCTCGAACGCGGTCTGAGCGTGAACACACCGCTCGACGCGGAGCAGCGCACGGGCTGGATCGGAATCGACTTCGACGGCTCGGAACCGGCCTACCATGCGCTTATTGCCGAGCGCATCTTCGTCGACTACCGCCCGGGATGCGGCCTGCGCGTTGGGCCGCATTTCTACACGAGCGACGACGAGATCGACCGCTTCTTCTCCGTCCTCGACCGCGTGCGCAAGCGATGAGCGATTCCGCTCACTTAATCGTCGATCACCGCAACGTGGGCGCCGCATTCCGGCGCCTTTCGATTCCTATTGCCGTGCAAAGCCTCGCCGACCAATTGCTCGGCATCGTCGACACCATCGCCATCGGCACGTTCGGCGCCGCGGCTCTGGCCGGCGCGACCTCGGCGATCGCCGTCTTTCTGGCGCTGGTCTCGGGCCTGTTCGGCATCGCGGCCGGGTTCGGCATCATCGCATCGCAACGCATCGGCGCCAACGACATGAACGGTTATGCACGCACCGTACGCGCCGGCGCCGTGATTCCGCTGATCGTCTCGGTCCTGTGCGCGATCGCGAGCCTCTTCTGCGCGCAGCCGATCATTCACGCCATGCTCGGCGATGCGCCCGGCGCACGCGACGGTGCGACGTACTTCACGTTGCGCTGCATCTCGCTCGTTCCGATCACGATCTCGTCGGTCTTGATCGTCGCGCTCGGAGCGGCCGGCAATCGCCGCCTCGGCATGTACATCTTGGCGGTCGTCAACATCGTGCACATTCCGTTGGTGTGCGTGCTCGCGCTGGGCTGGTTCACCCACCATCCCTACGGCATGGTGGGCGCCGGCGTCTCGTCGCTCATCTCCGAAATCGTCGCGTCCATCTACGCGATCGTCTACGTTGCGCGGCGTCCCATGTATCGCATCTTCGCAAGCCGCACCATCGATCTTCGGCTGGCGCTGCGCTGCGCGCAGCTTGGAACGCCCGAAGCGACGTTCCTGATGCTGCTCATGCTCCCCGACGCGTTCTGCGTCTCATTGCTGGCGCCGCTCGGAACCAAGATCGTCGCCGCCTTTCGCGCGCTCACCATCGTCTCCGATGCAACCTTCATCGTTCCCGTTCCGCTGCAAGGCGCGACGCAAACCGTCGTCGGACAGCGCATCGGCGCGCGCGATCACGACGGCGCCGCGTGGTTCGTGGGGCGCGCACGCGGCATCGCGGTGCGCGTGGCGCTCGGATTCGGCATCTTGGCGGCGGTGCTATCGTGGCCGCTCGCCTACGTCTTCACGCTCTCAAGCGAATTGGCGTCGATCGCCGCATGGCCGCTCGTGATTCATGTGCTGGCGCTCCCGATCAAAGCGTGGGCGATGGTGACGCTCGCACCGATTCGCGCCGCCGGCGACACGCGCTTTTCGATGCTGATGGGGATTCTCTCCAGCGTCTTGGTCGTGCCGCTGGTGTGGCTGGGCATCACGCGACTGCACCTCGCGCTCTTCGCGGTTCCGCTCGCGTGGGTGATCGCATGGACGCTGCGCGGCGCGGCCACGGAATGGAAGTTCCGCACCGGCGCGTGGTTAGCGGCCGACGAAGCTCTCGCGCTCGGGTAAAGCGGTTTCGTCGCGCGGTTCGCGTATCAGCACCGCGAAGATAACCGCGTACAGCGCGATCGCGCCGTGCAACACCGCATCCCAGCCGTAGAGCGGGATCGCGCCGAAGAGCGTTCCCATTGCCGGGAGCATCGCGACCACGACGAGCACCGCATAGACGATCGCCACCGCCCGTAAAAACAGTCGCGCCGCGTTGCGCGTGAACGCAAGCACTCCCCACAAGCCAAAGAACAGATGCACGCCGTCGTGGACGTAGTTCACAGGAACGATGCCGAGCACGAAGCGATAGCCGGCGTCCCACTGCAAGAACGGCGCATCGAACGGAGCCGGCGATGAGATCGCCGGGACGACACCAGCGATCGCCGCAACGATGAAGACCGCTCCCAGGACACGTGCCGCAAGCGTCAGTCGCATGGGCGACGGCTTATCCGTCCCGTCCGCGCTCGCCTGCGGCGGGCTGCGCCGACGCGAGAATCTCAAGCATACGGGCGTGCACGCGCCCGTTGGTCGCCAGGATGGAGCGGCCGTCCACTCGTGCCTCGGAGCCATCGACGGCGCTCACCCGTCCACCCGCTTCGCGCACCAGCAGCGTCCCCGCCGCGACGTCCCACGCGTGCAAATCGAATTCCCAGAACCCATCGAATCGCCCGCAGGCGACGAACGCCAAATCGAGCGCGGCCGAGCCGTCTCGGCGAACCGCTTGCGCGTGGTATGACATCGCGCGAAAATACGGGCCGTTGCGCTCGAAATCGTTGGGATGAAATCCGGTGCAGGTCAGCGCGTCAGCCACGCGTTCGAGCGCCGAGACCGAGATGGCCGTCCCGTTACGCGTCGCTCCGGCTCCGCGCTCCGCTGCGAACAGTTCATTCATGGCCGGTGCGAAGATCGCAGCTGCGACCAGTTCGCCGGCGCGTTCGTACGCGATCGACACACAATACAGCGGATACCCGTGCGCGAAATTCGTTGTTCCGTCGAGCGGATCGACGATCCAGCGCTCGTCGTTCGAGCCGGCATGAAGCCCCGTCTCCTCGGTGAGGATCGTCGCCAGCGGCGTCGCGGCACGCAGGCGCGCGATGATCGCCGTTTCGCTCGCGCGATCCGCGTCGGTAACGATATCCGCGCGCTGCGATTTCTCGTGAATCTCACGCGGCGCCACACTGCACGCGAGCAGCACCGCTCCCGCCTCGCGAGCCGCCGCGACCGCCACCTCGAGCGGATCGATCACAGGATCCTCAGTTGGCGACGAGCGTGTAGGTAATCGTTGAGATCGTCGGGGCCGGCGGTTCCGCACCCATGGAGATTTTGAAGCTCTGAATCACGTCGTACGGTTTCGCCCGACCGACGATGCTCGTTCCGTTGGCGAGCAGCAGTGACGATGCAGTCGGCACGACGCCGAAGGCCGCCTGATCGACGGTGATGCCGGCGCCCGGTGACGATGCTCCCCCGTCCACTGCGGTGAGCAGTTCGTTGGTCGGCGCCCCGGTGCTGTTCGCCGGATTGACGTTGGTCTGCACCGAGAGGTTCCAATTCACCGGCGAACCGGAGACGACGGTGACGCTCGCGCGCACGACGTCGCCAAAGGCCTGCGACGTGTTGTTCAACACGTTGCCGAAGTCGATGGTGTTGCCGGCGAACGTACACGACGTGCAACTCACCGACGGCGCCGAGCCGCCCGGTCCCGGATTGGTCGGTCCGACGACGAGATCGAGACCGATGTTCAGCGAGACGCGGATGCGGGTATCGCCGAGCCAGGTCTCACCCGCGACATTGTTGCCGGGATTGACCGTGGTCACGAACTGATATTCGCCGTTTTGCGTCGAGGGAGAGATGGCGGTGAACGTCACCGTGATCGTGTCGCCCGGCAAGAGCCTGCAGCCGGCGCCGCCGATGTTGATGAAGCCGTTGGGCGCGCCGCTGGTGTTCGCATTCTGGGTTCCGGTGATCGCGCATCCATCGACGTTTCCGCTCAAGGTCGGCGCGCCTTGCAGCGTCCACGTCACGCCTTGGGTATCAGTGGCGTTGTTCCCGTTCACGTCCTTACTCGGAATCGAGATCGACATGCTCGTGAGGTTGTTCCCCGCCGAACTCGTGTTCTTGATCTGGTAGACGTACGTGTTGGGCGAACCGCCGATCGATGGCTCGGTGTTCACCGGAACGGCGCTGCCGTTGATGGTGGAAAAACCCGCGCTCGCCGATGTTGACGTGACGTCCAGCGCAAACGCTCGCGGTGATGACCAGCCGTTGACGTCGGCGCCGTGCGCGAACATGGTGAAGTTCACCGGCGTGCCGGCCACCAAATTCTGCAGGTTCATATTGACGCTGAGCGACCCGCCGGGCTGCAACGAGCTGTTTTGTTCTTGGGCCACGGTGCACGTTGGTACGCCAGGCTGAACATTCGTGTTCGGCGTCGCCGCGGGCGGCCCGTCGGCAACGACGAACTGCGCCGCGCACAGACCGAACCAAAACTCCTTGGTCGCGCCGACGGTTTGGGTGCCGATCAGGCTCCATCCCGGAGTGTTGGCGGTCGGCACGCCGCTGACGTTGGCGCTCGGGACGTTGACGATGACGAGATCCACCGGCTCCGGCGCAGGATCGGCGGCCGTCGTCGTGTTGGTGATGACGATGTTCTCCGACGGCGTGCTGCCCGCACCGACGCTCGAAGGATTGAGTGCCGTCGACATCAGCGAACTGTCGAGGGAATACAGTGAAAGCGCGAGGGAATCGACGGTAAATCCGGGCACCGGACCCACCGGAACCTGGACCGCCGGGTTGTCCGGCGAGATGAAGAACTGAAACGGCGCCGCCGACTCGACGATCAGATCTTGATAGGGGACGCTCGTCGGGATCGAGTTGGCGTCGAAGAAGATGGTCTCGGTTCCTCCCGCATTGATCCGGTGCCCGCCGCGCGCGACGAAGCAACTGAACGCCGCGCTGACGTTGCCCCCCGGACAGGGAATCACGAGATTCCAGTTGCCCGCACTGCGCCCGTCTATCTGAAAATTGATCAGCGTGTTGTTGGCTGCGAACGGTCCCGGCATCTCCAGCGCAACGGAGGTGATCGATGACGTGCCGGTGTTATGAATGGTCAGTCCGTAGGCGTCGATATACGCCTGCGTCGTGTTGTAGGGCGTCGGCTGATCGTAGAGGGCCTGCTGGAAACGCGTCGGATACAGGTGTGTTTCGGGGAACGGCGCAACCGGCGGATTGCCGTTCAATGCGTTTCTAGCGGGCGTTTGGGCGCCGACCAGCGCGATATGCGCCAATGCGGTATGTGTCGTCGACCCGTCGGTGAAGAACACCGGCGCGAACGCGGTCACCGAGCCGCCGGGCAGCGGATCCGACCACTGCACACCGTGCGTCGGCAGCATGGAGATGAACCCCTCACACGAATTTCCGCACGCGCTGCCGTTGGCGTTGAAGAAGGTCAGCGTGGGAACCGTCAGCGTCCCACCCGGCGGAACGGAGGTTTGACCGTTCGGCGGATGGGCTTCGAGCCAGCACTCCGAGTTCGGACCGATCGCGGCCGCGCTGCAGTGATCCGTGACCGTCCAGGTGTTGCCGTTCGAATCGGTGGCGGTACCCGAGCAGGACGGCGTGCATGCCGCCAGCGTCTTGCCGTTGAGCGCCATCTCGATGCCGTTTCCGGTTGCGTCGTTGGCGGTGAAATCATTGCCGGACGTGATCGCGAAGCCCGACATGCTGTCGGCACTATTGACACCGAAGAACGTGTCGCTGTCGTTCCTGAAGATGATCGCGGCGGTCGAACTGGCGCCCGGCACGATCGAGAGCGACGCGGCATCGCTCACTGTGTGAAACGCGGTCGTAGTGTGGTATCCGACCAATTTGATCGCCTGCGACGCTTGGATCGTGTTTTGCGTCGTGTCGAGGAGGTTGACGGTGAAGACCGGTGAGGGATAATCTCCCGGCGATTGCACGTTTCCGGCGAAGGTGAACAATTGGCTGAGCGACGATCCGCCGGTCGCCGCGGCCTGCGACACCACGGTTCCGGTCGGGTCGCTCAGCGTCCACAAGAAGTTGTGCGCGAGCGTCGTCGCGATCGTGACCTTGACGCCGTCGGTGGACTGCTCGGTAAAATCATCCCACGCAAGCGTTGCCGACGGTGTCGCGATCGGCGCCGGCTGCGGTGAAGGATTGGTCGACCCCGCTGCGATGGCGTTATCTGGTACGGCGGTCAGGACCAAGCCGAAGGCCGGCGTGACCGAGACCTGCACTTGGCCTAGCCGCTGCGAGATCGTCTTGTCGTAGAGCACCACCGCAAACGAGCCGCCCGGCGTCGCCGAAGTGATCGGCCAGCTAACGGCAAGCGAACCGCTCGGTGCCGGTTGGCCTGGCGAATTATTCGGAGTACAGAGCTGCCCCGCACCGGCGGCCGGGACGGCGGCAGGCGCAACAAAGATGCAGGACGGGTGGATCGACTCGTTCTCGACGTAGACGACGTATTGGTCGGTCGTCGGCAGGTCGTTGGCCAAGATGAACGCGTTGCCGTTGCTCGCTGCGTCGAACTGATACTGTTCCTGCGTGTGAAACGCATCTTGGAACACCTTGATCGTGGACGCGCTTCCGGCGTCGATGTACACCACCGTCAACCACACGCCGCGGGTCGTGTCAAACGTACCGAAGATGTAGGTGCCCGGCGTGTTCAGCGTGAGAAAGTGCGTGTTGCCGGCGGTTCCGCCGTATGTCCCGCCGGTGGCCGTGGCCGATGCGGTCGACTCGTTGCCGTTGTTGGAGAGCACGACGAAATCTTGTTTCGTATCCGCGTTGGGCAGGCCGTTCGACTGCCACGAGACTTGGCAACCGACGTTAAAGAGGTCGCCGACCGTCCCGCCGCACCCGCCGCCGGCTGCCACGTTGATGGTCCCCCCGTCGGCGGAGAGAATACGCCGATGGCCCATGTCTCTTGGTCGAAAGCTGTTCGCTGACGTGCGCAAAGGCAAAGGCGGCAGCATCGACAGCGGCACCTTCGTTCCGGGCAGGGCCCCGGTGAAATGTCCGCCGTTCAGAACCGGAACGACGCGCGGCGGCACAACCGCCCTTGGCGCGGGCGAGAGAACGATCGGGCGCGGCGTGGCGATCGGATGACCGGCCGGCCCGTGCACCTGCGCGAACGCGACCGTCGCGAGTGACATCACCGCGAACAGCGCCATCGCGATGAGGGAAACCTGTTGCCGCAACATGTTACGCATCAGAAGAACAACGTGTAGATCGCATTGGTGCCGTACGATCCTCCAGCGAGACCTTGGGGAATGGTGATCGTGAGATCGACGCAATAGGTCTGCGTACCGCCGTTCTTGGCCATTTCGGTAAACGCATTGTTGTTGTCCGGAAAGACGATGAACGGCGTCGCCACCGGCTGCGGCGTCGCGGCAATCAGATACGTATTGTTCGCGAGATCGCCGCCCGGAAAGCCCGATGAGAAATCGTTGGAGAGGCCTTGCTCCAAGTTCCACCCGACCGTCGTGGTCTGGACTTTCACTTGATAGGCGCAGCTCTGCGTCAGCTTCGCGCCGGAGAAGCCGGTGAAAACGACCTCGCCGGGGATCGGACCAGAGAAGTTGTTGGCGGTCAGCAACGTCGCATTGGGGTTCGGCGTCACTTCAGCTTCCACGCGCACCGCTTGCTGGTTGGTCTGTGCGACGACTACGCGCGCCCCGGCGAACAGCGCCGCGACCGGATCGACGTAGTGCGCCGGTGCGCCAGCCGAGCGCACGAACGACGCCACGATCGCGTTCGCACTCGCGTTCGCGGGTGCGAACGCGAGTGGCGACGGCGTCACGTTGATGATGATCGGAATCGCGATCTGCGATCGCTGCTGCTGCACGATCGCCGACGACTTCTCGGTCGTCGCCACCATGGCGGCGGTCAACGCGATCAGCGCGAACAGGAACCACGAAACAATGCGCCGGCTCTTCATTGAGGCACCACCGTGTAGACGATCCAGACGAAGTAGTTTCCGCCCGTTGCGCTCGGCGGCACTTTCAATTCATAGTCGTAGAAGAAATCCGCGGTGGGTGTCGGGCTCACCGCGATCGGCGCCGGGAAACCGGTGTACGCGATCGTCGGCGGAAGTCCAAAGGACGTGCTCGACGGTGTGCCGGCCGTCCGCTGAAACGGCAACGCGCCGGAGAATCCGGTGTTCGTGTCGGGCGGGCTGCCGCTCGTGGAGTTGAGATAGAACACGGTCGAGGAGATCGGCTCCGAACCGCCGCTCTGATTGACGAAATCGGCCGCACCTTCGCCGTACAGATTGAATCCCGTCGTGGAATTCGTGGTGACCTGCAAGTGCGCCGCGTACTTGTAGAGATAGTCCGTGCCGGAGAGCACGTTGCCGAAGTCGATGCTGCCTTGGCCGACACCGGGGCCGGCGTCGGGACCGTGCGTGGGCGTGGGCTGCGCGCCGAAGGTCGCCTTCACGGCACCGAATCCCGTGAAGTAGTTGGGTGTGAGGGTCACCTTCACGATCGCCTGTGCGAACCACTTGACGTGGACCGCGCCCGGTACGTTCGTTTGAGCCGATGCCGGGGCGAATGTCATCGCGAGCATTGCTGCCGTGACGATCCACCCGACACTCTTCCTCATAAAGCCTAACCCCACGATCCTTGTTCCCGCTCGCTCCTATGCAGTCAACGTACGTCGAACTGAATGGCGCCGCCGGTCTCCGTTTTGCCGCCGTAGTCGATGGTCGCGATCGCTTGATACGACCCCGGCGGTAGTTTCTTGCCCTGCACTTCGATGAGACGGTCGCCGCCGCGCTCGACCAGCAACGAATTCTGAATCGTGATCCGGTCAGCGCTCTTGCCGTTCTGCTGGACGTCGATTTGACCGTTGAGGTAGACGTGCACGTTTCCCGAGTTATGGAACAGCACGCGATACGTCTGACCCAACGGACTCGAAATGCTATTCATTTTGACGATCGCACCGGCGGTGGTGACTGTGCCGGGTATCGTTTCGTAGATCTTCGATGCAACGCGCGCCGAGAACGCGATCGTCCCACCTTTGCCGCGAACCGGCCGCGTCTGGAAGAACGCGATCCCCGCGTACTCGCCGGACAGATGCACGTCGTTCGGCACCGTGATCGTCAGTTGCACTTGCTGCGTCGTATCGGCCGGAAGGTCGAACTGACGCGGGTTGATCGTCGCCCATCTCATAAGGGAATTCGATCTCGTACCAACCCGGTCGTACTCGTAGCTGCCGTTCTGCGCGACTCCGAAATCGACCAGCGATGCTTGAACGGTGGTCAGGCTGCCGCTGGAGTTGTGCACGGTGACCGGGATGTTGTAGCTCTGACCCGACGGGATGGCGATTTCGAGTTTCGCCGGTGAGACGTCGAGCCCGAGCCCGACAGAGTCGGCCATGACGGGCGGGAGGAAGATGGCAGCCGCGAGCGCCGCGACGAAAACGATATGTCGAATCTGCATCATGACCGGTCACCTTCGCCGCGGAGCGAGGACTCGCCCCGCGGTGAAGATGGTTCGGGGTCTTAGTTGGCGGTCAGCGTGTAGGTGACGGTGACGCTCTGAGCACCCGTCGGCGCGTTCGGCGCGATGACGAGTTCGAGGTCTTCACCGATGTTCGCCGGCGCTGCGCTCGAGAACGCGGTGGACTCGCCGGTGATCAAGTTGCCGCCGGCGGCATTGACGTCGACGTCACCGGCCGGGCAGGTCGCATTCGAGACGATTGCCGGAGCTGCGGCGCGGGCGGTTTGCGTCGCCGGAAGCGCTGCCGCGACCGTGAAGGGGAACGTGCCGCCGCCGCCGTTGGGAAGCGCGCACAGCGAGTAGTTCGCCGCCGGAAGACCGGCCGTCGCGGCTTCCGAGACCGCCCAGTTGGTCGAGTTGGTCACGACCTGCGCGTTGACGGCGTTCTCGTACAAGCAGTCCGTGAACTTCGTCGAGTCCGGGGTCACGTTGAAGAAGTTCACCACGCCGGGGCTCTCAGCCGCGGCGGTACCGCCGCATGCACCGGTGGCACCACCGTTCTGGTTCGTCAAGAACGTCGGCACCGTCGCGCCTTGAGCTCCGGCTGCCGTGTAATCGGTGTTGAGGGTGATCGTGGCGATAGCCTGCGTGTTCCATTTCACCGTCACCGTGCCGGTTTGGGTGGTGACTGCAAACGCCGGGACCGCCGGGAGGGTAAGCGTCGCGATCGCCGCGAGCACTGCAAGTTTCTTAATTTTCATCGTCCTTTCAGCCTTGTGCCGTCCGTGGCAAGTGTTGGGAAAGCCTCTCACAGAAGATGTATCGGCAGCCGCGAGGTGTGAGTTAGCAGTAATCCGTGCAGAGGCCGTAAAGAAAGACGCAGGCCAAACGTAAAGACTCGCCCGGCGAGCGGCTTTCCGAGCACGGTCGTACTCCCGTCCTGCCATTGAATCTTGTCGCCTTCGCGGGCATCGACGAGAAAACGCGCCCGAACGACGACGTACTGACCGGCGAGGGCATTTGCAGGCGTGGCCTGCAAAATCGCGATCGGTACGTTCGGATCGACCGTCAGCGTGGCGCTCTTCGACGACGGCGTGTCGCCTTCGATGCTGGCGACCACCGTGAACTTCCCGGCTTTCGTACCCGGTGGAACCTCGATCGTCGCGACCCACTGCTTGCGGCGCTGATCGTAATGCGTTGCGGCCGGTTTACCGAACGCATCGATCGCAACGCCCTTGGCATTGGGAGCATCGACGCGCACGTCGGTGGTTCCCAAAGGCGGCAGACGCGACTCCGAGAGTTCGATCGACGAGCTTTGCTCGGTGGTCGAACCCTGTTGTTGGAAGGTGAAGACGACCTTCTTGATCTTGTGTCCGATGCGAAATGCTAAGCCTTCGTAATGCTCTTGCGGCGTGAGGTCGACGGTGAACGGCGGGTCGAGCGGACCGGTTTGATCGGGCACCGTCTCTTCGTCGACGGCGACCGTGTACGTTCCCGGCGGCAGATTGTCGATGATGAACGACCCGTCCTCATCGGTGATGGCAGCGTGCTCGCCGGGTTCGGCGACCACGTACGCATTGGTCACCGGCCCCGCATAGTCGGGCGCCAGCGAAGCGTCATAGAAGAGCTTGCCGGCGATCGAACCCAACGGTTGTGCGATGAAATCGAGCGTGGTGATCGCACCGTTGCGAACCACGGCGGTCGCCTTCAGCTTGTCCGCGGCGAAGTTGGCGAACGCGGGGACCGTCTCCGGCTCGACCGTAATCGTATGCGTTCCGGGCGCGAGGCGACCGAAACCATAAGCGCCTTGCTGGTCGGTCTTGGCAAACGCGCCGCTGTCGACGCGCAAGACGACGTTGGGCAACGGCAGTTGTCCGCCGCCGGGGTTGGTTCCGTACAGATGCCCGTAGACCGCCCCAAAAGTTCCGACGCGGAAGAGCACTTGCGCGGATTGCCCTCCCTGCACCGTCACGCTCGCGACCGGCTGATCGACGGTGAGGCCATGCGGGATCGACGTGGTCTCGATCGTGACCGCGTGCTGTCCCGGCGTCACGAATGAAAACTGGAAGTTACCGGCCAGATCGGTGCGCTGCGCGTCACGGCCGTCGAGAACGACGACGACGTTGCCGACGCCGCCGGTGGCGAGCCCGATCTGCGCGGATTGATCGCCGATGTCGGTGATGACCTGTCCGCGAATGATCGCAGGCAGTCTCGGATCGGCGCGTCCTTGGACGACCCCGTTGCCGAATGCGAATGGCGCGTTGAGCGTCACGCTGAAGATGCGCGAGTGTCCGTTCGAGCCGGGATTGAGCGGATCGAGGAGCGCCTGCGTTCCGTATGATGCCTGGGCTTGGATGACCGGCGATATCTGCCGCGACACCGTCAACAGCGGCGTCCGCTGGAGCGCGTGGCTCACCGGCGAGAGCGTGCGCGTCGCGCCGTAGGTGAACCCCACCGAGGTCTTCCCGAAGAGCCGCGAGAGCGACGCGCTTTGTGCGATCTGCGACGTCACACCCAACGCACCGCCGGACTGCCGCAACGATTGGCCGGTCACCTGTGCGACGAACGGCCCGAGTTGACGCTGCAGTTGCGCAGTCAGCGAGAGCGCGCCCACGCTGTTTCCCAACTGCTGCGTGGAACGCGACAACTGCGCGCTCACGAGATTGAATCCGTGGCGCGAGGCGAAGCCCACTTGCAGTCCCCCGCTCCCTGCCCACTGCGAGGGAGCGCTGCCGCCCAGCCGCTGTGATTGGAACGTCAGCCCGAGGCTGACGTGACGAACCTCGCCGCTCAACCCGAACGTCGAACGCTGCGAGACCGTCTGTTCACCTTCAAAGTCGGAACGCTCGAGAGAGTTGTCGAGAGTCAGTTGTCCGCTGCCGTGAATCGCCCGGCGCAGGTTTGCATCCAGGAACGAATCGCCGAATGTCTCGCCGCCGCCGTACGTCATGAACCGTTGCGGCAGGTGGCGTACCGCGAGCGTGAACCCCGAGTTCCCGAGTCCCTGATCGAAGCGGCCTTGGAACGCCGTTCCCGCGAGGTTCTCGTCGGGAGCGGCGCGGCGCTGAAACGCCGCCTCGCCGACGAACGACGAATGGCCGCGCGAGGTACCAAGACCCAGCAGCGCGGTCGCCGACGATCCGGTCTGCTGCCCGGACGAGCCCACCTCGAGGCCGCCTTCGAGCAAGTTTCTTCCAACGAGACGGCGCGCGCGCACGGCGGTCGTCCGAATCGTTTCGAGGTTCACGCCAAAGGTTGGGCCTTCGAAAACGGTGATATCGCCGTTTCCGAACGGCAGGATCATCGACGGACCGCGCAGCGATCCGCCGACGACGATTTGGCCGAACGCCGACATCGTCTCCGAGCCGTAGCCGAGCTGGTACTTCGGCGTGCCGTAGGTGAAGACCGACGTGCCGAGCGTGGTCCCGTTATTCGAGAAACCGAACGGAAAACGGAAATCGGTGGTGGTGGTCGCGGTGCGGCGTGTCAGTTCCGCCATCAGCCCGAGGTTCTCGTTGGTCGAGTTTGTCGAGCTGCTGAACCCCGGGGCAGCCGCCGCTCCGGGTTGCGACGGCGGTTGCGCCGCTTGCGTGAACTGGGTCGCGTGCGTCCCGAGCCCGGCGCTCCCGGTCAGCGCGAAATCCAAACGTCCGCCATTGCGATAGCGCACCGCCGGCGTCGCAGCCGGAGCTGGAGTGGCGGTCGCGGCGGGCGTCGGGGCCGGAGCGGGGCTGGCGGCGATCCGCGCAACGAACTGGACGGCCGCGCGCGCTTCCTTAAAGGAAGCGCCGAGCAGAGCCAGGCCCATGCACATCAGGCCGGCGCCCTGAAGCGTCCGCCCCGCGCTCACCCTCCCCACCCGATGCCTCATCCGTGTCGTCATCCCATCCATGGTCATCGGCACGCCGCCTGCGGCACCCCACACACCATAATGTGGAATTTACCGAAACCGCACTCTGCGGCGGCAGAGGTTTTTCAGCCTGCTGTCGATATTAGCTGATACACGGAAGTTTCAAGGAGGAAACCCGTCCTTCATGGATGTGCTAGGTAGCGTCGGCCAGGTGCTTTTGCACTTGTCCAACACGCTAGGAGACGAGAGTAAACTTGTGCGCGCGCTGGCCACTGGCCTACGCGTGCAAAGTGCTGCCGATGACCCGAGCGGCCTCGCCATCTCCGAGAATCTGATCGCGCAGATCAGCGGCACACAGCACGCCATCCAAAACGTGCAGACCGCACAGAACGCGCTGACCGTCGCCGACGGCGCGCTGCAGACGGTACAGCTGATTCTCCAGCGCATTCGCAGCCTCACCGTTCAGGCGCGCTCCGACATCAACTCCGAAGGACAGCTGCAAAACATTCAAACCGAGATCGATCAGTTGCTGGTCGAGATCAACTCCGTCGCTCAAAACACGAATTTCAACGGCCGATCGCTCTTGGACGGATCGCTCGACAGTTCGCAAGGCACCCCGGCACGCTTGGAGATCATCGCCTCCGATCCGAACCCGGACGGCACCACCGGAGCCAACACGGTCGTCAACGCCGACGGCGCGGGCAATCCCGGGCCGATCTTCAACAATCCGCACGTCGGTTCGAGCGGCCAAACGCAAGTCGCGGGCCTGGAAGAGATTCACATTATCGACTTCAACGCGGCGACCGGACAAGTCGACGTTCAAGAGACCGACTTCAGCAACGATCCGTCGTTCGGCAACGGACAGCAAGCCACCGCGATCTTTCAAGTGCCCGTCAATGCTGGCCAAATACCGGGCATCACCGACAACTCCCCGAGCGGCAACATCTTGTTTGTCGCCGACAGCCTGAGCAACATCACGCCGCAAGATGTCGGCGCATCGGTGACCTTCATCGAGTTCGCGGCCAAGCAGGCCTCGGGCGGTCATGCGTTACAGGTCAGCAGCGGAGCAAACGAAGGCGATCTCGTTTCGATCAATCTGCCGTCGGTCAGTACCAATGCCCTGCAAATCGCGGGCATCAGCGTGCTCGATCCAACCACGGTCGACCCGACGAGCAATACGTCGATCGGCGTCAGTTCGAGCAACAACTTCGCCGCGAAGGACGCCCAAGCGCGCGTCGACGACGCTTTGCAAGCGATCAGCGCGGTGCGCGCGCAAGTCGGCGCGCAGGTCGTCTCCCTGAGCGAAGATGCGAACAACGGCGCGATCAGCGTTCAGAACCTCACGGCTGCGAACAGCAACATTCGCGACATCAACGTCGGACAAGCCACCTCGCAGTTCACGAAGGATCAGATCCTCGCGCAAGTCGGAACGTCGGTGGTCGCGCAATTGCAAGTCTCAGCCTTGCTCGCCACCCGATTGATCATCGAAGCCCTGAGCGGCGGCAGCACCACCATTCTCTAACGACCTTCCCCAACGGCGGCCAGGTTGACGCGGCGGCCTATACTGGGATAGGACTCGCCGGCGGTGCGGCGTGTATCCCGGTTCCGGCTAGAGGTGCGATGCGATGGCGTTCGCCGAAGGATATATCTCCGAACTTGTCGGCCGCTCGGCGACGATCAATGACCTGCCGATCGGCAAGGTCACGGATTTTCTCGTCAACGCGCCCGACGCGACCTTTCCGCAAATCGACGGCTTTGTCATCAAGACGACGCAAGGTATGCGTTTCGCGCCCATCGACACGATCGACGACGTCGATCGCCATGGCACCGTCGCGCTGACCCTGGCGCCTGCATTTCCTCCGCCGCCTCAAGCCGACGCACTCTATCTCGTCGCCGACCTGCTCGACAAGCAGATCGTCGATGTCGACGGACGCAAAGTCGTGCGTATCAACGACATCGAACTTGCGTATACGGGCGGTCGCTTGCGTGTCGTCGCAGCCGACGTCGGGGTCGCCGGGCTATTGCGCCGTTTGGGTTTGCGCTCGTTCGGAAAACGCTTTGCGCCCTTCATTTACCGCCGCGTTCCGCGCTCGATGATTGCGTGGGATTCGGCCGCCCCGATTCGCGAGACGAGTCCAACGCAAGTGCGCCTGTCCGTTACCGAGAGCAAGCTCGCGCGCTTGCATCCGTCTGAATTAGCCGACATCATCAGCGATCTCTCGTTGCGTGAAGCCGCCGCTGTCGTGCAGCAGCTCGACGACGAAACCGCCGCCGATGCATTCGAACATCTCGATGCCGAAACGCAAAAGTCGCTCATCGACGATTTGGGACACGAACGCGCGGCCGACATCATCGAAGAGATGGATTCCGACGACGCCGCCGACCTCCTCGGCGAACTTCCCGAAGAGGACCGCTCGCAAATTCTCGCGGAGATGAACGAGTACACGGCCGGCGAGTTGCGCGAGCTGGTGAAATACGCCGAAGATTCCGCGGGCGGATTGATGACGACCGACTTCACCTGGATCTTTCCGCATCGCACGGTCGAGGCCACGATTCGCAAAATTCGCGAGATCGCGCCAACCTCGGAGTTCATCTACTACCTCTACGTCGTCGACCAGTCCGATACGCTGCTCGGGGTGATTTCGCTGCGCACGCTGTTGCTCGCGGACCCGCACGCCACGATCGAAAAGATCATGGATTCCGACGTTGTGAGCGTTTTGCCGCGCACCGATGCGGAGGAGGTCGCCGCAACCATCGCTCGCTACGATCTGCTGGCGCTGCCGGTCGTCAACGAGGCCGGCAAGCTGCTGGGAATCGTCACCGTTGACGACGCGATCGACGCGATCATCCCGAACGATCTGGTCAAAAAACTTCCGCGCTTCACCAAGCATCACGACCGCGCCACTGCACGCGAGGTGTAACGTCCGGTCAGCGCCGGTTCATCGCACGGCGCACGCGCTCTTCATTGGCAAAGAACCAGCGATTGCGGCCCGCGCCCTTGGCTCGGTAGAGCGCTTGATCGGCTTGCCGCATCAAGGTTTCCGTGTCCGTGCCGTCGTCGGGGTACATCGCGATCCCGATGCTCGCATGCACGGCATGCTCGCGTCCGTCGATCACGATCGGCTGCTGCATCGCATTCGTCAGCTTGTGCGCGAGATCGGCGGCATCGTTGGGCCCGTCGACGACCGGCTGAAGGATCACGAACTCGTCTCCGCCGATGCGCGCGACCGTGTCGCTCTCGCGCAAGACGTCACGCAACCGGCCCGCGACCGCGACCAGCACCGCGTCGCCGGCGCCGTGCCCAAAGGTATCATTGACTTCCTTAAAGTTGTCGAGATCGAGAAAAAAGATCGAAAACCCGCGATTGTAGCGCTTGGCGGTGGCCAGCGTCTGGCGGAGGCGATCGTCGAGCAGCACGCGATTGGGCAGACCCGTCAGCAGGTCGTTAAACGCCAATTGTTCGATGCGCTCTTCATGCCGCGCGCGTTCGATCGCGGCTGCGACGAAGAGCGTCATCAGCGCGACGAGATCGCGATCGGAGTCCAGCATCGGATGCGCCATCGGCTTGCGTCCGGCGAAAACGAGCGCGCCGTAGGATTGGCCTCCCACAGCCAGCGGCGTCCCGAAATACGAACGCCACGGCAAAATTTTGTAGGCGAGATCGTGGCACCAGGGCGGCGTGCCGAGATCCGGAACCATCACTGTGGTTCCGCTCTCGGCGACGTGCCGCGCAAAGGTGCGGTCAAGGGCGAACGAGACGCCGCGGGAGAACAGCGGTTCTTTTTCAGCGAGATATTCGATCGTGAGCTGGCGGTCATCGAACCGCACGACGTAGGAGTAGTCGAAGTCGAACAAGCGGCAGCCGAGCGCCAGCGTCGCCTCGATCTGCCGCGTGAGCGTTTCGCCACGCGCGGCAGCGACCAAATACAGTTCGCGGATGCGTTCGCTCTGCACCGCCATCGCGCGTTCGGCGGTCTTCTGCGCGGTGATGTTCTTGGCGATCGCGTACGCACCGGTGATCTCACCTTCAGAGGCGAGCGGCACCAGCTTGAGTTGAATGTCCAAACGATTGCCCAGCCGATCGAGCAGCAGCGAGTCGATCTCGGTCGCCTCGCCGCGTGCGCTCGCACGAAAGGCCTCGCCGGCTTGCTCCCGGCATTCCGGCGCGATCAGTTCGGTCCACGGCCGGCCGACGATGTGCTCGCCGAAATAGCCGGTCTCGCTCTCGAGCGCAACGTTGACGCGCGAGATGGTTCCGCCGGCTTTGAGCTCCATGATGCCGTCGGGATGAAACTCGAAAAGCGATCGCGCACGCTGTTGGCTGCGCTGCAGCGTCGCTTCGATCTCGCGCAGCGCCACGGCATCGCGCACCTGCGCGTACACACCGACGATCTTGCCGTCGCGGCGCGCGGGGTAGATGGCGCACTCGATCGGGATGATCGTTCCGTCGCGATGCCGCGCCGTCGTCTCGAAATGTTCGGTGCCTCCGGCGAGCGCCGCTTCGCGCGCCAGCGAAACGCGCGGGCCGTCGCTGCGGCGGACCATCTCGACGACATGAACGCCGAGGACCTCCTCGCGCGAGTACCCGACGAGTTCGCAGGCGGCATCGTTGATCGCGCATACGACCCCCTCGCGATCGAACAGCACGATCGCATCGGGGCTTGCGTCGAAGAGCGACTCGGCAAGGTCGCGAAGGTTCTCGTTCATACGCTCCAAGAGAGAGTGCAGTCTTCGCCGAAGAGCAGCGTATGACTGCCGAGGAACTCGTTGCGCTCGCACAGGACGTTGCGCGCGTCATCGCGGACGGCGGCGGTTCGGCTGCCGTCGCCCGCCGGCTCGCCGAGGCGACCGGTTCGGGCGTGCTGATCGAAGACGCGTCGCACCACCCGCTGGCGCGAGCCGGAGCGCCCGACGCAGCGGCGTCAGGCGGGGAGGACACACCACCCTTCGTCACCCCGATCGCGACCGGCCAGACGCTCCTCGGGCGCATCTGCCTGTTCGGCGAGGACGCCCAGGACTTCGCCCATGCCGCGCGGCTCGCCGCAAGTTCCCTCGCCATCGACCTCGCCCGTGCGTCCGCCGGCGAAGGCGCGAGCAGAACGTCGTTTTGGGAGCACCTGATCGCCGGAAGATTCACCGATGCGATCACCGCTCGCGACGAAGCCGCCGCGCGCGGCATCGGGCTCGCGCCGCACTACGTCGTCGCGGTGCTGGAATGCACGGCTGCGGATGGGTGCGCCAGCGACCGCGCCGTGATACGCTCGGCCATCCGTGAAGCGTTCAAACCGACCAGCGCGCAGATCGAGTTGATCGAGCGCGCGGCCGCGTACGTTGTCTGCATACCCGCCGCGCGCGCTATAGACGCAAGCAAAGCGCGGACGGCGGCGACCATGCTTCCGCGCTCGCTTGCCAAGCGCGTGCCCGACATCTGCGTGAGCGGCGGCGTGAGCGAGCCGGCGGTCCCAATCGATGTCCCGCAGGCGCTTGCCCGCGCCGACGCAGCCCTCGTTATCGCGCGCCGGCTCTTCGGCAGCGGCAAGGTTGCCGTGTACGACGAACTCGGAGCGTACGCGCTGCTCTACCGCGGTGCAGCCACCGATGCGCTGCGCGACTTTGCCGCGCGCACGCTCGCGCCGCTGCGCGCATACGACGAGAAACATCAGACCGAGTTGGAAAAGACCTTGCGCCTCTACTTCGATCTCGGTCAAAACGTGAAGAGCGCGGCCCAGGCTCTGCATGTCCACCGGCACACGGTCTTCTACCGGTTGCGTCAGATCGGCGAACTCTGCGGATGCCGGCTCGAAAGTCCGCACGATCAACTCACTCTGCGAATGGCGGTGGCAATCGATGCACTCCACTCCTAGTTCCAAGCGCGACGTCGTCAAGATCGCGCGCGAACGCAACGTACGTTTCGTCCGGCTGGTGTTCGCCGACGTGCTCGGGGTCGGCAAGAATGTTTCGATCCCGGTCGATGCCCTCGGCGAGGCGCTCGATGGCCGAGTGACCTTCGACGGCGGATCGATCGACGGGTTCGTGCGCGGTGAAGAACTGGACATGGTGCTTGTTCCCGATCCATCGACGTTCGCGCTCTATCCGTGGAGCACGGCCGACGGACAGGAAGCGCGCGTGATCTGCGACGTCGCGATGCCCGACGGAACGCCGTTCGAAGGCTGCCCGCGCACGACGTTGCGCCGCGCGATCGAATCGGCACGCGCACAGTTCACCGCGATGCAGTTCGGCCTCGAAGTCGAATTTTTCGTCTTTGAGGCACGCGCCTCGGAATTCGGTTCGACCAGCACAACCGACGTCGGCTCGTATTTCGATTTTTCCGCCAACGATCGCGGTGAGGACGCGCGCAATGCGATTGTCGCCGCGATGCAGTCGATGGGTGCGCGTGTCGCCGGCGCCCATCACGAACACGGACCGGGTCAGCACGAGATCGACTTCTCGCACACCGATCCGCTCGAAGCCGCCGACATGTTGCTGACACTGCGAAGCCTGGCCAAACACGTCGCGTCACGGTTCGGACTCGAGGCAACATTCATGCCGAAACCGCTCGAAACGTGCGCCGGCAGCGGCCTGCACGTCGATCTGCGCTTGGATGCGCGCGCAGACGACGATCTCGTGCTCTACACGGTCGGCGGCCTCCTTGCGCACGCTCCGGCGCTGGCGGCCGTCTGCAATCCGACGGTGAATTCGTACAAACGTCTGGTTGCGGCGTGGGACGCGCCGATCTACACCGTGTGGTCGGAACGCAGTGCCAACGCGCTCGTTCGCGTCCCTCCCAATCAGTCGCCCAAGCGCATCGAAGTACGCAGCCCCGATCCGTCGTGCAATCCGTACTTGGCATTCGCGGCCCTGCTGGGCGCCGCTGCCGACGGCGTCGCGCGCCAGTTGCTGCCCGGTGACGCGCTCGTCGGTTCCACCTACGACCTGACCGAACGCGATCGCCGTGAGCGCGGCATCGGCACGCTGCCCAAATCGCTGCGCCAAGCAATCGTCGAACTCGATGGTGATGCCGTGGTCAGCGCATCGCTCGGCGATCATCTCTATCATGCGTTCCGCGACGCCAAGCTCGCCGAATACGAACGCTACCGGCGCGCGGTGCACGCATGGGAGCACCGCGCCTATCTGAGATTGTATTAGCGCAAGAGCGCGGTCTGTGCGGTCACGCCGGTCCTGTCGAGGACGTTGTAGAGTTCGGCAGCCAAGAACGGCTCCGGCAACACGGCATCGTATCCGGCGTTCGCGGAAGCGCCGATACCGATCACCTTCGGCACCGATCCATTCGCGAACATCGAGCGCACGTGCGCGGCGTCGACGCGCAGATTGCGATCGACAAAGACGGCGACAAACGCATGGCCGTCGGCTTGCGCGGCAAACGTTTCGGCTGACGCGTAGCTGCCGACACGCACCTCGCGGCTGCGCAGTTCGTAGGCGAGATAGGAACGCAGGTGTTCATCGGCGGTGAGAATCGCGACACGCGGACGCACGCGGTCGCGCGTCGCCGACGTCCGCGGCAGCAAGACGGTAAATGTGGTCCCTTCGTTCTCGCGGCTCTCGATCGCGATACGGCCGGCGTGACGATCGACGAGCAACTTGACCAAGAACAGCCCGATGCCGGTGCCCTTGATACGAGCCTTCTTCGCATTGGACGCGCGCGCGAAACGCCGGAAGAGCGTGGGAATCTCCTCACGCGGGATGCCGATACCGCGATCGATCACGTCGATGCGCGTGTATTCGCCCTCGTCGCCGATCACCACGTCCACCAACTGTCCATCCGGTGAATACTTGATCGCATTGCGAACCAGGTTGTCGATGATCTGCCGGATGCGCTCGCCGTCCGCGTCGATGAAGGGGTCTTCCGTCCGCACGTCGATGCGCACATCGCGATCGTGGCGCACCTCGTCGGTGACGTCACGCAGGATCGACACGAGATCGACGCGCTCGTCACGAATCTCGAGCTCGCCGTGCTCGGCCCGCGACAGCGCAAGCACGTCGTTGGCGAGCGCGGCCAGACGCGCAGCGCTCGCCCGAATCGTGCCGGCGGCCTCGCGGGCATCGGCTTCTTCCAGCGCGCCGCTCTCCAACAATTCGGCGAAGCCCATCACCGTCGTCAGCGGTCCCTTGAAATCGTGCGCAAGCACCGCGATCAGGTCGTTCTTCAGATCGTTGAGCTCGATGACGCTAGCACGCTGGCGCTGCAACTCGTCGACGCTGGCCGCAAGCCGGTCGATGAGCTGCTGACGCTCGATGGCATGGCGCAGAGCGCGCCGCAGCACCACGTCGCCGATAGCTCCCTTGAACAAAAATTCTTGAGCGCCGGCGGCAACTGCGAGCGCCGCGAACTCGTCGTCCTGGCGCCCGCTGAGCACGACGACCGGAAGACGCGGCGCATGTTCGCGTACGCGGCGCACGACGTCGATGCCTTCGGCGTCGGGAAGCGACACGTCGATGATGGCGACGTCGAAGCTGCTGCGGTCGATCGCCGCGAGCGCTTCGGCAAGACTGGTAGCGACCTCGGCGGAGGCGGCATCGCCGTCACGCATGAACGCCCGCACCAGCGCCGATTCGGCGGCATTGTCCTCCACGACCAGCACCCGCATGGAAAACGCCTAGTCGACGCTGCCGATAGGCAACGCGACGGAGGGGCTCAGGTCGATGAGCATGGGAGCTCGATGCGGCGGGTAGCGATCATACGTGGGCCTCGGGTAGTTTTGTGTAAAGATATGGTAAAAGACGTGCTTTCCCTTCTCCTATTGTACGGGAGGGCGATCAAGCCGTCGCCCGCTGCTTCAAGGCCCGCCACAGGGCTTGGACGTCGTCGCGCGTGGTGCGCAGATTCCCGATGGCGGCGCGTAAGGCATAGACGCCGTCCAGCTTCGTATGCGAGAGGAAGGCCTCGCCCGAATCGTTGACGGCAGCCAAGATGCGCGCATTGTGCGCTTCGAGATCGGCCGGCGCGATCGACGCGGGACGATGGCGAAAACACACCACCGAGAACGGATGCGGCGCCAACACCTCCCAGTCAGGGTCGGCTTCGACCCATGACGCAAACTCCTGCGCGAGCGCGATGTGCGCGCGCAGCCGCTCGACGATCCCATCGACGCCGAAATGACGCAGCACGAACCAGAGTTTGAGCGCGCGAAAGCGACGGCCGAGCTGAAGACCGTAGTCCATGTAGTTGCGCACGCCGGCGTCGCTGGTCGCAAGGTACTCGGGCACGAGGCTGAACGCGCGGCGCAGCTGCGCTTCATCTTTGATATACAGTGCCGAGAGATCCATCGGTACGAAGAGCCATTTGTGCGGGTTCACGACCAGCGAGTCGGCTGCGTCGAGCCCGGCCAGGAGATCGTGGAACTCCGGCACGATCGCGGCGATCCCGGCGTAGGCCGCGTCGACATGCAGCCACACGCCGAACCGTTGCGTGATGCGCGCGATCGGTTCGAGCGGGTCCACCGACGTCGTCGAGGTGGTGCCGGCCGTCGCCACCACGCACATGGGGCGCAAACCCGCACGCAAATCGGATTCGATGCAGGCCGCCAACTGGTGCGGAATCATCGCGAAGCGCCGGTCGCACGCGACGCGCACGACGTTGGCGCGCCCAATGCCGAGCGCGATCGCGGCTTTCTCGACGTGCGAGTGGGTGTGATCGGTGACGTACACGCGAAGCGGCGCTCCCTGCATACCGCGATCGCGAATCGCCGGATCGATACGGTCGCGCGCGGCGGCGAGCGCCGTAAAGCCTGCGATCGAGGCGGTGTCGTAGATGATGCCGGTCCAATCGTCCGGGACGCCGATCAAGCGGCCAAGCCAGCGCAGAACGACCTCTTCGAGTTCGGTCGCCGCCGGCGAGGTGCGCCACAGCATGGCCTTGACGTCGAGGGTGGCGGCGAGTGCTTCGGCGAGGACCGCCACCGGGGCGGCGCTGGTGGCGAAGTAGGCGAAGAAGCGCGGGTGGTTCCAATGCGTGCTCGCCGGAGCGATGATCCGGTCGAAGTCGGCGAGAATGCGTTCGAACGGCTCGCCGGTACGGGGCGCATGCTCGGGAAGCTGGGCGGCCACCTCGCCGGGCGCCACGTCCGGGAAGACGCGGAACCGCTCGGGATGCGCGAAGTACTGCGCGATCCAAGCGGCGACCCGCTCAAAGTCGTGTTCGAGTCCGTTTGCCTGATCCACAATACCCCAAGTAGTCTGTACGGAGTGCAACAACCTGCGATGAAATACCGGACGTATCCGAAGAGCGATTTGACGGTCAGTGAGGTCGGTTTCGGTTTGTGGACGACCTCGACCGGCTGGTGGGGCGAAAAGACCGATGACGACGCGGTCGGCATGCTGCACGAAGCGCGCGATCTCGGCATCACGCTCTTCGACGCCGCCGACACGTACGGCAACGGCCGCAGCGAGGAACAACTCGCCAAAGCATTCCGTTCCCGCCGCGCCGAGGTCATCTACGCGACCAAGTTCGGATATGACTTCTCTGCTGACGCGCAAGCGCGCCGGGGCCAATCCGAGCTTCCGCAAGATTTCTCGCCGGCATTCGTTCGCCGCGCGCTCGAAGCATCGCTCCGCCGGCTGGACACCGACTATGTCGACATCTACCAGATGCACAACGCGCGCATGGCGCAGGTTGACGACGACACCCTGTTCGCCCTGCTCGAAGACCTCAAGCATGAGGGCAAGATTCGCATGTACGGCATCGCGCTCGGTCCGGCGATCGGGTGGCTCTACGAAGGCGTCGACGCGGTGAAGAAACGCAACGTGCCGAGCCTGCAGATCATCTGGAACATGCTCGAACAATATCCCGGAAACGAGCAGATTCAAGCCGCCTACGATGCCGGCGCCGATACCGGATACATGATTCGCGTGCCGCATTCCAGCGGTTTGCTCGAAGGCCACTACACGGCCGAGACCGTCTTCCCGGAAAACGACCATCGCCGCCATCGCCCACGCTCATGGCTCCTCAACGGCGTCAAGAAGATCGAGCACCTGCGGTTTCTCGAGCGGCCGGATCGCACGCTCGGCCAAGCGTCGATCCAATGGCTTCTCGCCGAGGACCGCACCATGTCGGTACTGCCGAACATTTACGATCGTGACCAACTGATCGAATTCGCCGCCGCACCCGACGCGCCGGCCTTGAGCGCCGATGACCTGCGCCGCATCGAAGAACTGTACGCCGATAACTTCGGTATGGAACGCGAAGCGATGACATTCAAAGGGACGATGAGCCGCGACGAGGTGCGCGCATAACATGGAAGCGATCCTCACACCCGACGCGCCCGCGCCGATCGGACCCTACAGCCAAGCGATATCGAGCGGCGGCCACGTGTTTTGCAGCGGCCAGACGCCGATCGATCCGGCGACCGGCAATCTCGTCGACGGCGACATCGAGGTGCAGACCGAACGGGTCTTGCGCAATCTCGGCGCGGTCTTGCGCGCCGCCGGCGTCGATTACGCCAACGTGGTGAAGACCACCGTCTTCCTCATCGACATGGCCGATTTTCCCCGCGTGAACGCCGTCTACGAGCGCTACTTCGCCGCCGCCAAACCCGCCCGAACCACGGTCGCCGTCAAAGCCCTACCCAAAGGCGCCCAAGTAGAAATCGACGCCATAGCCCACCGCTAAAAAAAGCGGCGCCGCCGCGAGTACAGCGTCGCCGGGGAAACGCTTTATTTTTCGTCAGGCCAAGGCGCGAAGAGGCGAAGTGTACTACGGTACACGAGCCCTCTTCGCAACCAAAGACCCCGGCGACGCCGCGAGCACAGCTTAGCCGGGGAAACGCTTTATTTTTCGTCAGGCCGAGGCGCGAAGAGGCGAAGTGTACTAAGGTACACGAGCCTCTTCGCAACGAAGGCCTGGCGAAAAAGAAAGCGTTTCCCCCTAGTGGCCGGATTGGAGGGCGGTGACATCCGTCCGCGCGATACTGGCGGCTTCGGGGTCGTCAGAGTAGACAGCAACGCGGAACTGGGCGAGTGCCAAGTCGCGGTGCCCCTCGCTTTGATAGACTTGGCCGAGCAGAACGCGCAGCGCCCCGTCGTTGGGATAGATCGACACGCCTTTGGTGAGCACGGATTCGGCGAGCGGATACATCTGCCGCTGCAAATATTCCAATCCGAGATCAACGTAGGCTTCACGCGCATAGGGGAAGATCGCGAGCGCCTGCACGTAGTCGGTCACGGCCGCCTTCCAGTTTCCGCGATCGTCTTCCATGTATCCGAGGTCGACGAACGCCTCGTGACGTTCGGGCGCCAGCCGGCGCGCTTTTTCCAGAACGATCTGCGCGTCGTCGTCCCGCTTGAGCGTCAAATACGCGGCGCCGATGTTGGTCAAACACTCGTAGTCATTGGCGTTGCGCTGCAGACACCGCGTGAACTGCGCGACCGCGTCATTCGTGCGATGCAGATCCAACAGAACGAGCCCCATGGTGTTCATGACGCCGAAATCGTTCGGATCGACGGTCACGGCACGTTGCATCAGTTCGTACGCGCTCGACGGATCGTGATTGGCTTCTTCGAGCTGCGCCATCTCGGTGAGAAAATAGGGATCGAACGGATGCAGATCGAGATCCTGCTGAACGTTGTGCATGAACGCTGACAGTGAGCCTTGATGCAGCAAGAGCGGCACAAGATTGGCGGCGGCGTCGACGTCGGGAAGACTACGCTCGTACTCGACGATCGCGTCGTTGAGGCGATGCTCGGAGGCGTAGACGTTGCCGAGCCGATTGTGCGTCTCACGATCGGACGAATTCAAGGCGAGCACGGCGCGATACATCGATTCGGCTTCGCTCAAGCGCCCGGCCCGGTAATAGAGATCGCCGAGAAAACGCAGCGCGTCGGCGGCAGTCGGATTCACGTGAACGAACGTTTCGAGTCCGGTAATAGCAGAAGGCAAGTCGCCTGCGGCGATCTGCTCGCGCGCATGCTCGATGGCAAGCTGCTGCGCGCTCGCCGGCTGCTGCGCCACGGGCGGCGCGGGCGACGGCGCTGCAGCTTGGGCTGACGCCGCCGTCAGAAGGGCGATGACCGCAGCAAGCGCGAGAACGAATGTGTGACGCATGATGTACGGCCCTCCTGACGGTATGACTTTTCCCGCATTCGCCGCAGTCCTGCGTCTGAGTGCTACCGAACGAGCGGGATGACGTTGCTCGGGGCCAGGGGATAGAAAGTCAGAACCAGCAGCACTGCCGCGCATACTGCAGCGCTTGCCCAGGCAAGCGGCGAGACCGGATGCGCTTCGCGTGCGTGCGCGTGTTCGTCGCGGACGTACATGGCGCGGATGATCTTCGCGTAGGCGTAGAGCGAGATCGCCGTTCCGAGGATCAG
This sequence comes from Vulcanimicrobiota bacterium, assembly GCA_027307235.1. Taxonomy (GTDB): domain Bacteria; phylum Vulcanimicrobiota; class Vulcanimicrobiia; order Vulcanimicrobiales; family Vulcanimicrobiaceae; genus DAHUXH01. The sequence goes on along the minus strand of DAHUXH010000007.1, from coordinate 88,923 downwards.
CAGCCCCGCGAGCCACGCATATCCGGCGCCGACGTTGGCGGAGAGGATCAGAATCTTCCCAACGAAGCCGGCGGTCGGCGGCATCCCCGCGAGCGCCAGCATGAAGAACGTCATGGCGGCCGCGAGGAACGGACGCCGCTGCGCGAGCCCGTGATAGTTGGCCAAACGCGAGCCTTCCTCGGCTTGGGTCGAGATGGCGGTCGCCACCGCGAACGCGCCCAGATTCATGAACGTGTAGGCAATCAAGTAGAAGAGCGCATACCGCAGGCCGAGCGCGCCGCCGCCCGCGAGCGCCGCGACGATGTAGCCGACTTGCGCGATGCCCGAGAACGCCAGCAACCGTTTGAGATCGTGTTGCGCGAGCATGCCAAGATTGCCGGCTACCATCGAGATGCCGGCGATGATCCACAGCGGGAGCAAGAGTTTCTCCGCACCTGCGCTCGGCACGGCGGCGTCGACGAAGCGCGCGAGGACCGCGAGCGCGCCGACCTTGGTGGCCACGCTCATGAACGCGGTCACCGGCAACGGCGCGCCTTCGTACACGTCGGGCGACCACGCGTGGAACGGCACGAGGCTCAACTTGAACGCCAGCCCGACGAGGAAGAGCGCGCAGCCGATCCAGAGCATCGGGTTGCCCGCAACCGGTGCTTGCGCGATCGCGGCCAGCGCCACGCTTCCGGTCGAGCCGAAGAGCAGCGCCATCCCGTACAGCAGAAACCCGGAGGCGGTCGACGAGAGGATCAAGTATTTCAACGCTGCCTCGCGCGCGATCGCGTTCTCGCGCAAGCCGCACAGGCAGTAAAGCGCTAGCGAGAGCAGCTCCAAGCCGAGGAAGATCGTCATCAAGTTGGCGGCACCGGCCATCAGCATCGCGCCGCACGTGCTCCACAGCAGCAGCGCGATCGTACCGGCCATGCGTTCTTCGTCTCCGAGCGTTGCATAGAGCGCCAGCGTCCCAAGTGCTGCCACGAGGACGAGTTCTTGCATCACGACCGCGAAACCGCCGAGCAAGAAGCCGCCTCCGAAGGCGTCATAGTTCTGACCGTATTGCTGCGCGCAAACGACACCCGCGCCGATCACCGAAAGTCCGGCTAGCGCGAGCGTCAACCACTTGGGTGCATGTTTCTTCGACACCAGGTCGACGAACAGCACGGCGAGCGCGCCGAGCGCGACGATGCCGAGCGGATACAATACGTTCCAGTCAGCGGAGGTGTACGGGTTGGCGATGACGTTGGTCATTTGCTCTCGACCTGTGCGGTGTGGAGTGCGGGAACGGTGACGTTGTATGCGCTCGTGTCAAACGACAGGATCGCCGCGGGAGCGACGCCGACCGCAACCAGCGCTGCAATCAGCGGCGCCACCGCGAGCCCCTCGATCCAGGTGAGATCGCGTCGCTCGGGGAGATCGGCGACTTCCGGTCCGTTCATCACGCCTTGGTACAAGCGCAGCATGTAGGCCGCCGCGAGCACGATCGGAATCAGCGCGACGATCGACACCCAGATCAATCCGCTCTGGAAGATGCCGCTGATGATGATCAGCTCACCGGCAAAGCCGGCTAGTCCCGGCAAGCCCAGCGCCGCCAGCGCGGCGATGCAGAGCGCACCCGCCATGCGCGGATTCTTCGCTCCTAAACCGCCCAGGCGCACGAGCGAGCGTGTCTCTTCGCGTTCCTCGACGTAACCGAGCGTCAGAAAGATCGCGGCCGTGAACAGTCCATGCGCGATGATGTAGAGGACCGCGCCCTGCAGCGCCACCGCGTTGAAGGTCGCGATCGCGACGACGATCAGACCGAGATGCGAGAGCGACGAATACGCGACGATACGCTTGACGTCGCTCTGAACCAATGCGACAAACGCTCCGTAGAGCATCGAGATCACACCGAGCACGATGAACACGTTGGCGTATGCGTGAAGATAGTCGGGCAGCAACGCCATGGCGACGACGATCAACCCGTAGAGCCCCGCCTTCGACTGCACGGCGCCGACCACGGCGACCATCGGCGGCGGCGTGTCACGGTACGTGATCGGCATCCAGGTGTGGAACGGAAAGACCGGTGTTTTCACCAAGAAGGCAAACGCGAACCCGGCGAAGATCCACGGCACCCAGCCGCCCACCACGTGCGGCCCGCTCGCGCCGATGACGTCGGTCGTCCCGGCGAGGATGCCGTATGCGGCGGTGGCAAGCAGCAGCGTCAAACCGCCGGCGAAATTGTACAGGAAATAGCGCCACGCGGTCGCCGGATGTTCGCCCCAGTTGACCAGCGTGAGAAAGACCGGGATCAACATCAGGTCCCAGAACAGCGCGAACAAGACGAGATCACGCGCGAGAAAGACGCCGAGCATGGTGCCTTCGAGCCACAGCAGCATCGCGATGAAGGTGCGCAGCCGCGGAACATTCGACGCCAGGATCGCGCACAGCGTGCACAGCGTCAGCAGCAGTGCTATCCAAAATCCGATGCCGGAGTCGCCGACGTGGAAAGCGGCCGTGAACGGACGCGAGAGCCAGCGCACCGACTGCTCGCTGTTGCGAGCCGCAAGCGTCATGGCGATGGTGGCGAGCGCGACGGCGACGCCGATCGCCTTGCACGCGCGCGTGTCTGTTTTCGGGAGCGCGAAGAGCGCGAAGCCCGCGACGATTGGGAGGACGATGAGAGCAAAGAGCATCAGTGGACGCCTCCGGCAATCGCATAGTAAGCCACGAAACACGCGACGCCGATGACCAGAATCAACGCATACGCGCGAACCAAGCCGGTCTGAAACGATCGCACCAGCGTTCCCAGCCAGCGCGCCGAGAGCGCCACTTCGCGCACGCCGCCGTCGATCACGAGCGGATCGATCAAGCGTCCGAACAGCGTGCCGAGCAGTTGCGAGGTGCGCACGAACAGCGCATCGAGCGCCGCGTCGAAGTAGAGCGCGTTGGCGAGCGCGCCCGGCATACGCACCGTCTCGGTGCGCAACCGCTCGATCGCGTGTTCCATCGCAGCGGGCGCGCCGTAGCGCAGATAGGCGATGGCGAATCCGGCCAGCACGGCGGCCACCGCGAACACCGTCGTCATGACGTCGGAGACCGGCGTCGCGACCGTGTGTTCCGGCGCGAACTGTGCGCTGAAGAACTGCGACCACCACGAATGCTCGCCGAACATCAGCCAACCGGCGAAGACGGTCGGCACGATCAGCAAGCCGACCGGAACCGCCATGATCCACGCGGGCGCATGATCGTGCTCGTGCGGTTCATGTTCGTCGTGCGCCGGCGTGCCGGCCAGTTCAGGATGACGAATGCCCAACTCGGAGGGGTCGACGTCGCCACGATAGGAGCCGAAGAACGTCAGAAAGATCATGCGGAACATGTAGTACGCGGTGATGCCCGCCGTGATCAAGCCGATCGCATACAGCCACGGATGGCCGTGCGCAAGCGCGCCGTAGATGACCGCATCCTTGCTGAACGCGCCGCTAAAACCGGGGATGCCGCAGATCGCAAGCACGCCGGTCAGCATCGCCACGAACGCGAACGGCATCTTCTTCATCAATCCGCCCATGCGCCGAACGTCTTGCTCGTTCGCCAGCGCGTGGATGATCAGGCCCGAGCCCAAGAAGAGCTGCGCTTTGAAGAACGCATGCGTGAAGAAGTGCGCGACGCCGCCCTCGAAGGCGCCGACGCCGACGCCCATGATCATGTAACCGATCTGCGACATCGTCGAATAGGCGAGGATGCGTTTGATGTCCCACTGCGCGGTGCCCAAGATCGCGCCGACGAGCGCCGTCAACGCACCGATCGTCCCGACCAGCATCTGCGCGTCGCTCGACACGCTCCACAGCGGAGCGCACCGCGCGATCAGGTAAACGCCCGCGGTCACCATGGTCGCGGCGTGGATAAGCGCCGAGACGGGAGTTGGGCCTTCCATCGCATCGGGCAACCAGGTGTGCAGCGGCAGTTGCGCCGATTTCGCGGCCGCGCCGATGAACAGTCCGACGCAGACCACGAAGACCCAGTCGCCGAGCTGACTTGCGTTGGCGAAGACGTCGCCGAAGCCGAGCGCGCCGACTTTCGTGAAGATCACGAAGATCGCGAACATGATGGCGACGTCGCCGACCACGTTGATCACGAAGGCCTTGCGCGCCGCCGCGACCGCCGAGGGCCGCTCGAACCAGAAACCGATCAGGAAATACGAGGCGAGTCCGACCAGGCCCCAGCCGACCAGCAACCCGACGAAGTTGTCGGAGAGCACCAGCGTGAGCATCGCGAACACGAAGAAATTCATATAGGCGAAGAACCGCGCGAATGCCTTGTCACCGTGCATGTAGCCGATCGAGTAGAAGTGAATCAAAAACCCGACGCCGGTGATGATGAACGTCCAGATCAGCGAAAGCGGATCGAGCAGCAAGCCGAAATCGAATCCGGGAATCCATGACAGCAGCGACTGGTGCGCGCCGAGCGCGCCGCCGGAGTTCTGCGTTGCGGCGCTCCACGAGAGCAGCGTGAGCACGAACGACGTGCCCAGCGTCGCAGCGCCGAGCCAGCCGGCCAACTGCTTGAGTTGCGGACCGAAGGTCCAGCAGAGCACGGCTCCCGCCAGCGGCAGCAGCCACAGCGTCATCAACAACGGATAGAAGCCGTTGACGCCCATGACATGATGAATCATTCCGACCGCACTCATCCCTTCAGCAATGCCACTTCATCGACGTCGACGTTCTTCGCCGAACGGAAGACCGCCACCACGATCGCAAGACCGATCGCCGCCTCGGCGGCCGCGACGGTGATGACCAAGAACGCGAAGATGTGCCCGGCGTTGTGCATCCATGCACGCGCGAACGCCACGAACACGATGTTGGCCGCGTTGAACATCAACTCGATCGACATCAGCATCACGAGCGGGTTGCGCCGCAAGACGACACCCGCGACCCCCACGAAAAACATCACCGCCGAGAGGCCGATGTAGCTTGCGAGCGAGACCGGAAGAGCGCTCATTGCACGCCTCCTTCACGCAAGATTGCTTCGCGCATCTCGCGTCGCACCTCACGCGCCCGTTCGCGCGTGCCGACGAACGGTGTCTTGTCGCCGGCCAGCAGCACGACGCCCACCACCGCGACCATCAAGATCAGCGCGGTGATTTCAAACGGCAAGAGATGCGTCGTGAACAGCGCCTTGCCGAAATCGCTCACGCTGCCGAATACGTCGGCGGAGCCGACCGGTCCGAGCGCCGAGCCGCTCGGCGCGGCAGGCGTCGCGATGCTCGCATTCGAGAGCCCGTAGACGACGAAGCCGAGCGCAATCGCGATGACGAGCGCCGCCGGGATCGCAGCTTTGGGCATGCGGTCGGGACCGACGTTGAACGAGGAGACCCCGCTCGAAAGCAGCGCGATCACGAACAGGAACAGCATCAAGATCGCGCCGGAGTAGACGATGATCTGCATCACCGCCAAGAACTCTGCCGAGAGCGTGATGTACAGCGCGGCCAGCGCCGCGAAATTCAAGAGCAGCGCGACGACGCTGTAGACTGGCTTCTTCGCGGTCACGGTTGCGACCGCGCTTGCGACCATCACGATCGAGATCACCCAAAATGCGATCATCCGGCCAGCCCTCGCCGATGCGTCTTCAACACCTCGCCGCGATTGGTGGCCGAGTAACCCGCGGCGATGTCGACCGTCGACTTGACCTCGGCGACGCGGCCGAGGTCGGCGGGGATGCCGTTGGGTCGCTCGTCGGGCGGCGTTCCGACACCGGCCTCCGGCGGCACCAGCAGCCGGTCCTTGCTATAGATGAACGAGCCGCGGCGGTAATCCGACATCTCGAAGCGCGGCGTCAGCACGATCGCGTCGGTCGGACACGCCTCTTCACACAATCCGCAAAAAATGCAGCGCAGTTCGTCGATCTCGTAGCGCGCGGCATACCGCTCTCCCGGCGAGCGGCGATCCTCCGGCGCGTTCTCCGCTCCGATCACGGTAATGGCGTTGGCCGGGCAGGCGCTCGAACACAACTCACAGCCGATGCAGCGTTCCTTCCCGTCGGCATAGCGGCGCAGTTCGTGCAAACCGTGAAAACGCGGCGCGTGCTGCTTCATCACCGACGGATACGGCACCGTCGGCTGACGGCGAAACATGAATTTGAACGTGATGCCCAATCCTTGAAGAATCGCGCCGATGTTATACAGGCGTTTTCGCATCATTTACCCCAGTACGCGACCCAAACGGCCGTCGCGATCAAGTTGAGCGTCGCAATCGGGAGCAGCACCTTCCAGCCGAACGCCATCAAGCGGTCGTACCGAAAGCGCGGCAGCGTTCCGCGCAGCCATATGTAGAAAAACATGAAGCAGGCGACTTTGGCGATGAACCAGACGATGCCGGGCACCATGCCCAGGCCAAACGGTGCGTTCCATCCGCCCAGGAAGAGCAGCGTCGCGATGCACGCAACCGTGAGCATGTTGACGTACTCGGCAATGAAGAACAGGCCAAAGCGCAGGCCCGAATACTCGGTGTGGAATCCGCCGACGAGTTCGGTCTCGGCTTCGACGAGATCGAACGGCGTGCGATTGGTCTCGGCCACGGCGGTGATCACGTAGATGACGAAGCCGACGAACTGCGGCAACAGGAACCACCAGCGTTGTTGTGCGTTGACGATCCCGTCGAGCGAGGTCGTGCCGGCCAGGATCAGCACGCCGACGAACGAGAGCGACATCGACAGTTCATAGGAGATCATCTGCGCGGTAGACCGCACGCTTCCGAGCAGGGGGAACTTCGAACCCGATGCCCAGCCGCCGAGCGAGATGCCGTAGATGCCGAGCGACGCGATTGCCATGACGAACAAGATGCCGGCGTTGACATTGCCGATCGCCCACGCGCTTCCGTCGGCCGATGCGCCGAACGGGATGATCGCGTAGACCGAAAACGCAGTGAGCAGCGAGATGAACGGTGCCAAGCGGTAGATCAGCGGATCGGCCGTCTTCGGCGTGAGATCTTCTTTCAAGATCAGCTTGGCGGCGTCGGCGGCGGGCTGCAGCAGTCCCCACGGCCCGACGCGATTCGGTCCGGGACGCAACTGCATCCAGGCCAAGATTTTGCGCTCGAAGAGCATCGCATAGGCGAACGTCGTGACCACGACCAGCAGCAGAACCGCCGATTTGACCAGGATCACCACCCACAGCGGTGCGGCATTCATGACAGCATCCATCGCGATTATGCCTCCACCAGCGTACTGTCGCCTTTGCGCACGTGCACGACGCGAACGACTGCACCGGGAGCGAACGAGTTGGCGGGAGCGGTGGCCAGCCCGTCGACCAATACCAGCGTGCCGCGCGCGATCCCCGCGCGCACCGCAACCGAAAGATTGTGCAACGTCAGCCCTCCGGCTTCAAGATCGATGCGATCCCCGGAGGACACGCCGTAGACTTTCGCATCGTCGGTGGAAAGCAAGGCTTCGGCAAGCGGACGTAACGCGACGATGCGCTCGTCGTGCGCGGACGTGCCGTCACCGGCAAAGACGTTGGAATGGACCGCGACGCGCAGGCCGTCGGCCGGTATCGTCGCCGCTTGCGCGGCGCGCGTGCGAAACGCATGGTCGCCGAGATCGAACGCCGGCGCTTGTGCGATCGCCTCGATCACCGCCGCGTGCACCGCTTCCTGCGCCGGCAGATTCACACCGAGTTGTTCGGCCAGGCCGACGAGCATTTCAAGGTCGCTGAGCACACCTTCGGGCGCCTGCAGTGACGCGTTGACCGGAAGCGCATCGCCGGTTGCGTTGAGCGTCGTGCCGTTCTTTTCGAATGCGCCTTTGGCGGGAAGCACGAGCGTCGCCAGCTTGGCCGACTCCGTCATGAAGAGTTCGCTCACCACGACGAACGGCGTTTTCGCGAGCGCCGCCCGCACCAGCGGTCCGTTCGGATGGCGCAACGCCGGATTGGCGCCGAAGATCGAAAGTACCGCGAGCGCACCATCGCTTGCCGCGGCTAGCATCGCCTCGGTGTCGAGGCCGTTTTCCGCAGCTGCGAATCCCGGCGCGAAGCGCGGGTGCATGCCCATCGTCTCCGCACCGCGCGCGTTGCCTTGCTCGCTCGTGATGTAGGTTCGCACCGTCACGTTCTCGGGAAGAGCATCGAGCAGCCGCTCCACCGCCGCAGCGTCGATGCCATCCCACACAACGGCAATCGATGACGCGGTCGCGGGCAGCGCGGCCGCCGCTTGAGCGACGTCGACGACGTCGATGGACGGCACCGGCGACACGTCGAGCGGAGCGACGCGAACGAGCGTGGCGTTTGCGCGCTTGACGGCCTTGCGGATGCGCAGATCGAGCACCGGAGCACGATCGGCCGGCGAATCGCCGAGCACGACGATCGCGTTTGCCCGTTCGAGATCGGCGAGCGTTCCGCCGCGCGATCCGGGTGTGGCTTGACGCTGCCGCCCGGCGCGCCAGTCGAGATTGTTGACGCCGAGTGCGCGGAACAGGTACTGCGCGACGTAAGCTTCTTCATTGGTCAAGCGCCCGCCGCCGATCGTCCCGACGCTCTGCGGTCCGGACAGATGGATCGCATCGGTGATGGCGCGCGCCCACAAGGCGAAGGCGTCATCCCAGCTGATCTGCATGAAGGTGTCGCCGCGTTTGTAGAGCGGCTGCGTGATGCGCTCCTTGGCATCGTAGAAACCGATGTTGTAGCGCCCGCGATCGCACAGCCATCCGTCGGAGATGGCATCGTCGTGTTCAACCGACATCGTGCGCAACGGAACGCCAAAGCGCACATCGCTGAACATCTGGCACCCGACGCTGCACTGCGTGCACGTCGTCTGCGTGCGATCCAAGTCCCACGGACGCGATTTGAAGCGGTACGTCTTAGAGGTCAGCGCTCCGACGGGGCACAGCTCGGTCACATTGCCGGTGAAGTTGTGGCGATACGGGTCGCCGGACGCGGTCGCGATCATGTCGCGGACGCCGCGATCCTTGAGCACCAGTTGCGGATCGCCCACGATGATGTCGTCGAAACGCACGCAGCGCTGACAGACGACACAGCGTTCCTCGTCGAGCACGATGGTCGGCCCGAGATCGACGCCCTTCGGCTTGCTCGTCTTCGGGTCGGCGAGATCGGATGTTCCGCGCGCATACGCCATCGCGTAATCCTGCAGATCGCATTCGCCGCCCTTGTCGCACACCGGACAATCCAGCGGATGATTCACGAGCAGCAGTTCGAGGATCATGGCGCGCCCGGCGTCGACCTTCGCGTTCTGCGTGCGCACGACCATGCCGTCGGCCACCGGCGTGTTGCAGGCGATCTGCAGCTTGGGCGTGCCTTCGATCTCGACCAGACACACGCGGCACAGCCCGGCCGGACCGAGTTTGGTGTGGTAGCAGTAGACGGGAATCTCTTGCTTGATCTGCTTGGCCGCTTCGACCAGGAGCGTGCCCTTGGGCACTTTCAGGGGAACGCCGTCGATGGTGAGGCTGACCAGTTCAGCCGCGTTGTCCGCCATTTATGCCGTCACCGTTTCTTTGATGAGCTTGCCTTCGAACTGTTCGGGAAAGCGATTGATCACCGACTTGAGGAACGGTTCGATCGAATCGCCGAGCGCGCACAGGTTGAGCCCGGTGATCGTGCTGCTCACGCGCTTGAGCATGTCGAGATCGCTGCGCAGACCGCGGCCGTGCACGAAGCGTTCGAGCACGGCTTCGAGCCAATGGCCGCCTTCACGGCAGGGCGTGCACTGCCCGCACGATTCGTGCGCAAAGAAGCGCACCAAGTTGTACGCCGCTTTCACGAAGTCGGTGGTGTCGTCGAAGACGACGAAGGCTCCCGATCCCATCATCGAACCGGCCTTGGCCATCGATTCATAGTCGTACGGCAGATCGAGATGTTCATCGAAGATGCACGCCGACGAACCACCGCCCGGCTGAACGGCTTTGAACGTGCGGCCGGGCCGCAAGCCGCCCGCGATCTCGATCAGCTCCCGCACCGGCGTTCCGACCGGAACTTCGTAGTTGCCGGGCCGCTGCACGTGACCGGAGATCGACACGACCTTGTATCCTTTGCTGCGTTCCGTGCCGACCGCCGCGAACCACTCCCAACCGTTCTTGAGAATCGGAACCAGATAGGCGAGTGTTTCGACGTTGTTGACGACGGTGGGCATGCCGTACAAGCCAGCGACCGCCGGAAACGGCGGCTTCAGGCGGGGCTCGCCGCGCTTTCCTTCCAGCGAATTGAGCAGCGCGGTTTCCTCGCCACAGATGTACGCACCCGCGCCGCGGTGCACCGTGACTTCGAGATCGTATCCGCTGCCAAAGATGTTCTTGCCGACAAAACCGGCGGCGCGCGCCGCTTCGAGCGCCTGCGTGAAGATACGATAGCCTTCTTTGAACTCGCCGCGGATGTAGATGAACGCATGATGCGAGCCGATGCCGTAGGCGCCGAGCAAGATGCCTTCCAGCACGAGATGCGGCGTGAATTCGAGCAGCATGTGGTCTTTGAATGTGCCGGGTTCGGCCTCGTCGCAATTGCAGACGAGATAGCGCGGCTTGTCGTTGCCCGGCAGGAAGCTCCACTTCTTGCCGGTCGGGAAGCCTGCGCCGCCGCGGCCGCGCAGTCCCGATTTGTCGGCATACTCGAGCACGGCGGCGGGCGTGAGATCGCGCACCGCGCGCTCCCATTGCACGTAGCCGCCGCGACTGCGATAGACGTCGATGCTGCGCAGATCGACCTCTCCGATTCCGTCGGTAAGCACTTTGACGACCGGCATTATTCTTCCACCGCTTGGCGCACGGCGGACGCGTCGCGCGCGAAACGCTCCTGCGTGCGGCCTGTGAACGAGATGTCTTTGTTGACGAAACGATCGAGCATGATGACGCCGCTCGCATCGCCCACGCCGCCCGCGTTGTTCGGATTGCTGACGCCGCTCGCGCCCGCCGACTTCGACCCGTGCGAGACTTGGGTGTCTTGCGCGACCGTCCACGTGCGCCCCGGCGCCTGCGTCTGCGCCATCGGTTTAACGGCGTAGGCGCCCGCGCGCATGGTCTCGATCATTTCGTCGATCACCTGCGGCGTCAGGTCGTAGACGAATTCCAAATTGACTTGCATGCAGGTGGCGCGATCGCATGCCGCCAGACACTCGACCTCTTCATACGAGAACAGGCCGTCTTCGGTGGTCTGCAGGTGCCCGATGCCGAGCTTCTCGCGGACATACGCCATGATCTCTTCAGCGCCGTTGATCGTGCACGACAGACCGCGACAGACCTGCAGCACGTACTTGCCGACCGGTTTGCGAAAGAACAGCGTGTAGAACGATACCGTCGATTCGACGACCGCCGGCGTGAGATTCAGCATCTGCGCGGCGGCCCGCATCGCTTCATGGCTGACGAAGCCTTCATGCTCTTGAAAGAGATGCATGATCGGCAAGAGCGCCGACCGCGAGTTCTCGTAGCGGCCGATGATGCGCTCGCATTCCGGGCGCAATCGTTGGAGCAACGCCGGAAAGTCCCGTTCGCGTTGCGTCACTTCACCATTGGCGTGCATTCAGCGGTCCACCTCGCCGAAGACGGGGTCGAGCGAGCCGATCATCACCACCAGGTCGGCGATGAAATTACCCGGCGCGATGCCCCGCAGCGCTTGCAAATTGTAGAGGCTCGGTGGACGCGTGCGCACGCGATACGGCCGGTTCCCGCCGTCGCTGACGATGTAGTACCCGAGTTCGCCGCGCGGGGACTCGACCGCGTGGTAGACGTCGCCGGGCGGAACGCGAAAGCCTTCGCTGACGATTTTGAAATGATGGATGAGCGCCTCCATCGACAACGCGATCGTCTCTTTGGGCGGTGCGGCGACTTTAGGATTGCTCGTCATCACCGGCCCGGGCACGTCGAGCCGCTTGCGAACCTGCGCGACGATGCGCATCGACTCTTCCATCTCGTCGAGCCGGACCAAGAAGCGGGCGTACGCATCGCCTTCGGTGCGCGTCGGCACGTCGAAGGTGTACTGGTCGTACCCGCAATACGGAAATGCTTTGCGCACGTCATAGGCGATGCCGCTCGCACGCAGCGCCGGCCCGGTGACGCTCCAGCGCACCGCTTCTTCCGCCGGCAGAATGCCGACGTCGATGGTGCGGTCCTGGAAGATCGGGTTGGCCTGCAGCAAGCCACGCAGATCGCGCATTAGTTTGGGAAATTTCTCAATGAGCGCGTCGAGCTTGTCGAGAAAGCCCGCCGGAAGGTCGCCGTTGACGCCGCCGATGCGCATGTAATTGGGATGCATGCGCGCACCACCGGCGGCTTCTTGCAGATCGAGTATGTTCTCGCGCAAATCGAAGCAGTGGAAGAACACGGTGATTGCGCCGATGTCGATGGCGTGCGTGCCCAGCCACACGCAGTGCGACGCAAGGCGCGTCAATTCGCCGAAGAGCACGCGAATCTGATTGGCCCGCTCGGGAATCTCGCCGGTGATGCCGAGCAGCTTCTCGCACGCGAGCACATAGCAGAGCGCGTTGGATTCGGGCGCGAGGTAGTCCATGCGCTCGATCACCGTCTGCGCCTGCGACCAAAACAGATTCTCGGCCGATTTTTCGATGCCGGTGTGCAGATAGCCGATCTCGGCATCGATCTTCGCGACCGTCTCGCCTTCGATCTCGAGCATCAACTGTAAGACGCCGTGCGTCGAGGGATGTTGCGGCCCCATCGACAGCACCATCGAGTTGCCCTCGTGCGACACGATCTCCGGCGTGAGCGGCGTGGTCATCGTCATGATGTGGAGCGTCCTTCCGCGGCGCGCTTGACTTGTTCTTGCAAGGCTTCGAGCGTCTGACCGGACGGCGGCGTGCCGGCCGCGACGTTGCTCTTGAGGGCGAACGGCGGTCGTGGCGAGCGCTCGCGCGCCGGTCCGCGCAACGGGTAGTCCTTGCGCAGCGGATGACCTTCCCAGTCGCGCGGCATCTGAATGCGCCGCAGTTCGGGGTGACCGTCGAAGACGATGCCGAACAAGTCGAACACTTCTCGCTCGGCCCAGTCGGCCGACTTCCACAGATCGGTCACCGTCGGAAGGTGCGGACTCGTGCCGTCGACGCCGCACAGCACACGCAGACGCTGCGGCGAGAGCGCGGTCACGGGTGCCGGCGCCATCGGCATCTTGAGCAGATGGTAGATCACGTCGAAGCGCGGCACGCGCTGCAAGTAGTCGGCCGCACCGAGGTCGAGGAGCATCGAAAAGCCGTCATTCTTGAGCTGTTCCAGGCGCTCGCGCAGATGCGCCGGTGCGACGCGCTCGACGCGCGCATCGTCGAGCGACGGTGCGCGCAGGCTCGTCGGGTCGATCGCCGCTCCGGCAATCGGCGGTTGTTGCGTACTCGGCATCGTGATCGTTCTCGTATTTCTGGTGAGCGAGTGTTAGGCGCGCGCGAGTATTCCGCCGCGACCGCCTTCGCGGATCTCTTTTTGAATGAGGTTGACGGCGTAGAGCAGACCGTCGGGCGTCGGCGGGCACCCCGGCACGTAGACGTCCACCGGGATGATCGTGTCCACGCCCTGCACGATCGCGTAGTTGTCGAAGATACCGCCCGAACTCGCGCACGCGCCCATCGAGATGACCCATTTGGGATCGGCCATCTGGTCGTACAGGCGCTTCACGACCGGCGCCATCTTCCACGACACGCGCCCGGAGACGATCATCAAGTCGGCCTGGCGCGGTGAACTGCGAAACACTTCGGCGCCCAAGCGTGCGATGTCGTACTCCGGCGCGGTGACGCTCATCATCTCGATCGCGCAACACGCCAAGCCCATCGTCAGCGGCCACACCGACGAACTTTGCGCCCAGCGGGCCACGTCGTCCAGCTTCGCGAGGAAGAACTGTCCGGGTCCTATCTCCATTCCAATCCGCCTTTTTTCCAAACGTAGGCATACCCGATCGCGATGACGATGACGAAGACGACCATCTCGATCAACCCGAAGGCGCGCAGCGCGTGCATCTGCACGGCCCACGGATACAGCGACGCAGCCTCGACGTCGAACACGACGAAGAGCATCGCGATCAAATAGAAACGCACCGGGAAGCGGCCGGCAACCGCTGACGTCGGCTCGACGCCGCACTCATACGCTTCTTGTTTTTGCGGATTGGGTTTTCCACGACCGAGCAATCCCGGCAAGAATGTGAACAGCAGGGCGGCCGCGAGCGCGACGCACAGGTAGATCGCAACAGGACCATACGGGTTCATAGGCTTGTGAAAAGTTTCACAAAGTCAGGCAATACTCCTCACCCCGGCTCGATAGGATTACCCTTGCCTGGTCAAAAGACTCCTGATCTGAAGATTTCTCGTCATCTCATGGGTGCCATTGTGAACGTTTTGCGCATTGCGCTGCTGCCGGCCGTCCTGCTCTTCGTGCTCGGAGCCCAAGGCGGCGGCTGTGGAACCACCAACATCGTCGGCGTACAGGACTACGGATCGATCACCGGCCGCGTGATCGACAGCTCGAACAACCAGCCGATCCCGAGCGCCCTCGTCTCGGTCGGCGAGCTGTTCACCGCGTCGGCCGACACCCAAGGGGTATTCACGCTCCCGCGCGTGCCGGTCGGCCAGCAATCGGTGACGGCCCGCTCGCCCGGCTATGCGACCGCCAGCGTGACGGTCACCGTCACCAAGAACCAAACGGTCGCCGCCGACCTGCTCAAGCTGCGTCCGCTCACCGGACCGGGCTCGCTCCCCTCGCCCACCCAGGCGCCCGAACCAACCCCCTCGCCGACACCCTCGGCCTCGCCCTCGGCCTCCGCATCCCCGTCCCCCACACCGTCCGGCTAGCGGGCACCTTCCCGGAACGACCGGTGCGGCGACGAAGCTCACGCTCATGGTGAACGCGGCTGTCGCCGTTGTTGGACTGGCGCTGGTGTGGCTGGCGCTGTACGACGTCTTTCAATCCGTGATCGTGCCGCGCGCTGTCAATCGCCGCTGGCGGGCGGCTGCGCATCTCACGCGTGCGGCGTGGAGGGTGTGGCGCGCTCTCGCACGGACGATCTCCGATGGGGTTCGTCGCGAGAATTTCTTGAGCACGTTCGCGCCGTTCAACCTTGTCGCGTCGCTCGCCATGTGGGTCGTGATGCTGGTCGTCGGATTCGGGTGCGTCCTTTTCGCGCTGCGCGCGCAACTGCGTCCAGCCGACGTGTCGTTCCCAAGCGCCCTTTATCTCGCGGGAACGTCGCTTCTCACCATCGGATTCGGCGACATCGTCGGCCGCGCGGGTCTCGCGCGACTGGTCACGCTCGCCGCCGGTGCATCGGGTTTGAGCGTGGTCGCGGTCGTGACCGCGTTCTTGTTCGCCGTCTTCGGTTCGTTTCAACGGCGTGAAGCGCAGGTGGTCGTCATCGGCGCTCGCTCGGGATCCGCTCCGAGCGGTGTCGGGCTGTTGACGGTCGCCGGACACGCGCGGCTGCGGGCGAGCCTCGCGCCGGTGCTGCGCTCGGCGCAATCATGGATCGCCGAGGTCATGGAGAGCCATCTCGCCTACCCGATTCTGGTGTATTTCCGTTCGAGTCACGACGACGAGTCGTGGGTGGCAACGCTCGGAACGCTCATGGACGCAAGCGCGCTGCTGATGACGACGATCGACGGCGGCGACGAGGGCGACGGCGAAGCGAGCATCACGTTTGCCATCGGCCGTCACGCCGCGCACGACATCACCCATTACTTCGGCATTCCGGCGCTCGGCAGCGGTCCGGGCATCATCCGTTCGGAGTTTGAAGAAGCCTGCGACCGGCTCGAAGCGGCCGGCTTTCAACTCTGCCGGCGTGACGAGGCGTGGGAGAAATTCTCGGCGTTGCGCTCGACCTACGCGGCGCCGCTCAACGCCATCGCGCGCTGGCTCGAAATTCCGCCCGTCCAATGGATCGGCGATCGTTCGCTCATCGCCGCGCCGGTTCACACGATCGAACGCCACCCGGCATAGAGATCAAAATCCGTGTTCGGCGTCGTGCTTGTTGAGAAATGCCTTTGCGTCGTCGATCGGGGTTGCGAAGCCGATCGACTTCTCGTCGTCGAAACGAGAGTTCGTCAGGCCGATGATCTCGCCGGTGTCGGCGATGAAGACCGGTCCGCCGCTCTCACCCGGGACAATCGGAATCGTGATCTCGAGGGCGTCATTGCGAACCGATGACAACCTCCCCGACGCAAGCGATGCGGCCAAACCGAGTCGTTCGTCGTCAAATTCATCGGGAATCGGGTACCCCACCAAACCGACGACGCGCCCGATCGCATCGCGCAGATGCGCCGACGATCCCAGCTTCGCAACCGGCAGATGCGCGCGGCTCGTCCGCACCAGCGCAACGTCGGTGGTCTCGTCGTAGGCGATCACCGTCGCCGGAACTTTTTGATGCGTCGAGAGCGTGACGTGAAGGTCCCACGCGCCCTCGATCACATGCTGCGCGGTGAGGATGTCGCTCCCCCAATCGCCCGATGCGACGACGATTCCGGTTCCATACGCGTCGTCGAAGCGGTCTTTCCGATCTTGCGGCGGCACGCGCATCGTGAGAAAGACGACCGACGGTTCGATCGAACGCACGGACGCGACAAAGGCGTCATCCTCTTGGCGCGGGTACGCGCAGCTTGCGAGCATCAAGCATCCGAAAAGTGCGGCGGCGCCGCGTGCATGTTTCATGGCAGACGAGCAAGGAGTTCCGCGCGCAACACGTCGAGCCCCGCGCCGGTCTTCGCGCTCACCGCAAGCGAGCCGGGCTCGCGGGGCACCTCGCCCGCGACAGCGTCGGCTTTGTTGAAGACGGTCAGGCGCGATTTTGCGTCCAAGTCGAGTTCGTGCAAGAGGTCGTTGACGGCGACACGCTGACGCGGCCAATCCGGATTGCTCGCATCGATGACGTTCACCAGCAGATCGGCTTGCGCGAGTTCTTCGAGTGTCGCACGAAAGGTGGCGACCAAGTCCTTCGGCAGATCGGTGATGAAACCGACGGTGTCGACGACACGCGCGTACCGGCCGGGCCCGAGATAGACGCGCCGCATCGTCGGATCGAGCGTCGCGAACGGCTGATCGGCGACGAACACGTCGGAACGCGCGAGCGCGTTGAGAAGCGACGACTTGCCGACGTTGGTGTACCCGACGAGCGCGGCCAACGGTTCGTGGCGCGGTGACGAACGCCGCGTTTCACGCTGACGTTTGACGTCGTCGAGTTGCCGAGTGAGCAGTGTGATACGCTGTTGAATGCGGCGGCGATCGACTTCGAGTTTGGTTTCACCGGGACCGCGCGTGCCGACGCCGCCGCCCAGACGCGAGAGATCCGCGCCCGCGCCGATCAGGTTCGACTGCCGATAGCGCAGTTGCGCAAGCTCCACCTGCAATTTGCCCTCGCGGCTGCGCGCGTGGCGTGCGAAGACGTCGAGAATCAGCATCGTCCGGTCGACGATCGCGATCGGCACGATCTTCTCGAGATTCTTGCGCTGACGCGGCCGCAGATCGTTGAGGACGAAGATCACGTTCGCGTCGAGTTCCGCCGCGCGATCGGCGATCTCGCGCGCCTTGCCGCTGCCGACCAGCGTCGCCGCATCGACAGCAGGCCGCCGCTGCACGATGCGATCGACGACGCTCGCGCCCGCAGCCTCGATCAGCGCTTCGAATTCGACGAGTTCGGGCTCGATCGGACGGCGTTCGTCGTCGAGATCGACCGCGACGACGATGCCGCGCTGCGCGGGCGCGCCTACGACGCGCTGGCCGTCAATCGCTCGACGAGCCAACGCAGCCCTTCAACATAGCGCGGCCCCGGCCGGTAGAGCAGATCGTCGTTGGAGATGACGTAGACGTGATGCGCGGCGACCGCGTGCAAGCTGCGCCACGGTTCGCGATCGAGCACGTCGCCTAGACGTGTGTCGTTGCCGGTGACGATCACGTCGGGCTGGGCGCGCAGCAACGCTTCGGCGCTGTACTGACCCCACGCGACCTTCAAATCCGAAGCGGCGTCGCGTCCGCCCGCAAGCCGGATGAGCGTGGCGATGTACGATGACGAACCGGCGGTCCAGATCGGTCCGGTTCCAAGCGCGACGAAGACGCTTGGAGGACGGCGCAACACCCGTGCGCGAGCTTGCAGTGCAGCCGTCGCCGCGTGCAGCCGCGCAATCTCGGCGCGCGCCGCGTCACGGCGGCCCGTCATGTCGCCGAGCGCGGCGATGTCCGTGAAAATCTCGTCATAGCTGTCGTCGTCGAGCAAGCGCACGGTGATGCCGGCGCGCCGCAGCGGCGCGATCAAGCGTTCCTGCGACGGAATGCCGACGACCAGGTCCGGATGGAGCGCGACGATGGCTTCGGTGTTCACGCCGGTGACGTCGGCGACGCGCGGCAATCCACGTGCCGCCGCGACATCGGTGAACTGCGAGACGCCGACGACGCGCGAGGCCGCTCCGATCGCAAACAGATCCTCGGCGAACGACGGCACCAGCGTGACGATGCGCCGGTGCGCAAGCGCGACACTGTGATCGGCCCGCGCCGGTGCGCACACCGCAAGCGCAACGACTGCCGCCGCGAGCGCCACGCGCAGCACGGATGGCCCAACCCGTATGAGGTGAACACGCACGGCCGCGGGTTTCCAGCAGGGGTCGTCCGCCGCCTCTGCTAATCTGGCGCTCAGGTTTGCGCGGGAAGCCGGTGAGATGCCGGCACGGTCGCGCCACTGTAAGCGGGGAGCCGCCCACACGTCACTGCTCGTCGGAGCGGGAAGGCATGGGCACACGGCACCGATCCGCGAGTCAGGACATCGTCGCAAACCGCGGACAGACAACTTCCTCGCGTCAAGGAAAGGACTCGCGATGACCCCCCTGGTTTCGCTGCGCGCGCTCGGCGCCGCGGCGCTCTTTCTTGCCGGTTCGGCCGTTCCCGCACTCGCCGATCCCACACCCTCTCCAACGGCGACGCCGTCACCGATTCCGGTGATCGCGCACGTCGTATCGAGCGATCGCGCCGACGAATCGCTCGCCAATGCGACGCGCACCACCTTCGTCGTCACCGCCGGCGACATCGCGCGCAACGGCTACACCACGGTCTCCGACGCACTCGCGTCGGTGCCCGGCGTCACGGTGAATCGCGTCGGCGCCTTTGGTGCGATGACGGCGTTGTCGATACGCGGCGGCACCAGCGCGCAAGCGCTCGTGCTCGTCGACGGGCTTCCGATTGCGGGCGCGCAGATCGGGAGCATCGATCTGGGCCAATACGCAACCGCCGGTGTCGAGCGCATCGAAGTCGTCGAAGGCGGCGGATCGACGCTCTACGGTTCAGGCTCGGTCGGCGGCATCGTCAACATCATCACGTCGCATGCGGCGCACACCGGCGCTTCGGTCAGCACCGGCTCGTTCGGAGAGCGGACACTCTCGCTCGAAACGCCGTTCCTGTCGTTCTCGCGCACGTACGCGGCCAACGGCTACAACCTGCCGGACGGCACGACGCGCACCAACTCCGACGGCGCGCTTACGTCGGTACGCACGGGCTTCACGCATCACCTCGGCGAGATCACCGCCGCGTTCTCCGCCGATCTGAGCGATCAGCACGTCGGCGCTCCGGGCAGCGACACGTTCTTCTCCGCGACATCGCGTCAGTTCACCGTCGATCGCGACGTTCGCATCACGCTCTCACAGCAGAAAGCACGTTCGACGCTCTCGTTGCAGGTGGGCGAATCGGCGCAGCACTTGCTGTTCACCTGCGACACACCAGTCGACGCGACGTGCTTCAATGCTCCGTTTCCCACACCGGGCGGAACACCGCCGCCGCCCGCTCCGCCGTACGCGGCCTTCACCGACGATCAGCGTGCGATGGCGAGCATCAACGACGTCGTCGGCGACGAGCATCATCGCCTCATCTACGGTGTCGATCTCGCGCGCGGCGATACGCGCATCGACCCGGGAACGCTGAGCGACGGCACCGATCCCTTCAGCGTCTATGCGTATGCGCAAGCGGCCGCCTACGCGCAGTCGCAGTGGGGGTTCGCGAACGGCAATCGTTTCTACGCCGGGTTGCGCGCGGAGCGCGACGGCGCGCAGGGCGGAGCGTTCTCGCCATCGCTGGGCGGCGCCGTTCATCTGTCAGACGCGCTCTTCGTACGCGCCAACGCCGCGACCGCGTTCGACGCGCCGAGCGCCACGCTGTTGTACTTTCCGGGCTTCGCTAATCCGAATCTGCAGCCGGAGCGCTTGCGCGTCGCCGACGTCGCGCTGGTCGCGCCGTCGGTTCTCGGCGGCATGACGCTCGGGTGGTTTTCGACCGCCGGCTCCAACCTCTTCATTTCCAATCCGCCGAATTTCATCCCGGAGAACGTCGGCCATGCGTCGATCGAAGGCGTCACGCTGAACGCGCGCACCCGCCGCGAGCGCGGCGTGAGCGCATCGCTCAACGTGACCGATCTCTATCGCGCGCAGGATCTCGACGCGCAGGTGCGCTTGCCCGGGCGCGGTCCGGTGCTGCAATCCACGTTGGGCCTCGACTACGCGGCGCCGGCGTCAACGCGTTTCGACGGCTTCGGCATCTCGGCGACGAGCAAAGGCGCTCAAGGCGCGGTCGATCCGACGCGACCGCTCTTCGATCAACCGGCGGCGTACACGCGCGTCGATGCATATCTCGGGTATCGTGTCGCGCCGCACGCGGTGCTCACCGTGCGCGCACGCGATCTCGGCAACGAACGCTATGCCGAGGTCGGCGGGTTCCCGCTGCCGGGACGATCGTTCACGCTGGAGCTGCGCACGAGGTAACGTGCTGCTACGATTGGCGGCGCTCGCGTCGGCCGCGATCCTCGCGGCGGGCGCGAGCCTGTTCGTCGGCGGCACGCCGCTGACGCCGCACGACATTGTATCGGCGCTGCTCCATCCGGTGTCGGGCGGCGACGTCGCGACCATCGTCTGGCAGTTGCGGATGCCGCGTATCTGCGTGGCAGCGGCTGTAGGCGCAGAGCTTGCGATCGCCGGCGTGCTGCTGCAAGGCATGCTGCGCAATCCGCTGGTCGATCCGTATCTTACCGGCGTCAGCGCCGGCGCTGCCGCCGCTATCGCGCTGGCGATTCTCGCCGGCGTCGCAGCTCCGCTCGCACCGGGAATCGGCTTTGCCGCCGGACTGGGCACCGCCGTGGTGGTCGCGGCGCTGGCGCGGCGCGGCGGCGGCATCGATGCCAACCGTTTGATCCTCGCGGGCGTCTCGCTCTCGGCCTTCTTCTCCGCGATCGTCGCGCTCGCGGTCGTGCGTGCGCGTTCGCCGGACGCCGCGCAGCAGATTCTCGCGTGGCTGGCGGGGTCGATGGCCGGACGCGGCTGGCACGATCTGCTGCTCGTGCTGCCCTACGCAAGCGCCGGCGCGCTGCTCGCAGCAGTCGCGATTCCCGGGCTCAATGCGCTGCGCATCGGCGATCTGCGCGCACGCACCGTCGGCCTCGACGTCGGTCGCGCGCAATGGCTCATCCTGGCCGCATCATCGTTACTCGCGGCGAGCAGCGTCGCGCTCGCCGGGCTCGTCGGTTTCGTCGGCTTGATCGTTCCGCACATCGCGCGCCGCGTCGTCGGTTCGGACGCGCGCGCATTGCTGGTGGCCTGCATCTTCACCGGCGCCGCGCTCACCATCGCCGCCGATGCCGTCAGCCGCACGATCGCGGCGCCGTCAGAGGTGCCGATCGGGGTGCTGCTCGCGTTCATCGGCGTACCGGCATTTCTGTATCTCTATTTTCACCGGGGATTGCGCGCGTGATCGACCTGCGCGACGTACGGCTCAACGTCGCCGGGCGCGAGCTGCTGCGCGACGTCGATGCGTGCATCGGCGGCGGCGAATTCATAGCAATCCTCGGTCGGAACGGCGTCGGCAAGACAACGCTGCTGCGCGCGATGAACGGATGGCACGCGCCGGCGCACGGCGCCATCGCGGTGGGCGGCGACGCAATCCACGCGCTGCCGGCGCGCGAACGCGCGCGCCGGGTCGCGCTGGTTACCGCTGACGAAGAGTTCACCGACGCATTGCGCGTGCGCGACGTGGTCGCCATCGGCCGTTTTGCGCACCATCGCTGGTGGCAGTGGAACGAGACCGCAAGCGACGAGGACGCGGTCGAGCGCGCGCTCGCGGCCGTACGCTTGGAATCCTACGGCGAGCGGCTATTTTCGACGCTCTCCAGCGGCGAGCGTCAACGCACGTGGATTGCGCTTGGACTCGCTCAAGCCACGCCCGTGCTGCTGCTCGACGAGCCGACCAGCCATCTCGACGTGCGCGTCGCGCACGACGTACTCTCGCTGCTGCGCGAACTCGCGCGCGACGGCAAGACGATCGTCTGCGTACTGCACGATCTCAACGACGCGGCGGCCTACGCCGACCGCATCGCGCTTTTGGGGTGCGGACGGCTGCTCGCGTTCGGAGCGCCGCGCGACGTCTTGCGCGGAACGCTCGTCGAAGAAGCCTACGGCATCGCGATGGAGAGCGTCGAAACCGCCCGCGGCATCCGCATCTTTCCGGCCGGTTAGCACCCTCCGCTCGACGGATCGCCGCCCAGGCCGTTGCCGCAGAGCTGCTGCGGCGGCGGCGGGCTCGGCGTGTAGTCGAGCACGAGCGTGAAGGCCGCCGGCGCGGTGCCGGCCGTCAGCGCCACACGCCGTGCCTGATACGACGCTGCGATCGTCACCACGCTCACCGCGTTTCCACCCGGTGTCGTTCCATCGAACGTCACGCTTGCATCCGCGATCGTCGAGGCCGCAAAGAGCGGATCGTACACGGGACTTCCGGCGAGCGCGAGTTGATCGGCGGCGCCTTGCGCGACCGAGAACCCGGTGATGCCGGAATACACGTCGCTCGTGCGCGTCGCACCTGCGCCCGGCGATGCGTAGACGTAGCGTGTCACGCTCTGCGTCTCTCGATCGAAGCGGTACGCCCAATAATAGCGGCGCCGTAAGGCGTCTTCCGTGAAGAGATCGATTTCGTGACCGTCACTATTGTCGGCACCAAGCACGTCGGCGGCGGGCCGAAAGACCGCCCACGCGCCGCTGCTCTCGCTGCGCAAACGATCGGCGAGATGCTCGACGCTATCCTGCGCCGCAACAGCAGCGGCTGCATGCTTGGACCAGCGCACGAACGCAGTCACCATCACCACCAGCGCCAGCGTAACCGTCGCCGCGATCGCCGCCCCAACCAAAACTTCAATAACAGTAAACCCGCACTCCGATCGATCCCCGCCACAACGCATTCCCTACCCTATGCCCACCCCACGCCTACCAACGACATCGCACCCCAAAAAAACAGAACAGCCCGCACGCCGCAGCGCACAGGCCTGTTCTCAAGCCTCCGCTATCGCTCCCGAGAAGCGCTGATTTTCGTCAGGAAAAAGAACAGCCTGCGCGCGCAGCGTGCAGGCCTGTTCTCATACTCCGCTCTCGCTCCCGAGAAGCGCTGATTTTCGTCAGGCCGAGGCGCGGGGAGGCGAAGTGTACTAAGGTACACGAGCCTCCCCGCAACGAAGGCCTGGCGGAAATCAGAGCTTCTCGGTAAGTTGGAGAAGAACCGCGCGGGGCGGCACGCCAAACTCTTCACCGCCGGCGTTGAGCGCCTCTTGGATCGAGTTAGGATCGTGGAAGAACTGGTTCTCGGGGATGAAGAGTTGATGCCCGATATACCCGTAGTTCTGCACCGCGTTGTTGAACAAGTTGGTCGCGCCGAGCGTTACCGATAACTTGCTGTTGAGCGGCTGTGACACGAAGCCGTTCATGAGCGTGTATGCCGGACGGTTCGACGCATTGTTGTCGCCGGTGTGGAACGCATCGAGACGAGCCTCGAAGCCCGACGGCGTCGAGTAGTCGAACCCGAGCGTATAGTTGTGCACCGGGATACCTTGAACTTGCGCTCCGTTGATCAGGAACGGGTTGGATTTCAAGATGTCGGGCCCGATGCCGTTCTCGACGGCCGATTGGATATCGTAAGCGTAGTCAACGTAGAAGCGCGAGTTCAGCCGCTGACGTCCGCTCAGCTCCACGCCGCGGAACTGGCCTTGCTCGGCATTGAACGTCGTGCTGACGCCCAGGAGCGGAATCGCCAAACTGGGATTGGTGACCAATGCGGGCAGGCCACACGGTCCCGCGATCTTGGTGGCGAACTGCGCCAGGACGTTGGGATCGAGGAACGACGAGCCGAACTGCGCGAGGCTCTCAGATGCCGAGAACAACTGATTGGTAACATTGGTCGTGTAGAGGTTCAACTGCACCGACGAATCACCGCCGAAGCTGTGCGCGTACCCGAGTTCGAAATCCGTAGCCTCCTCCGGATTGAGGTTCGGATTGCCGCCGGAAGCGATCGTGTTGATACCCGACGAGTTCGGTCCGGGACAGTTCGGATTGGTGAGACTGCTCGCATTGCCGGTAAGCTGCGGGGGGCCGCTCGCCTTGAGTTCGGCTGCCGGATCGCCGCTGGTGCGACCGTAGGTGAAGCGCAACACGTCGCGATGCGACGAGGGGCGGAACACGAACGAGACGCGCGGATCGAAGTTGGTTTGATTCGTCACGCTTGAGTGCTTCAACCAACCGTTGGCGAAGATCGAAAACATCGAGTTGAGTTCCAAGTCGCCGCGGACGAAGCCGCTGTTGTAGTTGAGCTGCGCAGGCGTCGCATAGGTGAAGCCGTCGGGCGTGTTATTGAAATTCAGGCGCGTCGCGAGCTGACTATCGGTGAAATAGCCGAAGCCGAGTTCGCCCTTCGTCCCGGCGATGTCGTCCGAGAGCAGCAACCCGGTCGTGTTCAGGAACTGCGAGAACACGTTGCCTGAGAAGAACGTTCCGGTCGGATCGAGGCCGGCCGCGTCTTGCGATGTCTTGAAGAACTTGTAGTGATTGAAGAACGTGTCGGCTGTATACGTGCTGTGTCCGGCCACCGAGCGCAGGCGCGCATGGTAGTCGAACGTGCTCGTGCCGCGAGCGCGACCGGCGCCGCCGCCGAGCGGTCCCGACGACGCGGCCGCCCACTGCGCGGCCGAGTAGCAAGCGTTGGGATTCGAGTCGGTGATAACGGTGTAGCCCGAGGTCGTTCCGGCCGGGTCGGTCGGCAGCGCGCAGTTCGGCGTCGAGTTGTTTTGAATCTGGGCGAGACGCGTATCGAACGGAATGTTGTCGTTGTCGCCGTTGCCGGTCGAATCAGCCCATTGACCCGACCCGAACCATGTTCCGGTCGCCGTCGTGTTGCTGGATAGCTGGTACTCAGCCTTCAGGAGCGCGCTGCGAATGTTGGTGTTCTGACTGACCTGATAGGTGTTGAGCTGAAGATTGCAGG
The DNA here is from genome assembly GCA_027307235.1 of Vulcanimicrobiota bacterium. Taxonomy (GTDB): domain Bacteria; phylum Vulcanimicrobiota; class Vulcanimicrobiia; order Vulcanimicrobiales; family Vulcanimicrobiaceae; genus DAHUXH01. The sequence goes on along the minus strand of DAHUXH010000007.1, from coordinate 63,717 downwards.
TCGTGAGGTCGTTAGAGGCCGTGCAAGCACCGCCGTTGTTCAAATTCGCATTATTGTTCGGACGTCCGGTCTGGGCGATCTGCTGCGGCGCGAACTCGCCGTACTCACCCTGCACCGAGCCGACCGCGACGAAGCCGAAACGACCGGTGGTGCCGGTGTAGCGCACGGCGGTCTGCGATTTTCCTTGGTTGCCGATGCCTTGCATCAATGCGAATTGGGGTTTGGCAGTCGGGTTGAGCGTTTCCATGTCGATCGAACCGCCGGTCTTGTCGACGCCGTACAGCCCGCCCGCACCCGAGCCGAACGTAACCTGAACCTTGTCCAGCGCAAAGAACGGGGAATCGGCGAAGTTGAACGCGCCTGGGAAGACGCCGCCGCCGGCGTTGAAGCCGTAGACGCCTTGAGGTCCGACCGGGTGCCCGTCCAGCAGCGTTTGCACTTCCGACGAGCCCAGGCCGCGGACATCGATCGTGAGATCGTCGCCAGCCGACGACGAGAGCCCTGAGAGATTGACGCCCGGGAGCGTGCGCAGCGCATCGCCCGCACGCAGAAAGTTTTCGTTTTGCAGAATCGCGGGATCGAGGGAACGGGTGATCGTCGTCGTCTGCGTGAGCGCGTTGCCGGTTCCGCGCACCGTCGCGATGGTCTTGAGACCATTCGCCGCGTTGGTTTTCGACAAGATCGTACTGGCTTTCACGGTCTCGCCGGGAACGACCGCGATGTCGCTCGTACGCGCCAGGCCATAGCCGGCTGCGGTGATGACCAACTGATAGATGCCGGGACGCACGCTGGTGAACGTGAAGCTGCCGCCGTTGTCAGTGGTCGTTTGATTGATCTGAGTATCACCCTCAAACAACGTGACCGTGGCGCCGGCTACCGGCAAGCCGTTGATCTGGTCCGCGACGATGCCGGTGACGGTGCCGATGCCGGCTGCAGCATCGCTGCTTTGGGCCAAGGCCGCCTGGCTGAATACGCCGCAGATAAAAAAGAATAGAACGCTTGCGACCGCGAGCGTCCTGGCTAATCGAATTCTCAAATCGTCTTTCCTCACGAGTGCGGGAATGGAACTCCGCCAAGCGTAGGATCTGAACGTTAAGCTCCGGTTATTCCCACATTATGAAAACGATTGCGCTTCCGATACGGGCTCGTGCACGGTGATGGCGAGCACGGCGATGTCGTCGCGCAGTGCGCGGGCGCCCAGCGCGCGGACGTAGGCCACCACCTCGTCCGCGAGCAACTGAGGTTCGGCGCTTGCGCGATCGATGAGCGCCATCGCGCGCGTATCGCCCAAGGGCTCACCGGTCCGGTCGCGCGCGTCGGTCAATCCGTCGGTCGCGAGCACCAGGGTGTCGCCGTCCATGAGATGGGCGACGTTGGTGGCGTACGGTTCCACCATCACGCCGATCACCGGCCCCGTGACCGACAGTTGCTGGACGCCGTCGGAACGGCGAATGAACGCTGAGTCGTGCCCGGCGCTCGCGTATTGCAAGATCATGCGCTCCGTGTCGAGCACGCCGACGAACATCGAAACGAACAGAGACGGGTTCTCGACCGCCTCCATGAACGCGGTGTTGAATTCGAAGAGCATCGCGCCCGGATCGCGGCGGCGCAGCGCGATGCCGCGCATGGTAAATTTGACGAACGCCGTCAAGACCGCCGCAGCGATCCCCTTGCCGCTGATATCGCCGATCATCACGAGCGCGAGCGTCGGCGAGAGGCGATACACGTCGAAGACGTCGCCGCCGATCGCCACCTGACTGCTGGCCGAACTGTAGGCGCTGCCGATCTCGCAGTTCGGCAGCGAGACAAACTCGCTGCGAAACGCGCGCTGCAGCGTCTGCGTCGTGGTTTGTTCCTCGGCGAGCCTGCGGTTCACACGCATCCCGTAGGCATGAAGCACGATCGCGATGATGCCGAAGAGCAGCAGCCACGCGGCACGCACGTAGAGCGTTCGATTGATTTGCGCCTGCGTGCTCCCCCCGAGTTCACGGCTGCGCGATGCAAGCAGTGCGCGCAGCGTCTCTGCGCGCGCGTTCTCGATATCGGAGTAGCGCTTGGTCAGGCGATCGAGATCTGCGACATTTCTCGACGGTGAGGCGAACAACGCTGCGGCCACCGTCCGGTGCCAGCCCTCATGTGACCGGTCGTACTGACGCAACTGCGCGATCCCCGCATCCAGATGCTCGGCCTGCCGTGCGAGCAGCACGTGGGCGTCCGCGGTCTCGAAGGTGCGCGTCGCATCCGTGTACTCGCGCCGGTAGAACGGATCGTGTCCGATCGCATAGCCGCGAACCGCATTCTGCTCTTCGACCTCGGCGCGCAACATGCGCTCGAGCGCCGTCTGGGCATCACGCATCACCGCCAAGCGATCGAACGTCGCCGCGATCCGCGCACGCGTCGCGAGCGCGCCCTGCACCGAGACGAGCAGCGCGGCCACGAGCAGCGCCGAGAAGATCACCGTCGTCACGCGCATAGGTACCGCCACAAGCCCTTGCGAACTCACGCGGACATGCAGGCGCAGATAAGCCCGGCCATTTTTAAATCGTACGACGTTCGCGGCATTTATCCGTCCGAACTCAACGACGAAGTCGCGTATCGCATCGGACGCTGCTTCGTCGACCTCCTCAAGGCCAAACGCATCGCGGTCGGCCGGGACATGCGCCCGTCCGGGGCAGCGCTCTTCGAGAGCTTCGCGCGCGGCGCGACCGAAAGCGGAGCGAACGTCGTCGACATCGGGATGGTCTCGACCGACGCGCTCTACTTCGCGGTCGGAAAATACGGTTTCGACGGCGGCGTCATGATCACCGCGTCGCACAACCCCGCGCAGTATAACGGTATGAAGTTCACGCGTGAACTCGCCGAGGCGATCTCGCTGGACACCGGTCTCTCGTCGATCCGCGATCGCATCGTGAACGACGATCTGCCCGCGCCGGCCGACGTGCGTGGTACGGTCTCGCGTCAAGAGATCCTCGACGATTTCGCCAGGCACTGCTTGTCGTTCATCGACCCCAAACGCATCAAACCGTTCAAGATCGCGATCGACGCAGGCAACGGCATGGCCGGTGAGACGATTCCCTACGTCTTCAAATACCTGCCCTGCGAGGTCGTTCCGCTCTACTTCGAACTCGACGGCAGTTTCCCCAACCACCCGGCAAGCCCGATCGAACCCGAGAACATGATCGACTTGCAAGCGGCGGTCCGTAAACACGGATGCGATCTCGGCGTCGCCTTCGACGGCGACGCGGACCGCATGTTCATCGTCGACGAGAAGGGAGACCTGATCGACGGCAGCACCGTCACGGCGCTCGTCGCGCTCAACACGCTCAAGCACTATCCGGGATCGCGCATCCTCTACAACCTCATCTGCAGCCGCAGTGTCCCCGAACTCATCCAGAAAGCCGGCGGCGTACCGGTGCGCTCGAAAGTCGGACACTCCATCATCAAGAAGACGATGCGCGATCAAGACATCGAGTTCGGCGGCGAACATAGCGGGCATTTCTACTTCAAGAACAATTGGTACGCCGACTCCGGCATGATCGCGCTCATGGAATGCCTGGAGGTCTTCAGCGAAGCGGGCCTGCCCGTCAGCGAGGTCATCGCCCCGATCGACACGCGCTTTCGTTCCGGCGAGATCAACTCGACCGTCAAAGACGCTGCGGCGAAATTAACGGAGATCAAGGAGCGGTATAGCGACGCGCAGATCGACGAACTCGACGGCGTCACCGTCGCCTATCCGCACTGGTGGATGAACGTCCGTCCCTCGAACACCGAACCGCTGCTGCGTCTGAACGTCGAGGCGGACTCGCGCGACCTGATGGAAGCCAAGCGCGACGAGGCGCTCGCCCTCATCACGCACCCGTGAGCCGCGTCGACGCCGACGCGATGCGGCGCTACGAGCAGACCCGCGACGCGCTCGCGCAGCATCTGCTCGAACTCGAACCGCTGCTCGCGCCCGACGCGCGCGCCGCGCTGCAAGCGGCGCGCGGGCGCTTGATTCGCGGAAAATTCGTGCTCGCGGTCGTCGGCGAGTTTTCGAGCGGCAAGTCGTTTCTTCTCAATGCGTTGCTCGGACGTTTCCGGTATGAGACCGTGGGCGGCCACCGCCAATTGGTGGGGCTGCTGGCAACCGACATCAATCCGTCGACCGCGACCATCACCGAGTTGCACTACGCCGATCGCGACGAAGCGACCGCGATCTTCGAAGATGGCCGGCGCGAGCGGATTCCGCTCGACGCGCTCAACCGTTTCATCGCCGTCGGAGCCTCCGACGGCGCCGGTACGCTGCACGACTCGACCCGCGAGGGATCCGGCGCACCGGCGCGCGTGGTGGTCGACGTCGACTCCGCGTTCTTGCGCCGTGGATTCGTGGTCGCCGACACGCCGGGACTCGCGTCGGCCAATCCGGCTCACCGGCGCGCAACACTCGGGTTTCTCCCCACCGCCGACGCCGTGCTCTACCTCATCGACACGCAGCAGCCGTTCACCGAGGGCGATGCGGCCTTCTTGGGCATCGTGCGCAAGCACATCGATTCGATCTTCGTCGTTCAAACGAAGATTGATCTGTGGACGCAGACGCACGGCGACGGACGGACCGCGTGGGAACATGCACACGAACGGATCGCGTCGCTGGCAGCGCTTCACGCTCCCGGAACCTATGTCTATGCGGTCTCGGCGCGGGAGTACGCCGAGGGCTCACTCGACAACGATACGCAGCGCGTCGAGTCGAGTTTGTTTCCTCGTTTCTTGAGCGCACTCGACGCCTCGCTCATCGCCAAGACCGGCCGCGCGCGGCTGCGACGCGCCGCCGAGACCGCGCGTGAACTGACCGCCTTCGAGATCGCGCGCTGCGAGAGCGACCTTGCCATGCTCGCGCTCGACGAGGATGCACTGCGCGCGCAGCGCGCTGAGGTCTTGCCCGAACTCGAACGCGTGGATCAAGCGATCGCGACAGAGCGCATGCGGCTGCGCGACGAGCAGGCGGCGCGGCGCGGCGGCGCCGATCGGCAAGCCGCCGCGCTGCGCGACAACGTCGAGCACGCGCTCTCCCAAGCCTTCGACACCACCGACGTCGCCAAGCTGCGCGACCGCGCCAGGCTGAACATCATCGTCGATCGCGTCTTCGCGCAGAGCGTCGGTGAGATCGCGCGCGCGCTCGTCGAACCGTGGGCCGGGCAGTCGCGCGCCGCGCTCGACCGCGCGAGCGCTCACGCGGCGTTGCGCTTCTCTTTAGCCGACGCGGCGGCGCGCGCGTTCGACGCCGAGCCGGGCACGTCGCTGTGGAGCGGCGATCTTCAGGACGCGATCCGTTCGACGATCGTGCTCGAAGCGATCGGCACGATCGCGGTCGACCTCGTCGCCGACATCGCGTCCCGCTTCGCGTCGCGTCCACCGGGCACGTACATGAAACGCGAGTTGATCGCCGACTTGCGCGCCGAAATTTTTCCGCGCCTGCGCATTGCGCTCGATGCTTTCGCGCACGACGTCACCGCTCGACTGGCTCGCATCGACGACGCAATCGGGACAGCGCTCGCGCAAGCGACGATCGCACTGCGCGATGGGCGCCTGGGAAGCGTCGATCGCGCGCTGTCCGCGCGCGCGTCCGGCACCGCGCACGAGACCGCTTCGGCGATGCGGACACGCATCGAGGCTATGCGCGCGGCGCTGGTCTCGATCGACGGCGTTGCGTCCGACTTCCTCGGCCACGAAGACGAAATCGCACCTCCGGATGCGGGGCGTGTTGAAGTGCGCACCGCTCACGTCGGCGACGCGTTCGATCGCGCATCGTACGAACGCGGGCTGGTTGCGACGCGCTGGCGCGTCGCCGTGCTCGGGGCGCTGCGTCGCGGAAAATCTGGCCTCATCAACGCCATCGCCGGCCGCGACGTGTTGCGCGACGATGCCGCGGGCAGCGCGCGCTTTCCGATTCACGTCCGGTACGGCGAGCGTGACGCGGCCTATGCGCTCGCGAGCGACGGCGCGTGGCGCGAGATCGCGGTCGAACGCGCGATCGACGAAGCGGCGCAAGGACCGGTGCTGCTGCTCGTGCCGTGGCAGTTGCCGCGTGAATTGGTGCTCGTCCACGCGCCGCCGTTCGATGCGGGCGACGAGATCGGCGAAGACGTCAGCTTGGTCGCCGCCGCCGAGGCGAGCGAAGTGCTCTGCCTCTTCTCCCGCCAGCTTTCCGATCGCGAGCTCGACCTCTACGAACGCGTTGCCGACCTCGGTAAGCCGATGAGCTTCGTGCACACCATCGCCGACAACGAAACCTCCGCTGAACGGCGCCACGTGGTCGCGCTCGCCGAACAGTACCTGCGCGAACGCTCGATCGCATCGCAACGAACGTTCACCGTCTCCGCCCACGACTTCGTCGCCGCGGCTCGCGAGCAACGCGCGACCGCGCCTTGGAATGAGTTGGGAGCGCTCGTCTCGATTCTGGAAGCCCACGCCCAGGCGCACATGGACCGCATGGCGCGTTTGACACGCGCCACGGCCGCGCCGGCGCCCGGCCCAAGCGGCGAGCAGCCGCGCGGCGGCAACCACCCCAAGAAGGGTCTGTTCGCCCGTCTGTTCGGCAAGGGGCGCGAGGCGCCCACTCGGCGAAGCCAGGAACCGTGACACAGGAACACGATCACGCCTAGCGCGTTCACGCTCGGCCCGGCGATGCTCGCCATCGGCGACGGAAGCTCGACGTTCGGCCGCATCGGCATCGACCGCGGGCGCATCGAGAAGGTCTTACCCGCCGACGGTCCGAGCGATATTCCGCTCCCGCCCGGCACCATCGTCGCACCCGGATTGATCGACGTCCACACCAACGGAGTCGCAGACCTGACGTTCAATCGCGACCAGGGGGGCGCCGTCGCGGTCGCCGCCGCGGAGTACGCGCGCATGGGCGCGACCGGCTTCGTCGCGTCGATCATGACCGCACCCTGGGAGTCGATGCTGCACGCTGCGTCGGAAGTCGCGGAAGCCGCACATGAACTCGAAGGCGGACGGCCGATCGGCGCACGCTGCCTGGGCGTGCATTTCGAAGGTCCGTTTCTCAACGCCAAATTTCGCCGCATCCACCGCAACGAGTGGATCGCGCAAGCTTCCGCCGAGCGCGCGCGAGAGATGGTCGATGCCTGCGGCGGCGCGTGCGTGATGGTCACGCTCGCACCCGAAGCCGACGGCGCGAGCGAAGCGGCGCGTGTCTTTCTCGAGAACGGTATCGTCTGCTCGGCCGGTCACACCAGCGCACGCTATCGTGAAGGCATGTTGGCGATCGGATTAGGCTACCGTTCGCTCACGCATGCATTCAACGGAATGCCGCCGCTCGATCACCGCGACCCTTCGATTCTCGCGGCATTCATTCAAGATCGCCGCACGCTCGTACACGTCATCGCCGACGGCCATCATGTCTCGCCGGTGATGGTCGACATTCTCTACCGCACGCTCGGCGATCGCGTGGTGCTGGTGACCGACTTCATGCCGCTGGTCGATCCCGGCTATCGCATCGAAGGCGGCGTCGTGCGTGACGAGCACGGCACCATCGCCGGCAGTGCGCTACGCATCGATCAAGCCGTGCGCAACTACATGTCGTACACCGAGCTGCCCTTCGCGCAAGCCATCGTCGCAGCGACATACGCGCCCGCGCGTTTGCTCAAAGAGGGCGAACGCATCGGACGCATCGCGCCCGGCATGCGCGCCGACCTGTCGTTCTGGGACGAGACGTATCAGATCATCGGCACGATGGTCGGCGGCGAAGGCGTTTTCGGAACCATCCTCGGCCAACCCACCGCCGCCTAGGACCCCCTAAAGCCTAGCGCTCGAAGCGAATGCCGGCGTTGAGGTAGCGCACGCGCTGATAGCGTTCGGTTCCCGCATACCACCGCACGTGCCGGCGCAGCGGTCCGGAGATCGAAGCGTCGACGTGCGTGTCGTACAGATAATCGATGTAGTCGGTGCGCACGATGGCATCGACGCGCACGCCTGACTCGGCTTGATACGTCAGCCACGCCGCGCCGGTGTTGGTCGTCTGCGGCATCGCACCATAGCGCACGATGACGCGTTCGGCGTGCTCATCGACGTTGGCGCGCATCCACCAGGAGCGCAGCGACAGCGCCGGCGTCGCCTGCCATGCAAGCGATGCGCCGAGCGTCGCGATCCGTTCGTCGTCGAATCCGACGGTACGCCGGTTTAGTCCGGTCAGCGACGCGCGCACGCGCGCGCCGTCGTCATAGGTCAGCGTCGCTTCCCGCGTGGCGTCGCGATCGAGGTCGATGCCCGATCCGCTCACCGGCAGCGCGTAACGCTCTAAGATCGTCGGCAACCGGTATCCGCCGCCGTCACTGGCATCGAGGCGAAAGCGGTCGCTCGCGCGCCACGACATCTGCGCGCTCGGCGCGGCGAACTGCGCGACGCCCGGGTGCGACACACCCAACGTTCCGCCGCTGTACGCGGCGCTCTCGATCGCAAGGCCACCCGACGCGGCCAGACGCGCACCGCTCGCATCGGCGCCGAAGAGTCCGCGTGTTTGTGTCGACGTCGCCGCCAGACGCGGGGCGACCGCCGCGTCGTCGTAGATACCGCTCTCGTTGCGGAACGACACGGTCGCGAACGGACGCACGGCACCAAGGCCGCTGATCGTGACGTCGCTGCCGGCATCACTCCATGCGGAGTACAACGACGCCGGATAGCTGTTGCCGCCGTACTCACCGCGATTGACGAATGCATCGACGCGCACGCCGAGATCGCGAGCGCGTTCGAACGCGATGCGCGCTCCCTCGTAGCCGAGGTTCACCGTCGCTCCGCTCACAGGCGCGATGTCGCTCGATGCCGCTTGCGCTCCAAACGAGAAGAGCGCGTCCTTGAGCGGTACCTGCCACTGCGCGTCGGCGCGGCGACGCGACTCGGCACCGTCGAGCGAGAGACCGGCGGCCACGGCGTCGGGACCGTCGGAAACCAGGTAGCGTGCCGAGCCGTCATTGCCGCCGAATGCTTGCGCGGCCGCCGTCGCGCCGTCGAAGGGCGTGATCGCGGCGGTGCCGCCGTTCGCGCGATCGCCGTAGCGCCAGCCGTCGGCGACTCCGGCGAGATCCGCCGATGAGACATAGCGCTGCGGCACGGTGTAGAACGGTGAGATCGACGCGGCCACGTCGTAGTTCGGAATGCCGCCGTCGACGACCAATCCGTCGCGCGCCGCTCCACGGTCGGCGAGTTCCGGTCCGGGAAGCGGAGCGGAGCTGTTTTCGAAGAGCGTAAACGGGGTCAGCGCGAGCGCCGACTCGACGTGCGCGTACGGCAAGCTCGCGAGGTCATCGGCGCTCGGAACGTTTGAGAGCAGGGCGACGTAGCGATGGACGACCGCCACCACCGTGCCGTCGGCGCCGACGCTGAAGCGCTGCGGACGGCAAAATCGGCAGGTGATCTCGACGGCGGTGACGCCGCCGGCCGAGAGCGCGAAGGTGCCGTCAGGCTGGGTGGTCGTCGCGTCGGCGGGATGCGATATGGCGCGCACGCGTGCGCCGGCGACCGGGACACCGGTCTGGTCGCGCACCGCGCCGACCACGAGAGGGACCGGGGCCGCGGCCAGCAACGCCGGGGCCAGAAGCGCGAGAATGACGCCGTTCACAGATTCTTCAGAGATTCGGCTATAATGAGCGTGATGTCAAGGCGCATGCGCGTCATACTCCTCGGAGCTCTGCTGGCAACGGCGGGGTTCTCTGCGCGGTACGCTCTCGCCAATGCCGCGTCGCTCGACGCCGATGCGTATGCCGCCGCGCTCGTGCCGTCGTCGCCGCCCGCGCTGCTCGGGCCGATCAGCGAAGCGGGCCGCCTCGGTTGGGCGTGTCACCCCGAGCAAGCCGCCGGCGCAAAACACGTTCGCGAGAGCGAGCTGCCCGTCACCGCCGCTCCGTAATGCGCGTTCTGCCGGGGTTCGCCGCGGCGATCTTTGCCGTCGCCGCCCTCCCTGCCGCCTTCACCGCGCTCCCTGCCGCGGGTCAAGTCTACGCCACCCCGACGCCGGTTCCGCGCGCCACCGATGCTGCGACGCTGCACCAGCAGGCCATCCGCCGTGCCGTACACGAGCGTTTCACGCTCGGACTCGATGCGCTCTCGCACGCCGGCTGGTCATCCGCGGCCGATGAGTTCGAAGCCGTCGTGGCGCTGCACCCGGCCGAACCGCAAGGCTCGACCGCGCATTACGATCTCGCCCTCGCCGATGCGCATCTGAAGCGCTACACCCAGGCCGCGCAGGAACTGCGTGCCGCGATCGCACTCGACGACGGATTCTTGGCCGCCTACGCCAACTTGGTCGCCGTCGAACTCGACCGCGGCGATCTGTCCGCCGCGCGCACCGCCGCCGACCGCTTCGTGGCGCATGCTCCCGACGCGGCTCGCGCGCTCTACTCGCGCGGCATCGTCGCGCTCGCGGCCGGAGACGCGGCCACCGCCCGCGCCGATTTCCAGAAGCTCTTGGAGAACGACCCGTCGTACGCAATCGCCCACTATGACTTGGGTCTCGCGCAGGTGAAGATCGGCGACTACCCGGCCGCCGAACGCGAGTTCACGTCGGCGCTGCAGCTTGCTCCCGCCTATGCGCGCGCTCGCTTCTCGCTGGGAACGGTGCTCCTGCGTGAAGGCCGCCGCGACGATGCGCGCGCCGCATTTGCCCGCGCCGCCGTCGACGCGGTCGATCCGACGCTGCGCACGCTCGCGGTCGCCATGCGCGACGCGGTCTCCCACGAATAGGAGAACGCTTGCGAGCGACCCTTTACACTTTCTTCAGAACTCGCGCTTAGGATGCCCCGCATGCACTCACCTTGGGCGCGCGCGGCGGCGCTGATCGCGCTGCTGCTGACGGCGGCTCCGGCACTCGCGTTCGCGCGTACGCCGCACTTGATCGATCAAACGGGACGCTCGTTCACGCTCGCGGCGCTGCGCGGTGAGCCGCTGATCGTTACCTTCGTCGCCGCGCACTGCACCGACGCATGCCCGCTCGTCAACGCGCAGATGGGCGAAGCGGTGCGGCAGGCGCGCGCGCAACGCTGGCCCGTGCATTTCTTGACGATCACGCTCGACCCCGAGCACGATTCCGCCGCCGACATGCGCAAGATCGCCACGGAGTTTCAAGCCGACCCGCGAACGTGGATCGTCGCGAGCGGCGCGAGTTCCGACGTTCACGCCGTGATGCGCGACTTCGACGTCCTCGCGCAGCGCGGCAAGAACGGGTTCGCGGACGTTCATACCACGTTTGTCTACTTGCTCGACACGCACGGCCGCGTTCGCAGCGCCCTGCTCGCGTCGAATCATCTCGACCAGCAAATCCTCAATGCCGTGCGCACCGATTGGAGTACTCTCTCTCAATGAAACGTGTCGTTCTCTTCGGCCTCTTGGCCCTGCTCGCAACCGGCTGTACGCCGGGCGGACAACCGGCCAGCACGCTTTCCGCCGTCGGCGGAAACGGCGTCGTCACCATCGACGTGAACCTCACGTTGCACGGATTGACCTCGACGCCGGCCGGCCCCGTGCTCGGCTACAGCCCGCCGGTCACCAGTGTCGCCGTCGGCGATGCCATACAGTTCGTCAACAGCGACAACACGGTACACACCGCGACCTTCGTGAGCAAGACGGCGTACGCGCCGCCGCTGCCCGACGGATCGTCACCGATCGGTTCAGCGTCGCTGACCGTGCCGCAAAGCGCGCAGGTGCTTTCGCAAGCTTGGACCACCGGCGCTTTGCCTGCGGGAACGGCGTCGGGATTGATCCGGGTCGATCAACCGGGAACATATTTCTACGGCTGTTTCTATCACTACTTGGGAAAAATGCGAGGAGAGATCGTTGCGCAATAGCATCCTGCTCACCCTGGCCGCGCTCTGCGTGCTCGCGTGCACGCGACCGGCGCTCGCCATTCCGCTCTTCGCGCAACGCTATCATCTGCAGTGCGGCGCATGTCACAGCGTGCTTCCCGAACTCAATGCATTCGGCGTTGCGTTTCGCGCACACGGCTACCAACTATCGGCGCCCAAGCATGGCACCTCCGGCGTCGCCATCCGCTACCAGATGGAATACGAAAAGGATCCCACCGGCGGCAATCGGCGCTTCACGCCGGGCGGCATTCTGCTCTCCAACGCTGACATCGGAAAAGTGAGCGCATTCGTCCACTACAATCTCGGCGCGGGCGGCGGTCCGAGCGGCCTCTACTTGGGCTACCTCGCAACCTACAACGAGCACGTGAAGACGCTGTACCGTCTGGGTCTCTTCGAATTGCCGTTGCAGCAATCGCCGGGTCAGCGCCTGGACGACCTAGCTCCCTACGGTTACTACGCGGCGCACGTCGAGCAGAACGATCTTCCGCTCTCCTCGCCGCGCTGGGGCATGCAGATGGAACGCACGGTCGGCAGCACGATCTTCGATGCGACGGTCTCGGTCGGTGAATTCAAAGGCGCGGCATACGGCGGAAAACCCGTCGATACGGGCGAGACGACCCACCCCGACCAGCCCGAAATCGGTCTGTTCGCGCACACGCCGCTGACGAAGAACGTGGATGTCGGCGCCGCCGGGCTAATCGGCGCGCGCAAGAACGAGCCCGACTTCGGCGCGACCTATGTCGACGGCTACCGTCGCGAAGGGCTGTTCGCGCACAGCCGCATCAATCGGCTCGACCTGCAAGCCGAGCAATGGTGGGGCCGCGATACGAACGCCGACGGCTTCGGCTCCATCGTCGGCTCGAGCGGCGGCTACTTCCGCCTGAAATACTATGTCACCGATCACGCCTACCTCGCCGCCCGCTACGATGCGCAAGCGGTGCCCTTCATCCAGCGGGACCTCGTGTACTATGCCGCGTTCCACGTGACGCCGCATGCGCGGCTGCTGATCCAAAACGTGCAGCCGATCGGCGGAGGCATCAGTCACCTCGGCGGAGCCCTGACCCTGGCGGTGCCCTGGCCGAAGGGTCTATAATTCGCAGATGCGGATCCTCGTGATCGAGGATAATCCGGCGATCGCGAACTCCGTGCGCACGCTGCTCGAACTGCGCAAGTTCGCGGTCGACATCGCCGCCGACGGCGAAGCCGGCCTCGATCTGCTCCTGCGCGAAACCTATGACGCGGCAATCGTCGACGTCGTCCTGCCCAAAGCGGACGGCTTCGCGGTTGCGCGTCGAGCGCGGGCCGACGGCATCGCCACACCGATCCTCATGCTCACCGCGCGCGATGCGGTCGAAGATCGTATTGCCGGCCTCGACGACGGGGCCGACGACTATCTGGTCAAACCGTTCGTCCCCGAGGAGTTGATCGCACGCCTCAATGCGATGCTACGCCGCGGCGATCGCCCGTTCACACGCAATCTGGAAGCGGGGCGCTTGCGCATCGACCTCGGTGCGCGCATCGCGATCTTCGATCAGCGGGAACTCGATCTGGGAACGACCGAGTTTCGCCTGCTCGAATTCCTTGCACGCAACGCGAACATCGCGTTCTCGCGAACGCAGCTGCTCGAAAAAGTGTGGGACTACGACTTCGACGGCTCGAGCAACATCGTCGACGTCTACGTCAGTCAGCTGCGCAAGAAACTCAAAGCACTGGGCGGCGAACGCATCATCGAGACCGTCTGGGGCGTCGGCTACAAGCTCGTGACGTGATCGCGCGGCTCACCGCTCGGTATCTCGCCGTCTTCGCCGTCGTGCTCGCCGCTTTGAGCGGCGCCGCGTTCGCGTTGATCGCCCTGCAGTATCACGATCAGCTCGCGCCGGTTCTGCAGACGCCGCAAGGCCAGGCCGCCTACGTCGCCGCGCTGCAGCGCGTCGCGCTCATGCTGCTCGCCATCGACCTGCCGTTGCTGATCGTCGTCGGCACCGCGGCCCTTCTGCTCGCGCGCGCGTCACTCTCCCCGCTGATCGAGGCGCGCGAGGCCGAGCGGCGCTTTGCCGCCGACGCCGCGCACGAACTGCGCTCGCCGCTCGCAACCATCGCCGCCGTCGCTCAGGCGCACGCGAGTTCGGTCGACGGCGAGGCGAAAGACGCCTTCGATCTGATCGCAGCTTCTGCGCTTGACGCCTCGACGGTTGTTGCCGAACTGTTGACGCTCGCGCGCGATCCACGGCCCGAGTTGCTCCAGCGCGAGCCCGTCGATCTCGCTGCCGTCGCGCGCAGCGTCGCGCGCGAATTCACGCAGCGCGCATCCTCGCAACGGATCACCCTCGATCTCGATGTGTCGAGCGCCATCGTCAACGGCGACGAACGCCGCCTGCGCGAAGCGGCGCGCAATCTGATCGACAACGCGCTGCGCTATGCGAGGAGCAGGATCACGATCGAGGTCGCTTCCCGACGTACGGTCGCCGAGCTTGTGGTGAATGACGACGGCCCGGGCGTGCCGGAGCCGGCGCGCGCCGAGATCTTCAAACGATTTTTTCGTGTCGATCCGACGACGGCAACGGGAAGCGGACTCGGGCTCTCGATCGTGCGCTGGGTCGCGCAGGCGCACGGCGGGACGGTTGCACTCGAATCTACGCACGGCACGACCGGCGCGCGCTTCGTCGTGCGGCTCCCGCTGTTACCGGACGCCTCGCACGTTCACGCGCCGCCCAAGTAAGCCGCGACCACCGCCGGATTTTCCGCCAGATTCGCGGCGGCGTCCGCTAACCGCACGGCGCCATTCTCAAGCACATAGCCGCGTTGTGCGAGCGCGAGCGCCGCGCGCGCGTTCTGCTCGACCAGCAGCATGGTGACTCCGCCCGCGTGCAGCGCTTTCATCACGCTGAAGATGGTCTGCACGACGATCGGTGCGAGCCCAAGCGAGGGTTCGTCGAGCAAGAGCAGCCGCGGCGCGGACATCAGCGCGCGACCGATCGCCAGCATCTGCTGCTCGCCACCGGAGAGCGTGCCCGCCGGTTTGTCAAAACGCTCGCGCAAGCGCGGAAAGGTTTCGAGGACGCCCGCGAGGCGTTCGGAGAGCGCGCTCGCTTTGGGTTGCGCGTAGGCGCCAAGCTCGAGGTTCTCGCGCACCGACATCCCGGTGAAGACACGACGCCCTTCGGGCACGTGCGCGATGCCACGCTGCGCGATCTTGTGCGGCGCGAGCGCCAGCAGCGACTCTCCTTCGAAGCGAATGTCGCCCGCCGATGGACGGATCAAACCGCTGATCGCGCGCAGCGTCGTCGTCTTGCCGGCTCCGTTGGCGCCGAGCAGCGTCACGATCTCGCCGCGCTCGACGTGCAGCGTGATCCCGTGCAGCGCGCGAATCCCGCCGTAGCGCACCTCGAGGCCGGCGATGTCGAGCACGCTCATGCTGGGGCTCCCAAATATGCCTCGATGACCGCCGGATTTGCGCGAATCTCCGCCGGCGCGCCCTGCGCGATCTTCTCGCCGTGATCCAAGACGGCGATACGCTCGCACAACGACATCACGAGCCCCATGTCGTGCTCGATCAGCACGACCGTCACGCCCCGGTCGCGAATGGCTCGCACCAGATCGGCGAGTTCACGCTTCTCGGTGGGATTCAAGCCTGCCGCCGGTTCGTCGAGCAAGAGCAGGCGCGGTTGACTCGCGAGCGCACGCGCGATTTCAAGCCGGCGCTGCGCGCCGTAGGAAAGGTTGCGTGCAAACTGTTCGCCGACGTCGTTCAACCCGACGAAGTCGAGCCAGGCGCGGGCGCGCTCCCGGGCGGCGCGTTCCTGCGCCCGGGCGCGCGGCGTCCCCAACAGTGAATCAACGAGCGTGCCGCGCATGCGCGCGTGCTCGCCGATGAGCACGTTGTCGATCGCGCTCAGGAAGCCGAACAACCGCAGGTTTTGAAACGTGCGCGCGATGCCGCGCCGTGCGATCACAAACGTCGGCAAGCCGTCGATGCGGCGGCCGTCGAAAGCGATCGTTCCAGAGTCGAGCGTGTAGATGCCGGTAATGGCGTTGAACAGCGTTGATTTTCCCGCACCGTTGGGGCCGATGATCGCGAAGATTGATCCCGCGTCTACGGACAGATCGACACCGCTGAGCGCGCAGACCGCGCCGAAACTCTTGGAGACGCCATCGATCGAAAGCAGTGCCGTCATGACGAGGTCTCGGTGATTGCGGCCGCGTGCAGTTCCGCGCGGCGTTCGCGATTGGGCAAGAAGCCTTCCGGGCGAAAGAGCATGATCGCAACCAAGATCACGCCGTAGATGAGAAAATGGTAGTTGGTGAGATCGACGTTGACGTGCAGCGTCGATGCGATCACGGCGTTGATGTTGGGCAGCAACGCGCTGTTGAGCAACGAGAGCACGAGGCTGCCGACCACGACACCGATCAGGCTCCCCATGCCGCCGAGCACGAGCATCGAGAGAATCAGGACGCTCACCTGAAACTGAAAGAGATCCGGCGAGACCAAGCCCAATTTCGCCGCGAAGATCACCCCGCCGAGGCCCGAGAACGACGCGCCGATCGCGAACGCCGCAAGTTTGGTGCGCGTCGTGTCGATGCCCATGTGCTTGGCAGCCAGTTCGTCTTCGCGAATCGCCATCCACGCGCGCCCGAGGCGGCTGCGTCCCAGATTGCGCGCAACCCACGCGACCAGCGCGATACCGCCGAGCGTCACGAAATAATAGGGAACCGCCGCCGTGCCGAATGAATGGCCGAGCGCCGACGGAACGTCGAGCGCCGCGATGCCGTTGGGTCCACCGACGGCTTGCGTATTCTGAAAGACCTGTGGAACGATCTCACCGAAGCCGAGCGTGACGATTGCAAGGTAGTCGCCGTGCAGCCGCAGCGTCGGCGCCCCGAGCACGATTCCCGCGAGCCCGGCGCACGCGGCTGCGATGAAAAGGATGGCCCAGAACGGCAGATGCACGCCGAACTGCGGGCTCGCCAAAATGCCGTATGCATACGCGCCGATCGCGAAAAACGCCGCGTATCCGAGGTCGAGCAAACCCGCGTACCCCACGACGATGTTGAGCCCCAGCGCAAGCATGACGAAGACGCCCGCATCGGCAAGTACGTTGAACGTGGCGTCGGTGCGATCCACGAACGGCACGATCGCAAGAGTCAACGCGAGCGCGGCGAGAATCGCGAGCTTCACGCGACGGCTACGGGTGCGCTCGACGATGACGACTGCGGCGATCGTCGCCAGGACGTAGACGTAGATCATACTTTGACGATCGGCTTGGTCCCAAGCAGGCCGCTCGGCCGAACGACGAGCACGATCACCAAAATGGCGAAGACGGTGACGTTACTCCATTGACCGCCGAGCTTCCACGTCGCGAACGACTCGATGATGCCGATCAGAAAGCCGCCGAGCATCGCGCCGGCGATGTTGCCGATGCCGCCGAGCACCGCGGCCGTAAACGCTTTCAATCCGGCCGAGAAGCCGTTGAAGAACCACGCGCTCTGATAGTAGACGCCCGACACAAAGCCGGCCAGCCCCGCCAGCGCTCCGCCCAACAGAAAGGCCAGCGCGATCGCACGATTGACGTCGATGCCAACCAGCGATGCCGCGTCGCGGTCTTGCGCCGTCGCGCGCATCGCCATGCCCAGCCGCGTGTTGTGCACGATATACTGCAGCGCGAGCATCGCTCCGACCGCGAGCAGGACGACCACGAGTTGTTTGACGGTCACGGCGATCGGACCGAGCGCGAGGCTCGGGTTGGCGAAGACCGCCGGAAATGAGACCTGCGCCGGACCTTGCCACAGCTGCATGACATTTTCGAGGATGAATGAAACGCCGATCGCGGTGATCAGCGGCGCAAGCCTCGGCGCATTGCGAAGACGCCGGTACGCGAAGCGCTCGATGGCGATGCCGAGCACGCCGCACACGACGGCCGCTGCGAGGATCGCGAGGCAAACGTCGATCACGAGCGCGATCCCATGCACTTCACCCGAGACGCCGAGCGCCGTCAATACCGTCAGCGCGACGAATGAGCCGAACGTGTAGACATCACCGTGAGCAAAGTTGATCAACTCGACGATGCCGTAGACCATCGTATAGCCGAGCGCGATCAACGCATAGATCGCACCGACGGAGATACCGTTGACGAGTTGCGCGAGAAACTCGTGCACGCGTTACTTCGTGAGATTCAGTTGCGAAATGAAGACCGGCTGACCGTTCTTGAAACCGTAGAGCGAGAGCACCGGCTCCTTCACGTCCCCATTGGCGTCGAATCCGATCGAACCGATGGGCGTTTGGAGACCGTCGGTTGCGGCCACGTTGGCAAGCACCTGCGCGCGCGTCGGCATCGTGCTTGCATCGGTCGCCAATGCTTTTTCGATGGCGGCGATCACGACTTGCGCCGCCGCGTAGGCGTTCGCGCTGTAGGCTCCGACCGGGCTTTTGAAGCGCGCTTCATAGGATGCGATGAAGGTACGCGCGGACGCGGCGTGTGCGGCGTCGGGTGCGGCGATCGTGTAGTACGAGCCATCCGCGTCCTTTCCGGCGACGGTCGCGATGTCGGGAATTCCGTCGCCGCCCAAGAACGGCGTCGATCCGAGCCCGGTGTCGAACATCTGCTTGCGGATCAAACCGCCGCCCGTGCTGGTCACGCCGCCGTAGAACACCAGCGCCGGCTTGGCAGCCGCGATCTTGGTGAGCAGCGCCTTGAAATCTTGCGTGTTCTTGGCGAGGTGATCGTGGCCGAGCACGGTGCCGCCGTCCGCGCCGAAGTCACGTTCGAAGGCATTGGCGAGATCGAGCCCATAGGTTTCGTTGTCGTCGACGATGTAGGCGGTGCGCAGATGCAATTGACGGGTCGCGAATTGGGCGAGAGCCGTTCCCTGGCGCGACACCGTCGTGCAGACGCGGAAGAAGTTATTTGCTGTCGGGTTTTGACGGCGCAGGCTCTTGGCGGCATCACCGATCGTCAACTCGTCGCTTACCGTCGATTGGCTTACCTGCGCGAGACCGGCCGCGTTGGTGACCGGAATTTGCGCCGCCGCAACGTTCGAATTGTACGGTCCGAGCATGGCAAGCACCGACGGATCGGAGATGAACGTGCGAGCGTTGGCAACACCCTGTTCGGGGTTGTGGACGCCCTGCACCGCGTCGTCGAGTTGCTGCGGCACAAGTTTCCACCCGCCGGGCAGTCCCTTGGCGTTGGCCTCCTCGATCGCGAGCAGCATGCCGTTGAGCGTGCTCTGCCCAACCGAAGCGTCGCCGCCGGAGAGCGCCAAGTCGATACCGATGGTGATCGTCTTGGCGCTCGTGGTGTTCGATGACGAACACCCGGCCATGACCGAGGCGCACAAGAAGAGAGCCGCGCAGGACGCGGCGAGCCTACGAAGATGCATAGTCCACCGGGTTATCCGCTCCGCGACGCTTCCCTACCTGGGGGGCCGGTGTCAGGGCGCGGCGGCGTACTCGCGCACGGCGGCCGCGTTGAAGTACGAGGCCTTCGGGTGATGGATGACGATCGCCGCCGTCGACTGCTCGGGCACGATCTGATGTGCGTCGGTGAGCGTCACACCGATCGCCCGGGTCGCATCGAGCAGACGAAACGCGATCTCGTGTTGAGAGAGATCCGGGCACGCACCGTAGCCCCACGAATAGCGCTTGCCGCGCTCGGAGTCCAAGCCCAGCTCGCGCCGCACGTAACGGTGCGTGAACTCGGCCAGCGCCTCGGCCGATTGCACCGAAAAGCCGTGCAGGAAGTAGGCCTCACTGTAGTCGCCGGCCTGTTGCAGTTGTTCGGTGCGCGGTGATGCAAGACTGCCGACGGTGACGATCTGGAGCGCGACCAGGTCGACCGCCCGGCCGTTCTCCGGTTCGCGGACGTAGTCGGCAAGACAGAGATGATCGCCGCCGGGCTGGCGAGCGAAGTGCAGACGCGCGACCTCGCGCGAGGGATCGTCGCTAGCGTAGATGACGACGTCGTCGGCGATTCCGGCCGCCGGAAAGTATCCGTACGCGACGCGCGGATCGAGCAATCCGCCGCGCAGCGCCTCATCGCGGTAGCGCTGCAGACGCGGCTCGAATTCCTCACGCACCAGGCGATCGAACTCCGCACCCTTGGCGTTGGCCGCACCCCACGAGAGACGATAGAGGCTGCGCAGATCGAAACACGGCCACACCTCGTTCAGATCGATGCCCTCCATCGTCCGCGCGCCGAGAAACGGCGCCTTCGGCACGCTGACAACGTCGCGTTTGACGTCGGACACCTGGCCGTTGCGCGGAACAGCGGCGGTCATTGCGCGCTGCTTCTCGCGCAGGGCGAACGCTTCGCTCTTGGCTTTCTCAACGAAAGTCTCGCGCGCGTTCGGATCGCCGGTGAGGACGTCCATGATCTCGAGACCTTCGAAGGCATCTTTTGCGTAGAACAATCCCGGAGCGAAGAATCGTTCGCCGTCGTCGAGCAACGTGATGCGCCGGCCGAAATCGCGGTTGATCGCCGCGCCGCCGATGATCACCGGAACCTGCAAGCCGCGCTTGTCCTGCTCATCGACGCAAATGGGCATCTGCTTTGAGGTCGAGACCAGCAAAGCGGAGAGGCCGATCGCGTCGGCGTCGACTTCGACGGCCTTCTCCAGGATGGTGTTCATCGGCACCTGCTTGCCGAGATCGACCACCGTGTAGCCGTTGTTGGTCAGAATGGTGTTGACCAGATTTTTTCCGATGTCGTGCACGTCGCCGAAGACGGTTGCCAGCACCACTGTGCCTTTGGTGACGCCTTCCTTGCGCTCGAGGAACTGCTCGAGATGCGCGACCGCTTTCTTCATGACTTCAGCCGACTGCAGCACGAACGGCAAGATCAGCTCGCCCGAGCCGAACTTGTCGCCGACTTCTTTCATCGCGGGCAGCAGGACGTCGTTGAGCACGCCGACCGGCGTGCGCGTCGCGAGCGCCGCGTCGATTTTCGCTTCTATGCCCTCTTTGCGGCGGCGCAGAATCGCGTTGTGAATGCGCACCTCGGGCGGATCGCCCGCATCGTCGCGAGCGTTGGCTTGCGCGTTTGCCGTCGCCGCGCCGTCGGAAGATTCAAAGTGCTCGATCAGACGCGCGAGCGCGTCGGTACGCCGGTTGAAGACGAGGTCGTCGCAGAGCGCGCGCACCTCCGCATCGAGTTCGGAATACGGCGTAATCTCTTTGGGATGCACGAGCGCGAGGTCGAGCCCGGCCTCGACGCAGTGGTGCAGAAAAACGGAATTGAGCGCAGCACGCGCCGGCGGTTTCAAACCGAACGACACATTCGACACGCCGAGCGAGGTGAGGACGCCCGGCAACGCACGCTTGATCGCGCGGATGCCCTCGATCGTCGCCGTCGCCGAATCGAGGTATTCCGCGTCTCCGGTCGCGAGCGTGAACGTGAGGTCGTCGAAGATCAGTGCGCCGGGCGCGAGTCCATACTCACCGACGACGATCTCGTGAATACGCCGAGCGACCTCCAGCTTGCGCTCGGCGGTCTTCGCCATGCCCTGCTCGTCGATGGTGAGCGCGACGATCGCGGCGCCGTTCTCTTTTGCCGCGGGTAAGATGGAATCGATCTTAGCGCGGCCATTTTCGAGATGCACCGAGTTGACGATTGCGCGTCCGGCGTAGTTCTGCAATGCGGTCGTGATGACACGGGGCTCGGTCGAATCGATCATCAACGGCGCTTCGACCGATTGCGCGAGCAATCGCACGAGCCCGCGCATCTGCTGATCTTCGTCGGTGCGCTCGGTGAGCGCGCAGCAGATGTCGAGTACGTGCGCACCGCCTTCGACTTGACTGCGTGCAAGATGCGCGATCTCGTCGTAGTTCTCTTCCAAGAGCAAGTTCTTGATCTTGCGCGAGCCCTGACTGTTGATGCGCTCGCCGACCAGCAGCGGCCGCGGCTCTTGTTCGAGCGACACCGCCGTCATCGCCGAGGCGACGAACTGCACCGGCGCACGTCGCGGCGTTCGGCCCTTCAGACCGGCCACCGCCGCGGCGATGGCGGTGATATGCGCCGGTGTCGAGCCGCAGCAACCGCCGACGATGTTCGCGCCGAAGTCGCGCACGAACGCGCCGAGTTCACTCGCGAGTTCGTCCGGGGTTTCGGGATAGATCGTCTCGCCCTTGGGCCCCATCAGCGGCAGCCCGGCATTCGGGATCACACTGACGTACGAACCCGACGTCTCGCACAGATAGCGCAGCGAGTCGCGCATCTGCGCGGGTCCGGTCGAGCAATTCAAGCCGACGATCTCGACCTCGAGCGATTCCAGCACGGCGCAGATCGCGCGAACATCGGTGCCGAGCAGCATGCGCCCTTCGGTGATCAGCGTCGGTTGTGCCTGAATCGGCACGCGGCGCAGGCCCTTGGCGAACTCGCGCTTGATGCCCGCGATCGCCGCTTTGAGTTCGAGCAAGTCTTGCTGCGTCTCGAGCAAGAGCACGTCAACGCCCCCCTCGACCAGCGCGCGCGCCTGTTCACCGTAGATGGCAGCGAGTTCTTCGTAAGTGATCTTCGAGAGCGCCGGATCGCTCGACGACGGCAGCATGCCGGTCGGCCCCATCGACCCCGCGACGAAACGCGGACGCTCGGGGGTCGCGAACGCATCGCACGCCGCGCGCGCGATCTCGGCCGAGCGGCGATTGATCTCGTAGGTCTTCTCGTCGAGGCCGTATTCCGCCAGCTTCAGGCGCGACGCCATGAACGAATCGGTTTCGACGACGTCCGCGCTGGCGCGCAAATACGCTTCGTGAATGGAAGCGATGACGTCGGGACGGGCGAGGATCAGCGCTTCGTTGCATCCGAGGTACCGCTCGCCGCCGAAATCGGCCGCGCTCAGTTCGAGCGCCATGAGTTGCGTGCCCATGGCGCCGTCGTACACGAGCACGCGGTGCTCGAGTTCGCGCAGATACAAGGAATCGCTTAGCATGGTCTACGCACCTACACGGACGGACAGCAGATCGCGCCTTGCACGAACTTCGCCCACGGCCTTTCCCGCGCGATTGTACACCAGCGGAGCCGCGAACGAAGCCAGTTTGATCGCTTGGTCGCGCGAGAGCACGCCGAGCGATTCGAGGGCGGCGACCGTCACCGGAGCGCGTCCGCGATTGGAGCCGTCGATCACTTTGGAGGCAAAGCCGATTTGGCCGGTCATCGCGGCGACGCCGTGGACGCCTTCGGCTCCGACCTTGCACGCGATCTCACCGCCGCAGACGCGCATCAACTCGGAATCAAATTGCGCGGTACCCGCGACGTAGTGCGGAAACGACACCATTGCGTCGCGCACCACGAGCAGCGCCGCCGCGTCACGTGCGTTCAGACCGGAGAGCGCGGCGAAGCGTGCGAAGGCGAAGGCCGCGGTGCGCAGTGAGGTCGCGAAGACCGGGATGCCGCAACCGTCCACGCCGAGGGGCCACGCCGCCGGGTCTTCGCCGCAGACGCGCCCGCAAAACGCCAGGATCGCCTGCTGCGCCGGATGGTCGAGACGCAGATACGTCGCGGTGTCGGCGCCGAGCAGCCTCGCGAGCGCCAGAATACCGGCGTGTTTTCCCGAGCAGTTGTTGTGCAACGCACTCGGCTGTTCGCCGCGTGCCGCCAACGCCTGCGCGGAGGCCTCGTCATACGGAGCATGAGCGCCGCATTGCAGCGCGCTTTCGTCGAGTCCGATCTTGCGCAGCACCGACAGTACCGCTTCGACGTGAAACGGCTCGCCGAAATGCGAAGCCGCCATCACGGCGACCTCGTGCATCTCCAAGCCAAAGGCTTCACGCGCGCCGGCTTCGATCGCGGCCGCCGCGATGAACGGTTTGGCCGCGGAACGCCAAAAGATCGGCGTCTCAACGTCGCCGGCCGCAAGCACGACGTCGCCGCTCGCGCGCACGGCGCAAGCGGCGACATGATGGAGCGATTCAACGAGGTCCCCGCGTAAGACCTCAACTACTGGAACACCGCTAGGTTGATTCAATCTTTCGTCTATCTTTTCAAGCCAGTGCTGGTTCGACGACGACCGCCTCCTGCTCGGCAAAAACGGGATTGCTCAAATACCGCTCGCCGGTGTCGCAGCCGATCGTGACGATCGTCTTGCCTTTCGACTCCGGCCGCGCTGCGACTTGCAACGCGGCGAAGATGTTGGCTCCGGCCGATATGCCGACCAGCATGCCTTCTTCACGGGCGGCACGCCGCGCGGTCGCAATCGCGTCGGCGTCGGTCACGCGCAGCACTTCGTCGTAGATCTTGGTGTTGAGCACCTTGGGGACGAAGCCGGTGCCGGTGCCTTGAATCTTGTGCGGACCCGGAGCGCCGCCAGAAAGGACCGGCGATGCGTCGGGCTCGACCGCGATGATGCGCACGCTCGGCTTGCGTGAGCGCAGCAGCTCACCGGCGCCGGTGATCGTTCCGCCCGTGCCGACCGCCGCGACCAGAATGTCGACGGTGCCGTCGGTGTCGCGCCAAATCTCCTCGCCGGTCGTGCGCCGATGAATGTCGGGGTTGGCCGGGTTTTCGAACTGCTGCGGCATGAAATACGCGCCCGGATTGGTGTCGAGGATACCTTGCGCACGGGCGATCGCGCCTTTCATGCCCTCCGCGCCCGGCGTCAGCACCACCTGCGCGCCGTAGGCCTTCAGCAGATTCCGGCGTTCAACCGTCATCGTGTCCGGCATCACGAGAATGCAGCGGTAGCCCTTGGCGGCGGCGACGAACGCAAGCGCGATGCCGGTGTTGCCGCTGGTCGGTTCGAGGATGGTCTTGCCCGGCAGCAAGCGGCCGTCGCGCTCGGCCGCTTCGATCATCGAAACGCCGATGCGATCTTTCACCGAGCCCGCCGGGTTGAACGACTCCATCTTGACGAGCACCGTCGCCGGGAGTCCCTTCGCGAGCCGGGGGACCTTGACCAAGGGAGTGTTGCCGAATGTGTCGGCTATGTTCTCGTAAACGCGCATACTGGAAAACCTCCGCGAGTGAGTTCTTCAACCTCGACGGTAGCACCAATGTTGCGTTTCCGGCGCCCAAACGCGCGTTCCCAGCCGAAAATACCCTATCGCGATGGACTAGTCGACCCCGATCTCCCAGAGCAAACCGAGATCTTTCTTGGAGAAGGCGCGAAACGCGATGAGCGTCTCGGTGTCAACGATTCCCTCGAGCGCGGCCACATGGCGCGTGACCAGATCGCTCAACTGCTCGTGTTCCTTGACGCGCGCGATCGCGACGATGTCGAACGGACCGGCCACCGAATAAACCTCGGCGATGCCGTCGATCTTGAGCAGATCCTCGGCGATCGACGTCAGCCGAGGCCGCTCCACGTTCATGAGAATGAATGCCGTCACCATGACGCGGGCTTCGCGAGCAGCGGTGAAAAGCCCGGCTGGGCGTGAGGCTCCTAAGGGATGCCTAGCGCGTGTATCGGTCGCGGCGTGCTTGACGAATGCGCGCGGCGCGCTCGCGAGCATCCAATCCGGTGGAGGTCCGTTTCCAGCGGACGCCGCCGCGCACGCGGGAGACACCGACGGCGGCGATGAGCACGACCGCGATCAGCGCGACGAGCACGTGTCCGCGGAATTGCACCACGGACACGCTCGCCATGATGACGGCGGCCAACGCCGTCAGCGTCTCCCAACGCTTCAGAGGGGCTTTCCGTCGTCGAATTTGCCGAGCAGAATCGGCCGCAGCAACGGTTGCGGCGGATCGCCGTGCGCCAGCAAGGCGTCGTGGAACTTCTGCATCGTGAAGCCGCTTCCGAGCATCTTCTTGAAGTCCTCACGAAGCTTGAGGTTCATCAGCTTTCCGAGCGTGTAGTAGCCGTACATCGGATCCTGCGTGCCGCGCAGTGATTCCTCGACGCCGACCTGCGGCGTTTGGAAGCAGTCGTCGGTGAACATCTTCTCGGCTTGCGCGAGCGTCATGCCCATCGTGTGCAGCTTCACGCCAATGACGTAGCGGCAGTTCCGCAACAGGGCTTCGTCGAGTTGCGCCAGATGCACGCGCGGATCGCCGTTCCCCCAACCTTGCTCGATCATCATCTGCTCGCCGTAATGCGCCCAGCCTTCCGCGAACACGGAGCTTGAGAGCAGTTTGCGCGTCAGACTCAGGTTGTGCGTCGGGTTGATCGTAAAATTGGTGAAGTGTCCTGGATAGACTTCGTGCGCCGAGATGATCGGGAACTCGTAGTCGTTGAATTGCGCGAGGAAGTCTTCTTTTTGTTTGGCCGACCATTGCGGGTTGACCGGGGTCACGTAGTAGTAGGCCTGCGTCGACGACGTTTCGAGCGGTCCGGCCGAATCCTCGGCGGCCGTGATGGTTTCACGCTCGAATGACGGCGTCTCGACCACGGTGATGTTCGCATTGGACGGCAGCGTGACGATGTGCTTGGCGATGACGAACGCGCGCAGCTTCTTGAGATCGCTGGTCGCTTTGGCCAAGAGCGCGTCGGGAGCCGGATGCACGTGGGTGAGCGCGAGAAACGCATCGCGCGGCGACACGTTGGGATTGACTTGCTTGGCGACGGCGATGAACTGCGCGCGCGTCTGCGCGAGCGCTTTTTCACCGACCGCGAGATAGTCGGGAACCGAGATGTTCAAGCCTTCTTCGTACAGCAGACGCTTCCGGTACGCATCGGCGCCGATCGCGAACGTGCCGCTCGGTTTGATCTTCGCAACCCAGCTCGCGTACGATTTCATCGCCGAGGCCGCGGCCGCGTTGGCTGCTTTGAACTGCGTCTGCAACGAAGCGTCGCTCACGCCCGCGAACGCTTGCGGCACCGTCGACGTGAAGAAGTCGACCGAACCCGCCGCATCGTCAGCCGAGATCTTCTTGGTGATCGCGTCGACCGTCGTCAGATTCGCCTCGGCTTGCGCGAGCATACCCGGAATGGCTCGTTCGCGAGCGATCGCGTAGCGCAAGCGCGTCGCGGCGGGCGCATAGTTGCGGCTCATCACGCTGAAGATCGCGCCGCTGGCGAGTTGGACGTAGCTGTCGGGATTGTGCCGCCACTGCGCGAGCGTACCGTTGAGCAGCAGATCGTCGTTGATCGCGTTTTGCAGCAGCGTTCGATCCAGCGCCACCTCCGGCGAGAGGCGCGCCGGGTCGACCTGGGCCAGCTTCGCGAGATAGTCGCGATCGGTCCGCAGGTCGGCTTGATAGGCGCGTGCCGAGTAGTCGCCGAGCTGTCCGTCGTAGGTGTGGATGCCGGCGGTGGTGGCATTGAGCGGATACGCCTGGAATTGCCAGTCGAAATAGGACTTGGCCAGCGCCGCGTACGCGGCATCGGAGGGTCCGGAGGTCGGCGCAGGCATCTGCGCCATCAGTGCGGCGCAAAGCGCGCCCGCCAAAAGACGAAGCTTAAGCATAACGCCCAAACTTCGTCCCCCAGTTTTCGCCACCTACCCAGCGCAAGCGCTGATTTTCGTCAGGCCGAGCCTCTCCGCAACGAAGCCTAGCGCAAACGTTGATTTTCGTCAGGCCGAGGCGCGGAGAGGCGACGTGTACTACGGTACACGAGCCTCTCCGCAACGAAGGCCTGGCGGAAATCAGCTATTTGTTTTTGAAGTGGGGCATGCGCTTTTCGTTATACGAGGCAATGCCTTCTTTGGCGTCTTCGCTCTTGAAGAGCAGCGACTGCAGCTCGCGTTCGAGGGCCAGGGCATCCTGGAGCGGCAGCTCCATGCCGGTTTGGACGCTGCGCTTGATGTGGCCGACCGCCATCGGCGCCTTGTTCGGCGAGCAGAACTGCTTGGCGTAGGTTGCGATCTGCTCGCGGAAGGACGCGCCGTCGCCTTCCAGGATCTCGTTGACGATGCCCCAATCGGCGGCTTGTTCGAAGCTGAACGTCTTGCCGGTCGCCATCAGTTCGATGGCGCGCGACTTCCCGACCAGGCGCGCCAAGCGCTGCGTGCCGCCGGTTCCGGGAAGCACGCCGAGCGCGACCTCCGGGAGCCCGATCTTGCCGGCGTCCTTGCGCGCGATGCGAATGTCGCATGCCATCGCGATCTCAAGCCCGCCGCCGACGCAATGCCCGTTGATCGCCGCGATCACGAGCTTGGGCGTCTGTTCGAGACGGCTCAACGTCTCGTTGGCGTGCAGGCAGAACATGTATTTGAACTCCGGCGTCACCGCGTTGAGCATCGCGATGTTCGCGCCGGCCGAGAAGAACTTCTCACCTTTGCCGGTAAGCACGATCACTTCCACGTCGGCATCGAAGCGCGCGTCGAGAATCGCTTCGTCGAGCTGGCGCATCATCTCGTGCGTGTACGTGTTGGCCGGCGGATCGTCCATCTCGACGAACGCGACGTGACCGTCTTTCCAGAAATTGATGACGCGCTTTCCGTCAAAGGCGCGCGTTTCGCGGCCAAAGGGTGTTGTCACGGTGGCGGTACCGTTCGTCGTAGTGCTCATGCTGCGGAGGTTCCTTTCGGCGCGATCCAGTCGGGATTTTTGAAATAGTCGGCGAGCATCGTTTCGTCGTGTGCGGTGGGAAGCACGGTCGGCGCGTAGGTCTTCCACTCGTCCGCGGTCAGCTTGCGTCCGTCCACGGTCCAGTATTCGCCCGCGAACTGCCCGATCTTGCGGTTGAAGCGCATATCCGGCACGTAGAATGCGGTCGGCGAGACGTTGACTTCGTTCACGCGCTCGACCGTCTTGGCGACTTCGTCGTAGAACTGGCCGCGCGCACGCTCGTTGAGATGTTCGCGATCGGCCTGCTCTTCGGTCTTGTCCTCATCGACGCGGCCTTTGATGCCCCACGTGTAGGCCCATTGCGCAGATCCCGAGTGGTCGGTTCCGAAGAGGTCGAGCGAACCGGAAATCCATTTGTTGTAATACTTCTGCTGAATGCCGACCGGAATGACGCCGGCCTTGGCGATGCGGCGCAACCCGGTGATGCCGGTGCCCATGTGAAACGACTCTTCGCGCAGCATCGGTCCCATCGACTGCGCGAGCGGCGCGAAGCCGGAGTGCGAGAGCATCGTCAGTTGGAATTTTCCGTCGCGATCCATGAAGTTGGTGTACGCGAAGAAGTCCATCCAATGCGTCACGTCTTCGTTGAAGGCGTTGAGCAGGCGATTCTTCTTGTCGAATGCACGGCGTTCGAGCATCTTTTGCGCTTCGATCTTGCCTTCGCTTCCGAAATGCGACACGAGCAGATGGCACATTTGATAGCCGTGGCGGGTCTCTTCAACCATGATGCGCACGAGCGACGCCAGATCGTACTCGCTCGGCGCGTTGTTCACGAGAAAGCGCTGCTGCTCGTTGGAAGCAAACTCCGTGTCGCCTTGAAAGACGACCATGTTGAGCACCGCGTCGCGCATGCGCTGGTCGGGAATCTCCATCACCTTCTCCCAGCGGCGCTCACCCTTGAAGTTGCCGAAGTAGATCTCCGGCGTCGGCAGTTCGCCGTACTTCGCCTCGAAGGTGTATCCCGGCATGAAGCGCTCGATCAAATCGTGATCGAGACCAATGTCTTTCTGCCACTGTTTGAGAAGATCGAGCCAGTCGTCGAACGTGGAAATGCGCGCCATGAATGCTCCCGCCGTCAGCGATTCCGCAAAGAATGTGACGGATTTTCAGCAACCCGTGAGAATATCGTTATATTAAATGTCGATCGAACAGGTGTCAAGGAGCGAGCGGCGGCCGGTTGCGCGGCCGAACTCGATGATCTATACCCTCTACGGCGACCTGGTCCACCGCCTGCGGCCGGGTCCGGGCGCGACGCCGAGCCTCCGGATCGGCAGCCTGATCCGGCTGATGGGCTGCTTCGGCCTCTCCGAAGCCGCCGTCCGGCAGGCCGTTTCGCGCATGTCACGCCAGGGATGGCTGGTGGCCGAGCGCGCCCGCTACGCCGCAAGCGCCCGCGGCATCGCGCGCATCGAGGGCCTCTCGCCGCGCATCTACGGACCGGTCGTCGAGTGGGACGGCCGCTGGCGCATGCTGACCTACTCGATCGCCGAGTCGACCCGCGAGAAGCGCGACCGCCTGCGCAAGGACCTCGCCGTGCTCGGCTGGGCGCCGCTCGCACCCTCGACGTGGCTTTCACCACGAGACGGATTCGACGCCGTGCGTGAAGCCGCCGAATCATCCGGCGTCGCCGGCGCGCTGCACTTCTTTGAAGGCATCTATCGCGGTCCGCTCTCGGATCGAGAGCTGCTCGAGCGCTGCTGGGACATCGATGCGATCGCACGCGCGTATGCGGAGTTCATCGCGACCTACGAGCCGCGGCTCGAGCGCGAACGCCGGGGCGGATCGCTGTCGGACGAAGACGCGTTCATCGAGCGGTTGTGGCTCGTCCACGATTTTCGAAAATTCGCGTATGTCGATCCGGGTTTGCCGAGCACGCTGCTTCCGGCGCATTGGCAGGGAACGATCGCCGCGCGCGTCTTTCGTGACTACTACGCGGCGATCGAAGAGAAATCGTCGCGCTTCTTCACGAGCGTCACTCTTCGTGAAGGTGCAGGTGACAGCCGTCCTCGGCGTCGCTGAGCACTTCACGCGCTTCGTCGAGCACGTGTTTGTCGATATGGCGCGCCGGTTCGATCGAACCGTCCACCGCGAGAAACTCGTTTTCGCTCCAGTCTTCCCATGTCTCGAGCGGTTCGCCGTCGACTTCGGCCGGAAAGCGAACGCAGAAGCCTTGATCCAGATGCATGCCGACGACCATGACCCGCGTGCCGCGCGGAAAGTACGTGCCGTCTTTCCACAGCGTGCCGGTGGTCGTGCAGTAGTTGGTTCCTATGCGTAGCGGTTCGATCGGTCGTTACACTCCGTAGGGGTTGATCGGTTTTTCGCCCGTGTAGATCAAAACGCTTTTGGTCTCCGAGTAGAGGCGCATCGTCTCAGATGCCTGCTCGCGCCCATACCCGGACTGCTTGTATCCACCGAACGGCACGCCTGGGAAGACCGCGTAGGGCGTGTTGATCGCGACCGTGCCGCTGCGCAGCGCCTTGGCGACGCGGTGCGCGCGGCCGAGGTTCTGCGTCCACACACTAGCGGAAAGGCCGTACTCCGAATCGTTGGCGAGCGCGACCGCGTCGGCTTCGTCGCGAAAGCGCATGAAGCTCGCAACCGGGCCGAATATCTCTTCGCGCGCGATGCGGTGGTCGGGTCTTGCCTCGAACGCGGTCGCCGACCAGAACATACCGCCGGCGAGGCCGGCGGCAACCGGCGCCGGTTCGCCGCCCAGCAGGCGCGTCGCGCCTTCGCCGGCGCCGATCGCGCAATACGACGTGATCTTCTCGAATTGTTCGCGCACGGAGATCGCGCCGATGTGCGTCTTGGGATCTTCCGGGTTGCCGACGACGAGTTTCTTCGCACGCTCGACGAACGCGGCGATGAACGCATCGGCGATCTTCTCGTGCAGCAGCACCCGCGAACGCGCCTCACACGTCTGTCCGGCGTTGTAGTAGATACCGTAGAGGGCGCCCGCGACCGCCGCTTCGACGTCTGCGTCATCGAAGACAATCGACGGCGACTTGCCGCCCAACTCGAGCGTCACGCGCTTGACCGTCTTCGCTGCCGACGCGGCGACGAGTTTCCCGGTGACGGTACTGCCGGTGAACGCGATCTTGTCGATGCCGGGATGATCGACGATGGCTTGGCCGAGTTCGCGCGTGCTGCCGGTGACAATGTTCAGCACGCCTTCGGGCAAGCCGCATTCGAGCGCGATCTTGCCGAGTTCGAGTGCGGTCAGCGGTGTCGTGGGCGCGGGCTTGAGCACGATCGTGCATCCGGCCGCGAGTGCCGGTGCGACTTTCCAGCTCGCGAGCAGCAGCGGAAAATTCCAGGGAACGATGGCGCCGACGACACCGACCGGTTCGCGCGTCGTGTACGCGACATACGTCGGCATCGGGCCGGGCAGCGTCTCGCCGTAGTTCTTGGTCGCGGCTCCAGCGTAGAACTCGAAGGTCTCGACGATCGCGCCGAGTTCGCCTTTGGCAGTCGCGATCGTCTTGCCGTTGTCGCGGACTTCGAGCAGGGCCAGTTCGTCGGCGCGCTCGCCGATGCGCTGCGCGATCTTGTAAAGGATCTTCGCGCGGCGCGATGCCGGCATCGTCGCCCATTTTCCGTGCTCGAATGCCGTACGCGCCGCTCCGACGGCGAGCGCGACGTCGTGCGCCGACGACTCCGGCACGGCGGCAAGCGCTGCGCCGGTCGCCGGATTTTCGTCGATATAGGTTGCGCCCGAGGCGGCCTCGACCCATGCGCCGCCGATGAGCTGGTGCGCGGTCGGTACGGTTGCGATCGTCATGTGCTCGTTTACTCCATACGTTCAAAAATGGTTGCGATTCCTTGACCGACGCCGATGCACATGGTTGCAAGGCCGTACCGGCCCGAGCGCCGCCGCAGCTCGTGCAGCAGCGTCGTCGCCAGCCGCGCGCCGCTCGCTCCGAGCGGATGACCAAGCGCGATCGCTCCGCCGTTGACGTTGGTGTTCTGCGGTGAAAGCTCCAGATCACGCATGCATGCGATCGACTGCGATGCAAAGGCTTCGTTGATCTCGACCAAATCGAGATCGCGCACGCGCAGACCGGCCCGGTCGAGCGCGCGGCGTACCGCGGGAATCGGGCCCAACCCCATGACGTCGGGATCGACGCCGGCCACGCCGTTTGCAACCACGCGCGCCATCGGACGCAGGCCGGCGTGCGCGAGCGCATCGCCGCTGCACAACAGCAGCGCCGATGCGCCATCGTTGATGCCGGATGAATTGCCGGCCGTCACCGTGCCGTCTTTCGCGAACGCGGGCTTGAGTTTCGCCAAGTCGTCCAGGGTTGTGTGCGGGCGCGGATGTTCGTCGGCGCGGACCTCGCGTGTCTCCTTGCCGGCGGTCACCGTCACGGGAACGATCTCGTCGTCGAACGCGCCGCGCGACTGCGCGGCGCCGCACTTCGTTTGCGACGCGACGGCGAAGCGGTCTTGTTCCTCGCGCGCGATCGCATAGCGCTGCGCGACGAGTTCGGCCGTTTCGCCGAGCGAGATCGTCCAGTGCGCGGGCATCGCCGGATTGATCATGCGCCAGCCGAGCGTCGTGTCGAAGATCTCCGCGAAGCGCGAGAACGGCTTGTCGCTCTTGGGCAGCACCAGCGGCGCGCGCGTCATCGATTCGACGCCGCCGGCGATCGCGACGTCGGCGTCGCCGCACGCGATCTGGCGAGCGGCGTCGTTGATCGCCTGCAAACTCGAACCGCACAAGCGATTGACGGTGGCGCCGGGCACGCTCGTGGGCAGTCCGGCGAGCAACGCCGCCATCCGCGCGACGTTGCGATTGTCTTCACCGCTTTGATTGGCGGCGCCGAAGATCACGTCGTCGATTGCCTCCGGATCGATCGGCGTCCGTTCGAGCAGCGCGCGAATCACGCATGCCGCCAGATCGTCGGGGCGCACGTCGGCGAGCGCTCCGCCATGACGGCCGATCGGCGTACGCACCGCATCGACCACGAACACGTCACGCACCGCGCTCACGCCCAGCTTCCCCCGACGATCGGATTCGAGCCGGAGCCGCCGGTCGCGGGAAGCACGTCGGTCTCCTCGTCGTCGTCGACGTCGAGCACCCAGAGCGAGCGATGCGGGGCGAACGCCGCACCTTCTGCGGCGGCGAGCGAGCTGAGAATGCGCGCGACGCGCGCGCCGCCGATCTCGCGGCCCCACGCGATCGGACCGATGGGGTAGTTCGTGCCGTGGCGCATCGCGAGATCGACGTCGTCGGCCGACGCGACGTTCTCGGCGACCGCGATCACCGCTTCGTTGACGATCGAAGCCACCACGCGCCCGAGAAAGAGCGCCGGCGCCGGCTCGACGAGCACGACGTGGCGGCCGAGCGCTTCGAAGAGTTCTTGCGCCAACTCCAGCATGTCGTCACCGGCGTCGTCGGTGTCGACGATCTCGACCACCTGCTGGCGCTCGAACGAGCCGAGCACGCCGAATCCGATCAAGCGTTCCGGATGACGAATGGAGCGCGCGAGCGCGGCGGTGTCGGTCGTGTAGGCATCGACGAAGAGCGCGCATTCAGGCGCAAGCAGTGAGTCGAGATGTTTGACCATGTCGGCGCGATCGCTCGTCCCGTCACCGCAGTCGAGCACGATGGTCGCATCGAGTTCGGATGCTTCGTACAGCTCGTCGTCGTTGAGAGCGCGCCGCACGTCTGCGCCGAGTTGTTCGAACAGTTCGGCGAACTCATCGCCGACCGCCGCCAGGCCGACCACGCAGATGCGCTCGCCTTCCAGTGAAGCCTCACGCCCGTCCGGCTCCTTCGCGAACAGCGGGGCGGGCGCAGCGGTGCGGTAATCGTAAAATCCCCACTGCGTCTTCTTCCCCAGCCGTCCCGATGCCACGAGATGCCGTTGCATCTCGACCGGCGCAAGGCGCTGCGAGCCGGTGCGCTCGTAAACCGATTCGGTAGTTGCCAGATTGACGTCGAGTCCGATCACGTCCATCAGCTCGAACGGCCCCATGCGAAAGCCGATGCCGCGCGCGAGCGCGTCGAGTTCGTCGAGCGCGGCGATGTTGCGTTCGACGGCACGCATCGACTGCAGATAGTACGGCCGCGCGACCCGATTGACGATGAATCCCGGTGTGTCGGCAACCTCCACGCCGAAGCGTTCAATGCGCTCCACGAATGCGCGCGCGCGCTCGACGGTCGCATCGGCGGTCTCGTCGGTGACGACGATTTCCACCAATTTCATCACTTCAGGCGGATTAAAGAAGTGCAGCCCGATCACGCGCTCGGGGTGCTGCACCGCTTGCGCGATGTGGGCGACGGAGAGCGACGACGTGTTGGTCGCGAGCACCGCGTCGGCGGGCAGCGCACGCTCCAAGCGCGCGAAGACGTCGCGCTTGAGGGGAAGGCGTTCGGGCACCGCTTCGATCGCGAGCGATGCGACGATCGGTTCGGGAATCGTTTCGTAGAACGCGACGCGCATCGCGATCTCGGGCGAGTCAGCCTTGCGAGCGCGTTCGGCGATGCGCGCGCTCGCTGCCGCGCGCGTCGCCCCATCCGGATCGACCAGCGCCACGCCGAATCCAGCACGCGCCGCGACGAATGCGATGCCGGCACCCATGGTACCGGCACCGACGACCACGATCGTATCTTCCACGCCGCGCTCTTCGCGCGGGGGCGCGAAAAGCCCGGCTGTCTAACCAGCCCCCGATGGATAAGCCCCTCTGGCGCGTGCTCGAGAGCGACTACCTGGTCGACTCACCCCACCTGCGCATTCGCAAGGACACGATCGAGCTTCCCAACGGAACCGTGATTCGCGACTACTACGTGCGCGAGTCGGACGGTTTCGTGCTGATCTTCGCGCTCACGCCGGAGCGCAACGTGGTACTCGTCCGCCAGTATCGCTACGGCGCCGACACGATCGAACTCGAACTCCCGGCCGGCTCGATCGAGAACGGCGAGAACCCGCTCGACTGTGCCACGCGCGAACTCGCCGAGGAGACCGGCTACATCGCCGAGCGCATCGAGCACGCGCGTTCCTGGTACGCCGAGCCGGTGCGCTCCAACGCGCGCGCGCATCTATTCATCGCGCACGGCGCGCGCAAAGTAATGGAACAATCACTCGACGATACCGAGCACATCGCCGTCGAAGAGATTCCGCTCGCAGAGGTTCGCGCGATGCTGCGCGACGGCCATCTCCACTCAGGTGCCTCGCTTGGCGCCGCCTACCTCGCACTCGACCATCTCGGTGAACTCACCTGACGCGGCGTCTCACGGTGCGTTGTATGTTTCGTAGAAGCCGAAACGGGTTGCGAAATCGAGTTGGTTGACGACTCCGTCCACGCCGTTCTCTTGCAACTGGGCCTGCGACACGCCCGCAACATGCAGACATTCTTCGAGACTGCTGCGGCCGAGGGCATCAAGAAACCGAACGGATATCCATGCCCCTCTGCTTCCGGCATGCTTTTGCAGCCGGTAATACTGCGAGGCGGCGATGCTGCGCCCTTTGAAAAGCGCGGGGATGTCGCGCCGCAAGCCGCCGGTGACCGCCGTAGCGAACGGCCGCAACAGCGACGGGCAAGAATCTCGGACCACAAAGGGATCCTTGGGTGCGACCGCCGGCGGCGCCTCGAGATTGATCGTCGACGTACTCTTGTCATCAGCGACCGGCTGCGAGAGGTCTTGATCGAGCGTATACACGCCGACACGCCCATCGAAGAGGAACGCACTTCCCGGCTTTGGTAGTGTTTGCGGAACGTACAGCCCGCGTACCTTCGCATCCGAGATCGAGTCAATATGCTGCGTCGTACACGACAACAGCGCGCGCGCGGTCACGTTGTTTTTCGGCGTTACGGTGAAGGCCACCGAGCCTTCCCGCAGGTGTTCATCGATGGAGACTCCGACGGATGAATCGATCGACAGCGGTCGATCCACCATGCCCGAGCGTCCTCGATCGGCCTGATCGGCGTTACGCAGGACGTCAAGCACGGCCCGCGCCCGATCGACCAGCTCCGGCGTGCACGAATCCAGGGTGGTCTCGGGATCGAACGGATGAGGCAACGGGTGTGTCGGCACGATGGAGTAGCTCACCGTCATCATATCGCTCGATGGTTGCGCGAATGATGCGAGCGCATCGAGCGCGCTGATTCGCTGCGGCGGGCTCGAACTGCCGGCATTGAATGCGTACGAAAATCGCAGGCTGGGTCGGCCGAACGGTTGCGCGATAGGCACGATGCCGCTGGGCAGCGGCGCGGCAAACGACGACGACGCGAATGAAGCGCCATAGGCTGCCGTCGTGTTGGTAAGACTGAGCGTGGCGGTTCCATGACGCAAGGCACGTGACAGGCCGACGTTCACGAGCGCGTACGGGGGCGTTCCGTTTGCATTATTGCGACCGGAAAAATCGACGTAGGTCAGCACTTCGGAGAGCCCATGATCGAAGCGGTAATCGCTGAGCAGTCCCGCGCGAAGATACGGGACATACGACGTCTGGTGCCACGTGCCGTCAAGACGGTAACGACTGTCCGTCAGTTGCACGTACGGCGCAACCAGCAATCCGGGACCGATGCTTCGCGCGACGGACGTCGTGATGCGATCGGTCTTGAGCAGAGCGTTTCGATCGACGTTGAGAATCACGTGGTCGGGCGTCAGCACGATCGGCACGCCGCATCCTCCAGACGTTGTGTAAAACGCATTCAGCGCTTGCAGCGCGCTCGCGGAGATCGCGTTGCTCCCGGACGACGATCCCGGCAATAGCGTGGAAACAAATGCGTTTGAAACGACGTCACTCGTCGCCGAGACCTGAAATGCGGCGGTGTTCGAGGAATGACGATAGTTTAGCGCAACGCCGGAATCCGTCGGGTCGCCCGGCTGATCGCTGTTTCCGGCGGCGAAGATGCGCCCGTGCAGGCAGTCGTAGACGGCGGACGGCGGATCGGCGATGGACCCGAGCGCCGGGAATACCGGCAATGCGGGTTGATTCGACGCACCGAGCGTCACCTGCGCACCGAACGAATCGCGGCCGCGCAATTGCACCGAGGTCCCCAGGCGAGCGGAGAGATGCGTTGCGGCGGCATCGGTCAACGCGAGCGACGCATTGCTTTGGAACGCCGACGTCGACGCGATCTGATCCGCCACGACGATCGACGAAAAACGGCTGCTCACGCTGGTCGCCGGCAGGCCGGGGACCGCCGGCGCGAAGCGCTGATCGAACGCGGAGACATCGAGCGAAAGATCGTTGCTCGGCGTGAGCGGTCCGTCAGCGTGGAAATCCACACTGCGTGCATGCACCAACCCCGAGGAGAACAACGGATCGGAAATCGTGTTGACGAGGCGTGCGCGAAAGTCTTGTGTGTCCTGGCTGATCGAACTGCCGAGGCCGAGCGAGAGCGTCGTGCGACCTGGAATGGCCGTGTACCGCACGGCGCTGTCACGAAATGAACTCGACACCGTATTGCCGGGACCGTAACCGCAGGGAATGCCGCCCGACGCAACGTTGCAGACGGGCGACCCGGCTGCATCAATCGCCGATGACTCAACGAGGAGGCTTTGCGTTCTTCCAAACGGCAGTCGAGCTTTGGTGAGCCAGCCGTTTCCACTCGTGAAATCCTGGTGATCGTACGAGAGACCGCTCGCGTCCAGATAGCGCCCGCCGTCCAGTGGGCCGACCTGCGTGCGCTGCACGCTCCGAAACACGTACCCTGCGTAACCGGCGGTGCCGCGCATGGTGAACGCATCGTTGGTTCCGCTGCGCGAATCGCCTCCGCCGACCCCTTGGGCGTTAAAGGCAATGGTTGGATCGGTCGTCGTCAGGTCGATTCCAGGACCACCGGCAGCACCGGCGGGGCGCACCGCAACCGACTGAAAGAGATCGAGGCCGACGGGGGAGAGCGCTGCGCCTGTCCCCGCTCCGCCGATGCGAAAGCCATCGATGGTTGCCGGAGTTGCATTGGGCGAAAAGCCGTCGACCGCCACGCCGCCGCTGACGTCGTGGACGCCCGGAAGTTGCAAGAGCGCCTGCGACAGCCCGCCATCCACCGCGGTGAGCGTGGACGAGGCCGCCGCTCGATCGACTCGCGCTGATGGACGAGTGACCGAGGTGACGACCGCGATGATCTTCGGCTGACCCACCGGCGATAATTTCACGACCGTGCTCGTCGTGTCGCCCGGCGAGATGCTGATCGTCGCGCGTTCGATCGCGAAGCCCGCGGCATAGACACTCAACTTGTAGGTGCCGGCCGCGAGATTCTCGATGACGATTCTGCCGTTCGTATCGGAGTACGCTATCTGCCCGTCGCCGGGATCGGTGCCGGACAGCGCCACACGGGCCACCGCAACCGCGCGTCCCGACGCCGCATCGACAATCGAAATCTCCGCAACACCCTCCCCCGCACTCGCAAGCGCCCGCGCCCAGGCAAGAACAATCACTACCAGAAGGACAAGTGATGCACGGAATGCAGCCCGCACCCGTGGCCACATCTTAGGCACCGATGTTGATGATGCGATAAAAGCCAAGCGTCGGAGAATATTGCGGCATGGCTGGATCCGTCACCGGCGCTGGCAAGAGGCCCAAGGCAGCGGCCTGACCATCCGGACCAAAACGAAGATTCAAACAGTTGTACACAGCGGGCAAAAAGCCGATATCGCGGATATGCGAATCATCCAACTGGACGACATAAGAACCGTTGGGCGTACGCACGAGGGTCGCCACCAGTTTTTGATCGTTTGTAACCGAGCTTGGTGTGCGCAAGGAAGACCACGTCCTGCGATTGCCTTCAGCCTGTACGACCCGATTCACCAAATCGATCACAGGTTGCGCTACCCGAAGATCCGCGTCCGAGCAGGTTCGGAGCGAACGCGATGGTGACACCGCCGGTCCGGTCAAAGAAATCTGCGAAGGAAATGGTGTTCCCACTAAGTCTACTCGTCGGTGGGGAACGTCCTGTGCGTACCCTATCACGGGGACGAGTATTAGAGCACAGATAGCCACAGCAGCCAAACGGCGCATTATGTTACCAAGTTCTAGCACACCCATGGAAAAAAATTCTCCTCTATTCAGTTTGGATCAGTGTACGGCACGTGACATCAACACGACCGTTGGGCACATCTTGGGATGTGCCCAACGGTCGCCCTGCCTGTTAGCAGACATACCCGCAGGTGCTGCCTGTGTAGTGACCGTTGAAGTACGTGTCGGTTTCCCAATTCAGGGCGCAACCGTTCAGCACAAAGGGGCAATGAATCGCGTCGGCCGGTTTTCCGGCGAAAGCGACAAGGGCAACCGCCAAAGCCATTACCGCAAAACCTGAAGCAAACACCCGTTTCATAGTTGGTCCTTTCAGTTCTCAAGCAATAATTGCGTTACCCGCTGCCACGCCGCATGCCGAGCGCAAAGGCCAAACTGCTCTCATGATAGCGCAGAAAGGAGTACGACTGCGAGCTAACGTTCTTTCATCGCCTCGGCCTTCCTCCAAATTCTAACTCATACAGGCTAGTACAAAACGGTCACCTCGGGCATCACGGGTCATGAAGAACCTTGTTGATCCGAAATCTATTGTCGAACGCACGTTCGCGGTGCGATCGGCGTGCGCAATGAAAAAAGAGCGGGTGTGATGCCCGCTCTTTTTGTTGTTTTCAGCTCTGACAGCTAGGCGAAGGTGTCGATCATGGTGCCCACACCGATTGAGGCGAACAGGCGAGATGCGACATCCTTTTCGAGACCCTGGAGAGCGGAGAGAATGCTGGTAGCCACCTGGCTGCCAACCGCTGTCGTGGAGCTACCTATAGAACCGATATCCATAGCGAATCCCTTCGACGATGAAACCTTGCAGCTTTACTATAAGTAAATACTTCTGAAAATGCAAATCCGGAACATCCGCCTCCACCCCGTCATGGCGACCTTCCTGCGGCTGACCGCGATCATCGCCGCCACCATCGTCGGGTTCCTCCTCTTGGGGATCCTCCTGAAGGTCGTGCTGGTCGCCGCCGTCGCGGCGGCCGTCGTCCTCGGCGGCTTCTTCCTCTATAGCCGCTTCCGGCGCTCACGCTAGGGAAGCCAGCACCCCCGCAGGACCCGGGCGAACTCAGCCGGAGCTTCCAGCATCGGCGTGTGACCGCTGCCCGCGATCGTTTCTAGGCGTCCATGAGCGAAGGTCCGGGCGATAGTCCGCGCCTCGTCCAGCGGGAGGGCCGCGTCGAGCTCACCGGCCACCACCAGCACCGGCACGTCGATTTCCGGCGCGATGTCATCCGATGCGGAGCGTTGCGCCATCCCGCGCAGCATCGCCGCCAATCCCTTGGGTGAATTGGCGCGCGCGATCGACGTCATCGCGTCGATGATGTCGGAACGCTGCGCGATCGTCTGCGCCGCGAATAGACGCGGCATGAACGCATCGACTGCAGCATCGATCGATCCGTCGCGCTCCAAACGATCGGCCAACGCTTCGCGATCGGCAGCCTGTTGCGGCGTATCCGCCGTGAGACGGCTGCACACGAGCGCAAGTCCGCGCAGCCGCTCAACGTACATGCGCGCGAACGCGAGCGCGACGTATCCGCCCAGCGAATGACCGACCAGCGTCGCCCGATCGACATGCAGCGCATCGAGCACCGCGGCGACGTCGCCCGCGAGCGACTCCATCAAGTACGGCCCGTCGGAAACGCTCGACGCGCCCATGCCGCGCAGGTCGAGGCGCACGACGCGGTGCGCTTGCGCAAGTTCAGGGACGTGCCGATCCCAGATCGCGCGCGTGAGCGGAAACCCGTGCAGCAACACGACCGCATCGCCGGAACCCGTGACATCGACATCGATGCGCGCGTCATCAACCGGGACGATCATCTGTTCATTCGCTCCTACGACATCGGCAAAAAGTTGCGTGAATTGTCGCATTGTTGTATAAGGAAGGCAATGACCCCGGTCGATTTTCGATCGGAGAAAGGATGACTGCATTCAACATGGCAGTTAGACGCAAGAAGAAAGCGGCCCCCAGCGCCGCTGCACCCAAGCGGAAGACGCGCAAGAAAGCGACCCGCAAGACCACCCGCAAAGCAACGCGCAAGACGACGCGCAAGACCACCCGGAAGAAAGCCACGCGAAAGAAAGCTTCGCGCAAGAAGGCCACCGGACGAAAGAAGGCCACTCGCAAGAAAGCCACTCGCAAGAAGGCCGCCCGCAAGACCACTCGCAGAAAAGCCACCCGCAAAGCGACGCGAAAAGCCGCACCGCGGCGGAAAGCGCGCACGACACGCCGGAAGAAGGCCACCGCCTAGTCTCCCGGCGTTTTTTCTGCCCCGCGAGTCGTGCTCACAAGCGCGACTCGCTTTTCTTATACCGCGCGAATCGCGCTTTGCGTGAACCAGACCCAGAGCGCGAGCGCGGCGCCGAGCGCACCGATGGCGGCGAACGCCACGTGCAGCGTCACGATCGATGCGAGCGCGCCGACCACGAGCGCGCCTGCGGGAACGACGCCCAGCACGATCATCGTGTAGAACGCGACAGCGCGCCCCCGCAAGGCATCGGGCGTCAACGTCTGCACCAGCGTGTTCGACGTCCCCTGATAGAGCATCACGACCAAGCCGGTGACGAAGAGCACCGGAATCGCGGCGCCGATGCTCCAGATCGCGGCGAGCGAGGCGACCGACAGCGACGCGACCAGCGCGCACGCTGCCCAGAGCCAGCCGCGACGGCGGCCGCCGTACGCCGCCGTGATCACCGCCCCGAATAGCGCGCCCACGCCGACCGCGGCGAGCGCGCCGCCGAACTGGACGGCATCGGCGTGCAGCGCTTTGATCGCATACGCCGGGAGCAACTGCGCGTACGGGCGCACCAAAAGCGAGAACACGAACGTCACAAACATGACCACGCGCAGCACCCGGTGACGAACGACATAGCGAAAGCCGAAGAGGATCTCGGCGCCGATGGAGCGCGTCCTGCGCGAGGCGGCGGGAGCGTGCTTCATCATCGCGACGGCGCCGACCACGGCCAATGTCGCGAGCGCATCGATGAAAAACGCCCATTGCACGCCGAAGGCTCCGATCAATAGCCCCGCAGCCGCGGGACCGATGACCGCGGGCGCGTTGAACGCAACCGAGTTGAGACCGATCGCATTGCCGATGAGATGACGGTCGACCAAGAGGGGAAACCAGCTTTGACGCACCGGCGAATCGAAGGTCTGCGCGACACCGTTCACGGCCGAGATCGCGACCAGCCACGCGATCGTCAAGACATGCGCGCTCGCGAGCACCGC
The DNA here is from genome assembly GCA_027307235.1 of Vulcanimicrobiota bacterium. Lineage (GTDB taxonomy): Bacteria > Vulcanimicrobiota > Vulcanimicrobiia > Vulcanimicrobiales > Vulcanimicrobiaceae > DAHUXH01. The sequence continues at coordinate 21,218 of DAHUXH010000007.1, read as the reverse complement.
CAGCAGCAGCGACATTGCTGCCATCACCAGATTCGCGATCGCGAGCGTGCGACGCCGGGGAACTGCGTCGGCGACATACCCGGCCACAAAGGAGAGCCCGATCACCGCCGCCGCACGAGCGATGCCGATGTACCCGAGATAAAGCGCCGCATCCACGGTCGAACGCGCGATCGTGGAGACCGCGAAGCCCATCGCCGTGAACGTCATCCACGAGCCGAGATTGGAGACGAGCAATCCGAGCCAGAGCAAGCGATAGTCACGATAGCGCAGTGCGGCGAAAATGCTGTGGCTGCGGCGTGTCGAAGCGTCTGGGCGCGCCATGTCCATCATTGAGACCCGCAATCTCCGCAAAGTGTTTCGCACCGTTCGGCGTTCCACCGGACCGCTCGGCGCGCTGCGAACGCTCTTCTCGCGCGAGTATGACGAAAAGGTCGCGGTCGGCGGCGTCACGATGTCGGTCGACGCGGGTGAACTGATCGGCTATATCGGCCCCAACGGCGCGGGCAAGTCGACGACCATCAAGATGCTGACCGGCATCCTCGTTCCGACGTCGGGCGAAGTCAGCGTCGCCGGCGTCGTTCCCTACCGGCGCCGCACCGAGAACGCGCGCAACATCGGCGTCGTCTTCGGCCAGCGCAGTCAGCTCTACTGGGATCTTCCGCTGATCGAGTCCTTTGAGCTGCTGCGCGCCATCTATTCGATTCCCCGCGACCGCTACCGGCGCAATCTCGATGCGTTCGTCGATCTGCTCGCGATGAACGACTTCTTGCACACACCGGTGCGCCAGTTGTCGCTCGGCCAGCGGATGCGCGGTGATTTCGCCGCCGCGATGCTGCACGATCCGAGGATTGTCTTTCTCGACGAGCCGACCATCGGACTAGACGTCGTCGCCAAAGAGAACATCCGTGAGTTCATCCGCGGCGTCAACCTCGAACGTGGAACGACGGTCATCCTGACGACGCACGACCTCGCCGACGTCGAGCGCCTGTGCTCGCGTATCGTCCTCATCGATGAAGGCACGATCGTGTACGACGGAGACGTCAGCCGGATCAAGTCGCAGTACGGACGCACCCGCACGCTCAAAGTCGTCTTCACACATCCGGTCGCCGCGCCGGCCTTGGACGGAGCGCACCTCGACGGCGTGGAAGGGCAGATCGCACGATTTCACTTCGAGCGTGACCGCGTGCGTGCCGATGCGCTGATCCGCCAGGCGAGCGAGCGCTACGACATCACCGACATCGCGCTCGAAGAACCCGATCTGGAATCGATCATCCGAACGATCTATCTTGAAGGCTACGATGGAGTGCGAAGCGAGGCATGAAGTACGCAAACCAGGGAAAAGCACCGGTCATTCACCCGAGCGCCTACGTTGCGCCGACCGCGACGATCTCCGGTGACGTCACCATCGGCGAGAACAGCGCCGTGCTGCATGGAGCGATCCTCACCGCGGAAGGCGCGCCGCTGGTCATCGGCAAGGACTGCGTGATCATGGAAAACGCTGTCGTCAAAGCCAGCGGCGGCAGCGCGCTGCAATTCCCGGCAACCATTCGCGATGGGTGCATCGTCGGTCCGCATGCCTACGTCGCCGGCGCAACCATCGGCACCGGCTGTTTCATTTCCAGCGGAGCCAAAATTTACAACGGCGTCACCGTGCTCGACGGCACTACCATCGAACACAACACCGTGTTGCAAGAAGGCTCAAAATCGCAGTTCTTCGAGACCGTCTTCAACATTCCGCAGACTCACGACGTTCGAGCGCAAGCAGCACGGACGTACGCGAAGTTCCTGCGCACGTCGCACAGCGCGGACACGCCGGTGCTCGAAGAAGCCAAGCGCGTCACCAAACCCGTCGCGCGCCGAACGGAGGAGCCGCCGCCGCAACAGAGCGCCGATGTCGAAGGCGTCGTTGATGCGATGATGCTGGAACTCCGGGAGATGGAGCAGCGCCGGCAAGACGCCCTGCGCAAACAACAGAAGAAACGGTGAATTTTTCCCGCGCGTTCGCGCCGTACCTGGAGTTCGCCAAGAAGGCGTTCGCGCGCGAAGCCACCTATCGCATCGAGGTCTTCAGCGAGATCGGCTCGCTGGTGCTGCGCGTCTACTTGGTGCGCTCGTTGTGGACCGCGCTCTACCTGCAGAACGCCGCGCCGATCAACCTTCCGCTGCACGCCATGATCACCTACGCCACCGTCGCGTTGCTGATGTCGCTGATCTTGGAAGTCGACGGCACGCGGCTGATCCGCGACAAGATTCGCGACGGATCGATCGCCACCGACCTGATGAAACCGATCAGCGTGCCCTTCTATCTCTTCAGCGACGGCTTCGGCCGCACCGCGCTGCACGCATTCACCATCATCCCGTCGTTGCTGCTCGCTCTGTTGCTGGTGCGCATCGACGTTCCGCCGGTACCGGTGCTGTTGTGGTTCTCGCTCTCGTTTGCGATCGGGTACTGCGTCAACTTCCTCTTGAATTTCTTGATGAACGCGGTCGCTTTTTGGACGATCGAGTCGTTCGCGGCGCAACTGATCGTACGTTGGACGAGCGATCTGCTGAGCGGATCGATCATTCCGCTCACCTTCTTCCCCTCGTTCTTGGGCCGGCTCGTCTTCGCGCTCCCGTTCGCCGCGATCTATTCGACGCCGCTGCTCATCTATGTCGGCGTGGCTTCACCGGCCGACTATACGCGCATGGTCGGCGTGCAACTCGCTTGGCTGGCACTCTTCGGCGTCATCTCGTACGCGACGTGGCGGGCAGCCGAGCGGCGCATCGTCGTCCAAGGCGGCTGACAGTCTACGCGCCCGTCTCTTCGTCGATGGCGCACGTGTCCCACAATACGATGTCACCGAAGCCCTTGATCGCCAAACGCGAGATGCCGAAGACGCGCGCGGCATCGCCCGCACGCAGCGTCTCGCCGTTGACGTCGAGCGCACCGTCACCCACGAAAAGAAAGCCATAGCGCTGTGGCCCGAAGTCGTGTACGAGCTGCTCGTCTTCGAGGCGCGCGACGCGGAACGTCGCGTCTTGAGTCAATCGGATCGGGGCGTCGAGACCGTTCGGGCCGCTCGCCACGGTCAGCCAGCGATTGCGCCGATCGTCGATCGTAAAGTCTTTTTGTCCGTAGAGCGGCGGCTGATTGAGTTTGCCGGGCAGCACCCACATCTGCACGAGGTGGAGCGATTGCGTCGTTGACGCGTTGTATTCGCTGTGCCGAACGCCGGTGCCGGCGCTCATGAACTGCACGCCGCCGCTGCTCACCACGCCATGATTTCCCATGCTGTCACGATGTTCGAGCGCGCCTGAAAATACGTAGGTGATGATCTCCATGTCGCGATGCGGATGCGTCGGGAAACCGGCACCGCCCGCAATCGTGTCGTCGTTGAAGACGCGCAACGCTCCCCAATGAAGATTCTTCGGATCGAAGTATTCCGCGAAGCTGAACGAATGATACGTCTGCAGCCAGCCGTGATCGAAGAATGCGCGCTCGCTCGCGCGCTGCACGGTGAATGTCGGGGTGTGCGATGGAACGGTCGTCATGGTTTCTCACAATCGTCGCGGCCCGGGAGAAGGTTGCGTAAGCGGCCGAGCAAGAGATGGTAGTAGAGCATTCCCTGCACCGGAGCCAGCACACGAACCACGTCCTCGGCTGCGATCGCGTCGTCTCCTGAAAGCGCACGCAGGCTACGCGCCGCGCCCGAATCTCCCGGCGGAAAGACGTCGAGCCGCGCGAAGCCGCGCAGGAGGATCACACTCGCGGTCCAGCGTCCGATGCCGCGCACGCGCATCAGGCGTTCGATGGCGGCAGGCGTCGCGAGCGCCTCGATCTCTTGATCGGTCAATGCGCGGCTGTGAATCGCATCGGCGACGGAGCGCAGATGCGCGACTTTGTTTGCCGAGAGACCGGCCGCGCGCAGCGCGTCCACGTCCGCATCCAGGAGTTCGCTTGCACGAGGAAACGGCAGACAAGATAGTCCAGCGACATCGCGCGGTGAGCAAAGAAGCTCGACGGTGCGGCGCATGATCGCCGACGCCGCGTGAATGCTGATCTGCTGAAAGACGATCGCGTGACACGCCGCTTCCCACAGCGAGGGATAGCGCGGCGGCTTGAGACCGCGCAGCTCGGTCGCGAGGCGCGCGAGCCACGGGAGTTGCCCGACACGCTGGTACCACTCGGTCAGGTCTGCGCGGGTGCCGAGCATGCGCTCGATGGCCGGAAGCCAGCGCTCGCCGTTGCGCCCGGAAATGCGAACGAGCAACCCTTCGGCGTGCTCGCGGGCGACGATCGCGCTCTCACCCCGTTCGTCGCGCAGCACCCGGACATACGCGCCGTCTTCCGTGACACGATCGACCACGTTGGTCGAGAGACGGCGCAGCGCGTCGACGGTGAGGTCGAGGCGAAAGGGCCGGCGAACGGGGAGCGACGCCTCCACGTTGAAGCGCAGGCTCAATGCTCGCAGCCTATCTGCAGTACTGGCGCATCAACCTGCTGACGTTCCTCGAGTATCGAGCGAATTTTGTCATGTGGGCGCTCTTCACGGTCGTGTATCACGGGACGGCATTGCTCGCGCTCGTCGTGACCATGCAGAACTTCCCGTCGATGAACGGCTGGAACGTGCGCGAGGTGTTCTTCTTGTACTCGCTGTGGATGCTTGGACAGGAATTTCACAACGCGGTCTTCTTCAACGTGGTCAACGTTCCCGACTTCGTGCGCGAAGGGCGCTTCGACCGCTTCTTGGTTCGGCCGTTCGACACGCTCTTTCAAGTCCTCACCGTTCCACAGCAGCTCTTCCCCGACGGCCTGATCCTCGCAACGATCACCTTCGCCTTCGCCACGATGGTCACGCACGTCACGGTCGATGCGTTGTTCTTCGTACTCGTGCCGTTGGTCGCGATCGGCGGCGCGCTGATCGACTTCGGCATCTCCCTCCTGGTCGCAGCGGCTTCGTTCTGGTTCATTCGCGTCGACACGATTCGTTGGGTAGTGATGTCGCTCGAACAGGAGTTCACACGCTACCCGATCAGCATCTACCAGCGCGGGGTGCGCATCATCCTGGCATTCGTGCTGCCGTTCGCGTTCACCAACTACTTTCCGGCCACGTTTCTTCTGCATAAGTCTGAAACCGCGCTGAACCTCGCCCCCTGGGTCGGCGTCCTCACCCCGGCGATCGGTCTGCTCTGGTTCGGCGTCGCTTACGTCGTCTGGCGCATCGGGTTGCAGCATTATCAGGGAACCGGCTCGTGAAGCGCTCGCATTTCGTGACGAGCACGCTCGGCTTCGCTCTGGCGCCGATTTTGGCGCAAGCGGCCGACGGGACGATCGGCATCTTCGCGCGCACGATGTCCGGCGCACCGCCGTTCATCGCGCAGCGCGCGGACGAGCAGTTTCCGGCAGCTTCCACCATTAAGCTCGCGATCATGCTCACCGCGTTTCTCCAAGAAGAAGCGCGGCCCGGTGCGCTCGACGAACGCATCACCTTCGCAAGTAGCGAGCTGATCTCCGGATCGGAGTTCATGGCGCGGCAATCCGGCGGTGCGCGCTTCTCGGTGCGCACACTGCTGCGCCCGATGATCACCCTGAGCGACAACACCGCCTCGAACATGCTGATCGATCACTTCGGCGCTGCGACGATCAACGCGGTAGCGCAGGAAGCCGGGATGACGCGCACGCGACTCGGCCGCAAGTTCCTCGACTTCGCGGCGATCGTGCATCATTCCGACAACCTCACCACACCCGCCGATCTGGGCGAACTGCTCTTTCAGATCGAACGCGGCATGCGAGAAGGCATTCGTACCGTCGCCTCGCCGGAGCATTGCCGCGCGATGGTGCGTTTGCTGCTCGGACAGACCGATCGCGACGGCATTCCCGAAGGCATCCCACCGAGCATCCGCGTCGCGAATAAGACCGGAGAGATCACCGGAACCCGCAACGACGCCGCGATCATCGACCCCGACGGTGATTCACCGTATATCTTGGTCGTCATGAGCCGCGGCGTCGACGATTATGCCCGCGTGTACCGCGCCATCCACCGCATCGCGCGCGACAGTTGGCATCACGTGGCAGGCAGCTTAGCCTAAGCTTTGGGCTCCACGGTGACATGATCCATCGTGTCGCCGACGCGGATCGCATCGAGCGTCGCATCGCCGTGCGTCATCTGACCGAACACCGTGTATTGTCCGTCGAGGGAGCGCACATCGTCGAGGCACACGTAGAACTGCGACCCGGCTGAGTCGGGCTGCGACGAGCGCGCCATCGCCAACGCGCCGCGCAGGTGCGGGCGCGCATTGAACTCGGCCTTCAACCTGTACCCGGGACCGCCCATGCCGGTGCCTTCCGGATCGCCGCCTTGAATCACAAACCCGGGCTCGACACGGTGGAACGTCAGGCCGTCGTAAAATCCGTCGGCCGCGAGCTTCATGAACGCGGCCACATGACCGGGCGCGTCATCGGGAAAGAAATCGAAGAGCATATCCCCCTTCGGCGTCGCGATGCGCAGTTGCGACGAGCGCGCTGCCTCCACCAGTCGATCGAGTTCGTCGCCTTCAGGCGCGGTGCGGGAAGCCATGGTCGTGTGTTCCTTTCAAAGCATCGTTCTTCGAAGCACGGAGGTTGCGGACGCGCCATCAAAATGCCTCGTCCCAGTAGGAGGGCCGGGCGGCCCCTCGGATACGGGACGTGTGGCCCTGACCGGCCGTGGGAATACCGTAGGTGGGACATTGTGATGAACGATCTGCGCCTGCGGATTCCGCCGAACCCACGCCTCGCGAAAAAGGTCCGGGACGCGATTTCAGCACATGCCCAAGCGCACCGCGTGGAAGGCGAGCAGTTGAGCGAACTGCTCTTTGCCGTCGGCGAGGCGCTCGCCAACGCGATCGAATATGCCGGCCGGGGGCACGTCATCGACGTGCGTTGCGCCATCGACGACGACAAGATCATCGCCACCATCCTCGACGCCGGCCCCGGCTTCGCCCGCCCGGTCGGCGAGAGCGTGCCGCTCCCCGACCTCCTCGCCGAACGCGGACGCGGCATTCCGATCATGCAACTGTGCACCGACATCTTCGCGGTGCACAGCGTCCCCGGGCGCGGCACGGTGGTCGTGCTCGGTCGCTATCGCCGCGCACAGTCGCGCCGGCGCGCAGCCGCGGCTAGTCCCCGATAACGTCGAGCGAACGCTCCATCGCTTCGAGCGTGTCGTCGATGTCGTCGACGGTGTGCGCGGTGGAGACGAACATCACTTCGTTCTGCGAGGGCGGCAACAGGATCTTGTGCGATCGCATCGCGTGGTAGTACGCGGCGTACTTCTGCCGGTCGGCGGCGCGCGCGTCGTCGTAGTTGCGCGCCGGCGGCCCCGGGCGGAATTTGAAGTCGACGATCGACTCGTGCGCGACGACCGCGTAGGGCAGATCGCGCCGCGCGAAGATCGAGGCAATCCCGTCCGCGAGGCGGGTGCCGAGCATCTCCATGTACGGGTAGTACTCGGGGTGCGCCTCGACGAGATCGAGCACGCGATGCGCCATCGCCACGCAGAACGGATTGCCGGCGTGCGTTCCGCCGGTGAACGTTCCGCCCTCGGGCGCGAGCACGCGCATCACGTCGGCGCGGCCGCCGAACGCCGCAATCGGGAAGCCGCCGCCCATGATCTTTCCGATCGCCGTCAGATCGGGCGTGACGCCGGCGCGCCCTTGCGCGCCGCGCAGTCCGAAGCGCAGCCACGTGATCACTTCATCGAAGATCAAGAGCGCGCCATGCGTATCGGCGCGCTCGCGCAGACCTTCGAGAAAGTGCGCAACCGGCGTGACATACCCCATGTTGCCGACGATCGGCTCGACGATGATCGCGGCGAGGTCGCGCTCGCGGCCGTGCAGCAGTTCGTCGACGCTCGCGAGATCGTTGTATCGGGCGACCGCGACGTCGGCGGTCACGCCCGCCGGAATGCCCGAACGCGCAGCATCGGCGGTGTGCGCCGATGCACCCGCGTCGAGCAGCGCGAGATCGAAGTGCCCGTGATAGTTGCCGGCGAACTTCAAAATCAGCGGGCGCTGCGTGTACGCGCGCGCGACGCGAATCGCGCTCATCACCGCTTCGGTTCCGCTGGTGACGAAACGCAGCCGCTCCATTGACGGAAGGTGCGTGCGAACGCGCTGCGCGAGGCGCACCTCCTCGGGGTGCGTCGATCCCCAGACGACGCCTCCCACCGCAAGCTCGTCGAGGTTGCCGAGCAGCGCCGGATGCGTGTGCCCGAAAAGGAGCGGGCCGTAGGCCATGATATAATCGATGTAACGGGTGCCCGATTCGTCGTATGCGTACGGGCCCTCCCCGCGCGTCTGCACGAACGGCGCGCCGCCGACGGCCCAACCGGAACGAACCGGCGAGTCACATCCGCCGGCGAGTACGTCTTGGTTCCCGAAAAGCATAGAGACACACGATTCGCGAATTCATCGGAGAGGCCATGCCACACGTCGAAATCACCATCACACCGGCGACACGGATCGACGAGCTCGTCACTGCGCTGCCCATCGCGCGCGAGGTGCTCGAACGGTTCGGCTTGCAATGCGCCGGCTGCGGCGTGAGCAAGTCCGAAACGATCGAGCAGGGCGCGGCGGCGCACGGGTTGCGCGTCGAACCGATCGTGGCCGCGCTCACGCAGGCGCGTCTCTCGGGATTCGTTCCGCAGATTGCCAAAGACGATCGCATGCCGCAGCGGCGCGCGCCCGGCAGCTTGCATGGTCGCGCGAGGATCGCGCACATCGTGCCGATCATGTCGGGCAAGGGTGGCGTCGGCAAGTCGCTGGTCACCGCACTCACGGCGATCGGCCTGCGGCGCAAGCATTTGCGCGTCGGCATTCTCGACGGTGACATCACCGGTCCGTCGATTCCGAAACTCTTCGGCTTACGCACGCCGCTCGCGATCGAAGCCGACCCCGACGCTCCGCCGACCAAGCAGGGCAACCCACAACCGCTGCTCGCACCGGCGATCACACGCAGCGCGATCGAAGTCGTTAGCGCGAACCTGCTGACCGACAAAGAAGACACCGCGATGATCTGGCGCGGGCCGATCGTCTCCGGCGTCATCCGTCAGTTCTTCGAGCAAGTGCTCTGGAGCGATCTGGATGTGCTGCTCATCGACCTGCCGCCGGGAACCTCGGATGCGCCGCTCACCGTGCTGCAGTCGCTCAACATCGACGGAGTTGTGCTGGTGACGATGCCGCAAGCGCTTGCGACGATGATCGTTCGCAAGGCCGCCAATCTCGTGCATCAGCTCAAGAAGCCGATTCTCGGCGTCGTCGAGAACATGTCCTACTTCGTCGCACCGGATACGGGTCACCGTTACGACGTCTTCGGACCGTCCTATGCCGACCGCGTCGCCGAACTCGCACAAGCGCCGGTGTTCGCTCGTCTACCGATCGATCCGGAGAAGGCGCGCCTGGCCGATGAAGGACGCATCGAAGAGATCGACGATCCGGTCTGTGATCAGTTGGCGACCGCGCTGCTTCGTGCGCTCGCAGCGCAGCCCAAGGCGAAGGAAACGATTTCGCTCATTTGACCAGGTCGGATGCGCGGGCGCCGAGCCACGCGGCGAGGTCGGTCTTGCGCGTCACGTACTGATCCGAGCGCAGTTCTTCACGAAACTCGCCGAAGGTGCCGAAGCCTTCGGCGAACGCATCGTGCTTGTGAATCGATTCGTAGTTGACTTGGCTTGCGAACACGAACGTGTCGTCGGGTAGATCGGCGTAGACGTCGAGCGCGCGCGAGAGAATGCCGCGCACGACGTCTTCGACGAACTTCGGGTTGTGATGCGCCTTGTTGACGATGAAGAATTCGTCGGGGCGCTTGAGCAAGTCGTAGGTTTCGCTCGACATCGAGCTTTCGACGATCTCGACGAGGTCTTCTGCGTGAACCGCATCGGCATGCGCATCGTCGATACCGATGAGTACCGACCCGCGCCCACGTTGATTGTGCGTCGCAACCGGGAGCGCGTCGAGCGCCCGTTCCGCATCTTCGCTCGTGAACCCGGCATCGATCAAATCGTGCAACGAATGCTCGCGTACCATTAACTGCGCGCACGGACACGCGGTCATCCCCTCGGCTTCGACGCCGATGACGCGCCGCGTCTTGCCCTCCTCCGCATGCGCGATCCCAACCAGCGTGTACATCTCCTCGCCGCGCTTGCCGCTGACCGGCGTCCAGCGTTCGAGCCCGAACTCGGCGCGCAACCGCACGTCGGCGCGCACCGCGCGTTGCGTGCGCACGATCTCGCAGGCGATCGCCTCCACCAGGCGCTCGATGCGCGCGGGTGCCTCGGGTCGCGCCAGCACGTCGAGCGTCGCTTCTTCGAGAATCTCGGCAAAGCGCGACATGTGCACACCGGCTTTGTCGGGGGCGAGATCGGCGACCATCGAGAACTCGCCGTTGAACACGCGCTCTTTGCCGTCGACGTTCAGTCGCACGACACGCCTGACCGCCGCCACGCCGACGCGATTGAGCGAGATGCGCACGTCCGGCGACTCGCTCTGGCGATCGGTCGCGAAATGCAAAGCACGGTCGCGGCGGCGCACGCCGTTCGCGCGCGCGGCCAGGTCCGCGAGCGTCACCGCTGTCGCGGGCTCGACGAACGCCGGCGCGATCTCCGCCAGCGGCACAACGTTGTAGGCACGCTGTGCGAGCCGCGGATGCACGTCATCGTCGAAGACCAGCAGATCGATGTCGATCGGTCGCGCGGCCAGGCGCGTCGTGTGCGCGCGGCCGACGGCGGTCTCGACCGCGTGCAGAAACCGCTCGAAGGCGCCGCGATCGAGGTCGCATTCGAGCGATGCCGCGATGTTCAGATAGGCAGGACCTTGCGCCCCTTCGGCGGGCGCGGATTCGTAGAAGGCTGAGACCGCACCGATGCGCGCGCGCGTGCGCAATCGCTGCAGCGCGGCCAGGATATTTGCCTGCCGATCGCCCAGATTCGAGCCGATGCCGATACAGATACGGTGCACGAAGGCCTCTTCTACCCCGTGAACGCCGGGAACCCCGCCGCCGCGTCGTCTTTTTCCGTCGTCATCGGCAGTGGGACGACCGCGCAGCTCTACCGCCGTCCGCGCGCCGTCTTGCGCGGCAATGACGTGGCGAGCGCGCTCGCGGCGCTGGCGCAGGTTGACCGTGCGCTTGCCGACGGCTTTCACGTCGCGGGGTATGTCGCCTACGAACTCGGCGCGCATTTCGCCGGTTTGCCGCAAGCGGCGTCCACCGGTTCGCTGGTCGCGCTCGGCGTCTTTGAAGCGCCCGAGCCCTTCGCGCCGCACGCATATGAGGGTGCGTCGATCGCGCCGCCGCGCCCCCGCATCGACCGAACGATCTACGACCACGAGGTCGCGCGCATCGCCCGCGCGATCTACGACGGCGAGGTCTATCAAGTCAATTACACGGTTCCGTTCGATGTCGCTTGGAGCGGTGATGTACTGTCGCTCTACACGCGCATCGCCGCACGGGCGCAAGCGCCCTACTGCGCGTGCGTCCTCGACGGCGATCGCGCCGTTCTTTCGTGGTCGCCCGAATTGTTTCTTGCCTTCGACGGCGAGCGCATCGAGACACGCCCGATGAAGGGCAGCGCATCGCTCGAATGCAGCGACGACTTACAGAATGAGAAGAATCGTGCCGAGCACGTGATGATCGTCGACTTGCTCCGCAATGACTTCTCGAAAGTCTGTGACGAGGTCGACGTCACCGCATTGCTCACCGTCGAGCGGTATCCGACCTTCGCGACGATGACCTCGACGGTTCGCGGGCGTCTGCGCGGGAACGCCGGTTTCGCCGACGTGATCGCTGCGACGTTTCCGTGCGGCAGCGTGACGGGCGCGCCCAAGCGCGCGGCCATGGCGGCCATCACGCGCGCCGAATCGCATCCGCGCGGCGTCTACTGCGGCAGCGTCGGGTTTCTCACGCCGCAGCGTCGCGGGTGGTGGAACGTGGCGATCCGCACGATGCAGCTCGATCGCCGCAACGCTTGCGCGCGCTTCGACGCCGGCGGCGGGATCGTTGCCGACTCGCTCGCCGACGACGAGTGGCATGAAGTGGTGTTGAAGTCGCGTTTCTTGGATGCGGCCATCGAACCGTTCTCGTTCTGGGAGACCTTCGCGAACCGCGACGCGTCAACGATGGAGCGCCATCTGGAACGTCTGGCGGCGACTGCACGCACCTTCTCGATTCCGTTTTCGATGCAAGCGGCGCGCGCTGCGCTCGGCTCGACACAAGCGGACGGCATTGCGCCGGCATTGCTGCGCCTGCGGCTCGGGCTCGACGGCACGCTGCGCACCGCAAGCGAACCGCTCGCGCCGACACCCGAACCGGTCGACGTCTGCATCGCTGATGCACGGCTGAACAGCGGCGATCCCATGCTCGCGTTCAAGTCCTCGTGGCGACCCGCCCATGCTTCGGCCGCGCTCCAGGCAAGCGCCACTGCGTGTTTTGACGCAATTCTCCTCAACGAGCGCGGAGAGGTCGTCGAAGGCGCGCGGACCAACGTCTTCGCGCGCATCGGCGGACGGCTCGTGACCCCGCCCCTGCGCGCGGGTGCGCTTCCGGGGATTCTGCGCTCGCGCATCGTAACCGAGCAGGGCGCCGACGAGATTCCGATGACGCGCGACGATCTGCGTCGTGCCGAGGAGATCTTCGTCGGCAACTCGGCGCGCGGATTGCTGCGCGCCCGCCTGCGCGAGGAGTGCTGCGAGGTGGTCGACCCGACGCTGATCTACCCGTACGTCATCGAACCCAAGCTGACGACCGCGATCTGGGGCGGACACGCGCTCGTGCGCCGTTTCGGAAAAGCCGGCGACCCGGATGCGACCATCGGCGAATCGTGGGAGTGCTGGGACACCAACCTGATCGCGAACGGTCCGCTCGCCGGATCGAGCATCGCGCAGTTGCGCGAGCGCCTGGGCGCGGCATTGCTTGGGACGATCGACGCGACGCAGGCCTTTCCCGTCTTGACCAAATTCATCGATGCGCGCGACTGGCTCTCGGTGCAGGTTCATCCCGATGACGCCTACGCGCAACGCGTTGAACATCAAGCCAACGGCAAGACCGAATGCTGGTACGTGCTGCATGCCGACGCGGGCGCGGAACTGGTGCTCGGGTGGACGCGCGACACCGATCGCGCGGAGTACGAGCGCCGCGTCGCCGACGGAACGCTCGGCGAGATTTTACGCCGCGTGCCGGTGAAGGCCGGAGACGCATTTTACTTACCCGCCGGCACGCTGCATGCCATCGGCAAGGGCATCATTGTCTATGAAACGCAACAGGCCAGCGACCTCACCTATCGCATCTTCGACTGGAATCGCGCCGGCGCCGACGGCACACCACGCGAACTGCATGTGAAGAAAGCCTCCGACGTGCTCGATTATCACGCCGGAAAGCGCGGCGCCGTCGAGCCGATTGCGTATCATTTCGGAAACCTCGACCGCACGATGTTGATCGCCGATCCACGCTTCATCGTTGAGCGCATCAACGCGACGCAAGAGGACGCCTCGATGTTTTTGCACGAACGCCCGGCGATCATTTCGGCGCTGGAACGTCCGCTCACCCTGCACTGCAACGGGAACACGGTGACGCTCGCACCGTACAACACGGCGCTGGTTCCGGCTGCATGCGAATGGGCGCGCGTGCGCGCGGGCAACGCTCCGGCACCGTTCTTGCTCGTCACGCTCCCGCGCACCGTTGACGACGCCGCCATTCGATTGCTCGCCGCCGGTGTCGATCAAGCGCGCATCGACCGGTTTCTCACACAGTTTCAGCCGTGATCGCCGGACTTCTCGCGGCCGCAACGCTGGCGCTGCACCTCCCCGACGCAAGCGGCGTCGCATGGACCGCCGATGATCTGGCGCGCGTCACCACGCGCGTCGACGCGGCGTTGACCGATCCGGCCGCGCGCGGCGCGCACATCGGCGTGCTGGCCGTCGACACGAACCGCGGCACGCTGCTCTACGCGCGCAACGCCGACGATTTGTTCGCGCCGGGATCGACGCTCAAGCTGGTGGTGGGCTCGGTCGCACTCGAAACACTCGGACCGGCGTTCACGTTTGAGACCGACGTACTCGCGACCGCCAGCGGCGACCTCGTGCTGCGCGGCGGCGGTGACGCGCACCTCACGTCCTCAGACCTCGATGCCGCAGCGGCTGCGGTCGCGGCGAGCGGCAGAACCCGAGCCGGTGCGCTGGTGCTCGATGCGTCGCGCTTCACCGATCGCATCGCCCCGGGTTGGGCGTGGGACGATCTGCCGAACGGGTACGGCGCGCCGGTCAGTGCGCTCTGTCTCGACGACGATCTCGTACACGTGCGCATGCGCCCCGGCGCGAAGCTCGGCGATACCGTTACGCTCGACGTGTCGCCGCACGACCCGAACATCCGGATCGTCAACGACGCGACGACCGGACCGCAACACTCCACCGACACGACCGACATTGCGCGCATCTGGAACGATCCGGCGGCGATTCGCATCACGGGAACTTATCCGGCGGATGCCGGTGAATCGGACGACTTCGAACCCTCCGCTCCCGACCCGGAGACGCTCGCCGGCGACGTGTTCGCACAGCGCCTCGCGGCGCGCGGCGTGCAGATCGGCGGCGGCATTCGCAGCGCGAACACCGCACCCGATGCACGTGTGATCTGGTCGCATCATTCCGCGCCGCTCGCGCGGATGCTCGCGCAGATGTGGCTGCCGAGCGACAATCTCATGGCGGAATTGCTGCTGCGCGAGCTCGGCATGGGCGCTACCGGCCCCGGAAGCATCGAGCGCGGCGTCACGGCTGAACGCGCGTGGTTACAGTCTATCGGCGTCGATACCGCTGCCATGGAACTTGCCGACGGTTCCGGACTCTCGGCATACGACCGCATCACGCCGCGCGCGCTGGTCGCCATTCTCGATCGCGACTGGGCCGGCGCCAATCGTGCCACCATCCTCGACGCACTTCCCGTCGCGGGCGTGCGCGGGACGCTCGCGCCTTCGTTGCAGGCCGCCGACACCGTGGGTCGCGTCTTCGCCAAGACCGGAACGGTCTCGCATGCGCGCGCCCTTGCCGGATTCGCGCAGACGCAACGCCACGGCGCCGTGACCCTCGTGTTGCTGCTCGACGACTGGAACGACGCCCAGCCGGATGCGGCGCGGGCCCTCGACCGCGTGCGCACGGCGGTCGCGAGTGCGTTCATCGACGGCTGACGCATCCATTTGGACGTCCCAAGCGTTACAGAGGTGATCATGAGCACGGAGAACATTGCGACATTTGCAGCCGGGTGTTTCTGGGGCGTGGAGGCGATGTACCGCCAACTGCCCGGCGTCATCGATGCCGCGGCCGGCTACACCGGCGGGCGGACCGCCAACCCGACGTACGAAGACGTCTGCACCGACAAGACCGGACACGCGGAAGCGCTGCGCGTCGTCTTCGACCCGAAGCGAATCTCGTATGACGAGCTGGTCGATTTCTTTTGGAAGATGCACGACCCGACGCAAGTGAACCGGCAAGGTCCCGACGTCGGCACTCAGTATCGCTCGGCGATCTTCTACCACACGCCCGAGCAGCAACGCATCGCGATCGCGTCGCGCGAGCGCGCGCAAGCGCAGTTCAGCGAACCGATCGCCACCGAGATCGTCGCCGCGCCCACGTTCTATCCCGCCGAAGCTTATCATCAGCGCTACTTCGAACGGCACGAGATCGCGTGTCACGTGGTGCCGCGTTGAAACGTACCGTTTTTCTCGCGAGCGTGAGTGCCCTCGTCGCCGCGGCGGCCGCGCCCGGTTTCGCGGAGAGCGTCCGCTATCGCGTCACGCACACCGATGAACAGTGGCGGCGCATCCTCGGCGGCGACCGCTACTACATCTTGCGCCAAGGCGGAACGGAACCGCCGTTTTCGAGTCCGCTCAACGCGGAGAAGCGCCCCGGCATCTACCGCTGTTTCGGTTGCGATCTCGCGCTGTTCTCGTCGAAGACGAAATACGATCCGGGCGAAGGCTGGCCGTCATTTTGGGACGTGCTGCCCAACGCCGTCCTCATGAAAGCCGACTACGAATTGGTCGAAGAACGCACCGAACTGCACTGCCGCCAATGCGGCGGTCACCTCGGCCACCGCTTCGACGACGGCCCCCAACCGACCGGCCTACGCTACTGCATCGACGGCCTCGCCCTACGTTTCGTCCCCGCCTAGCGATGGCGTAGTTTGAGCGTGAGGATCGAAAGATTGAGGACGAGGGTGACGGCGTTCGCGAGAATCAAGGGCAATGAGTGGAGCGCGACGCCATAGAGTAACCACAGCGTGATTCCGACGGTGAACGTGACCGTCGCGAGGAGCGAGAGATCGGCGGCAGAGCGGCGCCGCCAAATGCGAATCACTTGCGGCAGAAACGAGATTGTCGTCAGTGTTCCGGCGAGCAAACCCACCGTCGTGTATGCCGTCGTGGTCAGCATACGGCGCTCTTCACCTGCATGCGCAGGTCTTCGATGGCGCCCCGTTCGATGCTTGCCTGCACGCGCAGTACGCGCGACGGCGTCACCGCCGGCTCATCGCGGCGCATGCGCCCCCTTCCGCCGCCGGTGACGTGCAAGAGAATCGATGCATCGCGGTCGATTGCCCTCTCATCGACAGCGCGCTTCAATCCCGCGAGCGCGGCGCCCGCAGCAGACTCGATCTCCGCGCCTTCGCATTCCAAGAAGAGCTGTTGCGCGGCGCGCACGGCGGCGTTGTCCACGCTGACGACGTCGCCGCTGCTTTCCGTGAGCACGTCGCGCAAGCCGCCCGCAACCGCGTACGGCGGGTTACCGGTGCTGAGGACCGGTGCCGCGATCGTGCGCGCACGATCGCGGTGACCGGCCAACGAAGCGGCCGGAATCGTGGTACTCTGCGCGCGCCACGCATCGACGACCAGCGTCGCCGGATGGTTTTGCACGAGCACCAACCGGGGATATGTGCTGCCAAAGCGTCCGTCGGCGATCAACCGTGTTGCAGCTTCGTGTGCGGCGATCGCACCGGCACCGCTTCCGATCGCTTGCACGAAATACTCCGGCAGAGCGCCGATGGCTTCAAGCGCCGCGTAGACCGTCGTGCCGATGCCGTCGCGACGCGCAACATTGAAGACGCCGCCTTCGTAGAGAAAATCTTCGTGTTCGCACAAGGCGCGTGCACAGGCGATCGCATCGTCGTAGGTTGCATCGCCGGTCAGTGACACGAATTGCACACAGTCGGCTTCACCATCGATCATGATGCTACTCAACGCAAACTCCGGGACGACAATCGTCACCGGAATACCGTTTTCCGCACAGGCACTCGCGAGCGCGGCCGCAGTGTTACCCGCCGATGCCGCAACCAGCATCCGATTCTCGCCTGCATAGCGCGCGACTACGGCGCACGACTCGAGGTCCTTGAACGTGCCGGTGCGCAGATGCGCGCCTCGCTCGGGCCAATAGCCGTTGAACGCAATCCAGAGATCGTCCAGGCCGAGCGCGCGCGCCAGCCTCATGCTGCGAAAGACACCGGTTTGCGCGCGCGAGCGAACCGCGTTTCGGCGCACCGGCAACCACGACGCGTAGCGCCAGATCCCCAAAGCCCCGTCGTCCACCTCGAACTTCACCTGGGCGTACTGCGTGCGCAGCAGCGCAGGTCCGTGCTCGTTGTCGCACACAGCTCTCATCCCGTCGTCGGGGTAGGCGGTGCCGCAGGCGGCACATCGGAGCAGATACGGGGCCTCCATCTTTTTCTGCATCGGCACGAGGCGCCGGCTTCCCAACTTTTTCTTTGCCGGTTCTCAGTCAGACGCTAGGCTCGTGGCATGAAACGCCTCATCGTGCCCGTCATTCTCTGCGTCTTGGCGCTGCTGGCCTTCCAGGGACCTCCGAGAGCCTCGGCCCATCCGACCATCGACATCGTCGCTTCGAACTGGAAGTTCACGCCCGCCGAGATCACCGTCAACGTCAACGAACCGACCACGCTTCGACTGACCTCGAGCGAGGGCGTCCATGGCTTGAAGTCCGATGAACTCGGCATCCCCGACACCATGATTCTCCCGGGCAAGTTCGTGACTGTGACCTTCACGCCCAAGAAAGCGGGAACGTTTACCGTCCCATGCTCGGTCGTCTGCGGAGCGGGTCATCCCAACATGAAGCTCGTCATTCACGTGGTCGCACCGTGAACGCGGCACGCGTCCGTTTCGCCGTCACGGCGATCGGAATAGCCGCATTCAGCGTCGCCCTGACCGCAAGCGCGAGCGCCATGCCGATGTTCGCCAAGGCGTATGGCCTCAAATGCAGCGCGTGCCACACGATGGTGCCTGCGCTCAACGCCTACGGCCGCTACGTCCAACGCACCGGCTACGCGTCGCTGCGGCGCGACGTGCTCGACACGACCTCGCCGGTTTGGCTGGGCGAGCAATTCAACGGCGATTCGACCGGCGGCGTGAGCGCCAATTCGCCGACGTTCACGACGTCGTTCGGCAATGCGGCGATCCACGCAGCGGGCTACGTCGCTCCGGACGTGACCTATCACGTGCAGCAATGGCTGCTGCAAAACGATCAAACCGGCGGATCGCTCGACACGTTATGGTTCACCTACAACAACCTGTTCCACCGCGACGGCCATCTGTTTCTTGGAAAGCTCGAATCACCCGGACCGTCGCCGTTTAGCCAATGGTTCGACCTTTCACCGTTGCAGACGCCGGAAATTCTCGTCGGCGAACATCAGTATCAAACCGACGGCAATCGTTGGGGAACGAAGGTCACCTACGTTCGCGGCCCACTCGACGCCGAAGCCGGATGGCTGCTGGGAAGCGCAAACATCATCGGTGCCAGCGACTTCAGCCCGGCACCCGGCACCGACAAGACGTTCCAATGGAAACTCGCACGTGCGCGCGGCGATCAGCCGCTCGAGTACGGCGCCTACGGCACGCTTGGGAGCTTCATTGTTTCCACCGGCGCGGCGGATCACTACACCACATTCGCAGGATACGTTCAAGAAGACCCGTCGGCAAGCGGTCTACCCGGCGTGCTCCTCACCTATCAAGTGGGCAACGACTCCAATCCCGGCCTCGATGTGCTCGGCAATCAACTCGGACGCGCAAACAGCCATGCGTACAGCGCCGAGATATACGAACCGCTGTTCAACAACGGCGCCGTGCTCGGCGTACGTTCCGACCTCACCGACGACGGATTGGGAACGACAACGCACTTCGGCAACATCGATCTCGCCTTCCAACTTCCGCACCTGCCGCACTTCCACGCGTACGTCGAAGCCGGCTTGAGCGGTCACTCCAGCAATCCGAGCGGCGGTCCGGATTATCGCTGGACGCTCTGGTGGACGACACCGCTCGGTCCATAGCGGGCACACTCGCACTCGCCTGCGAAGAAGGCGTCGATGAGACGCTTGACGGCCCTGGTGCTCCTCGCTTTCGCTTCGATGCAGGCAGCGGGGAGCGCCCAACCAACGACGGTCACGGGAATCCCGCTCGATTCAGCGTGGAAGACCGCACTCTATTCGCTGGCTCGCTCCACATTCAAACATCCCGCGTGGGGATGGCAACACTCCGAACGCAACTATCGCGTCGCACTCGAACTTGCTAGCGCGGACCATCTCGCCATTGACACCGACGTGCTCTTCGCCGCGTCGTTCCTGCATGACATGGCGGCCTTTCGCCCGTGCGCCGATGCGAAGATGGAGCACGGTGATTGTGCGGCACTCGAAAGCGGAGCGGTTCTGCGAAAGGCCGGCTTTCCGATGAGCAAGCTCGCGGCCGTGCAAGCAGCCGAGCGCGCGCACATGTACTACCGCGATCCGGGAACGCGGCCCGAGGCCATCGTGCTGCACGACGCCGACTCGTTGGATTTTCTCGGTGCGATTGCGCAAGCCCGCATGATAGCGCTGACCGGCGAACAGGCATCATCGTTCGCGCCCGCGATTCAACAACTGCGCGGCTTCATCAAAGACATTCCGCCGCATCTCGTGACCCGCGCCGCCAAGCGTATCGGCGGGCAGCGCGCCGCCGAGCTTCAAGCCTTCATCGACCGCATCGATGCCGAAACGTTTGACGGCCGCGCGATGTAGCGCGCGTCGCTTATAGACGCTTTTCGAAGAAGTATTGCGCTTTCACGTGCGTGTAAGCGTGCGCGAGATAGAAGCCGTGAGCGCGCTCGCGCAGCACGTTGGAATGCAGACACACACGCGGCGCATTGCGTTCGCGAGCCCACGCTTCAGCGGCTGCCAATAAGACGGCACCGATCCCGCCGCTCCGCCGCGCGTCGGTGACGACGAGGCTTTCAATATCGACACGATGCCCCGCCACCAAGCTCGTGCGCTCCGTCGCCGAGATCATGCCGACGACCGCTCCGTCGTCCGCCTGCGCAACGAGCGTGACGAATCCGGGAGCGGGCCGTGCGATCCGCTCGCGCGTCGCCGATTCATCGAGCGCATATCCGAGCTCAGCGGCAAGCCTCACTACCGCGGCGGCATCACCAACGGCAACTTCTCGAACGTGAACCATGCCGCGTGGTTACGGCTCGTTGACCTCCAGACCTCGCTTGCGACGCCAAGCCGGCGCGGGCGGCTTCCTTATAGACGAATGCCGGTGCCGAAACCCAGGTAGTGGAAGCGGTTGGGGCCGCCGGTGGGGGCGAAGCCGATGCCATATTCGAGATCGAGTTCGACGCCGGAACCGATGAGTTTTTGCAGGCCGAAATCGGTGAAGACGCGGCCGCCTGAACCCGGAGCAGTTGCCGTGTTCGCGACGAATTCCGCATAGAACTGGTAATAATGCGGTAGCTGATCGGTCACGACGACCGACGGATCGAAGGCGCCGAATCGTCGTGTGACGCCGGTTGTGGCCGGGCCCGCCGACGAGACGGCTGCGAGCGTCGTTCCCACGCCAACACTGGAACTCACCTGATAGGCGATGTCGAGATTGAACGTCTGCGCGGGTGCGCCGGTCGAGAAGCCGTTGCTTCCGCTCGGCAGCGTCCAGAGTCCGTCGAGCGCGTACGTGAAACGCCCGCGCTGGCGAAATTCGTATTTCGCGCCGACTCCGTAGTCGCCGAAGCCGGTGGTCACGCTCGCACCGGTGCGAGCACGATTGAAGAGCGGTCCGATCGCATCCAGTTCCAGCCCCTTCCCGAGACCGAATCGCTGAAAGCCTTGTGTGTACTGCGCGAGCGTCTGCGGCGTTGCCGACGGTGCGACGGTGAGTTGGTATCCGTTTTCGAGAACGACGTGC
>DAHUXH010000017.1 GCA_027307235.1 Vulcanimicrobiota bacterium | reverse complement strand
CGAGCGCAACGCCGCGCGAAGCCTCATCTTGCTTGACGCGTGGAAGGCGCATCCCGAGCGCTTCGTCCACGGTCGGCCACAACCGCCAAAGCTTACGCCGATCGTCTACATCAACCAGCCAGAGGCCGCAGCGTAACATTTTCCAAATGCCCGTGGCCTCAAACCTATTGACACATTCCGATGCAGTTCGACTTTCCACGGACGGACGGCGACCGGCTCGGCTGTAGCGCGCGTTGTTGGCTTCTTCGATCGCCGCGAGGAGCGGGCGGGCGGCGATAAACTCGCTTCGCGGCGTGTTGAGACGACGCGCGAGTTCAGCATCATCGCAACCGACTGCTCGAGGCTCGAAGAGCTGCTCGACGGAACATCCGAGAACGACTGCGATTTTTTCAAGCATGGCAACGGTGACATTCCCATCTCCTTGCTCGATCTTGGAGATGGTCGGACGGCTGACGCCGGCTCGTTCGGCGAGAGCAGCTTGCGACAGATGAGATTCCGCCCTCTTTCGGACGACATTGAGGCGAAGCGCCTCCATAGCGGTCATTGGCTTTCCCCCTCTGCGCGACGCTGCAAAAAACGAAATGACGTTGCCGCCTCTTCCGAGCCGGTCCGATAATAAGGATAGCGCATCATGCTTAATTGTCAACTATTATTGACAATTCCGCGAACGCAAAGGTGCCCGCTGCTAGCCGGCTAGGGGTTGAGGGGTACCGAGGGCGGTGGCGATGTGGATGACGTCTTCTGCGGTAAGGGAGAGGCGGCGCATGGCTGCTTCGTGGATCTCGATGGTCTCGGCCGATGTGCTCGACGCGGCGCGTTCCTCGCGCAAGCGCTTGATCTCCTCGGTGACGCGGTGGGCGAGGTCCGGCGTAACCTCGACGCCTGCGGCCGCGAGTCGCTCGCGCGCCGTGCGCAGCGTGTCTTCGACCAGGGCGACGCCGGAATGCTTGCCGAAGACGAAGCTCGTTTCGCCGCCGACCAACTCGCTCGGAACCGCCTCGTACATGCGCCGATCGATCAGCATGGCATGCGTGTGGATGCCGGACTCGTGCGCGAAGACTTTCGTTCCGATGATCGGCTCATGCTGTTGCATCGGAATGCCGCTCATCTTCTCCATGTAGCGCGCGAGTTCGCGAAGCTTGGCATACTTGAAACCGGGAATCTCGATGCCGTAGAGCACACGCAGCGCCACGACATACTCGTGCAGCTTGACGTTTCCGGCGCGCTCGCCGTAACCGTTGGCCGTGACCGAGATCACCTTGAACCCGCATGAGGTGGCGGTGATGGCGTTGATCGTTCCGAGGCCGTAGTCGTTGTGCAGATGCGCGACCATCGGCAAGCCGCGCGGCATCGCGGAGACGATGCGTGTGCCGTACCAGCGCATCGCTTCGGGCGTAAGCGTGCCGACGGTGTCGGGCCACGCCGGGCGCGTTCCGCCGGCTTCGATTCCGCGCTTGAAATACTCGATGAAGTAGGCGACGTCGCCGCGGCTGCCGTCCTCGGCGCCGAATTCGATGCGCTCGACGCCGCATTCGCGCGCATACGTGATCGCATCGCACTGCAGACGGATGTTGGCGTTGCGGTAGAACTCGAGCGGCAGGTCCAGCCACTCGCTCTCGTCGCGACCTTCGAAGCGCAGCAGCAGTTTGCCGATCTTGTACTTCAGGTGCAGATCGCTGCCGCTGGTAAAAATGAAGAACGTGACTTCGCGCGGATCGATGCCGGCTTCGCGCAGCGTCTGCACCGTCACTTCGATGTCTTTGCGATTGCTGCGGCACATCACGACGATCTCGACGCCGCCGAGTTCGCCCGCACGTTTGCCGTTCATCACCAACTGCAGCGTGCGCCGGTCGCCGGCGGAGGCGGCCGGGAATCCGACGCTCATCACGTGCACGCCGATATCGGCGAGCACGGTGGCGATCTCGTATTTTTGCTCGGGCGTGTAGCAGACGCCGGGCATCTGCTCGCCGTCGCGCAGCGTTTCGTCGTAGATGCGGATCTCCGAGGCATCCGGGAACGGAACGTCCTTGGTAAATTCCTTGGGATCGCGGATCAGCCGCTCGATCGGCTCGCGCATGTCCATGGTGGTGCCTCCGGGCTGTGCGTGGTCTTCTTCTATAAATGCAGGGTCGGTTCTTCGCGCGGCGCGAGCCCCGCGTCGGCGGCTGCACTCGACTGCGCGCGCCGCGAATACACGCGTAATTCCGCGATGTCGCGCGGAAAGAGCAGCTCCAACGTCCAGTCGAAGGCGACGCGCAATTTGCGATCGAGGCCGGGCAAGCGCAAGAGATAGTACGTGCGCCACAAGAACCAGGCGAGAAACCCGGTGAGGACGCGATTTCCCGGCAGTTGCGCCACGGCGGTCCGCGCGCCGAGCGATGCCATCATGCCGAGCGACGTGTACACGAACGGCCGGGTGGCGCGGCCACGCAAGACGGCAACGAGGTTCGACGCGAGCAGCGGACCCTCGCGCAACGCATGCTGCGCAGTGGGCGGATACGGAACGCCGGCCGGATTCGGAATCGCCGCGCAATCCCCGCACGCCCAGACGCCGGGCCAGCCTTCGACGCGAAAATCAGCTCCGACGATCAGCGCGCCGCGCTTGGTCTTCGGCAGCGGCGCGACCACGAGCGTCGGACTCGGCTGCACGCCCGCGCTCCAGACGATCGTCTTAGTGTCGATGCGGCGGCCGCTGTTCAGCAGCAGTCCGTTGTCGTCGGCCGACGCGACGCCGTCGCCCGTGACGATCTCAACGCCGCGTCCGGTCAGCGCCTTGAAGGCATAGGCGCCCATCGCTGCCGGCAGTCCGGGCAACAACACCGCGCCGCCTTCGACGAGAACGATGCGGATGTCGCCCGGCGTGAGGTTACGATAAAAACGGCCGACGCTCTTGAACAACTCGACGAGTTCACCGGCCGTTTCCACCCCCGTGAAACCGCCGCCGACCACGACCACCGTCAGCAGGCTGCGGCGTTGCTCGCGGTCGTCGACCGTGTCGGCCAATTCCAGCAGCCAGATCAACCGGTTGCGGAGGATGCCCGCATCTTCCAGCGTCTTGAGCGCGAAGACGCGCTCGGCCACGCCGGGCAGACCGAACGTCGACGTCGATGCACCGAGCGCGATGACGACACCATCGTAGCCGATCGATTCGCGTGCACCGGTCAGCGTGTGCGTGAAGGTGACGCGCCGCTGCTCGACGTCGAGCGCATCGACGTCACCGAGGATGAACTGCGTTCGACGAAGCTGCGATCGAATCGGCGTCACCACATGGCGCACGTCGAGCGCACCGGAGCTTACCTCCGGCAGCATCGGCGTGAACAAGGTGAAGTTTTCGCGCCCGATCAGCGTGACGTCGGCTTCGCCGGGGCGCAAGAGCCGTTCCAAACGCTCGGCCACCGAAACGCCCGCGAACCCGCCTCCCAGGATCACGATCCGCGGCCGAGCCGGTGCGACCATCCCGTCCATGCATGCTCACGTTGGCCGCGACGCGGCCCCGCACCCGTGGAGAGAGGCCGAGCACGGTAGTGCCGCGGAACTCGTGCTCGTGAACGAACCGCACGACGACGCGCACCTGCCGGTTACCGCACCGGAGGTCGAGATGCCCGAGCATCCGCCCGCCAAGAAAGGGCGCGCCGGCGGCATCGGCGCGGCCGCGACCGGCGTGGGCTTGCTGCTGCTGAAATTCAAGACGGTGCTGCTGGCCCTGCTCAATCTGAAATATGTCGTGCTTGGAGCAAAGTTCTTCACGTTCGGATGGACGTTCTTGCTCTCGCTGTGGCTCTACACGTTGGCATTCGGCTGGCGCTTCGGACTCATGTTCGTGCTGGTGCTCGCCGCACACGAATTCGGTCACTACGCGGTGATGCGCACGTACGGATTAGCCGCGCGGTTGCCGGTGTTCATCCCGTTTCTGGGCGCATTCACCGCGGGCGCGCTTCCAGCGGACTTGGAACAAGATGCGTATATCGCGCTCGCGGGACCACTAACGGGCCTCGGCCTCGCGGCCGCGTGCTATGCGTTCGGCGTCCAGACGCATGAGGCGTTTTGGTTTGCCGCGGCCTATCTCGGAGCGTTTCTCAATCTCTTCAACATGATACCGGTGCCGCCGTTCGACGGCGGTCGCGTGATCGGGGCGATCGCACCGGCGATGTGGATCGCGGGCTTCGCGCTCTTTATCGGGCTTGCGTTCGCCATTCACATCCCGCTGCTCTTTGTCATCATCGTCGGCCTGTTCGGCATGCCGCGCGTCATCGGCGTGTTACGCGGCAACGTCGATCCCCGTGCCGCCGCCATGACGCAGGCAGCCCGGTTGCGCGTGGCCTTGTGGTATCTCGGCACGCTGTTCGGACTCTTCTTCTTGCTCTCCGCATCGCACATCATTCCGGCCGGATCATGAGTAACGACACACCGCCCGACTTCGCGATGACGCGAGCGGTCGAGATTCTCGCGCAGATATACCAACGGCAACGCACGCTCCCCAACGTGCCGCCGCCGCCCATCGACAAGCCGATCGTCCTCTTCAACGAAACGATCTCTTTTGGAATCGGAACCTCGCGCCAAGCCGTCGAGCGCGCCCTTGGCATAGCGTTTGCCTATCCGGCACGCGGCTGGCACACCTACGCGGTGGCGGGCCCGAAAGGCGAGCGGTATTTCGTCAGCGCGTTCTACCGCAACGATCTCTTGGTCGCGGTGGAACACTACATGCCGATGGGTGAGCGCTCACCGAAGTTGGAACCGCGTCGTCTCGGCGCGTTCCGGTATGTGCCGAGCGAAGTGACGCTCGGGATGCCGAGCACGTCGATTCCCGAACTCTTCGTTCCCGCCGCCGGTGGACCGGCCACGATCGTCTACGACGCCGCCTTCGAAGCACGCTTCCCCGGCGGCGTCGCATTCGTGATGATGCGTGAGCGCATCATCCAGAGATTAGCCCTCTACATCGACGAACCGAAGACCTCGTAACCCGGCACGTTGCCTGACCTACGTTCCAGATGCTCCGCCGACGTGGAAGACGAACTTCATCACCCAGCGGTGCAGAGTCTGATTCGCCGCCGGCGTGCCGTAATCGACGTACAGCAGATCTTGGTTCGCGAAGCGCCGGTAGAACGAGAATGCGAGGTTGTTCCCGGGGAGCGCGAATCCGCCCGTGCCGTTGATCGAACGTACACCGAATGCCAGCGTCGTGTCTTTACCGAACGAGCGCGTGAGCGAGACGCGCCGCAGCCATTGCGAGTTCGTCGGGCCACCGACCAGCCCCGCAAGCGCATGCTCGACCGTTCCATCATATTCGAGCGAGAGCCCGACCGGGCCGAACTGATGTGACGTCGACGACGTCATCTGTTGTGTGAAAGCTCCGCCAAAGGAGCCCCAGCCATACGACGCGTCGATCGGTGACGGCGTGCCGTCGCGATAGCCAAACGCGATCTGCGCGAGGTTGAACGGCGTCACCTGGGCTCCGGTATAGATGGGAAATGCCTGCGCGTAACTGCGCAACTCGCTGGTCGAGTCTCTGACCCCGAGCGAGACAAGGTTCTTGAACGTCGCGGTGAGACCGCCGATGGCATCGGCTTCGCGTGCTGCACCGCTACGATCGACGAACCGGTCGGCCAAGAAGATGACGTTGTAGGATTTGATCGCGCCGTTGCCGCCTGCGCCATTGTACTGTTCGGCAAAAACCGGACCACGAGCGTCATTGATCTGTGTGAATCCGTCGATCGGATTGAATTCCGGACCGTTGTCCTGGTAGACGACTAAGGTGGTCCCACGAGCAGTCAGCACGCCGGTCGCGAGCTCCAGACTCTGCGCGTCGCGCACTGCGCCGACGTTGGTTCCATTCTCTTGCTCGAAGTTCGCGATGGCAGCGTAGCCGCTGTGCGGGTTGATCGAAGACACCGACGAGCCGTACGTGTCGTCGAGCACTCCGGTGTGGTTGGCCATGACGCCCTGGAATGCCGCGCCGAGCGAGTTATCCGGGCGCGAGTAGTTATAACCGAAAGCCGTGTCGTCAAATCCAGCACCGGCGACATTCAGCGCGCCGACTCCACCTTTTCCGATGGTGCCTTCAAGTTTTTCACCGCGATTGAAGATGCCGATCGACGGGGAATAGAACATCTGCTGAAAGCTATTAACGTTGATACCCGCGAGTGAATTGATGAAATTCGAGCCTTGCGAGAAGAACGGCCGATACTCGTTGAAATTCCGGCGAAACTCCTGCGGCGCGATGATCGTCTGGTCTTGCTCGATGTTCGAGAAGTCGGGATTGAGCGTTCCGACGAATGACAGCGTGCTGCTCAGCGGGTAGGTCGCGTCGATGCCGAGCGCGCGCGGGTTCGTGTCCTGGAAGCTGCCGAAGTTGTTTTGGAACTGGCGGCGGTCCGAGCCGGCCGTGCTCAACCCGTAGATGTCGGCGCGCGGAAGCGGCCGCGCTGCCGCGGTTGCGACCGTGATGCCGGTGAGCGCCGGCCAGTTCTGCGTATTGCCTGGATCGGTTTGCGTCGGCTCGTATGCCCACGTGTATTGATCGCTGCTCGCGGCCACGAAGCGCACGAAATTGATCCGCCAGGTCTGCGCCGAGCCGCCTTGCGCGTGCAGATCGGAGAGCGGAATCACCATCATCGCGCGCCAATCGCCGGTAGGAAGAATCGTGCTGACCGCTTGCCACGGCGGAGCGAAGCGTGAGTTCTCACTCGACGATTCCGCGCGCACGCCGTGCGGGTTGACGCTGAAGGTATAGACCCGCGTGCCATTGTCCGACGTGCTGAACTCGATGGTCACATTGTCGTCGTTGGAGACACCGGCGTTGTCGACGGTCTGCGTCGCCGTGATCGGCGCCCCGGCCTGAGCGCAGATGAATCCGACATAGAGATTCTTGTCGTCGTAGAGCAGGTACGCCGTCGTCGCGTGGCCGGCCGCGGCGCGGGTCGTGAAGTTCACGAAGCCATCGGCCTTGAGCGCCGTCTGCCAGACGGATGCGGCGAGGGACGCGTCGAGCGGCGGAGCGGCCTGCGCCTTGACGGCAGCGAGGGACGCCGTATGATCGACCGATGCGAGCGCCGGCAAGCGACAGAACAGAGCCAGCGAGAATGCGGCGGCGAGCGCGCCCATGCGAGTTTTCAACATACCGCGTATACGAACGAGCGCCCGCCGATGTTTCGGTTGAGGCTCTGAGGAGCCAGTCGGGCTCCTAGATGTCGACGTCCATCATGTTGTCGAACGGGGAGACCTCGTTGGGGTGGAAGCCTTTGAGGTCCTTATTGACGGCGAAGGTATCGTTGCGAACGTCCAAGACGATCGTCGGTGCGTCGTTGAAAAGCTGACGCAGGATCGTCGCCTCGTCTCGATTGCGTTCGGCCTGATCGTAGTCGTCGTAGAAGCGGTCGTACGCGGCCTGCGCGGTCGGGTTGCACCAGCGCAGATTGTTCTGCTGCGGGATGTTCTTGCACGAGTACAGCGACGAGTTGTCCCCCAGCGCGTCGGACTGCCACGCGAAGATGATCGCATCCCACTTATCGGAATAGACGACGCCGCCCTGAGCGTTGGACTCGAAGAACAGATTGACCGGATAATGACGCACGCGCAGCGAGACGCCGATCTGCTTCCACCACTGACGGATCAATTCTATGGTTCGATCGCCGTCGGGCGATCCGGTCGTGGTCGCGAGATTGAGCGCCAGCCGCACACCGTTCTTCGCGCGCACGCCGTCCGCGCCGAGCTTCCAACCATCGTCGTCGAGCATCCGATTGGCCTTGGCGAGATCGAAGGGCACGAGCGGAATATTCGGATCCGCGTAGGGAGAGCTGGGCGGAGCCACCGAGTCGGTGACGACGCCGTTGCCGTGCATGATCGTGGCGACGCGCTCGGGCCGGTCGATCGCCATACGCAACGCGCGCCGGACCACCGCATCGGCCACGACCGGGTGCGTGACGTTGAAGTCGATGTGATCGTATTGGTACCCGGGGTGCGCAATCAACGTGTATCCATCAAGCGCCTTGGCTTGCTGCACGTATGCGCCGGTCACCGGGAACCACAAGTCGAGTGTCTTGGCCTGCAACTGCGCGAGCACCGTGTTGCGGTCGGGAATGATCTGGTAGATGACTTTTTGCAGCTTCGGCGCCCCGCGCCAGTACAACGGATTGGCAACCATCACCACGTCTTGCGCCCGATCCCAGCGCTCGAACTTGAACGGACCGATCCCGACGGGAAGGGAGTTGTAGGGCACGTTGTTGATGTTGGAATAGCGCGCCAGCAGATGCTTGGGAATGACGCACGGGTTTGAGCCGCCGGTCGAAAAGAAGGTTTCCACGAACGGCGAGTACGGCGACTTCAGGTGCAGCACGACCGTGTACTTGTCCGGCTCGTCGATGCCGCGAATCAAGTCCCAGCCGGTGCGATTGAGCACGTTGTTTGCCGGATTGAGATATTGCTTGAACGAGAACACGACGTCGTCGGCATCGAACGGGGCGCCGTCGGACCACTTCACGCCTTTGCGAAGATGATAGACGATCGTCAATCCGTCTTTGCTCACGCCGCCGTTGGCCTTGGTGGGCACCTGCGTCACCAGTTCCGGCATGGGCCGATTGCGCTCGTCGAAGCGAATCAGCCAGGCCATCGTCATCTGCGCCATCGTGAACATCGTGATCTGCTGACCGAACCACGGATTGAGCGTGTTGATGTCTTCGGCGCCGGAATAGCGCAGTACGTGCGGGATCGTGAAGCCGTTCACGCGATCGCCGATCCCCCCGCCCGTCGTTTTCGAACAGGCGGCAACCGCGACCAACGCAAGCAGCGCACCCGCGCGTCTGATGATCGATCTCATGGATTGTCGACTCCCCTCTCGTCGGCATCGGCGCGCATCGTCGCCGGATCGATTCCTTGGCTTGAGCAAAACTCGACGTACGCTTGCGGCGCGATCTCGGACGGTTTGATCTCGCTGCGTCCGCCCCAAAACACGTTGGTGTAGCCGAAGCCGATGCCGGCCTCGCGCAGATGGACGTCGATGGCGGCCTTGTGCGCGAGCACGACCTCCTTGTCGAGACCGTGCGCGACGGCCATGATGTTGACGCCGCGAAACTCCGGCCCGCCCTCGCGCCAGTACGCATGCGTGATGACGTAATGCCGGCCGACCTCACGGCCCGCGTCGATCTCACGCCCCTGCGGCACCGCCCAGTGAAAGAGCGCGTTGTAGCGTGTGACGCGCTCTTGGTTCGCGGTCGCCTTGACGTGTTCGAGGAACGTCGAGAACCGGCCGATCACGCCGCGCGCATTCAAATCGCGCGCCACGCGACAGAACGTGTCGTAGTCGACCTGCGCCTGCGCCGCGCGCGACCGCCACAGATCGCGAACCAGTTCGTCGGGCGCGAACTCGCGCTTGAGCGTGAGCAGCACCTGCCATTCTAACGGCGTCAATTCGACGATCTTCGTGTCCAGCACATCGGCAAGGGCATCGGCACGCGCGCCCGGTTCGAGACCTCGCCGACGCACGTGGCCGACGCCGAGCGCGAACAGATGCTTAGCCGGCATCAAACGGAACGCGTCGGCGCCGACGCGGCGCTGCAAAAATTCAGCATGTTTGCGCAGCGAAAAACCCTGCGGGACTTTCAACGTCGTCCAGAGGCGATACGTGCTGCCCGGCGTCGCCGCGTCGGTCGAGCGAATCACCACATGCCCGGAAAACGGGTCCTGCGCGAACATGAACTCAAAGGCGGCGTCGAGGCGCGAGGGATCGATCTGCCAGGCGCACAGCGCGCCGCGAGCCAGGTTGGTCGCCATCAGCGTCTGTCGCACGCGCCGGATCGTGCCCGCCCGCAGCATCGCGTCGATGCGAACGATCACGGTGTCAACCGCGATGCCGCTGCGCGCGGCAATCTCGCCGAACGGATCTTCCTGAAATCCGCTCAGCCGGTCTTCGGAAACGGCAAGAATCGCGGCATTGACCGGATCGCTCACCGCCGCCGGAACACCATCAGTCACACGAATAGGCATAAACACCCTATTACCCCCACCCAACCCCTCCCCCCGCCGAACATCGCCACCGCCAAAGCGCGCCACGCGATGTGTACGAAGTACACGAGCCCGCCCACACATCGGCCAAACTAGCACGAAGCTCTGATTTTCGTCAGGCCGAGGCGCGGAGAGGCGAAGTGTACTACGGTACACGAGCCTCTCCGCAACGAAGGCCTGGCGGAAATCAGAGCTTCGTGCGGTACACGAGCCTCTCCGCAACGACGGCCTGGCGGAAATCAGAGCTTCGTGCTAGTTTGGCCGATGTCGAAGGCGTAGGTCTGTTCGGCGATGCGCAGCGCGTAGAGTGCGTTCAGTTGATCGGTTTGAGCTTGGGTCAGGTTGACTTGCGCGGTCAGAAGATCGAGCAGCGTGTCGACGCCCGCTTTGTAGCGCGCCTGTGCCGCGTCGGCCGCCACTTGCGCGTTCTTGACCTCGAAGTTGGTTTGATCGAGCGACGAACGCGCCGAGATCAACGCCGCCAATCCTTGGCGGACGTTGAGTTCAACTCCGATGCGCGTGCTTTGAAGCGTGTCCAGGGCCTGATCGCGCTGAGAAGCGGCGCTCGCTACGTTGAAGTTCGTGAGGCCTTGATCGAACAACGGGATCGAGAGCGTCGCGCCGAGCGAATCGGATTGTTGCAGCCCTGAACCGTTGGGCCGGGTCGATTGCTTTCCGTCGCGCGCGCTGGCCGTGATCAGCGGGAAGCGCGCGAGCTTTGCAAAGCGCACGTTCGCATCCGCCGATTCGACGTTGTGTACGGCAGCGAGATAGTCGGGGCGCAGAAGAAACGCGCGTTTGAGCGCTTCGTCGTATGAGAGCGGGACCGTCGCGGGCAGTTGCGACGCGGTTCTCGTCTGCACGTCGTCGTTGGGCAGCACGTCGGCATCGGCCTCCAGCCCCAAGACATTGTCAAAGGACGCGTTGGCCGCAATCTCTTGACCCTGCGCCTGCACGAGCCGCGAGCGCGACTGCGCCGTCGCGAACTGCGCGCTGTACAGATCCGACGGCGCGGCTTGTCCGGTGCGAATCCGAGCGCGCACGAGATCTTCCTGAGCTTCGTTCTGCCGGACGACTTGCGCTGCGAGTTGCGTCGCGGCTTGCGCCTGCAAGTCTTGAAAATAGGACTGCGCGACGGTGAACTGCAGCGATTGCACGTCGCGTTCGAGCGTGGCGTAACCCGCGGTGTTGGCTTCTTTCGCCGAACGCAGCGCCGCGAGCGTGCGTCCGCCGTCGAAGATCAACTGCTGCAACTGCACCGAGATGCTGTCGCTCTTGAAGATGCCGTTGCTCGTGAACGTGCCGTTGGTGCTCTGCACGGTTCCGGCCGGTGTGTACACTTGCGAGCCCGTCGCGGTGAGCGACACGTTGGGCAGCAGCGCCGAGCGTTCGGCGCCGTACTTCGCGTGCGTCACGTCATACTGTGAGATTTGCGAAGCGAAGACCGGCGACTTCGAGATGGCGATCGCAAAGGCTTGATCGAGCGAGATGTGGGGTGCGACGCCCGGCTGCGGGCGGCGTTTCACCGCATCGGGCACCGGCGTACCATAGGCGGGATAGGGAAGCGGTTGCCCGGTGGCCGCCGGATACGGCGTCGGCGTGGCCTGCGCGCGGGCGCCGGCAACGGCCGCATGCGCGGAGCCGAAAGCGAGCAGCGCCGGAACGAAAGCGCCGGCAATCACGCGGCGGGCGTTCACGAGTGTCCCCGCCCGGAGCGTCCGGCGCCTGAGCGGCCGCCGCCTGGGCGCCCGGCGGATGCGCCTCCCTGACCCGCCCCGTTGTCGACCGCGATCGTGCTGCCGTCTTGAAGTGCGTCTGGCCGCGTGACGATGACTTGGGTTCCGGGGGTGACGAGCGGGCTCTCGATCTGCGAGAGCGTGTCGGTCTGCAGGCCGACGTTCACCGGAACCATCTTCGCCTTCGTGCCCTGCACGATGTAGACGACGTTCCCGTTCTGCGTCTGCGCGATCGCGGTGCGCGGAACGACGACGGCGTTGTCGGCGTGCTGCTTCTCGATGGTCGCGGTCACCAGCATGCCGCCGCGCAGCACGTCGCCGGGATTGGCTTGACGCATGCGCGCACGGTAGGAGAGGGTGCCCTGCGTCGGCACGGAGTTGACGCTGTCGATCTTTCCGGCAAACGACTTGCCGGGGAGGGACGAACTCACGAACGAGAGCTTCGTGCCCGGTATAACGTAACCGAGGTCTTCGTCGGGAACGTTGATATTGACCCAGACCGTATCCAGACGCGCGACCTGCAACACCGGCGTCGCCGGTCCGGCCATCGCGCCCGGATCCAACAACCGTGCGGTCACCACGCCTTCGAACGGCGAGACCATGTTGGTCTGGGCGAGTTCCGTGCGTAACACGCGCGCCTGCGCCTGCGCCGCCGCGGCGTTGGCCTGCGACGCCTTGACGGTCTGCGCGGTGACGACGTCGCCCTGCTGCCCGACAAGTGCCGCGTTGTACGCGCTCACCGCCTGTTGATACTGCGACTGCGCCAACTGCAAAGAAGACTGCGACACGTAGCCCTGCTTGAAGAGCGCCGCATCTTGATCGTAGACGAGTTTGGCGTTGTCGAGCGCCGCCTTCGCATTTTGCAAATTCGAGGCGTTCTGTTGTTTGGCGATCGGCAGCCCGACTTGTGAGCCGCGCGCTTGCGCCGCCGCCTGCTGCGCGGTTGCCTCAGCTTGCGCGAGTTGTGCGGAGAGCGTCGACGGATCGATCTGCGCGAGCAACTGGCCCGGCGCGATGCGGTCGCCCTCGTTCACGTAGATTGCTCTGACCGGACCCGACTGCTGAAACGACAGCGTCGACTGCTCCAACGGCGCGATCTGACCGTCCAGCTGGATAAAAGTCGCAATGCTTTGGCGTTTCGCGGCTGCGACGTCGACGTTGAGCGGCGGCGGTCCGTTTGGCCCGGTGTGCCCTGCGCAGGCAGTCAGCGCCACGGCCGCGGCAATGGCGCCGACCATCGACGAGCGTAATTTCGACATGATCTCCTCGTTCAAGATGCCGGTTATCGTACT
This sequence comes from Vulcanimicrobiota bacterium, assembly GCA_027307235.1. Taxonomy (GTDB): domain Bacteria; phylum Vulcanimicrobiota; class Vulcanimicrobiia; order Vulcanimicrobiales; family Vulcanimicrobiaceae; genus DAHUXH01. The sequence goes on along the minus strand of DAHUXH010000017.1, from coordinate 48,355 downwards.
CTTCTACGGCGCACGATCCGGCTTTGATTCAGTCCTATCGAGAAAACCTGAGAAGTACCTGATCGGCTGCATGTCAAGCGGAAGCCGAACGAGGCGCGACGTATTCCCGTGGCAGGATGCGTGCAAAACTCGATATCGGGCGATCGTATAGCCTCCAGAGCCGCGTCGAGGAGTGGATGACGGCAGAGCAGGCAGGGAACAAGGGTGTCGACGTTCTCTCGACGCCCACGCTCGTGCAGCTGGTCGAAAACGCGGCCATCCATTGCATCGAACCGATGCTCGAGCCCGGGCAGGTCACGCTCGGCACGCAGATCGAGCTGGAGCACCGGCAGCCGGTGCCGGTCGGATTCATCGTCCGGACCGAGGTTGAGATCGTAGCGATCGACGGTCCGCGCGTCAGCTTCGCCGTCCACGTCTTCGACGAACAGGAAGCGGTCGCCGAAGGAACCCACGAGCGCTACATCATAGACCGAGCGCGGTTCATCGAGAAAATCGAAAAGAAACTCGCCTAGAAACTCCGATGCCCCGGCGGCCAGGCGTGTGCCGTTGCCGTATGGCAAGGGTAGCGGTCCATTATGCCCGAAGGGAAGAACAAAGGAAGCCTGCGTAAGCGGGCTTACCCCGAAGCAACTCAGGTCTCATTCGAATTTTTGCATTAGGGAGGAAACATTGAAGCGACTGAGCACAGGAGTCCTCGCCGCGCTGTTCGCAGCCGGTCTCGGACTTAGCGCGGCAGCCGCGTCGACCAACGCACCGCATGGCAACATCGGACACAATGCGGTTGCGCAAGACGCGATGTCGGCGGCTCCCGCGGCGAATTTTGGATCGCCGCCCTCGGGCCAAATCCCGATTCTTTTCAACGACCACCACGTGTACGCAAAGCCCGACACCCTCAAGCAGGGCCGCGTCCTCGCGGCGCTCGTGCGTGGCGGCACCGTTCTCATCCCGCTGCGCTCGATGTTCGAGCAGATGGGTGCGACGGTTTCGTACGATCCGGCCAGCAAGACGGTCGACGTCAGCAAAGCCGGCGCCGATGTCAAGGTGACGGTCGGTCAGAAGACCGTCGTCATCAACGGCGAATCGCGTCCGCTCGACGTGCCCCCGATGATCTGGAAGGGCCAAGTCCTGGTTCCCATCCGCGTCCTCTCGGAAGGTATGGGAGCATACGTCGAATGGGTTTCGGACAAGCAGCTCGTCGTCGTCCGCTATGTCGTGCCGACGCCGCCGCCGACTCCGGCCCCGACCGAAGCTCCGACCGCGGCTCCGACGGAGGCCCCAACGGCCCCGCCGACCCCGACCCCCGCACCGGCAGCAACCCCCTACCACGACGTCTTCATCGCCGGTGACTACATCGTTTCGCCCACGGTCTACAACGAGTTCAGCGCGGGCACCCGTGCCAACCCGTCGGGCCAGGGCGGACCGTCGCTCAACGTCCGCGGCGCAGCGGAGTTCGACGTCTTCAACCTGCCGTGGATGATCGAAGGCGATCTGCGCGCATTCAAGTACGAGCACGCCTGTGCCAGTGCGGCCGACCCGGCCTGTCTCGTCACCATCATCGGTGGCGGCGGCTCCACGTCGATCCCGCAAATGGCGATCCGCGATTTCGACTTCAGCGGCCGCCTTGGGCTCCGCGTCGCGAATCCGCGCCTCTACGTCGGCGTCGGTTACCTGATCCGCAACAACAGCGTCGGCTATCCGAAGCAGACCTCGGTCGGTTTCGGCGCCGAGAAGCTCCCTGACCTCAACCAGACGCTCTCGTGGTACGGCAGCGCCTACTACTACCCGAACGTCAAAGGCACGTGCAACGCACCGGAGTGCCCGGCTGGACCGATCTCGTTGGAATACAACGAAACCCAGTTCCAGCTCGGCGCCAACTGGTGGCTGCGCAAGTGGTTCAGTGAAGCAACGCCGTTCTTCCTTGACTTCGGTGTCATCGGAGATCGCGGACAGACCAAACTGAACGCACCGTCGGCATACAGCCACTTCGGTGGATACGTCGGTCTCGGAATCAAGTTCTAAGACCGCACCGCGAAGCAACGCTTCGTAAAAGAGAAGAGCCTCGGCAATGCCGAGGCTCTTCTCTTTTCTACGGCCCTGGGCTCCGGAAGCTTAGGGAGAGGAGGCGGGAGCGGGTGTTGCGATGCAGGCCGGGACGAGCACTTGCAATTTCACGCCCCTGGGAAGCGCCGGTGCGGGCGGATCGGGTTGCGGCGAAGCGCCGCAGGGCGATGCGTCGGCATACCAGTGCATGGTGAATCCGCGATGCAAGTTGGTCTTCTCGATCTTTCCGAAATACGTCGACGCGAATTTCGTAGCGAGCACGTGCATGTAATCGTAGGCTTCGTTCTGTGCTTGCTGCGTGTAGATCTTGCTGAGCACGAGGGTCGCCAGATAATAGCTGCGTGCGAGATCGGGATCTCGCGGATAGCGTTTGGCCCAGTCGCGCAGCGCCTCGTCGGCAAATCCTACCTTGTTGATGACGGTGGAACTGACGGTGTTCTGACCCGCTCGAATCGCTTCATCGCGAAACGTGTTGTTGATTCCCAGATAACTCAATTTGAGCCGGCCGAAATACTCGTCGCCAGGCGCCGAGTTGTTGTAGTTTTCGCATTGTAGCCGCGCCCAGTGCGTCTTCTTCGCCGAGCACGGGTCTTTCGAGGTCGCGGTCGTGCTGACAGTCTTACTGTCCGCGTTGGCGGGGATGGCCGTCGCGAGAACGGCAACGGCCGCGCCTGCCGCGAGCGCACCGAGGATAGAGGATGATTTCAAACTCTCGTCTCCTTATTGATGGCGGGCCTCGTTTTTCGGCAGGGATGACCCGCTGCCATCCCAGACTATCGCACCATGCAGACGTTGCGTATCGCGGCCGTCCAACTTGCGGCACACGATCTCCACTCTTTTCACGATGCATTCGAGCGGGCGATTGCTGCTGCCGAAGAGGCCGCGGCGCGCCACGCGCAGCTCATCGTGCTTCCCGAAGGCACGATCCCCGCGTATGTTCTGGGCAGCGCATCCATCGATCGCGCCGGCGTGCAGCACGCGCTCGATGCGTTGTGCGCGATCTCCGCTCGAACCGGCGCGTGCATCGTCGTCGGTGCCGTGCGTGAGGATGCGGGCCGGCTCTACAACTCCGGCATCGTGATCGACCGCGGTGCGGTCGCCGGCGCCGGCGACAAGACGTTCCTGTGGCACTTCGATCGGCACTGGTTCGCGCCGGCCTCCCGCGTGCACCCGGTCGTGACATCGGTCGGAACGCTCGGCGTCTTGGTCTGCGCGGACGGCCGCATCCCCACGATCGCGCGTGAACTCGTCGATCGCGGTGCCGACGTGCTCGTCATGCCGACCGCCTGGGTCACGAGCGGTCGCAATCCCGACGCGCTCGAAAACCTGCAAGCCGATCTGCTCGCCGGCCTGCGCGCGTACGAAAACGGCGTGCCGTTCGTCGCCGCCAACAAGTGCGGCAGCGAACGCGGATACGTCGCGTACTGCGGAAAGAGTCAGATTCTCGATGCGCGCGGTGAACGCGTGGCCATCGCGAGCGAACGGCATCCCGAAGTACTAATCGCAGACGTCCCCCGCGAACGGCGGGCGATCGAGCGTATCCAAACGCCGCCGCAAGCGATGCGTGACGCCAGCACGCGCGCCTATCGCGTCGCGGTGACGCCTCGCGCCGCAAACATCGATTCCGATGCGCAGCGCATTCTCGAGTATGACGTCGCGCTGTCATTCGACGACGCCCAGAGTATAGGCCGGCTTGACGCGCTGGTTCCCGTCGCCGTCGTCGACGATCCGCGCATGCTCGATCCGGCCGGCTTGATTCCGTTTCGGCGCGCCAGCCGGCAGATCGTCGTCTGGAAATCCGCGTGTGACGATCGTTCGCTCTTCGAACGCCTCGCGCGTGCACGCGCCGCAGAACTTCGTCTGTACGTCGTCGCGCTCGATCGCACCGAGCGCCGCGCCATCGCCGTCGATCCTGACGGAACGATCGTCGCCGGAACATTCGATCATTTTTGCGTCGCGAGCTTCGTGTTCGACGGTGCGCGCACGACACAGACGCTGCTCGCGCCGGGAACGGACGTCCTCACCGGCCTCGCCCTCGCCGACGACGCGATCGGAGGCTAGCGATGCGAACGCTCTGCGCGGTGGTCGTCTTCTTTTTTGTCACGCTTGCAAGCGCGCACGCCTACACGTTTCCGGCGCGCCTGGCAGCTACGGCGCCGTTTCCGGCGATCGACACGGAAGCACCGACGTTCTGGCCGCTCGCGCCCGGCGTCGACTACGCGGAGTACGCTCTGCAGACCATCGATGGGCCGATCGAGGTGCGCGCCGTCGCGATCGATCCGCATGCTCCCGGCGTGCGCATCGAGGACGCGCTCGCGAACGATCGCCTGACGTCGCCCGGCGAAACCGTCACCTCGATGGCACAACGTGCACACGCCGTCGCCGGGATCAACGGTGATTTTTTCGCAATCGGCAGCACCAACGAACCGCTCAACGTGGTGGTACATGACGGAACTCTGCTGCGCGGCCCGATGCAGCGCGCTGCGTTCGCGCTCGATCGCGACGGTCATGCGTCGATCGGTGAACTCTCGCTCTCCGGCACGATCGCGATCGGCAGCACGACGATGCCGCTCGACGCGGTCGACGCGCTGCCGTCATCGTCGAACGTCATCGCGTTGATCGAACCGGCATTCGGCGACCTGCCGCCCTCGCAGACGACGCTGGTCGCGCTGCAGCCGCTGGACGGCAGCGCGCCGTTCGGCCGCTATCGCGTCAGCGGCATCGCCGACAATGCGACCGATGCGCCCGCCGGCTACTATCTCGCGATCGGATCGTCGGCTCTGGCCAAACTGGGCCTGCCCGCCGCCGGCGATGTCGTCACGATCGCGGGCGATCTCGCTCCGGCACCGCTGGCGTCGCTGACGACGGCCATCGGCGGCGGTCCGGTGCTGCTGCGCGACGGCGTCGCCGTCGACGACCCCGATGGCCCGAACGGACTGGAATTCACGCAGCGCATACCAATCTCGGGCGCCGGCATCGCGCTCGACGGCACGGTCTTGCTCGTTGAGGTTGACGGCCGCCAACCCGCGTCGTCGATCGGTGTCACGCGAGCGCAGTTCGCCGCGCTGTTGGCATCACTCGGCGCGCGCGACGCGATGGCCTTCGACGGCGGCGGCTCCTCGACGCTCGTCGCGCGCCTTCCGGGCGACACGGACGCGGTCATGCAAAACCTTCCCTCCGACGGCAAGCAGCGCCGTGTCGCCAATGCATTGCTGGTGATGAGCGACGCGCCGCAAGGACCGCCGGTGACGCTCGCCGCGCTGCCGCAAGCCGTGCGCGCGATCGTGGGCGCGCGCGTCCCCGTACGTATCGTTGCGCTCGACGCGGGCGATCATACGGCGGCCGACACCGATCCGGTCGAGGTGCATGTTGAACCCGCCGGCCTTGCTTCGTTCGAGGGCGGTGACGTGGTCGCACTGCGCGCCGGAAACGGCGTGTTGAACGTTCAGGAAGGTCCGCTCACTGCGCGCGTGCCGATCATCGTCGATGCGCAGCCGGCACGTCTGCGCATCGAGCCGGCGACGATCAACGCCGCGCGCGACGCGCATATCTCATTTGCAGCGCGCGCGTACGACCGCAACGGCTATCCGCTCGCGCTGCCCGAGCAGCTTTCCTGGACGGCAACCAGCGGCCGGATCGCGCCCGACGGAACATACGTCGCCGGCGCCGGCGATGCGACCGTCGGACTGAGCGTCGGCACGAGTCAGGCGCTTGCGAGCGTGAGCGTCGGCTCGCATGAAGCACCATTCCCATTCTTGCGCACGGCGCACCTCGTATCGGTTCCGCACGACGCACCCGCGCGCAGTGCGCAGGACACCTCGTGCCCCGACTGCGTCGGTCTCACGTACGATTTCTCGAACGGTGCGCGCGCCGCGTTTCTTGATAACGACGCCGCCCTCACGCCGGATACGGTCGGGATCGCGATGGACGTGAACGGCGATGCAAACGGCGAGATTCTCCGCGTCGCGGTGCAGAGTGCTGCCGATGAACGCATCTTGCTCACCGCGGCTCGCATCGACTTCCGCGGACCGCGCCACGTGGTCGTCCGCTTCCCGGCGACGATGCCGCTTCCGGCGCACCTTCGTTCCGTCTACCTCGTCAACGCGATCGACGGGCCGCCGGTGCGCAGCGCCGGTCGCATCGTCATCGGCGGTCTGCGCGCCGTGGTCGCCGGTTCCGCGCCCACAGGTGCGCCGCCGCAAGGCCGACAATAGCGCGCGGATATGGCCATGGCCTTTGATTCGATTGCAGCGCGCACGCTCGACACCGCGCTCGCTCGCGGCGCGCACTATGCCGACGTGCGATTCGAGACCGCGCGGACCGAGCGCATCGAGGTGCGCAACGGCGTCGTCTCGACGCTTGCGGACAGCACGAGCACGGGGTACGGCGTGCGCGCGCTCGTCGACGGCGCGTGGGGGTTCGCGGCATCCAGCGATCTCTCCGAACGCGGGGTCGACGCGACCGCAGCGCGCGCCGTCGAGATCGCAAGAGCCGGCGCCGCGATTGCGCGCATCCGCGTCGGGTTCGCTCCCGATCGCGCGTATGTCGACGTCTTCGCCACCCCGGTGGTGCGCGACCCGCAGCGCATCGCGCTCGGCGATCGCGTCGCGCTCTTGCTCGCCGCGGAGAAGGCACTGCGCATCTCGCCCGAGATCGCCGTCGGACGCGCGTGGCTCGATCTGTGGCGCAGCGAGAAGATCTTCTTCAGCACGATCGGGTCGAAGATCGCGCAGACAATCGTGCAGACCGGCAGCGGCCTCGAAGCGATGGCCGTCGGAGAAGGCGACGTTCAGACGCGCTCGTTCCCCGGCGACATCGGACTCTACAAATCCGGCGGCTGGGAGATCGTGGAGGAAGCACGCCTAATTGAGAACGCGCCGCGCATCGGCGAGGAGGCACTCGCACTCCTGCGTGCGCCGCAATGCCCGAGCGGCACGTTCGACGTCATCCTCGGCGGCTCGCAAGTCTCGCTGCAGATCCACGAGTCGTGCGGGCATCCGGCCGAACTCGATCGCGTGATGGGCTGGGAAGCGAATTTCAGCGGAACGAGTTTTCTCGAAACCAGCCAGCTCGGAAAACTGAAGTACGGTTCGGATATCGTCACCATCGTCGTCGACAACACGCTGCCCGGCGGCATGGCCTCCTGCGGTTACGACGATGAAGGGACGAAGAGCGTCGTCTCGGACATCATCCGCGACGGGATGCTCACCGGCTACGAGATGAGCAATGACACGGCGCGCACCATCGGACGCGCCAGCAATGCGTGCGTGCGCGCGCAGAGCTGGGAGTTCGTGCCGATGATCCGCATGTGCAACTTGAACTTGCTGCCGGGCGATGTTCCCTTCGACAACCTCTTCGACGACGTTCGCGACGGCATATACATGGAGAGCAATCGCTCGTGGTCGATCGATGACCGGCGATTGAATTTCCAATTCGGATGCGAGATCGCATGGGAGATCAAGAACGGCAAGCGTGGCCGGATGCTAAAGAACCCGACGTACGGCGGCATGACACCCGCGTTTTGGAACTCGTGCGACGCGATCGGTGATGCCGCATCGTGGGTTGCGTGGGGAACGCCCAACTGCGGAAAAGGCGAGCCGATGCAGACCGGCCGCACGACGCAAGCCGCCTCGCCCGCGCGCTTTCGCAATGTCGCCGTCGGAGTCGGCTATCATGCGTAGCGGCGATCGCGAGACCATCGCCAAGCGGGTGCTCGCAATCTCGCAAGCGGACGAGACCGAAGTGCTGGTTGCCTCGAGCGACACATCGCTGACGCGCTTCACGCGCAACGGCATCCATCAAAACGTCGCCGCCCGCGACGTGGCCGTCTCGGTGCGTGCCATCGCCGGCAAGCGCACCGGCGTCGCGGCCACCAATCGCGTGGACGAATCATCGCTACGCGACGTGGCGGAGCGCGCGCTCGCGATGGCGCGCCTGGCGCCGGAAGATCCCGATTTCGTCGCACTGCCCAAGGGCGAAGCCGCCGCACCGCCGCCCGGCTCGTATAGTGAGGCCACCGCGAGCGCGTCGCCCGCGCTGCGCGCGACGATGACCGACACGATCTTCCGCATCGCGGAAGCCGACGGACTCTGGTCGGCCGGATACTGCTCGACGGGCGTCAGCGGCTACACCATCGCGAGCAGCGCCGGAACGCTAGCGTCATTCGACGGTACCGAGGCGGGCATCAACGTCAAGATGAACGGCGCCGACTCCACCGGCTTCGCCGAATGCTACGTCAACGACGTCGCCGGTCTCGATGCTCACGCTATCGGTGCGAAGGCCGCGGCCATCGCGCGCGAGACTGCGCAGCCGCGCGCGGTCGAGCCCGGTTCGTGGACGGTCATTCTCGAACCGGCCGCGTTCGGTGAACTGCTCAGCTATCTCGCCGACCATTTTTCGGCGCGCGCCTTCGACGAAGGCTCGTCGTTCTACAGCGGAAAGCTCGGCGAGACGCTGCTCGGAAGCAACGTCACGATCGTCGACGACTACGCGCAGCCGCTCGCTCCGAGCAGCCCGTACGATTACGAAGGGCAGCGCAAAGAGCGCGTCACGCTCATCGAGCAGGGTGTCGCGCGCGACATCGTCACCGACTCGTATTGGGCGCACAAACTCCAGCGGCGCAATACCGGTCACGCGCTGCCGGCGCCGAATTCCTACGGCCCGCAGGCCTTGAATCTGCTCGTTATGCCTGGTTCGAAATCCACCGGCGAGTTGATTGCGTCAACGCAACGCGGTCTGCTGGTGACGCGATTCTGGTACATCCGCACCGTCGATCAGAAGCACGCCATCGTCACCGGAATGACGCGCGACGGCACCTTTCTCATCGAGAACGGCACGATCGCCGGCGGCGTGCGCAACATGCGGTTCAATCAAAGCATCCTCGGCGCGCTGCGCGCATGTGAATTCTCGCGCGACCTCCGCCGCACCGGCGGCTACAGCTACAGTTGCGTCGTCCCCAGCGCAAAGATTGAAAACTTCACCTTCACCAGCGCAACGGAATTTTAAGGAAGCTCTGATTTACGCCATGCCGTCGTTGCGGAATGGCTCGTGTACCATAGTACACTTCGCCATTCCGCGTCTCGGCCTGACGAAAATCAGAACTTCCTTGTATATCCGATGATGCCGCCAAGTGAGATCAGCAGGCCGAGGGCGACGAGGGGGATCGAAGGGATCGGCACGAGCACGATCGCGGGATAGTCGACGACGTCGGCCGCCAGACGCACGCCGCCCACGACGACGGGCTCGCCCGAGCGCGCAATCGCGATCCCGTCGCGCAGCGGACGGCCGTCGCCGCCGTCGACTGCGAAGAGCACCGCATCGCGGCCGTGCGCGTCGAAATTGCGAAATCCTTGCGCCTGTGCGTGCGTGAACAGATAGACATGCACGTCGCGATGCATGGCGGGCAACGCGAAACTATCGACCGGGAGTGTCATGCCGCTGATCGTCTGCTGCGTTTGCATCAGCATCACCGGTGAGAGAAATGCGCTGCTCGTCGGTTGCGTGACCGTCAGCGCACGCCCATCGAGCGTCTGCGCGTTCACAGCGACGACGCGGCGCGCCGCCTGACGCGCAACGAAGGTTCCGACAACGGATGGATGCGTTGCCGGAATCCCGGCCACGACGCGCCCCGCGCGTTCGACGCCGACCGTCACCGCATCGCCGGTCGCGAGCGGATAGGCGAGATCGCCGTGCAGATCAGCCACCGGAACGCGCGTGCCGGGCGCACCGACGACGCTGCTCTCATCGGGCGCGAAGAGCCCGCTCGCGATGGCGGCAACGCCGACGATGGTCACGCCTGCAGCGATCGCGCCGATCCAGGGCGCGCGCGCCGCCTCGCGGCGCGTGAGTCTTAGCGCGTCGCGCAGCACGAGGACGATCAATGCCGCGAGCGCGACGTTGAACCAACCGGCGTGAAAGAGCGGCGCGCCGAGCGCGGCGTAGGGCGCGAGCGCCGCCACGACGATCGCCGCAGCGAGCGTTGCTAGCCGCGTCACCGCCGGCGCACGTACGGCGCCACCGCGCCGACCATCTGATCAAACGAAAGCGGGCCGTCGAAGGTCTTCACGATCGTTCCGTTGGGCGCGACGATCGTCGTGGTCGGCATGCCGATCGCTTCATACACGCGGCCGTACTTCTGCTCCTGATCGACCCACAGCGGATAGTGAATCCCGAGCGACTGCGAGTACGAACGAATCGTGGCGGCGGACTCGCCTTGATCGACGCCGACCACCACCACGCCGGAGCTGGCGAAACGGGCATACAGCCGCTGCAGATCGGGCATCTCGGCGCGGCACGGCGGGCACCATGACGCCCACAAGTTCAAGACGATGGTTTTCCCGTGAAAGTCGGCCAGCGCCGCAGGGCGGCCGTCGATGTCACTGACCGTGAAATCGCTCGCGGGACGTCCGACCATGCCGGCGGGCCCCTGCGGCGCCGATTGGTCGCCGCTGAAATAGAGAAAGACGATGAAGGCCGCCAGGGCGCACGCGCCCGCGACCATCCACCACGCACGTCGGCTCACGTCATCCACCTTACGAGCATGTCACCAGTCACCCATGCGATCTTCGTCGACCTCGCCCTCAAAGGCCACCGTTCCGGGCGCGATCACCGCCGCGGCGATCGGAATGCCGTCATGGCGCAACGCGCGCTGCGCGGCGCGCGCGTCGCCGCATTCGTAGACGGCGCAGTAGCGTTCGAGCACGTCGGGACTGCACAAGATGCGTTCGGGAAAGACCTGATACATCTCGCGAAAGCGCCGCAGCGCGCGCTCGAAATCCGCCTCGTTGAATCCACGGCCCAGTTGAACCTCGCGTCGAACGCGTTCCAGGTCAATATCCTCCATCGGACGAATCGGCGATCACGTGTCGGTACAGATCATCGACGGCCGCGCGGTTGCCGCCGAGCTACGCGACGATGTGATCGCGCGCGTTCGCGCGCTTCGCGAGATGGGCGTTCATCCCCGGTTGACCATCGTCTTCGTCGGTCATAACGAGTCGAGCGTGGCATACGTTCGCAACCTCGTCAAAACCGGCGAGCGGGTCGGCGTCGAGGTCGCGGTCGACGATCTTCCCGACTCTACCCCGCCCGACACCATCCGCGAGCACCTCTTTCGGCTCGGCGCCGACCCGTCAGTGCATGGCGTCATGCTCCAGCAGCCGCTTCCCGGGCACCTCTCGATCCGCGAGATCGCCGATGCGATCCCGATCGGCAAGGACGTCGACGGAACCCACCCCACCAACCAGGGTCACCTCGCCTTCGGCAGCGGCAGCGATTTCGTTCCCGCGACACCGGCGGCCGTGATGCTGCTGCTCGAGCGCAGCCCGCACTGGCCGCTCTGCGGGCGCAATGCCGTGATGATCGGACGCTCGGTCGTGGTCGGGCTGCCCGTCGCCATGCTGATGCTGGCCCAGAACGCGACCGTCACCGTGCTGCACAAAGAATCGCCCAGCCTCCAGCCGTACGTGCGCATGGCCGATGTCGTCGTGGTCGCGACCGGCGTCCCCGGACTCATCCGCGGCGAGGACCTCGCGCCGGGCGCGACCGTCATCGACGTCGGCACGACGGTCGTCGAGGGCGTGCTCAAAGGCGACGTCGATTTTGAGAGCGTGCGGCAGGTCGCCGGAGCGCTCACCCCGGTCCCCGGAGGCGTCGGCCCGGTCACCAACATCGCGTTACTTCAGAACGTGATCAAAGCCGCCGAGCGTTTGAGCGGTTAGGAGCCTGTCGGGGTATGGCCGTTTTCGGATTCGGTGTCGAATTTTGTTCGAAGACGAGGCGCGATGAGGGAGCGAAGCCGTAGCGCTTCGTGACCGAAGAGCAACGAAGTATTCGGACAAAAGACGGCCCGAAGACGGAAATGGGCCATACCCCGACAGGCTCCTAGGGGCTCCTCTAATTCAGACTGAATGATTTTCCGAAGAAGCGTTCTTGATCGGCGCGGTAGCTGCGGCTTTCACCGTGCTCTTTGCGCTTTTCGAGTTCGTCGCGCCTGCGGTGCGTCAGCGAGCGCAACTGCGGCAGCGCGCGCTGCAAGAAGGTAAGTTCGGCGTGTAAGCGCGCCTTCGTGTCGTCCAGTTCGAGCAACCGTTGTTTGTTGGCCGGCGCGATCTGCAAGCCGTCGCCGACCAGATAGGACGCTTCGCACGGATCCGCCGGAAGGGCCGGCGCTGCCTCTTCTCCCGAAAACTCGACCAGCAATTCACGATACTCGGCGTAGCGGCGGCGCACACCGTCGGCCAGGCGCCGCATCTCGTCGTCGTCATCGAACGGCTCGTCGTCGATGAACTCGGCATCGACCGTCAAGAACGGTTCGCGGCTCACGATCGCACGAATGCGAAAGCGTCTGCGTCCGATCGTCGAGACATAATAGCGCCCAAACGGGAGCGGCATGACTTCGATGATCTCGGCAAACGATCCGATCGTGTGCGGGACCACGTCCGCATCGCCGGTCTCGGCACCATCCGCGATCAGCGCGACGCCGAATCCCTCACCCGCGTCGATGCACTCGGTCAGCATCTGCTTGTAGCGCGGCTCGAAGACGTGCACATTGAGCACGGCTCCCGGGAAGAGCACCGCGTTCAGCGGGAAGAGCCGCACACGCCTGGTCATCGGCGCGCGATGTTCGCCCAGGGGAGGGCACCCCGCCTTCTCCGCCAAGAAAACATGGACCATGGATGAGGCGCTTTCCACACTTGAAGGGGCGCATGCGGCGCCCCACCCGCTGCTGCTCGAACTGGAGCAACACGCGCGCGCCGACGGCGTTCCGGGCGTTTCACGCGCCACGGGCCGCCTGCTCTCCGTGCTGGTTCACGCGATGCAGGCCAATCGCATTCTCGAGATCGGCACCGCGTACGGATACTCGACGTTATGGATGGCGCTCGCGCAGCCGCCGGTCGGCAAGATTTGGACGATTGATCCCGATGCGGCGCGCACCGACGTTGCGCAGACGTACTTCAAACGCGCCGGCGAAGACGAGTCGATCGTGGTCTACAACCAGTCGGCGCTCGAATTGCTCGAAAACTTTCCACAACGCAATCTCGACATCGTCTTCATCGACGCCAACAGGGACGAGTACATCGACTACCTCGATCTCACGATTCCGATGCTGAAGCTCTCGGGTCTGGTCGTCGTCGACGACTGTCTGCTTGACGACGAGTCCGCGCGCGATTTCAACGAGTATTTCTTACGCCACCCCGAACTCGACGCGACCATCCTGCCGCTCGGGACCGGGACCGGTATCGGCTCGCGCATCAAGTGAGCCTGCTCGATCCGGGTTCTTTCAAGCACATTCTCCGCCACTATCCAAGCGGCGTCACCGTGGTAACGAGCCTGAAGAACGGCGAACCGCGCGGCATCACGCTGACGTCGTTCGCGAGTGTCTCGGCCGATCCGCCGATGGTGCTGATCTGCGTCAATCGCGAGGCGCGCAGCTATCTCTACATCGCCACGTCCGGCATCTTTTGCGTCAACATCCTCGCATCGACGCAACGCGACCTAGCCGAACACTTCTCGGGGAAGGTTCGCGACGAGCAGTTTCGTGACGTGGCATATAGCGTGGCGGCGACCGGCGCTCCGGTGTTGCGCGGCTCACTCGGATTCCTCGATTGCACCGTGACCGCCGAACATCACGCCGGCTCGCACTCGATCTTCGTCGGCAACGTGCAAGCGGGTGAACTGTTTGCAGGCACGCCGCTGGCGTATCTCGACCGAACCTTCTTCGACGCCGGAACGGATGCCGGATGATCTTCGAAACGTTCGCGCTCGGCCCGCTCGCCTGCAACTGCACGATCGTCGCCGACGAAACGACGCGCGAGGCAATCGTGATCGACGGCGGAGACGGTGTCGACGAGGTGCTGCGGCGGCTCGCGGCGCTCGGCTTGCGCGCACGCTACCTCCTCCACACGCACGCGCACATCGACCACATCGGTGATCTCGGGCGTTTGCGTGAGGGAACCGGCGCACCCGGTCTCCTGCACCCCGCCGACCTGCCGCTCTACGCAACACTGCCGATGCAAGCACAATGGCTGGGAGTCCGTGCGCCTGCGGTCGTCGCCATCGACGGAGATCTGTTGGACGGCGATCGTCTCCACGCGGGCGGCGTCACGCTCGACGTGCTCCACACGCCCGGCCACACGCCGGGCAGCGTCTGCTTTTCGGTCGCCGGGAACGGCGGCGTGCCGACCATTCTGAGCGGCGACACGCTCTTTGCCGGCTCCGTCGGCCGCTTCGATCTGGGAGGCACGTCCTTGGAAGACATCGTCCATAGCATCCGCACCAAATTGCTCGATTTCGGTGACGGCACGCGCGTCATTCCCGGACACGGCGCGGCCACGACCATCGGCATCGAGCGCACCCGCAATCCATACCTCACGCGATGACCGATCGACCGCGCTTGTTCGTGGGAATCGCGCTCGACGAAGCGGTGCGCGCCGGTTGCGTCGCGGCCGCCGCTCGCCTGCGTTCAGTAGGATTCCCGGCCAAATACGAGCGTCGCGAACGGCTGCATGCCACGCTGGCGTTTCTCGGCAACGTCGACCCGTCGCGCGTCGCGCCGATCGAATCAGCGATGAACGAGATCGCGCAACTGCACCGTCCCTTTGACGTGGTCCTGGACCGCGTCGGTGCATTTCCGCACGAGCGCAAACCAAGCATCGTCTTCGTGGGATCGCGCCAGCAAGGCGGAGCGTTTCGCAGCCTTGCCTACTCATTGCGTTCGGCGTATCGCGCGCTCGGCTTTGAATTCACCGATGCCGCCGTCTTGCACATCACGATCGCGCGCGTGAACGACGGACCGCGTAAACCGTTGCCGATCGTCGAACTCTCACCGATGGTGCTGCGCATCGACACCCTCACGCTGTTCGAATCGATACCGTCGGAAACAGAAACGCACTACACCGTGCGGTGCAGCGCGCCTTTGAACGGCGACGTCGCGCCTAGCGAAGTTTGATCAGGATCTTTCCGTCGTCGGCGGCGGGAGCCGCTTGCGCGGACGCAGCCGGCTCGCGCGGCGCGCGCGGCATCGTCGCGTAATCGGGAATCGCGCCGGAAGCCACCTTCGCGCGATAGTCGTCGATGGCGACACGCAGCGCGTCGAGGGCGCGATCGGGATAGTCTTTCTTCTTCTCGGGATACCCGTCGAGCGCCGCCTCGATCTCATCGGTCGAGAGCCGCGCGAGTTCGTCGATCGTCTTGTCCTTGGCGAGATCGACAACGATGCTGCACGTCGCCGTGCCGAAGCCGCAGCCCGTGGTGAAATACGAGATGTCCTCGACCACCGCACCCGGCCCGACCTTCAAGAAGAAGCTGTACATGTCGCCGCACGAGTCGCTGAAATACTCGCCGCTCGCGGTCGGGTTCTCCATGGTGCGAAAGCCGCTGCGTTCCTCGACCAGTTTCTGAAATTTCGGAAAGTTCATGATCCTCTTTTACTTGACGCCACGAAGTTCGAACCGGCACTCGCGCGCTCCGGTTGCAATCGAGTCGGTCTGCGTATGCTCGCCGCCGAGCGTGTCGTCGAGCACGTGGTGGATGACCGAGCACACCTCGGGATGGTCCTTGACGACTTCGCCGTACGGGCAGTTGTGCTCATGCAGCACGAAGCCGCCGTCGATCAAACTGTAATCGGCGATGACACCGTTCTCGCGCAGCACGCCGGTCAGTTGAGCGACGCGCTCCTCGGGATCGCTGGCGGTGATCCGCCGCCTCGCCTTGGCGCTTGCGCGCTCCGTGATCCCCTCGAAGATCGCTCCGACCGCGCCGTCGCCGAAGCGCTCGCGCACCTCACGCAACACCGCGCCGAGCATGCGGTCGTACTGCTGCGGAAAGAGTTTGTCCGCTTCGGCCGTCAACGAGAATTCGAGCGTCGGCTTGGTCCGGCCGCGCTTGACGGAGGCCTCGACCACCAAGCCATCGCGCTCCAAAAGCACCAACTGCTGGCGAATCGCGTTGGGAGAAACGCCAAAAACAAGCGCCAGGTCGTTGGCCGACGCGCAGCCGCGACGGCGCAACTCGGCGACGATCTTCCCTCTCGTGGTCGCGAAAAAGCGGTCGGCTTGCAGCATTTTCACGAGTATCCTAGCACGGAGCCGTCGAGATAGTAAAGTTTCTCCTTGACTTTCTAGCCATGCCGTCGGTACGATACAGGCGTCCTCATGCCCCCATCACCTAAGGAGAGTCGCGTGTCCGAACCGGGCCTTCGTATCGAACGGCTGCACGTCCGCGTCGAGCAGAAACAGATCCTCAACGGCATCGACCTGACGGTCGAGCCCGGCCGTGTCCACGCCCTCATGGGGCCCAACGGCAGCGGTAAATCGACGCTCGCGTTCGCGCTGACCGGTCATCCGAACTACGAGATCGTCAGCGGCACGGCAACGCTCGACGGCGAGGACCTGCTCGCGCTCGCGCCCGACAAACGCGCGCGGGCCGGTCTGTTCCTTTCATTTCAATATCCTTCGGCGATCCCGGGCGTGAAGGTGGCGAACTTTTTGCACGCCGCGCGCCAGGCCGTGCGTCCCGACTCACTGCCGCCTGCGAAGTTCCGCCAACTGCTGATCGAAAAGATGGACGTGTTGGGGATGGACCCGTCGTTCATGGGACGCTACCTCAACGACGGCTTCTCGGGCGGTGAAAAGAAGCGCTTGGAGATGCTCCAGCTCGCCATGCTCGCCCCGAAGTATGCGATCCTCGACGAGACCGATTCGGGTCTGGATGTCGATGCGCTGCGCGACGTCGGCACGTCGGTCAACGCGTTGCGCGCGAGCGACGAGGGCCGGAACACCGGGTTTCTCATCATCACGCACTATCCGCGCATCCTCCAGTACATCCGTCCCGACGTCGTTCACGTCATGATCGACGGCCGCATCGCGCTGACCGGCGACGCTGAGCTCGCCAACCGGATCGAGCGCGAAGGCTACGACACCATTCGCGAGGAGATCATCGCGCGTGCCTGAGTTCTCGCGTTTTGATCAGCGCGTGCTCGGCGCGGGCGAGCGCGAAGCGGCGCTGCGCGCGTTCGAAACCACACCATCACATCGCGGCCGTCCCGGCAGTTACTGGAAGATCGATCTCGATGCGCTCGACTTCACCGGTCTGGACACCGATCCGGGCACGGGCGATGTGACGATTTCTCCCGTGAGCGGTCGCGGCGTGATCGCCGTCGATCTGGTGACCGCGGCGCGCGACCACCGCGACCTCTTCGCGCGCGCGTTCGGCGTTGCGCTCGGGGCGATGCCTGATAAGTTCGCCTTCCTCACACGCGCGTTCGCGCAGGTCGGCGCCTTTGTGTATATTCCCGACGGCGTGAGCGTCGACGACCCGATCGCAATCACGTATCGCACCACCTCCGCGCGGTTCTTTCCCTATACGCTGGTGCTTGCGGGTGCCGGTGCACGCGCGACGGTGGTCGAGCGCCTGACCAGCGACGTTCCCGACACGATGATCGGCAGCATCGCGGAGATCGTCACCGAGAGCGGCGCATCGGTGCATTTCGCGTCGGTGCAGGATCTGCGCGACGATGCCCGCGTGTTTGCGACGCGCGTGGCCGCGCCCGGCCGCGACGCGCACGTGTCGTGGGCGACCGCGGAACTGGGCGCCGCGCTCTGCGTGACGTCGAACGACGTGCGCTTCGACCACGCCGGAGCCGACGCGCACATCGCGACCCTGTTCTTCCCGACCGGTTCGCAACATGTCGACGTCGTCACGAACATTCAACATAACGTCGGGAACTCGACCTCGCAGACCGTGGCGAAAACCGCCGCGGGCGACCTCGGGCAGGGCCGGTTTCTCGGCAACATCCGCATCGCCGCAGGCGCGCAGCACAGCAATGCAAGCCTGCGCGACGACGCATTGCTGCTCTCGAAGCACGCGCACATCGATTCGATCCCGGCGCTGGAAATCGCCGCCAACGACGTCAGGGCGTTCCATGGCGCGACCGTCGGCGCCATAGACGACGAGCAACTGTTCTACATGACCAGTCGCGGCATCACGCGCGACGACGCCGAGCGAATGATCGCACTCGGCTTTTTCGAGCCGGCCATCGAGCATTTCCCCACCGAAGCGCTGCGCGAACAAATCCGCACGGTGCTTGCCGCGAAGGTAGCCTAACATGAGTGTTTCCGCTGCGCTCGACGCAAGCAAGACCGCGAGCATCATCGCGGACTTCCCGATTCTCGCGCGAAAGACGTCGCGCGGAAAACGGCTGGTCTATCTCGATTCGGCGGCAACGTCGCAGAAACCCAATCCGGTCATCGACACGCTGGTGCAATACTACCGCGAGTACAACGCCAACGTCCATCGCGGCGTCTACGAGATCGCGTCACGTGCAACCGATGCCTTCGAACTTTCCCGGGCGAAGGTGGCCGATTTCATCGGGGCGCGCTCGGACGAACTCATTTGGACCCGCAATACTACCGAAGCGATTAACCTCGTGAGCGCGAGTTGGGGCGCGGCCAACATCCGTTCCGGCGACGCGATCTTGCTCTCCGAACTCGAGCATCACTCCAACCTCGTGCCGTGGCAGTTGCTCGCGGAACGCACGGGAGCGCACCTGCGCTTCATCCCGGTGGACGAACGCGGCCTGCTCGTGCTCGATGATCTCGACCGCCTGCTCGACGGAGTCAAACTCGTCGCGATCACGCACGTCAGCAACACGCTCGGCACGATCGTCCCGCTCGACCGCATCATCGCCCGCGCCCATGCCGCCGGCGCCGTCGTACTCGTCGACGGCGCGCAAGGTGCGCCGCATCTTGCGGTCGACGTGAAGGCGCTCGATGCCGACTTCTATGCGATGAGCGGACACAAGATGCTCGCGCCGACCGGCATCGGCGCGCTCTACGGCAAACGCGAGCTGCTCGACGCCATGCCGCCGTTTCTGGCCGGCGGCGACATGATCAGACGCGTTGAGTACCGGCACACGACGTTCAACGACGTTCCGTGGAAGTTCGAAGCGGGGACCGGCAATATCGCCGATGCGATCGGCTACGGCGTCGCGTGCGACTACCTGGCGAATCTCGACATGACCTGGGTCCGCGAACACGAGCGACGCCTCTCCGACTACGCCTTCCAACGCTTGGCTGAGCTGGAACCGCGCGGGCTCGCGATCTACGGACCGCGCAACGCATCGCTGGTCTCCGGTGCGATTTCCTTCAACTTCGCCGACATCCACGCGCACGATCTCGCGTCGATCCTCGACACCGAGGGCGTCTGCGTGCGCGCGGGGCATCATTGCACGATGCCGCTCATGGACAAGATGGGCTGGGCGGCCACGGCGCGCGCATCGTTCTATGTGTACAACGACGAGCGCGACGTCGACGCATTGATCGACGCATTGGAGAAAGCCGCCGTCATCTTCAAGCTGTAGGACTTCACGACAACAACCATCATGGACGATTTTTACCGAGACTACATCCTCGATCATTATCGCAATCCGCGCAACTTCGGACATCTCGAACACCCCGACGCCGTCGCCGAAGACACCAACCCGCTGTGCGGCGATCACATCAAGATCGAACTGCGCGTCGACGATCAGGGAAAGATCGCCGACATTCGCTTTTCAGGCAAAGGATGCGCGATCAGCCAGGCCTCGACCTCGATGCTGACGGAGACGGCCAAAGGCATGACGCTCGAAGCGGCGGCGCGCCTCACGAAAGACGCGGTGCTCGAAAACGTCGGCATCGGCATCAGTCCGACCCGTATGAAATGCGCCATGCTCGGCCTGCGCGTCCTCAAGAGCGCCGCGATCGGCACGATCGCCGCCTGGCCCGACGAAGAATAGGCGGGGAAGGGCTGATTTACGCCAGGCCTTCGTTGCGGAAAGCCTCGTGTACCGTAGTACACTTCGGCTCTCCGCGCCTCGGCCTGACGAAAATCAGACCTTCCTAATAGTCTTCAGGTCTTTTTGGGGCGGACGGGTTAGGGTTTGATGGCGAAGTGGTCGGAGATTTTTTGGTTGAAGGCGGCTTGGACGATGGTGAAGGTGATGAAGTATTCGCCTTTGCTCGTGCTGACGTCGGCTTCGACGGTGTCGGTGCCGTCCGCGTTGGCGCGCGCTTTGAGGGAGTTCAGACGCGTCGCTGCGTCGATGAAATCCTCGGTGACGTCGCCATCGGTGAGCAGCACGCGCGCAGACGCGCGATCGCCGCGTTGCAGGGCGGTAATGTACTGAGTCACCGTCGTCTTGGCCGATGACAACGGATCGCGCGCGCTCGGCGCGACCGCGGGTGCCGGGTGCGCGGTCGGCTTCGGTGTCACCGCCGGTGACGGCGTGGGCGCGCTCATCGGCGTTGCAACCGGAGAGGCAGCTGCGACGGCCTGCCGCGTCGGCGGCGCAGCCGTCGTTGTTGCGCTTGGGGTTGCGCTGGGCGTTGCGGTTGGGTTTGCACTGGGAGGTGCGCTTGGGCTTGCACTGGGAGTCGCGCTGGGACTGGCGCTTGGACTCGCGGTCGGTGACGGTGACGGTGAGGGCGAGGGCGTCGGAACGGGCGTCACGCTCGGCATCGCTTCCAGCATCGGCGTCGCGACGGCGACCGCATCCCGGTTCGTCGCTTTGCTCAGCAGCCCGCCGAGAAAGAGGCCGATGAGCGCGACCACGATGGCGACGGCAAAAAACGGAAGCCGCGGGCCGGATTGCTCGTCGCCGTCGTGACGGCGGCGGCGCGGGGGTTCGTTCACCGTGTGCCGCTCAGTTGGCGCGAGACCGCATCGACGATCGGTTTGGGCAAGCCGCCGACCAAATCGGGATGCTCCTCAACGAAGATCGCCGTTGCTTCCTTCAATAGGCCGGCGCTCGCGCCGGCGTACGCAAACAGATTGCGCAACGCCGCGGCGTCGTGCGACATGATCGCATCGACCGTCGTTCCAGCGCCCTCGGCAGCATCGTCCGACGACTCGCCGCGTTCGCGAAACGCATCAAAGATCGAATCGATCAACGCCGTGCGACACGCGCCGTCCATCGAATCGGCGTCGCGGAACACCTGTTCCAAGAACGCATCGTCGAAGGATGCGATGACACGCTCGGCGGCGTCGACGAGTGCGTCTGCGGAGAAGTTGTCGAAACCCGACATTGCCGTATCGGTACTCCTTGACGGCAGGCGGCTCCTCGAAATTTGGCAAAACCTGCACCCGTGATTCGCGTCCGAGTCCCACTCGATCTCCATGCCGTCACCGCCGCCGGCTCGGCCGCGTTCGCTCTGGCCACACCGCTGCGCGTACGAGAACTCCTCGCGTTTGCCGTCCGCGAAGCCATCGGTGCGCGCGCGCCCCGCGACACATTCGAGCGCACGATGCGCAGCATGCTCGCGGGCTTGGCCGCCGGCGACTTCGACGTCCATATCGACGGCCGGCGCTTTCGGGACGTTGAATCGGTCGTTCTCTGCGACGGCGTGGCCGACGTGCGCTTCTTCCTCAACAGCGAGCGTGCGCGCCGCTCGGTGCGATACTCGCCGACCTCGCGATAGCTTCTTGAAAGCCTTCCCGCCCGCTCCGCTCGGCGCGCTCGCCGCACGAGCCTTCGCACTGTGCGGGCGCCGCATCAGGCTCTACGCCGCCGTCTCCGCCGCCGCGTTTGGACTCTCGGCCGCGGTCTATTTCGCGTTGCACCGCGCGCCCTACGCGCTCTTGCTCGGCGAAACGATCGCGGGCGCGATCATCTCGACTGTCACCTATGTCCACGTGGCCGTCGACGAAGGCGAATCGGGGTGGACGGCCGCGCAGCGCTGGGAGCGCATTCTCGAACGCGTCTGGGCGGTAATCCTGATCGAACTCTTCGTCTTCTTTGTCGGAAGCCTCGGCCTGGGGCTGATCGCCTCCGGCGATCTATGGGGCGCGCTCGGCGGCACCGCGACCCTACTGTTCTCCGGGACGCTCATCCTGGCCGACGTCGATGCCTCGGTCGCAGGCGACCGCTCGACGCTGACGATCCTCCCATTCTCGTGCGCGCACAGCATCGCGCTCAGTCTGACGCCCGCGAACACCGGACGCGTCCTGCTCCTGCTCGGATTGAACGTACTGATCAGCAATGTGCTTGCGCTGCTGGTGCCGGCGTTTCACGCGCTGCACGTGGCCGATCCAAACCTGTGGTCGGTTCTTCTCGAATTTCTCATCACGGTGCCGCTGGCGGCGTTCTCCGCGATGGTCTATCTTGATTGCGCCGTACGCGAACGGAATGATACTGTGTAATCACACCGTTTTTTCGAGGAGTTCGTCATTCTTTTGGTCCGCACGTTTCTTGCCGCCGCGATGCTCTTTGTGTTCGCATGCGGGGCCGGGCGTGCCGATCAGAACTATCACGTCGCCGGCAAAGATACGTTTGTGATCGGCGACGGATCGCTGCAAACAACCATCGCTTACGATGGCACCGAACGCTTGCGCGTCGAGCGCCGGCGAGGCCTCACGCACTTTCGCGTCGACATGGTCTACTCGCGCACCGACGCCGGCGGCACGACGCGCTCGTCAGGCGCGTTCGCGCAGGATCTGCTGCCGAGCGGATCATTCCAAGACCGGGTGAACGACGACCCCGACTACCTGGCGATCCTCAACCAACCGTTCGCGATCGTCCTCGACGCCGAAACGCTGCGCGATCTGCGGGCGCTGCACGGGCATGCACCGGTGGATATCGCCTCGCCGCTCTCCGGCGGCCGCCTCTCCGGTTACCTCCAGCGCGCGCCCGACGGATCGGTCAACGGCCGCCCGGCCGTCGGCGTGTCATTCATCGCCGACGGCGCGATGGCCGGCGCGATGCCGGATCGCCCGAACGTCGTCGTGCGCGGCACGATTCACATGGACGGCAACGCCTACTACGATCTCACCTCCGCGATGCTGCTTGCGCTCGACGCAACGCTCACGATCGACGGCACCGTCCGCGACCGCGCCAACATCACACCGGTTCACATCGTCTACCGCCGCACCATCCGAGCGTCGGACTAGGATCCGACAACTCTGCTAGATCGCGCCGACGAGTTCGACTTCAAGCGGGCGTTGATGCGTGGCGCGGGGTTCGACGTATGTCAGCGGCGTGAAGGCGAGATGCTCTTGATGGCAGTCGATGAGCATTTCAATGCCGCGTTTGACGCTGGCGGTCTCGTCGATGTACTTCGCGAGCTTCTTCGTGAAATAGGCATGCGGGTCGCGAAGCACCTTCGCATAATAGGGATCGTCGGTGAGTCCGTGGGCGTCGATACCTTCTTTGGGAACCAGCCACACGATCGTCGGTTGTTCGTGCCGCCGATAGCCGATGAGCACGAGCGGAATCGCACGCGCCGAATCGAGGTGCGGCAAGAAACTGCAGACCGTGTAAGCTTCAAACGCTATCTCCGTGGGATCGATGACCTGCTGCATTGGCACTCCTCTCCCTCGTGAACAACGGTCGCCGCGCGCAAAACAAAAACGCCGCACGATTCTTCCCGAATCGAACGGCGTCGCGTGAAGCCCGGTACGCACAGCGTAACCATGCCCAGACGTTCCGCGGGCGCAGCACGCCCCCTTGTCGAGAACGCGCCGGCCTTGAGGAGTTCTCGCGGCCGCGGTGAAACCAGGCGTCCACGTGGGAGTGTTGGCGTGAGCGTATGAGTGCGCTCGCACCGCTCCTCAGGGAGATCACCGTGCCGACTTCGGTCCCGTCGGCAAAGCCGGCCGCGAAGGCAAACGGCAAGCCGGCCCCTGCCATCGAAACATTCGACCGGATCGTCGACGATTATCAGCGACGGCTCTACGGCTTCGCGTTGCGTATGACAGGCAACCGCGAGGATGCCGAAGAGATCGTGCAAGACGCCTTCGTTCGCGCCTACCGCGCGCTCGGCAAAATGGACCCCGATCAGCGGCTCGACCTACGCCTTCAGCCGTGGCTCTACACGATCACGCTGAATGTCACGCGCAATCGCCTGCGCAGCAAACGGCCGGCCAACGTCGCGCTCGACGCGCTCGCCGATCCGGATGCGCTGCTGCGCGGCGCCGGTGAGGGTCCGCCGCAACCCGAGCGCATCGTCGAGCAGAATGCCGAGATGGCGCTGGTCGAACAAGCCCTGCTCCAATTGCCGATGCACCTGCGAGCGGCCGCGACGTTGCGCTTCATCGAAGGGCGCAGTCACCCGGAGATCGCGGAGATTCTCAACCAACCCATCGGCACCGTCAAATCCCACGTCCATCGGGCGGTCCGTATCCTACGCCGCATCCTCGGCCCTCAAATCGGACGTACCGCCATCGAAGGAGATTCCGACCATGCGTTGTCGTGAAGTGGATGCGCTGTGGGATGACGTTCGCGGCGACTGCACGCAATCGCTCAAAGACGCCGTCCATGCGCATCTGCGGACCTGCCCGCCCTGCCAAGACCTCTTTGAGGAATACGAAGGCGTCGCGTTCCGGCTCTCGCGCCTGCCCGAACCCGAGCCGTCGTGCGACCTGGCAAAACGCGTCGTCGAACACATCGCGTACATCAAGGGCGCCAATCGGACCGAGCCTATCTTGATCGCGTCTGTGCCGGCGCCGATCGGCCGGCTCTTCGTGGGCTTCCGCGACCACCGCATTGCATTCGTTGCCATCGACACCGGAAAATCGCTCGCGCACGTGCGTGAATCGGTCGAGCGGCGTCTGCGTCGCCCGACCCTCGAAGCTTCGGCACCCGCCTGGCTGCAAGCCGCGGTCGACGAGTTCTTCCACACCTGGCGCATCGACGCGCAGTTGGTCGACACGAGCGACCTCACGCCGTTCGAGCGCGCCGCACTGCAGGCGGCGGCCCGCATTCCGCCCGGCGAGGTGCGTTCCTACGCGTGGGTCGCCTCGCAGATCGGACGCCCGCGGGCGGCTCGCGCCGTCGGCCGGGCGATGGCGCGCAATCCTCTGCCGTTGCTGCTGCCGTGTCACCGCGTCGTCGATTCGAGCGGGAACTTGCATAACTACGGCTACGGCCTGGAAATGAAGGCCCGGCTCCTGCAAATGGAAGGGTTTCGCACGTCGCAGCAACCAACCTAAGCGACGGTGGCTAAACACGTTCTGATCACCGGTTTCGAACCGTTCGGGAACGATCGCGTCAATCCGAGCGAGATGGTCGCTCGCGCCCTCGACGGCTCCACGATTGCGGGCCGCCTGATAGCCGTTCGCGTGCTGCCGGTCGAGACACGCACGCTGCGCGACCGCCTCGAAGAGGCGGTGCGTGAGACGCGGCCGGATATCGCCATCTGTCTCGGGCAAGCCGGCGGACGACCCGCCGTCGCCCTCGAGCGGGTCGCGCTCAACGTGCTGGATTTCGATCAGCCCGACGCGGTCGGCGTGATGCGCAAAGGCGATCCGATCGCGCGCGGCGGGCCTGACGCGCGTCTGTCGAATCTTCCGTTCGAGAACGTTCTGGAAGCGTGGCGTGCCGCGGGTGTTCCCGGATACGTTTCAAATTCGGCAGGCACGTTTCTCTGCAATCAGGCGTTGTACGAAATCATCGCGTTGACCGAACACACCGCGCCGCCGGTGATCGCCGGATTCGCCCATCTGCCGTATCTCCCGGCGCAGGCGATCGCAGCCGACCCTGAGAGACACCCCTCGATGTCGTTCGAGCTGATGAAAAAAGCCATCGAAACGCTCATCGAGACGATCGTGCCATGGATCGAGCATCGTGCCCCGCAGGATATGCGCGAGCAGCCCAAGGGAAAGAATCAGATGTGGATCCCGCGCGGAATGAAGGAAGTAGAACGCTGAACGACCCACGTATCGCCGCAATTCCCGACACGCACGGGCATGCCAAAGGCGAACATCGTCCCTATAGCGAGGAGCGGCCGATCGCCTATTCGGCGCGCATGCTGTTCCTATGGTTCTATCATGCGTGCCGTCGCGGCGCACCGCGCTTTCTCATGGTCACCGACCATATCAACTACTTGACGTTCGAAGACCCGGGTGCGGTGAACACGCTGCGGCGCGCGCTCAAGCTCGCCAAAGCCGGCGACCTCTACGGCGCCGCCGAGACGGCGGGCGTCGACATCGCACATGCAGCGGTCGTCTCCGAAGGTTTGCGGCGCGGCATGCTCTATGCGATCGGCGCCGAGGTCGACAACGATCCGCGCTCGCGTCCCGATGCGCAGAACATCGTCGATGCCATGCGTCCCGACGGCATGATTCGCTCGGTACATTTCGTGCCGATCACGCACCCCGAAAAAGGCCCGGATTGGCCGTGGCCGTACGACAACCCTGAGTTCACGCACTTCTTCGACCTCGTCGGCGTCGATCAACTGTGGGAACTCTACATGGCCAGGCTGATCGAGGACGTCGAAAAACTTCCCGGCAACATCGTCGGTCATTTCTATAAACCGGCGACGTTTGGGCATTGGCCGTCGAAAGAGAAGCTCGAACAGTACGAAGATCGCATCATCGACGCGTGCGCGGCGCGCGGCATGGCGATCGAATTGAATACGCGTTTCCTGTACCGCGAGAGTTCCGAGGACGCCAAACGAAGGTATCTCGAAGCCAACCGCCGCCTGCTGCGCAAGGCCAAAGCCAAAGGCGTCGGCATCGCGGTGGGCTCCGCCGCGCACAGCCCGAAAGATCAAGGCGGCGCGTTCGACGCGATCTTGCAGCTGCTCGACGAGTGCGACATCAACGAACTGGTCTTTCCGGTCGCCGGGCGCTTGGCCCGCGTCGCGTTGCGGGCGACCAAAGAGCACATCGAAGCGCAGTCGCGTACGCAAGGCGAAACGATCAGCGGCAGCAGCATCACGGGATTCAGTCGCGCGGAACTTGGATTGCCCGAAGAGCCCGAAGTCTCAAAATCATCGAAGGCGAAGACGCGGCGCGACGTGGGTCCGAAGAAACGCACGACCGGGCCGGAGCGCGCGACCGAACGGCCGGCCAAAGGGGCGGCATCCAGCAAAGCGAGCGCCGCGGCAAAGTCCGAGACCGCCGAGCCGAAGACGAAGCCGGCAAAACTGCCAAAACCGGTGAAACCGGCAAAAGCCGCCAAGGCGCCGGCCGAGAAGAAGCCGGCCAAGCCGGCGAAAGCCGCCGCAAAACCCGCTGCCAAAGCGGTGAAGGCGCCGGCGAAACCCGCTGCAAAAGCCGTTGCGAAGCCGGCCAAGGCGGCGAAGGCGGCCAAGCCCGCGAAACCCGCGGTGAGCGCGGCGAAGAAGATCCCCGTCAAGGCGGCGGCGACAAAAGCAAAACCCGCCGCGAAAAAGAAGACGGTCACGAAGAAGACCGTCACCAAACGTCCCACGGCCGCCGCGAAGAAGGCACCCACGAAAAAGCCTGTAGCAAAGACGGCGACGCGCGCCAAGCCCACGGCAAAGAAGCCGCCGGCAAAAGCAGCGTCGTCGAAGAAGGCCACCAAGAAGCGCCGCTGACGCTTCCAAGAGCCCGGTCGTGTCACCACGACCGGGCTTCTTCTTTCTCTTCACGAGAGAACAAGGAGCGCGTGCATGACAGATCTGTCCCGCATTCGCAACGTCGCCATCGTCGGCACCCATCATTCGGGCAAGACCACCGTGGCCGAAGCGATCCTTGCGTTCACCGGCGCGATCGCGCGGCGCGGATCGGTCGCCGACGGCACCACGACCACCGATCACGAACCCGAGTGCATCGCGCACGCGCAGTCAACCACGGCCGGTTTCGCGCACTGCACCGCTGACGGCATTGTTCACATCACACTCGCCGATTGTCCGGGCTTCATCGACTTCTTCGAAGAGACCAAGCAGGTGCTGGCCGGCGTCGACGCCGCCGTGGTCGTCGTCGATGCCGATCCCTCGCGGGTGGCGCACAGTCTGAGCGTAGTTGAATATCTCGAATCGCGCCGCTTGCCGCACCTGTTCGTCATCAACAAGATGGATCGGCCCGGCGCCGACTTCGAAGGGACCTTGAACGCGTTGCAAAGCGCCTACGGACGGCATGTCGTGGCCGAGCAATGGCCGATCGGCGCGGCCGAGTCGTTCGAGGGGTTTGTCGATCTCACCGACATGAAAGCGCGCCGCTGCGACGGCGATCGCGAGAGCATCGCCGCGTTCCCAGAGAGTCTGCGCGAACGCATTGCAAGCGCCCGCGCGCAGATGCTCGAAGCGATCGCCGACTTCGACGACCATCTGCTCGAAGAACTGCTCGAAGGCGCCGAACCGCCGCTCGACGAGGTCGAACGCGACCTGTGCGCCGAGTGCTCGCACGACCAGATCGTGCCCGTCCTGGCATGCGCCGCCGCGACCGGTGCCGGCATCGCCGCGCTCGTGCGCGCGATCGTCACCTGGCTGCCTTCACCCGCCGACGCTCCGCAACTCGACGTCGAAGGCCGGGAGATCGCGCCCGACGCCGACGCGCCGGCGGTCGCACGCGTCATCAAGACGATGGTCCACCCGCAATCCGGAAAGCTGTCGATGGTGCGCATGATCGCGGGCACGATCAAACCGGATGCGACCCTGAACGATCTGAGCAGGGGAGACGAAAAGGTGCGCTGCGCCGGTCTCTTCCGCCTCCAGGGCAAGAAGCAAGAAGCGCTCGCGCAAGCAGGCCCCGGAGAACTCGTCGCGCTCGCTCGTCTGGAAACCGTCTCGACCGGCGACGTGCTCACCGGCAACGGCCGCACCGTGATGCTTGCGCACGCGCCGATCGCCGATCCGGTGTTCGCCGCCGCGATAAAACCCAAAGAACGCATGGACGAAGCGCGGCTCTCACAAGCGCTCTCGCGCATCGTCGATGAAGACCCGGCGCTGCGAACGCAGCGCGCCGACGTCACCAACGAGCTACTGCTATTGGGATCGGGCGAACAGCACGTGACGATCGCGGTCGAGCGTTTGTCGCGCAAATACAAGGTCGACGTCGAGATCGCCGCACCGGCGATCGCCTACCTCGAAACGATCACCGTGCCGACCGAGATTCATTCACGGTACAAACATCAGACGGGCGGACACGGGCAATTCGGCGACGTGTGGTTGCGATTCGAACCGCGCGAGCGCGGAAGCGGCTGCGCCTTCGCCGAGACCATCGTCGGCGGCGTGGTGCCGCGGCAGTTCATTCCGGCCGTCGAGAAGGGCGTCTTTGAAGCCTTACTTCACGGCACGTCGGGCTTTCCGGTTACCGACGTGCAAGTGACGCTCTTCGACGGTCAGTACCACGACGTCGATTCAAGCGAGCAATCGTTTCGCGTCGCCGCCGGAATGGCGGTGCGCGACGCTTTGCCCAAGTGCAAGCCGGTCGTGCTCGAGCCGATCGTGCGCGTGCGCGTCGAGGTTCCGTCCGCATTCACGTCGGCCGTGATCGCTCAGCTCACCGGAAAGCGCGGTCAGATTCTGGGGATGACGTCGTCTGAGCGCACCGGCTTCGACGTGGTCGAAGCCTTGGTCCCGCACGTCGAACTGTCCCGGTACATCACCGAGTTGCGCACCGCGACGCAAGGTCTCGGTTCATACACGTGGCATCACGAGCGCTACGATCCGGTTCCCATCACGAAAGCGGTAGGACCGAAAGCGGTTGTGTGAAAGTGACGCGCGTGAGACGTCTTTGCACCTTCATCCTCCTTGGCGTACTCGTGGCCGGTTGTTCCAAGGTCGGCGGACCGTCGGGAACCATCCCCGGAACGCTCCGCGTCGCCATTCAAGCCGAGCCCAAGAATCTCAACCCGCTGCTCGCGTCCAACACGACCGACGTCATGATCGATCGGCTCATGTTTGAGCCGCTCGTAACGGCCGACCCGTCCGGAAACCCGGTGCCGATGCTCGCTACGGTCGTTCCGACGATCGAGAACGGCGGGATCAGCAAGGACGGCCTGACGATCACCTACCACTTGCATTCCGACGCCACATGGACGGACGGCGTGCCGGTGACGAGCACAGACGTCGCATTCTCGTGGAAAGCGATGATGAATCCCGACAACAACGTCATTACCCGTCACGGGTACGACGAAGTTCGTTCGGTCGAGACGCCCGACGGCCACACCGTCGTCTTCCACTTGAAAGAGCGTTTTGCACCGTTTGTCAGCACCGTTTTTGCCGAGAGCGACGGTCCGATCGAGATCGTCCCCGCACACGTGCTCGCGCGGTATCCCAACGTCAACCAAATTCCGTTCAACGCCGCACCGATGGTCTCCGACGGTCCGTTCAAGTTCGCCTCGTGGGCGCGCGGCGACCACATCGAGCTGACCGCGAACGACGGATTCTTTCTCGGAAAACCCAAGCTTGCGCACATCATCATCAAGCCGATTCCCGATGAGAACACGTCGGTGAACCAGTTGCGCACGCACGAGATCGACTGGATATTCCAAGGTTCGCTGCAAAACTACCCCGCACTCAAGTCGATTCCGAACATCGATCTGCGCGTGTCGCGCTACAACGGGTACGAAGGCGTCTGGTTGAACACGTCGCGCCCGCTGCTGCGCGACGTGACGGTGCGGCGCGCGATCGCCTTCGCCATCGACAAGCAGCAACTCATCAGCGAACTGGCGTACGGTCAGGTCAAGATGGCGACCGAAGATCAGCCCGACTTCCTGTGGGCATACGAGCCGAACGTTACCATCTACCCGCACGACCCGGCGAAAGCTCGCGCCCTGCTGCAGCAAGCCGGATGGACTGCCGGCCCGGACGGCATTCTCGAGAAGAACGGCCAGCGGTTGTCGCTCACGCTCGTGACGAACAATTCGAACGTCACGCGCCGCCGCGCTTCGGTGCTGCTGCAGGCGATGCTCAAGTCCGTGGGCATCGACATCCACCTGCGCTACTACCCCGGCAGCGTGCTCTTCGCGCCCGCCGGCGAAGGCGGCATCCTCCAAGGCGGCGCGTTCGACTTGGGTCTTGCGGCGTGGATAGCAGGGATCGACCCGGATGACTCGTCAAACTTCACGTGCAAGAACCGCGCGCCGGCCGGCTACAACTACTCGCGCTACTGCACTGCCGAGATGGACGACGCCCAACAGGTCGCGCTGACGCACTACGATCATCCGACGCGCAAGGCCGCATACGCGAAGGTCCAACGACTCCTGGCCAGCGACGTGCCGGAGATCTTCTTCTGGTGGAATCAGTTGCTGCAACCGATGTCACCGGACTTCAAAGGCTTCGACCCCAATCCGGTGGTCGAAACCTGGAATGCGCAGGAATGGAGTATTTAGGCTCTCCCGATCAGCCGATCGCTCCAGTGTCGGAGTTGAACTGGCTGCGCAAGATCATCGTCGAACGCGCGCTCACGCGCGGTGACTACGTGCTCTCCGGCGGAGCGCACAGCGACTACTACATCGACAAGTTCCGCCTGTTCAGCGATCCGCACGTGCTGCGCCGGATCGCGCGCATGTTCACCCAAGTCATCGCGGAGACCAGCCCCGACACCATTGCCGGAACCGAACTCGGCGGCGTGGTGATCGCGACCGCCGTCTCACAGTTGACCGGATTACCGATGATCGCGGTCCGCAAAAAGCCGAAAGGCTACGGCGCTTTCCCCGGTGAGTACGTCGAAGGCGCATACGAGCCGGGCATGCGCGTGCTGCTGCTGGAAGACGTCGTTACCAATGGACGCGAACTGCTGGCCGCCGCCGCGCGTCTGGAAGAATTACGTCTGCACGTGACGGCATGCGCGATCGTTTCAAGAGGCCTCGCCCCGATCCGCGCCTTGATTCAATTTTCACTGCCGCGCGGGGACGCAAGCCAAAAGAACTAGGAGATTTCCAGGCTGTCTTCAGCGACGGTGACGTCGCGGGTGAAAACGCCGCGCGCAGATTCCCGCAGCGAAGCGCGATCGGCGTCGCTTCCATAGTGCGTGAGGACGAGGTGCTTCGCGCCCGCCGCGTGCGCCATCTCGCCGGCCTCGCGAGCACTGGAATGTCCGCGCATGCCGGGTTCGGCACCGTCGGGTCCGAGCGAGCATTCACAGAGAAAGATGTCCGCATCACGCGCGAGTCGCACCACGCTCTCACTGGGCGCCGTATCGGCCGAGTAGACGACGGCCGCGCCGCCGATCTCCAAGCGCATCGCGTACGCGTCGATGTAATGCACCGTCTTGGCGAACGTCACCGCAACGTCGCCGACGGCAAGCGTTTCGTGCGGGTCGAATTCACGCACGGCAAAGACGGCATCAAGGAAATCATTGCCGTCTTCTTGCGCGAAAGCACTACAGAGCGTGCGCAACATCGCTTCCCCGCCGGGCGGAAGGTAGAGCGGCATCTTGCCGCCGGCGCGCAGCGGTCCATATTTGAGCGAGTAACGCAGCGGAATCAGATCGATGAAGTGATCGGCGTGCATGTGCGAGATGACGATCGCGTCGGGAAGCGTGTCGTCTTGCGTCTCCCGCAGTTTCGCAAACGCGCCGGTGCCGAAATCGACGGCGATCTGCGCCCGCGCGCCGGTCACCACGTAACAGCTGCAGGCGCCCCCGGGCCGCGGCACGGACGGGCTCGAGCCGATGACTCGAACCCGCGGCCGCTGGATCACGCAATCACCGAGAGTACGTCATCGGCATGACCTTCCACGCTGACCTTCGGCCACACATGAACGATCGTCCCGCTCTTGTCGATCAAGAACGTTGAACGCTGGACGCCCATCGATTTTTTGCCGTACATGTTCTTTTCCACCAAGACTCCGAACGCGGTACACACCTCGGAGTTCGTGTCCGCGAGCAGTTGAAACGGGATCCCGTATTTTTTCTTGAACTTCACGTGCGACTCGACCGAGTCGCGACTGACGCCGACAATGCGCGCACCTTTCTTCTTGAAAGCCTGCAAACGCTCACTGAACTGCGCCGCTTCGTTCGTTCAACCAGGGGTGTCGTCTTTGGGATAAAACCACAAGACGAGATATGTGTCGGGAAGGTCGGCCAGGTTGACCATCGCGCCCGTATCATCGGCGATGGTCAGCGCGGGCATCTTTCCACCAGTCGTCAGCATGCCGCTTTCCTATTCGAATCGTTAAGCAACGAGTTGATCGATGGGAACGAGGAAGAGCATCCGGTCTCCAGCGCGCACGTCTTCGAACCCACGAATCGGGATGGCAATTCCCTCACCGGCCGCACTCTCCCGCCAGACGTAGAGCGGGATCCAGCGAACGCGCCCGCCGGGACGGTCGGCCGGCGGCGGCGGCGGAGCATTCTTCTCATCTTGACGGCGCTCCGCAAGCGTCACCGTCTGCGCCCACTGAGCGCCCGCGAACAGGTCGAAGCGGCCACGCGTACTTTCGAAACGCGCCAATCCTGCGATCGTCGGCGCGGTCAACTCCGTGGTCGAAAACGAACGGATGCCGAAATGGCGTTTGATCGAATCGCCGAACACCGGGTCGTCGATGCGCAACACGACGTGTAATTCGCCGGAGTTGGCCTCGCGCGTCCGCGTCTTTGCACCTAACGCGGCTTCCAAGTTGGCCGTGTCGCTGTTGGTGACGCCGACCAGGCTCTTCGCACGCTCCGGCGCACAATAGGCGATCGTTTCATCGTTGGTCGCATCCCCGGTGAGCAGATCGATCTCTTGTTCGCGCGCTAGTTCCACGAGCAGCGTGTCAGGATCGCGCTCGATCACCACGACCTCCTCACCGAGTTCGCGCAGGTAGTCGATCACCAGCGTGCCGACGTTGCCCGCACCGCAGACGATCACATGTCCGCTGCGATGAATCGCGCGCAGTCCGCGCAGGCGCCGTGTCTGCGCTGAGTTCAGCGCAGACGTGATCGTGGCCGTGAATACAGAGAACACGACGATACCGACGAGCATCGCCGCCATCGCGACGAAGAGCATGAGCGCGGCGCTCGGCGAGGTCGTGATCGCACAATTCTTGCACGGCGTGATGTCGCCATAGCCGACGGTGGTCATCGTGGTCGTGACGAAGTACATCGCCGCCGGCACGCTGATGTGCAAGGTGATCGCGAAGAAGACGACGAAGGCGACGTAGCAGGCCAGGCTCGTCAACAGCACGTTGCGCAGAATCGGTTCGGAACGCCGCACCGCAAGGCGAAGATCGCGCAGCATTCCGGCGATGCGATCGCGACGGGTCGTGGCACGCGTCCCCCCGCGCGCTTCGCGAACGCGTTTGAATTCGGCGAGCGGACCGAAGGCCGCGACGCGGTCGGATCCCGCGAAGAGGTACGCGTCGTCAAGACGGCCTTCCGCCGATGGGTCCGCACCATCGCATGCGAACGGATAACGGCCGTTGACTGCGACGACGCGCACGCGAAGCGAGGCCTCGGCATCCTCGACCCGCATTCCGGTGATACCGAGGTCGTCCGCGCTCTGATCGGAAAACGCGAACAGGCCGGCGGCACGCGCAACGCGGCCGTTGCGTTCGAGGGTGCGACGGTGCGCGATGCGAGCGACCAGCGTCTCCAGCGTCGGAAACGGCAGCGCGAAGAAACATGAGGGATCGACAGCCGCGGCGGCATACGTCGCCGCGGCCTGCGCCGCGGGTGAGACCGCCGTGCAGTTGTAGCGCAGCCCTTCCTGAATCTTGTGGCCGAGCAGCGGATTGAATTGCCGCAGGGTGATGCGCGCATTCGGGTTCACGTCGCGCGCGGCCAGCGCCGCCCGCAAGTTCAGCCGGTCATCGCTCGACACCGCGACCACGTACGGGCGCTCGCCGTCTGGAGCACCGCGAAGCCCCGCCTCCACGAGCGCGTCAGGCGACATGGGATATGCGTCAAGATGGGAAAAGGCGGCGCCGTACTCACGGGTGAGCGCCGCCACCTGATGCGCAAACCAATGGTCGGGACGCCGTTCGTCGGCTTTCCAAAGAAGGACGATGCGATGCCCTGCGGTCTTCAATAACTCGCGGCAAATCTCGAAGGCGAGGTGATCGCCGCCTACCACGACGATCAGCGCATCGTTCGCCATGCCGTAACGCCTTCGCCGTCGAAGCACGACTTCATGCGCACGCCACATCCGCTCGCCGCCGTGCTCACTGAACGCCTATCCCGACGCGCAGGCGCCCGCATCATCGAGATCGGTAGCGGGAGCGGGCGCACTTCCGCCGCGCTGACGCGCGCCGGCTTCGCGGTGTTCTCCGTCCCCGACGGGGGCGCGCTGCCGCCCGCAGGCGAGCGCGCATTCGACGGCGCCATCTCCACGCATGCCCTGCTGCACGGCACGCCGGAGACGATCGCCCGCGACGTCGCGCACATTGCATCGCTGCTCGCACCCGAAACCCCGTTCGTTGCGACGTTCGGTTCGACCGAAGATGCGCGCTTCGGCGCCGGCCGGCGCATCAGCGACGTCACGTTTGCGCCGACAGCGGGTGACGAGATCGGTGTGGCGCACACGTTCTTCGACGAATCTCACCTGCGCGCGCTCGTCGAGCCGTATTTCCGTATCGAGTCACTGCACGCGCATCACGTCGACGATATCGCCGGCGGTTGGGCGCACGAACGCGCGCCGTTGCACGGCGCCGTGCACTGGTTCCTCATCGCAACCCGCATCAGTCCTGACAACGGGGCCCGCACACTTCGAGAACTGATCGATCGATTGGCGGATCACGACGTGAAACCGGCGCTGATCACCGTCGGTCCCGGCGGCGCCGAGAGCGTTTCTTTCAACGATCTTCTCCGAAACGCACGCGGTGTCGCCGAACAACTGCGCGGCAATGGCGTCGCTCCCGGCGAGCCGGTCGCCATCGTCGCTCCCAATAGCGCGGCGTGGGCAGCCACGTGCCTCGGCATTCTCGCAGCGGGCGCCGCGGCGATGCCGCTCGACGTCCGCCAGAGCGACACTGAACGCAGCGCACTGCTCGCGTCGAGCGGTTGTCGTTTCATCTATTCGGCCGATCAATCCAGACCGTCAGCGCTTTCACTCTCGTCTCTCGCGGGACAGCCGGTCGCAGCGCCGGACGATATCGCCTTTCTCTTACACACGTCCGGTACGACGGGCACCCCAAAAGCCGTGCCGCTCAGCCACGCCAACGTTCTGTCCAATATCCGCGCCTTAGTCGCGGAAGATCTCTTGGGACCGCATGACCGCGTGCTGCTTCCGCTGCCGCTGCATCACGTGTATCCGCTGGTCGTCGGCTTGCTCTTGCCGTTGAGCATCGGAGCGTCGATCGTCCTACCGGCCGGCATCAGCGGCCCGGAGCTTTCGCGGACGCTGAAGATCGCGGACGTCAGCATGCTCGTCGGCGTGCCGCGCTTGTACGACGCGCTGCTGCACGCGATCATGGATGGAGTCAAGACGCAAGCACCGATCGCGCGGTGGGCATTTTCGCAAGCGCTCGGCGTCTCCGTCGCACTCGCGCGTCGCGGTCGATTCGGTTTCGGGCGGATGGCATTTCGTCGCGTGCGCCGGCAGATCGGCCCCGCGCTCTGGAGACTCGCGTGCGGCGGCGCAGCCCTCCAAGAAACGACCGAAGCATCGCTGCTCGGCCTGGGATTCGATGTTCGCGTCGGCTACGGTCTGACCGAAACATCTCCCATCGTCACCTTCAATCGCCCTGGCCGCAGCCGGATTGGGAGTGCGGGCGAGCCGCTTCCCGGCGTGCAGCTTCGCATCGCACAACCAGATACGCACGGCTCCGGCGAGATCGAGGTTCGAGGCGCGAACGTCTTCGCCGGATACCGCAACGACGATGCCGCGACGCGCCGAGCGTTCACAGCCGACGGGTGGTTCAAGACGGGCGATCGCGGCCGGGTGGATGCCGCCGGGTATCTTTATGTCCAAAGCCGGTTGAGTGAAACATTGGTGCTTTCCGGCGGCGAGAAACTCGATCCCGATGTCGTCGAACGCGCCTACGAGTGCAGCGCCGTGAGTGAACTCGCGGTGTTGATCGAGTCCGGCAAACTCGTCGCGCTCGTCGTGCCCGCGCCGGCATCGAGCGGCGAGCTTGCCGAACACACGATTCGCCTCGCGCTCACCGAGGCGGAAAAGAATCTGCCGGGCTACATGCGGCTGGCCGGATTCGCGCTGACCGAGGGACCGTTGCCGCGCACTCCGCTCGGCAAACTACGGCGGTACCTGCTGCCGCGGCTCTACCAGGCGGCACGCATGGCCAAGACCGGTGCCGCCGAGGCAACCATGTCCGCCGCGGACCGTGCGCTTCTCGAGCACCCGACCGGGCAACAGCTATGGAGGTGGCTTCAGCATCGCTTTCCAAACGAAAAGTTGTCGCTCGATACGAGTCTCCAGCTCGATCTTGGCGTGGATTCACTTGATGCGATCACGCTCACCATGGACCTGGAGCGTGAACTCGGACTCGTCCTTGAAGAGAACGCTCTTGCGCCCGTTGTCACCGTGCGCGATATGCTCGACGCCGCCATTGTCGCGAAAACCGCACAGGCGCCCGGTGCGGAGGCAACCACTCTTGCACCCATCGGTGTGATCGATCGCGGTGTCTGGTACGCCGGCAACGCGGTCATTCGTACCGTGATCAAGTC
This sequence comes from Vulcanimicrobiota bacterium, assembly GCA_027307235.1. Classification (GTDB taxonomy): domain Bacteria; phylum Vulcanimicrobiota; class Vulcanimicrobiia; order Vulcanimicrobiales; family Vulcanimicrobiaceae; genus DAHUXH01. The sequence continues at coordinate 11,029 of DAHUXH010000017.1, read as the reverse complement.
GATCTTTCGATTGCACGTCGAAGGTGCGGAGCATCTCCCCAAACGCGGCCCGTATCTGCTGTGTCCCAATCATTCAAGCTATGCCGATGGACCGGCGCTTGCTGCGGCGCTTCCCTGGGCGGTGCTGCAACAGGTCTACTGGACCGGCAGCGTCGACATCATGTTTTCGAACGCCGGGCGCCGGCTCTTCAGCCGTTTGGCGCGGATTGTGCCGATCAGCCAAGTGTATGGCTCACGCTCGGGGATTGACCTGACCGCGCAGGCGTTGCGGCACGGTCACATCGTCGTGTGGTTCCCGGAGGGCTGGCTGACAACGGACGGTTCTCTCCAACCGTTTCTCCCGGGCATCGGCTCGCTCGTCATCAAAGAGCCGGTACCCATCGTGCCCGTACACATCGCCGGAACCTTCGAGGCCTGGCTGCCCGAGCATCCGCTTCCACGCCCGCGCCGAGTTACGATACGCTTCGGACCACCGCTCGATCCACAACGCTGGACGGCGTCAACACTGCCCGAACCGCGCGAAGAAGCCATCGCCGCCCAAGTCATGGCAGCCGTGGCCGCATTGAGCGAATAAGAGCCTAATAGCGCGGGATGCTGGTGTCGATGCGGAGAGCGTATGCGTCGATGCCGCCTTCGACGTTGAAGACGTCGGCGAAGCCGCTGCCGGTGAGGTACTGCGCCACACGTGCGCTGCGGTTCCCATGATGGCACAGCACCGCGATCGTCGTGGTGGCGTCGAGTTCGGAGATGCGATCGGGAAGTTGCGGCATCGGGATATGCACTGCACCGGGCAACGCCGCCATCGTCACCTCATCGTTGTTGCGCACGTCGAGCAAGACGAACGATCGATCATCGTCACGCCATTGCGCCAATTCTTCCACCGTGATTTCTTGGTACATCGTTCCTCCTATGAACCGGTGACGATCACGTGCTCCATGGGGCTGGATGCCGCCGCATAGAGCCGCTTCTCCATGCGTCCGGCGAGAAAGGCCTGCCGGCCTGCGATCACCGCGTATTTCATCGCCTCGGCCATGCGCACAGGGTCCTTCGCCGCGGCGATGCCGGTGTTCATCAGCAACGCATCGACGCCGAGCTCCATCGCGATCGCGGCATCCGACGCCGTCCCGACGCCGGCATCGACGATCACCGGCACGTTCGCGCGCTCCTTGATGATCCGAATCGAATACGGATTGCACACGCCTAACCCGCTGCCGATCGGCGCGGCCAGCGGCATCACTGCCGCGCAGCCCAGCTCTTCGAGCTGCTTGCACGCGATCGGATCGTCACCGATATACGGTAAAACGGTGAAGCCGTCGTTGACCAATGCTTCGGCGGCACGCAGCGTCTCGCGCGTGTCTGGATAGAGCGTCTGCGCATCGCCGATCACTTCGAGCTTGATCAGATCGGTCTCCAGCAGTTCGCGCGCGAGTTGCGCGGTCAACACCGCGTCTTTCGCGCAGTAGCAGCCGGCGGTGTTCGGGAGAATGCGCATCCGTGAACGATCGACGTAGTCGAGCAGCGTCTTGCCGCCCGGATCGCCCAGATCGATCCGCCGGATCGCGACGGTGACCATCCGTGCGCCGCTCGCAACGTGCGCGCGCGCCATGACCTCCATCGACGGGTACTTTCCCGTCCCGACGATCAATCGCGACTCGAATTCGTACGTTCCCACCGTCAAGGTGTCGTTCATGATGTTACCCACCGGCGACGGCGCGAATGATCTCGATGCGATCGCCGTCGCGGACGTGTTGTGTGGAATAGTGCTCGCGGCGGATCACCGTGTCATTCTTCGCAACGGCGATTCCCCTGTGCGGCGCACCTATTTGTTCGAGCAGTTGCTCGATGGTCACATTCGGTTCGACCTCACGCGTTTCGCCGTTCACGGTGATGGTCATACGGCGCCGCTTCCCACGGTGCCGTGCGCGCGTGTAACCGAGAACGGCGCGCAAGCGTCATGCCGGCCTTCGATCGCGTCGGCAACCAGCACGGCCGTGAGCGGTGCCAGCAAGATGCCGTTCCGGTAGTGTCCGGTCGCCAGAACATAGCCGTCGAGCGGCGTCGCACCGAGAAACGGCAGGCCATCGGCAGTTCCCGGCCGGATGCCCGCCCATGTTTCCGTCACCGCGAAATCGCGCAGCGACGGCGCGATCCGCAATGCCGCGGTGAGCAGCGACGAGATGCCGTGAGCGGTGGTGCGCACATCGAACCCGGCGCGTTCGACGGTCGCGCCGATCAGCAGACGTCCGTCGTCACGCGGCACGACATAGCCGCCCGGAAAATAGACGGGGTGACGCACCAAGCCGTTCGGGGCGGCAAGTGCGAGCATCTGCCCCTTCACCGCAATCATCGCGGGCGTCGACGATGCCGGGACACCGGGAATCTCGCCCGCCCATGCGCCGGCTGCGTTCACGATCGCAGTCGCCGGTACGTATCCGGCGCTGCTGCGCACGCCGAGCGCGCGCCGCGCATCGCTCTCAACGCGCAGGTGCTCGACGTTTTCAACGATCGCCACGCCGCGCGCGACGCATGCGGCCCGCAGCGCGCGGCCGAGTCTGCGATTGTCCACATGCCCCTCTCCGTGCACGAGCAGGCCGGCTTTCACCTCGGCGCTCAGCGCCGGTTCGAGCGCACGCACGTCGCGCACCGCGAGCGGAGCGAACGGCACCGTGCGCCGCTGCAGATCGAGCACCGCCGCATCGAATGCCGCGCGATCGTCCGGCTCCGCGTACACCGACACGATCCCATCGAGGTGCAGCTTCGGATCGACGCCGCCCGCCGAGCGGACATCATCGACAAATTGCGGATACATCGCAAGCGATCTCTCGCAGATGGCGCGCAGCGCCGGCGGCATCTCACCCTCGCTGTTGGGCGCGAGCATTCCCGCGCCAGCCCATGACGCGGCCTTCACCGCCTCGCCGCGTTCGAAGACGCGCACGTTGGCTCCGCGTCGCGCCAGTTCAAACGCAAGCGACAGGCCGATCAGCCCGCCGCCCACGATGGCAACATCCGAACCGAACACTACAGCCCCGTGTACACCGGGCCCTCACCGCCCTGCGGCGGAACCCACGTGATGATCTGATACGGATCGGCGATGTCGCACGTCTTGCAATGCACGCAGTTCGTGAAATTGATCTGCAAGCGTCCCTCGAAGCGCCCGTCCTGCCCGCGCTCGAACATCGGCTCGTACACCGCCGCCGGACAGAAGTGACGGCACGGATTGCCGTACTCGACGGTGCAGCGGTCGCGGCAAATGTTCGTGTCGGCGACGTGCAGATGACACGGCTGGTCTTCTTCATGCATCGTGCCGCTGTTGAAGACGTCGGTGAGCTTGTCGAACGTGACGACCTTGTCGATGATCGCGCGCGGCGAGAGCGGCGGATTGTACCCGCGTTTCTCCATGCGCTCGTAACCGGCTTCGCCGTGCAAGCGATCGGCAACGCCGAAACCGCGTCCGCCTGTGACCGTCGAGAGCGCCGCGTTGAGCATCCCCGGAATCAATCCGCCGTTGAAGGCTTGATGGAAGTTGCGCGCGCTGCGCATCTCGTCGTATGCCCATGAGTTGCGGAACTTGGTCGCGATCGACGCGAGTTGGGTTTGATCGAATCGATCGGCCGACAGCGCTTCCCATGCGGTCTCGGCGGCCATCATGCCGGATTTGATCGCGAGGTGAATGCCCTTGAGTCGCATGCCGTTCAGGAATCCGGCGGAGTCGCCGACGATCAGCAGTCCGTCGGCGTAATTGCGCGGCATCGCGAAGAGGCCGCCTTCGGGAATGGCCTTCGCACCATACCGCAGGAGTGTCGCACCTTCGAGCATTTTGCGAATGGCCGGATGGGCTTTATACCGCTGAAATTCGTTGTGCGGATCGGTCGTCGGGTCTTTGTAGTCAAGGCCGGTGACCAAACCGATGTCGAGCACGTCATTGGCCATGCCGTAGATGAAGCCGCCGCCGAATGTCTGCGCATCGAGCGGATAGCCGAGGGTGTGAATCACACTGCCGGCTCTCACCGTCCCTTGCGGACACTGCCAAATCTCTTTCACGCCCGCGGCATAGACTTGCGGCTCGCATCCGGCGTCGAGACGCAGCTTCGCGATGGCCTGCTTTGTCAGCGTTCCACGCGGCCCCTCACCGAGCACGACCACTTTGGCATGAATGTCGGCTCCCGGTTCGTAATTCGATTTAGGCTTGCCGTCTTTGTCGAGCCCTTTGTCCCCGGTGCGAACGCCGATAACGCGGTCGCCGTCCCACAACAGCTCTTGCCCGGGGAACGCCGGGAAGACTTGAGCGCCCGCTGCCTCGGCTTGCTCGCCGAGCCATCGCGCCATCTTCTGCAACGAGCAGACGTACTTGCCATGATTGTTGAGTTGGGGCGGTGTGATCGGCGCCTTGATCTTGCCGCCCGCCGTGAGAAACCACATCTCGTCGGTCGTGACCGCCGACTCGATCGGCGCGTTGGAGGTGCGCCACTGCGGCAGCAGTTCATCGAGCGCGCGGGGGTCCATGACCGCGCCGGAGATACCGTGGCTGCCGATCTCTCCACCCTTCTCGATGACGAGAATTTCCAGCTCGCGGCCTGCGACTTTTGCCAACTGTGCAAGCCGAATCGCGCCCGCCAGACTAGCCGGGCCGCCTCCCACGAAGAGAACATCGACGTCTAATTGATCGCGTTGCGCCATGCGCGTGTGTTTCGAGCATGGCGCGCCATCTTACTTTGCGCCGGTCCAGAGAGGGCGCCGGCGCCGTTGAGAACAACCGACCAATCGTATGAAGATCCAGATCGGCGTGATGGGTTCGGCGGGCGGAGAGATTACGGCGGAACAACTCGATCTTGCCCGGCGACTCGGTCGGCGCATCGCCGAGCGCGGCGCCACCATCGTTACCGGCGCTTGCCCCGGCTTGCCGCATGCCGCCGTGCTCGGCGCCAACGACGCCGGCGGAATGAGCCTGGGCGTTTCGCCCGCGCTATCGCGCGAAGAGCACGTCAATCTCTACAATTCGCCGCTGCAGCCGTACACCTCGATCGTGTTCACCGGCTCGGGATTGATGGGCCGCGAAACGCACAACATTCACTCCTCCGACTTCGTGCTCTACATCGGCGGCCGCAGCGGCACGCTCGGCGAGTTTTCGATCGCGTTCGACGAAGGCAAACTCATCGGCATCGTCACCAACTCCGGCGGCATCTCGAACGAACTCACACGCATCGCCGCGCTCGTCAAGAAAGACACCGGCGCGATCATCGTCACGAACGACGTGCCCGAAGATTTGGTGGATGCGTGCTTGGACAAGTATCTGTCGGAGTCGATCCCGACGTCGGCCGCATTCAACCGTCAAGCAGTTCCCGCGCCTCGCCCCAGGATCGCGCAGGAAACCCGTGGCTGAGATCACGTTCGTGGGCGCCGCCGGCACCGTCACGGGAAGCAAGCATCTCGTCCAGTGCAAAGGCAAACGCTTCTTCGTCGATTGCGGTCTGTTTCAGGGACTTGGAAACGCCGATGCGCTCAACCATGCGCCGTTGCCGGTCGAGGCGCGCGAGATCGACGCGGTTGTCGTGACGCACGGCCACATCGATCATGTCGGCTATCTTCCCAAACTCGTCCGCGACGGCTTTCGCGGACCGATCTTCGCGACGAAACCAACCGCTTCGCTGATGCAGATCGTCCTCGACGATGCCGCGCATCTGCAAGAAGAACTGCACGTACACGGCTATCAGCACAGCCATCACCCGCCGCTTCCGTTCTACGAAGAAGCCGACGTCGCCGCCGCGATGCGCCTCGTGCACGCACAGGATCTCGGCGAGACGTTCGATCTTCTCGGCGTCGCGCGCGTCACGTACCGCAATGCCGCGCACATCGTCGGATCAGCCTTCGCGCAGATCGACCTCGACGGCGCGCGTGCGGTGTTCTCCGGAGACCTCGGACGCTATGGGCGTCCGCTGCTGTTCGATCCCGATGCGATCGGCGCCGCCGACGTCATCGTCAGCGAGTCGACGTACGGCGATCGCGTTCATCCCGAGGACTCCATCGACGGGCTGCATGCCGCGCTGCTCGACGCAATCGCGCGCAACGGCGCCGTCGTCATCCCGGCGTTCGCGGTCGAGCGCTCGCAGATGCTGCTGTTCGCGATCGGGCGGCTGCAGGCGGCCGACACGAAACTCGCCGGGTTGCCGATTCACCTCGATAGCCCGATGGCCGAGAAGGTCGACGACCTCTTCGCGAACTTTCCGAACGCGCACCGCTCGCTTCCCGCCGGGTGCGACATCGCAACGTTCGGCTGCGACAATCTCACCGTCCACCGGACGGCCGAAGAATCGAAGCAGCTCAACCGGCTCAAAGGCGCGCACGTCGTCATCTCCGCCAGCGGCATGGCCTCGGGCGGGCGCATCCTGCATCATCTCCACAACCATCTGTCCGACGACAACGCCGTGATCGTCTTCGTGGGGTATCAGGGAGCGGGAACGCTCGGACATGTGCTCGTCAACGGCGCACCGAGCGTGCGTATCTACGGCGACACCCTTGCGGTCCGCGCCAAAATCATGAGCCTGCAGGGATTCAGCGCGCACGCCGATCGCAATGATTTCACGCGCTGGTTTGGCACCTGCACGACCACGCCGCACCTCTACGCCGTGCATGGCGAGCCCGAATCCGCAACCGCCCTCGCCGCCCTCGCGCACCAGCAACGCGGCTGGACAGCCGCCGTTGCCCAACGCGGGCTCACCGTCACGGTCTAAAGAAGCGCCGCTGCGGCGATTTCGAAACTAAATCACCGCATCATCTGCGGTGATTTATTGCAAAATGATACTATCTCTGGCATAATCCTAGCATAATATGCGGCGATTCTACATCTGGCAGCAGCCGGACTGGCCCGGCCTCCACTATCGGGCAGCCGAGCTTCTCCAGCCGCTCGGCCTTGCGCGGCGCCAACAAGGCGAGCTGTCCGCGGGTATGGCGCAGATCGGTCTTGAGCAACGAAACGACGCATCCTTGGATACCCTCACCACCGATGCGATCGAAACGTCCGAAATTGAGGGCGAACACATCGACTACGCCGCAGTCCGCTCGTCAGTCGCGCTCCATCTCGGCATGCCGGAGGCTGCCATCGCACCGGCAGATGCGCGAGCCGCTGGCGTCGCCGCGATGACGGTCGACGCGACTCGGAACTATGCCGAACCGCTCACCGCAGCGCGTCTCTTCGCCTGGCACTCGGGACTCTTTCCGAATGGCCGCTCTGACGGCCGTCGCATTGCCGTCGGCAGATGGCGCTCCGGACCGATCGGCGTGTATAGCCGCAACCGCAAAGACGGCTCGCCGATCACGCACTTCATCGCTCCGCCGGCCGACCGCCTTGAACACGAAATGTCGCGCTTCCTCGAGTGGTTCAGCGTTCGAAGCGACGACGGTCTCGTCCGCAGCGCACTTGCACACCTGTGGTTCGTCACGGTGCATCCCTTTGAAGACGGCAACGGCCGAATCGCACGCGCAATCGCCGATATGGCGCTTGCGCAAGACGACGAATCGCCGCAGCGCTTCTTCAGCATGTCCAAACAGATACGCGCTCAACTGAAGGCGTACTACGAGATGCTCGAACGCGCCCAGAGCGGCACGACCGACGTCACGGATTGGATCGTGTGGTTCTTGCAGGCCTATGCGAACGCGATCGGCACGGTGAACCTCACACTAGACCATGTGTTGCGTGCAAACCGCTTTTGGAGTGCCCATTCACACGTCGTCTTCAACGAACGCCAGAAGAAGATGCTCACCCTCGTCTTCCATGGTTACGAGGGTAAACTCAACACCCGCAATTGGGCGCGTCTTGCCGGCACATCGAAAGACACCGCGCTGCGCGATCTCAGCGACCTTGTCACAAAAGGCATCCTGCGCAGCGAAGGAGCCGGACGCTCCGCCCACTACCAGCTCCCAGAGTAACACCCGCGAACGCAACAACTCGCCCGTCACCCGGGAAAAGCGGTGCTTTCCGTCAGGCCGAGGCACGGAGAGGCGAAGTGTACTACCGTACACTTTAGCCTCTCCGCAACGAAGGCCTGACGGAAAGCACCGCTTTTCCTTATTGGAAGCGCAGGCCCAGATCGATACTTCTGCCGCTTGTGAAGTGATTGCCCTGGGCGTTCTGGAGCGTGATCATGTAGCGATCGTTGAACACGTTGCCGATGCGCAGCGTGATCGCGGTTCCCGGGCGAATGGCGAAGCCTTTCTCAGCATCGAACACCACGTGCGGTGTGCGCTTACAGAAGCCCGGAGTACCGGCCGGGCAACTTGCCGATGACAAACCGCTCCCGTACTCGCCATCGGCTGAGAACCACCCGCCGCTCGCGTCATTGCGCAGCATACCGGCCGTCACACCCCAACGTTGCTCGTGATCGGCCGGAGTCCAATCGGTGGGCGAGCCGAAGCACGGTGCGAGCAATTGCGTTTCGCATCCTTTGTTGACTGAGTACGTGTGATTGATCGATGCGTAGAAGCGTCCCTCGCGCGCCATCGGCACTTGGTAGTACGCGGATTGCGTCGCGATGCGGCCCCGCTGAAAGTTGATGTCCTGGTGGAGCAGCGTGACGCCAACCTGCGTATCGTCGATCAAGTCCGTCGCATTCCTCTGCGTGACACGCACGCCGAGATCACCCGATCCGAGCGGAAGGTGTCCGCCCACTTCGTAGACCGAATCGCGCTGCGGCCGCAGGTCGAATGCGGCGACTTGCTGCTGCAACGGCAGATTGAGCGTCTGAGCCGCCGACGGTGAAACATTCTCAAACGAAAACGGCGTGAAGAATCGTCCGTAGTATACGTAAGCGCTGGAACGCTCCCCGAAGAGCCGCGTGACCTTGATGCGCGGGCTGATCTGCGATGCGGCGTTCTGAAACTCGCTGGAGGCGAGTTGAAACGCATCCATGCGCACACCGTAGTCGACCTGGTAGCCCGTGCCCATGCGCCAGCTATCTTGAAGGTAGGCTTCCTGTGTGTGACCGCTATTCGGTGCGCGATCGACCACTGTGTAGGGCGCGCGCGACGCGCCCGGCGCGCCCGGCGTGGACGGCGTCAACAGTCCTGACAGGAAGTTGTTGGGTTGGAGCGTGACGGCGAAGATCTTCGCGACGCCGGTCGCGTCGTATGCGGCTCCCGCACGCACGTCATGTGCGCTGCTGCGCACGACGTAGTCGAGATTGAAGCGCTCATCGCGGGCGGTGCGATCGCCGTTGAGGGAATACCCGCATGTCAAGATCGTGTAGACCGCGGGAGTCGTGAGCGCGTTAGCGCAATCGGTCGCGGAACCGCCCGCTTCGACATTGAGATTCTCGCCGAACGTGAAATCGTTGGCCAGATCGCCGAAATCGCGAATGTGGGACACTTTGAAGGCCGGACCAAACGACAACAGACCGTGATCGCCGATGGCGTGCCGGTATTGCAGCGCGGCAAACGTGTCGTCTTGCGTCTCGTTGTCGTCGGTGCCGGCCGGCTCGCCCGCGGCGACGTCGACGGGCAATTGGTAGGTTTGGTACGAGTGGCTGAATGTGACGTTTAAGTAATCCAATCCGTGCGGCATCGTCAGGCGAACGAACTGGTTGAGATCGCTCCCGCGATCGTGCGGGGAATCGAAATTGGGCGGGTCGAGCGCACGATTGCTGCGGCTCGAGCGCAGCGCAACGACCAGCGCACCGGCGCCGAGGCGTTCGTGCGCGCTCAGTTCACCATTGATGAGGCCGAACGATCCCGAATCGAGCGAGCCGGACAAGCCGGGCGCGCCGGTGCCTGTGCGCGTGCTCACGTTGATCACCGAGGCGAAACGTTCGCCGTACTGCGCCGGATACGCGCCTTCGATGACGTCGATGAACGACACGTTGGCGAGGTCGAATTCGGTGCCGATGTCGCGATTGAGTTCCTGCGGAATGGGAACGCCGTCGACGATATAGTTGATGTCGCCGTGGTCGCCGTTGATGTGCACCACGCCGTTGGCGCCGCGCGCGGCGCCCGGCAGTTGCAGCAGCAAGCTCGGGAAATTCGTGCTTGCGGGCGTTCGCGTTAGTTGCGTCTGGTTCAGTGTCAGATCGGTTCCCGATCCGCGCACCGATGACGAGCGTGCGAGGGCGCGGCCGATCTCACGCGGATGGAGTTCGATCGCCAACGTCGCACCCGAAGCGGTAAGGTCGACGTCGAACGACGTCGCCGTCCCTTGCCCGTCTACCTGGAGATGATAGCTTCCAACGCCGAGCGATGTGAAAGCGAAGCGTCCCTGCGCATCGGTGTGGGTTTCGAGACGTACGTTATTGCCGGTGGCGGTGATGGTCGCGCCGGAGACCGGCGCGGCATCGAACGTCACGGTCCCGGCGAGCACGGCGGTTCCGATTGCGAGGGCCGGCCGGGGAACGGAAAGGCATGAACAGACGAGCGCGGCTGCCACGATGAGGCAGCGCGAGAGATAATCACGCATGGAAAAACGTCCCTTCAGAACGAGTGAATCAGAGGTGTGGGAAAGACGAAGGGACGGCTGGCGGCGGACGGTTGCCTAGGGTGTCGACGAAATTGGCGAAGAGCCCGGCCACGCGCAGCGCGGGCCGAGGAGCGCATCGCGCGCAGGTCGCTCCGCCGGAGTGGCGGCACCGATGGTGCCTTCTCGTCTCCATATTCGCGAATCATTCGCAAATATTATAGGCGATCCTTCTTCGAGCACGAACTTGAGAGGGCGAGGCTCTTCCGCTGCGAACAGGGGTTCGCCGTGCGCGGAACCGCTTTTTCACTTCTCAGCCTCTTTGTGGCGGCCGCCGTCGCCGCACTGCTTCCGGCCGCGATCGCACGTGCCGATGACCAATCCTCCGATCCGTGCGGCGGCCCGGGGCGCCTGCTCGCGTCGCTGAACCGGCCGACCGTCGGCTTTAGCACGTGCGCCGTCGACAAGGGGCACGTCGTTCTCGAAAACGGATACCAACTCACCGTCGCACCGTCGGCAACGCCGCAGACGCTCGCGCAGTACACACAAGGCTTTCAGCGATTCGGTCTCGGGAAGGGGCTGGAACTGGATGCG